>CAJTPS010000001.1 GCA_910578555.1 uncultured Lachnospiraceae bacterium
GCAGATGTATGAAAATGGGGATAAAGGGATCAGGGAATTAAAATATACCATAAAGAAGATATCGGAAGAGTTGCTGGAGAGTTTGCGGAAGCAGGAACTGGAAACAGAGGATCTGGAATTTGCCCGGATGCAGATAAGAAAAAATACATAAGATTAAAGATATCGAAAGAAGGTGACGGCCGGAAGGGACGAAGGGGAGAGTTTATCGAAAAGCAGCAATCATAAAGGGAAACTATACAGATACAATGTGGATAACTTAAAGGAAATTCAGAAAGAAGCGAGCAGAAATCCACATTTTATAATTTAGGCAACTTGGAGAGGTGATAAATGGATTTACCTTTCAGAGCTGTTGTTGTAGGACTATTATTTAAGGGGCGGATATGCTATGATAGGTAAGTACAACTGGAATCATCATTTGTATGGGAAGGGGGATTCAATGAAAAAGAAAATGCTGACGGTTGTAATAGTAGTCATAGCGGTCATTGCGCTGGTGCTGATAGGATGGTACGTGATGTTTGTACGTTTTGGAATTGGACCGGCACTTCCCTTTATGCCTGTGCTGGAAATGAATGAGAGCGAGCAGCAGACTCAGCAGACGTCAGGCGGTTCGCTTACCGCCCTCGTTGATACGCAGGAAGAAGCGGATGAGGTTGCAGAGCAGTACGGTATTACTTTAGTCTCATATGAGAGTGGGGTGGCAGTGTATCATACCGAGGAGAACCCGTATGACGTGATTACCCGGGGGCAGGAAAATGGTTACCATGAATTATCAGTTAATTTGACCAGAAAACTGGCGGATGAATCACAGACACAGTAAACATGAAAACAAGGAAATTGGAAGGTGGAGAAGAGATGCAGAGAAAGAAGTGGAAAAGAGGTAAAGCTGTCCTGCCGCTGTTATTATCGGCACTGCTTATAGCAGAACCGGTCGGGACAGTAAGTACGGTTTATGCTGAGGAACTTCCTCAGGCATCACAGGCGACGGAACCGGAACAGGAAGAAGAAAGCAGTACAAACGAGATTCCTGTCGAGGAGACAGAAGGAACGGAACAGAAACCCGACAGCGGCGCCGCAGACGGTGCGGAGCAGGATAATAATGATTCTGCGAATGAGAATGGTGATGTAACCGGAGAGGAAGAGGATGAAGGTTCTTCTTCCGAAGATACGGATAATAAGGACGATGCTTCCGAAAACCCGGCAGAGGGTGAAGAAGGCGATGAGCAGGAGAATGAGGGGGACGGTGAGGAAGAGGCACCGGACACAGAAGATCCTGTAGATACAGAGGAGCCTGCAGATACAGAAGATCCGGCAGAGGAAGAAGAGGATACTGAGGAAGAGGAAGTACCGGAAGAGGAAGAACTTCCGGAGGACGAAGCGGAAGCAAAACTGGAAGGCTTCTCCGGAATGCCGAGTACATACAAGCTTACACCGGAACAGATGGAAGGCAAACAGAGCCTTTCGGATTGCAGCGACGGAGTTGAAGGTCAGGAAGGTGCAGATTACGTGGAAGGCGAGGTCGTTACTTTTGCGGAATCACAGGAAGAGGCTGAAATGATAGCCGAGGCGTATAATGCGCAGATTACGGATTTCGCATATGGTATTCTGACATTGAAGCTCAACGATGCGGATTCCGTGGAGAAAGCTGTCAGAGTCGCTGCGGATATGGAGTTAAATATGCCGGCGGTATGGCCGAACTATCGCCGTTATTTGCAGGAGGAAGTGCCCGTAACGGAAGATGCCGTGGCGACCGGGGACGATGGTATAGAGGTTGAAATAACGGAGTATGATGCGGACGGGGCGGAAGTGTCTGATGAGGAGGCCTCCTATCTGAGTGTACTGGATGGCGAAGACCCCTATTTACAGCCTGAAAGTGATTTTTATCAGTATCAGCATCTGGTAGTCGGATCTCCGTATGCATGGGCAGCGGGTCATAAAGGACAGGGTGTTACGGTTGCCGTCTTAGACAGCGGTGTGGCAGCGCATAATGATCTGCCGGCAGTAAACAGCATCTATGGCGCTGGTACGACTGATAATCACGGACATGGTACTCATGTAGCAGGTATCATCGGAGCAAGGGCAAACGGTCAGCTTGGGTCCGGTATTGCTCCGGAAGTTACATTGTTAAGCGGTAATCTGGGAAATATATATAGTTCTGATGTTATGAAAGGCATCAGAGCAGCGGTGGATGCAAATGCAGATATTATCAATATGAGTATCGGCGGTATTGGTAAAATCGGCAATGAGCAGATCGTGGTAAATGAGGCTTATAATGCCGGCGTGGCAATTTTTGCGGCAGCAAGTAATGACGGTGGACAGAATTACAGTTATCCGGCCAGTTACGATCACGTCATCAGTGTGGCAGCTACGGATAAGACAAATGCAAGGGCAAGTTTCTCTAACTACAATAATATGGTAGATCTGAGTGCTCCCGGCGTATCCATCTGGTCAACGGATGCGGGCAACGCAAGCGGGTATGTTTCTATGGGAGGTACTTCCATGGCATGTCCTGTGGCGGCGGGTGAAGCGGCGGTAATCCTGTCCGGCGATGCAGAACTGAAGGCTAAGAGCGGACCGGGGAGAGTAGATGCTCTGGAAAAATTGATGAAACAGAACGCTGTTAAGGCAGGATCCGGCATGGGCGCGGGCATCACGAGCCTGACGAAGGTGTTTAAACTGAGCACCGCTTCTGCAAAACCGATGGCGCCTGATATTGTGATCACACCAGATAACGAATCTGAGGCGCAGAATGTCAGGGTAACGATTACCGCACAAAGCGGCATGAGCATATATTATACAATAAACGGCAAGAATCCGGTCTATAAGAACGGACAGGCAGATGCAAAGACCGATACAAGGAAGTATACAGGCACATTCGCAATCAATGATCGCGCGAAAGCAACCGTTAAAGCGATTGCAGTCAATGAGAGCGGTGTTTCCGGTGCTATAAAATCGGCATCCTATACGATGAAGCCTTATGTAACGAGCATCACAATTTCGGGTGTCCAGAAGGTGGTACCTCAAAAGAGTATTCAGCTTTCTGCGACGGTACTTCCGGCATATGCGACAAACAAGGGAGTAACATGGGAACTTCGTAAGGAAGACGGAACCGTAATCACGCCTGCATTGTCGACTGAACTGGGTATTAAGATTGCCGCTAATGGTAAGGTGACAACGACCAATAAGGCGACAGCGGGTAAATATGACGTAGTCGTGACAGCAAAAGATAAAGGCGGTGTGCAGTCAGCTCCTTATCGAATTGAAGTGATTAACGGTCTTCTTGTCAAGAGCGCTAAGTTCAATCTCACCCCTAAGACGCTCTCTCTGGTATTGCCGAATCAGAAATCATATGATCTGTCGGCAAATCTTGAGGCGGAACCGGTGACTGAAGGAACCGCGATTACGGCGGCTGATTTCATATGGACCAGTAGCAATAATACAATTGCGAAAGTAAGCGGTGCGGGTGTTGTGAAGCCAGTGAAATCCGGCAAAGTGACCATTACGGCATTGGCGAACGATTCCAGCGGCAAGAAGGCAACTTGCACGGTTGTAATTACGGAGCGTGCATCATCCATAAAAGTGACCGGTCCGGCTACGATAGCAGCTACCAAAAGCGGAGCATTCAAGGCGGAGATTAAACCGGCAAGTGCCACTAACAAGAAGGTGACATGGGAACTTTATAAAGACGGCAAAATAGTAGATAAGAAGACAGATAAGACATTTGCAGACCAGGTAGGCGTGAGCATAAGCGCTACCGGTAAAGTAACGGCAACCAAGAATGCACAGGCAGGCGAGTATACGGTCAAAGCCATCTCCACGGATAAAGAAGAACTCGGCACGCCGGCGGCAGGCGAAACGACTTTCAAAGTGACCAAAGCCATGATCAGTAAATTGTCTTTTGAACCGACAAGCGATTCCAAAGTAACACTGTATCGTACGGCTACGGCGTATACGAATAAGACTACGGCAACCGTCAAGGTAAAGGTCGATATGCAGAACGGCACGGACGCCGATTTGAATGCATACACAGTGAGCAACAATAATCCAGGTGTCGTAAGCGTAACAGACAGCGGCCAGGCAGGCGGTTACATTACATTGCAAATCAAAGCTACCGGTAGATCAGCCGGCAAAGCAAATATTGTAATTACGTCTTCAGACGGATCGAATAAGAAAGCAACCTGTGCGGTTACGGTGGTAAATCCGGTTTCTGCGATTACGATTGCACCTGCAGCAGGCAGCAACAACTGCGTGGCACAGGGCAAAACTTTGCAATTGAAAGCAGCAGTGAGCAGCGAGCACGGCGTTATTTCCAACAAGAATGTTACATGGGAGTTGTATGCAGCAGCAGTCAGCGGCAACAGATATGTGATGGGCGATAAGCTTACAAAGGAACTTGAAAATTCTCTGGGCATCAGTATTGCCGCGAACGGCAAAGTGAAAGCAGCCAAGACCGCACAGCTTGACGCCAACGGCTATCCTGTGAAGTATTTCGTTAAAGCGACGGCGAAAGACGGCAGCGGTGTGTCCGGAACGTATATGATATCTGTCGGAAATGCGGCGACAGAACTGGATATCCTGGGGTCATATACAGATTCATGGGGGATTCCTCATACCGGAGTGGTGAATAATATGTCCTTCAAGGTTGCCGTGAATGAGGAAGGCAAGGTTTATTCGTTCGGCGTAGAGTCTAAGGATCTGTATCAGGGCGGATTTACCGTATCGTCTTCTAACCCGGCGGTTGCATCTGCGACATATGAACCAATGCAGGATGAGAACGGAAACTCTTATGTAGATGCTGGATATTTGAAAGTAACAGTATACAAGAAGGGTGCAGCTAACATAACCGTGAAGGCCATGGACGGCGGCGGAAAACAGGCAAAGATAAGATTGGTTGCAAATTAACGAAGTGAGAGGGCATTCTGACAGTCATGGACTATGGCTGGAGGGATGCCCTCCTGTTTGTAGATAAAGCGCTCGCGGCAGGCTTACAAGTGAGAAGTTATTGTATACACCTTTCCAATTTTCGGTTATAATAAAAATGTTTATCAGCCGCATACTAATTTGTGGGCAGCAGTAAAAGTAAATAACAAAAGAACGTATGACGTGGAAAAGGGGGAAAGATGGTTCATAAGAAAATAGCCTTAATAATTGTAACAGTTTTATGCGTGTCGGCCTGTTTAAACGGCTGCGGCAAGAAGGAAGAACCTGTGCCGCTGCCGGAACCGGAAGCAGTGGAGGAGACAGAGCCGGAGCCGGAGGAAGAACCGGAACCGGAGATCGTGGAGGAACCGGAATCAACGACAGCTTACCCCGTGATTGAGGAGCGGACCGTGATTAACGGTAAGATGCAAAGTTATCTGACCGGTCAGTGGACAAGCACCGAGCAGGCAGACAGAAGACCGATCGCGGTCATGATACCGAATAACAGACCGGCGATGCCGCAATACGGATTGTCGCAGGCTGATATCATATATGAAGCGCCGGTAGAAGGGCGCATTACGAGACTGATGGCGGTATTTGAAGATTTTGACGATCTGGAACGGATTGGACCTGTAAGGAGCAGCCGGGATTACTTCGTGTATGTAGCCATGGGATATGAAGCGATCTATTGTAACTGGGGTCTGGCGAGACCGTATGTGGAGGAGCTGATCAACAGACCGAACTACTACAATGTCAGCGCCGGAGTGCCGGGCATTCACAATGCGGCGGATGAGGCTTTCAGCAGAGTCAAGCGTCCGGGATATGCCAAGGAATTTACGGGCTATCTCATGATAGACGGACTGTTTAAGGCAGTAGACCGCCTCGGATACGACTGGAACTATGACGCTGATTATGTGCCGCCGTTTTTGTTTGCGGCGGATGATGTACGGGCGGATTATGCGGAGAATGAGGATGCCTGTATCATCTATCCGGGCGGCAGGACGGGAAATAATTCCGGCGGTTATGGTGCGTATAATCCGTATTTTGAGTATCATGAAGACGATCAGCTCTACTACCGTTATCAGGACGGGGGTAAGCAGATTGACGAGCTTAACAATGAGCAGCTTGCTGTCAGCAATGTGGTATTCCAGTATTGCCACGGGGAAGTCAGGGATGATCATGACTATCTTGCATTCGGCGTGCATGGTGAGGGCGATGCGATCGTCTTTACAAACGGCAAGGCGATTCAGGGCAAATGGATGCGCTATGACGGAGATTTTACGCCGGCGAAGTATTATGATGAAGACGGTGAGGAGATCATTTTTAACCAGGGTAAGACGTGGATTTGTAATATCTGGCAGGAGTACGGTGAGTGTGTACAGTACGGTGCGGATGATGACAGTCTGATTACGCCGGATGTGCCGTCGGTTACAGGTGCAGGGCAGAAGGACGGTTGAGACACCGCTTCTCATAGCTGTGCAGACGGGTTGACTGTTTCACTGTCTGAACAAGTTCAGACGCAAATTTGTGCCGGAGCGCCACAAATTTGTTTGTATGGCAAAACTTTGTAAACAAAGTTTGCAAAGTTGATATTTGCGGCTTTGCGTTAGCAAAGTCATGCCGCTTGTCGCGCAAACGCTCCGGAATGGAGATTAATATGAAATGGACGAAGTTCAGAATTAAAACAATAACAGATGCGGAAGACATCATAATCAGCACCCTCTATGACATCGGTCTGGAGGGTGCGCAGATTGAAGATAAGATACCGCTCACGGCGCTTGAGAAAGAGCAGATGTTCGTGGATATTCTGCCGGACGGACCGGAGGATGACGGTATTGCTTATCTGAGTTTCTTTGTGGAGCAGAGGGAGGACGGCGGTCTGGAAGTAAACGGTATGCCCACTGACAGTGAGACTGTAGAGGCGCAGATCCGGCAGGAACTGGAGGAACTGCGGGACTTTATGGAGATCGGTGAGGGCAGCATCACCGTGACGGAGACGGAGGATATTGACTGGATTAATAACTGGAAACAGTATTTCCATCAGTTCTACATAGACGATCTTCTGGTCATTCCGTCATGGGAAGCGGTTAAGGAAGAGGATCGTGACAAGAAGATACTGCATATTGACCCGGGTACGGCTTTCGGCACCGGCATGCACGAGACGACACAGTTGTGCATTCGTCAGATCAGGAAATATCTGACGTCGGAGACAGAACTTCTGGATGTAGGGACAGGCAGCGGGATCCTGGCGATTCTTGCCCTTATGTACGGGGCGCAACATGCAGTGGGCACGGACCTGGATCCATGTGCGGTAGAGGCAGTCGCACAGAATATGGAAGCTAACGGGATTGCGGCGGAGTCTTTTGAGATGATGATCGGTAATATCATTACAGATAAGGAAGTGCAGGACCGGGCAGGCTATGAACGTTATGACATCGTCGTGGCTAATATTCTAGCGGACGTGCTGGTGCCGCTTACGCCGGTGATTGTCAGACAGATGAAAAAGGGCGGTATCTATATTACATCCGGTATTATTGATGCGAAAGAACAGACGGTCAGAGAGGCTGTAGAGGCTGCGGGCCTGGAGATCCTTGAGGTGACTTATCAGGGTGAGTGGGTATCGATTACGGCGCGCCGGAACCAGTGATGGAAGGCATGCCCGCCGGTGCATGGCAGGTTATGCCTGCGAGGCAAGGCAGAGGTTTGAGATTTGGCATAGCAAAATTACGGGAGTCAGAGGAATACATGGAAGGACAGGGAACTTCTATGTCCATGAGATAAGGCAAGGGATAATCCGGACACGATCATGAGTGAGACAAAGAGACGAGACAAGGCGGTAAAGTGGAGCAGTATTGCAGGCATTCTGGCAATCATATGGATGTGTGTGATCTTTTCTTTTTCCGCCCAGACAAAAGAAGAATCCGGTGCGGTCAGTGAAGGTTTCAGTTACCGCATGGTCAGTACGACCGGGCTGCTGTTTCATCTGCATATAGATGAGGAGCAGATCAGGACGATCGCAAGAGCCATTGAGGGCTTTGTAAGAAAGTGTGCGCATATGGCGGAATTTGCGATATTGGGCTGGCTGCTGTACGGCTGGCTGTGCGGACGGCAGCTTACACGTCTGCGCAGAGCCTGTGTTGCGGCCGGACTGGCGATTCTGTACGCCTGCAGCGACGAATTTCATCAACTCTTTGTAAAAGGACGGGCAGGCAGAGTCAGCGATGTGCTCATAGACAGCATAGGTATTGTGCTGGGGATGGTGTTTCTGCTTCTGCTGCTGCGATTCGTCGAATGGCGGCTCGAACGCAGGCGGCGTAAGAAAGGCGGTCAGACACAGAGTGTGTAAGAAGTCCGGTATTCTGCCGGATGGCAGCCGATAAGCGAATACAGAGGGCGGTACCGATAGGCTCTCGGAAAGGCACGGATACGGATCAATGTATCGATTTTTTGTAGAACCGTCACAGATACAGGGCAGGCGGATCGTGATAACGGGCAGGGATGTCAACCATATCAGGAATGTACTGCGCATGAAGATTGGTGAGGAGATTGCAGTCAGCAATGGTATAGACAGTAGAGAATACCGCTGCGGAATAGAGGAGTATAGCGAGGACGAAGTGATCTGTACACTTCGTTTTATTAAGGAGGACGGCGTAGAACTGCCGTCTAAAATATATCTTTTTCAGGGACTGCCGAAAGCGGATAAGATGGAACTGATCATTCAGAAGGCGGTGGAACTGGGAGTTCATGAGGTAATTCCCGTAGCGGCGAAGCGCTGTGTCGTAAAGCTGGATGATAAGAAAGCGGCAGCTAAGGTCAGCAGATGGCAGGGAATTGCGGAAGCGGCGGCAAAGCAGAGTAAACGGGATGTGATTCCTGCCGTACACGCGGTTATGCGCATGGGAGAGGCAGTCGAATACGCGAAAAACATGGACGTGCGTCTGATTCCTTACGAATTGGCGGAGGACATGACGCACACGAAGTCCTTGATTGAGGCGGTTGAATCCGGCAGCAGTATTGCAGTGTTCATAGGCCCGGAGGGTGGATTCGAGGAGAGCGAGGTACAGGCGGCAGTGGAGGCCGGCATAGAGCCGGTCACGCTGGGCAGGCGTATTCTGCGGACGGAGACGGCGGGATTGACTGTACTGTCATGGCTGATGTATCAATTAGAATCTTAGACACATATCTTATTAGTAGGCGCAGCACGAAATTGCGAGTATAGACAAGGCGCAGGAGAAGAGCAAGCGACATAAGCTAAGGAAGTGTTATGAAAGGAATGACGATCATGGAAGTGTATTTAGACAATTCTGCAACGACCAGATGCTACGATGACGTCGCACAGTTGATGCATAAGATCATGTGTGAGGATTACGGAAATCCCTCCAGCATGCATAACAAAGGATTAGAAGCGGAACAGTACTTGAGATATGCAGCAGAGACACTGGCAAATCTGTTGAAAGTAAGCGAGAAAGAGATTCTGTTTACTTCCGGCGGCACGGAGTCTGACAACATTGCGTTGATCGGCACGGCGATGGCGAACCACAGAAGAGGAAGACATCTGATTACAACAAGAATCGAACATCCGGCGATACTACAGCCGATGGTATATCTGGAAAACCAGGGATTTCAGGTGACATATCTGCCGGTAGACCATGAGGGAAGGATATCACTGCAGGATCTGGAACGTGCGATCAGACCGGATACGATTCTGGTGTCAATCATGCATACGAACAATGAAATCGGAAGCATACAGCCGATTGCGGAGGCGGGTGAACTGATTAAACGTGTGAATCCGCAGACGCTGTTTCATGTGGACGCGGTACAGGGATTCGGTAAATTCCGTATTTATCCGGCCAGAACACATGTGGATATGATGTCCGTAAGCGCGCACAAGATTCATGGACCGAAGGGAACCGGATTCCTCTATATCAGAAAAGGAGCGAAGGTCAGCCCGATCATATACGGCGGCGGCCAGCAGAAAGGAATGCGTTCCGGAACGGAGAATGTTCCCGGAATCGCCGGTCTTGCGAAGGCGGCTGAGATGGTTTACCAGAATCTCGATGAGGATATGGAGAGAATGTACGGACTGCGGGATCTGTTCGTACAGGGAGTAAGCGGTATAGAAGACGTTAAGATCAACGGTTGTCCGGGCAGAGAAGGGGCAGCGCATATTGTGAGCCTGTCAGTGCGCGGGATACGGAGTGAAGTGCTTCTTCATGCACTGGAAGAAAGAGGAATCTATGTATCTGCGGGCAGCGCCTGCGCTTCTAACAAACCGCAGACGTCCGCGACGCTTAAGGCGATTGGCCTGGAGAGAGACCTATTGGATTCCACCATTCGTTTCAGTTTTTCCGTCTTTACAACTGCGGAGGAAATCCAGTATACTATACAGACACTATGCGAACTGGTTCCGACGCTCAGACGGTATACCAGAAGATAAAGGTGTGAAGAAGATCATAGGAGGAATACTATGTTTACGGCTTTTTTGATAAAGTATGCGGAGATCGGCGTGAAGGGAAAGAACCGTTACTTGTTTGAGAACGCGCTGGTACAGCAGATCAAATATGCATTAAAGAAATGTGACGGCGAGTTTGCCGTGCGCAAGACTGACGGCCGCATCTACGTGGATGCGGTATCGGCGTTTGACTATGATGAGACGGTATCGATGCTGCAGAAGGTGTTCGGTATATCCGGCATCTGCCCGATGATCTATGTGGAAGATGAAGGTTTCGAGAAACTAGGTCAGACGGTGGTCGAATATATCGGGCATGTGTATCCTGACAAACACAGGACTTTCAAGGTGGCGGCAAGACGTGCCAGAAAGAATTATCCGCTTAACTCCATGGAAATGAACGTGGAACTGGGGGGCATCATACTTGATGCATATCCGGAGATGCGTGTGGATGTGCATGAACCGGAGATCATGCTGAACGTGGAGGTGCGCGATAAGATTTATATTTACTCAGAGATTATTCCGGGACCGGGCGGGATGCCGGTGGGCACGGGTGGTAAAGCTATGCTGCTTCTGTCCGGCGGCATCGATTCTCCGGTTGCCGGCTGGATGATCGCCAAGAGAGGCGTCAAGATTGATGCTGTATATTTCCATGCACCGCCGTATACGAGCGAGCGGGCAAAGCAGAAGGTGATTGATCTGGCTGCCAGGGTGGCGGTTTACACGGGGCCGATCTACCTGCACGTAATTAACTTTACGGATATACAGTTATATATCTATGATAAGTGTCCGCATGATGAGCTGACCATTATCATGCGGCGTTATATGATGCGCATCGCGGAGCGCATTGCCCGAGAGACGGAGTGCCTGGGACTGATCACAGGAGAAAGTATCGGACAGGTTGCGTCCCAGACGCTGCACAGCCTGATGGCTACGAACGAGGTGTGCGGACTGCCGGTCTACAGACCGTTGATCGGATTTGACAAGATGGAGATTGTGGATATTGCCGAGAAGATCGATACCTATGAAACGTCGATTCTGCCCTATGAGGATTGCTGCACGATCTTCGTGGCGAAGCATCCCGTGACGAAACCGAATCTGAATATCATCAGAAGGCATGAGCTTAATCTGGATGAAAAGATTGATGAGCTTGTACAGAAGGCGCTGGCTGAGGATGAAGTGATTATTGTCCGTTAATAAAAGTAAATTCCTGCGGAATTAACTTTGCGGGATTTGCTTCGCAGACTCGAACCCACGTTACGGAATTGATTGCGGGACTTGCCTGCTGCAAACTCGAAATATGCCGTGAAATTTCCATTAATATAAAAAGGAGAATGCCATATGGCATTCTCCTGACTCTTGTGATAAGAAGTGATTACATGATGTACGGCTTTAAAGCTGCGAGAACTTCATCAGTACCTTCTTCAGCGTGGATGTTCAAGTCGATCGGCTTGGATAAATCTAAGCTGAAAATACCCATGATAGATTTCGCATCGATAACGTATCTGCCGGATACAAGATCAAAATCGTAATCAAACTTTGTAATATCATTTACAAAAGATTTAACCTTATCAATAGAATTTAAAGAAATCTGTACTGTTTTCATTTGAAAAAATTACCTCCTTATGGATTTTTCATACTTTCAGCTATAATACTAAATGTTGGAAGGGTAAAAGTCAATGATAAAACAATACAAAAAACGCGGAGATTACTATGAAAAGTGTAGCACTACATAATCTGGGATGCAAAGTTAATGCTTATGAGATGGATGTTATGCAACAAATGTTACAAGAAAAGGGATACAAAATTGTGGCATTTGATGAAGCAGCTGATATTTATATCATAAATACGTGTACGGTGACCAACATAGCGGACAGGAAGAGCAGGCAGATGCTTCACCGGGCCAGAAAATGCAATCCGGATGCCGTGGTGGTGGCGGTAGGGTGTTATGTGCAGACCGGAGAAGAAGCGGTCAGGCAGGATGAGGCGATCGATCTTGCGATCGGCAATAACCGCAAGAAAGATCTGGTGCCGATTCTGGAGGCATATCTGGACAGGCGAAAGAAGGCGGAGAACGGTGCAGCCGTGCCGGGAGGAGCGGAATGCGCAGACTGTGGATGCGCAGGAGCAGACAGGGAGCCGCATACCGTCACGACTGAGATTATCGACATCAATCACACCGATGCATACGAGGAGATGAAACTGGCGCGTACGGCAGAGCATACCAGAGCTTATATTAAGATTCAGGACGGCTGTAACCAGTTTTGCTCTTACTGCATCATTCCCTATGCCAGAGGCAGAGTCAGGAGCCGGAGAGAGGAAGATATTCTGCAGGAAGTGCGGGGGATCGTGGCTGCCGGCTGGAAGGAGATTGTGCTGACGGGGATTCACATCAGCTCTTACGGTGTTGACAGAGGGGGACCGGAATTGTCCGGACTGCTGGCGAAGCTGCATGATATAGAAGGATTGGAACGCATACGGCTGGGGTCCTTAGAACCGCGCATTGTAACAGAAGAGTTTGTGCGGCAGATCAGCGCGATGCCTAAAATATGTCCGCATTTCCACCTGTCCATGCAGAGCGGCTGTGATTCTGTGCTCAAGAGAATGAATAGACGCTATACCAGCAGGGAATACTTTCGGACAACAGAGTTGCTCAGGAAATATTACCGGAATCCGGCAATCACGACAGATGTGATCGTGGGGTTTCCGGGAGAGACACAGGAGGAGTTTCGTGTAACGGAAGCGTTCGTGCGCCGGGTCAATTTCTATGAGATGCATATTTTCAAGTATTCCAGGAGGCAGGGAACGCAGGCGGCCAAGATGGACGGACAGCTCACGGAGGCAGAGAAGGGCAGACGAAGTGCGATCCTGTCAGAGGCGGAGAAGGAGATGTCCCATGCATACCGGTCAGGCTGGATCGGCAGTACGGTAAAAGTGCTGTTTGAGGAACAGAAGGAAAGAGACGGCAGGATCTACTGGATCGGACATACACCGCAATATGTCAAGGTGGCAAAGGAATCTGTCTCATCGGAGAATCTGGGAAATCAGATTGTGTCGGGAACTGTCTCGGGATTTCTGGAGGAGGATATCCTGCTTTTAAAATGATTGAATTTTGTGCGGTAATAGAGTATTATGGTAATAATAGGGGTAATATCAAAACAGACAATGGATAAGGGCGTGAAACAATGCAGGATTTAGAAAACACACAATTTTTTACGGTAGAGACGGAACCGGAGACAGGCGTGAAGCTCGTACTCTCTACGGTGTATGAGGCGCTGACGGAGAAGGGGTATAATCCGGTAAACCAGATCGTGGGCTATATTATGTCCGGGGATCCCACCTATATCACGAGCCATAAGAGCGCACGCAGCCTGATTATGAAGGTGGAGCGGGACGAGCTGGTGGAAGAGATGCTTGTAGAGTACATTAAGAATTCTCTGAATAAGTAACGGCGGACGAACATATGAGAATTATGGGTTTGGATTACGGATCAAAAACAGTGGGCGTGGCAATCAGCGATCCGCTGCTGATTACCGCACAAGGGATTGAGATCATCAGAAGAAAAGATGAGAATAAGCTTCGGCAGACGCTTGCACGGATCGAGGAACTGATTGTGGAATATGAAGTGTCCGAGATCGTGCTCGGTCTGCCGAAGAATATGAATGATACGATGGGAGACAGAGCGGAACTGTCTCTGGAATTTAAGGACAAGCTCGAGAGAAGAACAGGTCTGTCCGTGACCATGTGGGACGAAAGGCTTACGACGGTGGCGGCGGATAAGACGATGATGGAAGCGGGCATACGCAGAGAGCATCGTAAGGAATATGTGGACAAGATCGCTGCGGTATTGATTCTGCAGGGATATCTGGATTATTGTGCGAATAACAGGTCCGATATGACAGAACATTTGCGTGATGATTTGAATGGAGAGAAAGAGTAAGTGGAGAAGATTATTTTTACATCGGAAGGAGAAGAGGCTGTCCAATTCTATATATTAGAGCAGACCAGACTGGGCGGAATCGATTATATTCTGGTCACGGATTCCGAGGATGGGGATGGCGAGGCGCTGATTCTTCGCGACACTTCCGCGGATGTGGATGCGGAAGCGGTATATGAGATTGTGACAGATGATGAGGAACTAAATGCAGTGGCAGCTGTATTTGAAAATATGCTGGACGACGTGAAATTAATGTAGTGAGAATGGAGGAAATTGTTTGAAAAGAATTGAACAGGGGAAAACAGCTTCTAAGCTGAAAGTGATCCCATTAGGCGGTTTGGAGCAGATTGGGCTTAATATTACTGCCTTTGAGTATGAGGAAAGCATTATTGTGGTGGACTGCGGGCTGTCTTTTCCGGAAGATGAGATGCTGGGAATAGATCTCGTGATCCCTGACATTACTTATCTGAAAGAGCATGCGGATAAAGTAAAGGGGTTTGTTATCACCCATGGACACGAGGATCATATCGGTGCGCTGCCGTACGTCTTGAAAGAACTGAATGTTCCGATCTATGCGACGCGGCTGACGATGGGCATTATTGAGAACAAGCTGGCGGAGCATGATCTGACGGCCAGGACGAAACGCAAGGTAGTGAAGTTCGGGCAGTCGATCAATCTGGGGCAGTTCAGGATTGAATTTATTAAAACGAATCACAGCATCGTGGATGCCGCTGCACTGGCGATCTATTCGCCGGCGGGCGTTGTGATACACACCGGCGATTTTAAAGTGGACTATACGCCGGTTTTCGGTGATGCCATTGACTTGCAGCGTTTTGCAGAGATCGGCAGGAAGGGCGTGCTTGCGCTCATGTGTGATTCTACCAATGCGGAACGGCTGGGATTTACCCCTTCCGAAAAGACAGTGGGGCGGACTTTCGACAGCCTCTTTGCGGAACACAAGGATACGCGAATCATCATTGCGACCTTTGCATCCAATGTGGATCGTGTGCAGCAGATCATTAATTCCGCGTACAAGTTCGGCAGAAAAGTAGTCGTGGAGGGCAGGAGCATGGTGAACATCATAGAGACTGCTTCTGCGCTGGAGTGTCTGCATATCCCGGAGAATACGCTGATTGATATAGAACAATTAAAGAACTACCCTAATGACAAGACGGTCATCATTACCACCGGCAGTCAGGGAGAGAGTATGGCGGCGCTCAGCCGTATGGCGAGCGATAATCATAAGAAGATATCGATTCTGCCGGGCGATACGGTTATCTTTTCATCCCATCCGATTCCGGGGAATGAGAAGGCGGTCACGAACGTGATCAACGAACTGCAGATGAAAGGCGCGGACGTGATCTTCCAGGATGTACACGTGTCGGGACATGCCTGTCAGGAGGAGATCAAGCTGATCTACAGTCTGGTAAAACCCAGGTATGCGGTGCCGATTCACGGTGAGTACAAGCATCGGAAAGCACAGGCAAAGATTGCGGACGAGCTGGGGATTCCGAAGGACCATATCTTTATGATACAGTCCGGCGATGTGCTGGAGATGGATGAAGAGAATGCGAAGATTGCGGGTAAGGTGCCGGTGGGGGCGATTCTGGTTGACGGTCTCGGTGTCGGAGATGTCGGCAATGTGGTTCTGCGGGATAGACAGCATCTGGCGGAAGACGGTATCCTGATTGTTGTGCTGGCGCTTGACTCTTACAGCGATCAGCTTGTGTCCGGGCCCGATATCGTATCGAGAGGATTTGTTTATGTCAAGGAGTCGGACGAGCTGCTGGACGAGGCGAGACTGTTGGTTAATGACGCGGTGCAGGACTGTCTGGACAAGGGTAAGACCGATTGGGGAAGGCTGAAGTCTACGATCAAGGATGTGCTGAGCGAATTTGTATGGAAGAAGACCAAGAGGCGTCCGATGATTCTGCCGATTATTATGGAAGTTTAGCGTGAACGATAATACCGTTCACGCGGAAGAACCGTCCGCAAGGCGGACTTGCTGCAAGCAGCATTCTTCCAAGGTTGTGAGATTTTTTGGGCGGCAAATAACGATACTTAAGGAGGAATGACGACATGTCAGACAGTGATATCAAGGAGGCGGCCAAGAAGTTTGCGGCTGTGATTCAGGAATCAGACACTTATAAGGAGTATTATTATCAGCGGGAGAAGATCAAGAAGCAGCCTGAACTGTATGATAAAGTCAATGAGTTTCGACAGAAGAATTTCGATCTGCAGAATGAGTCGGACAGTGAGGATTTGTTTGACAGGATGGAAGCGTTTGAGCAGGAGTATGCAAAGTTTCGCGAGAATCCGCTGGTAGATGATTTCCTGAGAGCAGAGCTCGCTTTCTGCAGAATGATGCAGGAAGTTGATATATTACTGGCGGCAGAGATCGATTTTGAATAACATGCGAAATGGAGAAAGCTATGAATTGGAAGTACCTTGCAGGCGGAACGGTGCAGGTTATCGTTAAGGTGGTTGCACTCGTGTTCATTATTATGTATATTTTTCGTATATCGGCGGCAGCGTATGATTACGGCTACCGCGTGTTTGCGGAGCCGCCGGTTTCGACGGGAGAAGGCAGAACGATCAGTGTTTATATAGAGAAGCAGTCTGCCAAGGATGTGGGAGAGATGCTGCAGCAGAAAGGGTTGATCCGCGATGCGAATCTGTTTAGAATCCAGGAACTGCTGTCCGAACACCGCGGGAAGATTCAGCCGGGGATCTATGATCTGAATACTTCCATGACGGCGCAGGAAATGCTGACAGTGATTGCGCCGGAAGCGGAAGAAGAGAGTGAGGATTAGTGTGGAAAGGACGGTATTACAATGATAACAGACGAGCGTATGAGTGCGTTCATTGATTCTCTGGATACCGGAAATACGCCTTTTTTAAATGAAATAGAGAGTGAAGCAAAGAAAACCAATGTGCCCGTTATCCGCTCGCAGGTGCAGAGTCTGATCAAACTGCTGCTTGCGCTGCACAGGCCGGAGTCGATTCTGGAGGTGGGCTGTGCCATTGGTTTTTCTGCGTTACTCATGAGTGAGTATGCGTCGGCAGACTGCCGTATTACGACGATCGAGAACTATGAGAAGCGGATACCCATAGCACGGGAGAATTTCAGACGTGCCGGCAGGGAGGACAGGATCACATTGCTGGAGGGGGACGCTCGGGACATTCTGAAGAAACTGGACGGACATTACGATATGATCTTTATGGATGCGGCGAAGGGACAGTATATTCATTTCCTGCCGGATGTCTTAAGATTGCTTCCGGCGGGCGGAATCCTGCTGTCAGATAACGTGTTGCAGGACGGGGATATCATAGAGTCGCGATTTGCAGTGACGAGGAGAAACCGCACCATACATAGCAGAATGAGGGAATATCTGTATGAGCTAAAACATCATCCTGAACTGGAGACGGTGATTCTGCCGGTGGGGGACGGGGTGACGATCAGTGTCAAGAGGACATGAAGCCGCACGTGGAATTGTGAGAGGAAAATGACATGAAAAAACCTGAGTTACTGATTCCGGCGAGCAGTCTGGAAGTATTGAAAACAGCCGTAATATTCGGTGCAGACGCGGTCTATATCGGCGGCGAGGCGTTCGGGCTGCGCGCCAAGGCGAAGAATTTTACGCCGGAAGAGATGGCGGAGGGCATTGCATTTGCCCGCCAACATGGCGTGCGGGTACATGTGACAGCCAATATTCTGGCACATAATTATGATCTGGAGGGTGCGAGGGCTTATCTGCATGAGTTAAAAGCGTTGAAGCCGGATGCGCTTATCATAGCCGATCCGGGCATGTTTACCATGGCCAGAGAGATCTGTCCCGAGATTGATATTCACGTGTCCACGCAGGCCAATAATACGAATTATATGACATATCAGTTCTGGCAGAAGCTGGGTGCGAAGCGCGTTGTCTCGGCCAGGGAACTGTCATTGCAGGAGATTGGGGAGATCAGAGAACATATTTCTGATGATCTGGAGATCGAGAGCTTTATCCACGGGGCGATGTGCATTTCCTATTCGGGAAGGTGCCTGCTGAGCAGTTATTTTACGGGCAGAGACGCCAATCATGGAGCATGTACCCATCCGTGCCGATGGAAATATGCGGTAGTGGAGGAGACCCGTCCAGGGGAATATCTGCCGGTCTATGAGAACGAGCGGGGCACTTATATTTTTAACTCAAAAGATCTGTGTATGATAGAGCACATCCCGGAGATGATCGCGGCGGGAATCGACAGCTTTAAGATAGAGGGGCGGATGAAAACGGCTCTTTATGTGGCGACGGTGGCGCGCACGTACCGCAGGGCGATTGACGACTGCCTCGAATCGGAGGAGAAGTACCGCGCCAATATGGACTGGTATCTGGCGGAAATCTCTAAATGTACCTACAGACAGTTTACGACGGGCTTTTATTTCGGAAAGCCGGATGAGCATACGCAGATCTATGACAATAATACTTATGTGAATGAATATATATATCTGGGGATCGTGGGAAGTCTGGTGCCGGAGCCGGGCACGCTTACGGCGGTCGAAAGTGAGAATGGCGGAGACAGGACCGGGGATGAGGGCGGAGCCGGTGAAAAGAAGATGGGCAAAAGAGCATGTACCTGCGCCCGCATCGAACAGCGCAATAAGTTCTGTGTGGGGGATTTCATCGAGATCATGAAACCGGACGGCACGAATGTGCCCGTGCGGGTGCTTGCCATGTATGACGAACAGGGAGAGCCGGTGGAGTCGTGTCCGCATTCTAAGCAGGTGATAGATGTGCGGCTTTCGGAGACGCCGCAGGTATATGATATATTGCGGACAGTCAATGCTTAACAGGCACGGCGCAAATGGCTGCAGCATATTATGTGGAGATTTTTTTGATTTTCCTCTTGCATTTTCTGCTAAAGTAATGTATCTTATAAAAAGGATCGCTGATGGAAGCAGTCCGACATAGTGGTATTATGAACGAAGATGTTCCAAAAGGCTTATTTTTGGAACATTTTTTTGTGCGTATCAGCAAAGTCATATGGGTCTGCGGATACACGCAAAGCAGGAAGTTAAAAGTGGAATGGAGGAGATGAAAAAATGAGCGAAGTATTTAACGTGGAAGAAATCTTTGCGAAGAATGTGTTTACAGTGGCTAAGATGCAGGAGCGTCTGACGAGGAACGCATACAAAGAAGTGGTCAAAGTCATGAATGAGGGCGGCGAACTGTCCATGAATACGGCGAATATGGTCGCTAAGGCTATGAAGGACTGGGCGGTGGAGAATGGCGCTACGCATTATACACACTGGTTCCAGCCGCTTACGGGTATCACAGCGGAGAAACATGACGCGTTCGTGTCACATCCGGATGAATCCGGTAAAATGCTGACAGAGTTTTCCGGTAAAGAGTTGATCAAGGGTGAGCCGGATGCTTCTTCTTTTCCTTCCGGCGGTCTGCGGGCGACCTTCGAGGCGAGAGGATATACGGCCTGGGACATTACTTCTCCTGCATTCTTAAAAGAATCCGGCTGCGGTATGACCCTGTGTATTCCGACGGCGTTCTGCTCCTATACCGGTGAGGCGCTGGATAAGAAGACACCGCTCTTACGTTCCATGGAGGCGCTCAGCGAGCAGGCGCTGCGTATTGTGAGATTGTTTGGCAATACGGAAGCGACCAGAGTGACGGCGTCCGTAGGACCGGAGCAGGAATATTTCCTGGTAGATAAAGATTTATATATGAAGAGAACGGATCTGATGTTTGCGGGCCGCACACTGTTCGGCGCACCTGCACCGAAAGGGCAGGAGATGGAAGATCACTATTTCGGAGTAATCAGAGAGCGCGTCGGCGCATACATGAAAGACCTGAACGAAGAGCTGTGGAAGCTGGGCGTTACTGCCAAGACACAGCACAATGAGGTGGCACCGGCTCAGCATGAACTGGCGCCGATCTATGAAACGGCGAATATTGCGGTAGATCACAACCAGCTTGTTATGGAGGCAATGAAAAGGGTTGCGATCCGTCACGGTATGAGATGTCTGCTGCATGAGAAACCGTATGCAGGGGTGAACGGTTCCGGTAAACATGACAACTGGTCCATCACGACGGACAATGGTGTGAATCTGTTAGACCCGGGCGATACGCCGAATGAGAACATACAGTTTCTTCTGGTTCTGGCATGTATTATGAAAGCGGTGGATACCCATGCGGATCTGCTCAGGCAGTCGGCTTCCGATGTGGGTAACGACCACAGGCTCGGAGCGAACGAGGCGCCGCCGGCAATTATATCCATTTTCCTGGGCGAGCAGCTTGAGGATGTGGTGACGCAGCTGATTGAGACAGGGGAAGCGACCAGCGTGAAAGAGGGCGGCAAGCTTCTGACAGGTGTAAAGACCCTGCCTGATTTCCAGAAGGACGCCACCGACCGGAACAGGACGTCGCCGTTTGCCTTTACGGGTAACAAATTCGAGTTCCGTATGGTTGGTTCCGCGGACTCCATTGCAAGCCCGAACACGACGCTGAACGCCATCGTGGCGGAGGCGTTCTGCGAGGCCGCGGACAGACTGGAGAAATCGGATAATCTGGAACTTGCGATCCACGATTTGATTAAGGAGTACGTGACCGAACACCAGAGAATTATATTCAATGGCGACGGCTATGCGCCCGAGTGGGTGGAAGAAGCGGAAAGAAGAGGACTGCCTAACATCAAGTCCATGATCGAGGCAGCCAGCACGCTGACCACAGATAAAGCGGTGAAGTTGTTTGAAAAGTTCGGCATCTTCACGAAAGTGGAATTGGAGTCCCGCGAGGAGATTATCTATGAGACCTATGCGAAGACCATTAATATTGAAGCGCTTGCCATGATCGATATGGCGGGTAAGCAGATCATTCCCGCGGTGATGAAGTACTCCAAAGCGCTTGCGGATACCGTAAACGCAGTGAAGGCAGCGGGCGCGGATGCTTCCGCACAGATCGGCATTCTGAAAGAAGTGAGTGAGAAACTGACTGCTATGCAGACGGCGCTGGTGAAGCTGGAGCAGGCTGAAAAAGAAGCTTCCGCCATCGAGGATGCGAAGAAACAGGCATTCTTCTATAAAGATACCGTGAAGGAGATCATGGATGAACTTCGTGCACCGGCAGACCGGCTGGAAATGATCGTTGACAAGGATATGTGGCCGATTCCTACATACGGCGAGCTGATGTTTGAAATTTAAGAAAAGTCCTGTATATGAACAGCTGGCATGGATGAAAGTTATTTCTGAGGAAACCGGGGCGAAAGCGCGGTGACGAGGATACTAACTTTCATCTGTGCCAATGGCTGAGATGAATTTGCAAAAAAAAGAAAAAAATTTCATAAAAACACTTGCAAAATGGAATAATATCCTATATAATCCTTAATTGTTGATGGGCTATCGCCAAACGGTAAGGCAACGGACTCTGACTCCGTCATTTCAAGGTTCGAATCCTTGTAGCCCAGTTGATAGGCTCGGCTGAGAAATCAGCCGGGTTGTTTTTGTCTTAATTAGAAAGTTGTTTGGCAAATTTCAAGTTTGCGAAGCAAATCCCGCGACCGGGCGAATGGGCAATTAAGAGAACATCGAGTTTGCGAAGCAAATCCCGCGACCGGGCGAATGGGCAATTAAGAGAACATCGAGTTTGCGAAGCAAATCCCGCGACCGGGTGAATGGGCAATTAAGAGAACATCGAGTTTGCGAAGCAAATCTCGCGATTGAGCTTTGCTCAATCAAGGAAAGAAGGAAATCAGTTGTATACATTTGAAAGCAGAGTCCGATACAGCGAAGTGGGTGTGGATGGCAATATGACGTTGGAGTCGCTCCTGGATTACTTTCAGGACTGCTCTACGTTCCATTCGGAGGATATCGGACTGGGAGTGGATTATTTTCAGGGATTGCACCAGGTGTGGCTTCTGTCTGCATGGCAGATCTGTGTCAACAGGTACCCGCATCTGTGCGAGCGGATCGTCATAGGAACAGCCCCTTATGATTTCCGCGGGTTTGTGGGCTGCCGTAATTTCATTATGAAGACGGAAGCGGGCGAGGTACTTGCTTACGCCAACTCGATCTGGAGTCTGATGGATACGGAGAGGATGAAACCTGCCAAACCGAATGAAGATATGCTGACGGGATATGTGCTGGAAGAGAAGTATCCGATGGAGTATGCACCGCGTAAGATCAATGTGCCGGCGAACGGTAAGGCCATGGAGCCTTTTACAGTGCGGGAGCACCATCTGGACACGAACCACCATGTGAACAACGGTCAGTATGTGCGGATGGCAATGGAGTATGTACCGCAGGATTTTGCAGTCGGGCAGCTTAGGGTGGAGTATAAGTGTCAGGCGGTGCTGAACGATGTGATACAGCCGGTGGGCGCTGTGAATGCGGAAGGCACGCTGTATACGGTGTCTCTCAACCAGGAGGATGGCAGACCGTACTGCATCGTGGAACTGACGGAGAAGATGAACGAGGGATCTGTGTAAAAATATTTTGTGCACGGTATGGAAAGGCATGGTTTTAGTATGATTCGGCTGGGAGAAATCCAGAATTTACAAGTGATAAAACAGGTGGAATTCGGCGTGTACTTAAGCGACCAGGCGGGTAGTGAAGAGAAGGTGCTTCTGCCCGGAAAGCAGGTGCCGGCGCAGACGCAGACAGGTGATGAGATTGCAGTGTTTGTCTATCGGGACTCCAGGGACCGGCTGATTGCGACGACGCAGACACCGAAGCTGACGCTGCACGGCGTGGCCAGACTGCGCGTGGCGCAGGTCGCACAGGTGGGCGCTTTCCTGGAATGGGGACTGGAGAAGGATCTGCTGCTGCCCTTTAAGGAGCAGACACGTAAAGTATCGGAAGGCGAGGAATGTCTTGCCGCGCTCTACATAGATAAGAGCGACAGACTGTGTGCCACTATGAATGTATATCCTTATCTGTCCACGGACAGTCCGTACGGGAAGGAGGACAGAGTCAGCGGAACCGTTTATGAGATCAGTGATAATTTCGGCGCTTTTGTGGCGGTGGATGATCGATATTCCGGTCTGATCCCGAAGAAGGAGCTGTACGGAACCGTTCGGATCGGGGAAACGGTACAGGCGCGCGTCACCGGTGTGAAAGAAGATGGTAAGCTGAACCTGAGCATACGGGAGAAAGCCTATCTGCAGATCGGGAAAGACGCGCAGAAAGTGATGGAGGTCATAGACAGCTTTGACGGTGCGCTTCCTTTTACAGATAAAGCATCGCCCGAAGTGATCCGGCGGGAGCTGCAGATGAGTAAGAATGAGTTTAAGCGTGCAGTGGGGCACCTGCTTAAGGAAGGAAAGATTCAGATCACGGAGAGGGCAAGCCGCAAAATAATCTAACAGGGAAGAATTTTCTTCCTGCGTATAAAAAATCTCAGTCCCCGTCAGGAGGACTGAGATTTTTATTTTCGGATTTCGCTTCGTAAGTCGCCGGGCCCGTATTCCCGATCCTTATACAGAGATATCGACGTTTGCGCCGATGTGCGGATTAACGGATAACTCCATAGCTGCGGCGTCCATCATGCCTACGATCTGGTCGCCGGTGGAGGAAGCCAGATCGAGAGACTTGCTCAACATGGCTACACCGTATGCGCTCTGTGTGTTGACCTGCGCCATGGCCATAGATAATGCTGCTATATCCATAATGCTCCTCCGTTTCTGCCGTCAGCATTTCGCGTGTGCGCTGCTGTCGGTACTTCCTGAATGGAAATCTTTTGTGAATAAATTATAACACAGATACTGCGAATTAGCGAGAGCTTTTTTGGCATGATGGTGATATCCAATATTTGTATAAAATGTCTAAACGGGTAAAACATGAAAATACACAGTTTACATTAAAAAATACACAAAAAAATCATGATTGGAGGTAGATTTTTTTGTAAATATAGATTAAAATGGATACTGGATGTTGTATTTCGATGAATTTAGCGGTTTACTGCATTGTGTAATTTGCTAAAAGATTAACAAGGGGTGGGGCTATGATTTCAAATCAGATTTTACAAAATACGATTGAGGGATTGAAATCGATCGCAAGAGTAGAGCTGTGTGTCATGGATATCGATGGGAAGGCGGTTGCCATGACTGCGGACGAGATGGAAGAGTGCGGCAGGCCGGCGGCGGAATTTGCCAAATCGCCGGCGGACTCGCAGGAGATACAGGGATACCAGTATTTTAAAATATTTGATGAGCAGCAGCTTGAATACGTTCTTATCGCAGGGGGGGTCGGTGAGGATGTCTATATGGTGGGCAAGATGGTTGCTTTTCAGATTCAGAATCTTCTGGTTGCATATAAAGAACGGTTTGATAAGGATAATTTTATCAAGAACCTGCTTCTGGATAATCTTCTTCTGGTAGACATCTACAGCCGGGCGAAGAAGTTACATATTCAGACGGATGTAAAGCGGGTTGCGCTGATCATTGAGACGGATAATACGAAGGACAGCAATGTGCTGGAGATGATGCGCACTTATTTTGGAAGCAACAGCAAAGATTTTATTACTGCAGTGGACGAGAATAATGTGATTGTGGTTAAGGACCTGTCCGAGGGTGACAGTATAAAGGAGATTGATAAGGCGGCGGACGGTATCGCGTCATTTCTGAAGAAGGAAAACATGAAGAATGTCAGGATCGCCTACGGTACGACTGTGAACGAGATCAAGGATGCGAGCCGCTCCTATAAAGAAGCCAAGATGGCTCTGGATGTGGGCAAGATTTTCTTCGGTGAGAGGGATGTGATCGCATACAGCGAACTGGGAATCGGCCGTTTGATCTACCAGCTTCCCATTCCGCTGTGTAAGATGTTTATCAAGGAGATTTTTGGCGGCAAGAGCCCGGACGATTTCGACGAGGAGACGCTGACGACGATCAACAAGTTCTTTGAAAATTCATTGAATGTGTCTGAGACGTCCAGACAGCTGTTTATCCACAGAAATACACTCGTATATCGTCTGGATAAACTGCAGAAGAGCACAGGCCTGGATCTTCGTGTGTTTGAGGATGCGATCACCTTCAAGATCGCGCTGATGGTAGTGAAGTATATGAAATACATGGAGAGCTTCGAGTATTAAGTGAAAAGAATGCACGATGAAGTGTTTATTTGAGTTTGTGGAGAAGAGTTCGCAAGATTTATTTGCGGAGTAAATATACATTATAAATAGGTGGTGGACAAGTGGCAGTAAAGAAAAAAAGAAGAAGTACAGCAGCAGAAAACGAGATCATTACCCTGACAAATGTCTGCAAGGCGTATTCTACCGGCGCACCTGCGCTGAAGGATGTGAATCTGCATATCAACAGGGGAGAGTTTGTGTTTATCGTGGGAGACAGCGGCTCGGGTAAGTCTACGCTGATTAAACTGCTTCTCAGGGAGCTGACGATCACGAGCGGTTACATCAATGTTATGGGTTATGACCTCTCCAGGATCAAACACAGGAGAATTCCGAAGTTCAGAAGGAATCTGGGCGTTGTGTTTCAGGATTTCAGACTCCTGAAGGACCGTAATGTGTATGAGAACGTTGCTTTTGCGCAGCGGATCATACAGAAGTCCAATAAGGAGATCAAGAAGAATGTGCCCAGTATTCTGGCAATCGTAGGGCTTGCGGGTAAGTATAAAGCGAAGCCCAAGCAGCTGTCCGGCGGTGAGCAGCAGCGGGTGGCGCTTGCGAGGGCGTTAGTCAATAAACCGACCGTACTGCTGGCGGATGAGCCTACGGGTAATCTCGATCCGAAGAATTCATGGGAGATCATGAAGCTGTTAGAGCAGATCAATGAGAATGGCACAACCGTCATCGTCGTAACGCATAACAGAGAGATCGTCAATGCGATGCAGAAACGGGTAGTCACCCTGCGGAAGGGTGTTATTATAAGCGACGAGGAAAAGGGAGGGTACATCGATGAGGATTAACAGCTTTTTCTACACGCTCAGACAGGGTGTGCGAAACCTTTTCAGAAATAAATGGTTTACACTTGCGTCAATCGCGACGATCAGCGCATGTCTGTTTCTGTTCGGACTGTTCTACGCGATTGTCATGAACTTCCAGCATATTGTAAAGCATGCACAGGAAGGTGTTGCCGTGTATGTGTTCTTTGACGACGGACTGGAGGATGTCAGGATACAGCAGATCGGCGAGATGATTACAAGGCGGCCGGAAGTGTCGCGTGTTGACTTTGTGTCCGCGGACGAGGCCTGGGAGTCCTTTAAGGCGGATTATCTGGGTGGTTATGAAGATGGCTTTACGGAGAATCCTTTGGAGAACTCCGCGCAGTATCAGGTCTACTTAAGTGATGTGTCCATGCAGTCCGCGCTGGTGACTTATCTGGAATCACTGGACGGCGTCCGGATGGTTAATCGTTCCGAACTGGTGGCAACTACGCTGACGGGGGTGAATGCGCTGATTGCTTACGTGTCTGTAGGCATCATAGCGATCCTGTTTGCAGTATCGGTATTCCTGATCAGCAATACGGTCATGATCGGTATCTCTGTCCGAAAGGAGGAGATCAATATTATGAAGTACATCGGGGCCACGGACTTCTTCGTCAGGTCTCCCTTCGTGATCGAAGGTATGATGATCGGCCTGGTCGGTGCGGCGATTCCGCTTGGAATCATATACACGCTTTATAATATTGTAATGGAATATATCACGACCAGATTTGAAATGTTATCTTCACTGCTCAGCTTCCTGAAGGTGGAGGAGATATTTCATTTATTGACACCGGTCTCTCTGGGAATCGGTGTGGGAATCGGTTTTCTGGGAAGTATCATTACGGTTAGAAAACATTTAAGAGTATAGGCTGGATGCCGGGAAACAGGCATTTTCGCAATGATTTGAGATTCCGTAAAACGGAATCGTGAAAGTTAAATTACAGGGATGTCTATGAAACATTGGAAGAAAATACTATGCATGCTCCTTGGTATAGCGATTATGTTCACATATGCCGAACCGGCGCGGGCGGTGACGAACGAGAGCATTCGGGAGAAAGAGGACCAGATCAGGAAAGCGAAGGAAGAAGTTTCAAATCTGAAGTCCAATCTGACGGATGTGGAGGCTCTTAAGAAAGAGCTGGAAAAGTCGAAAAACGATCTGACCGCTTATGTGACACAGCTGGACGGTGAACTGAGCAGCATACAGGAGAAGATCGAGCAATATAATACACTGATCACGGAAAAAGAGGCGCAGATCGTGGAGACGACCGAGGAACTGAACGAGGCGGTCAGGCAGCAGGAAGATCAGTACGAGGCCATGAAGAAGCGGATCAGATTCATGTATGAGAAGGGCGACACCTTCTATCTGGAAATGCTGTTCTCCGCGGCGGGCTTCGCTGATATGATGAATAAGGCAGATTATATTGAAGCGCTGTCGCGGTATGATAGGAACAAGCTGGAAGAATATGTACAGATCAGGGAAATGGTGGAACTGTACAAGGAAGAACTGGAGACGGAGAAGGTGTATCTGGACGAGGCGAGGGCAGCTGTGAAGGTGGAGGAAGCCAATATCAGTTCCTTGATCGCGCAAAAAGAGGCGCAGATTACTTCGGTGTCCAGCGACATCTCCGGTAAGGAGGCGGCGATCAAGGAATATCAGGAAATGATCGCACAGGAGAACGCGGAGATTGCGGCGCTGGAGAAAGCAGTAACCGAGGAGAAGGCAAGGCTGGAAGCGGAAAATGCACAGGCGAGGACCTACAACGGCGGCATGTTTGCAAATCCGTGTCCGGGATTTAAGAGAATATCGGACGAATACGGCAACCGTATCCATCCGATTCTCGGTACACAGCAGTTTCATAATGGAATAGATATGGCGGCACCCAGCGGCACGGCGATTCTCGCAGCCTATGACGGCGATGTGATTGCAGCTACGTACAGTGGCTCGATGGGCAATTATATTATGATAGATCACGGGAGCGGACTGTATACGATCTACATGCATTGCTCCGCGCTGTATGTGTCTAAAGGGCAGTCAGTCACGAAGGGACAGAACATTGCCGCGGTGGGAAGCACGGGACGTTCCACGGGACCGCATCTGCATTTCAGTGTGCGGCTGAACGGAAGCTATGTCAGCCCCTGGAATTATATTAAATAAGATAATGTGATATGGAGAGGATCGATTTGAATCAGAACGGAGACAATAATTACTACAATAACGATTACAGCCGGAGTGGCGTGAATCAGGGCATCAACAACCCGTATGGGCAGCACCAGGAGCCGGTTTTGTCACAACATCCGTATTCCCCGGCGGGAGGCCGGAACAACAAAAGCGGCGGCATATTCCTGCTGGGTCTGCTGGCAGGTGTCATGATTGCAGCCCTTGCGGGGGGGACTGTATATGTCGGTACGAGACTGTACCGGTTGTCAGAGGCACGTTCGACGAATGCAGACGGCAGTTCCGGAGACAATCTGGTGGACGATGATACCATAGAGAAACTGGAAGCTTTAGAGCAGGTGATCGATAAGTATTATTATAAAGACGAAGACATTGACGCGGAGGAGATGACCGAGGGAATGTACGCCGGACTGGTGGCTTCTCTGGGTGACCCGTACTCGGTATATTATACCGAGGAAGAGTGGCAGCAAATGATGACGGATACCGAGGGGATCTATTTCGGGATCGGTGCTTATATGCAACTGGATACCGTTACCGGACTGGCGAGGATCAATGGCGTAATTGCCAATACGCCGGCAGAAGAAGCGGGACTGCGGGAGAATGATCTGGTTTATCAGGTAGACGGGGAGATGACACAGGGGCTGGATCTGTCCGAGATCGTGTCCAGAATCAAAGGCGAGGAGGGTACGAGCGTACATCTGACGATTATCAGGGAAGGTGAGACAGACTATCTGGAGTTTGATGTGGAGCGGCGTCAGATCGAATCGCCGACTGTCAACTATGAGATGTATGATAACGGTGTGGGGTATATTCAGATCACCGAGTTCGATGAAGTGACAACAGATCAGTTTACGGAAGCACTGGCAGTGATCAAAGGCTCCGGGGCAAAGGGGCTGATTCTTGATCTGCGCAGCAATCCGGGCGGCAGTCTTCCGGTTGTGGTGGATATTGCAAGAGCAATTCTGCCGAAAGGGCTGATCGTGTACACGGAAGATAAGTACGGCAAGCGGGACGAATATACCTGCGACGGCAGGAAGGAACTGGATATTCCGATGGTGGTGCTCATCAACGGTAATTCCGCAAGCGCGTCCGAGATTCTCGCAGGAGCGATTCAGGACTATGACAAAGGAACACTGATCGGTACGACTACTTTCGGCAAAGGTATTGTGCAGCGTGTGCTGCCGCTTACGGACGGAACGGCGCTGAAACTGACGATCAGTTCTTACTATACACCGAAGGGAAATAATATTCACGGTATCGGAATCGAGCCGGATATTGAATGCGAGTTTGACGGAGAAGCGTACTATGAGAGAGACGTGGATAACCAGCTGGAACGCGCAAAGCAGGAGATCAGTAAGATGATTGACTGAAACGTGTCATAGATATTGTGAGACTGCGGGCAGTTTAAGCATAGGGGACAGATATATGAATATCGTATTGTTATCAGGCGGCTCAGGCAAACGTCTGTGGCCGCTTTCCAATGATACCCGATCCAAGCAGTTTATTAAAATTTTTAAGACTGCGGACGGGGAATATGAATCCATGGTGCAGCGCGTGTACCGTCAGATCAAGTCGGTTGACGGAGAGGCGGCGGTCACCATCGCGACATCGAAGTCACAGGTGTCGGCGATACACAACCAGCTGTGTGAGAATGTCGGTATCAGTGTGGAGCCTTGCAGAAGGGACACTTTTCCGGCAATTGCTCTTGCGGCGGCATACCTGCATGATGTGAGAGGCATAGCGGAGGAAGAGGCGGTGGTAGTCTGTCCCGTGGACCCCTATGTGGAGGAAGACTATTTCGCGTCCCTGCGGGCGTTAGCTGAGCGCGCTGCGACCGGAGGAGCCAATCTGGTGCTTATGGGGATCGAACCGACTTACCCGAGCGCGAAGTATGGATATATTATTCCGGAAAATAAGAACTGTATCAGCAGGGTATCTGTGTTCAAGGAGAAGCCAACAGAAGATAAAGCGCGGGAATATATGGAGCAGGGTGCGCTCTGGAACGGCGGCGTATTTGCGTTTCGATTGGGATACGTGATGCAGCGGGCCCGTGAACTGATCGGATATGCGGACTATCAGACGCTCTTCGACAGATATGATTCACTTACGAAGATCAGTTTCGACTATGCGGTAGCAGAACATGAGCAGCATATTGAAGTAATGCGCTTTGCGGGCATGTGGAAAGATATGGGGACGTGGAATACGCTGACGGAAGCGATGGAGAGCGACCATATCGGCAAGGCAATTCTGAATGACCGGTGTGAAAATGTGCATGTAGTGAATGAACTGAATATGCCGGTACTGTGTATGGGACTGCAGAATATGGTGGTGGCGGCGAGCCCGGAAGGCATTCTTGTATCGGATAAGAATCAGTCGAGTTATATTAAGCCATATGTGGATGAGATTAATCAGCAGATCATGTTTGCCGAGAAATCATGGGGAAGCTTTCAGGTCATAGATATCGGGGAAGGAAGTATGACCATTAAGGTTACCCTGAATCCGGGACATGGCATGAATTACCACAGTCACGCGCTGCGGGATGAAGTGTGGACCATCATTGCCGGACGGGGCAGGACGATTGTGGACGGCATGGAACGGGAGGTCTGTGCAGGCGATGTAATACGGATGCCCGCAGGTGTGCCCCATACGATTTACGCGGATACGATGCTGCAGGTTGTCGAAGTGCAGATCGGTTCGGAGATCAGTGTGCACGATAAGAAAAAAATCACGCTGCGGAATGCAGAAAGCGATAAATAAGGACAAACGATGTGGTCATCAGATGAATCGGGAAGGGGAACGGACAATCTGAAAACAGAAGAAGACATTTGTAAAAGCGATAAAGAGCCGGAGTTTATGCCGAACCGTATCTGTTATGATATCATGAAGATCCTTCCGCCGATCAAACCATACCGTGTGCTGGACATCGGCTGCGGGGAAGGAAAGGATGCCGTATTCTTTGCAAAATGCGGCTATGCGGTGACGGCATTTGATAGATCCGGGCAAGGGATCGATAAAGCCAGAAGGCTTGCGGAGCATAACAAAGTCGAAGTCGATTTTTTTAAGGCGGATATTTTTGATTATCGCCCCGATACAGAGTATGACATTATATTCAGCAGCGGCGTGCTCCATTTTCTTCCGGAGATCGACAGGAAAGAGTTCTGTGACAGCTTGAAGTCGCACACTGCGGATCACGGCATAAATGCCTTGAATGTATTTGTTAAGAAGCCGTTTATCACGCGCGCACCGGAGGCTGCAGGAGATGAGGATAAGATGTACCCGTGGCTGTCAGGAGAATTATTCGAATATTACCATGACTGGCTGTTTCATATCTGCAGAGAAGAAATATTCGACTGCAGCAGCGGCGGTAGACCGCATAAACACTGTATGGATACGCTGATTGCGCAGAAGGTAAGGTAGAAGGGATGACTTGGTAGATCAAGAAGAACTGCAATGCCGGGTGTTCCCGGACGAGCCGGCAGTAGAGTGGGCTGTATTTATTAGAAATAACAGAGACAGAGAATTTAAAGATATTACAAGCCGGGAATGCGATCTGGATTGTAAATATGATGTGGTGGCCGGCCCAGTAGCAAACGATGCGGTCGGACTTTTGATTCGCCAATTTAGCAGGGGAACGATTAATGCAGAATATATGAAACAGGAGTTTTCCTTTGGCAGACTGACTAATCAGTATACATTTCATACGGTAAAAGCGATGGAGAGGTTTTTCCTGTCAGAACGTTTGGCAAGCTGACAGATATTGCGACAGGCCTCTACTTAGAGGGTTCGTTGTATATTTATGATTTGCTGCTGGAAGAGTCGTCAGTATAAGGTTAAATAAGTATAAAAGAGAACCGGCAAAGCCGTTCCGCGCATACGCTATGCTGAGCGCACACGCGGAACGGGATTTACATGAGGGAGTTAGACTGCCGCATGTTTGTCATAATGCATATTGACGGTTATTGCTATTGCCGTAGCGACGGCAAAGATAATAAGATATCCCGTTATGCCGGGAAGAGCACTACCAATGGGGGTATTGAATAAGGCAAACCGAAAAATAATAAGCAGTGCAAAAGCCACGAGATAAATCGCTGTACAGCTTAAGATCTGATATTGTCTGCGTTTTGTCTTCTGCGCTTCAGTGAGAATCACCTGCTGCTGGTTTTCCAGCATTTTCGTGCGAATAGTCAATTCATCCACATCGCTCTCTTTTAGCAGGTAATCAGTGGTAACGTTAAAAATTTTACTCAGTTCAATCAGCCGTTCTAATTCGGGGATAGCTTCTCCGGATTCCCACTTTGAGACAGACTGCCGGGAGACACTCAGCTTTTCCGCAAGCTGTTCCTGGGATAGTCCCTGTGCTTTTCTCATCTCATAAATCTTGTTTGATAGATTCATCTTCATTTTTTAATCCTCCTACTACCTTCTGTGCCGCAGTATGCGGACGCATATGTTTCTAAATTACGGGTTAAGTATAACAATCTCAGTGGTTGCATACTACCAATCTGACATTCAGAACAGTCAACCGGCGGTTGCGTTATGAAACATTTTCATTTTATCATATATGGAATGTGAAGCTTCAATATAATTGATGTGGGAAGTGCAGTGTAGTAAAATAAACGCGATAGTTTTCGGCAAGAATAAGGAGGAGCACAAATGATTGTATGCGTAGAAGATGATAATTCTATTCGTGATCTGATGATATATACGTTGAACGCCGCAGGGTTTGAGGCGATGGGTGTTACCGACGGAGACGGTCTGTTTGAGGTCTTGCAGGCGGGCAGACCGCAGCTGATTATGCTGGATATTATGCTTCCCGGGGAGGACGGCATAGCGATTCTAAAGAGACTCCGGGCTCATGCGGAAACCGCCGAAATACCTGTGATTATGGCGTCGGCCAAAGGGACGGAGTACGATAAAGTGATCGGTCTGGACTTGGGCGCGGACGATTATCTGGCCAAGCCGTTCGGTATGATGGAGATGGTGTCCCGCATCAGGGCGGTGCTGCGGCGTACGGGTGTCAAAGAGAATAAGGGACTTCTGCGTGCCGGCAGTCTGGAGTTGAATCCGGAGACTTATATTGTGCTTGTAAATGGAGAACGTGTTCAACTGACATTAAAGGAATATAATCTGCTGCATATTTTTATGAAAAATCCCGGGCGTGTATATACCCGCGACCAGCTTCTGGAAATCGTATGGGGAACAGACTGTGTCGGGGAGACCAGAACCGTGGATGTCCACATCGGTACGCTCAGGACGAAGCTGGGCGTATGCGGGGATTATATCGAGACAGTGCGGGGCGTCGGGTATCGAATGGAGGAGAAGGAATGACAAAACGCATTTTTCGGTCTGTCTGCTTTGTTGCGCTTGTCGTTTTTATTGCGTCCACAATTTTAGTGGTGGGTGTATTATACGAATACTTTTCGGATGTGCAGCAGTCGCAGCTTAAGATGCAGACCAACCTTGCAGCGCAGGGCGTTACGCATGAGGGGGCTGCATATTTTGACGGCCTGCGGGTGATGAACTACCGTATCACATGGATCGATACGGACGGAAGCGTTCTGTATGACAGCATGTCTGACAGCGGGGAAATCGGGAATCATCTGGACCGGGAGGAGGTGCAGACAGCGCTTGCGAAGGGTTACGGGGAGAGCAGACGCTATTCGGTAACGCTCTTGGAACGGTCTTTCTACTCTGCGCAGAAACTGGATGACGGTACGGTTCTGCGGCTTTCCATCTCGCAAATGTCTGTTTTGACATTGCTCATGGGAATGGCACAGCCGATCGGCATTGTATTTGCGATTGCGGTGATTCTTTCCGTCGGTCTGGCGGTTCGGATATCTAAGAGGATCGTGAAGCCGTTGAATGAAATAGATCTGGACAATCCGCTGTCGAATGAGGGATACGATGAACTGTCTCCGCTCCTTATGCGCATTGACAGTCAGCAGAAACTGCTGAATAGGCAAAAGGAAAAACTGCGTCAGCAGGAAAATGAACTGAACACGATTATCGGAAGTATGAATGAGGGCATGGTTCTGTTAAACCAAAAGGGGAAAATTATTACGATCAATTCTGTCGCGGGCAGACTGCTGGAGGCCGGATCTGACTGCATAGGCGATGACATGCTGTCCCTGTGTCATAATCCCGATCTGCAGGAGATCCTGTCCGGCGTGCTGCGGGGCGAACGGGGAGAACGGACAGTTTCATTACAGGGGGACAATTATCAGATCGATGCAAGTCCGATCGTATCCGGCAATCGTCTCGGGGGAGCGGCGCTGTTCTTTTTTAATGTGACGCAGAAGGAGAAAGCGGAGCAGATGCGCCGCGAATTTACCGCGAATGTTTCTCATGAACTGAAGACACCGCTTCATTCCATTTCCGGTTATGCGGAACTTCTAAAGACCGGCATGGTAAAAGAAGAAGACCGGATACCTTTTGCCGGAAAAATATATGATGAAGCCCAGCGCATGGTGCGGCTCGTGGAAGATATTATCAGCCTTTCACATCTCGACGAGGGCGCCGGGGATATGCAGTTTGAAAAGACGGATTTGTATGAACTGGCGGGGAAAGCGGTACGAAGTCTGGAACCGGAAGCGCAGGAAGCGCAGGTTACGCTGGAGTTGTCGGGCGGGCCGGCCGTTCTTACCGGCATTCCGCAGCTTTTGTACAGTATCATTTATAATCTTACAGACAATGCCATTAAATACAACCGTGAAAACGGCAGGGTCACGGTTAATGTAAGAAGTGGAGAAGGGGCGGTAGATTTGTCCGTCCGTGACACGGGAATCGGCATCGCACCCGAGCACAGGGATCGTATCTTCGAGCGTTTTTACCGGGTGGACAAGAGCCACTCCAAAGAGGTGGGCGGTACGGGACTCGGTCTTTCGATCGTGAAGCATGCCGCGAAAATACATGATGCCGTGATAGAGGTTGAGAGCGCAGAGGGGGAGGGAACGGAGATCAGGGTCAGATTTCATGGGTGCAGCAAATAACTGCATATGCTCTGAAAGAAGCAGAAAGAACAAATGTTCTAAAATTACTGTACAAAAATAAACCGGTATGCTATAATCAAAACTGCTTCTGTACCAGAACTAAGAACAGCAAACAAGTGTCAGCAGACAGAATCCGGAGAGGTGTTTTCCTATGAACTTTAAACTGCACAGCGAATATCAGCCTACCGGCGACCAGCCGCAGGCGATCGAGGCATTAGTCAAAGGATTTAAGGAGGGCAATCAGTTCCAGACCTTATTAGGCGTTACCGGTTCCGGTAAGACTTTTACCATGGCGAACATCATACAGGCGCTGAACAAGCCCACTTTGGTAATAGCGCACAATAAGACCCTCGCCGGACAGCTCTACGGTGAGTTCAAGGAATTTTTCCCTGAAAACGCGGTGGAGTATTTCGTGTCCTATTACGACTATTATCAGCCGGAGGCTTATGTGCCTTCTACGGATACTTATATTGCGAAAGATTCTTCGATTAACGATGAGATCGACAAGCTCAGGCTGTCCGCAACGGCGTCTCTGACCGAGCGTAAGGATGTGGTGGTGGTAGCCAGTGTATCCTGCATCTATGGTCTGGGAAGTCCGGAGGAATATGCGGGGATGAGTATGTCTCTGCGCCCCGGTATGTGTAAGGATCGTGACGATGTGATCCGCGGACTGATCGATATGCAGTATAATCGAAATGATCTGGATCTGGATCGCTGCTGCTTCCGCGTGCGGGGAGACGTTGTGGAGGTGTATCCCGCGCAGGGCGGCGATTATCTGATCCGCATCGAGTTCTTTGGGGATGAGATCGACCGCATCGCGCAGACTGACCCGTTGACGGGGCAGGTCCATGCGACGCTGGAGCATGTGATGATCTACCCGGCGTCTCATTATGTGGTGGCGCAGGAGAAGATTCAGACTGCCTGTAAGGAGATTGAGAAAGAACTGGAAGGGAGGGTAAAGTACTTTAAGAGCGAGGATAAGCTTTTAGAGGCACAGCGTATTTCGGAGCGCACGAATTTTGATATTGAGATGCTCAGGGAGACCGGTTTCTGTTCCGGCATCGAGAATTACTCGCGGCATTTGAACGGTATGGAGGAGGGGGCTCCCCCGTTTACTTTACTGGATTATTTTACCGATGATTTTCTGATTATTATAGATGAGTCGCATATGACGATCCCGCAGATACGCGGCATGTACGCGGGCGACCGGTCCCGCAAGAATACGCTTGTGGATTACGGCTTCCGCCTGCCGTCCGCACTGGACAACAGACCGCTTAATTTCGGGGAGTTTGAACAGCATATCGACCAGATGCTCTTTGTATCCGCCACGCCGTCCGAATATGAGACGGCGCATGAACTTTTCCGGACGGAACAGATCATCCGGCCTACGGGACTGCTGGACCCGGAGGTGGACGTGCGGCCTGTGGAGGGACAGATTGACGATTTGATCTCCGAGATCAATCGGGAAGTGGCAAATCACCATAAAGTTCTGGTTACCACGCTCACGAAGCGTATGGCGGAAGATCTGACAAGCTACATGAATGATGTGGGAATCCGCGTGAAGTACCTGCACTCTGACGTGGACACGCTGGAACGTGCGGAGATCATCCGGGATATGCGGCTGGATGTGTTCGATGTGCTGGTTGGCATTAATCTGCTGCGGGAAGGACTGGATATTCCGGAGATTACACTGGTCGCGATACTGGATGCGGATAAGGAAGGCTTCCTGCGTTCCGAGACATCTCTGATCCAGACGATCGGCCGCGCCGCGCGTAATGCGGAGGGGCATGTCATTATGTATGCCGATAACATGACGGATTCCATGCGGGCGGCAATCACGGAGACGAACCGGAGGCGTGAGATCCAGCAGCAGTATAATGAGGAGCACGGGATTACGCCGCAGACGATTCAGAAGGCGGTCCGGGATCTGATCAGCATATCCAGGACGATCGAGAAAGAAAAGCTGCGGTTTGAGAAAGATCCGGAATCCATGAGCAGGCAGGAACTGGAGAAGCTGATTAAGGAGGTAGAGAAGCAGATGAAGAAGGCGGCTGCGGATCTGAACTTCGAGGCGGCGGCAGAACTGCGTGACCGCATGACGGATTTGAAGGGGAAGCTGAGGGATTTTGATAAGTAATAGCGTGAATAAAATATTATTCACGCATTAGTATAAATAATTTTTCACATGCGTAGAAATGAGGATGAATATGTCAGATACGATTAAGATGCGTCCGCGGGAATATATTAAGATTCGCGGGGCAAATGAACATAACTTAAAGAATTTAAACGTAGATATTCCGAGAAACGAGTTTGTCGTCCTCACGGGACTGTCCGGCTCGGGCAAGTCTTCGCTTGCTTTCGACACGATCTATGCCGAGGGACAGAGAAGATATATGGAGTCTCTGTCTTCCTATGCGAGACAATTCTTAGGACAGATGGAGAAGCCCAATGTGGAGAGGATAGAAGGGCTGTCTCCGGCGATCTCCATTGATCAGAAATCGACCAACAGAAATCCCCGTTCTACGGTGGGTACGGTGACGGAGATCTATGATTATTTCAGACTGCTGTATGCGAGAATCGGCATTCCACATTGTCCGAAGTGCGGACGGGAGATCAGGCGGCAGACGGTAGACCAGATCGTGGATCAGATCCTGACCATGCCGGAGGGAACGAAGATACAGCTTCTTGCACCGGTCGTGCGGGGCAGGAAGGGTGAACATGCCAAGGTGTTCGAACGCGCGAAGAAAAGCGGCTATGTGCGTGTGCGCGTGGACGGCAATCTGTACGATCTGTCCGAAGAGATTCCGATGGAGAAGAATATCAAACATAATATAGAGATTATCGTGGACCGCCTTGTTGTGAAAGAGGGCATAGAGAGACGCCTGACGGATTCTATCGAGAATGTCTTTGCATTGGCGGAAGGGCAGATGGTACTGGATGTGATCGACGGTGAGTCGGTGAACTTCAGCCAGAATTTTGCCTGTCCCGACTGCGGGATCAGCATTGGAGAGATTGAGCCGAGAAGCTTTTCTTTTAATAATCCGTTTGGCGCCTGTCCGGAATGTTTCGGACTGGGATATAAGATGGAGTTTGACATTGATCTGATGATTCCCGACAAGAGCCTCAGTCTGAGTCAGGGAGCGATCACCTCTATGGGATGGCAGTCGAGCGGCTCGGAGGGGAGCTTTACGAATGCGCTTCTGCAGGCGCTTGCCAAGACTTATAAATTCAGTCTGGACACGCCGTATGAACAGCTTTCGCAGCAGGCACAGGACGTTATATGCTACGGTACCGACGGCAGGAAAGTGGACGTCTACTATGAGGGTCAGAGAGGCAAGGGCGTTTATCCGATTGCTTTTGAAGGTCTGATCAAGAACATGGAACGGAAATACCGGGAGACCGGATCTGATTTGATTAAGCAGGAATATGAGAGCTATATGCGTATCACGCCCTGTAAAGAATGTAAAGGCATGCGCCTGAAGAAGGAGTCACTGGCAGTGACCGTCTGTGATAAGAACATTTATGAGATTACTTCCGTATCCATCAAGAATCTGCATGCCTTCATAGGGGATATGAAACTGACGTCCCAGCAGGAATTGATCGGAAAACGCATATTAAAGGAGATTCGTGCCCGTGTCGGGTTCCTGATGGAAGTCGGTCTGGAGTACCTGTCGCTTTCCAGAGCAACCGGAAGTCTGTCCGGCGGCGAGGCGCAGCGAATCCGTCTGGCAACGCAGATCGGTTCCGGTCTGGTGGGCGTCTGCTATATTCTGGACGAGCCCAGCATCGGACTGCACCAGAGAGATAATGACAAGCTGATCGCGGCGCTCAAGAATCTGAAAGACCTGGGCAATACGCTGATCGTGGTGGAGCATGACGAGGATACGATGCTGGCGGCGGATCATGTTGTGGATATCGGTCCGGGGGCAGGTTCTCACGGTGGAGAAGTGGTAGCGCAGGGCACGGCGGAGGAGATCATGCAGGTGGAGGAATCCATTACTGGACAGTACCTTAGCGGCAGATTACAGATCCCCGTACCGTCCAAGAGAAGAAAACCTGCGGGCTATCTGACTGTCAAAGGTGCCGAAGAGAACAATCTGAAGAAAATAGATGTGAAGATTCCGCTTGGTATCATGACTTGCGTGACCGGTGTGTCCGGTTCGGGCAAAAGCTCTCTGGTCAACGAAATTCTCTACAAACATCTGGCAAGAGATTTAAACCGGGCGCGCTGCATTCCCGGAAGACACCTTAAGATCGAAGGAATTGAACAGTTAGATAAGGTGATTGACATCGACCAGTCACCGATCGGCAGGACGCCGAGATCAAATCCGGCTACTTATACAGGGGTGTTTGATCAGATCAGGGATTTGTTTGCTTCGACCCAGGACGCGAAAGCAAGGGGATATAAGAAAGGCCGTTTCAGCTTTAACGTGAAAGGCGGACGATGCGAGGCGTGCGGCGGCGACGGCATCATTAAGATTGAGATGCATTTCCTGCCGGATGTGTACGTGCCCTGCGAAGTGTGCGGCGGCAAGCGGTATAACAGAGAGACGCTGGAAGTCAAGTATAAGGGCAAGAGCATATTTGACGTACTGGATATGACGGTGGAAGAGGCAGTGCCGTTCTTTGAAAATCTGCCTTCCATCCGTCGTAAGATAGAGACTTTATATGATGTGGGACTGTCCTATGTGAAACTCGGTCAGCCGTCTACCACATTATCCGGCGGTGAGGCACAGCGTATTAAGCTGGCGACGGAACTGAGCAAGCGCAGCACGGGCAGGACGATTTATATCCTGGACGAGCCTACGACCGGGCTCCACTTTGCGGATGTGCACAAGCTGGTGGATATTCTGCATAAGCTGGCAGAAGGCGGCAATACGGTGGTGGTGATCGAGCATAATCTGGATGTGATCAAGACGGCGGACTACATTATTGATATGGGCCCGGAGGGCGGTGACGGCGGCGGAACTGTAATCGCACAGGGCACGCCGGAGAAGATTGCACAGAATCCTGATTCCTATACAGGTATCTATGTGAAGAAGATGCTGGAAAAGATGTCACCAAATGAGGAAAAACTGACATGAAAGACCTGGAAATACGCTTTATACCAGAGAAATGCATGACGATATATTAAGCGGGATGTAAATTGCGAAGCTACACACAGCCCGGGGAGGTCATGCCTATGAATATTAGTATGCGGGGGAATCAAAATTCTTTATACGGCGGCAATCTGTTTGCAGACCGCAGTTTAAAGAGCACACAGCAGAAAGCTACGCGGCAGGAAGAACGTGACAATAAGATTGCTTTTTTTGAAAAACAGAAGGACAATCTGAAGAATATGCATTGTGAAACCGTGGATGAAATAGCGAAGAAACTTGAGATGTTTCATTCTTACGAGGATCAGATTGCCGCGGCAAAAGTGGCTTATAACAATGAGCAGATGATGCATATGATGGATGAATCGCGGGAACGCGGCGAGAAGATTGCCGAGGCTGTGGAGAAAATGGAACCCAAGACGCCGGAAGAGAGATTGGAAGATCTTGCGGAAGAAGCGATGGGAATCGAGAGCGACGGCATTATGGAAGAACTGCAGGAAGTTGTCGAAGAAGTGCTGGAAGAGGCGGAGGAGATGCAGGATGACCTGAAAGACGTTCTTCCGGAAGAGGCAGATGTACAGGTTCAGGATGCTGGGACGGGTGTGGATGTTTCGCAGACAGAGGATATTGTCAGAACCGTGCAGCAGAGTCAGGAGCCGCAGAGTTCTGTGGCGGACGCTTACCTGACACAATCCGAGGAATATGCCGCCCGATTATACAGACCTGTTGATGTCCGGCTTTGAGTACAGACCGGTTTTACCAATATCTGGCAGCAGAAATCTGTATTTTTTCTGCCTGATGAGGTTAAGAAAAACAGCAGATGCGCCGATGAGATAAGCATAAGGCATGGAAGCCAAAAACAGGGCGGAAGGAACCGTTCTGTTTTTGGTGTTTTTCATTTTTTTCAAAAATAATAATAAAAACCTTTGAAAAACCATTTCTTTAGGTTATAATATATCCAGCATATTGCGCTTATTTTTGGAAATTATTATAGAGAGACCACGGGAAAGGGGATCGAAGGGAAATGCAATACACAGATATTGGTATAGATTTGGGAACAGCCAGCATATTGGTATACATCAGGGGCAAGGGCGTTGTATTGAAGGAGCCCTCTGTTGTTGCTTTCGATAGAGATACAAATAAGATCAAGGCAATCGGTGAGGATGCAAGACTGATGCTCGGAAGAACGCCGGGTAACATCGTTGCCGTAAGACCTTTGCGCCAGGGTGTTATCTCCGATTATCAGGTGACGGAGAAGATGATGAAGTATTTTATCCAGAAGGCTCTGGGTAAGAAGACATTCCGGAAACCCAGGATCGCGGTATGTGTACCCAGCGGCGTTACGGAGGTAGAGAAGAAAGCGGTTGAAGATGCGACCTACCAGGCGGGAGCCCGGGAAGTGTCCATTATTGAGGAGCCGATTGCGGCAGCGATCGGTGCAGGCATAGATATCTCCAAGCCGTGCGGCAACATGATCGTGGATATCGGCGGCGGAACATCGGATATTGCCGTTATTTCACTCGGCGGTACGGTGGTCAGCGCATCGATCAAGATCGCAGGAGACGATTTTGACGAGGCGATCGTGCGTTACATGCGTAAGAAACATAATCTGCTGATCGGTGAGAGAACGGCGGAGGATTTGAAAATAAAGATCGGTTCGGCGTTTAAGAGACCGGAAGTCGATTACATGGATGTCAGGGGACGTAATCTGGTAACAGGTCTGCCCCGCACCGTTAAGGTATCGTCTGAGGAGACAGAGGAAGCGCTGCATGAGACGACCGTACAGATCGTGGAGACGATCCACAGTGTTCTGGAGAAGACGCCTCCGGAGCTTGCGGCGGATATTGCCGACAGGGGAATCGTACTTACCGGCGGCGGCAGCTTACTGAGAGGACTGGAAGATCTGATCGCGGCCAAGACCGGTATTAATACAATGACAGCGGAAGACCCGATGACGGCGGTTGCTGTCGGCACGGGTAAATATGTGGAATTTCTGGCGGGTTACCGCGAGGATTGATCTGTCGCGGACATGTCTGAGGGGCGGCTGTCCGTGGAAACAAATATGTCAGATGCTGGAGTGTGTCTGACGGGGAGGCGGAATACTTATGCTTAAGGGATTGTACACAGCGTACACGGGAATGATTAATGAACAGCACAGAATGGATGTCATGACAAACAATCTGGCGAATGCGGATACGGTCGGCTATAAGAAGGAAGGATCTACAAGTCAGGCGTTTGACACCCTGCTGGCTTATAAGATCAAGGATCTGTCCGAGGCCGGGAATCTTCCGAAAGGACTCGGAATCGGTAAGCGTCTGGATGAGGAACTGGTAGATAATCCGGACAGATGGGTGGAGCGGACCGGCGTGAATCTGGGTGTTAAGATCGGTGAGAATTACACGGACTATTCGGAAGGACCGATGAAGGTGACGGGCGATACATTCGATTTCGCGCTGACGGACAGAGGATTTTTCCTGATAGAATATACGAATAAGGCGGATATCACTTCGGTGAAGTATACGCGCGACGGTAACTTTACCATGAATGCGCAGGGCTATCTGGTGACGCAGGACGGAGACTTTGTTCTGGATGAAGACAGACGCCGCATCAGGCTGGACCCGAATGATACGGAGATCGGCACCAACGTATACGGTGAAATATTCCAGAGCGGCAGCCGCGTGGCGAAGATCGGCGTGGTGGATTTTGAAGATTATGATATGCTGGAGCATTTCGGGGAGAACTTTTTCCAGATTGTAGACAGTGATGAGGTGAAGAACGCAGAGGCTGTATACCAGCGGGCGAGATCATACACCGCGATGGCGCAGAGAGCGTTGAACATTGCAAGGGCGCAGGATGCGGCGGACATAGATGAGAAGGAGGCTGCGCTGCAGGCGGCACAGAACAGGGAAGCGGAAGCACAGCAGGCTTTAGAGGCGGCACGCAGTGACGACGATGCGGCGAAGCGGAGACTCGAACAGGAATCCGAGTCGCAGGTCAGAGCGGGTTATCTGGAGCAGTCGAATGTTTCCACGGTGACAGAGATGGTTAACATGATTGCGATTCAGAGACAGTACGACAGTAACCAGAAGGTGATCACTACATATGACGATACACTGGAAATTGCGGTCAATCAGTTAGGTAAAGTCAGATAAAAAATAAGGTAAGATGTTACAGACTGGCTATGCAGTATGCGTGACAGTGGGAAAGAAGACAGAACTGTCATGATAAAACAGTAATATAACATGTATAACATAATCAGATATAGGAGGCACAGACATGGTTAGAAGTTTATGGTCGGCAGCGACCGGAATGAATGCACAGCAGACGAATTTGGACACGATCGCCAATAATTTGGCGAACGTAAACTCAGTAGGTTATAAGACGCAGGTTGCACAGTTTAAGTCACTCCTGTATCAGAATCTGCAGGCTGTAACCACAACGGCGAACGGTGATCCGAAACCCACATCTTCACAGGTCGGTCTGGGTGTCCGTACATCGTCTATTAATTCCGTATTCAGACAGGGCAGCCTGATGGATGCCGACAGCGACACGGCTTTTGCGATCGAGGGTCACGGATTCTTCGCACTGCGCGGGGAGGACGGTGAAACCTATTATACCAGAAACGGTGATTTTACATGGGCGTTAGGCAACAATCAGAGCATGATGCTGACAAATGCGGACGGACTTCCGGTACTGGACTCTACGGGTCGTGCGATCGAACTGCCAAGAGCTTATATTGCAAGTAAACTTTCTATTACGGAAGACGGCCAGATCTGCTATCCTGATGAGGCGAATAACCCGCAGCCCATTGGCAGAACTATCGGTACATTCCAGTTCAGCAATCCCGGCGGATTAAGGAGAGTCGGCGATACGCTGTTCGAGGTGACGGATGCCAGCGGTCGTGTGATCAATGAAGATACGAACCCGGATGTGGCTAAGAGCCGTATCATACAGGGATATCTGGAAGGCTCCAATGTGCAGGTAGCCAATGAGATGGTCAATATGATTATCACGCAGCGTGCGTATGAGATGAACTCCAAGGCGATCACGACTTCCGATTCCATGATGGAGACGGCAAATAATCTGAAGCGCTGATAGCAGGAAAGCGGTCATAGATTAAAATAAGTCTGATGACTTTATCTTTTAACCGGCAATTGTGTCTGAGACGCAAACCGGCAGGTTATGGAAAGGCATGGAGGTCAATATGGATTTAACAGGATTAGGGAAATATACGGACTATATGACAGATACGAACAGAATTGCTACGGAGAATCTGCAGAGTCATCTGGAGAATACGGCGAAGGCGCAGGGAACGGATGATGACGCACTGTTAGATGCCTGTAAACAGTTTGAGGCTTATCTCTGGGAGCAGGTTTATAAAGAGATGGAGAAGACGACCAAACTCTTTGGCGATGACGATGATGAAGAAGGCTATGGCTCTAATATGGTAGACTGCTTTAAAGATGAAGCGATCAGGCAGATTTCCGAGCAGACAGCGACTGAAAAGTCTAATTCTTTAGCGCATATGCTGTATGAACAGGCGAAACGCAATTACGAAATGTAAAATGTCGCAAGGTCGAACTATAACAAATATTCAAATTAAGGGTGGGCTGCCTGTTCCGGCAGCCCGCTGTTGTCTTCGGATTCTCATATAGGCATATCTACAGTAATACAATTCAGCTCGATGACAGAAAGTATCGTGGACAGATGGAAAAAATCAAAGGATTCATAGAACATATTATATATCGCAATCAGGACAACGGCTATACGGTGCTGAATCTGGTCGGTGACGGAAAAGAGACTACATGCGTCGGCTTTTTTAAGACCATGGATCAGGGAGAGACGATCGAGGCGGAGGGAAGTTATGCGACGCATCCGATCTACGGAGAGCAGTTTAAGATAGAACAGTATCAGATCGTCCCGCCGGAGGATGCGGAAGGCATAGAAAGATATCTGGGTTCCGGCGCCGTGAAGGGAGTGGGAGCGGCTCTGGCGGCGAGGATCGTGAAGCGGTTTGGCGCGGATACTTACCGCATTATCGAGGAGGAACCGGAACGGCTGGCTGAAGTCAAGGGAATCAGTGAACGTAAGGCACGGGAGATTGCTGTTACGGTTTACGAGAAACGGGACGCCAGGGAAGCGATGACTTTTCTGCAGAAATACGGGATTTCCAACACGCTGGCGATTCGGATCTATGAGTCTTACGGTGCGCAGATGTACGGAATACTGAAAGAGAATCCCTATCGCCTTGCCGAAGACATACATGGTATCGGATTTCGTATTGCGGATGAGATCGCGGCCAGGATCGGCATTCATACGGATTCGGATTACCGGATCAGAAGCGGGCTTCTTTACACGCTGATGCTGGCGGGCGGAGAAGGGCACTGTTATCTGCCGCAGAGTGTTCTGTTAGATAAGGCGGGCGGGCTGCTGGGTCTGGACGGATCTCTTATGGAACCTCAGATTGCTAATCTGGCGATGGACAGGAAACTGGTCGTGAAGCGGCCGTCGGAAGGGGAAGAATGTAAGGTCTATGCGAGCAATTATTACTACGCGGAATTAAACTGCGCCAGAATGCTGCATGATCTGCGCATTTCCATGGAAAGCGACCTTATGCCGTCAGAAGAAGAAGCGATTATGACAAAGATTGACCGGATCGAGGAGGAACTTGGCATTACGCTGGATACACTCCAGAAGAAAGCCGTGCTGGAAAGCGTAAAAAACGGTCTTTTTATTCTGTCCGGCGGTCCCGGTACGGGTAAGACCACAACGATCAATGTGATCATACGTTACTTCATGGCGGAGGGGATGGATATCTATCTGGCAGCGCCTACCGGGAGAGCGGCGAAACGTATGACGGAGGCGACAGGATATGAATCCCGCACGGTACACCGTATGCTGGAACTGAACGGCGTAGTGTCTGAGGAAACCAAAACAGCACGCTTTGAGCGCAATGAGGAGAATCCTCTGGAGGCGGATGTAATCATTGTGGATGAGATGTCCATGGTGGACATTTTCCTCTTACAGTCGCTTCTTAAGGCAGTCACGGTAGGAACCAGACTGATCATGGTAGGGGATGTCAATCAGCTGCCCTCGGTCGGGGCAGGACAGGTGCTGCAGGATATCATGAGCAGCGAACGGGTTCCGACTGTCATTCTGGAGAAAATTTTCCGCCAGAAGGGAGAGAGTGATATTGTCTGGAATGCCCACCGCATTCATGCAGGAGAGGAACTTGTACTGGATAATAAGAGCCGCGATTTCTTTTTTTTGGAAAGAAATGACATAAATGTAATCTATAAACATATGATACAGTTAATTACAGAGAAACTTCCGCCGTACGTCGGCGCGCAGCCGTATGACATCCAGGTGCTGACGCCGATGCGCAAAGGCGTGCTGGGCGTTGAGACGCTCAACGGTATCCTGCAGAGATATCTCAATCCGCCGGCGGCGGATAAGAAGGAATATACGGCGGGTGACGTTCTGTTCCGGGAACAGGATAAGGTCATGCAGATCAAGAACAACTACCAGCTGGAATGGGAAGTCGTGAGCAGGTACGGGATTCCGATTGATAAAGGCAGCGGAATCTTCAACGGTGATATCGGCACGATCCGGCAGATCAATGAGTATGCGCGGGAGATCGTGGTAGAGTTTGATGAGCACAGGCGTGTCACTTATACCTACGGACAGCTGGATGAGATCGAACTGGCTTATGCGGTGACGATACACAAGTCGCAGGGAAGTGAGTACCCGGCAGTGATTATGCCGCTTCTGACGGGCCCGAGAATGCTTTTCAACAGAAATCTGCTCTATACGGGAGTGACCAGAGCCAAGCGCTGCGTGACGATTCTCGGCAGCAGGAAGACGCTGCGTGAAATGGTGGAGAACAATTATCAGAACCGACGCTATACCGGACTGGCGGAGCGGATCAGAGAGTTGATCCCGATGCCGTAAGCGCAGAGGAAGAGCGCACACAGAGGAACTATGATCAGGATGAATATAAAAAACACATTTCCGGGGATACTGACGGACCTCATCTATCCGCGCAGGTGTCCTGTCTGTGACCGGGCGGTCAGCCCGTTTGGACGTCTCGTCTGTGAGACATGTAAAGAAGCATTTGAATATGTGAAGGAACCGTACTGCATGAAATGCGGCAAGAAGCTCGAGGATGCGCAAACGGAGTATTGTAGTGATTGTATGCGCCGCAGGCATCTGTTTGACCGCGGGCGCGCACTCTGCTCCTACAGAAGCATATCCGATTCCATATACCGGTTTAAGTATAAGGGACGCAGGGAATATGCGGCATATTATGCCGCCTGTATGGATAGAGGACTGGGAAACTGGATCCGGCAGTGCAGACCGGATGCACTGGTTCCTGTGCCGATTCACGCTTCCAAACGCCGGGTGAGAGGATATAATCAGGCAGAAGCGCTGGCGAAGGAGCTGGGAAGCAGAACGGGTATTCCGATGGAGGCGGATCTGGTCAGAAGAGTGCGTAAAACGGTGCCCATGAAAGAATTATCTTTGGATGAGAGACAAAATAATTTGAAAAGGGCTTTCAAAATCTGTCGTAATGATGTAAAATTAAATACGATTATAATTATTGATGATATTTATACGACAGGCAGTACCATAGATGCAATGAGTTATGAATTGCGCAGGGCAGGAGTGAAGCGCATTTATTTCGTGACTCTTGCAATCGGTAATGGTTTATGACCAATCATATTACAGGAGGACAACAGCATGAACGCAAGAAACTGCAGGAAATGTGGCAAATTATTCAACTATGTGTCGGGGCCGCCGATCTGTATGGCATGCCGGGAGGCGCTGGAGGAGAAATTTCAGGAAGTGAAGGAATATATCAGAGAGCATGTTCAGGCTTCCATACCCGAAGTGTCTGAAGCATGCGACGTATCCCAGAACCAGATCCAGATGTGGCTTAAGGATGAGCGGCTGCAGCTCGCTGAGGGGTCCGGTATTACGCTTCACTGTGAGAAATGTAATGCGCCGATCTACAGCGGACGATTCTGCGAGAAGTGCAAGGGCAGCATGGCAAATGAGCTTCATGAGAGCATACGCCAGCCGGAAGCGCCTAAGCCGGCGCCCAAGAAGGATGTGAAAGATAATCCTAAGATGCGCTTTCTGGGTTAGGAGATCTGTATGTTAAATGAAAAGAGAATAATCCTGATGACGAAAATGGCATCCTATGAGGCGAATGAGGGGAAGAAGAATGTCGCCATCGGAAGCTATTTTCGGAGTGATTATATAGGATGGCAGGTGTTAAAGTCCATTATAAGTGCGACGATCGCATTTGTAGTGGTCTTTGGCATGTACATTTTTTATGATTTTGAAGTATTTATGGCGGATATCTATAAGATGGATCTGCTGGAATTTGCGAAACATGTCCTCAAGATATATCTTTGGACAATCGGGGGATATGCCGTAATATCTTATATAGTTTATACATTACGTTACAGCCGGGCTGTCAGAAGCCTGAGAGTGTACTATATGAGCCTGCGCAAACTGGGTGATATGTATAAACAGTGAGAATTACGAAAGTGTACGGAAAGCGAAAGGATTAATAATGACTACCTTACTTGTTGCAAAACAGATATTAATGACTCTATACAGCAGATACGAGGTATATATCACACCGCTTTTGAAGTTTTTGACAGCGCTGATCACTTTGCTGCTCATTAACTCACGCATTGGCTATATGGATAGTATAGATAAGATGACAGTGGTTCTGATTGTTGCATTGATGTGTTCTTTCATGCCTATGAATTTCATCGTTGTCATGGCGGCACTGTTTGTTATGCTTCACATCTATACGTTCAGTCTGGAGTGCGCGCTCGTGGTGGGAGTGGGATTCCTGCTTATGTTCCTGCTGTATCTGAGATTTTCGCCGAAGGATACGCTTGTAGTAGTGCTTATGCCGGTTTGCTTTATCTTAAAGATCCCTTATGTGGTTCCGCTTGCGATGGGACTGATCGGGACGCCTGCCTCCATGGTTTCGGTGGGCTGCGGCGTGATCGTGTACTACATGCTTCACTTTGTGACGCAGAACGGATCCGCTATTGCAGCCATAACCGGTGATGAGACGGCGGTAAAGTTTTCCGTGGCCAAATTCAAGTTTGTTGTGGACGGGATGCTGAATAACAAACAGATGGCAGTTACCGTCATGGCGTTTGCGATTACAGTGCTGATCGTGTACCTGATCAGAAGACTGAGTATTGATTATGCATGGACAATTGCCATGGCGGCGGGCGCAGTGGTTAATCTTATGATCCTTCTGGTGGGAGATCTGATGTTTGACACCAATGTGTCGCTGTTTGGTGTAATACTGGGGAATATCGTTGCGGTTTTTCTGACAGTGGTATTACAGTTCTTCGTCTTTAATGTGGATTACAGCAGGACGGAGAAGGTACAATTTGAAGATGATGAATATTATTATTATGTAAAGGCTGTGCCGAAGGTCGTGGTATCGAGGGCGGAGAAAAAAGTAAAACAGATCAACAGCCAGAGATCAAAAACGGTACAGAGGACCAGAAGCGGACGCTAGAGCTGCTTCGCGGATACGGGTAAAAGGCGAAATTTATAAAATAGAAACAGATCAGAAAGGTGGTGGGATATATGGAACAACTTAATACATTCATGTCGACATATCTTTCCAAGCTGCATATGCCCACGATTCACTGGACTGATGTCGTAGAGATTATTATCCTGACTTTCCTGGCGTATCACATTCTACTGTGGGTCAAGAATACAAGAGCATGGGCGCTGTTAAAAGGCGTTACCATGATTGCGGTTTTTATTCTGATCGCGGCGTTTTTCAGAATGCATACGATTCTGTTTATCGTGACGAATGTGTTTAACATTGCTGCGATAGCGATCGTGGTCATGCTGCAGCCGGAACTGCGCAAGGCGATGGAAGAACTGGGGCAGAAGAATTTCTTCTTGGCGATGTTTCCTTTTGATTCTGGAAAGATGGAAGGCGGGCGGTTCTCCGACCGGACGATCAATGAGATCACCAAGGCATCCGTGGAAATGAGTAAAGTCAAGACGGGAGCACTGATCGTTATAGAGCAGGATCAGTCTCTGAGTGAGTATGAGAGAACAGGCATTGACGTGGACGGCATTGTGTCCAGCCAATTGCTGATCAATATATTCGAGCATAATACGCCGCTGCATGACGGCGCGGTTATCGTGAGAGGCAACCGCATTGTTTCAGCGACATGTTATCTGCCGCTGTCCGACAATATGGCGCTCAGCAAGGAACTTGGAACCAGACACAGAGCTGGTGTGGGGATATCCGAGATAACGGATTCGCTGACGGTGATTGTGTCTGAGGAGAACGGCAAGATCAGTGTTGCATATAACGGACAACTGGAGAGAGGATTAGATGGTGAAAGGCTTAAAGTGAGGCTGTCGGAGATTCAAGACAAACCCGTGGAGGAGAAGAAACGGAAGCGGTGGAAAGGCAGGGCCAAAAATGAAGAATAGGATTACCCGTAACTGGGGACTGAAAATCGTGTCTTTCCTGTTCGCGGCTATGCTATGGATCATTGTCACGAACATTAACGATCCGGTCACTCCCTGGCCTGTGTCGGATGTACCGGTCAGACTCCGCAATACAGAGCTGATCACGGGAAGAGGACAGGTCTATGAAGTGCTGGAAGACACAGATGTGATAGACAGCGTAACGATCTATGCACCGCGCTCTGTGATAGACTCTCTGAGCGAGAGTAATGTGGTGGCAGTCGCGGATATTAAAGATCTGACCAGTCTGGATACGGTTCCGATCAAACTGTCCACGAGTAAATATAATGATAAAGTAGAAAACATCAAAGGAAGCATAGACAGTGTAAAACTCAATATTGAGGACAAACAGACCAGATCGTTCCCGATCCGCGCCAAGGTGACGGGTGAGGTCGGTGAAGGATATCTGCTGGGTGATGTGAGTACTGAGCAGAACCTCATCCGGATATCAGGGCCTGAGTCCGTGGTTTCACGGATTGTGAAAGCACAGGCGGAAGTGACTGTCTCCGGATTCACAGGTTTGATCAGTACGGATGCGGATATTCGTCTGTATGATGAGAAGGATGTGGAGATACGGTCTGCCAGCCTTGAGAAGAGCATTACAAAGGTACGCGTCAATGTGGATATTCTGGAGAGGAAGACCGTGCCGATCACCTATCAGGTGAACGGTGTGCCTGCAGAAGGATACCGGCTGACAGGGGAGAATACAAGTACCAGAAGCAGTGTGGAGATTGCGGGCAAGTCCAGAATCATAAAGAATATTAATGCGATCGAAATTCCGGAAGGCGTGATAGACGTGACCGGAGCCAGAGAAGATGTGACGGTGCTGGTTGATCTGAAAGAGCACCTGCCGGATGGCACGATCATTGCGGAAGAAGATTTCATGGGTAAGATCAATGTCACAGTGTCTGTGGGTCAGGAGGCAAACCGGATATTTACAATTCCGACGGGAAACATACGTATTGCCGGCATTCCTGCGGCTTTTGAAGCAGAGATTACGGACCCGGAGGACACATGTACAATTACATTGATTGGACTTCCGGCTGAACTGGAAGGGATTAATGTGAATACATTAGAAGTAACTGTTGATGTTGCTGCATCGCTGGAAGAACAGGGAATTGAAGGGGCGGATAGCGGTTACTATCGTATACCGGTGTCTGTCAGTCTTCCTGAGGGCTCTGCGGTCACGTGGGAAGATACGGAAGTGCAGGTGCACATTACGGAAGCGGAGTAGACGGGAAAAGCATTAGCGTGCAGGACTGGTGCATGCTAATACTGTCATGTAGATGCTATGCATCGGGAAAGGAACAGATATTATTATGGGAAGATTATTTGGTACGGACGGAGTCAGAGGTGTCGCGAATGAGGAACTGACGCCACAGCTTGCAATGCAGCTGGGTCAGGCCGGAGCCTATGTGCTAACCAGAGAGAATGCGCATAAGCCGACGATCATGGTGGGATGCGATACCAGAATATCGGGCGATATGCTGGCAAATGCACTTATGGCAGGCGCCTGTTCTGTAGGCGCAAATGCGGTTTATGTGGGGATCGTACCTACACCGGCGGTTGCGTATCTTACGAGAAAGTATAAAGTGGATGCAGGCGTTGTTATTTCCGCCTCCCATAATTCGGTGGAATTTAATGGGATTAAGTTTTTTGACGGTAACGGATATAAACTGCCGGATTCTCTGGAAGATGAGATCGAAGCTCTGATCAAGAACGGTATGCAGGGCGTTAAATTTCCGACAGGTGCCGGCGTGGGTAAGATCAAATATCGTACAGATGCCAGAGAAGAGTATATTAATCATGCGATGAAAGCGGTCAATGTGGATCTGCGCGGCATGAAGATCGTATTGGACTGTGCGGAAGGCGCTTCCTATTATACTTCCGTGGAGACGATGAAGGAACTCGGCGCAGAGGTAGTAGCGATTCACAATAATCCTGACGGTACAAACATTAACGCCAACTGCGGTTCCACACACATGGGTGAACTGCAGGCGAGAGTCGTCTATGAGAAAGCCAATGTAGGGCTTGCTTTTGACGGGGATGCTGACAGACTGATGGCGGTGGATGAACTGGGAAATATCGTGGACGGCGATCAAATCATGGCGCTGGTCGGCAACCATATGAAGCAGAACGGCAAATTGAATAAGAATACGATTGTGGCTACGATCATGAGCAATCTTGGATTCTTCCTGATGGGCGAGAAGAACGGGATCAAGATCGAGCAGACCAAGGTGGGAGACCGTTATGTTCTGGAGAGGATGCGCGAGATCGGCGCAAGTCTGGGCGGCGAGCAGTCGGGACACGTTATCTTCCTGGATGAAAATACGACCGGTGACGGACTCTTAAGCGCACTTCATCTGCTTCAGGTCATTGTGGAGACGGGTGAGCCGCTGTCAGAACTTAAGAAGATTATGGAAGTTATGCCGCAGGCGCTGATGAATGCCAAGGTGCCGACGCATAAGAAAGAGAAATATATGGATTATCCGGAAATCGCCGAAGCAATTGCTGCACTGGACAAGAAATTTGCGGGCGAAGGCAGGGTGCTGATCAGACCTTCCGGAACGGAGCCGCTTGTCAGAGTCATGATCGAGGGTAAAGATCAGAAGATGATTGACGAGGAGGCTAAGAAGCTGGCGGAACTTATACAGAATATTATGTTATAATACTTGTGATACTTGCGAAAAAATGTTATAGTTAAAGATAGGTCATGGTTGAGGGGGTTCAGGCATTGACCAGATTGGATATTGGAGGATAAGGGTATGGTAAGCCAAAAGGTAGTCATCAAAAACCCGACAGGGCTGCATCTAAGACCGGCAGGCATCCTATGTAAGGAAGCAATGCAGTTTAAATCATTGATAACTTTTACATTTCGGGAAAATACAGCGAATGCCAAGAGTGTATTGAGTGTGCTGGGTGCATGTGTCAAGTGCGGCGATGAGATTGAGTTTGTGTGTGATGGCGAGGATGAAGAAGAAGCGCTTAAGACACTGATTAGTGCGATCGAGAGCGGACTTGGTGAATAATGGTATCTGTTTAGCCCGTTGTGTTCAACGGGCTTTCTTTATGTTAATACTATATTTAGAAGTGGAGGGAACTTAAATGTTAAACTACAAGCGTTACCGCAAAAATCCGGTGATCGATTATCCGGAGAGACAATGGCCGAACAGGGAGATTGAGAAGGCGCCTGTATGGTGCAGCGTGGATCTGCGTGACGGTAATCAGGCACTGATCGATCCTATGGTCGTATCCGAGAAAATTGAATTTTTTAATTATCTTATTAAACTTGGGTTCAAAGAGATTGAAATCGGTTTTCCGGCGGCCAGCCAGATCGAGTATGATTTCCTGCGGCAGTTGATCGACCGCAGGCTGATTCCGGATGATGTGGTGGTTCAGGTATTGACGCAGTGCCGTGAGGAGCTGGTGGAGCGTACCTTCGAATCCATTCAGGGCTGTAAGCAGGCGATTGTCCATATATATAACTCCACATCTACTCTACAGCGCGACGTAGTATTTCATATGGACAGGGCACAGATCATTAATATAGCCGTGGAAGGCACGAAGATGGTGAAGCGTCATGCGGAGAAATTCCCCGGCAGGATTATTCTGGAATATTCTCCGGAGAGTTTTACAGGGACGGAACTTGATTTTGCGCTGGATATCTGTACCGCGGTGCAGGAAGAGTGGGGACCTACGAAAGAGAATCCCATGATCATTAATCTGCCTTCTACGGTGGAGATGAACACCCCGAATGTATATGCTGACCAGATTGAATGGATGAATACCCATTTCAAAAACCGGGAGAGCATCATCTTAAGCGTGCATCCGCATAATGACAGAGGAACCGGTGTGGCAAGTGCAGAACTGGCACTGCTTGCGGGTGCTGATCGTGTGGAGGGTACTCTGTTCGGCAACGGGGAACGTACCGGTAATGTGGATATTATGAATATTGCCTATAATATGTTTTCACAGGGCATTGATCCGAAGCTTGCAATTGAACATGTAAATGAAAGTATAGAGATCTATGAGAGATGCTGTAAGATACCGATCCATCCGAGACATCCCTATGCGGGTAAGCTGGTGTTTACCGCATTCTCAGGTTCTCATCAGGATGCCATTAACAAGGGAGTTCATGCGCTGAAAGAACGTGGCAGCGAGATCTGGCAGGTGCCGTATCTGCCGATTGACCCCGCGGATATCGGCAGGGAATACGAGCCGATTGTACGGATCAATTCTCAGTCCGGCAAGGGCGGCGTGGCCTTTATCATGGATACATATTTCGGATTCAAGCTGCCTAAGGGTATGCATAAGGAATTTGCAAATGTGATTCAGAAGATTTCCGAGAAACAGGGCGAGGTATCCCCCGATCAGATTATGGACAGTTTCAGGGAACAGTATCTGGATCAGAAGGAGCCGATTCACTTCCGCAAGCTGCGTATGGATGACTTAAGCGGCGAGACGAAGTCACAGTTCGATACGAAGGTTAAAGTGGCGTACACGGATGACGGTATAGAGAAGACATTTGAGGCCGTGGGTAACGGCCCGATTGATGCGGCGAAACGCGGTCTGCAGGAAGCGCTGAATATAGACATTAAAATTCTGGATTACGAGGAGCATGCGCTGCAGAGCGGATCAAACTCCCAGGCGGCGGCCTACATTCATCTGCTGGATGTTGAGAGCGGCAGGGTGACTTACGGCGTGGGCGTGAGCTCTAATATTACGAGGGCTTCCGTGCGTGCGATTTTCTCGGCGGTAAACAGACTGGAGTTAGGGCAGCATAAGTAAGGCTGGCTGTTCTGCGAAAGTGGAGAGCGATAGTATAGAGCGGCAATGAACGGCACATGTGGATTGCGGCATGTGCGCGGACAGACGGATGCAATATTGAGATGTGGAGGTGTGTGCATGGAACATCTGGAACAGCTTCGTAAATGGGTGAAAGAAAGTAACAATATCGTATTTTTCGGAGGCGCCGGGGTGTCCACCGAGAGCGGCATTCCGGATTTCAGGAGTGTGGACGGCCTGTATCACCAGCAGTATGATTACCCGCCGGAGACGATCTTAAGCCACACATTTTACCGGAAGAAAACGGATGAGTTTTACCGTTTCTACCGCGCCAAGATGCTGTGTCTGGATGCGAAACCGAATGCGGCACATCTGAAACTGGCACAGTGGGAGCAGGAGGGAAAGCTGAAGGCGGTAATCACGCAGAATATCGACGGTCTGCATCAGGCTGCGGGAAGCAGGGTGGTATTGGAACTGCATGGGTCTGTACTGCGCAATTACTGTGAACAATGCGGCACATTCTATGATGTGGAGTACATCGTGAACTCGGAGGGCGTACCGGCGTGTACGTGCGGCGGCAGCATCAAGCCGGATGTGGTGTTGTATGAGGAAGGGCTGAATCAAAAAACACTTGCGGATGCAGTGCGTTATATCAGCGAGGCGGACGTGCTGATTGTGGGCGGTACTTCGCTGGCGGTCTACCCGGCGGCGGGACTTCTGGATTATTATACGGGCAATAAGCTTGTGCTGGTCAATAAGACACCTACGCCGAGGGATTCCATAGCAGACCTGATCGTGCAAGGCAGTATCGGGGAGATTTTCTCGCAGCTGGATTAGTGTGAGAAGAACTTCTAAAGACGTCCCGCCATTGGACGAGACGCCAAGAAGTTCTAGGAGTTGCTTCACAACTCCGTCTCACACCAGAGAATGCCCAAAATACGGGCATTCTCCCAGACAAGCTTGCTTGTCTACGGATTATGAGATTCCGCGAAGCGGAATCATGGGGATAGTATGAGAGGGAACAATGGATATTAAAGTAGGCGATATTTTACAGCTTAAGAAGCAACACCCCTGCGGCTCTAAGGAGTGGGAGGTGCTGCGGATTGGCGCGGATTTCCGGTTGAAATGCATGGGCTGCGGACATCAGATCATGATTCCACGGGTAAAGGCGGAGAAGAATGTGAAGAATATTTCCAAGTCTGCAAAGAACGCAGATTAAGAAATATTACGGTTCGTGAGGGAGCCGGGAGTGGGAGCCGGGGACTGAAAAAACACTTGCAGATTGCGCGTTCCTGTGGTATGATAAGTAACCGTGATATATTAACGTGACCGTAAGGTCAATCATCCTTGCTCCTTTGCAAGAGAAGGGGCCAGAGACCAAAAGGAGGAAAAGAGCATGAACAAATACGAGTTAGCCGTTGTTGTTAGTGCAAAGATCGAAGATGACGAGAGAGCCGCTACTTTAGAGAAAGCCAAGGCTCTGGTAGAAAGATTCGGCGGACAGATTACGAACGTGGACGACTGGGGTAAGAAGAGACTGGCGTACGAAGTCCAGAAGATGAAGGAAGCCTACTACTATTTCATCCAGTTCGACGCGGAGAGCAACGTTCCGGCCGAGATCGAGAGCCGTATCCGTATTATGGATAATGTCATCAGATACCTGTGCGTAAGACAAGACGAGAAATAGAAAGAGGTATTTATGAACAAAGTAATACTTATGGGGCGTTTGACAAGAGATCCTGAAGTGAGATACTCTCAGGGCGAGAACGCTACGGCAGTAGCAAGATACACGTTGGCAGTAGACCGCAGGTTTAATCGTAATAATGATGATCAGACCGCAGATTTTATTAACTGTGTTGCCTTTGGCAGATCGGGCGAGTTTGCGGAGAAGTATTTTCATAAAGGTACGAAGATCGCGATTACAGGGCGTATCCAGACAGGAAGCTATACCAATAAGGATGGCGTCAAGGTGTATACAACAGATATCGTAGTAGAAGATCAGGAGTTTGCTGAGAGCAAGAACAGCGCCGGGAACAGCGACGGGGGATTTGCTCCTGCGGGAAGACCTGCGCCGGCAGCAGCCGGAGACGGATTTATGAATATTCCTGACGGGATCGACGAGGAACTGCCGTTCAACTAATTGTTTGAATTTAGAAGGAGGCAAAGACCATGGCATATAATAAAACAGACAAGCCGGATTTCCCTGCAAAGAAAAAGGGCGGAATGCGCAGAAGAAAAAAAGTATGTGTTTTCTGCGGTAAAGATAATGTGATTGATTACAAGGATACAAACAAACTGAAGAGATATGTATCCGAGAGAGGTAAGATTCTTCCCAGAAGAATTACCGGTAACTGTGCAAAGCACCAGCGTGCGTTGACAGCGGCGATCAAGCGTGCAAGACACGTAGCGCTTATGCCCTATGTACAGGATTAATTAACGTTAATAAAGAAGCTGTTGCCGAAGCGGGTTTATGATCTGCTGAAGCGGCAGCTTTTTTCTGGTCAGAAGTTTTTCAGATTATTTAAATTTGCCCGGTGAAGCGCATCAATATACTTTTTGACTACCATATCCTGTCATTTTATAGTGAAAAAGCTCTATATATTGGAGTAGCACGAATCTGTAAAAAATGCTATACTTATGATGGCGTGTAAGCTGATATTGGAAAAATAAAGAGATGAAAAAATGATGAAAAACAGTGTAAAGCTAAAGGGAAGATTGAAGTCCTACCTGCAGTCTTCTTTATATCTGGGATTCTTACTGATTGTTGTGGATGTTCTGATCTATATGATAGATTATAGAGCGGGATTGATACTCAGCGGGTTTATTATATTCTATATTGCTATTATCCTGTCGATGATGTTCTATAATAAGCCGATCATCATGAATGAACTGGTCAGTTTTGCGACGCAGTACGGACAGATTCAGAGAAGGCTTCTGCGGGACCTGGAACTTCCCCATGCGCTTTTGGATGACGGAGGCAGGATCATCTGGACCAACATTGCGTTTGAGAAGATGGTACACCAGGACAAAGGATATCGCAAGTCTGTTACTTCCCTGTTCCCTTCTATTACGAAGGACAAGTTCCCCGGCGTGAATGATGAGGACGAAGTAGAGTTTGATGTGGAATATGATTCCGGCAATTATATTGCCAAAATGAAGAAGATCTCGCTGAAAGAGATGGCAGAGAACAGTGATATCATAGAGGCTAAAGGGTACGAAGGGTATCTGATCGCCTTATATCTGTTTGACGAGACAGCACTTAAGATTGCCTTGAAAGAAGTGGATGACCAGTCTCTGGCAGTCGTGCACATTTATCTGGATAACTACGACGAGGCATTAGAGAGCGTGGAGGAAGTCAGACGTTCGCTGCTGACTGCTTTGATTGAACGTAAGATCAACAAATATATTGCTTCTCTGGATGGTATCTGTAAGAAGCTGGAGAAGGATAAGTACTTTGTTATTATGCGCAAAGAGGCGGCGCTGCAGATGCAGGAGAACCGGTTCGACCTGCTGGAGGATGTTAAGACGGTTAATATCGGTAATGAGATGGCGGTAACGATCAGTATCGGTATGGGCCTGGATGGATTAAGCTATACACAGAACTATGAGTTTGCGCGTAATGCGATTGATATTGCGCTGGGACGCGGCGGTGACCAGGCGGTAGTCAAGATGCCTGAGAATGTCGCATATTACGGCGGCAAGAGCCAGCAGATGGAGAAGAGTACCCGCGTGAAAGCGAGAGTAAAGGCACACGCACTTAAGGAGATCATTGCAGTCAAAGACGAGATCTACGTCATGGGACACCGCATGGGCGATGCGGACAGCTTTGGTGCGGCCGTGGGTATCTACAGAGTTGCCGAAGTATTGAATAAGAAGGCGCATATCGTACTGAACGATGTCAGCGCGTCGATTCAGCCGATGGTGGATACGTTTTTAAATAACAGTACTTATGAAGAGAATATGATTGTTAACAATGCACAGGCGCTGGAGATGGTCGGAAGCAATGCGGTACTTGTGGTGGTGGATGTCAACAAGCCCAGTATCACGGAATGTCCGGAACTGCTAAAGCGTTGCAAATCCGTGGTTGTGCTGGATCATCACAGGCAGGGGTCGGAAGTGATAGAGAATGCGACGCTGTCTTACATAGAGGCTTACGCTTCTTCCGCGTGTGAGATGGTGTCGGAGATCCTGCAGTATATCGGTGACAATCTGAAATTGCGTCCGGAAGAAGCGGACTGCATGTATTCCGGTATCATGATCGATACGAACAATTTTATGACGAAGACAGGCGTCAGAACTTTTGAGGCGGCTGCATTTCTGCGGAGGAACGGGGCGGATGTGACTCGTGTCCGCAAACTGTTCCGGGACGATGCTGCGGAGTATAAGGCGAAAGCGGACGCTGTCAGTCAGGCGGAAATCTACAGGCAGTTTTACGCGATATCCGTATGTACGGGTGAAGACGTGGCGAGCCCGACTGTGGTGGGCGCACAGGCGGCCAATGAGCTGCTGAACATTAAGGGAATAAAAGCAAGCTTTATCCTGACACCATACAATGGTATTATATATATCAGTGCACGCTCCATAGATGAGGTGAACGTACAGGTGATCATGGAACGGATGGGCGGCGGCGGACATTTGAACGTGGCGGGCGCCCAGATCGAGAACGGGACGATCGAGGAAGGCATCGTAACGATCAAGAGAACACTGGACGCGATGATTGCAGAAGGGGAACTGGACGCATAGGAAGTGCACGGGGAACGGAGGATTAGAATAATGAAGGTTATTTTACTGGAAGATGTGAAATCGCTGGGCAAAAAAGGTGAGATCGTGAATGTGAGCGACGGATATGCCAGAAATTTTGTTTTGCCCAAGAAATTAGGCGTGGAGGCAAACTCCGCAAATATGAATGATCTGAAATTACAGAAGGCAAATGCGGATAAAGTGGCGCAGGAGCAGTATGAAGCCGCACAGGAACTTGCGAAGGTACTGGAAACGAAGGAAGTGGTTCTCACGATGAAATCCGGTGAGGGCGGACGAGCGTTCGGCTCCGTATCCTCGAAGGAGATCGCGGCGGCGGCTAAGAGCCAGTGTGGTCTGGAACTGGATAAGAAGAAGATTCAGCTGCCGGAGGCGATCAAGGCGCTTGGCGTTTACGAAGTGGGTGTAAAGCTGCATCCGAAGGTAAACGGAAAGCTTAAAGTGAAGGTCATGGAAGAAGGCGCGAAGTAATGTATTATGGTCCGCGTACAGTGTATGCGGTGTGTGCTAAAGAGCGGGGACAGAACACAAAATGAGAACTTATAGCTCAAAAGCATGAAGATAAGGCAGGTGGCAGATATTGGAGGAGGCGCTCCTGAAAAGAATATTACCCCATAGCATAGAGGCGGAACAGTCTGTCATCGGTTCCATGATCATGGACAGGGAGGCGATCGTGGTTGCATCGGAAATCGTGCTCGGAGAGGACTTCTACAACAGACAGTACGGTGTCTTGTTTGACACCATGGTAGAGTTGAACGACGAGAGCAGACCGGTAGATCTGGTTACTTTACAGGACCGTCTGAAAGAGAAGGATGTGCCGCCGGAAGTGAGCAGTCTGGAATTTATCCGTGATCTGATCACAGCAGTGCCGACATCCGCAAATGTGAAATACTATGCTAATATTGTGGCAGAAAAGGCTACCCTGCGGAAACTGATCCGCTTGAATGAAGAGATTGCCAATACCTGTTATGTGGGCAAGGACAGTCTGGAAGATATTCTGGCAGATACGGAGAAGAGGGTTTTTGATCTGGTACAGCGAAGGAACACGGGTGAGTTCGTGCCGATCCGGCAGATCGTTATGAATGCCATGGATCATATCGAAAAGGCATCCCATAATAAAGGAAATGTCACCGGCGTTGCTACCGGATTTCTGGATCTGGATTACAGGACGGCCGGTATGCAGCCTTCTGACCTCATTCTGGTAGCGGCGAGGCCTTCCATGGGTAAAACCGCATTTGTTTTAAATATGGCCCAATATGTGGCTTTTAAGCAGGATAAGACGGTGGCGATCTTCAGCTTGGAGATGTCTAAGGAACAACTGGTCAATAGACTCTTTTCCATGGAGTCCAAGGTGGATTCTCAGCACCTTAGAACAGGTAATCTGTCTGACGCCGAATGGGAGAAGCTGATCGAGAGTGCGGGTGTGATCGGCAAGTCGCATTTGATCATTGATGATACGCCCGGAATCAGTATATCGGAACTGCGGTCCAAATGTCGTAAGTACAAGCTGGAACATAATCTGGAAATGATTATTATCGATTATCTGCAGCTGATGTCCGGAAGCGGTAAATCAACAGATTCCAGACAGCAGGAGATATCGGATATATCCCGGTCACTCAAGGCGCTTGCCAGAGAACTGCATGTACCCGTGATTGCGTTATCCCAGCTCAGCCGTGCGGTGGAGCAGAGACCGGATCACAGACCGATGCTGTCTGATCTGCGTGAGTCCGGTGCGATCGAGCAGGATGCCGATGTGGTCATGTTTATATACAGAGATGATTATTATAATAAAGATACGGAGAAGAAAGGAATCGCGGAAATTATTATTGCGAAGCAGAGAAACGGTCCGATCGGCACTGTGGAACTGGTATGGCTGCCTGATTTCACAAAGTTTGCCAATCTGCAGAAGTAATTATTTCTCTGGCATATGCAAGGTTTGAGAAGTGGATTTTAATAATTTTTTTTACGAAAGAGACAACCATAAGCGGGGGTCTCTTTATTTTTTTACAGGAGAGTGTGTCCTTTGAAATAGAAGCCCATTGGGCAATGGTGCGCAGCTTGATTAAGGAAAAGGGGGAGTCGGAATGGAAGAGAAAACAATTTATTACATATCGGAGGCGGCTAAGAAAGTACAAGTTGAGAGCCATGTGCTGCGCTATTGGGAGGATGAACTGAAGCTTCCTATTAAACGCAATGAGATGGGGCATCGGTATTATACGGATCAGGACATTAAGCAGCTGCAGCAGATCAAACTGTTGAAAGAGCAGGGGCTGCAGCTTAAGGCAATCCGTACCGTTCTGTTCAAGATTCCGCCTGTGTCGGGAGGGAGTAACGGAAAGCAGACTGTGCCGGGGCAGGTTGAAGGCGCAGCGCAGAGCGGGGAAGGGACGGCGGCTGGTACGGATTGTGCAGGATGGCAGAATAAGTCGGGAATCCGGGAGGAGAGTTTGATGAATATGGTTAAAGAAACTGTGAAGGAGAAAACGGAAGAAAAAAATCAGAACAAGGAACACAGATATGCGGTAGCGCTGCCAGGAGAGGAAGGAAGCGCTATGCCGCAGAAACAGGAGGATGACGCTGAGAGAAAACAGAAGGCTGCAAGGCTGCAGTATCTGCTGCAGCATATGATCACCGAAGCGGTCAGATCAGCCAACCGGGAACTGTGTACGGACGTAAAAGAAAGCATTATCAAGGAGCTGGATTATCAGTTCAGGATGCAGGAGGAACGGGATGAAGAGCGCTGGAAACAGGAGGAAGAGCATTATCGCAGGATTGATGAGATGATCAGAGACCGTCATAAGCCGAGGGAGAAACCGGGGAAAAATAAGAAGAAGATATGACAAAAATCTGTTTGCTGTGCTGTTTCAACATGTTTAAAATAAAATGTGCGCAGAAGTGAGGAATGCAACAAAAAAGTTACTCTGAGGCGAGGCTGTACAGCTGAACCTAAGAGTAACTTTATGCTCGTAAGAATTGTTTGAACGATTCTTCTCTGTATTTTGCGTTAGTGTAAGCTTAACCCTGAGAGATGGAACCTGTAGGGCAAACGCCTGCGCAAGAACCGCAGTCAATGCACTTTGTCGCATCGATCTCGAATTTGCCGTCACCCATGCTGATTGCGCCGACGGGACACTGACCTTCACAAGCGCCACATGCTACACAAGCATCACTAATTACATATGCCATAACCGTATCCTCCTTATGTTATAAGACTGTGCGTGATTGATATAAATTTATCAATTCGCCATGTCTCTATTTTAATATAAAAGATACTAATATACAAGTGGCAATGTATAGCTTTTTTGGAAACAGCTTTATGCAGGTGCATTCAATTCCGCACGGCGTTTTTTGATTCCGTCCAGAATCACCTGCTTTTTCCCGACTAATTTGTTTTTATCCATAGCTTCTACGCCGTCTAATTTGTACTCCATGCCGAGCTTTTCGTACTTCGGTTTCCCCATGGTGTGATAGGGAAGTGCATCCAATGCCTTCAGGTTGGATAAACCGCCGATAAAGTAGCCGAGCTGGAACAGGTATTTATCATCGTCTGTGATGCCGGGAACAATGACGTGGCGAATCCACACATCTACATGTTTCTTATCCAGGTATTCCGCAAAAGCAAGAATACCGTCATTGGGCTGGGAAGTCAGTTCTTTATGCTTCTCAGGGTCGATATGCTTAATGTCTAACATGACAAGATCGGTTAGGGTCATTAATTTGTCCAGTTTGGCGAGCCACTCCGGATTGGCGTTCTTCTTATACGCGATCCCGGAAGAATCGATACAGGTGTGCACATTGTTTGCCTTGGCAATCGTAAACAGGTCTATTAAGAAATCTACCTGCATCAACGGTTCACCGCCGGTAACAGTGATACCGCCGCCTTTGTAAAACGCCTCATTGCGCTTATACTGTTCAAAAATTTCTTCCGGTTCCATCATCGTTCCCCCGGTCATAGCCCAGGTATCGGGATTATGGCAGTAGGCGCAGCGCATAGGACAACCCTGTACAAAAACAACAAAACGTGTTCCCGGTCCGTCTACTGTTCCAAAACTTTCTAATGAATGAATTCGTCCCTGCATATTGTGTGACCTTCTTTCATATTGTTTTCGAGTTTGCGAAGCAAACCTCGCACAGTAAGCCTCGAAGAGGCTTGCAAAATGATATTTTAACTTCGAGTTTGCGAAGCAAACCTCGCACAGTAAGCATCGAAGAGGCTTACTGTTATTATAACAAAAGGAGCCTTGCTTATGCAAGACTCCTTCGTAATTGACTTTCGCAATTAGTAACAGTTCAGCCTTCGGCTTCACTGTCACGTCTGATGCACACAAAATGCTCCGAAGTCGCATTTTGGCGTCTGCACAACTCGCAAAATCGCGTACAGAGCGATTTTACTTGCGGAAAAGTGCCAAGCTGAACGTTACCACAATTATACTGACTCGTGGAATGTACGAGAGATAACGTCTGCCTGCTGTTCCGGTGTCAACTTAATGAAGTTAACAGCATAACCGGATACACGGATCGTCAACTGAGGATAGTTCTCGGGATGCTTCTGCGCATCTAATAAAGTATCTCTGTTGAGTACGTTTACGTTAAGGTGATGGCCGCCTTTTGTTGCATAACCATCTAATAAAGAAACTAAGTTATCTACCTGAGCATTTGCTGCCATTGTATTGTCCTCCTATTATATTATTTTTATGATTGATCGAGTCATTACCCGTAAATGAATGGGGCATATCTCGACGTTTACTTATAGTCATCCAGACCCTCATGAAGTGTCGGGACACTGCAGGCCAACGGGGTACGGGAGCAATCCGTGCACCCCATTGTCTGCACATTTTTCTTGGAATTGTCAGCCTTGTCATCGACATCTACATTCACATGCCCGACACCCTGTGCCATGCCGGAATCCATCATCTTGACAAAGTCTTCAATCATCTGATTGTTATCCATAGATTCATCTTCCTTTCCTGACTGCCGTGTTTATCTCTATATAGAATATTATACACGAAACAGTACCTGTTATCACTCGGAAAAAAGCGCCATATATGGATTATTTATTCAAATCTAATTCGATATCGCCTGCAAATACCTGATCCTCTTTACCAAGCGCGCCCGGGATGATGGTGAAGGTATTGGAAATACCATCCTGTGCATCGTTGAACGGAAGCTTGGATACGGAAGATAAGGAAGCTACTGCACCATGCGTATCACGGCCGTGCATCGGGTTAGCACCCGGAGCAAAAGGCTGGCCTTTCTTACGTCCGTCAGGTGTGTTGCCTGTAGCCTTACCGTAAGTTACGTTAGAGGTAATGGTAAGGATAGAGGTTGTAGGAACACCGTTTCTGTAGGTGTGATGTCTTCTGATCGCTGTCATGAACTTGTGAACGATCTCCTGAGCGATCTCATCTACGCGGTCATCGTCATTACCATATTTCGGGAAGTCGCCGGTTGTCTTGAAGTCAACGATAATGCCGTCTTCATCTCTGATCGGCTCAACCTTAGCATACTTGATAGCAGATAAGGAGTCAGCCACGATCGACAGACCTGCAACACCTGTTGCAAAGTAACGCTTAACGTCTCTGTCATGAAGAGCCATCTCTGCTCTCTCATAGCAGTATTTGTCATGCATGTAGTGGATGATGTTCAGCGTATTAACATATACGTCTGCCTGCCACTCCAGCATGTCGATGAACTTATCCATAACATCGTCATAATCCAGTACATCACCTGTAACAGGACGATACTTGGGACCAACCTGTTTCTTGGTAACTTCATCGATACCGCCGTTTAATGCGTATAACAGACACTTGGCAACGTTAGCACGTGCACCGAAGAACTGCATTTCCTTACCGATTACCATGGAGGATACGCAGCATGCGATACCGTAGTCATCGCCGTGTGTCACTCTCATCAGATCATCGTTCTCATACTGGATAGAAGAAGTCTGGATGGACATCTTAGCACAGTATTTCTTCCAGTTCTCAGGAAGTCTTGTAGACCAGAGAACTGTCAGGTTCGGCTCCGGAGAAGGTCCTAAGTTGGTCAGTGTGTGCAGGTAACGGAAGCTCATCTTGGTTACCATCGGACGACCGTCAACGCCGACACCGCCGAGGGACTCTGTTACCCATACCGGATCGCCAGCGAAAATCTGGTTGTACTCAGGTGTACGCGCAAATTTAATCAGTCTTAACTTCATGATGAAGTGATCAACGAACTCCTGAATCTGCTGCTCTGTGAATGTGCCGTTCGCAAGATCTCTCTCAGCGTAGATATCAAGGAATGTAGATGTACGTCCGAGGGACATAGCAGCACCGTTCTGCTCTTTTACGGAGCAAAGGTATCCGAAATAGGTAGCCTGAATAGCTTCCTGTACGTTGGTAGCGGGCTTGGAAATATCGCAGCCGTAGGAAGCAGCCATCTCTTTCATCAGCTTCAGAGCAATCATCTGCTCGGATAATTCTTCACGAAGACGGATCACATCATCGGTCATAACGCGGCCTGTAGAATCCTTCTGCGCCTGTTTGTCTTCGATCAGTCTGTCGATACCGTACAGAGCAACACGTCTGTAGTCGCCGATGATACGTCCGCGGCCGTATGCATCCGGAAGACCTGTGATGATATGGGAAGAACGGCATGCTCTCATCTCTGCATTATATGCATCGAAACAGCCTGCGTTGTGTGTCTTTCTGTGTGTAGAGAAGAACTCGCTGATCTCAGGATCTACTTCGTAGCCGTTGTCAGAACATGCCTTCTCTGCCATTCTGATACCGCCGTAAGGCTGTAAAGAACGTTTGAAAGGCTTATCTGTCTGAAAACCTACGATAGTCTCTTTGCTCTTATCTAAGTAGCCGGGGCCGTGGGATGTGATGGTAGATACCACCTTTGTATCCATATCAAGTACGCCGCCTGCTTCACGTTCCTGCTTCTGTAAGTCAAGAACCTGTGCCCATAAATCTTTTGTGTTCTGTGTAGCCTCAGCCAAGAAGGACTCATCACCGTCATAAGGATGATAGTTTCTCTGGATGAAGTCGCGAACATTGACTTCTTTGTCCCACTTGCCGCCTACAAAATCTTTCCATTCTGGTCTCATTTTGAAATAGCCTCCTATCAATATTATTTTGTTAAATTTTTGACATTTTTAATAAAATGCCGAAAAATGCTTATCCAGTACACATATTATATGTTATAGCAAGCAGAAGAGTCAAGTCGGGCTTTGTACTTTTTCTCATACAAATGGCAGACTTTTATGAAAAATTTGTGAAAATTGTGGATAGAAAAATTGAGCCTCGCTCAATCGCGAGTTTCGCTTCGCGAACTCGAAGCTCGCCGAGAAATTTTCTATAGCATAAAAAGATACTGCTTGCGGGAAACTTTATTTCAGATTATACTATTAAAACGTAAAGGCATGTGAAATACTACATGTCGGGATCATAAAACAAATATTCTTCCGGTGCGGGACGTGACCGGTCACTGCAATTGTGGATCGAACCGGAAAAGACATCGGGAGCAGAATGGACGGAGGTAATGATCATGGCAGATATTACAAAGGACACAACAATCGGTGAAGCGCTGAGAGCGAATCCGGATATCGCACCGGTACTTATGGAGATCGGGATGCACTGTCTCGGATGCCCTTCCGCGCAGGGAGAGACACTGGAAGAGGCGGCTATGGTGCATGGTATCGCGGTGGATGACCTGATGGCTAAGATCGCGGCTATCTAGGAAGTACAAAAAGCGCTATTCGGTTTGTCTTAGTTATAGGTACAAATCAAAAAAGCAACCTTAACCTTGGTCGGTGCGGTTGCTTTTTTAATATTCTCTGTCCTGCACTAGATCTGTGCCAGCGCTTCAATCGCATGTTCTTTGATCAGCGGCTCATAGTGCTCCTCCAGATACGCCCTGGTGGAGAGCGCAGCCTTTTCCGGTCTGCTGTATTCGGAAATCAGATTACAGATACGGTTAAACTCGGAAGCGCTTCGGCTGTCAGGCGTGATCAGCAACAGATAGCCCCCGCGTGATTCATCTTTATATAAAGTACTGTTCCCTGCGTATACGGCAGCGGCCACGTGTGCAAGCCTGGTTACGTCGTGCAATGTCGAAAAGTGAAAAAGACGGTTTGCGGGCGGCGTCTGGGCTGCCTCTTTGGCGCTGTCACGCGCGGAGGGACGTTCGGCAGCGGGAGGTTCCGCCGCGGAAGAGGTTTCTGAAATCTCAGAACCGCTCATCTTGCGAAGCATGTTCAGCACTTCGTCGGCGCCCTCTGAGAAGACATCGACCAGATCGTCGCCGTCCTCATCGTATTCGTCGTCTTCATGGACTGACGGCGCAAATTTGGAAAAACGGGTGTCCAGTTCTTCCGGATCTTCGACTTTGGTAATGATCAGTACGATGCATTCGGAATTTAACGGGATCGCCTCAATCATCAGCGGAATGTCCTCCGCCTCAAAGCCGCACTCAAAGGATGCCTGGCGCATCATGTCGCGGAACAGGTTCTTGGCTTTCTCGGTACCGTAGGCGAGCTCGCTGATCTTCAGTTCTCTGTTGGCAAGATCTTCCCTTGTGAGTGTGCAGCGGATCTGCTGCTCATTAACTTTTTCTATTTTCATAATGATGATCACATCCTTTTGCGTTATATTCTAATATATTTCGTTTGTGCAGCCCGATCAGGAAATTTTGGCGTATATTAAATTCGCAAAGTAAATTACGAAAGCGGATTTTACCTGCTTCTTAAGCTACCTGCATCTTATCCTTTACGGCAATTTTAGTCAATAGTGTGCATAAAGTGTTTAAAAATTTTTAATAATTTTAGAATTTACTTGCTTTTTTGTCAGATTATGGATATAATCGTACTACAAGGCGTCTCCGATAGTCGGCAGCGAAAGGAGGCGGCGTGCACAATTTCATAAAATAACATCTTTCTCTCCGCTGCGTTCGGCAGCACAGAACGGAGAGAGTCTTATAGGCGGTGTGCCTGATCAAAGACCATATCTTATTCTTTTCTATATTTCACAATTATAATTCACAAGGAATGAGTAGGTTATACAGTTATTTTTTATTTTTGCATGTCGGTGATGCTTTGCAAGCTATTATACATTCTATACAGTATATTATGCCGTTAGTATATCACAATGCTTCTTTTGGCAGACATTTTTTTAGGATGAAACAGGTGAAAATCTGCAAAGGTATGAAAAAACATTTGCGTGTCAATTATATTATGGAAAGAGCGCTCCGGTTTGGTATAAGAAGCTCCCGCTTCATGGAACTGTGGCAGATAATCACCTTGGATCGATTGTGTAGAATGTATCTTTTGGAAAAGATTTTGGCAAAAACCTTGTTTGTGCCGAAAAATGTCAAAATTATAATGACTGAAAGGGAATAGTTTGCTATAATGAGGACGGTCAGAAAGGAGCTGGATCTATGAAAAAATTAATTCCGGTACTAATCGCGATCGTCCTTATTATTGTGGTTGCGGGGATAGGCTTTGGTGCCAGATTAGCGGAAAAATATTCTTATTCGAAGGAGCGGGCCGATCTGGCGGAATATTTCGGCATTACGGGCAGTGATGATGTGCCGGTTATTCTGCAGGACGAACGGATCGAGGAACATGCCAGGCTTTGGGACGGCGTGTGCTACTTCGATTTTGCTACGGTGCATAAATATTTTAATGACAGATTCTATGAGGATAAAAGAGAAAATTTATTGATCTATACATTGCCGGATGCTATCGTGACCGTGCCCATCGGTTCGCAGACAGTCTCAGCAGGAGGCAGCGAGGGCAGCAGGGATTACGTGATTGCCAGGTACGAGGGGGACATGCTGTATGTGGCGGCGGACTTCGTGAAAGAGTATACGAACTTTTCCTATGCGCTGTATACGGAGCCGAATCATATGCAGGTCTATACGGAATGGAATGAGCGGCAGACTGCAACCATTGCCGAAGATACACAGGTGCGTTATCAGGGTGGGATCAAGAGCGATATCCTGACGGATGTCTCTGCGGGTGACCGGGTGATTATACTGGAGGAAATGGAAACGTGGACGAAGGTAAAGACGGAAGACGCTTTTATCGGCTACGTGGAGAATAAACGTCTGAGTGAGAAGACGACGGAGACGCCGGAACCTGTGACGGATTATACGGAGCCGGTCTATACGTCTAATACCAGAGATCATAAGATCAATCTGGCGTGGCATGCCGTAGGCGGTATGGGCGGCAACGACACACTGGTGGAGATGATGTCGGGCGTGAAGAGCGTTAATGTCATATCACCGACATGGTTTGCCTTGAGTGACAATGACGGTAATTTCACGAATCTGGCTTCAACGGATTACGTGAATCTGGCGCATGATATGGGACTGGAAGTATGGGGACTGGTGGACAACTTTACCAACGAGGGCGTAGACACGTACGAGGTTCTGGCAGGGTTGAGCACCCGGACACATCTGATAGACGGTTTGATCGAAGCGGCGCTGACATATGGACTGGATGGCATCAACATTGATTTTGAGGAAGTCAGTCTGGATGCCGGACAGCCTTTCATCGAGTTTATCAGAGAACTTTCCATTGCATGCAGGCAGAACGGAATCGTGCTTTCTATTGACAATTATGTGCCGATGGGGTACAACGATCATTATAATAGGAAAGAACAGGGTATCGTGGCGGACTATGTGATCATCATGGGCTATGACGAACACCATAAGAGCAGCGATACGGCAGGATCGGTGGCGTCCATTGATTTCGTGGAGAACGGGATTGCCAATACGGTTGCGGAGGTGCCGGCGAATAAGGTGATCAACGCGATTCCTTTCTATACAAGAATATGGGAGACCAGAGGTACGACAGTAGAGAGCCAGGCGGTCGGTATGGAGATGGCACAGCAGTATATCAAAGATCACAATATCACTACCGCGTGGGATGAGAAGACATGTCAGAATTACGGCGAATATCAGTCGGGAGACAGCCATTATCAGGTGTGGCTGGAGGACGAGGATTCTATTCGCGTGAAATTAAATATTATGAATAAATACGGAATCGGCGGAGTGGCGGCGTGGAAGCTTGGTTTTGAAGTGGACTCTATCTGGGATGTGATCGAAGAATATATGAATCAATCGTAGCGGTCCGCATCGGGACAGCATTTTTCGGAGGATTTCTTCATATGCATTTATAAAGGCGGTGACGTTAGGAATGAAATATGAAGGGAAAGAAACCGGAAAACTGTGAAAGGTTGTTTAGAATTGTACTGTCTGTGCTGATGCTTGTGGCGGTCTGGTTTATTGTGCGGGGCGGACGCAGGATGGCGGCATCGGTGTCTTCAGGGGAAGTGGAGCCGGCCAAAGACAGGCCCTGTGTGATCGTCGATGCGGGACATGGCGGAGCCGATCCGGGCAAGGTCAGTGTGGACGGCAGTCTGGAGAAAGACATTAATCTGCAGATTGCTTTGAAACTGCAGAAATTTCTGCAAATGCAGGATGTGGATGTCGTGCTGACACGAGATTCTGATGCGGGGCTGTATGATGAGAATGCTTCCAACAAGAAAGTACAGGACATGAAGAACCGGGTAGGAATCATTGAAGAACGGCAGCCGGTGGTGACGGTCAGCATCCATCAGAACAGTTATCATGAAGAATATGTGCACGGAGCACAGGCATTCTATTATGCGGGCAGCGAGAAGAGTAAGGAACTGGCGGAGCGGATTCAGATGGTTATGGCGCAGGAACTTGACAGGGATAATGCGAGACAGGCGAAAGCCAATGACAGCTATTATCTGCTCAAGAAGACTTCCACACCTATTGTGATCGTGGAGTGCGGTTTTTTGTCCAATTATGAGGAAGCGCAGAAGCTGGCGTCGGAGCTGTATCAGGAAAAAGTAGCGTGGGCGATCCACCTTGCGATTATGCAGCACATTGCCGCGGAAGAAAAATGAGCAGTTGTGCGGGACGAATGGTAAACTGATATAGAGGGCGGCAGGTGAGACGGACATAGAAGAAGGTGATCTGTGTGAATACAAGAGTGATCCGGGTAGACGAACAGCATATGGATATGGCGCTTGTCGGTGAAGCCGGCGACATTATTCGGGCAGGTGGTCTGGTGGCATTCCCGACGGAGACGGTATATGGTCTGGGCGGGGATGCACTGAACCCGCAGTCTTCCGAGAAGATATATCGGGCGAAAGGCAGACCGTCCGATAATCCTCTGATCGTGCATATAGCAGATATGGAGAAACTAGAAGTGATCGTGCGTGAAATACCGGAAAGTGCTTGGAAGCTGGCGAAAAGGTTCTGGCCGGGACCGCTTACCATGATTATGCATAAATCGGATGCGGTTCCCTATGAGACGACGGGCGGGCTTGACACGGTGGCGGTCCGTATGCCGGTACACGCTGTGGCGCGTGCACTGATCCGGGCGGCAGGCGGTTACGTTGCGGCACCCAGTGCCAACCGCTCCGGCAGGCCCAGCCCCACAGCAGTGGAATATGTGATTGAGGATATGGACGGCAGAATAGAAATGGTTATAGACAGCGGTGATGTGGAGATCGGACTGGAATCTACGATTATTGATCTGACGACCGACAGAGCCACGATATTGCGTCCCGGATATATTACGGACCGGATGCTGGCGCAGGTTCTGGGCGAAGTAGAAGAGGACTGTACGATGATGCGTGCCGATTCCGGACAAGCGCCTAAGGCTCCTGGTATGAAATACAGACATTATGCGCCGAAGGGAGAACTGACGATCATAGACGGCGTGGAAGAAAGCGTGGTGGCATATATTAACACGCAGATTCGGCGGCACATGAAGGGCAATAAAAAAACAGGCGTTATAGGAACTGACACAAGCGTGTCAAAATATCAGGCGGACGTATGCAAGAGCCTGGGTGACAGGAATGATGAGACGGCGATTGCCAGAGAACTTTACCGGGTCCTGCGGGAAATGGATGACGAGAATGTGGAGATTATCTACGCGGAATCTTTTGAGGCAGTAGGCCTCGGACAGGCAATCATGAACAGGCTTTTGAAGGCGGCAGGACACAGAATCATACATGTATAAGGAGGAACGGATATGATAGCAATCGGAAGTGATCATGGCGGATATGATTTGAAGGAGGCAGTGATTTCCCATTTAAAGGAACAGGGAATCACGTGTAAAGATTACGGCTGTAATGATAAGTCTTCCTGTGATTATCCCATATATGGGCGTGCAGTCGCCGAGGCGGTGGCACAGGGAGAGTGTGAGAAGGGGATCGTAATTTGCACAACCGGTATCGGGATCTCCATCACGGCGAATAAGGTCAAAGGAATACGCTGCGCGTTGTGTGCGGATACATTTACGGCGCAGATGACCAGGCTGCACAATGATGCGAATGTGCTGGCTCTGGGCGGCGGCATTGTAGGACCGAAGCTGGCGTGCAGTATCGTGGATGCTTTTCTGCATACGGAGTTTTCCGGGGAGGAGAAACATTGTCGGAGAGTGGGACTGATTGAATAGCATAGCGGCTGTTATATATAATCGTACTACGGAGGAATTATATGAGAGGCAGGCGTAGAACGGCGGTTTGGATGGTTCTGGTCCTATTACTCGGATTTACGACGGTCACTGTGCAGGCGACAGAGGAGACGCGCCAGCAGATCGAGCAGGCCGAGCGGGATAAGAAGGAAACGGAAGAACAGCTGGATCAGACGGAAGAAAACTTAAAGAATCTGAATGAACAGCAGAATTCTCTGCAGGGGACTCTGTCGACTTTAAATACCGAACTCTCGCAGGTAAGTCATAACCTGAGCGATCTGGAAGAGAAGATCGCGGGTAAGGAAGCGGAGATAGAGACGTTAAACGGTAAGATTGAGGAGGTTAACCGGGATCTGGAAGAGGCGGTCAGACTTAAGGACACGCAGTATGAGACGATGAAGAAGCAGATCCGGTTTATTTATGAGAAAAGCGATTTTCTGTATATGGAGCTGTTTTTCTCATCCACCAGTTTCTCCGATTTCCTGAATAAAAATAATTATATTGAGCAGCTGTCGGCTTATCAGCAGAAAGTGCTGCAGGAATATAAGGATGCGCAGGCGGCGATTGAAGCCAAACAGGAAGAACTGGAGCTTGCCATGGCGCAGTTGGAGAAAGATAAAGAAGAATTAGGCGATTATAAGGTACAGGTGGTGGCGGAGCAGAGCCGGGTATCCGGACTGGTCAGTCAGACAACAAATTCCATACACGCTACTGCCGGGCAGATTTCGGAGGCGGAGGCACAGGCGCTTGCTTATGAACAGGAGATCAAAGCGAAAGAAGAAAATCTTACGGCGTTAAGAGCGAAGCTGGCGGAAGAGATCCGCATGGCAGAACTGGCGGCACAGTCAAGCTGGCGGGATATTTCGGAAGTGAGTTTTGCGGAAGGCGACAGGTATCTGCTGGCGAATCTGATTTATTGTGAAGCGGGAGGGGAGCCTTATGCCGGACAGGTGGCGGTAGGGTCTGTCGTGATGAACAGGGTGCTTAGTTCGGTGTATCCCAACACAGTAACGGGTGTTATATATCAATCCGGACAGTTTTCACCGGTAGCCAGCGGGCGTCTGGCATTGGCGCTGGCTGATGGAAGAGCGACGGCAGCCTGCTATCAGGCGGCGGATGAGGTTATGAAGGGGACGACGAATGTGGGGAACTGTGTTTATTTCAGAACGCCGGTAGACGGTATCTCTCCGAAATATACGATCGGAGGACATATTTTCTATTAGGATGATGCACATAATAAAATAAGGACGGCATGGACTCTGGTCTGTGCCGTCCATGCCGTATATCAACTGTTATTGAATGCGCATATACTCTTCGGTAGGTTTCTGAAATTTGGGAAAATCACCTGCGTATATCAACTTAAGCAGCCGGTCTAAACGAAGCAGTGCTTTATCCAGCATGCCATCTGACAGCAGGCCGGCATTTCTGGCGGTAACGAGTTCATCCAGATCAACGACTTTTACAAAACCGTCGGGATAGATGATCACGTCCGCAAGAAGATCAGTGACGATATAGGTATCAGTCTCTTCCGTATAGTCATAATCGACGATATCGCAGTACCAGAAGAGGAGAGATTCGTCTTCCCGATAGAAACGGCTTACCTTGATTCCTTCGTCCAGATAATAACAGGAAAAGCCGTGGTGCAGATCCTTGCGCGGCTTCAGGGAATCCCAGCCGGTAACAATGATCTGTTCGCTGCGATGCAGAACGCGGTCGTCCTTTAACAGAATACATTCCTCGGGAATCAGTCTCTTACGATATAGAGTCGGATTTGCCATATTCATCCTCCGTGGCAGGGTACTTTGCTGTGATATTGATCATTCTGGTTTCTTAACAACTACGTTACATTGACCGTAACGAAAAGTCAAGAAGCTGTGACATATATTTCAACTTTGCGTTTCTATCTGTTTTTCACAATTTGTCTGGACATAAGTGGTAAAAATGAGTATAATTTTACTCGGAGGCTGTAACTTCCATTAATAGACAAAATATAAAGAAGGGAAAGGCTGTGAAATATAATAGAAATGTCTATCAGGCACTTATGATGATAAGTCAGTTCGGTATTAACATGCTGGTTCCCATTTTTATTTGTTCTTTTGCAGGAATTTTCCTTGACTGGAAGTTCGGGACCTCTTTCTGGACGGTAATATTGTTTTTCGTCGGTGCGCTTGCGGGATTTACGAATGTATACAGATTTGCGAAGAAGATCTATGAGACACCGGCGGTTACGCGCAGACGCAGTACGAAAAGACCGGACGACAAGAAGGAAGAAGAGTGAATATGAAGAAAAAAATCGATCCTACTTTGTTTGATCTGTGTCTCGGAATCTTTCTGTATGGCGTGGTATTCCAGCTGATTCTGCTGTTTTTCTCGAGAGAGGCGTCCTACAGTCTGGGACTCTGGATCGGCATAGTACTGGCAATTGCAGGATCTGTCCATATGTGGTGGTCGTTAAACAGGGGGATGGATCAGGCAGCCAAACAGGCGGCCAGAACGATCGGTACGAATAACCTGATCCGGTATTTTGTGCTGGCGGCAGTCATATTTATATTGATATATACTGATTTTGCAAATCCGATCTTTACATTTTGCGGTTATATGGGGATGAAGATATCCGCATATCTGAACCCGTGGCTGCGTAAGATCAGTGCGAAAGTATTTAAAATTTAAAATACAGAAAATATAAAATTAAGGAGGTGAAAGTATGGGACAGGGAATTCTGTTATCCGGAGGTGCTGATATTGATTTTATGATCCACGGCGTGTTTTCCTATGAACTGTTCGGGCAGACCGTATGGATCACGACGACGCATGTATGTGTGTTGATCGTTATGCTTGTGATTACCGGTTTCTGTATTGCCGCTAACCGTGCCGTCAAGCATGCGTCAGATGTTCCGGGTACTTTCCAGAATATTGCGGAACTCGTGGTAGAGATGCTGGATAATATGATCGGCGGCGTTATGGGCAGATTCAGTCCGAAATTCCGCAATTATATCGGCACAATCTTTATTTTTATTCTGCTTAGCAATATCTCTGGGCTGTTCGGCTTAAGACCGCCGACGGCAGACTACGGTGTGACGTTCGCCATGGGTATCATGACCTTTACGTTGATCCACTTTAACAAATTTAAGTACCAGAAAGTCAAAGGCGTTATTGCCGGGCTGTGTGATCCGTGGCCGATCTGGGCGCCAATCAACGTGATCGGCGATATTGCAGTGCCGGTTTCATTGTCGCTGCGTCTGTTTGCGAATGTCTTATCCGGGACTGTTATGACAGCGCTTGTATATGGACTGCTCTCTAAGATTGCACTTGTCTGGCCGGCTGCGCTGCATGTGTATTTTGATCTGTTCTCCGGAGCGATCCAGACTTATGTATTCTGTATGTTGACTATGACATACATCACAGACGCCTGCACGACTGAGTAGCAGGCATGAATGAACGGAAAAGGCGTTTGTCGCTCTTTTCCGAGGTTGCGAAGCAAATTCGTAACCTGGCGAAACTCAAACCAAAGGCGTTTGTCGCTCTTTTCCGAGGTTGCGAAGCAAACTCGTAACCTGGCGAAGCTCAAACCAAAGGAATTTGTCGCTCTTTTCCGAGGTTGCGAAGCAAACTCGTAACCTGGCGAAGCTCAAACCAAAGGAATTTGTCGCTCTTTTCCGAGGTTGCGAAGCAAACTCGTAACCTGGCGAAACTCAAACCAAAGGAATTTGTCGCTCTTTTCCGAGGTTGCGAAGCAAACTCGTAACTTGGCGAAACTCAAACCAAAGGAATTTGTCGCTCTTTTCCGAGGTTGCGAAGCAAACTCGTAACCTGGCGAAACTCAAACCAAAGGAATTTGTCGCTCTTTTCCGAGGTTGCGAAGCAAACTCGTAATTGAGCGAAGCTCAATTTATTATCAAGGAGGAAATAAAAATGGGAGAATTTAACACAAACTTTATTTTAGGATGTTCGGCGATCGGTGCAGGACTTGCGGTTATCGCAGGTATCGGACCCGGTGTCGGTCAGGGTATTGCGGCAGGTCATGCGGCAGCGGCAGTGGGCAGAAACCCGGGTGCCAAGTCTGACGTTACCTCGACCATGCTCTTAGGACAGGCCGTTGCCGAGACAACAGGTCTGTATGGTTTGCTGATCGCAATGCTGCTCTTATTCGTAAAACCTTTGGTACCATAAGATGAAGTTATACTAAGGCTGCAAAGAACGCAGCCTAAGTACAACTAAGTCATCTTAAAGAGAATGCATAAAACGTGCATTCTCTGCGGTCTAAGAGGACGATTAAGTTATGAAGAAAGGAGGATAAGAGCTTGAGTACATTAGCTACACAGATGGTATTGGCATCCGCGGAGATGGAACCGAGGCTTTTTGATCTGGACCTGCAGTTGATCGCGGATTCGGTGTTGATGATCATCGCGGTATTCACACTGTTTCTGATTGCTTCTCATTTCCTGTTTAACCCTGTTCGCGACATGATGCAGAACAGACAGAACCGGATCAAGAGCGAACTGGACACAGCCGCGGCCGATATGGAAAGCGCGCGGGCGTTGAAGGAAGAGTATGAAGCCAAGCTGAAAGACATCGATAAAGAAGCCGAAGAAATCTTAAGCGAGGCGAGAAAGAAAGCGCTTGCCAATGAGAACAAGATCGTATCGGAAGCAAAAGAGGAAGCGTCGAGAATCATTGAGAGAGCCGGCGTGGAGGCGGAATTAGAGAAGAAGAAAGCCGCAGATGAAGTGAAACGTGAGATGGTAGTTCTGGCGTCTCTGATGGCGGGTAAAGTTGTGAGTGCTAAGATCGACACGACCGTTCAGGATAGTTTGATTGAAGAAACGTTGAAAGAAATAGGTGAGGGCACATGGCTAAGCTAATTTCAAAAACATATGGAGATGCATTATTTGAGCTTGCGGTAGAAGAAGGCAGAATAGATGTATTGGAAGAAGAAATCATACAGCTTCAGAAAGTGCTTGCGGATAATGCTGCCTTCGGCAGACTGATGAATCATCCTAAGATTATTGTTGAGGAGAAGCTTCAGGTTGCTAAGAATGTATTTGAGGGCAGGGTATCCGATGAACTGCTCGGGTTTCTTACAATCATCATTTCCAAAGACCGCTACAGGGATATTGATGCGATTCTGGAATATTTTATTGCGGAAGTGAAGCGTTATAAGGGAATCGGCGTTGCGACAGTGACGACGGCGGTTCCGCTCAAGGAAGACCAGCGTGGTAAAATAGAACAGAAGCTGCTCAATACAACGCAGTATGCGAAGATGGAAATGCATTTTCAGGTAGACGAAGCCCTGATCGGCGGTATGGTGGTCCGTATCGGCGACAGAGTGGTGGACAGCAGTATCAGGACGAAATTATCCGAACTGCAGAAAGAATTATTAAAAGTCCATATCTGATCCCCAGGGATGAGATATGAGTTGATATTCAAATTAAGAAGAAAGGTGCGTATGATCCATGAATTTAAGACCAGAAGAAATTAGTTCAGTCATTAAGGATCAAATTAAGAGATATGCGTCAGATCTGGAAGTGTCCGATGTGGGTACGGTTATTCAGGTGGCTGACGGTATTGCTCGTGTGCACGGACTTGAGAATGCCATGCAGGGAGAACTGTTAGAGTTCCCCGGCGAGGTTTACGGTATGGTACTTAACCTGGAGGAGGATAACGTAGGTGTTGTTCTTCTCGGCAGCCAGAATAACATTAACGAAGGCGATATCGTAAAGACTACGGGACGAGTGGTAGAGGTTCCCGTGGGTGACTGTATGCTTGGCCGTGTCGTAAATGCCCTTGGACAGCCTATTGACGGCAAGGGACCGATTCAGACTGATAAATATCGTAAGATCGAGAGAGTAGCATCCGGCGTTATCACGAGAAAATCTGTTGATACACCGCTGCAGACAGGTATCAAGGCTATCGACTCCATGGTTCCGATCGGAAGAGGTCAGCGTGAGCTGATCATCGGAGACAGACAGACCGGTAAGACGGCGATCGCTATTGATACGATCATCAATCAGAAGGGACAGGGTGTGAAATGTATCTATGTTGCCATAGGACAGAAGGCATCCACGATTGCTTCTATTGTTAAGACATTGACAGAGTACGGTGCGATGGCATATACGACAGTCGTTGCCGCAACAGCCAGTGAGCTGGCACCGTTACAGTATATTGCTCCGTATTCCGGTTGTGCGATCGGTGAGGAGTGGATGGAGAACGGTGAAGATGTGCTGGTGGTATATGACGATCTGAGTAAGCATGCCGCTGCATACCGTACACTTTCCCTGCTGCTGAAGAGACCGCCGGGACGTGAGGCTTATCCCGGAGATGTATTCTATCTGCATTCCAGACTGCTTGAACGTGCAGCAAGAATGAATGAAGAGTACGGCGGCGGTTCGCTGACAGCGCTTCCGATCATCGAGACACAGGCGGGCGACGTATCCGCGTACATTCCTACGAACGTTATTTCCATCACGGACGGACAGATCTATCTGGAGACAGAGATGTTTAACTCCGGATTCAGACCTGCAGTAAATGCTGGACTTTCCGTATCCCGTGTAGGAGGAGCGGCACAGATCAAGGCAATGAAGAAGATTGCGGCGCCGATTCGTACAGAGCTGGCACAGTACCGTGAGCTGGCGGCATTCTCACAGTTCGGTTCGGAACTGGATGCCGATACGAAAGAGAAGCTGGCACAGGGTGAAAGAATCAAGGAAGTGCTGAAACAGCCCCAGTATCAGCCCATGCCGGTACAATATCAGGTAATCATTATCTTCGTGGTGACGAACAAGTATCTGCTGGACGTTCCGGTAGACGACATTACGAGATTTGAACGGGAGTTCTTTGAGTTCCTGGATACCAAATATCCGGAGGTTCCGGGTGCAATCGCCGAGAAGAAGGAAATTTCTGAAGAGACAGATGCGAAACTCAGGAAAGCGGTTGAAGAGTTCAAGGCGCAGTTTAAGTAGAAGGCGAGAAAAATGTGCAGTACAGGTCGAAGCACTTGCTGCTGAGACCGTAAGAATATGATATAAGAGTGCAAAATTCCATCGTCGAAGGTGATCTGGAATGAATTTTGCACAGTACTGCAAAGCAGTACAGGAGGGTGACGCTATGGCCTCAATGAGAGACATTAAAAGGCGTAAAGGCAGTATACAGAGTACTCAGCAGATTACCAAAGCCATGAAACTTGTTTCTACCGTGAAACTGCAGAGAGCAAAACAACGTGCAGAGCAGTCGAAAGCATACTTTAACTGTATGTACGAGACGGTGACTTCCATGCTGGCGAAGACCGGCGGCTTAAATCACCCTTATCTGAAAGCAGGAGAATCTGAGAAGAAAGCGATTATCGTGATCACTTCCAACAGAGGACTTGCGGGCGGATATAATTCAAATGTGATCAAGCTGATCACCAAGGGTGATTTCAAGAAGGAAGAGCTGGAGATATATGCCATCGGCAAGAAAGGCAAGGATGCACTGCATCGTCACGGTTATCACATCATGGAGGAAAACTCGGAAATTATCGAGGAACCGTCCTATATGGATGCCATGGAGATCAGCAGGAAACTGCTGGACGCTTATGCTGCGGGTGAGATCGGAGAGATCTATCTTGCCTACACGGGATTTAAGAATACAGTGGTGCATGTGCCTACCATGTTGAAGCTGCTTCCTGTGGAGGCGCCGGAAAACGGTGAGCAGGGGAAAGATACGGGCAGCAAGGCCATGATGAATTTCGAGCCGGAGGACGATGAGGCACTGGACATGATCATTCCGAAATATGTCACGAGTCTGATTTACGGTGGTCTGGTGGAGGCGGTCGCCAGCGAGAACGGTGCGAGAATGCAGGCTATGGATTCCGCGACAAGCAATGCTGAGGAAATGATAGATCACTTGTCACTGATGTACAACAGAGCACGTCAGGGATCTATTACGCAGGAATTGACAGAAATTATCGCAGGTGCAAATGCGATTAGCTAAAATTAAATACGAGTGAAAGGAAAAAGAGATGGCAGAAGTAAAAACAAGTGAAAATCTTGGTAAAATCACTCAGATTATCGGTGCTGTACTGGATATTAAATTTTCGGCAGGGAACTTACCGGAAATTAATGACGCGATCAGGATTCCGCTTAAGAGCGGAGGAGATCTGGTTGTGGAAGTATCACAGCATCTGGGTGATGATACTGTTAGATGTATCGCTATGGGTTCTACCGACGGACTGGTGAGAGGCATGGATGCCATTGCAACCGGTGCACCGATCACGGTTCCCGTAGGTGAAAATACACTGGGACGTATCTTTAATGTTCTGGGAGAACCGATCGACAATAAGCCGGCGCCCACAGATGTAGGACACGAGCCGATTCACAGACCGGCTCCGGCATTTGAAGAACAGTCTACGGCGACAGAGCTTTTGGAGACCGGTATCAAGGTCGTTGACCTGCTGTGTCCCTACCAGAAGGGCGGTAAGATCGGTCTGTTCGGCGGAGCGGGCGTAGGAAAGACGGTTTTGATTCAGGAACTGATTCGTAATATCGCGACAGAACACAGCGGTTACTCCGTATTTACCGGTGTAGGTGAGCGTACCAGAGAGGGTAATGACCTGTATCATGAGATGGAGGAGTCCGGCGTTATTGATAAGACGACCATGGTATTCGGTCAGATGAATGAGCCGCCGGGAGCCAGAATGAGAGTCGGTCTGACAGGACTTACGATGGCAGAATATTTCCGTGATAAGGGCGGTAAGGATGTGCTGTTATTTATCGACAATATTTTCCGTTTCACACAGGCCGGCTCCGAGGTGTCTGCGCTTCTCGGACGTATGCCTTCGGCGGTTGGTTATCAGCCTACGTTACAGACGGAAATGGGCGCTCTGCAGGAGCGTATCACATCGACGAAGAGCGGTTCCATCACTTCCGTACAGGCGGTATATGTGCCTGCGGATGACTTGACTGACCCGGCTCCGGCAACAACGTTTGCACATCTGGATGCAACCACAACACTTTCCCGTTCCATCGTGGAACTGGGTATTTATCCGGCGGTAGACCCGCTTGAGTCTACTTCCAGAATCCTCGATCCGAGAATTGTCGGACAGGAACATTATGAGGTTGCCAGAGGCGTACAGGAGATTCTGCAGAAGTATAAGGAATTGCAGGATATTATCGCGATTCTCGGTATGGATGAGCTGTCTGAGGAAGATAAGCTGGTAGTAGCCCGTGCGAGAAGAATCCAGAGATTCTTGTCCCAGCCTTTCCATGTGGCGGAGCAGTTCACCGGATTGAACGGAAAGTATGTGCCGATCACAGAGACGATTCGCGGCTTTAAGGAAATCCTGGAAGGCAAGCACGATGATATTCCGGAAAGCTACTTCTTAAATGCCGGAAGCATAGATGATGTGATTGCACGCACCAAGTAAAAAGACTGAGATCATATATAGAAAGAACAGGTAATATATGGCTGACGATAATAGAAATTTTACCTTAAAGATTATTACACCGGACAGAGTTTTCTATGAGGACGAGGTGTCCATGGTGGAATTTAATACGGTAGAGGGAGAAGTCGGTATTTATAAAGATCACCTTCCGATGACTATGATCATCGCTCCGGGTATTCTGACGATCACACGGGGAGAGGAAGTGAAAGAAGCCGCATTGCATGCGGGATTTACCGAGGTTCTTCCGGATCAGGTTACGATTCTTGCCGAGATTATTGAATGGCCGTCTGAAATTGACGTAGACCGTGCCGAGGAAGCGAAGTCACGTGCTGAGGAGAGGCTGAAAGAGCATGATCCGGGTACGGATATGAGACGGGCAGAACTGGCTTTAAAGCGTGCAGTAGCGAGAATCGAGACTGTGAGAAATTAAATACCGCATGTAATGATAACGGGTGTTTTGGGGCAGATGCATGATCTGCCCCTTTTCCGGTTTTTACAGGAAAAGATAACGGTTCTGCTGGTGGCTCAAATGAATATTCGCGCCGCACGTTTATGTGCATATGATAGAATAAAAGACATATAAAAAGCATAGAGGTGCAGTATGAATCAATCCAGAATATTGCCGTTCTATATGGCATATCCGCTCCCGTTATATTACCAGCAGGAAGACAGTGTGACGCGGGACTTGGAATATTTACAGCAAATGTATCCGGCGGAGGCGAAGAAATATCAGAAAATCATAGCAGAAACGCTGGACCGCATTGATTACGAGGGTAGTATGATCTATGATGAATATCCGGACAGATGGCAGATCTACAGACTGACGCAGGTTATCGTGGGTAAGATCAGAAAAATGCAGGAAGAGAATACGGAAGAGGGAGACAAGGGGGAACCGGACTGGAATCGGGTCGCGGAATTTATTCAGGTCCTTCTTTCCTATGAGATTTACAGGAAACGGCATTGCAACCGCAACGGCATCTTAAAGTTTTAGTTGTGGTTTGGCTGCAATCTGATTAAAATAGAACATGAGACGACTTAAGATATGATGGAAAGTGTGTGAAAACATGGAAGAACAGCTTGAGAAACTTATGCGGGAAACCGTTGACGACAGATTGTATCAGATTATTCTCAGCAATCCGAGAGACAGGGACAGTGTATTCAAGATTAAAATAAGGCCTGTTATGGTAAAAGGCAGACTGCTTTTTCAACAGACCAGATATGAAGGAACGAAGGTTTTTCATGAAAATCTGGATCGGGATGCGGTGATCCGGAACATAGGTGATGCGTTGGAGAGAGATTTCAGGCAGTGCGAAGTGTCGCACCAGATCTGCAAAGCAGTTATTCTGATCAGCAGGAAAGGGAGAATGACAATCAACAAACGGATCATGGAGGCAAAGGAACAGGCTGATGCAGGAAGAGCAGTCAGGCTTGCGCATAACAGAAAGAAGCGCTACATTCTGGAAGAAGGCGTTCCGGTGCCTTTTCTGATAGATCTTGGCGTGCAGACGCGGGAGGGCACAATTGTTCGCGCCCGATATGATAAATTTAAACAGATTAACCGTTTTCTGGAATTTATTGAAGATATTCTGCCAACACTCTCAGATGAGAATACCGTGCATATCATAGATTTCGGCTGCGGAAAGTCATATCTTACTTTCGCCATGTATTATTATCTGCATGATTTAAAGGGGTATGATGTGGAGATCACGGGACTTGATCTGAAAGAGGATGTGATCACAAACTGCAATGCATTAAGCCGGAAATACGGATACGATAAGCTGCATTTTATCAAGGGTGATATTGCAGAATATGAAGAGCAGAGTACAGTCGATATGGTGGTGACACTGCATGCCTGTGACACTGCCACTGACTATGCTCTGGCCAGGGCTGTCGGGTGGGGCGCGAAAGTGATTCTGTCTGTGCCGTGCTGCCAGCATGAGGTGAACCGGCAGATTCATAATGAAGCATTGTCTCCGCTTCTTAAGTACGGTATAATCAAGGAGCGGCTCTCAGCGCTTGTCACGGACGCACTGCGTGCCAATCTGCTGGAGGCTGCCGGTTATGAGACCAGTATTCTTGAATTTATTGATATGGAACATACGCCGAAGAATCTGCTGATACGTGCAGTCAGGAATACACACAGTGATGAACGCAAAGAGCGGAAAGTCAGGCAGGAGGCCGATGAAGTTATGCGTCTGCTGAACATAGACCCGACGATAAAGCGGCTTGTTTGAGAATAAGAATGGAAGATTACTATGAAAAAAGCGATCATAAAGGGGGTTTTGCTGGGCACCATTTTTGCGGCAGCGCTTATGCTGATCAGTATGGTGATGAATCAGGGCAACACCGATATGACAACTGAAATGGGAGAGGCAGTCTATCCCATCATATCCCTGTCTGCGGACGGACATGACATAAATAGTCTGCATGGCTATGCAGACAGCATGGATTGTGCCTATCTGCGCGGTACATTACAGCCGGTGGGGAGCGACAGGAAGATCAGTGTACGTCTGGACACTTACGGGAGGGATATTGCGCAGATCGCCTTTGAAGTGCGCAGCCTGAATGGAGAGCGTCTGGTGGAGAGCACGGAAGTCGGGGAATATGAGCAGAACGACAACCGGATCGACTTCAGTATTACACTCAAAGATCTGATCGACTACGATACGGAATACATGCTTGTATTTCTGATTACGCCGGCGGAGAATAAGCCGTTACGTTATTACACAAGGATCATACTGAGTGATTCTCTGCATGTCAAGGAGAAACTGGACTATATCCGGGATTTTCACGAGAGAACATTTGATAAAGAAGCGGCGGCGGAACTGACAAAATATCTGGAATCCAACTCAGAAGGAGACAACAGCACTTTTCATAAAGTGACGATACACAGCAGTTTTCATCAGGTAACATGGGGGGATCTGCAGGTCAGCAGGGTAACGGAGCCGGAAATCATGATTCTGGAGCTGGCGGAGCAGACAGGCTCTTTTCGTATAGAATATCTGGTAAAAGTGCGGGAGAACAGGGAGACTAAGTACTATCAAGTCAGAGAGTATTATCGTATCCGATATACGCCCGACCGGATGTACTTGCTAGACTATGAGCGTGAAATGAGTCAGATCTTCGATGAAGAGGCTGATATTTATATCAATAACAAGATTGTGCTCGGCATTGCCGGGGATGAAGTAAAAATGCAGGAGAGCGACGGCGGCAATGTGTTTGCCTTTACGGCGGCTGACAAGCTCTACAGTTATAATGTGACGGATAATAAGCTGATCCGGCTGTTCAGTTTCTATGAAAATACAGAGGGTATTCTCGATGCCAGAAATATATATAACCGGCATGACATACAGGTTCTGTCAGTGGACGAGACCGGTAATGTGACTTTTCAGGTATATGGCTACATGAACAGGGGACGCCATGAAGGGAATGTGGGCGTGGCGGTCTATCATTACAACAGCATGACCAATACGGTGGAAGAACTGGCTTATATCCCCTATGACAGATCCTATGAGCTGTTGAAGGCGGACATGGGACAGTTATCTTATGTGAATAAGTCCGGAATCTACTATTTTATCATGGCAGGCAGTGTGTATGCGGTGGATTTAAGGTCTCAGGAATGTCAGGTGGTCGTATCCGGATTGCGGGAGGAAGGTTACCATGTATCTGAGTCCAACAAGATGCTTGTCTGGCAGGAAGGTTCCGATCTGCATGCCAGCAGGCAGCTTATACTTATGAATCTGAATACGCAGGAGCAGACGGTCATCACCGCCGGACAGGGAGAATATATATCGGTACTTGGATTTATGGAGGAGGATCTGATCTACGGGCTGGCGAGACAGCGGGATATTGTGAGGAGCAATGCCGGAATCGTGACCTATCCCATGTACTGTGTGCGGATTCAGGGAGATGACGGTAAGGTGCTCAAGAGTTATCGTAAAGAGAATATCTATGTGACAGACAGCACCGTGGAGGAGAACCAGATTACGCTTAGCAGAGTGATGTGGGATGAAGAGAGCGAAAGTTATATCCCGGCCGCGGATGACCAGATTATGAGCACGGAGGAGATCAAAACAGGCAGCAATACGGTAGGATATGTTGTTACGGAGAATTATGAGACGATCTGCCAGATTGAGGTTAAGAACCCGATAGACGGCCGCGGGCTGCAGCATCTGTCTCCGAAAGAGGTGCTGTTTGAAGGAAGCCGTGCAATTCAGATGCCGGAACCCGGGCAGGCGGAGCCGCATTATTATGTGTATGCAAAGAATGGTATAGAAGGTATCTATGAAAATCCGGGTAAGGCAGTAGAACAGGCATATCGGCTTGCGGGTGCAGTGGTGGATGATGACGGAGAATATATCTGGAGAAAGGTGACGAGAAGCACCAGAAATCAGATCATGGCAATTACCGAGGATGAGATGTCGGAGACAAGAAGCGCATTGGCCGTCTGTCTGGACACGATCCTGCGGTTTGAGGGAATATCCAGGAGTACACAGCGGTCGCTTAACGCAGGACGGTCAGTATTCTCTATCCTGGAATCCGATCTGCAGGACTGTACGATACTGGATCTGTCAGGGTGCAGTCTGGATGCGATTCTCTATTATGTGAATCAGGACCTTCCGGTGCTGGCGCTGTTAGACGATGGAAACGCTGTGCTGATTGTGGGATTCAATGAACTGAATATCGTGGTGATGGACCCGGTTACGGGTACATTGTACAAAAAGGGTATGAATGATTCCACGGAATGGCTGAAAGAAAACGGGAACAGGTTTGTTACTTACGTGAGAAAAGAGAAGTAGATTTCAGTCCGGATAATAAGAGGAGAGGAACCTGATGAGAAAATTCGACGCGGTGGTTTTTGATATGGACGGGCTTATTTTTGACAGCGAGAGACTTGTGCTGGCATGCTGGGAGAAATTAGCCGGGAAATATCAGCTGGATGGAATGCAGGAAGTGATGCTTCGGTGTATCGGAACGACGAAAGTGAAGACGAGGGAAATTCTGCTGGACTATTACGGACAGGACTTTCCTTATGAAGTGTACTGCACGGAAGCATCCGCAATGTTTCATGAGGTTTCCGAGCGGGACGGGCTTCCGGTCAAGAGAGGCGTGCGGGAACTTTTGGATTACCTGAAAGAACAGGAGATTCCGGCTGCACTGGCTTCGTCTACACGGCTGGCGGCCGTGACACAGGAACTGCAGCAGGCCGGGCTGTATGATTATTTTCGCGTGGTTGTGGGTGGTGATCAGTTAAAGCGGAGTAAACCGGAGCCTGATATTTATCTTATGGCATGTGAGAAGCTGGGGGTGCTGCCGGAGAGAGCCTGCGCAATAGAGGATTCTTATAACGGTATTCGTTCTGCATACAGCGCAGGCATGAAGCCTGTTATGGTGCCTGATCTGCTTCCCGCGACGGAGGAGATGCATAAGAAGAGCGTGATCGTGGCGGAGGATCTGCTGCAGGTGAAGGAGTGGCTTGCACGTATAGAATAATAACATGTGTAATGATTGCAAATCAGCGTATTTCCGACAAAGGAAACCGCAGGTTGCGGACTGCTTCGGTGCGGGCAACCGGAATTTTCTGCTTTGGAAAGCAGAAGTTGTAGTGCGGGATTCCTTTATTCTATATGATTGTCTCATACAAATACAGGGATGGAGGCTAGTTTGAAAAATCACACTGATGTGCTGATTGTTTCACTGTCTGAACAAGTTCAGACGCAAATTTGTGCCGGAGCGTCACAAATTTGTTTGATGGCAGACGCAAATCTGACATTTGCGTCGCCCCGTCGCGTAAACGCTCCGGGATGGAGGCGTAAAATGAATCTTGAAATTGCAAACAGGCTGATAGCGCTGCGCAAGGATAATAAGCTGTCACAGGAGGCATTGGCGGAGAAGCTGGGAATCAGCAGACAGGCGGTCAGCAAATGGGAAAGGGCGGAGGCGTCACCCGATACGGATAACCTGATCGCATTGGCAAAGCTGTATCATGTCTCGCTGGACGAATTATTGAAGATCCATGAGGAGGAAGAGGAGTGTAAGGGCGATCCGAAGCAGAAGACAGAGAGCCGGAACGAACTGCAGACCGTCAGTGCATGCGGAGCAGATGCAGCTGTAGAAGATCAGGGTCCGGAGGCGGAAAAACGGTCTGCAGAGCAGGAGACCGGGCGTGAAAGCGGGACAGGAGCATATTATGATACGGACAGTCAGGAAGATGTACATGTCGGATTTGACGGTATCCATGTGAATAACAAGGAGGCGGAAGTGCATGTGAGCTGGCATGGCATTCATGTCTATGATAAGAAGAAGGACGACGAGGTACATATCGATAAGAATGGCATCCGGGTCAACGGGGAGCCGGCGGATCATATGTTTACACGAGGCAAAGGAGATGAACTGCCAATCGGTATCATTGTGATCGTGGTATATCTTATACTGGGATTCTGCTTCAACCTGTGGCATCCGGGCTGGCTGGTCTTCTTCCTTGTACCGATCATCAGTACGCTGATTAATGCAGTATACAGGCGCAATCCGAATCTGTTTGCCTATCCGGTATTAGCGCTGTTGATCTTCCTGTATGGGGGACTGATATACGGTGTCTGGCATCCGACATGGGTGGTTTTTCTGACGATTCCGATTTATTATTCTATTGCGGGGTACATCGTCAGGAAACATACGCAGAATTTATAAGAAGAAATCCCCGCCTGCCGGAATCTGTCCGGTAAGCGGGGATTTTTATATAGTGCCGTAGACCTTATGGATAGTATAACCGGCAGCAATATTGTATGTCTAATTCTGTTTAAACAGAATATGCTGATATTTCTGCAGGGCAAACAGGAGAATCATGCCCAGCACGCCGCATGAAATAATTTCCCCGGCGCCCACTGTAAGGCAGTAGTAGCCGAAACACTGCAGCACGGATAATCCTTCGATCATCAAACCATAGCCATAAATCAGCACGAGCGGCACGATGATCGTATTGGCGACGATCGGACAGACCGGCGCACACCATTTCCATCTGCGCAGTGCGTAAGTGCCGAGCGCACCGATGAGGGTCGCCATGCTGCCGAAAATGATGTCGGGCAGCGCACATCCTGTCAGGATATTGCTGAGCAGGCAGCCGATGAACAGACCGGGTATCGCGGCGGGTGTGAAAAAAGGCAGAATCGTGAGTGCCTCGGAAAAACGAACCTGCACGGCATAATTGGCAAGTCCGAAGGCATTAGCGATAAAAGTCAGCACAACGTAGATGGCGGCGATCATGGCCGCCTGAACCAGAGTGGTCAGTGACGTGGACGAGGCGGTTCTTACGGGAACGGCCTCGCTGTAAGTTTGTTTTTTCATATGCATTTGTCTCCTTTAGTTTTGTTTTAGGTGAGGAAGGTCTCGAACTCACCGTGTTTATTCGTCGTCTGTCTCCGTGTTAGCGGGGATTCCAACGTTCCCAAGTATAACATGACATGATCTGAAAAGCAAGCTGAATTCTGCCTTCCCTCGGATCAAACCTATAAACTGTTCAAGAAAAGAAATTCCATTTTATTTTCCATCCTGTTGTGCTATAATAATCTGTGCTGCTTTCGGATGTTTTATTTCATAGGAAAGTACGTCCTATGAAATAAAAGGGATGCGCAGCTTCGCGCGCGGAACAAAAGCTGCGCTTGCCGGAAAATCCGGACGCGAGGGTGTGCGAAGCGCATTTTTGTTGTAAAAAGCAATTTTGTCAGATTATCCTGCAGCAGATTTCATAAGATGCAGGAATACATAAGGAGGAATCAGAATTATGCGTAGCAAAAAAAGATGGCTGGCATCGATACTTGCCATGGCAGTGGCATTTGGCGACTGCGGCGGTATGATGGCAGCGGCTGCGGAAAGCACCATTACCGTGGAAGATTCCATTTCGGAAAACAATTTGCTTCCCAATGAAACGCCGGGTGCAGATTCTGCCGGGGAGGAAACGGCAGCCCTGCCGGAGACGGAGAATGCTGCGGCAGAAACGGCTGTCCAGCCGGACACGGTAAATACTGCAGAACCGGGCGATACGGATATAGAACTGCCCGCCTTACATATCGGTCAAATTCCTGGCGGTGCAAAACTTCCCGTCGCAGACGGCACGTTTCTTTATGACTGTCCCCTTTCTTTTGAGACAGAGAAAACCCTGATTCTGTTTACCAATTATGCGATAGACGCAGTCCCTGACGCAGCTAAAACCGGAACTCTGGAATGGAGCATTCTCCGCGGAGAAAAGGGACTGCACCCCGGAAGCGCAAACCTTCTTGATGAGCCGGATGACTGGAACGGTTTTGAAACAGTGACCGCCTCGCCTTATTTTACCATGGAAGAAATCGCTGACACAGAGAGCCAATATGATCAGATGATGGCGCTTATTGCCAAGGAAGCCGCGTTCGTGGACACTGACAACGCAGGCGATGAAACGGCAAAAACGCCTGAAGCTTATGACTATTATATCTGGGCGGCATATTATCCGGCAACTGGAAGCAGAAAGGACGAAACCTTTTATGCCGCGTCCACGATCCCTTTTATTGCCCCAAATACGACTGACGAAGCGTCGGACGGAGCGAATTCGGATGCGTCAGAAACAGAGCAAGCGCAGGAAATCGCGACAGATACCATCTCGGAAAATAATGTGCCGGATCAGATGAGCGTCTCGGAAAATACCATAGACGGTGCGGATGCGGAAACAACGGATCAAACACCGCCTGAAGAAGATATGAATCATACCCCGGAAGAAACCGCAGCGCAGGAGCCGGTTACGGAAGAAGACGTTCTGCAGCAGGCGTCTGCGGATTCCGTCTCCGAAAACTCTGTAACCAATCAGGCTGCGGATACATCAGCCGCGCCCTTTGCCGATGCCGAAGAAACGTCGCCGATAAAGGAAAGTGTCGGCGTATTGACCTTGGATGCGGAAAGCGTAACGCTGCATCCCGCCCCCGCGCCAGACGCTAAATTTTTAGTCACTGCAGCATTGGAGCCGAAGGATATTACGATGCCTGTTATCTGGAGCAGCAGCGATGACACGATTGCCATGGTAGCTGTACCGGGAACAGAATCAGCGCAGGAAAACGACGAGACATCGGAACCGACGTCGGCAGTCAGCGGCAAAACTGTGGAAATTACTGCGCTAAAAGAGGGAACGGCAACCATTACGGCAACATGCGGCGATCAGAAAGCCTCCGTCCATATTACGGTCGTTCCCAAAGACGACGATGAAGTGTATGATCTTTCCGGTGATCTCTGGGTAGACGGCTTTCTGCAGGAAAGCGATGCCCTCGTCTATACAGGACAGAAGATCACGCAGGATTTTCGCGTTTACCATAAGGAAACCCTGCTGAAAGAAAAAACGGACTATACGCTGACCTATAAAAACAATGTAAATGCCGCCGCCTGGAATACAGCGAAAGCGCCCAGCGTGACCATTAATATGAAGGGTCAGTACAGCGGCAGCATTAACCTGTATTTTACGATCCTGCCTAAAGACATCAGTAAGATCGATCCCAATCCCGCCAATGCAAATGATTCTGCACTGGCGGATTCGCCGGGCTATGAGCAGGTGGTAAATTATGCCAAAAAGCTGAATATTCCGGCCCCTGTTTTAACATATAACCGGAAGAAACTGGCTGTTAATAAGGACTTTATCTGTGACTATGCCCAATTGCCGTCAGATTATAAAAAAGGAGACAGCTATGATTTAGGACGGCAATACTCTTATACCGTAACCGGTAAAGGCAATTTCACCGGTTCTCTTCCCATGTGGCTCGTTGTCCTTGATAAGAAACAGAATTTCAACACGGCCTCTGTTACGTTAAATGCAAAAAAATATGCTTATCACGGGGTTCCGCTGACTAAGGATGACGTAACGATTACAAAGCTGAAAATTGGCCAAACGGAGCTGGATCCATCCCTGTATGACTATGACGTCTTCAATACGAACGGTCTGCAAGGCGCTTATATCAACGTTTATCCTACCGCTATCGGAGAAGATCAGGGTTATCACGGATCTAGGAAGATCAATCTGAAACTGGAAGCCGACCGCGCCATTAACAAGGCGGCATTCATTGAGGCAAACTGGCAGACATCCATCCCTTTCTCCCAAAAAGTGCTGACCGAAAAGGGCGGCATGTTTCAGGAAAACAAGACACTACTGACCTTTACGGATCCCGATACCGGGCTTGCCGAAACGCTGGTTGAAGATACCGATTATACTATCAAATACAGCAATGCCCAAAAAGCCGGGAAAGTGACCGTCACCTTTACCGGAAAAGGCAGATACAAAGGTTCGCTCAAGAAGACTTATCAGATTACGGCAAATACTGAAAAAAGCCATTTTTCCTATCAGTGGAAAAATGTGACCAAAGACGGGAACGGAAAGCTTACCGTCTCCTACCAAAAGAACGGCGCCATACCGGAATTTGTCCTGCGGGATCAAAATCAGAATATCCTTAAAATCAAAACCGATTATAAGGTAACTTATAAAAATAACAAAATACCAAAGGATGCGGAAACCGGCGAAATGACCTTAGAGATTACCGGTGTCGGTAATTATAAAGGATATAAGGAATCAATCTCCCTTACGGTGACGCGTGCGAATATTGCCAATGCTACTCTCACCGTTGCCGATAAGCCTTGTAGCGCCAAGAAAAATGCATGGAAGTCCGCTGTCACGATTACAGATGTAAACGGGAAAAAACTGGCGGCCGGAACGGATTACGAGAAAACGCTCAGCTATCATTATGAAGGTTATGATGACAATGAAAACAGTGTTCCTTCGATAGGCACTACCGTTACCGTGAAAGTGACAGGATGCGGAAGTTATCAGGGCGAGATCAGCGGCACTTACCGGATTTTTGACAGCCGGAAGAACATCAGTAAATTGCAGGTTGTCATTGACCCGCAGGAATATACCGGAAAAGAAGTCACATTAAAGCCGGCGGATATTCATATTTATGCAAATGCGGCGGATAAGAAAAATGAAATAGAACTGTCGGATCAGACATCCTGCTATGAAATTGTCGGATACAAGAATAATATTAAGGCGGGGAACGCAAAGGTAATCCTGCGTGGCCGGGGGGATTATGGCGGTACAAAAACCTGTTCCTTTAAGATCCAGAAGAAAGTGTATCGAAAGAACAGCGTAGACAAGATTACATTGAACAAAAACAAGTTGTCGTTTTCGCTTCTGGATACGAAACCGGAAAGCAGAACGCTTACCGCTACGATTACGCCGAAAGACCCAACACAGACAATAACAAATCCAACGGTAATCTGGACTACTTCAAACAGCAATATTGCAACCGTGGAGGTTTTGGAGGACTCCGGCTCTGAGGAGAACAATACCACGCATGCAGAGACTGTCCGCATTGTGATCAATGCAAAGAAACAAGGAACCGTAACCATCACAGCTACCGCGCAGGACGGTAATAAGAGGGCACAGTGTAATGTTACGATCACACTGCCGACCCTTACACAGAAAGGCAAAACGATAGAAGGAACTGTCGGAGATACATATCAGTTAACTTTTGTCGGATATGAAGACCCGGAGCATCCGATGGACACGGAAGGCATTGTTTTTACAAGCAGCAAACCGAGCATAGCATCTGTAGACGAAACAGGCAAGATCACCATGAAAAAGATCGGACCTGCAACCATCGAAGTCTCTATGGGCAATGGACAATATGTCCAGCAGTGTTATGTTGTCGTTGCAGGCGGTGAGATCGATACAGCGAATGACCCCCGGGTACTTACCTACCATCAGGCGGAGGGATGTAAGGATGATACGCAAGCAATCAACGATTTGTTACAAAAATGGGAAAATGAAGTAAGATATCAACATCAGGACAACTATGATTATCTCTATATCCCGGCGGGCGAGTATCATATTAATCCTGCCGCAAACCCCGGTTTCACGGCGGGTATCATGTTAAGAGACGGTCAGTCGCTGATCATGTCGCCTGATGCCAAACTCTATGCGATTGGTACAAACAGTGGGATTTATCGCATGATTTATGCTTCCGACCGTAAAGACATATACATTTCCGGCGGGAAGCTGATCGGTGAACGCGACGCGCACAAGGGCAGCGGCGGCGAGGCAGGGCATGGCATCGAAATCGTCGGCTGTACAAATGTTCATATTCGTGATGTGGAAGTTTCCAAATGCTGGGGCGACGGTATCTATCTTGGCCGCATTAGCAGTGGTAAAAACAGTAACGGCGTTACTATCGCAAACTGTAACCTGCATCATAACAGGCGAAGCAATCTGTCTATTACAGACGTATCGAATGTGAAGGTTCAGAACTGCCAGTTCAATAACGCCAATGGGACAGCGCCGCAATACGGCATTGACATTGAGCCAAACAGCGGCCAAACTTGCCAGAATGTAACAATATCCAATTGCAGTTTTAAAGGAAACGCCGGCGGAACCATCCAGATCCTCGGACAGTTGAATGGCCATATAAAGAATGTCACCATTGAAAACTGCGTCGGAGATAAAGCGCCTGTCAAGTGGTCGGGATTCGGCGGCAGCGTAAGCGGCGTAACAGAAAGGAACAATAAGTGGGGGTAATCCACAGCCCGGGAACCATCAGGCAGGTAAACGATATCAGGCTCGACGGAAACTGAGAATACATGAAAAAATCAAGCTTCGCTTGATTGCGAGTTCCGCTTCGTGGACTCGAAACATGCCTGGACATTTCCCATAACATAGAAAAGGGTATCCCTGCGGGGATACCCTTTTTAAGATGCAAAGCGTTTAATAAAATTTGGCAGAAATGCCCGGGTTATTCCAGCTCCCCGGCATTATATCTGGCCACAATGGACTGGATTCTTTCCACGGGATTCAGCAGGTCACTGATGGAGGTATCATGATTTAAAGTATCAATAATATAGGCGATATATTTACTCATATCACAGTCGATATACCATTCGCGGGCAAGCAGCTCAGGTGTCTGGTAGATCAGGTTTGTGGTCAGTACCCTGCAGATCGTGCCGTCAGCATATGCCGCGTCGAACCGGTCCAGTCCGGCTGTAAAGAGCCCGAAGGTGGAGAAGACGAAGATTCTGTTTGCCTTACGCTCTTTCAAGGCGGATGCAACTTCCAGTACACTTTCACCGGAGGAGATCATATCGTCTATAATGATCATATCCTTGCCTTCCACGCTGGAACCCAGGAACTCATGTGCAACAATGGGATTTCTGCCGTTTACGATCTGGGTATAGTCTCTTCTCTTGTAGAACATACCCATATCCAGACCGAGTACATTGGCAATGTAGATGGCTCTGTTCATACCGCCCTCGTCGGGACTGATTACCATCATATGGTCACTGTCAATCGTTAAGTCTTTTACATGGGTCAGCAGACCCTTGACAAACTGATAAGCCGGCTGTACCGTCTCAAAACCGTGCAGCGGAATCGCGTTCTGCACACGGGGATCGTGGGCATCAAAGGTGATGATGTTATCAACGCCCATATTTACCATCTCCTGCAATGCAAGCGCACAGTCAAGAGATTCCCTGGCGGTTCTTTTATGCTGTCTGCTCTCGTAGAGGAAGGGCATAATCACGGTGATCCGCCTTGCCTTACCGCCTACGGCAGCAATAATACGTTTTAAATCCTGATAATGGTCATCAGGCGACATATGGTTTTCATGACCGCAGAGAGAATAGGTCAGGCTGTAATTCGCAACATCGACAAGAAGATACAGGTCTGAACCGCGCACGGACTGCTTGATGACACCTTTGGCTTCGCCGGAACCGAATCTGGGCACATCGGCCTGCAGAATATAAGTATCTCTCTGGTAACCGGAGAATGCAAGGGAATCTTTATGCTCGCTCTCGCGTTCGGCTCTCCATTTTATGAGATAGTAATCTACTTTTTCACCTAAGGGTCGGCAGCCTTCGAGCGGGATGATCCCCAGGGAGCCTACAGGAATGGTTTCCAGATTTCTTTTTTCTTCACGTCTGGTCATGAAAGAAGCCTCACTTTCTGTTCATCAATCTTTTCTTGTACATGCGTATGTCCTGGCCGGACAGTTTACAGATTTCATAGTGACTGGTTATGCGGGAGAAGATACGGTCAGAATATCTGTTCCGTAATTCCTCCAGGGACAGATTGGTGGAGATCACAGTCGCCTTTTTGCCCATATGCCGCTCATTCAGGAGCGAAAATAACTGGGAAGTAACGAACTGGTTGGTCAGTTCCGTGCCCAGATCATCAATGATGAGCAGGTCGCACTGGTATAAGTCCGCATAAGTTTCACGAAGCTCTTCCCGATTCTTATAATCAAAGGAATTTTTAGAAAGTAAATCAAACAGGCCGGTTGCGCTGAAATAAATCACGGAATGCCCGGTTTCTATCAGCTCTTTGGCAACACAGCCGGAAAGAAATGATTTTCCAGTACCCACTGTACCATAAAAAAAGAGATTATGGTAGTCAGAATTGAAATTTTTGACAAAATTACGGCAGGTGTTCACGGCGTTCCGAAAACGGGACAGGTCTTCACCGTCATAATATTCATAGGAAAGAGAATCAAAATTCTCCGTGCGAAGCATCTCGCGTATGTTGGACTGCTCATAGAGGAGCGTGATCATAGCCTGCCTGAAACAGTGACATTTCTGTCCGCCGGCATATCCGGTATCTTTGCAGTCGGGACACTCATAGACGGGTTCCAGATAATCAGGTGCAAGTCCGGCATCTTCGAGAAGCTGCGTCTTGCGTCCCGACAGTTCCGCCAGCATATCCCGCAGGTCTTCCATGGCATCCGGGTCGCCGTTAAGGAGCTTCTTACCCTGAGAGACAGAGACGCTGGCCACGGTATCTTCCAGATCGCGATAGGCGGGAACATGATCATAGACATACGCCAGCCGGCGTTCCATATCGCGGCGGCTTTTTAACTGTTTCATCTCATATTGATGAAGGATCATATCATATTGGGCGTTCGTCAGTGACACTATGGTACTCCTTTTAGCCGACAGAATCGGTTTTATTGTATGCAATTTAGGAAATTTTTCTGCATATTCGAGTTTGCGAAGCAAATCTCGCAATCGAGCGAGGCTCGATTTTCTAATTACTTAATAATTCCTGTTCTAAAGCCTCGAAATCATAGTTGTTCTGCTTAAATTGATTAAACTTGTTATTCGAAGCGGCTCTGGAAGGCTTCGACTTGCGATAACGGTCGTCGAGCGACTGAATATCGCTTTTATGATGTACGCCGGCCTGATACCAGTTAGTCAGGATACTGTCGGCATATTCCAGGCGGTGTTTGTCCGTGGCGAGCACGGTGCGTTCACAGGCGGTATAGATCACGTCGGGCGTAAAGCCGTATTCCTTGATCCAGCGGGTGATGTAAGCGGCCTCCGTCTGCGTCGGCGTACTGTTCTTACCAAGTGACTTCATAATATCGTAGACAATTTTGTCGTATTTACCCGCCAGGCGTTTCGCCTGCTTCGTGGTCGTAATGCCCTGCTGCGCCCAGCTGATGGCCACTTTCTCTATGTACCGCAGATCCTTCTTGTCACGGCCCGCGCAGTACTGGATCAGGTAGTCGATCAGGTCCTCGGAAAATCCCAGCTTGTCCGAGATAAAGAGAATCGTGCGTACTTCGTTAGGACTTAAGGTCTTCTTCAAATACTGTTCCGTGATAAAGAGCAGTCTTGAGGTAGCCTCGTCGGACTTAAATGCTTTCAATTCGTCTAAAGTATAATTAGGCTTTACATAAGCTTCCTCAGGCTCTTCCGTATTCAGTTTGGAAGAGATCGGTACGACAGAGGCAAGCGGCGAAGCGGCTGACACGGACACTGCCGGAACGGGCGCAATGGCCGGGACGGCAGCAAGCGGTGCGAAGTCCATCAGGTGAATGCCGGTGACAGTCTTGTTGTCGTCGTACTCAAGCGTCAGAAGCTGTCTATTCTCCCAGTATTTCAGGGCGCGCAGAACATCTTTCTCCGTATAATTAAACATGTCCGCAATATTGGATATACTGGTAGAACGTCTTGCGCTCATCATGCGGATCAGATACAGATAGATCTTGAGCTGTGCATCGTTCGCATCTTTCATATATTCGTCAATAAAACGGTTGGAAATAACCGTAGAATCAGTATAGTTATCCTGATAAATCGTCAAATGACCCATTTCAACACCACCTCTGTTCCATGATGGAACTCATTGTGCCCCTATATAACACATGCTGAATTATAGCATAGCAATTTTTAAAATGAAATAGGCAAACTGCCACAATCCAAACATAGAACAGAGGTTCCGTGAATGTGGAAAATGTGGATAGAAAATGAGAGTGCCCGTAAATGCGTGGAAACCGTCACATAAAAATATCCACAGTTAATCGATGAAAATTCCGGTTATTTTCTGTGGATATTGTGAATAATTATTTTCGCAGCAGGTTTTCCCCGATTTTTACGACATCGCCCGCCCCCATAGTTATCAACAAATCATCTTTTGTGCAATTTTTCATAAGAAAGTTTTCGATCTCTTCAAATGAAGGAAAATAGTAACAGCGGTGCCCCAGATTTTCTATTTCCTGTTGCAGCGTCTGCGAACTGATGCCGAGAGTATCTTTCTCTCTGGCGGCATAAATGTCGGCCAGAACGACCTCGTCGGCCAGCGACAGTGCGCGGGCAAAATCGCTCAGGAACGCCTTGGTTCTCGTGTAAGTATGTGGCTGGAATACACACCATGTCTTCCGATGCGGATAATTCTCAGCGGCAAGCAGCGTTGCGCGGATCTCCGTCGGATGATGTGCGTAATCGTCGATCACGGTAAAGCCGTTTACCTTGCCCTTATATTCAAAACGTCTGTCCGTGCCGCCGTAATGCAGCAGCGCCTCTGCGGTTACGGCATCGGGGATGCCGAGCAGATCAGCCAGAGCAATAGCTGCCATGGCATTATAGACATTGTGCTCCCCGGGAACTTTTAAAGAAAATACTTCTTCTTTGCCGCCTGCCCGCATAAGATGAAAAGAAGGACAACCCGATGCGTCATAAGTAATGTCCTTCGGCCAGTAGTCAAAATCCGGGGAAGAGCCGTAAGTGATGACTTTGCACGTAAGATCATCGGTGAGTTCTCTGCAGCTGGCGATTTCGCCGTTGATGATCAGGGTTCCGCCGGCCGGCAGAAGACGTGCGAACGCGTGAAAAGATCTGCGGATATCTTCGATGTCCTTAAAGAAGTCCAGATGGTCTTCTTCTATATTAAGTATAATACTGATCCTGGGATTAAAGCTTAAGAAACTGTTGGTGTACTCGCATGCTTCCGTGACAAACAGATCCGAGGAGCCGACGCGGATATTGCCGCCGATTGGTTTGTAGATACCGCCGATAGACAGGGTGGGGTCGCTGTTGTTTTCCAACAGAATCTGGGAGATCATGGAGGTGGTCGTGGTCTTGCCGTGCGTGCCGCTCACGGCAATGGGCAGTTTATAATTCTGCATCATCTGTCCCAGCAGCTGGGCTCTGGTGAGCAGTGGAATCTGCAGACGATCCGTTGCGGCCATTTCCGGATTTTCCGGTTTGATGGCGCTTGTATATACAACCACATCAATGTCGGACGTCAGATTTTCTTCACGCTGACCGTAATAAACGGCAGCGCCCAGTTCTTCCAGCCTGCCGGTGAGCGGAGACGGTGCTCTGTCAGAGCCGGATACACGAAATCCCTCCGAGAGAAGGATCTCGGCGAGTCCGCTCATGCTGATACCGCCGATGCCGATAAAATATATGTGAACTGGTTCGTTAAAGTTGATTTGATACATGGAATTCTCCCTATATTACATTTTTACTAGTATTATACTCATTTCATATAAAAAAACCAATAGGAATTTGGAAAAGAGCCATATTGCTTCTTTTTTGGCTACAATTTACACAATAAGATTGCTGAAATTAAGTCTCAGAAAAGAAGTATGTTAAAAATAAACAAATATATTGAAATGTATAGTAAAATATTGTATATTATTAACATGTGCAAAGAAGTAACGGGCGAATAAATTTGTAAATAATATTCACTTTCTCTTCGGATTGTGGTATAATTAACAAACATAATAAAATCGGCTCTAAATTTTAATATATATATTAAAAAATCTATAGGAAACAAGAGGTGATATGATGGTAAAGAAGGAAATGATTGCCATGCTGCTTGCTGGCGGTCAGGGAAGCAGATTGGGAGTGTTTACGTCAAAGGTTGCAAAACCTGCTGTATCTTTTGGCAGTAAATATAGGATTATCGACTTTCCGCTCAGTAATTGTATCAATTCAGGTGTTGACACGGTGGGCGTGCTGACACAGTATCAGCCGCTCCGGCTCAATACACACATCGGGATCGGTATTCCGTGGGATCTAGACAGAAATATCGGTGGTGTGACGGTACTTCCGCCCTATGAGAAGAGCACGAACAGCGAGTGGTACACAGGTACGGCGAACGCGATTTACCAGAATCTGGATTATATGGAGAGCTTTAATCCGGAATACGTTCTGATTCTGTCGGGTGATCATATTTACAAGATGGATTACGAGGTTATGCTGGATTTCCACAAACAGAACGGCGCGGAAGTAACGATTGCCGTTATGCCCGTTCCGATGGAAGAGGCGAAGCGCTTCGGTATCATGATTACGGACAAGGACCGCAAGATCATAGATTTCGAGGAGAAACCGCAGAATCCGCGAAGCAACCTTGCGTCTATGGGGATCTATATCTTTAACTGGAAGACGCTTAAGGAGGCACTGCTCACCAATGCGGAACAGCCGGGTCTGGACTTCGGAAAACATTTGATTCCGTACTGTCATGCCAAGGGGGCACCTCTTTATGCCTATGAGTTCAACGGATACTGGAAAGATGTAGGAACGCTTAACTCTTACTGGGAAGCGAACATGGAACTGATCGATCTTGTTCCGGAATTTAATCTCTATGAAGAATACTGGAAGATCTATACAAAGAGTGAGATTCTGCCGCCGCAGTATCTGTCTTCGGACAGCGTTGTAGAGAGAAGCATTATCGGAGAGGGTTCCGAAATATACGGGCAGGTATATAACTCGGTGATCGGCTGCGGTGTGACAATAGGCGCAGGCACTGTTGTGCGGGATTCCATTATCATGAATGAGACGAAGATTCACAGCAACTGCGAACTGTATAAGACAATCGTTGCGGAGAATGTTCTGATTGAGGATAATGTCAGACTGGGTGTAGGCGAAGAGGTCGAGAATGAGACCGATCCTCACATTTATAATCACGGTATCGTAGCCGTGGGAGAGAAGAGTGTTATCCCTCAGGGGATTTCCGTCGGAAAGAATTCGGTTATTTTCGGCGTGACGAGCGCGGAAGACTATAAAGATGGACAACTTCCGAGCGGAAAAACATTGATTAAGGCAGGTGATAAATAGTGAGAGCAATTGGAATTGTCTTAGCGGGTGGTAATAATCACAGGATCAAGGAACTGACGCAGAAGCGTGCAGTCTGCGCGATGCCGATTGCCGGCAGTTACCGGAGCATTGATTTTGCACTCAGCAATATGTCTAATTCCCACATTAATAAGGTCGCTGTATTTACACAGTATAATGCAGGCAGCCTGAACGAGCATCTGAGTTCATCCAAATGGTGGGACTTCGGACGTAAGCAGGGCGGGTTATTCGTATTTACACCTGCAGTGACGGCGGAGAGCAATGCATGGTATCGGGGCACGGCGGATGCCATTGCGCAGAACCTGTCATGGCTTAAGAACAGCCATGAACCCTATGTGGTAATATCTTCCGGCGATTGCGTATACAAGATGGATTATAATAAGATATTAGAATACCACATTGACAAGAAAGCCGATATTACAGTAGTATGTAAAGACATGGCGCCCGATGTCAACGTTGACAGATTTGGTACGATCAAGATGAACGAGGAGTGCCGTATTGAGGAATTCGAAGAGAAACCGGTGGTTGCTAAGTCCAATACGATTTCGTGTGGTGTCTATGTTGTCAGAAGACGACAATTAATCGAGATGATCGAGAAATGTGCGGAAGAGGACAGATACGATTTCGTTAAGGACATCCTGATCCGGTATAAGAACATGAAACGGATCTATGGGTATAAGATCAAGGATTACTGGAGCAATGTCGCTACGGTGGAGGATTACTACAAGACGAATATGGATTTCCTGCGCCCGGAGATCAGGGATTATTTCTTCAGACAATATCCCGATATTTATTCTAAGGTAGACGATCTGCCGCCGGCAAAATACAACGTGGGAGCAAGCATTAAGAACAGCCTGATTTCCAGCGGATGTATTGTAAACGGTAAAGTTGAGGATTCCGTGATCTTTAAGAAAACGTATATCGGTAATAACTGCTATATTAAGAATTCCATCATCCTGAATGATGTGTATATAGGAGATAATACGCATATTGAGAATTGTATCGTGGAAAGCAGGGGCACGATACGGGCAAATTCATACCACAAAGGAGAGAACGGAATAGAAATTGTGGTAGAACATAATGACAGATTCGTAATTTGATGGTATGATGGAAAGGCGGTTGCTATTATCGATATATATATTGTGTAAGAGGCATGGGCGTTATTAACTAAATGTTTATTACAAGCTACGTGGCTTGATGAGTATGACTTGTGTGGAAAAGCTTGTGAAAACCGACAGGTTCCTGTCCGGTATCATATGATAAGGAGGCTGAGCTTCATGAGAATTACTGATGTCCGCGTGCGTAAAATGACTCAAGACAGCAAAATGAAAGCAATCGTCTCAATTACCATAGACGATGAATTCGTGGTTCATGACATTAAAGTAATTGAAGGTGAAAAAGGTCTTTTCATTGCAATGCCTAGCAAGAAGGCTAATGACGGTGAGTATCGGGATATTGCTCATCCCATTAATTCAGAGACTCGCGACAGAATACAAACGATTATTCTGGAAAGCTATGAGAAAGCACTTTTGGAATCTGATGATGAGTAACAAATGCAGTGTGGAAGAAGAAAAGGACGCGGAAGCGTCCTTTTCTTGTATCATAGGAAAGTGCGTCATATGATATAAAACTGTTTGCCGATAAAATTATAAATGGAATGGTGATAATTAATAAAATTATTTATTTTTAATTCATTAAAGATTTTTTTATATACTTCTGCACTTTCAAAAAGACTTATTTTTTTGGAAACAATCCTTGTAGGAACGGGAAAATATTGATAGAATAAGAAACGATCACCGCATGGATGATAAAGAAAGAATATTAGAAACGGTCGGCTGTGAAACTGCGGGCGGCAGCAGGAATCGAGGTAACTATGTATATTATCGTGGGTCTGGGAAATCCGGACAGACAGTATCAGAATACAAGACATAATATCGGCTTTGATGTAATTGATGCGATTGCAGCGAAGAATAATATTACTGTGGGCGAGCGTAAGCATAAGGCACTGATCGGCAAAGGATACGTGGGCGGACAGAAGGTTGTTTTGGTGAAGCCGCAGACATATATGAATTTAAGTGGTGAAAGCGTCAGGGATGTCATAGACTTTTATAAGATAGACGAGAGAAATGAACTGATCGTGATCTCTGATGATGTCAGTCTCGATGTGGGACAGATTCGCATCCGTAAGAAGGGAAGCGCCGGCGGGCACAACGGGCTGAAAAATATCATTCTGCATTTGGGGCACGATGAATTTCAGCGCGTGAAAATGGGCGTGGGTGAGAAGCCGAAAGGATATGATCTGGCGGATTATGTGCTGGGACATTTTCCGAAGGAGGAGCGGGAGATCATGGACGAGAGCGCTGTGCGCGCGGCAGCGGCAGTAGAAGTGATGATTACTGAAGGCGCGGATGTGGCGATGAACCAATATAATAAAAAGGTACAGAAAGACGGAGGTAAGATGTGAGGGCTTTACTTGCTCCCTTAGAAGAATTGGGAGAATATGAAGAGATTAAGAAAATGCTTGTAAAAGAGCAGGCACCAGTTGCGCTGAGTGGTTGTGTGGATTCTCAGAAGCTGCATATGATTTATGGACTTAGCGAGGGTTTCCGATACAAAGTGATCGTGACATTCAGTGATCTTCGGGCGAAAGAGCTATATGAGGATTACAAGTTTTACGACAGGAATGTTATGCTATATCCGGCCAAAGATTTGATCTTTTTTCAGGCGGATATTCACGGCAATCAATTGACGATGGAGCGGATCAGGTGCCTGCGCAGATTGATGGAGGGCAGACCGACCACGGTGATTACCACGTATGATGCACTGATGGCGCCGCAGCCTCCGATCGGGGCATGGAAAAAACATGTGATCCATATCGATAAGCGGAGCCGGATAGAAGAAAGTGAGCTGGCGGCGTGTCTTGTGGAACTTGGTTATGAGAAAAATTATCAAGTGGAGGCGCCGGGGCAGTTTAGCATACGCGGCGGTATTATTGATATTTTTGATTTGACAGAAGAGAATCCCTACCGGATCGAGTTGTGGGGAGAAGATGTGGAGTCCATTCGCAGCTTTGATATTTTAAGTCAGCGCTCGATTGAGAAACTGGAGTCCGTCACGATTTATCCTGCAACAGAACTAATTTTATCAGAGGATGAACTGCGAGCCGGACTGCAGAAGATTCAGGCGGAATGTAAAGAATATGCGGCGAAACTGCGGAAAGAGATGAAGACCGAGGAAGCGCACAGAATCGAGACACAGGTGAAGGAACTGGCGGAGCAGCTGATCGAGCTTGGTCTGTCCCGCAACGCGGTGAATCTGGAAAGCTATGTAAGATATTTTTATCCGGAACTGTCTACACTGTTAGATTGTCTGACGGGCGCTTCGGAAGGTTCCGGCGGGCAGAGGGCAGGCTGCGTTTTCATCGAAGAGCCTCTGCGGGTCAGAGAACATGCGTCTGCAGTGGAGCTTGAATTTCGGGAAAGTATGATGCACCGTCTGGAGAAGGGTTATATTCTGCCCGGACAGACGGACATTCTCTACAGCGCGGAAGAGACTGCGGCAAGGATTGCGGGAGGCAGGGTCGTGACCCTTTCTATGATGGACGGAAAGAATCCGCTTTTTAAGGCGGACCGTAAATTTGACATACAGACGAGAAGCTTATCTTCTTACAATAACAGTTTTGAAGCGCTGGTAAAAGATCTGACCGGTTATAAGAAAAGAGGATACCGCATTCTGCTGCTTTCCGGTTCCCGGACGAGAGCGAAGCGTCTGGCGGAGGATCTGCGGGATCAGGAGATCAGCGCTTTTTACAGTGAAGACCCCATGCGGGAAGTGCAGCCGGGGGAAGTTATGACTTATTACGGCAGGGTGCTGAAGGGATTCGAGTACCCGCTGCTTAAATTTATCGTAATTTCGGAAAGCGATATTTTTGGTGTTGAGAAAAAGAAAAAAAAGAAGAAACTTTATCAGGGACAGAAAATCAACGATTTTAATGAGTTAAAAGTGGGTGACTATGTCGTGCACGAGAGCCACGGTCTCGGTATCTATCAAGGGATAGAGAAGGTGGAAGTAGATAAGATTGTTAAAGATTACATGAAGATATCCTACCGCGACGGCGGGATACTCTACGTACTTGCCACGGGACTGGATGTGATTCAGAAATACGCGTCCGCGGAGTCCGGCAGTAAACCGAAACTCAACAAACTCGGTACACAGGAATGGAATAAAACCAAATCCAAGGTGCGCACTGCCGTGGACGAGGTAGCGCAGGATCTGGTGGAGCTGTACGCGGTCAGGCAGCAGAGCCAGGGATTCAAGTACGGACCGGATACCGTCTGGCAGAGGGAGTTCGAAGAGATGTTTCCGTTTGAAGAGACGGAGGATCAGGTCAGCGCCATTGCCGCCACCAAAGAAGATATGGAGAGCAGCAAGATCATGGACCGGCTGATCTGCGGCGATGTGGGCTATGGCAAGACGGAGATTGCGATCCGGGCGGCCTTCAAGGCGGTACAGGAGGGAAAACAGGTCGTGTATCTGGTGCCGACCACGATTCTGGCGCAGCAGCACTATAATACTTTCGTACAGCGGATGAAAGATTTTCCCGTGCGGATCGACCTGCTCTCACGTTTCAGGACGGCGGCGGAACAGAAGAAGACAGTGACAGACCTGAAGAAGGGTATGGTGGACATTGTGATCGGTACCCACCGGGTACTGTCTACGGATGTGCAGTATAAGGATCTGGGACTGCTTATTATAGATGAGGAGCAGCGTTTCGGCGTGGCACATAAAGAGAAGATCAAGAAGATGAAAGAAAATGTGGATGTGCTGACGCTGACGGCGACGCCTATTCCGAGAACACTGCACATGAGCCTGATCGGTATCCGGGATATGAGTGTGCTTGAGGAGGCGCCGGGAGACCGCCATCCGATCCAGACATTTGTCTGTGAGTATAACGAAGAACTGGTGCGGGAGGCAATTGTCAGGGAACTGTCCAGGGAAGGACAGGTATACTATGTTTACAACCGGGTAAATAATATTGCGGATATTGCCGCCGTCATTCAAAAGCTTGTGCCCGAGGCGACCGTGGCATTTGCCCATGGACAGATGAAGGAGAGTGAACTGGAGCGGATCATGTATGATTTCATAGACGGGGAAATCGACGTGCTGGTGTCCACGACGATCATTGAGACCGGGCTGGATATTTCCAATGTCAACACGATGATCATCCATGATTCCGATCAGATGGGATTATCACAGCTCTATCAGCTTAGAGGACGCGTGGGGCGTTCCAATCGGACAGCTTATGCTTTCCTGATGTATAAAAGAGACAAGATGCTCAAGGAAGTGGCGGAGAAACGGCTGGAAGCGATTAAAGAGTTTACAGATCTCGGAAGCGGATTTAAGATCGCCATGCGGGATCTGGAGATACGCGGCGCGGGAAATCTGCTGGGCGCCAGACAGCATGGGCATATGCAGGCGGTCGGTTACGATCTGTACTGTAAAATGCTGAATGAGGCGGTCAGGAGTCTGAAAGGGATATCTACCATAGAGGATTTCAACACAAGCATCGATCTGGAAGCGGATGCGTACATTCCGCCGTCCTATATCGTGAACGAAGTACAGAAGCTGGATATCTATAAGCGCATCGCCGGAATCGAGAACGAGAAAGAGTGCGAAGATATGCGGGAGGAACTGCTGGACCGTTTCGGCGGGATTCCGAAGTCGGCGGAGAACCTGCTGCGCATTGCGCTGCTCCGCGCACAGGCGCACAGGCTGTATATGCCGGAGGTAAAGGGCAAGGGCGGCGCCATACACTTCCTGCTGCGCCAAGATGCCAGAATCAAAGTGGAAAACATACCGCATCTTCTGCGGGCATACGAGGGCAGAATGACTTTTGACCCGAAGGGGACACCGACCTTCCGGCTGCGTTATCAAAAATGCGGCGTAGTCGAGAAGGATGAGGAAATTCTGCTGGCGTTGACGGAGGCGGCGCTTAGGGATATGGAGGAGATGCTGCTGTGAGGCAGGAGGAAGGAAAAAATTTCCGGTTGCAATTAGTCATAAATGGAATATAACATACTTAACGTAATGGATATACGAATGTAAAATGTTAAGGGAAATTATTCTATGGTATACGACTATATTATTCGAAATTATAAAGAAGGAGAACCCATATTTTTTGCAGATCTTCTTATAGAGAGCATTTCAAAACCGGCAGTCAGCCAGCAGTTGAAGACTTTGTGTAACAATGGAAAGCTTGTCAAATATGATACCGGTGTGTATTATATTCCGAAAAAAACGTTGCTCACGTCATCAATTGGCCCGAGTGCGGACATAGTTGCAAAGTATAGATTTATTTCCAGAGGCGGGAAAATAGACGGATTCTATGCAGGAAATACATTTGCTAATCAGATCGGAATATCTGTCTGCCAGAAATGAAAAATTTGCAGAAAAAATCCACTTGGACAGATCGGTGTCTAAGTGGATTTATTATACTATAGAAAATTCCACGATGTGTTTCGAGCCCGTGAAGCGGGACTCGCAACCCCGCGAAGCTCGATTTTTTATCGGCAGTACGTGATAATCTCAGACATAAATTTCTGTAGCAGAAGAAGCTGCGGCTGGGAAAGTTCCCTGAGCTGCGTGATGATATCCTCCTGCAGCCGGCTCGTGTCCGCTTCCTCTGAGGAAGGAAGCTCGATGATATCCTCGACACCGATATGAAACAGGGAGCAGACATTGATGATCTTCTCGATCGTAAAGTTACGCTCTCCGCGTTCAAGCTGTGCATAATACTGTGTATCGAGATAGAGCTGTCTTGCCAGTTCCTCCTGTGTCATGTTATTCAAAAGACGGTATTTCTTAATGTTCTGTGCAATGGAATGAGGGGTGCTTTCTTTCATATAGTCGCCTCCTTATATTCTTAAACTATATGATTCTCAATAAAAAAGAGTGATAAAGTATGCTATATATAGTATTGCAAAATGCTATATGCATATAGTAGAATATAGTAGAAAAAAGGGATAAAATAGAAGTCAGGGGACTCCCTCAAAACAGTCTGAGAAAAGCGTGCGTAGAAATGGGAATTTAATATAGATATAAAAAGTAAGATGGACAGCAACCGTCCACACGGACTGCTATGATGGTATCAAAAGCGTACCTATAAAATGATAACGGAGGTCTCAGATGCGATGGACGGAGAAGGATTAGGCAAGAGCAACAGAGTACTGGCAATCTACACGAAACTGATGAACGGACAGCTTGTAAAGAAAGCAGAGGAGGCGGAGCGTTTCGGTGTCAATGCAAAAAGCATACAGCGTGATCTGGAAGGCATCCGAGCTTTTCTGGCGGAACAGTCTGCGCAGGAAGGATTCCATAATGAGCTGGTTTACGATCATTATGATAAAGGCTACCGCCTGGAACAGGGCAGCAGTGCCAGACTGACCAATGACGAGATACTGGCGGTCTGCAAGATTCTGCTGGACAGCAGGGCTTTTACCAGACAGGAAATGATGGGTATTCTGGATAAGCTGCTGGTTAACTGTGTGCCGAAGAAGAACCAGAAGCTGATCGCCGACCTGATTGCGAATGAGAGATTCCATTACATAGAGCCGCGGCACAAACGGGTCTTTCTGGACAAGATCATGCAGCTTGGCGAGGCGATCAGGGAGTGCAGGGTGATTCAGATTCAATATACGAAACTGAAGGACAAGTCCACCGTGGAGCGCAGACTGGAGCCGCTGGCGATCATGTTCTCGGAGTACTATTTCTATCTGGTGGGATTTATTGAGGGCATAGATAAAGAGAAAGCTTTCGAGAATGCGGACGATCCTTTTCCGACAATCTACCGGATTGACCGGATCGAGAGCCTGAAGGTGACGGGAGAACGCTTTAAGATTCCATACGCCGACCGGTTTGAAGAAGGCGAGTTCCGCAAGCGGGTGCAGTTCATGTACGGCGGCAAACTGCGGAAAGTGAAGTTCGAGTACACGGGGGAATCTATCGAGGCGGTGCTGGACAGGCTGCCCACAGCGAAGATCCTCTCGGAGGAGGACGGCAAGTGTGTGGTGCAGGCGGAGGTGTTCGGGAAGGGGATCGATATGTGGCTGCGGAGCCAGGGGGAGAGAGTGAGGGTGGTGGAGTGAGAGGAAAGGAAGAAAGGTGGCAAGATGGCTGCATTTGTGGAATTAAAGAATGCTTGTGAAGATGATTTTGAAGTTGAATTTGAAGTGGTTCCGTCTATCGATCTTGTCAATGTGTGTGATGAAAGACGCAAGAAAATTGCAAGGGACTTGGAAAATATTGAGAGTCAGCGAGAGGCGGTGCTTCAAAGAGTAAATGAACTTAATGCGGATATAGATCGGTTGACAAATCATGCAGACGGGATTGATTATGCAATAGCTGTGACATGTGGAATTATTACGGGTATTTTTGATGCAGTAATTGTCGGAGAGTGGGACTTCAAAAACGCGAAGGCAATCAGTAATCAGCAAATTAATGAAAAAGTAATGGATTTCGCAAAAAAAGATCCGGGATATGTCGATTTTTTGGATAAGAAAAGAACTAAATCTAAAGATCCCAATCGATTGGATAATGCAATTGAATTTTTGGAAAAGAAATATAAGTTACCTGGAGATGGTGAATATAAACCTTATAAGGACTATGGAATAACGGATAAAACCCATCATCTAGATGATTTCTGCCATCACCCGACACTGGTTGGATTAGTATGCTGCATTTTAGTGCAGTTTACCGGGATAGCTAAATATAGAAGCAGCTCGGGAGAAGTAATTAAAGTGCCAATAGAAGTGAATGAGTATGGAAATTTAGTCAGTCAGGAGACTTGGGGAAAATTTTTTGCGGGAATCATTAATTGGTTCTTTAATGTGGCAAAGACTATTAAGAATCGCAAAGGACATTTGCTGAGTGATATGGCGGGAAGTTCTACTGCTGTCGGAAAAGGCAATGAGGGAGCGGGAATACCCGGATCGTTTCTTGCGACAGCAAAGGAACTGGCAGCTTTGCCTTGTTTTGAGGATACAAATTTTGCTGAGAATTTAAGGAAAGCGTATCAAAATGGAATTGGTGTAGGAAAAAAGCAGTTGGATTTAGGCGCATTTAACAGTCTGTTTCAAGGGGCATCCAGCAAGGTCGATATGAGAACAGAGATGGCTGTCAAACATGAACTAAAGAGACAGGCGGTTCCGGTGATTATCAATGAATTGTTAGTCAGAGGACTATATTTTATACGAAGATTTATTATGCAGATGAAGCAGAAACATTCGATTGCAGAACTCGATTGGAGGGAAGTAATGCCGTTCCGAAACAGAACAATCGTAAGGATGATGACGGTTGCATCGGGAACGTTTACGGCAATTGATATGGCGGATGCGGCGATTCGTTCTGCAATTAAATCCGGTGGATTTAATGCTCCTGCATTCCTGTCAAATATGATTCTCAGGGTCAATTTTGTAGGAGTTGGCAGGTTTGCTGTGGCTGTCGCTACGGATGCGGGAATGGGATTGAAACGGAATTACCTTCGCGGTGAGCGCATGAAATTATACAGCGAATTAATTTTTTATACCGACGCGAAGGTGTTTTATAAACAGGCTGATATGTGGATCTCTGCCGAGAATGCTGGAGAAGCGATAGAAAAAGCGTATGAAATGATGGAAACAACAACGGCATTCTTATTGGAGTCAATGCATGAGATGGGAGATGATCTGAACAAAATAGGCACATACATACCTGAGATTAAGAAAAAGAATGAAAGATTATTGGAAGACATGAATGATATTCTTACATGGGGGTGAATGAAATGAACGACAATGAAATTCAATTATATGAGATTAATGAATCCGAGCTTCCGAATATTATAACATCACAAATTAGTGAGATTAAGAAGCTTGAGGATAAAGTTAATGTTGCAATGCAGAAAGCAGAGGATGCGAAACAATCTGCAGACAGTGCATATAGAAAATCGACAGGCTTGTTTCAGAAGGGAAAAGCGATTGAATCCTTGCAGCAGGCGGCTGTAGATTTAGCGGAGTCTCAAATCAGTGCGTCAGAGGCACAGAAAGTTTCTTTTGAATATCAGGAAAAATTAGGAAAGATATCGCAGTATTTATTTGGACTGGGAGTGACGAGTCTTGCTTCAAACCGTTCAGTGGTCAGACAGCTTCAGTTACAATTAAATGGTGCATCTAAAGAAGAATTGAGTGATTTTGCCAGACAGGAAATTACGAATGTAATTAAGCAATTAAAAGCGCAAGAAGATATAATGAATAAGCAGAATTTTCTTGCTGAGAAAGTGAAGCAGCATGAACAGAATTTAAAAGAAATAGAAAGTAAGGATGAAGAACAGGATCGACAGATTGCAAGGAATGTGGCAAAAGATAAAGAGCAGGATAGGAAAATAGCGGAACAGGTATTAAAAGATGAGGAGCATGACAGACGGCTGGCGGAGCAGGCATTAAAGGACGAAGAACATGACAGATTAATAGCAAAGAATGCAGCAAAAGATAAGGAGCAGGATAAGAAAATAGCGAAACAGGCATTAAAAGATGAGGAGCATGACAGACGGCTGGCGGAGCAGGCATTAAAGGACGAAGAACATGACAGATTAATAGCAAAGAATGCAGCAAAAGATAAGGAGCAGGATAAGAAAATAGCGGAACAGGCATTAAAAGATGAGGAGCATGACAGACGGCTGGCGGAGCAGACATTAAAGGACGAAGAACATGACAGATTAATAGCAAAGAATGCAGCAAAAGATAAGGAGCAGGATAAGAAAATAGCGAAACAGGCATTAAAAGATGAGGAGCATGACAGACGGCTGGCAGAGCAGGCATTAAAGGATGAAGAACATGACAGATTAATAGCAGAGAATGCGGCTAAAAACAAAGAGCATGATGATTTAATACGGGGATTGCAAAATGAGTGTAGAATGCTGAGACGAAGAATTTGGAAAATGAGCAGGTGGAAAGGAAAAAAATAATTGGTAATAGAGTCCAGATTATCGGACTCTATTTTTTGTATCCTTATACCAGAACAGCAGTTCGAGTAAACGGTAAAGGAGACAGATATGATGAAAGGATATGCGGTAGAGAGCGGTTATATGGGATATGTTGACGGAGAGTATATGCTGTTTGCCAGCGAGACGGATTATACAGATTATATGGAGCAGTAAGCTGATGCGTATGCAGGAAGCAGAAGAGGAAATCGGTGACAGTTCAGCCCGCGCTATTCGCAAAGGCACTTTCAGTGCTTTTCCGCTGCTTCGCAGCTAACTTTGCTCATAAAAAGACGCTCCGCTCATAGCTGACCAGATGTACTCATTCATGCAAGCATGATTCGTCCATCTTATCAGCTATGGCTGAACTGAAGAGTAAATTGAAGAAATATTGTTTCGCATATTGCGGTAACCGCCTTCTATACAGTAAAATAAAACAATATATGGAAACATATATCATAAGAAGAGAGGACGGACCATGAGGAAACGAGGTATTGTTTTAGGGCTTGCGGCGGCTGTGATCATTGCGGCAGCAGGCTGTGGCGGACAGGAGCGGCAGAATACATTTCCTGCTGTTGTGATGAAGACCGAAAAGAACGCTGATGTGCAGGAGACGGAATCTGCTGATAACGGGCAGGAACTCTCCGGTGAGGATCAGAATGCTGACGAGGCACAACAACCGGATGGAACAGACGCTGATACAGAACAGCAGAACCCGTCGGAGAGTGTCGTGCCACAACGTGATCAAAGTACGGAGCGCAGTATAGAGCAAGAGAGCCAGAGTGCAGGAAGTGACATGCAGCATACAAGTGAAGGTAGGAATGCGGGCATTGATTCTCCGGCGAACAAGTTCGTGAGAAACATGAAGATCGGCTGGAATCTTGGCAATACTCTGGATGCACATTCGGATCAGAATAAGGCGAATGAAATGGGTTACGAGTCTGACTGGTGCGGAATCGTTACGACGAAAGAAATGGTGGACGAGATCAAAGCGGCGGGTTTTCAGACGATGCGTGTTCCGGTGTCGTGGCATAATCATGTGTTGGCAGACGGCAGTTATACGATCAGCGAAGCGTGGCTGAACCGCGTGCAGGAGATCGTGGACTATGCGATTGATAACGATATGCATGTGATTATCAATATCCATCATGATAATTCCACGAGCTATATGTATCCGTCAAAAGAGTACCTGGAACAGTCCAAAGCTTACGTTGCGGCGGTCTGGATACAGGTGGCGGAGCGGTTTGCGGATTATGACGAGCATCTGATTATGGAAGGGCTGAATGAGCCACGTCTGATCGGGACAAGCGACGAGTGGTGGCTGGATTTGAACAAGCAGCAGTGCGTGGAGGCGGTACAGTGCATCAATGAACTGAATCAGGTATTTGTGGACACGGTGCGGGCTTCGGGCGGCTATAATGGAGAGCGCTATTTGCTGGTACCCGGTTATGCCGCATCTTTGCAGGGAGCAACGAATCCATACTTTGAGATGCCGCGAGATATTGCCGGTAATGAGAATAAGATTCTGGTGGAGGTACATGCTTATACGCCTTATAATTTTGCGTTGTGTGCACCAGAAGAAAGCAGAAGTACTGATCAGTGGAGTGCTGACGATAAGGCTTCCACGGCGGAGATTGACGAATTGATGGACACCCTGTATGAGAAGTATGTCCGGAACGGGACCGGCGTGGTGATCGACGAGTTCGGCGCCAGGGATAAGAACGGAAATACGCAGGCGAGAATAGAATTCGCGGCATATTATGTAGCGGCTGCGAGACAGCGGGGAATCACCTGCTGCCTGTGGGATAATAACGCATTTGCAGGCGGCGGAGAGAAGTTTGGCGTTTTCAATAGGCAAACCTGCAGCTTTCAGTACCCGGAACTGGTAGAGGGCATGATACAGGCTTGCGAGTAAGCGGTGGGAAGAACACTTTTTGCACAGTAAGTAGCAGAAACATAATTGCGAAATGCCGGGCATAGGTATATGATAGTAATTGTTGCGGTAGATAGATGCAAGCCGCGTTTATAGTATATGTGGAGAACACAGTGATTAAGAAGATCGATTCAATAACAGTGAATTATATAGATGAGGGCAAGGGCGATGCCGTGCTGCTTTTGCATGGCTGGGGTGCGAACATCACCTTGTATGCCGGTATTATACAAGTACTTGCCCGAAGCGGGCATCGGGTGATTGCGCTTGATATGCCGGGATTCGGGAAGACATCCGAACCGTCCGGACCGTGGTGCGTGGACGATTATGTGGATTTCGTTATGAAATTCATAGACTCTTTCGGGCTTACGCACTTTAGTGTTGTGGTGCATTCCTTTGGCGGAAGGGTGTTCTTTAAGATGAATGCCAGAGAGAATCTTCCTTTTACGATTGAGAAGGCAGTTCTGATCGACAGTGCGGGTATCCTACCGAAGAAGAGCTTCCGGCAGAAGGTCAGTCTGCGATGCTATAAGATCGGGCGCGCGGTTATGAGTACGAAGGTGTTGCATTTCCTGTATCCCGATGCGGTGGATAATATGCGGCGCAGACGCGGTTCGGCTGATTATAACAGCGCGACGCCGACCATGCGCGCTACGCTGGTGAGGGTGGTAAACGAAGACCTGGAGCCGCTCATGCATCTGGTTAAGTGCCCGACACTGTTGATCTGGGGAGATCAGGATACGGCAACACCCCTGTCCGATGCGAAGCGAATGGAAGAACTGATTCCGGATGCCGGGCTTGTGGTGTGCGAAGGGGCGGGGCATTTCTCCTTTGCGGAACAGGCACCCAAGGTACACGGAGCACTGGCGGCGTTCTTTTCTTCGTAGGAAGCACTGGCGGCTGTTTTTGACATCTGCATGTATCAGATGCAGCAACTTATATGAAAGCGTGTAAGCTAATATAAAGACCGGCGCGGGGTGAACAGTAACAGTTTGAAGTCGTATACGGGAATGACAACAGTGCGTATAGAGAATAACTTAGAATAGTATAGAATGAACAGGGAATGACCATGGATATTGTATTGACTGTCATATGGTTTGCCACTTATCTGGTGGGCACCGTATGGTATGAACTTTATATTGTTCACATGTTCCAGCAGAACTCCTATAAGCCGCGGGAATATATGGAGTGGATGCAGGTGCACAGCAATGTTGGAAGACTGCTGGGCAGATGCCTGTATGGGCTGCTCTCACTTCCGCTGGTACTGATCGGCGGACACGGGTGTGTGACTGCAGCATGTGTTATGAATGTAATGACTATAATAGTCAACAAACCGCATGCCGCGAAGAAACCGCTTGTGTATACAAAGCGGGTGAAGCGTATGCTGATGACCACGGTGCTGGTTTACCTGGTTGTCGTGCTGCTGTCAGTGCTTCTTTCCGCGGGAGGATTTCGCATGGCTCCGGGGGAGTCTGCTCCGACAGCGGTCGGAATTGCGACACATGGTCTGCATATCTGCATGGTTGTCCTGACGGGATTGTTTATCCTGCAACCGTTCCTGATTCTGCTGGTGAATCTGCTGAACCGTCCGATCGAGCGGGGAGTAGACCGGTATTATATCAACGATGCTGCCCGGATTCTGAAAGAGATGCCGGATTTGAAGATCATCGGTGTGACGGGGAGTTATGGCAAAACCAGCGTGAAGTATTTTCTGAGTACGCTGCTCTCCAGCAGCTATAATGTGCTTCATACGCCGGGTAACTATAATACGACCTTAGGCGTTGTCAGGACGATCAGAGAGCAGATGAAACCGTTCCATGAGATCTTCATCTGCGAGATGGGGGCCAGAGAGGTGGGAGATATCAAAGAGATATGCGATCTGGTACATCCCGGGTACGGAGTCATTACTTCGATCGGACCGCAGCATTTGCAGAGTTTTCATACGATAGAGAATATTATCGGCACGAAATTTGAACTGGCCGATGCGGTGCCGGCGAATGGCAAAGTTTTCCTGAACTATGACAATGAATATATCCGCACACATAAGATCAATAAAAATGTCGTAAGCTATGGAACGACAGGGAACGATATCGATTTTCGGGCTTATGAGATCGAAGTGTCGCCGAGAGGTTCTTCTTTTAAAATGAAAGATGAGAATGGAGACGAGTACGAGTTCCATACGCGGCTGGTGGGAAATCACAATGTACAGAATATCGCGGGCGCCATTGCGGTAGCGCATACGCTTGGGATTCCCATGGAAAAGCTGAAATATCCGGTGAAGCAGCTTGAAAGCGTGGAACACCGGCTGCAGCTTAAGAAGCAGGGGAACAGAATTATTCTGGATGATGCCTATAATTCTAATAAGAATGGATTTAAGGCGGCGCTGGACACACTGGCGATGTTCAAAGAGCTTCGCATTCTGATGACGCCCGGCATGGTAGAGCTTGGCGAGAAGCAGTATGATGAGAATAAAGAGGTCGGCATCTATGCCGCGGATAAATGTGATTATGCGGTGTTGATCGGCAAAGAGCAGACGAAACCGATTCAGGACGGTCTGCTGGAGGCTGGATTTGCACAGAATAAGATGATCGTGGTAGATACACTGCAGGATGCTTTCCAGATGGTGAATGCGATTCCTGATGAAAAGCAGAAGGTAGTGCTGATCGAGAATGATCTTCCGGACAATTATGCGTAGACAAGTGGGTTAAGGGCAGGATGTTGATGCCTTGTGAGAATAAAGTGTGAATAAATTCTCTGATGAGCAATCTAGTTCATCAAACCGAACAAGTTTAGTCAGAATTTGTGCCGAAGCGTCACAAATTCCATTGGCTGCGGAGCGGAACAGAAAATTCTTTTTGCGTCCACAGCGTAAGCGCTTCGGAGTGGAGGAAAATATGAAGATTCGGGTAGGCGTTTTTTTTGGCGGTAAGAGCGTGGAACATGAAGTGTCTGTGATATCAGGATTACAGGCTTATAATTCGTTCAACAGGGATAAGTACGAGCCGGTTCCAATTTACATTACGAAGGAAAATGAGCTTTACACAGGCGAGGCGATTGCGGATATTGCCAATTATAAGAATATTCCAGCACTGCTGCAGAAGAGCACGCGGGTATTTCTCATGTGTGAACAGGGACAGGTACAGCTGATCCAGTATCCGGTAAAGAAACTGGGTAGCTCCGTAGTGACACAGATCGATGTGGCGTTTCCGGTCGTACACGGTGCGAATGTGGAGGATGGCTCTTTACAGGGATTCCTGCGGCACTATAACATCCCGCTTGCAGGGTGTGACGTCGGGGCGTCGGCTGTGACGATGGATAAATATGTGATGAAGACCGTACTGAAGGACAACGGGATTCCGGTTTTAGACTGTGTTACGCTGAATGCAAAGGAATATGAGAGAGACGAAGAGAGCGCTTATGTGAATGTAGAGGAGAGAATCGGCTATCCGGTTATTGTAAAACCGGTTAATCTGGGATCAAGCGTCGGAATCAGAGTGGCGAAAGACCGTGAAGGACTGCGGGAAGCGCTGGAGTATGCGTTTACGTTTGGCAGCAGGGTACTGATTGAACATGCCATTATGAATCTGCGGGAGATCAACTGCGCGGTGCTGGGCGATTATGATGAGGCGCAGGCGTCCGAGTGCGAGGAGCCGATCTCCAGTGACGAGATTCTGAGCTATGAAGATAAATATGTGGCGGGCGATAAGAGCGGTTCCGAGGGTATGCGCACTGCGAAGAGAGAGCTGCCCGCTAACCTGACGCCGCAGAAACGGGAAGAGATCCGGCAGATGGCCGTCAGGACATTTCAGGTTTTAAATTGCAGCGGCGTGTCCAGAATTGACTTTATGATAGACCGCGATACGGATCAGGTGTATGTCAATGAGATCAACCCGATTCCGGGATCGCTGGCATTCTATCTGTGGGAGGCGCTGGATAAACCTTATGCGCAGCTTCTGGACGATATGGTAGGACTGGCGCTTAAGAGGGAGCGGGAAGAGAAGAGTATGCTGACTTCTTTCGACAGTAATATTCTGCAGAATGCGAATCTGTCGGGCGCAAAAGGTGTCAAGAAATAAGGGGCGGACAAAGCTGAAAGCAACAGGAATATGAATCAATATAGAAAGGAAAAAGGGATCGGACGCATCGACATCATGTAAAATAAAGCAGAAAAACAGAATAAGAGCGGAACACAGGTGTAGAAAACTGCTTTACGAAAGTCCATATTTCCATGCATATAATTTCCACTGTTACAAATAATAGTAAAAACATAAAGGCAAAAAAACTATTACGCGGTGAGACAGCTGCGATTTACAGATGGAGGTTATATAATATGAAAGCAACAGGAATTGTCAGAAGAATAGATGATCTCGGGCGTATCGTGATTCCGAAGGAAATCCGCAGAACATTGCGGATCAGGGAATCAGACCCGTTGGAAATATTTACCGACAGAGAAGGAGAGATCATATTAAAAAAATATTCGCCGATCGGTGAGATGGGAACCTTTGCAAAGCAGTATGCGGAGAGTATGGCGCAGGTATCCGGGCATATTGCGATGATATCCGACAGGGATCAGTTCATTGCCGTGGCAGGCGGTATGAAGAATATGCTGGGTAAGTCCATCAGCCGGGAGCTGGAGGAGAAGATCAATCACAGGGAGAGCGTTGTTGCGGCGAAAGGAGACCGTAACTTTATTCAGGTCAGCAACGATCAGGACGAGTTTCATCATGAGGCGATCAGTCCGATCATCTGTGAAGGCGATGTGATCGGTTCTGTGCTGCTTGTGGAGACAGACCATAAGTCTAAGATGGGGGAAGTGGAGCAGAAGCTGATTCAGTCTGCGGCGGGATTTCTGGGAAGACAGATGGAGCAGTAACGGCAGAGCATAGAGGCGTGCCATGAAGACAGCAGGATGGAAATAAAATGTCAGGGGTTTTGCGCCCTGAAATAAATCCGTAAAAAGAGAGAATCCCATGGAGGTTAGGCCTTGAAAGACCTGAATTACGTGGGTTTCTCTCTGTTTCGGTTAAGGGCTAAAAATCACAATCCTGCAATCAGATATAATAATCAATCGTCCTCTCAGCTGTAAGCCGCGTTTCCTGATTAAATACAATCAGGGCTTCCCGGAGGGCCTGCGGTCCCATTTCGTAATAGCCTTCGGTCAGACGGTTGAGACGCTGCATGGAAACCATGCGGTTGGCGCGTTTGGGCTGATCGGTAATAAAGGTGATCCCGCCGCTGAAATATTCCTGATCCAGATCGGGGTCATCGAGCTCCTCGTAATACGGATCGAAAAGGTAAATGCTGTCTCCTTCTATACCGGTGAGCAGCACATAGTGAGCGACATCCAGATAGAGTCTTAAGACGACCACGCCGCCCTGATGTAACGCAGCGGCAATCTTGTTGTCTTCTGTCACATGTACACTCTCGCCGGACAGGAACTCACAGGAAATCGGGAAATTTTTCATCTGACCGAACTGGTTGAGCCAGTTGCTTAGGAACATCATGGCGGAGGCGGAGGTGCCGCGCTTGCCCACTTCACCGTGTTCATTGTATGAATCCAGACAGTACAGCATAATATATTTAATGATGTCGGGGTAAATGACTTCGCGGTCAAATAAGTAACGGATAGCATTGGTAAGTGTTACAGGCCCGCAGTCGTACTCGCTGGATTGGTAATTAAGTAAGTTTTTCATGTATATTTTCCTTTGTATTTATCGTAATTGTAGAAAATATACATCGCATTGCTTTTTTTGTCAAGGTTATGCTATACTAAGTCGATTGCCAATAAATGTAAGGCTGAACGGCTGCGCCGATTAGAAACTTTTTACAGAAAAATATTGACATCTGGATTTATGGGAAGTATAATCCACACAAAACCTAGCATTAAACTAGGAAATAAATGTGAGCCGATGTACCAAGAGAGATATGCCTTAGGGAAAAAGTATGTTTATTGATGTGCAATGAATCTGCGGCTTTGAAATGGAGGAGAGGTATTATGAAAAGAATTGCGAGGAGATTACTGAGCCTGTCACTGGCGCTTGCGATGATGGCAGTCATGACGGCCTGCGGGACTTCCGGCAACGGGGGTAATACGGCGGTGACAGACGACGCAGTTTATGATGAGAACGGCGAACCGACGGGGCCTGCAGAGGCTGCGGAGGGCGAGAAAATCATCAATATTGGTGTGACGGACAGTCTTGGCGGGGTCAATCCGTTTGCAACCGATCAGACGGAGATTAATAAATATGCCATGGACTTAATGTTTCTGCCTTTGATGGAACTGGATAAGGACTTAAATTTCCAGGGAATGCTGGCGGATTCCATCACGACGGATGACAACATGCATTTTATCGTGCATATAGACGACGAGGCGACATGGTCCGACGGGACGCCGGTCACGGCTTATGATGTGGAGTATTCGGTGCTGCGCTATGCCAGCCCGGTCGTAGCCAATTCTACATTGCTGTTATATGCTTTTGAGGGAACGGACGATGCGACCGGATTCGTGGAAGAAGGTGCGACTTCCATGGCCGGACTTACCGTGCTGGATGACAAGACGATACAGTTTAGCGCCAAATATCCGATGGCACTGACCACATTTCAGAACAGTTACGGCAGATACCTGCATGTGCTGCCCAAGCACGTAATAGAGAAATTTTCGGAGAGCGAACTGACTTCCAACAGCTGGTTTAACCAGCCTGATGTAATCAGCGGACCGTATTTCCTGACGGGGTATGATGCAGACCATTATATTTCCTATACGGCGAATACTGATTACTGGAAGGGTGCACCGAAGATTGATAAGCTGAATTTTAAGATTGTGGACGGAAGTCAGATCTATGCGGGACTGCAGTCCGGCGAAATTGATATCACGCAGCATACCATGACGGCGATTCCACAGGAGGATTACGAGAGTATAGAAGCGCTTAAGAATGTAACGGTAGTATACGGATCTCCTGTGACAAATCAGTCGGCGTTCATCCAGACGGCGAATATTCCTGATGAGAGAGTGCGGCAGGCACTTGTATATGCCATCGACAGACAGCAGCTTGTGGATCAGCTTCTGAAAGGACACGGTGAGGTAGTGGACGGCTTCCTCTCTTCAGCAAGTCCGTTCTATGATTCCACGATTGAGCCGCTTGCATATGATCCCGAAAAGGCGAAGGAACTTCTGGAAGAAGCCGGATGGGACAGCACGAAGGTACTCCGCTTCTATGTTAATTCCGGAGACAATACGTTTGTCAACGGCGTGCAGGTAATTGCGGCACAGTGGGCGGCAGTCGGCATTAACGTGGAGATTACAACGGTGGATCTTGCGACATTGATGACAGTAGCCGGCACGACGGATTATGATATTATGGCGGTGCAGTATACCTATGCACCGGTAGATCCCTACCCGGACGTTACATGGCTGCTGGGCGGCGAAGGCAGCTGGACGGGATACTATAACGAAGAGGTTACGGGAGCGTTGGAGGGAACACAGCAGACGAGCAGCGTCGAGGAAATTAAAGATTTTTATTCCACCGTTAACAGGAAAATGCAGGAGGAAGCGCCTATGTTCTCAGTCTACGTGATCAGCGCACAGGGAGCGGTGAGCAATCGTGTAGCAGGTGCACAGCCCAGTGTATACGGATTCCTGAATGACGTTCACAACTGGGATGTTACGCAGTGACGGAGGTACAGTGTGAACAATCACACTGATGTGCTGATTGCTCACACGCAAATTTGTGCCGGAGCGTCACAAATTTGTTTGTATGGCAAAACTTTGTAAACAAAGTTTGCAAATTTGAAATTTGCGACTTTGCGTTAGCAAAGTCATGCCGCTTGTCGCACGAGCGCTCCGGAATGGAGAACACTATGTCACATTTATTGGAGGTACGGGACTTAACAACGGTTTTTCGCGGAGATTCCGGCATGAATATCAGTGTTGATCATGTCAGCTTTCATGTGGACCAGGGGGAAGTGGTCTGCATTGTAGGCGAGTCCGGCTGCGGTAAAAGTGTTACATCACTGTCTATTATGGGATTATTGAGGAGGGGCGGAGCTGTCACGGACGGCTCTGTCCTCTTTGACGGTAAGAATCTTCTTACGATGACGGAAAAGGAGCTGGATCAGATCAGAGGAGATGAACTGACGATGATCTTTCAGGACCCGCTCACGTCGCTGAATCCGGTGTTTACTGTGGGCAGCCAGATTACGGAGAGTATCCGGACGCACATGCACTTATCCAAGGAGACGGCAAGGAAGCGGGCAGTGGAACTGCTTGTGCAGGTGGGGATGCCTGATGCGGCGGGAACGATGAAGAAGTATCCGCACACGTTGTCGGGCGGTATGCGGCAGAGAGTTATGATTGCGATGGCGCTGTCATGTAATCCGCGGCTGCTGATCGCAGATGAGCCGACGACTGCGCTGGATGTGACGATACAGGCGCAGATCATGAGGCTGCTGAAAGAATTGCAGCAGGAGCGCAACATGTCCATGATACTGATTACACACGACATCGGCCTGGTTGCCAATACGGCGGACAGAGTACTCGTGATGTATGCGGGACAGATCATCGAGGAAGCAGCGGCGGAGGAGATTTTCACGGACCCGAAGCACCCGTATACACAGGCGCTTCTGCATACGGTGCCGACGATCCGGGATGAGGCTGACAGGAAACTGGAGGCAATTCCGGGTATGGTGCCGGAGAACTATGATGATATTGCGGGGTGCCGGTTTGCGGACCGCTGCCCTTACCGTAGAGAAGAATGTGATAAGCCGCAGGATGCATACCTGTTCGGCGGGGACCATAGGGCGAGGTGCATCGTGACGTGGCAGAAGCACCGATAGATTGCCGGACAGACATTGTGTAGAACAGCAGCGGCAGGTTTGCTGCTGCCGCGATTGTACAGACGTATATAAGCAGTGTCCGGCAATGGAGGAAAGTTATGTCAGACGAGAAAACAATTCCCTTCATACAAGTGGATAATCTGAAGAAGTATTATCCGGTCAAAGGTGGTATCATCACGCATACGACCGGATATGTCAAAGCGGTGGACGGCGTCAGTTTTTCTGTTATGCGGGGGCAGACGCTGGGGCTTGTGGGCGAGTCAGGCTGCGGCAAATCTACCGTCGGAAGACAGCTGGTAGGGCTGGAGGTGCCTACGGAGGGGAAGATCTACTATAACGGCTGTGACCTGACGGCGCTGCAGAAGAATAAAAAAGAGATGCAGCGTATTCGGACGAAGCTGCAGATGGTTTTCCAGGACCCGTATTCTTCGCTGAACCCGAGGAAACATATCTATGAGATATTGGCGCAGCCTATGCTGTATCACCAGATCTCGGAGAAGAGAACTGTGGAACGGGATATTCATAAGATCCTGGACATGGTCGGGCTGCCTAAGACGGTTCTGGGCAGATACCCGCATGAGTTTTCCGGCGGACAGCGCCAGAGAATCGGGATTGCGAAGGCGTTGTCGCTGCGTCCCGAGTTTATTGTGTGTGATGAGCCTGTCAGCGCTCTGGATGTGTCGATTCAGGCGCAGATTCTGAATCTGCTGAAGGAACTGCAGAAGGAACTTGGTCTCACACTGCTGTTCGTGGGACATGGTCTGGGTGCGGTCAAATATGTCAGTGATCAGATTGCGGTCATGTATCTGGGCAAGATCGTAGAGTATGGCGAGGCAAAAGAAGTGTTCAGGCACCCGGTGCATCCGTATACGAAAGCGCTGCTGGAGGCGGTGCCGATTCCGGACCCGCGGGAAAGGAACAAGGGGCGTAAGCTGTTACAGGGAGAGATCGGAAGCAGCATGAATCCGCCGTCAGGGTGCAGATTCCATCCGCGCTGCCCCTATGCGGTCGAGCAGTGTAAGGCGGATGATCCGGCACAATATGCTGTAGTGGAAACCGGACACAATACACGGGGCGGCAATGCGGCGCTGCAGGCGGCGCAGAAGGAAAAAGAAACGGGACGCCATGTAGCGGCATGTCCCATAGTTTTATCCGGTACGGAGGCGGCAATTCATGGGTAAATATATATTGAAACGTATACTGATTGCCATTCCGGTTCTGATCGGTATTACAATCATTGATTATGTAATTATGTGTCTTGCGGGGAGCCCGCTGGCAATGCTGCAGGGGCCGCGGGTGTCGGAAGCGGCTCTGGAGGCGAAGAAGATTGCGCTTGGACTGGATCAGCCCGTCTACGTGCAGTATTTCGTGTGGCTGGGTCAGCTGCTACAGGGTAATCTGGGATACTCTATGAAATCTTATCAGCCGGTGAGCGCAATGATCGGGAGTCATATCGGCCCTACGCTTCTCCTGATGGGCGTATCGCTTCTGGCGAGTATGATTCTGGCTGTTCCGGCGGGTATTTACAGTGCAATTCATCAGTATTCCAAGGGAGATTATGCGGTGGTGACAGTCTCTTTTCTGGGAAGCAGTGTGCCGGGATTCTTCTTTTCGCTGCTGCTGATCTATATCTTTACCGTGCGGCTCGGCTGGCTGCCGTCCGGCGGCATGACGACGCTTGGCACGGAGGGCGGCGCCACAGATGTGGCGAAGCATATGGTGATGCCCGTGATCGTGCTTGCATTTTCCATGGCGGGCAGCAATATTCGTTACATCAGAAGCGCTATGCTGGAGATTCTGCAGCAGGATTATCTGCGGACAGCCAGAGCAAAGGGAATCGGACACTTCAGAGTCATTAATAAACACGCGCTGCGCAATGCGCTTGTACCGATTATCACGGTGATCGGCATGGAGATTCCCGTGCTGTTTGGCGGCGCGGTGATTATTGAGCAGATTTTTTCATGGCCGGGACTGGGGCTTATGACCATGAGCGCCATCAGCAATCGCGACTATCCGGTGATTATGGGCGTGTGCCTGTTATCGGCGGTTGTGGTACTCGTTGCAAATCTGGTTACGGATATTCTGTATGCATTGGTTGACCCTACCATTCAGCTGGATTAGGAGGGCTTATAGGTGGCTTGGAAAAATACGGATAGAAAGCTCCATAAGATATGGAGGCGTGCAGATAAAAAATATGGTTCAAAATCGGCGATGGCAGTCAGTATGATTGCAGGTTATGATGCTGAGAGTGCAGAGAAGAAAACAGATATATCCGGTGAGAGCTATCTGCAGACGGTTGTCAGGCGGTTTAAGCGGCATCATCTGGCAGCCGCCAGTCTGGTGGTCTTAGGTGTTATTGTTCTGGCGGCGCTCTTGGCACCGGTGATCGCGCCGTATGATCCTAACGATATTGTGGGACCTTTTGCGGGAGCGCCTTCGAAAGAGTTCTGGCTTGGCACGGATCAGATTGGCCGGGACGTTCTGAGCAGGCTCTTGTATGCCACGCGGATTTCCCTTCTGGTCGGTGTAATGGCGACGGTGATTTCGACAGTGATCGGCGTGATCCTCGGACTGATTGCCGGATACTTCGGCGGTGTGGCGGATATGATTATTATGCGCTTTACCGATATCGTGATGTCATTTCCTTATATACTGCTTGTGCTGGTGGCGGCGGCTATTTTCAAGCCGGGGCTTTGGAACATCATACTGATTCTGGGATTTGTAGACTGGCCGGGCATCGCCAGACTGGTGAGAGGCAATGTTCTGAATCTGCGGGAGACGAATTTTGTTAAAGGAAATATTGTGGCGGGTATGCCGCTTCGACATATTCTGTTCTCGGAAATCCTGCCGAATACGGTGGCGCCGATTCTGGTTTATGCTACTTCCGTGCTGGCGTTATCCATTCTGGACGAGGCGGCGCTGAGCTTCTTAGGACAGGGCGTGCGGCCGCCGGAGGCGAGCCTTGGCAATATGCTAAACGGTGCACAGTCGCTTACCGTGCTCACCACCCAGCCATGGCTGTGGATTCCGCCGGGACTGCTGATTATCGTGATTGTTATGGCCATTAATTTTATCGGGGATGCCCTGCGGGATGCACTTGACCCGAACAGCGGAAGGTGAATGTGCGGGAGCGTGCTTAGAGCAGCCTGCACTGTTGTGCGTTTGCATGGTACAAGAAGACAGGCCGGCGGCAGAGTGGTGCCGGATTGACAGAAAGGACAGACGGGAAAGATCGTAAAGACTGAAGGAGGAGCATCCATATGAAGCCTGGTGACAGGAAGCAACTGGAACAGTATCTGATTAATAACTTCGAGTGGTTTCACAGACACCCGGAACTGCCCTATGAGGAAGTGCAGACTACGGCGAAGATACGTGAACTGCTCACGGAGGCGGGGATAGAAGTATTACCTTATCCGCTTGCGACGGGGCTGGTGGCAGTGGTGCGCGGCGGGAAGGATGCCGGGAGCAGCCGGAATGTTGAGAAAGCGTATGAAGGAAAGGCGGCGGAGGGCATAGCGGGCGTGTCAGGCCGTACAATCGCACTTCGCTGTGACATCGATGCGCTCCCGGTCAGGGAGGAAGCGGCGGTGCCTTACGCTTCCGGGGCGGACGGCGTCATGCACGCATGCGGGCACGACTTTCATATTACGGCAGGAATCGGCGCGGCGATTCTGCTGCAGGAACGACGGGAAGAACTGTGCGGAACGGTCAAATTTATCTTCCAGCCGGCGGAGGAAGAGTCACATGGTGCATTAAAAATTCTTGAGACGGATGCGATGAATGACGTGGAACAGATCTGGGGATTTCACGCTGACCCTACGAACGCGGTGGGAGTGATCGGTATCAGGGAAGGCTATGTGACGGCGGCGGTGGACCGCTTTCTGATTCGTGTGAAAGGGACAGGCTGCCATGGCGCGCATCCGGATGACGGCATCGATCCGATTCTTGCGTCGGCTGCAATCGTGCAGGGATTACAGTCTGTCGTGAGCCGCAGTGTAAATGCTTTTCATCCTTCGCTGCTCAGCGTAACGAGAATACAGGCGGGAACCACATGGAATGTGATTCCGGCAGAAGCTGAGATGGAAGGTACGGTGCGCACGATGAACCGGGAGGATCGGATTCTGTATGAAAAGAGAGTGCGGGAGATTGCGGAGCGGATTGCAGACGCATACGGCGCAGAGGCGGAAGTTATCTGGACGGCAGGACCGCCGGCCACCTGGAATAACGGTGGGATGGCGCGGATCTGTGAGGAGACAGCGAAGAAACTCGGCATGAGGACCGTGCCCGAGGAGAGTTCCATGGGCGGCGATGACTTCGCGTATTATGAAGACAGAGACACTATGCACAGGGATGTGCCGGGCTGCTATGTGAAGATCGGTACGGGCGTGGGACATCCGATCCATCATCCGGCGTTTTGTGTGGACGAGTGTGTGATTCTGCCGGCGTCGGTATATCTGGCAGGAGTGCTTACTGCAGCACTATGTGATGCGGGAGATAGAGGAAATTAATGTACTGTTCATTCGCATGCGGCCTTTTGGCTGCGAGCGAATGATACAGTACACTCATCGTGCTTCAAGCTCGTGAAGCGAATCTCGCCGACTGCGTGAGCATTTTATGCAATATGCCTATGCAAGGTTCACGAAGCACCTTTTGACACCTTAATCTCTATCGAAAATTCCTCGGCGTATAATATTGAGGGATTAGTGTGAAAAATAAGCTTGATAGCTCATTTTTCACACGGCTATTTGTGCCGCAGGCGTCACAAAATAGCTCTTATCGCAGAGCCGAATCTGATATTCGGCTCGTGATTCCTCCGACGCTAAAGCGTCTGCGGAATGGAGATTAATATACAACATTGACAGCCGGTCCTTCGACACTTACCCACTCAGCAGGACTTGCGCCCCGGGAGGCGAGATAGTAATAGGAAGCGGGCTTGCCGACTCCGTGGCCGGCGTCATGCCATATGTTGCGTGCAAGAACGATGACATCGCCCTGGCGCAGGATTACAGAACGTACATCTTCTGCCTGGGGAGGCAGCGTGCCGCGCGATTTTGCGAAGCATACAATGACCGGTTCTGACATACAGAAGAGCGCTTCCATGGTGTGGTCGTGCTTTTCCATGGATTGCAGAACATATGGTGCGCTCTGTCCGATTGTATATCCCAGATGTGCAGGGGCATCGATCAGGGGAGAGCGGGTCATGTGATCCTCAAAGACGTCTGTCTGACAGTGCATGACATCATGCTGATCATCGAGCATATTGTAGTAAAAGCCATATTCTGTAAAATCAAATTCTTTTATTTCCACAGCACGGATAATCATACGTTCTCCTTTCTTAATTCACCCAGGTTTGTAAGACACATAACAAGTACCGTGATAATATAAGGAGCCGCCAGTACTAACTGAGAAGGGATGCTGAATCCCTGAAGCCCGACGGACAATGCATCTGCAAAGGCAAAGATCAGGCAGGCGAAAAACGATTTCAAGGGATCGCCTTTACCGATTCTTGCAGCCGATACGGCAAGGAAACCTTTGCCGGCGGACATGTTTTCCGTGAACATGGATATACCGCACAGCGGCAGACATGTCCCGGCGGCGCCTGCCAGTACGCCTGTGACAATCAGGGAAGCCCATTTGTATTTCAGGACGGAGACGCCGGCAGACTGCATAGCCTCCTCATTGCTGCCGACGCCGCGGATTCTGAGTCCGAAAGGCGTCCTGTACATGACAATCTGTGCGATAATGACAACTAGAAAAGCCAGATATACAAGGGTGTTCTGATTATTTAAAATACTGCCGATATATGGAATCCTGTCTAAGAACGGGATGTGAATCGTGCCGAAACTCTTGATTCTGGAGTCCATGACAGAACCGCGGGTATGAAAAATATTATACATCAACAGTGTGGTAAAACCCCATGCGCTCAGGTTCATTGCGATGCCGATTACGATCGGGTCTGATTTAAAGTGCAGGACAAAGATACCGAAAACGGCAGACATCACAATACCGGATACGATTCCGAATAATAAGCCCATAGAAGCATTTTCAAATAAGTAACTTCCCCAGGTGGCAAAGAAGGCGCTTGTAAGTACATAACTTTCCAAGCCGATATTAAAAATTCTGGCTTTATGCCCGTAAGCGCTTCCGACGGCGGCAAGAGCGATCGGTGCGGACAGGCGTACCATTGCCGACAGTGTGGAAATGCTGAATATCAATTGGAACATACGGCATTACACCTCCTCTTTCTGTATGCGAAGCCTGCGGATCTGTCTTTTTTCTTTCAATTGCTTAGATAATGCCTCATAGTCGATGGCGACAAGCAGTACGAATACGGATTGAAGAACCATGACGACGAGCCGGTTGGTAGAGGTTGTCCGTTCCATTTGAAAAGAACCGGCCTTGAGCATCCCCCATATAATGGAAATGATGATGACGGCCAGCGGATTGTTCCTGGCAATCGAAGCAATCATAACACCGTCCCATCCGAGGTTGGTTGCGAAAGCAGGGCGGAATTTGCCGAATGTACCGGTCATTTCCGTGCCGCCGCACACACCGCTGATAAATCCGCTTAAAAGAAAAATCATGATAAAAGTTCTCTTATAATTGATGCCGCCGTATTTTGAAAACCTGAGGTTTTCGCCTACTTGCTTCAGTTCATATCCTTTGACGGTATAGCGGTACAGCAGGTAGATAATAACCGCGATGCCGATCGCGATAAAGAATGCCGTTGTTGCACTGGTCTTCGGAATAATCACGGAGAGCCTTGCCGTTGTATGCATATCGGGAGTCGCAATGGCGTCAGCCAGCTCCGAGGCGTCAAATCCCATATATTTAAAGACGAGATATTCTGTAAATAAATTTGCGGCATAGTTCAACATCAATGTACAGATTAATTCATTGACGTTTAGTTTCAGCTTCAGTATTGCCGGTATGAATGCAAAAGCCATTCCGGCAAGGCCGCCGATCAGAAGACAGACCGGAATATGCACAAACCGGGGCAGTGTGAGTGCAGAACCTGCGATTGCCGCGGCGAAAGCACCGAAATACATCTGCCCTTCGATACCGCAGTTCCAGATACCGGACTTAAAAGCTATTACAGCAGCGATTCCGGTTATGATGCTGGGTGTCGCCCAGCGGATTGTTGTACCGATGGCGCTGGGACTTCCTATGGAGCCGATAATCATTGCTTTTAAAGCTTCCAGAGGGCTGTTCCCTTGAGAAAGAATAATAACCGCTCCGATTGCCATGACCAGAAGGGCCGAAACAAAGTATTTCAGTATTTCCAACCGGGCAGCCTGTGATATTTTAAGTCTTATGTTTCTCTTCATTTCATGCTTTCCCTCCCAACATATATAATCCGATGGTTTTCTCATCCAACTCGGGAGTATTGTCCAGATCGGCGGCAATCTCACCGTTATACATGACCAGAATCCGGTCGGATAACTCCATGACCTCGCCAAGCTCATGGCTGACTAACAATACAGATACGCCTTCCTGTGCAATGTCGATGATTTTCTGCCATATAAATTCTATGGCGCCGACATCAATTCCTCTGGTCGGATCTTCGATGATCAACAGGTCATTGTTCTGGGAAAACTCTCTTCCTACAATGGTCTTCTGGATGTTTCCGCCGGACAAATCACCGATTTTAGCGTGAATGTTCTGCACCTTTACCTGATAGTTTTCCACAACGAAGCGGGTAAATGACGACGCCTCTTCTTTGTTCAACAGCCACGGTGTTTTGAACTTGTGTGCCACGTGATATCCCATGATGCAGTTTTCAATCAGGTTTGCATGGACATTACAGCCGGTGGAAATACGGTCCTGCGGCACATACCCGATTTTCTTTTCCCGTTTCCGGCGGGGAGAAGCCGTGGTTATGTTCTCGCCCTTATAGGTTATCGTACCGCCTTCGGGAGTTCTCAGACCGAAGACTGCCTCAATCAGTTCGCTTTGTCCGGATCCGGCCACACCGGCAATCCCGAGAATTTCTCCTTTCCTGACAGAGAAAGAAACGTGTTTCACTTTTTCGGTGCCGTCGCTTCCGAGTGCAGTCAGATTGTCAATTTCCAGGATCGGTTCGGCAATTTTCTTTTCGTGCTTTGTTGTGTTGAAAAGTACCTGTCGACCAACCATCAGGTTGGCAAGCCTGTGCTCGTCCGTCTCATGCGGCGACAGATTTCCTGTCACAACGCCGTTTTTCAGAACGGTAATATAATCAGAGATTTCCATGACTTCTTTGAGCTTGTGAGTAATCAGGATGACGGTTTTCCCCTGTTTTGTCAGATATCTGATTGCCTGAAACAGCCCCTCAATTCCCTGCGGCGTCAATACGGAAGTGGGTTCGTCCAGGATAATAATCTCCGCTCCCTTATATAAGATTTTGACGATCTCCACCTGTTGGAGGAGCGATACCGGCAGTTCGGAAACTTTCTTGTCAAGCGGAATGGAAAAGCCATATCTTTCGGCAATTTCCTGAATGTCTCTGGCAGCCTGCTTTTTATTGAGAAAACCGCCCAGACTCTTCGTCTCAAATCCCATCATCAGGTTCTCCAGAACCGTTAATTCCTGAAAAAGCATGAATTCCTGATGAACCATTCCGATACCGCATTTGGTCGCATCGTTGGGATTGCGGAAGACTACATGCTTACCTTCGACAAGTATTTCACCGCCGTTGGGTTTATAGATGCCGGATATAATATTCATCAGAGTACTTTTGCCGGCGCCGTTTTCTCCGATGATTGAATGGACAGTACCGCGCCTCACGCTGAGGCTGACATCGTCATTGGCAATCAAACTGCCGAAATATTTATAGATATGTCGTGCTTCAAGGATGATGTCCTCCATAATATTGCCTCCTATAAAAAATCGAGCTACGCTCGATTGCGAGTCCGCTTCGCGGCCTCGGAATGCTTTACATTCTTTCTGAATGGTTTACATTGCTGCAATTTCCTATGGTATAAATAACCTCCGGCGGTATGGAAATGCCTCCGGAGGTTTGTGTGCTTTTTATTCTGCCGTGCCTGCAGTAACGTCAATTTCTCCGGAATTGATGTCTGCAACGACCTGTGCCACAGTATCCTGAAGTTCCGCGGACAGCTGGTTAAATTCGGTGTCCGTGTACAAAGCCAGACCGTAGGAGAGACCGTACACTTTGTCTCCGCTTTCAAATGTGCCTTTGAAGGAAGCATCGCCTTCCATGTATAGGGCTTCATCAATAGGCTTTAATGCCGACCAGATAACACAGTCGCTCACATCGCCCTGATAGTCGTCGCTTCCGATGCACTTGATGCCCATTTCCTCACAGCCGGCGATAACACCCAGACCGCTTTGGGAAGCCGATTGGAAGATTAAATCGACGCCTTCATTCTGAATCATCAGTTTTGCCACTTCCTGGCCTTTGACGGGGTCCTGATCGTCACCGACATAAGCAACCGCTACTTCGATGGAAGGATCGATATAGTGAACGCCGTTGATATAGCCGTCCCTGTATTTGCGGCTCACGGGTCTGTCTGCATGGGCAATAAAGCCTACTTTTTTCGCTGCCGTATTATTTGCAGCTACAACGCCGGCTATAAATGCTGCTTCAGTCGGGTCCACGGATACGGAACTTACATTCGGCTCATTGGTCTGCATGTCCACGTCGCAGAGTACAAAATCCGTGTCCGGATATTCCGGAGCAAGCCTGAGTGCGATTTCCGATAAGTCTCCCCACATCAGGTATACGGGATTGGCGCCCATGTCTGCCATGGCGCGGACTTGATCTTCGTATTCGGCGCTGTCCAGCGTTTCGACGGTCCGAAGTGTGGCGCCCTGCTCCTCGGCAAGACGGTCCAGGCCTTTGATAGAGAGGGCAATAAAGGGATCGCCTACGGTAGCGGGGACCAGAAGTCCGATCGTTTTGTCTGTCGTTTCGGCGGAGTTGTCTGCCGGCGCTTCCGTCTGTGTATCCTGAGCGGCGCCGTCTGTATTCTCCGCATTTGCGGACGGCGCTGCGGGAGTCTGCGGTTTTGCGCCGCAGCCTGTTACACATGTGAATGCCAAAGCTGTGGTTAATAAAATTGCCGTGATTTTCTTACCTTTCATAATGTGTCCTCCTTTTTAAGTGTAGAAAAGTGTTTCGGATTTAGGTGGGTTATTGAGAACGCGAAGCATTCTCCGAACCATGTGCACAGGCACCCGGCTCGCTATATTGAATGACGGCTTTCAGCGTTTTCTCAGACAAGGATGTAATCGACTGGCTTTCCATCGTTCTGACGTACGTGTCGAGCTGATCTTTCAACGGCTCCGTAAATTTACGGTCAAGTGCGCCGGAGCCTGACATAACGCCGTATGCATGTCCGATGGGACCACCGGTGCAATCGTTATCCTGTCCTGCCATCATTAATATCGTCATTGCTTTCTGAAAGTCGTTCCCGGCGAAATAGACTGCCACGACTTCCGCCGCAAGATTCGGGTAGGTATGTACCCAGTTATATTCTTTGTATTTTGCCTCACATAATTCGCACGCCTGTCTGTAATTCTCCGATTGCCCGCAGGCTTTGTAAGCATAATCGAGGACGGAGTAGAATTCGCTGTCTGCCGGAATTGCTTTCATAGCCTTCGTGAGAACAACCCGCATATCTGTTTCAACATATGCCATGGAAACGATGACAGCGTTAAAAACTTCTGCAAGGATTCCATTATTATGGTGAGAGATCCTGCCATCTTTCCAGGCGAGTTCGGCAGCTTTCCGGGGATTGCCCGGCGCCAGTGCTCCGCAGACCGCGGCCCGCATGGCGGCGCCGATCATCTCCCGGTAGGGGTTGGCGAGATATCCGCTTTGCGGCGGATAGATCCCGTTTCGCAGATGGTTTAGGGCAACTTCTTCTGCGGTATAAGCAAAGGGGATATATCCGACCCACTGGTCGGCGATATCTTCCGATGTAATCTCAAAACCTTTTTGGCAGAATGCTTCTAACAGCGCCAGCTCAAAGGTAATATCATCGTTGAGCGTTTCCGGCGGTTTCACGTAGTCTGTGATCTCGCCAAACACCTCCCATATTCTGGAAGACTTAAAGCCTTCTATCGCCGTGCCGAGAGCAGAACCGATAATCTCGCCAAGCCATCCGCCGTGAATCTGTTCGAACAATCTTTTATCATCAGGCAGATGATAATCGGGATATTCCGGAAGCTCTACAGCTTTCTCATACTGTTCAAAATCTTCATAGATTGTGTAGGACCAGTAAGGGTGGCCGGGAATTTTCTCCGCTTCGGCCAAGGCCTTAAAGACGCGGGCGTTAATAATCTGAAGGCGCATCAGATCGTCTTTATCTATGGCATCGAATGCCTGCGGAATCAGGAGTTCGGCCGATTCCACATCATATCCCATGTTTTTCATGCTTGATATGGCACCCAGCATTTTAGAATAGGGGGCTTTGGACTCCGGAAGAGGTTTCTTCCATGCTCCTTTTCCGTTTTCGAGCATTTGCGCTGCTTCTTCCAACATTTTCCCTTCCAGAAGAGAGTCCCACTGAATCAGGTCAGTTCTGTTCTTTACGGGCATAGCGCCGCAGAACATTTCATAATCATATTCCCATGCGTGTTTCATTTTTCCTCCATTTCTGCGCTGCTTTCGTCTTGGTTTGAGTAAGACATCACCTCAGCGAGTTTGCGGCAGGCAGCGCGCAGATACAAATCTCGCGGTTGATCATTCTAATGTGCGATCTGTTTGGCCATCTTACGGCACACTTCCGAATGATCCGGAATGCTTGGCGACGCACCGTGTCTGCTTACTGACAGGGAGCTTGCAAGACTGGCGTATTTCATGGCTTCCTGTGGAGAAGTGCCGCGGGCGATTCCGGCAAGAAAGTATCCGGTAAAAGTATCCCCGGCGCCGGTAGTATCAATCACGTCTGTCCGGAAGATTTCCTGATAAAACATGACCGATGCATCTGCGTAATAGGAACCTTTGTCCCCTAAGGTCAGCACAAAGACTGATTCCGGATATTTTATTCGCAGTTCCAGCAGGATCTCTTCTGCATCTTCGGTGTGTGTGTCTGCCAGTTTTCTGCCTTCCACTTCGTTGAGTATAAAGTAATCAGTTCTCCGCAGATTATAATGGCCGATTGAGCCGCTTATGGGGGAGGGATTGAATGCAACCGTAAGCCCCCTTTCCTTTGCTTGCTCTAAGGCGTATGATACGTTGGATATTTCATTCTGCAAAAGCAGCATGTCTCCCCGGTTGAAATGGTTTAACACTTGATCTATGTATTCCGGTGTCACATAGCTGTTGGCGCCGCCGAAGATCATGATTTTATTCTGCCCGTCACGGTTGACCTGAATGACGGCGTGCCCGGACAGTTCTTGATTTTTGCGGATCAGTTCTGTTTTGACACCTGCTTTTTCAAGTGTTTCCAACAGAACATCGCCATCCTGCCCGACACATCCGGCATGGAAGACGTCGGCACCTGCTTTTGCCAGGGCGATGGACTGATTCAGACCTTTTCCACCGCAGAATTCTTCGTATGCTATCGCCTGAATGGTTTCACCCGCTTCCGCGAAATGATCTACTGTGTAAGTTTTGTCGATGTTCAGAGAGCCTAAATTTAGTACTTTCATGCAACCTCCCATAAGAAACAGTTTTCCGAAACAGTTTTCTTATACATAAAATACCATTGCGATTAAAGTATGTCAATACATTTTGTGCAATTTACATATTTTGCCGAAACATGCAAATCATCTTTTAATTTGGCTGCTTTTCACTTATAATGGATTTACAGACGGGAGGAGGGACAGCTTCATGAATATACGTGAACTTGCGGAACTTGCCGGCGTCTCGGCATCTACGGTTTCCAAGATTATGAATAATAAAGACGGCAGCATCAGTCCGTCAACAAGAGAACGTGTATTACAGATTGCAAAACAGTACAATTACCAGTCCTACTCGTCTCTGATCGATAAGGGAACGACAACGCTGACTCTTGGCGTCGTGTTTCGTTGCGCTTCCGGCATTAATATGACATTAAACGGTATATTGAAGGCGGCACAGGATGCCGGATATACGGTTATGCTTCGCGAAAGTGATGATGATCTTGAGAAAGAGGCAAGAAATATCTCTGTCCTTTGTTCCCACCATGTGGATGGGATGATATGGGAATTTGTGGATTCAGCAAGTGCAGAGCAGCTGCAGGTTCTTTCGCGCAACAATATTCCGGCTGTGATTTTTCATTCGGGTCATGAGGGCGCCGCCAATATAGACTACAAAGAATTGGGTTATAACGCTGTGCAGACGCTGATTGATGCGGGGCATACGGGAATAGCATGTATTAACACACAGGGAATCGGGATGGAGGCGTTTGTGGAAGGATATCGCCAATGTCTGTTTCAAAACCATATTCCGCTGGAAGAGGAACTGGTTTACGATCAAATCGACAGCACACTGGTGCATAAGATATCGTCTCACGCGATCAGCGGCATTGTAAGTTCCTGCTATGCAGCGGCGGCAAGTCTCTATGATGCCGTAAGAAAGCTGCACTACGAGATTCCGTATGACATTTCTCTTGTCTCGTTGAGAGATGATTCGTGGGAAAAGGATGTGCTGCGGCCGATTTCCACCTTTACGATTCCCCATTATGAGTTTGGGGAGTATCTGTGTAACAGGCTGATCGGTGAAATTGAAAGAGGAGAGACATCGTTTCCGCCGTTCTGCAAGTCTGTTATGCTGGACAATGAAGATTCTGTCGGCATTCCGTACAATAATCATTCTAAGAAGATCGCAGTCATAGGGAGCATTAATATAGATAATTATCTGAAAATGAGTGTGCTTCCGCGCACCGGAAAGACGGTTAACTCATCTCTTTCCGCTTCTTATGTGGGGGGAAAGGCGATCAATGAGGCTGTAGGAGTCGCAAGGCTGGGGCATAGAGTTTCCGTGATCGGACGCGTAGGAAATGATGTGGATTCTGATTTGGTTTTTCAGGAGTTGAACGCACAGGGGGTTGATGCAATCGGTGTGAAACGATGTTCCGGATACCGGACCGGTCAGGCGTATATTTTTGTACAGAGTGACGGCGACTCCATGATATCTATTATGTCCGGGGCAAATGAGGCTCTTACCGCGAAGGATATATGCGAATCTGAGCGCATCTTTGAAAATGCTGCATTTTGTCTGGTTCAGACGGAAATTCCTATGGAAACCGTGGTGGAAGCATGCCGGACTGCCGGGAAATACGGTGCGCAGACAATTTTAAAACCGGTTGCATGCGGCGTCCTTCCGACAGTACTTCTAGAAAATGTTGACGTGATTGTGCCGAATGCGGAGGAAATTGCTGCAATCTGTCCGTTTGCGGGTGATATGGACAAACAGGCCGAGTATCTTCTGGAACAGGGGGTAGGCACGGTTATTGTCACGCTGGGAGCGGAGGGATGTTTTGTGAAGACGAGGCAGGCAGCGGAACGTTTCCCGGCGGTGCCTTTTGATGTGATAGACGCTTCAGGTGCAGCGGATGCCTTTATCAGTGCACTTGCTTCCTATCTGCTTGACGGACATACCCTATATGCGGCGGTTAAAATTGCTTCCTATGCAGCCGGATTCAGTATCTCGAGAGAAGGTGTGGCACCGGCTTTGATTGATAAAAATACGCTGGAGGATTATATTATGCAGAGAGAGCCGGAATTGCTGCAGATGGTAAAATAGTCTGTTAGTAACAGTTTAGCCTTGCACTATTCCGCGAGTCAGTGAAGCCGAAGGCTGAACTGATACTTCTGTCAGTGTGTTTGGCGTATTTGGAATAGATCGGGGAATTTCTCATAATGATAAAAAGAAGGAGGCTGCGTATGAAACTACTGGTGATCGGGGGTGTGGCGGCAGGAACGAAGGCTGCCGCGAAATATAAGCGGGTGAATCCCGAAGCGGAGGTGACGATCGTCACCAAAGGAAAAGATATATCCTATGCGGGATGCGGACTGCCGTATTATGTGGGCGGCGCAATCACTGACAAAGAACAGCTGATTGTGAATACACCGGAGAAATACAGTGCGCTGACCGGCGCGAAGGTGTATCCGCAGAGAGAAGTGACAGCGCTTGACACGGCAGGAAAGAAAGCGACGGCGAAGAATATCCGCACGGGAGCGGAAGAAATCTACGAGTATGATAAATGTATTGTGGCTGTCGGTGCGTCTCCGGTGGTACCGCCGCTTCCGGGCTTAAGCCTGCCGGGCGTGTTCGTGATGCGCACGCCGGAAGATGCGATTGAAACGAGAGATTATATCGCAAGAGACCACGTGAAGCGTGCGGTAGTCGTGGGCGGCGGATTTATCGGTCTGGAAGTGGCTGAGAATCTGCTGGAAAAAGGATTAGAAGTGACATTGATCGATATGGCGCCCCAGATCATGCCGGGCTTCGATCATGAGATGGCGGATTATGCGGTACGGCATCTTGCGAAAAAGGGTATCAAGGTGATGACGGGCACGAGGCTGGAAGGCGTGACGGGAGAAGAACGTGCGGAAGGCGTGCAGACAGACAAGGGTCTGCTTGCGGCTGATGTGGTGATTCTGTCTATTGGTATCCGTCCGAATACCGGGTTTCTGCAGGATACGGGCATCGAAATGTTTAAGGGGACGATTCTGGTGGATGACCGGATGGCCACTAACGTGGCAGATGTCTATGCGGCGGGAGACTGTGCGATGGTGAAAAACCGTCTCACCGGAGAGAGACAGTGGTCGCCGATGGGTTCTTCCGCCAACATGGAAGGACGTACTCTTGCCCTTGCGCTGGGCGGCAGAGAAGTGTCCTATCCGGGTGTATTGGGAACCGGCGTGGTGAAACTGCCCGGACTGTCGGGCGGCAGGACCGGACTGTCGGAGGAACAGGCGAAGGCGGCAGGTTATGAACCGATCTGCGTTCTGGCAGTGACTGACGATAAGGCGCATTATTATCCGGACAGCGCGTGGTTTGCCATTAAGCTGGTGGCGGACGCAGAGACACATAAGCTGCTGGGCGTGCAGGTATTAGGGCCCGGCGCGGTCGATAAAGTGACGGATATCGGTGTGATGGCAGTGACATTCGGGGCGGCATTGGAGCAGATGACTTGTCTGGATCTGTCTTACGCACCGCCTTTCTCGACAGCAATCCATCCGTTTGTGCAGGCGGTACATATGCTGCTCAACAAGATACACGGGGATCTGGACAGCTTCACGCCCGCGGAATATCTGGCAGGCGCGGCAGAAGGCTACCGGGTGATAGACGTCCATCCTGCGGGCCCCAGCATCCCGGGGGCAACCTATGTGGATCTGCTGAAAGTCAAAGGAGAGGTTCCGGGAATTGCAAAGGATGAAAAACTTCTGCTTGTCTGTGCAAAGGGCAAGAGAGGGTATCTGCTGCAGAACAGGCTGAAACGCTATGGCTATACGAATACAAAGGTGCTGGAAGGCGCTTCTTTCTTCAACGTGGTCAAAGCGGCGGGCACGCCCGGCGTGGTGACAATTCCGGCAGAGGAAATTACCCGTGTGAAAGCGTTTGGCTGTCTGCACAATAAAGGAACAGATAATTTCAACGTCCGTGTAATAACAAGAAACGGTAAGATTACAACAGCGGAACATAAGAAGATCGCGGAGGCGGCGGAAAGGTTCGGAAGCGGCGACGTGGTCATGACGACACGCCTGACGATGGAGATTGTAGGCGTACCTTTTGACAGAATAGAAGAACTGCGTGCCTTTCTGGCGCAGGAAGGACTGGAGACCGGAGGAACAGGTTCTAAAGTGCGTCCCGTCGTTGCCTGCAAGGGAACGACCTGCCAATATGGTCTGCTGGATTCCTACGATTTGTCAGAGAAGATCCATGAGCGGTTTTTCCATGGCTATGCGGACGTCAAACTGCCGCATAAGTTTAAGATTGCAGTAGGCGGCTGCCCGAATAACTGCGTGAAACCAGATCTGAATGATTTTGGCATTGTGGGTCAGAAAGTTCCGGTGATTGATCTGGAGAAATGCCGCGGATGCGGTAAATGTCAGGTTTCGCTGGCATGTCCGGTGGGCGCGTCCCAGGTAGTGGACGGCAAGCTGGTAATCGATCCCGATCAGTGTAATAACTGCGGCCGCTGCGTGGGCAAATGCCCGTTTAAGGCAGCGGAGGAGAGCGCTTACGGCTACCGCATCTACATCGGCGGACGCTGGGGCAAGAGAGTTGCGCAGGGGCAGAAGCTGGATAAGATTTTCCTGGATGAGGAAGAAGTTCTCTCCGTATTAGAGAAAGCGATTCTGCTGTTCCGCGAACAGGGTAAGACGGGAGAGCGCTTCGCGGATACGATCAGCAGGATCGGTTTTGAGAATGTGCAGGCGCAGCTTATGTCGGATGAGATTCTGAAGTATAAGGACGATATTCTGAATGCGAAGATGCATATGAAGGGCGGGGCAACCTGTTAATAAGACATAAAGTTATACTAGGGCGGTACGGAACACCGCCTGAGTATAACTATATTATGTCTGCGAGAATGCAAAAAGCATGCATTCTCGATGCACTTTCATTGAATAAAATCGCATTTTGACGCCTTTATCAGTGAGGTAAAATAGCGATGGAGTGTATTAGCATCAGTCACAAGACTGCGCGGTCTGCAGACAGGCAGAAATGCTGTATTCCGAAGGAAAAAACTGAGGATTATCTGAGAGAGATTATGAAACTGGACAGGGTGGACGAATGTGTCCTCCTGTCCACTTGCAATCGCACGGAACTGTATGTGCAGGGCGAAGAGAACAGCTTCGGCGGACTGGAGTATGTCATGGCGAAGGCGGCGGGAAGCGATGCGGCATGGCTTCGCGGCATAGTCAGAAGATATCAGGGCAGGAAGGCAATCCGGCATCTTTTCCGGGTGGTCTGCGGTATGGAATCTATGGTCATCGGAGAGGACGAGATCCTGGGACAGGTGCGGGATGCCTATACATATTCTCAGGAGGCGGGCTGTACCGGCTATGAGTTAAACAGTATTTTTCAGGCTGCACTGGCATGTGCCAAACGGGTAAAAACGGAGACGAGGATCTCTAAAACGTCCGTGTCCGTGGCGACTTTGGCGGCGAATGAAGTATTCCGGCTGCCTTTGCAGCGCAAGACGGTGCTTCTGATCGGCAGCAGCGGACAGATGGGCGGCATTATCCTGAAAGATCTGCTGAGCAGAGAAGAGATTCGTGTGATCGCCACGGTCAGATCCCATAACGGGATATACAAGAGCAATCATGCCCGTGTGGAAAATGTCGATTATCAGAACCGGTATGATTATCTGGATGAGGCGGACGTCATTATTTCCGCAACATCCAGCCCGCATTATACGCTGACGGCGGATCGGGTACGCAAATCTGTGAAGGGCGTGAAAGAACGTCTTTTTCTGGATATATCCATGCCGCCGGATATCGACGAAGATATTGCGGACATAGAAGGCTGCCGCCTGACTTCTCTGGATGATATCCATAAGCTGGCGGAAGAGAATAACAGATTGAAACAGCAGGCGATCGTGGAGGCAGAAGAGATTCTTGAGGAAGATCTGGAAAAAACATGCAAAGCGCTTTTGTTCCACCGGTTCATGCATACCCATGCCGGCTGGAAGGAAAGGTATGCGGACTGTCCGGCGGAGAAGCTGATCTATGCACTGCGGGACAGGCTTGACAGCGTGACGTTTGAGGCGGTCCTGACAGTGCTGGACAGGTAAGGGGCTATACGTGCAGAACCGCTTTCTCCAGGTGCAGCAGCGCTAGCTTTCTGCCGGTTCCGCCGGCATATCCGGTCAGGCTTCCGTTAGCACCGATGACTCTGTGGCAGGGAACGATAATGGATATTTTGTTGTGTCCCACCGCGCCGCCGACTGCCTGCGCGGACATGCTGGAAAGACCTTTTTGGACGGCGATTTCTTTCGCAATTTCCCCGTAAGTGACAGTTTTTCCGTAAGGGATTTTTTGCAGGATGGCCCAGACCGCGAGTTGAAAGGGCGTGCCTGTCATGTGAAGCGGCGGCAGGAAATCAGGTTCTTTACCTGAAAAATACACTGTCAGCCATTCTTTTGTCTGGTCGAGGACAGGTGTATCTTGCTCTTTTTGTTCCGGATCCAGTCCTGCGGCATAGTGTTTTGCGCCGTCAAACCATAATCCGGACAGGCCGGTTTCGTCGGCGGCAAGGAGAATCCCGCCGAACGGGGAAGGGTAATGATTGATATACTGCACTTGACATCCCTCCTGCTATGCTTGTTTTTGATTCATCATAAGCATAGCACGATTTCAGCGGCTTAACCAGTACAATAATACGACACAAAAACAATATGAGAATTGACGAAGACTCCATATGAGAGAGGTGTTTTTTCCGGCTTCCAGTATCAGGACGCGGGTAACTTTTGAAAAGGGGATTTATCTGCTGGGGCAGCCGATCTTTTTTCCGACGGATGCATTGGAAAAAAAGAGGATATACGCGATGTCTGCGGATATCTGAACAACTGGGCGGATATGGTGATCGTGCGGTACAGCAGGCGGTTATGATGTGGTGTATGGGGCGGACATGTTATGAAAATACAAATCAAACAAATAGATGGTGACTTTTCTGTATGTAAAGTATCAGATTATGCAAAGGTGAATCTTTGTGCGCAATACTGTTTCCTCGGAAAAACGGATGAGGAAAATTCCTTAGTCTGTCTGACCGAAGATGTTCCGGATAACGTCATTGAGCGTGATGATGGCTGGAAAGCCTTTCGAATACAAGGCGTGTTAGACTTTTCCTTAATAGGGATCTTATCTAAAATATCAACTTTGCTGGCAAAGAACCGGATCGGAATTTTTGCTGTATCGACTTATAATACGGATTATATTCTGATAAAGCGCGACAATTATGAAAAGGCGATGCGAGTGTTAGAAGACGCCGGATATGCGCAGAAAGAGAACAGAAGCAAAAGTGCTTCGGGTCATACAGTAGAGATCAGACCTGTTGTAAGCACGGATGACTGGATGGCAATCAGTCATGTCTATGAGCAGAGCTGGAAATATGCCTATCGCGGTATCATTCCCGATACATGGCTTGCACGGATTCCATCGGGACAGTGGGCCAACGGGCTGAAAAATCCGGATCGCTTGTCTCTGGTACTGCTTGAGGATGGAAAAATATGCGGTTCGTCATCCTACAGTCATGCGAGAATGGAAGAGATGAAGGGCTATGGCGAGATTATTTCGATCTATCTGCTGCCGGAAATGATGCACAAGGGCTACGGATATCAGTTAATGCAGGCTGTGATTTCTGAATTATATGATATGGGTTATCAGAAAGTCTATTTGTGGGTTCTGGAGGAAAATAAGAATGCTCGCCGGTTTTATGAGCGGTTCGGATTCGTACAGAAGGACTGGAGGCAGATGGATATTTATGACGGAAAAGAAGTGGCGGAGCTGATGTATGTGTATGAGATAGAGTGATATAGAATATGACAGTCACTGTCATTTCCCTCCCCTGATGGCGTTGTGCAGTCCGGAAAATACTTCTTCGTAACGGTTACAATCCTTTAGGGCACAACCGTCACGTGAAGGGTTAAGGGGATATCTTGATTTTCATAGCAAAATCAGTAGAAGTTCTATATGCTGCATCGTCCGCTTTCCTTTTTTGACGCGGTTCTGGTCATTACATAGTCCGGCAGCAGGTTTTACGATATCGTAAATACATTATAGCAAAGAGACAGGAAACAGGTTTGATATTTTGAGTAAAATAATTCATAAAAAATTATAATTATGACAAAATATATTTACAATTTCGAAAATTATATGCTATAGTAATGAAAAGCATATTTTCTACATATAACAGATCATTAATTTCTATCATTAAATTCTAAGTTTCAGAAAATCCATGCTTTGTTCCCAATTATTAATTGCAGAAGCAGGAGGATCTGAAACGGTTCTCCTGTGCCGGACAGTCCGATTCAGTTTGAAAAAGGTCTGTCAATCATCAAAGGAGGACATTAGATGAACGCAACAGATGTACAACGTAACTTTAAAGACACAGTATTCCGTATGCTTTTTAAGGAAAAGAAAAACCTGCTGAATCTGTACAATGCACTGAACAGAACGACATACACAAATACAGATGATCTGGAAATTACGACACTGGAAAATGCAGTTTATATGAATTATAAGAATGATATTTCCTTTGTGTTTGACTTTGAGTTAATGCTCTATGAACATCAGTCTACATACAATCCTAACATGCCGTTGCGGGATCTGCTTTATGTGAGCAGTGTATTACATAATCGGGTCAAAAATGAGAACCTCTATAGTAAGAAGCTCATTAAAATTCCGACGCCGCAATTTGTTGTATTCTATAATGGAGTGGACTCTCAGCCGGAACAGCAGATCCTTCGGCTGTCAGATGCTTTTGAGAAAAGACAGGAGAGGCCGGCGCTGGAACTGGCGGTACTGGTTTACAATATCAATTTAGGACACAATCAGGAATTACTGGATACATGCTGCCTGTTAAAAGAGTATGCGCAGTATGTGGAACAGGTCAGGACTTTTGCAAAGGAAATGTCTTTTCCGGAAGCAGTCGAGCAGGCAGTGGAACATTGTATCAGAAACGGAATACTTTCGGATTTTTTATCTGAAAACCGGGCGGAGGCGATTGCAGTGAGTATTTTTGAGTACGATGAAGAGAAGCATATACAGAGCGAACGGAAAGAATGGCGCGAGATAGGCCGTGAAGAGGGCGAGAACAAGGTTTTACAACTTATGCAGAAACTTATGGAGGCCGGTAAAACCGGGGAAATGAAGCGCGCCCTGTCCGATCCGGCATTTCGGGAACAGTTGTATCGGGAATACGGACAGTAATAGTATATACTGATAGATGTTGCGGACGGCAGTCCAATGAAGAAAGGGGACCCGGACAAAAGACAGCATTTATGGTTTGGAAAAATGTATCCCAAAATGCTATACTGGAATCATCATTATTATGCCTGCGGCTCAGATTTGCAGGTTACGGAAAGGCGTGGTTATGAATATGAAAAGAGAAGAGGCAAGGCGCAGAGCCGAAGAACTTGTAGGACAAATGACGATAGAGGAGCGGGCGGCGCAGCTGCGGTATGACGCACCGGCGATTGAGCGGCTGGGGATTCCCGCATATAACTGGTGGGGAGAAGGGCTGCACGGTGTGGCAAGAGCAGGTACCGCTACGGTATTCCCACAGGCGATCGGCATGGCGGCGGCATTCGATGATGCACTGCTTGAGAAAATTGCGGACTGCATTGCCACCGAAGGCAGAGCGAAGTACAATGCTTATACGGCGGAAAATGACAGGGACATCTATAAGGGGCTTACATTCTGGTCACCGAATATTAATATTTTCCGTGATCCCAGATGGGGGCGAGGACATGAGACCTATGGGGAGGACCCCTACCTGACGTCGAGGCTCGGCACCGCGTATGTCAAGGGGCTGCAGGGAGACGGGGAGGTCATGAAGGCAGCGGCGTGCGCGAAACACTTTGCGGTGCATTCCGGTCCGGAGGCGCAGCGGCATACCTTTAATGCGGAGGTGTCGGCAAAAGATCTGGAAGAGACGTATCTTCCGGCGTTTGAGGCGCTGGTAAAGGAAGCGCATGTGGAAGCGGTCATGGGAGCATATAACAGGACCAACGGTGAGCCGTGCTGTGGAAGCAAAACGCTGATGCAGGATATTCTGCGCGGCAGATGGGGATTTGAAGGGCATTATGTATCTGACTGCTGGGCAGTTCAGGATTTTCATGATAAGCATATGGTGACATCTACGCCGGCGGAATCGGCAGCGCTGGCCATCAATGCGGGATGCGACTTAAACTGCGGGGTGACTTATCTGTGCCTGCTGGCGGCATACAAACAGGGCCTGGTTACGGAGAAGACAATTACGGAAGCGGCAGTGCGGCTGTACACGACGCGGTATCTATTGGGAATGTTCGAGCAGACAGAGTATGACGAGATCCCTTATGAAGTGGTAGAGTGCGAAGCGCATCTGGCGCTGGCAGACCAGATTACAAAAGAGAGTGTTGTCATGCTGAAGAATGACGGTATTCTGCCGCTCGATATTAACCAGATCAAAACCATTGGCATCATCGGCCCCAATGCCGACAGCAGACGGGCCCTGGTGGGCAATTATCACGGGACCTCTTCCGAGTATGTGACGGTATCCGAGGGTATCCGACAGTACGTGGAAGGCAGGGCAAGGGTACTGTACTCGGAGGGATGCGCATTATTTGAGGAGCAGACGGAATCCCTTGCGATGAAGGGAGACAGACTGGCGGAGGCAAAAGCTGTTGCAAGACAGAGTGATGTCGTGATACTGTGTATCGGCTTAGACGAGACGCTGGAAGGAGAAGAGGGTGATACAGGCAACAGTTACGCGTCCGGTGATAAGCTGGATCTGCTGCTGCCGAAGCCCCAGAGAGATCTGATGGAAGCGGTTGCTTCTACGGGCAAACCGGTGGTATGCTGTCTGATGGCGGGAAGCGCGATTGACTTAAGGTATCCGGCCGGGCACTTTAATGCGATTATGCAGCTCTGGTACCCCGGCGCAAGAGGGGGCAGGAGTGTTGCCGATCTATTATTTGGAGAGGTCTCCCCCTCCGGTAAGCTGCCGGTTACTTTCTACCGGGATCTGGAAGGACTGCCGGAATTTACGGACTATCGTATGCAGAGCAGAACTTACCGCTATCTGGAGGGCGAGGCGCAGTATCCGTTCGGATTCGGCCTGACGTATGGCAGAGTAGCTGTCACGAAAGCGGAACTGACCGGTATGTCGGAAAAGAAAGACGAGTTTGGCCTTTCGGACGTGAGGATTACCGTTACGGCGGCTAACAGCGGAACATATGACACGGACGACGTAGTGCAGATCTATATGAAAAATACGGACTCTGCCTATGCCGTGAGGAATCCGGCGTTGTGCGCGTTCCGGCGAATTCATGTCAAAGCGGGGCAGAGCGTTACGATAGAACTTACCGTTGCCGGGCGGGCGTTCTCGGTAGTGGACGATCAAGGGGTGCGCAGAGCGGACGGCAATCATTATAAGCTGTACGTCGGAACGACGCAGCCGGATGAAAGAAGTATTGCTTTGACGGGGACGGAACCTGTGGAACTGCAGGTATGTCTGCCTGATCTGACTTAAGAAAGCGGAATATTCTCAGTGATGACGCCGCAGCCGATCTTGACACCGGAATTACCGGACGGCTGCGTGGTGAAATCGTCAGGCGCGCTGTGAATAATCAAAGAACGGCCGATGATTTCCGGCAGTTCAAACCGGTCGGTGTAGAAGACGCTGTATGCGTAGCCCTCGTTGCCCAGAAGCGGCAGCAGGTCACCGGCGTGTTTTGGGTGCGGCAGCCCGGCGGGATTATAGTGGTTGCCGGTTTGATCAAATGGAAGAGCACAGTTACCGGTCTCATGGATATGCATACCATAGAATTGACTGTAAGGCGGTATATTATCGTATGGCAGACCGTACACTTCCGTTTCGATCAGTACGCCGCCGAACGGAACCGGGTAAAAGTAGGCGATCCCGTGCAGAGAAGGATGATCGGTATTACCGGCAATCTTTGCGTAAGCGCTTGGGTATGAATATTGTCTCATGGTTGATTTCCTGTTTGCTATATAGAAGATTGCTATATGATATGTGAAACGCAGGAAAAGGTGTCTGGTAATCAAAAGGGGAGGAAACAGCGGTGGGATATTTTCCTTTTTTTATGGATATAGGCGGTAAATGCGGTGTGATTGCGGGCGGCGGCAGGGTTGCCGCAAGGAAAGTGGAGAAGCTGCTTGCATTCGGGCCGAATCTGACAGTGATTGCGCCTGAGATCGAGGCATGTATCAGAGAAATGAAAGAGCAGCTGCAGGAAGAGCAGATTTCTTCGATTATACTGCAGGAGAGGCTGTTTCAAATGTCAGATCTGGCAGGCGCGGATTTTGTCATTGCGGCGACAGATGATGATGTGTTGAACGGACGCATTTCAGAATATTGTATGGCAGAGTGCATTCCCGTTAATGTGGTGGACGACAGGGCGAAATGCTCTTTCTTTTTCCCGGCGCTGATACAGGAGGGAGATTTGACGATCGGTATTTGCACGAACGGCAAGAGTCCGGCAGCAGCGGCGTGGGTGAGAAATGAACTCTCACAGGTACTCCCCGATGGACTGGGAAAAGCGATTGACTTGATGGGTCAAATCAGGCCGTATATTATGGAGACAGATATGCCGGAATCAGCCAGAAGGGATATTCTGGAGAAGTTGTTTGTGTATTGCATAGAGCGCGGGGGCGAAATATTATTGGAAGAATTGAAAGAACGGATGATGGAAATGCAGAGTCGAGCCAGTGAGGAAGAGTGGAAAGCCGGATAGATGAATCTTGTGATGCAGGCAGTATTCTTCCGGACAAGCTTGCCTGTCCATGGATTTTGAGATTCCGTTAAGCGGAATCATGGAGGTTACTATGAAGAGGATTCGGATCGGAACGCGGGGCAGTAAGCTGGCGCTCAGACAGGCGGAGATGGTACGGGAAGCGATAGAGAGGAAGCACAGCGAGATAGAGACAGAGATTGTTGTTTTACATACACAAGGTGATAAGATACTGGATAAGCCCTTGGTCGAGATCGGCGATAAGGGCGTTTTTGTGTCGGAATTTGAACAGGCGCTTCTGGCGGGGGAGATCGATCTCGCGGTACATTCTGCCAAAGATCTGCCAGAGAGGCTGGCAGAGGGACTGTGTATCGCGGCGGTACTTCCGCGGGGAGATGTGCGGGATGTGCTCGTGGTCCCGAAGGGTGGAAGAGTACCCAGGGCTATTGGGGACAGTATGGAGGCGGAAAAGAATGAAGGCGAAGCAGAAGAGGGACAGCGTACTTTTGTGATCGGTACCGGCAGCAGACGGCGCAGGCGGCAGGCGGGGCAGTTCTGGGCGGATGTGACATGTAAAGATATTCGCGGGAATGTGGATACACGTCTCCAGAAGCTGAAAAACAGCGGCGGAAATAGAACGGAACATGGTGGAGCCGATGGTTCCGGAACAAATGATAAAGCAGGAGACATAGAACCGGGGAATGTGTATGTAACAGGTTACGACGGTCTTATACTGGCGAAGGCCGGGCTGGACCGGTTAGAGATTATGCTCCGATATGGGAATGCATTTGACTTCTATCCACTTGCACCGGAGCAGTTTCTGCCGGCGGCCTGCCAGGGCATCATCGCGGTGGAGGCGGTACAGGATTCGGAGATCGCCGCACTGTGCAGAGAAGTGACGGATGCAGACACAGAACGCAGCTTCCTGGTGGAGCGGGAGGTGCTGACGCAGTTGGCGGCGGACTGCAGCGATACCGCGGCTGCATGGTGCAGGCAGGAGCAAGGGAGCCTGATTCTGGATGTAATGTATGCCGGAAACAGGCATCAGGTTAAATACAGCGAGGATGATCAGGAACAAAGTACAGATGTAGTAAGCGGAACAGTGCAATTTCAGAAAGTTCAGGAAGCGGAGGCTGGCGGCAGAACGGAAGCGCAATTTTACAAAACGGCAGAAAAGACCGGAGAAGAAGTGCGAATCCGGCAGGACAGGGAAACCGGGAAAAGGGATGCACTTCTCCAGGCCGGGCTGGCAATGGCGGCGGAAGCGGCAGGATTATTGAAAGGGAAGAAGATTACTTGAAAACGGGAAAGGTATATCTGACAGGCGGCGGATGCGGGGATGCGGGGTTCTTGACCTTGAAAGCGCTGGATGTCCTGCGAGACTGCAGTGTCGTCGTCTACGACAGTCTGGTGCCGGAGGAGTTGTTAGAACTGACCAGAGCCGGCTGCGAAAAAATATATGTGGGCAAGCGGTACGGAAATCATGCCATGAAGCAGGATGGGATCAATGCCCTTCTGGTGCAGAAGGCGCAGGAGGGAAAGACGGTGGTCCGCTTAAAAGGCGGCGACCCTTATGTGTTCGGCAGAGGCGGTGAAGAATTTCTGGCGCTGCAGAAGGCGGGGATCTGCTGTGAGGAGATACCGGGGATATCCTCCGCGATCGCGGTTCCGGCGGCAGCAGGCATTCCGGTTACACACAGGGGACTTTCGGCGAGCGTTACGGTAGTCACGGGGACGGCGGCGGACACAGAGGGACAGGAACGCCTGCAGATGGATTTCGATACGCTGGCGAGACTGGACGGCACGCTGGTGGTTCTGATGGGGATGCACCATCTGCAGGAGATCGCGGACGGGCTCATAGCGGCAGGCAAAAGTCCGGATACGTCCTGCGCTGTGATTATGGAGGGAACGACGAAGCGGCAGAGATGTATGAGAACCGTGCTGTCAAGGCTTCCGGCGGAGGCTTCCTCACAAGGATTTACCGCGCCGGCAGTCATCGTGATCGGGGCGGTGACCGCGCTGGATCTGCGCGCCGGGAACGGAGAAATACCGGAAGAGCAGATGGCGAACAAGGCATGGCCGCATAAGAAAGTTACCGTGGGAGTCACAGGGACGCCGCATTTTGTACAAAAAATGTCGGCGGCGCTCGAAGCATTGAATATGCAGGCACGTGAAAGATACAGTGAAGAAGGCGCGGAAATGCCGGCGTGTGATGAGAGCACCTCAGCATGGATCGGCAGCTTTGCAATACGGGATATGGGATTTATGGAGATTCGACCCAATGATAAACCGCTTCCGGATATGAATGACTGCAGATGGCTTGTCTTTACCAGTCCAAACGGCGTTCGGGTCTTTATCGATAAGATGAAGCAGGAGCAAAAAGATCTGCGCATACTTGCCGGGAAGAGAATAGCGGTTATCGGTCCGGGAACGGCGGCGGCGCTTGAGAATAACGGGCTGCTTGCAGATTATATGCCTGAGGCTTACGATGCGGCGCATCTGGCAGAGGGTCTGACACGGCGCATTCTGGCGGAGCGGCAGGCGGTTTTAGCGGCGGATCGGACGCAAGACACTGCGGGAGCATATGCGGCGCAGTGTGTGGATGGAGAGACTGCTCGGACCATGTTTCTGCGGGCGAAACAGGGGAGTGACCAGCTGCCCCGCATTTTCACGGAGCAGGATATCCCTTTTACGGAGTATCCGCTCTATGAGCTGGGCATCCGGGAAGAAAAGCGTGCCGCAGTGATCCCACAGAGGCCGGACTATATTGTATTCGGGTCGGCTATGGGGGTGCGGGCTTATTTCGAGGGCATGGAAGCGGCAGGAATGTGTAATGAGAAGAGCCGCTGCGTTTGTATCGGTCCCATGTGCGCGGCGGAACTGAAGAAGCATACGAAAAGGGAGTTCCTGGTTGCGAGGGATGCCGGTGTAGCGGCGGTTGTGGAGTGTTTGTACGAAGATGCCATAAAGAGGATGTAACTTGCGGGCTGCGTTTTATGAGCAACAGTTTTAGGGCATCGAATGGTATAATATAGTTATTAATATTATGGAGAGAGGGAGTAAATATGTACCGATTCAGAAGACTGCGCAGAGACGGGCGCATTCGTTCCATGATGCAGGAGACAAGGCTGCATCCGAAAGATTTCATCTATCCCGTCTTTGTGATAGAAGGGGAAAACATTAAGAATCCGGTGGCGTCCATGCCGGGAATCTATCAATATTCCATCGACCGTCTGGAAGAGATTATGGAGCAGATAAAAGAGGCGGGAATCGGCGGTATTATGCTTTTCGGGATTCCGCTGCACAAGGACCCGCAGGGAAGTCAGGCATATGCGGCGGACGGGATCACCCAGCGGGCAGTCCGTTATATCAAGGAAAACTATCCGGAAATATACATTGTAGTGGATATCTGTCTGTGTGAATATACTTCTCACGGGCATTGCGGTATGGTGTGCGGAGAAGAAATTCTAAATGATGAAACGCTGCCTTATCTGGTGAATATGGCGGTGAGCCTTGCCGAAGCCGGAGCGGATATGGCGGCACCTTCCGATATGATGGACGGGCGTGTTGCGGCTATACGGGAAGGTCTGGATCAGGCAGGATTTACACAGATGCCGATCATGGCTTACAGCGCCAAATTCGCGTCTGCTTATTACGGGCCTTTTCGCGATGCAGCGCATTCCGCACCGGGGTTTGGCGATCGCAGGAGCTACCAGATGGACTTTGCCAACGGGCAGGAGGCGCTCAGGGAGATCGCGGCGGATATCGAAGAGGGCGCGGATATTGTGATGGTAAAACCCGCGCTGGCATATCTGGATGTGTTAAGAGAGGCGGCGCTCACTTTTAAAGCACCGCTGGCGGTATATAATGTGAGCGGCGAGTATGCCATGGTGAAGGCGGCAGCCGCCAATGGGTGGATCGACGAGAAACGGATCGTAATGGAAAATCTGACAGCCATGAAGCGGGCGGGGGCACAGATCATCATTACCTATCATGCGCTGGATGCGGTGAAGTGGTTATGACATAAGGCTGCGATATCAACAGGCTGAATTTACCGGAAGTTTTCTGTGGAAGGACAGTATAGAACGGCAGCGGGAGTGGAGGACCGCAACAATGATTACAACGAGGTCGGAACAACTTTTTAGAAAAGCAAAGACACTGATTCCCGGCGGAGTCAATTCTCCGGTACGGGCTTTTGCAGCAGTAGGCGGGCGGCCTTTCTTCGTGGAGCGGGCCGGGGGACCATGGCTCATTGATGCGGACGGCAACCGGTATCTGGATTATGTCTGTTCCTGGGGGCCGGGGATTCTGGGACATGCACACCCTAAGGTGATCGAGGCGGTGCGGCAGACCTGTGAGAAGGGTCTGACCTTCGGCACGCCGACTGCCGGAGAGGTGGAACTGGCGGAACTGATCTGTACCTGTGTGCCTAATGTCGAGATGGTGCGGTTAGTCAGTTCCGGAACCGAGGCTGTGATGAGTGCCGTGCGGGTGGCGAGAGGATATACAGGCAGAGATAAAATCATTAAATTTGCGGGCAATTACCACGGACACTCCGACGGTCTGCTCGTGAAGGCAGGTTCCGGGCTTATGACGCAGTCGGTACCGGACAGCGCGGGCGTACCGGCAGGTTATGCGGCGGGCACACTGACGGCAGTATATAATGATGCAGAATCGGTGCGAAGACTGCTGGAAGAAAACAGAGGGCAGGTGGCGGCGGTCGTGGTGGAGCCGGTGGCAGCCAATATGGGCGTGGTGCCGCCGAAGGATGGCTTTCTGCAATTCCTGCGAGACATCGCGTCAGAGCATGGCGCGTTGCTGATTTTTGACGAGGTCATTACGGGATTCCGGCTGGCACTTGGCGGCGCCACAGAGTATACGGGAGTTGCGGCAGATCTGTACACCTTCGGCAAGATCGTTGGCGGTGGCATGCCGCTGGCGGCTTATGGCGGCAGGCGGGACATCATGTCCAGCGTGGCGCCTCTGGGACCGGTATATCAGGCGGGAACATTGTCGGGTAATCCCGTGGCAGTGACGGCGGGGATTACGACGCTGAAAATACTGATGGAAGATACGGAAATCTATGAACGGATCGACAGAAGGGCAGCGAAGCTGGAGGCGGCTTTCCGACAGACGGGCCTGAGCGTAAACCGTGCAGGTTCGCTGCTTTCGGCATTCTTTACACCCGGCCGGGTAACGAATTATGAAGACGCATGTCGATGCGACAGAGCGGCTTTCGCGCACTATTTTAACAGGATGCTGGAGCGGGGAATCTATGTGGCGCCGTCTCAGTTTGAAGCTATGTTCGTATCGGATGCCCATTCGGATGAGCTGATTGACAAGACCTGTGAGGCAATTAGAGAGAGTGTGGAATCTTAGATTCCACACTCTCCCGGCCAATGGCACGGGGTGATCCACACCGCGCCGCATTATCAGTATAGTATCTTCCGCTGTTCCAAGGCATAGTGTTAAAAACTGTGCCCGCCGCCACCGCCGCTGCTGCTTCCGCCGCCGCCACCGCCGCCACTGCTTCCGCTTCCGCCGCTGCTGACAGGATTGTAGGTGCTGCTTTCCCGGACGAAGAACGCCTTTGGCTGCGTATAATGAAACTGATTTTGTCCGTTACACAGAAGTTCCTTTCTGCCAGGTTTCCTGATTCTTGCGAAGAAACTTACCAGTCCATAGTTCAGCAGCAGAGCAAGGATGAGAGCAAGTAAGACATTGCTGATATATTTCATGGGCTGCGCGATTTTCTGCCCCTTCAGGAGCGTCAGAATCTGATCATATACCTGTGCCGCGCAGTCGTAGTAATCGCCGTTGGATGCATGGCGGTAAACATTGTCTGTGATCGTGTCGGCACTATTGTCTTAAAAGCCACATTTCCGTAGGCTGTGATCTCCTGCATCAGCGCGGCAAGATCCTGCATTTCCTCATCATCGAGAAGCAGTGCAGCCATAATAATCATAACAATGATAAATAGCAAGGCGTTGAGAGAGGTAGCCTTTATCATTCTCTCTGTTTTCCTTCTCCTTGATCCGGGTCATCTGGGAGGTGGAAACGATCGCGCAGACGAAAGCCAGCAGCGCAGACAGCATCAGAGTAACGCCGGGAGCATAGCCGATTCCGAAGCGGTACATTGGGGGCGTAAAGCTTTTTTCAGGTAAGGCGTATTTTTCTGATCCTTCACATGATAGTGGGAACATACGCTGTCATCTGTCAGTTTGCTGAAGCAGTCCTCGGTCGCCAGTTTACAGGCGTCGTCTTCGTACACGTGGCTGTCCACATCGCTGAGATCTGCATAGAAGCCGCGGCGTCATAGGAAATCCCTTCATAAGAAGCCTCTATTTCGCTGACAATATTATAGTGCTTTGTGATCAGATAATCGCCTTCCTGATGACTTTCACTGCCGCGGAAGGTGATTTTTCCCTGATTCTCAAAAGAATAGATCCAGTAAGGCATATATATCCTAAAAGTAATCTGAAAAATATGCTTTCTCTACGGGAATGAGGCGTTCCAGCCATGTGAGCATATAGTATTCGGTCTGAATTTTCTCGTGTTCGTACAGATAGGAGGGCCTTTTGTAGCCCATCAGCATAGTCGTCAGCGTGTTGACTGACAGTTCTACCACGTTGATCGACTGGTTGTCATCGACGCGCCCGCAGATGGTCCTGCCGTCGTGCCATGAGACGAGATAGTCACCCTCATTCCATGGCGCCATCTCATCATGCACCCTGAAATGAAGTTTGAGATCCTCGGGCTGTATCTGAAAAGGATAATCTGACAGGAATTCCCTGACATCTATAATCCGCGCCATGATATACGGCGAGATCGTCTCGGTGATTTCACTGTCTTCGAACAGATACGCCATCGGCTCGCCGGAATAATTGTCTCCCTGTACCTGGGTGATCATGGAGAAATGCGCGCTGATATAGTTCCAGAGCCCGTGATTGGCCTCTATATTTAAGTAGACCATTTCCTTGATGTGAAAAATCTCATTTGCGATATAATATACCACATAACCAAGCGGTTTGTGCTCTTTGCTGTAATAGACCGCAGCGATGATATCTTCGTTGTCCCAGCGCCAGTATTCCTCCCATGCCAATGCATCGCGGATCAGCGCGCCGTGTTTCTGTAGAGCAAAATAGGAGTGTACATTACGATAATCCTCGGAATCCAGACTGACACGCTCGACCATACCGTCCACGGGGATTGCTTTCGGAAGCTGTGTGTCTTTGACGGTAAAGGAGAGCTTGTCGGATACGATTTCCCAGCCCATCTTGCGGTAAAAAGGGATGGAGTAGGGGTAGAGAAAAGAAATCAGCATCTTCTGATCGTGTATGTAATTCAGCGCGCGCTCCATCAGGGAGTGAATCAGACCGCGGCCGGTGTATTCCGGATAGGTGGCGACGCCGGTGATACCGCCCATATCCATGATTGTGTCGTGAATATTGACCTTCATGGAGTAGACGACGATCATGGAGGCCAGTTTGTCGTGATAGAACCATCCGATCACGTATGCTTCCTCCAGAATCGGACGTTTGGCATATTTGATCTCATCCTGTTCCCAGCCGGTCTGGAACAGATCGTAAGAAGTGACCTGAAAAGCATATTGTAACAAGGCATTAAACTGTTCCAGATCTCCCCGGTCCAGTTCCCGCATCTTAAATTCTCCGTCGGTTTCTAAATAAGTGTAAGTGTGATGCTCATCCATATGAAAACTCCATTTCAAATGTTCTCAATCCGTAAAATATTTTGCGAATTTACCATCGTCTGCATCAAAGAAACAGAAGCCGACGATCCCGCGTCCGGTGTGCGCACCGATGGCACAGCCCACGACAGATACGACGGTCTTTTTCGGATGAAAGGCTTCCTGTACCATATTATTCACGAAATTAAGGGAATCCATGTCTTCACCGTGACAGAGCGCGATCGTTTGCTGCCCGGGCTGATAGATATGTTCTTTGGCGTAGTCAATGAGATAGCGCAGCGATTTCTTCCTGCCGCGGACAGTCTTGATGACGGCAAGTGCGCCCTCTTCATTTACGATCAGAACGGGTTTCATGTCCAGCGTCTCCGCCAGTGTACCCTTAAGTCTGGTGAGCCGGCCGCCCTTGATCAGATAGGCCAGAGTCTCAACCGTAAAGACATGTCTGATATGAGAGATAAAATAGTCTGCGGCTTCTATGATTTCTTCTTTGGAAGCCCCCTTCTCCAACATGGTCACCAGTTTACTAACCAGCAGACCGAAGCCTGCGGAAGCGCATTTCGAGTCGATGATCGTCAGGTCGAAGTCCGGATATTCTTCCAGCACGTTATTCTTAGCGATATTGGCGGCATTGTAGGTTCCTGCGATACCTGTGGAGAAACACAGATATATGACCTGGTCCTTCGCTTCGGCGTAGGGAGTAAAGGCATCTGTAAACATTGCGGGATTGATATGATAGGTTTTAACGTCCCGTTTGATATCGTCCAGTATATGATAAAATTCTTCCGTATGAATGGTCTTACCGTCAAAATAATCGGCATCGTCGATCACGACCGGCGTCGGAATTACATGCAGATTGTGCTGTTCTATATAATCTCGCGGCAGGTCGCTTGCAGAGTCTGTAATGATACGAAGCATAAAGGACACTCCTTTTTACTGTGAATGATTTACAGTGGCACCATGCCATATAAGACATACTCGTCTATTGCATGGGATTCATACTGTATCTTATAAGTAGTTTACACCAAACAGATCAAATAGAAAAGTGTTTTAGGGTTTATTGAAATTAATATGCAAATAAGCGGTTGATTTTAAGAAGATTTTAGGAAGATACATCGAAACTCAAATTTTATCTATCCGGGGAAACATGGTACTATAGTATCAGATGTGAATGTGCCGGGATGAAGCATCAAAAATGAAAAGGGGGATTGTTTTTTGACAGCCGGCACGATATGAGAGACACTATTTTACGAACACTAAGGAGAAAATTATATGCAGACACAATTAGCGAATAACGAGGAAAAACTCAGTAATAACATAATGTTTCTATACATTTTTGCAGTAGTGGTTTCGGGATTCGGATTTGTCATGATCTTTTTAAACGGCGGAAAGCGTGTCGAGGAAGGTTCCGGAAACTTTGTGATTACGACAGACGGAATCGGCGCGTCCACGGAGGAACAGGTTGCCGGTCTGGACAATATCGTGAAATCGATGAAGAATATGCAGGCAGGAATGGAGAGGCTTTCCGGCGTGCTGCACAGTGAGAAATAGAGCCGGCGGGCAGCGGGCAGACTCATCCATAAGATGAGGGATACTGGCTTGCCGGAGCCTGTTACGGGACATTTGCTTTACTCTACAGGAAATGTCCCGCATCGGTTTGAAAAGCCGGATGCGGGACATTTTTATGGTATAGGAAATTCCTCGGCTTCTTTCGAGCCCGCGAAGCGGGACTCGCAATCGAGCGCAGCTCGATTTTTTATGTGGTAGAATTATGCATTCATCTGATCCAGCAGAGAAATCTTAATGTCATACAGCCTGCTGGACAGATCCACGTATACCTTGTGGGGATTCACGAGACGTCTCGTTTCTTCCCAGAGTGTGTCCAATTCTTCCTGACAGTAGGCGCGGATGTCCATGACCTTCGGAGAGGTGTAACAGCATTCACCGCCGCGGAAGACAGGCACCATCAGTTCTCTTAACGTGTAGCTTCCGCCGGGCAGCTTTGTTTTCTTCCATGGTTCGTTCGGATCGAACAGCAGCAGGGGAGCGTTCTCGTCAAATTTCTCATCTACCAGACAGATCAGATCGGCTTTGATCTTGCCGGTCTCCTTCTCATAGATTCGATAGATCGTTTTGTTTCCGGGATTGGTGACTTTTTCCGTGTTCTCGGACAGCTTGATCTTGGGAATGAATTTCCCGTCTTTACCCATCACAGCGGCTAATTTATAGACGCCGCCGAAGGATGGACAGTCTTTCGATGTAATCATGTGTGTGCCCACGCCCCAGGAGGTGATGGCGGCGCCCTGATCTTTCAGACTTTGGATCAAGAACTCATCCAGATCGTTGGAGGCGGAGATAACGGCATCGGGGAATCCCGCGTCGTCTAACATCTTGCGCGCTTTTTTAGACAGATAAGCGAGGTCGCCGCTGTCTAAACGGATGCCGTAGAAGGTAAGCGGAATGCCCGCCTGTTTCATTTCAGTAAAAACGCGGATCGCGTTGGGTACGCCGGATTTTAATGTGTCATAGGTGTCGACCAGCAGAATACATGCGGAAGGGTACATATCGGCGTAAGTCTTAAAAGCAGTGTATTCATCGGGGAAACTCATGATCCAGCTGTGGGCGTGGGTACCCTTCACCGGCACGTCAAAGAGTTGTCCGCACAAGACGTTGGATGTACCGATACAGCCGCCGATCATAGCGGCTCTCGCACCGTAAGTACCGGCGTCAGGACCCTGGGCGCGGCGCAGACCAAACTCCATGATGCCGGCACCGTGGGCGGCATAGCAGACTCTTGCCGCTTTTGTTGCGATCAGGCTCTGGTGGTTGATGATGTTTAAGATTGCAGTCTCTACGAGCTGCGCCTGCATGATCGGCGCGATTACTTTGACGAGCGGTTCCCTCGGGAAGACAACGGTTCCCTCCGGAATCGCATAGATGTCTCCGGTAAATTTAAAGTCCCTCAGATAGTCAAGAAAGTCTTTGCCGAAAATACCAAGGCTCGCAAGGTATCTGATATCTTCATCATCGAAATGTAGATCCTTGACATATTGTATGACCTGTTCCAGGCCGGCCGCGATGGCAAATCCGCCGTCACAGGGATTGCTTCTGTAGAAGGCATCGAAGATAACGGTTTCATTCTGATCCTTGTTCTTAAAGTAGCCCTGCATCATGGTCAGTTCGTACAGATCGGTGAGCAGGGTCATGTTTTGTCGGTCCATTGTATTCCTCCATTGTTTCCCTTTGCATTGGGAGTGCTATCATTAACAGGATGTGTATGTCACAGCGTATATAATCAGGGTATACGCATGACATCAGTCTTATTTTACACCAAATTGCCGTGATGGAAAAGCTTTTTACACAAAAAGACAAGACAAGTGACAAGACAGCATTACTTGTCATACGTTCGTCAGAGGTGACGCCTAAACAGATATAGAAAACTTCGTCGACTCGCTTTCGCTCCTTGAGTATTCTATATCTGTCCGGGCTGGTTTCTGGTGGGGGACTGACAAGTGATAATACAGTTAAAATGGTTAGCGCGACATCTGCCATATTTTGTATAGGACAGAATCTATTAAAATATGACAAATGAATTGAATCTGCGGGGGGTTATATAGTACAATATAGATAAATTATTTTATGCGATAAGTAAAATCGGCGTTGCGTATGCAGCACAGTAACGGAGGAAAATTTATGAAGGAAGTACGGATTCTGGAAATCAAACAGAGTGTTTATGCTGATAATGACAAACAGGCGCAGGCACTTCGTCAGGAACTGAAAGAAAAGGGGGTATTCCTTTTAAATCTCATGTCGTCGCCGGGTTCGGGCAAGACCACAACGCTGATGAAGACTATTGAGGCATTAAAGGATAAACTGCAGATCGGGGTGATGGAAGCGGATATAGATTCCGATGTGGACGCCAAAACGATCTCGGAGTCCGGCGCGAAAGTGATCCAGCTTCATACCGGGGGAATGTGCCATCTGGATGCAGAGATGACCAGACAGGGACTGGACGGACTGCAGACGGAAGGAATCGAACTGGCAATCCTTGAGAATGTGGGGAACCTGGTGTGCCCGGCAGAGTTTGACACCGGGGCGTCTAAAAATGCCATGATTCTGTCCGTGCCGGAGGGTGATGATAAGCCGTTAAAGTACCCGCTCATGTTTTCGATCTGTGACGTGGTATTGATCAACAAGATTGACGTTCTGCCTTATTTTGATTTCGACATGGAGAAGTGCAAAGAATACATACATATGCGCAATCCCCGGGCGAAGATTATTCCGGTCTGCGCCAGGACAGGGGAAGGCATACAGGAGTGGGCAGGCTGGCTGGAAGAAGAAGTGAGGAAGTGGCGTGAGGCATAGGAGTTTCGTGAAAGCTATATAGTGAATCAGGAAAGAAATTTTTTGCAGGAAATAAAATAAACTTTGAGGGAGGAAGGTATGGAGAGAAAACTGGACAAAGAATTGTATCCGGAGTATATCTATCCGGAGCATAAGACGGATCACAGCGAACCGCCCCGGGAGAGCATTGTCAAACTGGGAAAGATGATCACGGACAGGATCCCCCAGAAGCTGGGGATCAAGAAGATCACGCCGGATGATCCGGAGTATTGGGGACTGGCAGGCGTGGTGACCGACGAGGAGGCGGAAATCGCCTTAAAACTCGGCGTCAGAAAACCGAAAACGCTGCCGGAGATTGCGAAGCTGACGGGAATTCCGGAGAAAGAACTGGAACCGAAGCTGCAGGCGATGTCCGTAAAGGGCATACTGGAGTATAACTGGGAGAACCCGAAGCATGAGAAACAGTATCTGCTTCCCATGTTTGTGCCCGGCTCGGCGGAATTTTTTAATATGAACAGCAAAGTGGTGGAAGAACACCCGGAAGTCACGCTGTTCTTCGAGCATATGTCCAGACTGCCCCTCGAGATGGTAACGCCTTTTGTAGGAGAGGGCGGAAACGGTATCGGTATGCATGTCATTCCGGTGGAAAAGGCTATTGAGATGGAAAACGAATCCATTGATCTGGAACATATTTCCTACTGGCTGTCGAAATATGAAGGCAAGTATGCGGCAAGCCCCTGTTCCTGCCGTCGTTCCCGTCTGGTACATGATGAAGGCTGTGCCGATGACCCGGAGGGCTGGTGCGTGGCAGTGGGTGATATGGCGGATTACGTGGTGGAGACCCAGAAGGACGGACGATATATCACGAAAGAGGAAGCACTTGCCATATTTAAGCAGGCGGAGGATAACGGGTTTGTTCATCAGATTACAAACATTGACGGCGCAAACAAGATCTTTGCGATCTGTAACTGCAATGTGAACGTGTGCTATGCACTCAGGACCTCCCAGCTTTTTAACACGCCGAATATGTCCCGTTCCGCTTATATTGCAAAAGTGGATAAGGATAAGTGCGTTGCCTGCGGAAAATGTGTGGAAGCATGTCCGGCGGGTGCGGTGAAACTGGGACAGAAGCTGTGCAGGAAGGACGGCAGTGAAGTGGACTATCCGAAGATGCCGCTTCCCCAGGAACAAAAGTGGGGCGAGCATATGTGGACCCATAATTACAGGGACGTGAACAGGATCAACTGCTACGATACGGGAACTGCGCCCTGTAAGACTGCGTGTCCGGCACATATTGCGGTGCAGGGCTATCTGAAACTGGCTAAGGAAGGACGGTATGAGGAAGCGCTGGCGCTGATCAAGAAGGATAACCCGCTGCCGGCGATCTGCGGACGGATCTGTAACAGACGCTGTGAGGATGCCTGTACGCGGGGGACTTTGGATGAGGCGGTTGCCATTGACGCAGTGAAGAGGTTTGTGGCAGAGAGAGACTTGCATGCGGAAACACGCTACATACCCAAACCGACAGTGCCGTCCTTGAAGGGAAGCTTCGACGAGAAGATCGCCATCATCGGCGCCGGCCCGGCAGGATTGTCCTGCGCGTATTACCTGGCGGATAAGGGGTATAAGCCGACGATATTCGAGAAGAGTGAGAAGCCCGGCGGTATGCTGACTTACGGGATTCCTTCCTATAAACTGGAAAAAAATCTGATCGAGGCGGAGATCGATGTGATCAGAGCCATGGGCGTTGAGATCAAATGCGGTGTGGAGGTCGGCAGAGATGTTACGATTCCACAGCTTCGTGAACAGGGATACAAAGGATTTTACATAGCCATCGGCTGTCAGGGCGGCAGGAAGCCGAACGTGCCCGGCGAGGATGCGCAGGGCGTTTATACGGCGGTAGAGTTCCTGAAGGAAGCCGGACAGAAAGAGAAGTTTGATCTGGGCGGCGACGTGATCGTTGTGGGCGGCGGAAATGTGGCTATCGATGCGGCCAGAATGAGCACCCGGTGCGGTGACGGCAAGGTGTCCATGTTCTGTCTGGAGAGCCGCGATGAGATGCCCGCCAGCCGGGAGGAGATTCTGGAGGCCACGGAAGAGAACATTGCCATTCATAACGGCTGGGGACCGAAAGAGATTCTGACGGAGAACGGCAGGGCGACAGGCGTGGTATTCAAGAGATGCATCCGTGTGTATGATGAGAATCATCGTTTTGCACCGATGTATGACGAGAATGATACCATGACCGTTTCCTGTGCAGGCGTGATCTTCAGCGTAGGACAGGGAATTGTATGGGGCGACCTTCTGAAAGATACGAAAGTAGAACTGCGTCCGAACGGCGGCGCGATTGCCGACAGATTGACGTATCAGACAGCGGAGCCGGATATTTTCGTGGGCGGTGACGTCTACACGGGACCGAAATTTGCCATAGATGCCATTGCGGCGGGACGTGAGGGGGCTATCTCTCTGCACCGGTTCGTGCATGAGCACTGCACGTTGACCATCGGAAGAAACAGGCGGGATTTCATAGAACTTGATAAGGATGATATTTTCATTGCAAGCTATGACAATACCGACAGGCAGAGACCGGAGAAGGCGGAAGAGGCACAGGCCCGTTCCTTCCGTGACCTGTCGCACACCTTGACCGAGGAGCAGGTGAAAGCGGAGACTTCCCGCTGTCTCGGATGCGGCGCGTCGGTGGTTGATCCGAACAAATGTATCGGCTGCGGGATCTGTACAACGAAATGCGTGTTTGACGCGATTACGCTTCACAGGGAACTGCCGGGCTGTTCTACAATGGTGAAATCGGAAGATAAGCTGAAATATATTCTTCCGAATATGGTGAAGCAGTCTATTAAAGTCAAGTTTGCACGCAAAGGGAAACAGGATGCATGAATTAGGCGTTGTATTTCATATTATGGACAGTCTGGAAAAGGTCGCGGCTGAGAATGAGGTGGAGGGGATCTCCAAAGTAGTTCTGGAACTGGGAGAGGTGTCTACGGTGATCGAGTCCTATCTGCAAAACTGTTGGAAATGGGCGGCGAAGAAGCGGGAACTTTTTTCGGAAGCGGAGCTTGTTGTGGAGATTCTGCCTGCCGTTACCTACTGTGAAGGCTGCGAGAAGACTTATTCCACCGTGGAGCACGGCAAGATCTGTCCTTATTGCCACAGCCCGGATACGTGGCTGTTACAGGGAAGTGAGTTCAATATCAAAGAAATAGAAGTCTATTGATCAGAAGAAATGAGAGGGGGAATTGATATGTTTCATTTAAGTGACGGTATGATCGGCTGGCAGCTTTTAGGCTGGGTGCTTGTTTTTGCGGGGCTGATCATTATGAATGAGGTTGCACGGCGGACGAAATTCGGAGGCGGATTGTGCTTCTTCGCGATCCCGGCGGTGCTGACGGTTTATTTTATTTCCATATATGTAGGCGCGGCGAAAGGTGCGGAGTGGGCGATGACGAACCAGACCTACGTGCATATGAACAGCTGGTTCCATTATGCCAAGCTGTATGCGGCACTGGCCGGATGTATCGGCTTTATGATTCTGAAGTATAAGTGGGGAAGTCTGGGAAAATCCCATGCCTTTAAGGTATTCCCGTTTGTGATTGTTGCGATTAACATTCTGATTGCGGTGGTATCCGATTTTGAGTCTGCTGTCCGGGCGGGTGATATCATGGGCGGCTGGTGGAAATCTTCCGAGGGCGTATGGCTCTACGGCGGCTGGTGGAATGTCCTGAACGGCATTGCCGGACTCATCAACATTGTCTGCATGACAGGATGGTGGGGAATTTACTCATCCAGGGATAAAAAAGATATGTTATGGCCGGATATGACATGGCAGTTTATTCTTGCATACGATATCTGGAATTTCCAGTATACTTATCTGAATCTGCCGACCCATGCATGGTACTGTGGATTTGCGCTGCTTCTGGCTCCTACGATTGCGAATGCGCTCTGGAATAAGGGCGGCTGGATTCAGAACCGTGCCAATACGCTGGCGCTGTGGTGTATGTTCGCGCAGGTGTTCCCGCTGTTCCAGGACGGCAGCCGTTTCACTACCGTATCATCCGTGTACGGGGCAGGCGGCGCCGCGGCGGCATTTGGAGAGGCGATGCCGACTACGGCAAATCCCGTTGCACAGGGAATCATTTCGGTGCTCTCTATCGCAGTAAATATCGTGGTATTTGCGGTGATCTTAAAGCGCGCGAAGACGCAGAAGAAGAACCCTTATACGAATGAGATCTTTACGGACCAGAAGGATTTCATTGCGGCGATGAACAGGGCGGAATAAAAGAATACCCCTTCTGCCATGAGTGAATGGCAGGAGGGGTGTTTTGCCAAATGAACGGTTCGTTGTACTAGAAATAATCCGGCACAATATTGTATTCATGCAGCAATTTGTCACAATATGCGGAATCATTCGGTTACGGCGCATTCTATTGCCATTTCTAACTTGCGGGATGAGCTTTACGGCTGCTCCAGGATAATTCCGGTTGCTTTCTTAAGCTGTGCGACCCAGTCGCCCGTCCGGCAGAATACGATACACTCCTGATAGCCGTCGCTTGTCACGTACAGATGCCTGTTGCCGCTCTGTTCAGAGATCACATCATTCATAAAAGTCAGCATTCCCGTGTCAAACCAATCGTTATAGACAATGGCGTTATACTGATAAGTCTTGCCGTTACAGCAAAAAGAAATGGTCTGTATGCCGGTGCCGGAGTCGTAATCGACCTGGCTGGTGTCTTCTGTAATGTCTGTGAATACAAGATCGTCTCCGGCAATTTCGGCGACACTTTGCACAAAAGCGGTGTACATGGTGTCAAGCTCCATACATTCCATGTCAAAGCAAAAGAACTGTCTCGGCCCGGTGGATGGTTCCGCCGACTCCTCACTGTAAAGCAGCCAGTCTATATTCATGAGAATCATACCGTTTAGCTGCTCATGATCCATTGATTCCATGATTTCAGCCGGAAAAGAAGCGAAGCTGTCGGTAATTTCGTCTTCTACCGACGTCGCATCGATGCCGAGTTCTTTTAATGCGGCGATGGTCTCATGAACGGTGAGGACGGCATCTGCGGTGTAGTAGGAGCCTGTCTGCTGCATCTGCCCGATGGAATCATTGCTGAAATAGCGGAAAGCCATAGCGGCTGCCAGCATCAGCAACGGTATAAATAGTGCGATGAATGTGCTTTTGTGCATGTGTTTTGACCTCTCTTAAGATATACTTATTTCATTATATCCGATAATGTGATTCCGTCAAAGTATGTGTTTGTAAGCTTATGAAATTCCGTCCACATCGGTAATGTCTTACAGGTTCCGGAACGTTCGCAGATATCCGCAGCGCAGCCAAGACAGGCTACCGGCGCGAGATCTCCTTCTGTAAGCCGCAGAATGTCTCCGACACGGTACATGTCGGGAGCAGAAGTCAGGCGGTAGCCGCCGCCTTTGCCCTGATGGTTCTTGAGCCGGGAGACCGCCCAGGGCTTCAGCGACAGCCTGATTGGTGAGCAAAACTTTTACTGTACATTTGGACTGCCTCCTATTCTTGAGATAGGCTTACGACACCTTTCTTATTTTAATATAGAATGCTTTTTTATACCTCTTCGCTACAGCTTACCCTATTCTCCTCGGCATAGCTGTGGGATTAGCGTTTTCATTTACTTGCCCTAATCTATGCACCTAAAAAAAGATGGCTTTAACACCATCTTTTTTAGGCTATCCATTTTATTTACATTTTACTTGATATTGTTATATCAAAGTATATTATAACTAAATCCCCAGTCATAAAAAACTTCTACATAACAAGTCTTGGTTTCATTAGTAGGAAATACCGTACCGTCAATTTTATAATATTGTATATTAAAAACTTAAATCTTTTTCTTTTCATTTGGTTTTCCCCCCCTTTTTCTTCAAGTTTAAATATATTCCAGACCCAATAAGCAACACAGACAGCAATAGAACAATGGATAGCGGATATTCTAGGATATAGTCATATGAGTGCTCATAGGCTGTTTTAAAAATTTCCATATTTTTAGTCTGTATCATTTCTGCAAGAAGAGGCAAATTAATCAAAAAGAGTATACCAGCGACCAAGAACCCCCAACTATAATCTTTGCCATTTTTTGCAGGCATTTCTTCTTTGCTTTTCCTATATACACCGCCTTCACCCTTGAGCATTTCATCAAGCGATACATCAAATTTATCACTTATTGAAATAATAGTATTGATACTGGGTACGGAAATTCCCATTTCCCATCTTGATACAGCCTGCCGCGATATTCCCAGTCTCTCTGCAAATTCTTCCTGAGAAAGCCCATTTTTCTTTCTAATATTTAAAATAGCCTTTGCAATTCGCTGATTGCCGTCTTTGGATTTATTCATACTCTCTTCTCCTGATATATGTTTAGCTTGAAAAAATGTCCATCAGTTGAACTTTATTTTTAGATAAATTATAAAATTCCTTCACGAATCTAGCAAGCTACAAGGCTTTACATTTTCGCAATCATCTATTGCTCTTAAGAATAAAGGCTCTTCCAGTTGCTACCAATTTAAACTCCTGACTTCCCAGGGAAAATGCTGCGCTAATAAATTGAAAGATATACTGTTTGCTGCCTTAGGGTCCATTGGACAGACCTTTTATCGGCACAGTGTAAAGGATATACGTAATTACAGACTGGTGAAATTATGATGCAATACCAACACATTTATTGACTAATATCTTAGAAATATATATGCTTTGAGTAAATTATAACATATCGAAGAATGTAAAAGAATATATTTTTACAAACACAACAAACGAATTAACAATAATATGGCAAGCGCACTCAGCTACGTCTGCTCCAATATAATACCGGTTGTTTTCTTAAGCTGTGCGACCCAGTCCCCGTCCGGCGATGGTCTCATGAACGGTGAGGACGGCATCTGCGGTGTAGTAGGAGCCTGTCTGCTGCATCTGCCCGATGGAATCATTGCTGAAATAGCGGAAAGCCATAGCGGCTGTCAGCATCAGCAACGGTATAAATAGTGCGATGAATGTGCTTTTGTGCATGTGTTTTGACCTCTCTTAAGATATACTTATTTCATTATATCCGATAATGTGATTCCGTCAAAGTATGTGTTTGTAAGCTTATGAAATTCTGTCCACATCGGTAATGTCTTACAGGTTCCGGAACGTTCGCAGATATCCGCAGCGCAGCCAAGACAGGCTACCGGCGCGAGATCTCCTTCTGTAAGCCGCAGAATGTCTCCGACACGGTACATGTCGGGAGCAGAAGTCAGGCGGTAGCCGCCGCCTTTGCCCTGAAGCCCTTCGATCATCTTGTTTCTGGTCAAAACGGGAAGAATGCGCTCTAAATATTTCAGGGAGATATTTTGTCTTTTGGCAATTTCTTTCATCGGGAGAAAACCTTTCCCGTAATGCTCCGCCAGATCAAGCATCACCCGGAGCGCATATCTTCCTTTTGTTGAAATCAGCATAACTGTCACCTCTGTGTCGATCATTGCATTCATTCCATGTTGCTTTTGGCATAGTAATCTTTTAATGCATTTTTGATGGCCTCTTCCGCAAGCACGGAACAATGTACTTTATGAGCCGGGAGACCGTCCAGGGCTTCGGCGACAGCCTGATTGGTGAGCGCAAGCGCTTCTGAAACAGGTTTGCCTTTAATAAGTTCGGTTGCCATGGAGCTTGATGCGATAGCAGAAGCACAGCCGAATGTTTCAAATTTAACATCTGCAATGATATCATTTTCAATTTTCAGATATATTTTCATAATATCGCCGCATTTGGCATTGCCGACCTCGCCGACTCCATCGGCATTCTCAATTACGCCGACATTTCGCGGATTACGAAAGTGATCCATAACTTTTTCACTGTATAAAGCCATAATATAAACCTCGCTATTGGATAATAAATTCTCTGTTACCGTCTATAAGATCCCGCCAGACCGGAGAAAGACTGCGCAGATACGCAACCGTTTCTTTTACAGCCCTAATGGTGTATGCGACCTGCTCTTCCGTGTTTTCATTAGAAAGCGTAAGCCGAAGCGAACCATGGGCAACATCATGTACTCTTCCAATCGCGAGCAGGACATGGCTCGGGTCCAGTGAGCCGGAAGTGCAGGCGGAACCGGAGGAGGCGCAGATGCCTTTGTCGTCAAGAAGCAGCAGAAGGGACTCACCTTCAATTCCCTCAAAGCAGAAATTGACGTTACCGGGAAGCCGGGCTGCGGCATCTCCGTTGAGGATGGAATGCGGAATCTGTGAAAGCCCGTCAATAAGCTGATCGCGTAGTACGCACAGCCGTCCGGCATTTTCGTCAATATGGGCGCAGGATTCTTGCAGCGCGGCTGCCATACTCATGATGGCAGGGATGTTTTCGGTGCCGGCCCGTCGCCCTCTTTCCTGTGCGCCGCCTTCGATCAGGGGCATCAATGGGATTCCTTTTCTGGCATAAAGGACACCAATCCCTTTCGGACCATGGAATTTATGGGCAGAAAGTGAAAGCATATCAATATTTTGTTCTTTGACATTAATATGCAGCTGCCCGGCCGCCTGTACGGCATCCGTATGGAAAAGAACATTGTTTGCACGGCAGACCTTACCGATTGCATCTATCGGCTGAACTGTTCCGATCTCATTGTTGGCGTACATCACAGTAACAAGGCAGGTGTCGCCGCGGATGGCAGCTGCCACCTGCTCTGGCAGGACGATACCGTTTTCGTGAACGTCCAGAAGCGTGATTTCGAAGCCTTCTTTCTCCAGTTTATGCAGGGTGTGCAGTACCGCGTGATGTTCAAATGCCGTCGATATAATATGCCGCTTTCCATTTCGCTGCCCGATGCGTGCGGCGGATATAATCGCCTGGTTATCCGCTTCGCTGCCGCCGGATGTAAATGTGATTTCTTCAGGCAGCGTGCCGATACATTCGGCAATCTGCTTTCGTGCCGCCGCCAGTGCTTCGGACGCCGCCTGGCCGACGGAATGGAGACTGGACGGATTCCCGTACACGTTGTCCATATATGGGAGCATGGCGTTAATTGCTGTCTTGCTCATCTTTGTTGTTGCTGCATTATCCAAATATATTTTCATAGCACTCCTGTCAGCATTCCACACTTGCCAAGAGACGTGTGGCGCTTTGTTCTCGTTGCGTCAGGCATAAGATTTTCTGCCTCCGGGTATATAATCAATATAATACCTACCTTTTTGGTTGGTATTATATTAAAACGGTTTGCCGGTTCTGTCAATGATTTTTGAAAAAATGACTATTATATTCGTTTTCGTAACATTTCCCGGAGAATTAGATGGTATAATGTAATGGTGCAAAAGAGAAACAAGCGGCTGCGAAGCAGACATTTGTTTCTCTTGCACCATTAACGAGCAAGCGTCCGATGAAATCAGACGAAAAGCGCGTAAGCGCGGGCTTGCGAGTATGCTCTGTAAACTTTGATAGGGTGAAAACCCGTGATCAGAGCGTGCACTGCGGCAATCAATATAATAAAAACGGAGCCGGTTATGAAGAAAATTCTGCTTGTGGAAGACGACCGTCTTTTCAATAAAACACTATCTTATAATTTATCGCTGGACGGCTATGACATTACGTCTGTATGCAATGCTGCAACAGGCGCAGAAGCGATCCGGCGGCAGCAGTTTGACATGGCGCTGCTGGATATCAACCTGCCGGACGGAAACGGCTACGAGCTGTGCAGGCTGGTGAAAGCGGAATGCCCGGATACACTTGTGATCTTCCTCACGGCCAATGATCAGGAGCGGGATCAGGTACTGGGGTATCAGGCCGGCGCGATAGACTATATTACGAAGCCGTTTTCGGTCGTTGCGCTGCAGCACAAGATCAGTGCAATGTTTGCGATGGTGGGGCGGCACAAGCCGACGGAGGATATCTACGACGATGGAAGACTGTGTCTTGATTTTGCACGGCAGGCAGGGACACTTGCCGGAGGGGAGCTTACATTATCCGCGATGGAATACCGGATGCTTGCACTCTTCTGCCGGAATGCCGGACGGGTGCTCACGCGCCGGCAGCTTCTGGAGAAGCTGCGACATTTATACCGTGATGTCCGCCAGACAGAATCTTATCATGCTATTCAGGTCTTCTAAAGAAGCCTCAACCTGATAACCTATTTTACCGCCGCTGAAAATGATTGAGGGAAAGCTTGCGGCTGACGCATCGATAACGGTCCGGAATTGTTTTTTCATGCCGACCGGAGAGCAGCCTCCATGGACATAACCCGTTAATGCCAGCAGATCTTTGGATTTGACCATACTGATGCTTTTCTCGCCGACTGTGGCGGCGGCTTTCTTCAAGTCCAGTTCCCGGTTGACGGGTACCATGAAGACGTAATGATTCTTTGAACTGCCGATTGTCACTAATGTCTTAAATACCTGATCCGGATTCTGGCTTAAGACGGCGGCAACATCTATACCGCTGGTGACACCGGAGTCAATGTAGCAGTAGCTTGTGTAGTCAATTTTCTTCTGGTCTAACAGGCGCATGACATTTGTTTTTTCTGTGTTCTTTTTCATGATTTACCCCACTTCTGCGCTGCTTTCTGTGCATGAACGAGTTTGTGGCAAGCAACGCGCAGACACAAATCTCGCGATTGAAAATTTAAATTTTCAATCTTTACCTCGATTTAAATGTGTGATGGGAGCAGGACGGTATTCATTATACCAGATTGCCGGAGCGAAGGCATCAGAGAAATAAACAACAGGGAATAAAATTGCTTTCAGACATAATTTTTGTTAGAAAACGGAAGAAAAATAAAGGAAAGGAAGCATATTTTATAGAAAATATACAATAGGAAAAGGACATTTCATATGATATTATTATATATGTCTGACTGTCAAAGTTATGTGAGTGCATAAGAAAGTGTGCCCTATGAAAATAAAATCTTCCGGGTAGTGTGCAAGGTGCACTTTTATTCTGCATGAATGAAAATATAATATGAAGAATGGAGGACACTGATATGAAATTGGCATACGGCAGCAGTATGAAAGGTGATGTGTCAGCGGCACTAAAAAATATTACAGAGCCTGAGGCCCTGTTTTTTTCTGTCGCGAGCGAGGATATGCTTGAGCAAGCGGCCAGTGAAATTGAGAAGGCATTTCCCGGGGTTGCATCGATCGGAGGGGTCGGGCAGGCATATATCGGCAGAGATTTTTTTGATACAGGTATTACGGTTATCGCATTGAAGGAAAACATCAAGGTCGCGGCAGATGTTCTGGAACAGGCGTCGGTCATGCCGATCAAATATATCAGAAGACTGGAGAATGCCGTAAAGACCGTAGGAGGCGAACGGGGTAAAACGGCGTGTTTCGATATCTGTTCGGCGGGTGTGGATGTCCGCGCTGTCACAACGCTGTCTAATTATCTCTGTCCTTTAGGCTATGACCTTGCAGGAGGCACCAGTAATTCGTCGGCGGTTGCCTGTAACGGAAAAGTATATAAGGACGCGTGTGCTTTTTTCATCATTAAAAACCTCAGAGGAAAAATAAAGTCATATAAAGAAAATATCTACATCCATCCGCAGGGAACCGAGAAGCAGTTTATGGTGACAGAGGCGGATCCCAAAGATTACAGAATCCGCACGCTGGAGAATATATCTGCCGAGAAAGTATATACTTCCGAGCTGGGAATCAGCAGAGATAAGATTACCACGCAGACTTTCAAAAATCCGTTCGGACATGTCTGCGGTTCTGATACATACATTGTGTCCATAAAGGGTGTTGAACCGGATGGGAGCATCACTACATTCCGTCCTGCCAACAAGATGGACTTTCTTACGATACTGAGTATGGGTGACTATCGGGAAGTGGTGCAGGATACGATTTCCAGAATCAAGCACGACCTTGGCAGTGCATCGGCGGTGCTTTCCGTCAACTGCCTGTTCCGGTACATTATGTTTAATGAGGATCATTACTGGGACAATTATCTTACCGAGATGTGCCGCAGTTTTTCACATGCGGGTATGGTTGGAGTCGGCGAGCATTATAATACACAGTTTGTTAATCAGACGATGTGCTGTCTGGCATTTGAATAGGAGGTGGGGAAGACATGTTTAAATTATTTGGCAATGCTGAAAATAAAAACAATGAAAAGGATTCCGCTTCCGTTACGGCAGGACAGAAGCGGGCGGATTTTGACAAGCATCCTGTAGATTATGCATTAAAAAGCGTATATAAAGTTGTGAATGAACTGGCGGAAGATGTTTTCCTGACCACACAGCAGATGCGATATGCGACAGAACGGCTTTCGGGACTGAAAGAGGAAATGATCGGACCGCAGGGTGAAGTGAGTGCGCTGGAGGATGGATTTCAGGAGATCACGACGGCGGCGGATCACTTTAACGATGTGGAGACAGAGATCGACGCGTCCGTCTCAGAGGCACAGCGTCAGATGGAACAGCTGAGAAAGGATTCCGATTTCCTGCAGGAAAATTTTAAGAACATGTCCAAGACGTTCGATATGCTGCAGGATGCGCTGGATAAAATCAGCGACAGTCTGACGGGAATCAGAGCGGTTGCTGACCGAACCAACCTTTTGGCACTGAATGCAAGCATTGAGGCGGCGAGGGCAGGTGAACAGGGCAGAGGCTTTGCGGTTGTCGCGGAGGAGGTAGGCAAACTCGCGAAGACGAGCCGTGACATGGTCGAGGGCATTCACGCAAGTATTGTGGAAGTAGAGCTTCAAAGCGGTGAACTGAACAAGTTCATCGAAGCCTCTGACGAAGCAGTGCTTTGCAATATTAAGAGTATAGAAAAGACAGATAAATATTTTGAAGATGTAAAGCGAAGTGCTGCAGGTACGGCCGAGGTCCGGGAAGCGATTGAAAACGCAGTGGAGAGAAACCGCGCATACGTGAAGCAGGTTGAGGACTCTCTTATGGGGACGGCTGAAGTCTACAGTGATATCATTGACAGGATGGACATAGATGACAGTAAGAAAGGCGTATTGATCGAGATGTTTCAAAATATCATCGAACAGGCGATTGCCATGGTGGAGGAACTGCCCTGATTTATTTCAGGGTAGTTTTTTTATGGTCTAGGAAATTGTGACAGGCTGCAAAGCATATCTGCGCTCGTATTTCTTTGGGGCATATTCTGTGTATTTTTCCACAAATTCTCTCTTACAAAATTTAATTTCAGAATTGACAACTATATCGGCTGCCGTTATAATATATTATATCGTAAGCCGATATAACGCGAGACGATATAATAAAAGCGGGAGGGAATATAAATGGCTAATCCGGCGATGACAGAAGCGGTCTATTATATTATGTTGTCACTTATGAAGCCGATGCATGGCTACGGCATTATGCAGAATGTAGAGCAGCTTTCAGGCGGCAGAGTGAGACTGGCGGCAGGCACGCTCTACGGGGCAATCAATACCCTTTTGGAAAAAGGATGGATCGTTGCGGTGGCGGGGGAAAATGTTTCCGAAAAAAGTTTTTCTCGTGACAGGGGAAACCGGAAAAAAGAGTATCTGATCACAGAACAGGGAAAAGAGATGCTGCAAGACGAGATTGACCGGCTACAGGAACTGCTTGAAAACGGCACGCGCATTTTATTGAGACAGGGGGATGGAAAATGAGAAAAGTGATTCATAAATGGTTCTGGTTATGGGATTTTGATAAGGAGGAGAAGTGGCTGAACGAAATGGCTTCCAAGGGGTTAGGTTTAGTTGCTGTCGGATGGTGCCGGTATGAATTTGAGGACTGCGCTCCGGGGGAATACAAAATATGTCTGGACTTTCTGGAAAATAAATGCAGCAGCGTGGAGAATGAAAAGTATATTGCATTTCTTGAAGAGACGGGCGCACAACAGGTGGGGAGGATGTCACGCTGGGTGTATTTCCGCAAGAAAGTGTCGGGAGAAGATTTTCAGATCTTTTCGGACAATGCTTCCCGCATCCGTTATTTGACGCGGATTATCAGATTTATCGCGGTGATTGGCGGGATGAATTTCTATTTTGGCTGCTACAATATGTTTATGTTATTTCAAGTAATGCAGTATCATGTTTACATTAATTTTTTCGGTGTCATTAATTTTTTGATTGCTGCAGCTTGTGGGCTCGGTATGTCTCGGATTGCCCGCAAGCGGAAAAAGCTGAAAACGGAACAACAGATTTTTGAATAAAATCGGACATTTCTGTGACATTTGCCTTATATGATACGGATAACGACAGGAATACTTGTATGAAGCGGGGTGAAGGTTACATGACATTTCCATTTGAAAATAATACGAATGCTGCCGTGAAGAAGCTGGCGGCGCAGCGCCTCCGGGCTGACAGAGGAAAAAATATTTTCGTTATTCTTGCGGTCGTGTTGACGACGAGCCTGTTTGCAGCATTGTTTGCCGTGGCGGGAGGCTTTCTTGATCAGAATAAGCAGGTTATGCAGCGATATCACGGGACCGCCCACGGCAATATTAAATTCCTGACGAAAGAGCAGTATGATCTGCTGGCAGCCTGTGATACGCCGGAGTCGGTTTACTATACGAGAGTCGTAGGGATGGCGGTGAATGAGGAACTGGCGAAGTTGAGTACGGAGGTGCGGTTTGCGCAGGACGGTTCCGCCGGGAGCATGTTGTGTTATCCGTCTGTGGGCGTTATGCCGCAGGAGGCGGATGAGATTGCTGTGAGTACGCTCGTACTGGAGGCACTGGGACTTCCCTGTGAACTTGGCACGACGGTCCCTCTGCATATTTCGGTGGACGGCATCTTGTACGAAAGGGATTTTCGTCTGTGTGGCTTTTGGGAAGGATACGTGCGGGCTGGCGCGCAGATGGTCTGGGTGAGTGAGGCATATGCGGACGAGATTGCACCGGCAGCGCATGAGAGCGTCTATACTACCGGCATATACGGCGGGATTTTCTGTGCGGATATTTATTTCCCGAGTGAATGGAATGTGGAAGCGCAGATGAATGATCTGCTTGTGGAATTAGGGGAGCAATCCGGTGTCTGGGAACTGCCGGTGAAAGCTAATCCGGCATGCGGAATGGGACTGTCCGACGGGGAGATTGATATCACCTTTATTCTGGCGGCGGTCATGCTGCTGAGTATCATCGTCTTTGTCGGATATCTTATCATCTATAATATGTTTTCCATTTCGGTTGCACAGGACGTGCAGTTCTTCGGTCTGATGCTTCTGCCTTATGCATTGACGGAAGTGAATTGTTAGTAAAGTGGGTTTTGCCAAAAACAAGTGGAAGAAAAGCTGGTGTGCAGGTGGTTCTTATAAAATGAATATGGTAAAATTTTATAAGAAACGAGGTAAGGCTATATGGAAAAGAAAATTTATATCACAGAGGAAGAACGGACAAAGTGTCAAAAGGTGGCAGATGCGTTTGCAGAGCTGTATGAGATGGAGAATATCGTAGTGCTTGATGTAGGCAGGTATGGCTTTGTAATGCTAAAATATTATAATCTGCCACATGGTTTTGAAGATGCCATAACTTTTACAGACAGTGTGGAACTATTTGAAGATTTGTGGGAAGAATGGCTGAATACAAAACTGTATCTACTGGCAAAAGGCACACCGTTGCTGGAGAAGGGCTATAAAGGTGTGTTTGAGGGTTTGCCGGAAGAAAAACAGTCGGAACTTATCATGAGGAAAGCTACTTTTGCAAAAGCGGCAGAGATATATCTATAATGTTGTTTTTGTGAGGAAAATGGAACGGTAGTTGGCGAATAATCAAAGGTTAGAAAGGCTCTGTGAGATGCAGAGCTTTTCTTATTTGTGTTTTATGAAAAAATGGAATGAATGAGTGGGATTTCGCCGTAATCGGCATTGTGGAAATGTCGTATAACTGGCTATCTTATGGAGTTGTGGGTAACTCTGTTTGCAGGATGTGGGAAAGCTGCACTTTGCTTTTCCATGTCCTGTGAATAGAGTTATCCATGACGGAATAGTCAGTTATGCACATTTCCATGATGCAGTTTTTATGGCAAGTCTGTTCATTTTACAAAAATATGACATAAGTTATGTTTTTGATTTTACAAGCAGTATTTATGATAAAAAGCGTAGAAGAAAATATCACAAAGAAAAAAGGAGAAAATTATTATGAAAAAAATTGTTACTTTTGTTGCCACTTTATCACTTGCACTCGTAGCTATGACCGGATGCGGGAAGGCGGACAGCAAAACAGTATCTACGGATGGCTCAACCTCTATGGAAAAAGTAATCGGTGCTTTGGGCGAAGCTTTTGAGGAAAACAATTCCGGTGTAACCTTTACATATAACCCTACCGGTTCCGGCTCCGGAATTACGGCTGTGGCAGAAGGACGCTGCGATATTGGTCTTTCCAGCCGTAACTTAAAGGAAGAAGAAAAAGCGCAGGGATTGACTGAAACGGTGCTTGCGCTTGACGGGATTGCTGTCATTGTAAATCCGGATAATCCGGTAAATGACCTTGACCTTGAAACGATTAGCAGGATTTATAGAGGGGAAATAACAAACTGGCAGGATATAGGCGGCAATGATCTGGAAATTGTCCTGATTGGACGTGAAGCCGGGAGTGGTACAAGAGATGGCTTTGAATCCATTACGGACACGGAGGATGCCTGCAAATACCGTCAGGAGCTTACATCTACCGGAGATGTGATTACAACGGTGGCAGGCAATCCGGCGGCAATCGGATATGCTTCCCTTGCATCTGTAAAGGATACGGTAAAAACCCTTTCTGTCGGCGGTATTGTACCTGCGGAGGAAACGGTAAAAGATGGTAGCTATGTGGTGCAGCGTCCGTTTGTGTTAGTGACAAAGAGCGGCGCAGAGCTTTCGGCAACTGCACAGAAATTCTTTGATTATATTACTTCATCTGAAGCAGGTGAGATTATCTCATCTGCGGGTGCAGTACCAGTAAATAAATAATCCGGCGGATTATGAAAGGTTTTGGAAGGTGAAGTCAAATGAACAAAAAACAGTTCATGGAGAATGCCATACATGGCATATTCCTGATACTTGGTCTGATTACAGTTGGCTGTGTACTCCTGATTACTGTTTACCTTGTCATATCAGGGATTCCGGCTATCCGAAAAATAGGAGTTTTGAATTTCCTTTTCGGGAAGAAATGGGCTTCTACAGCAGCACAGCCGCAATATGGGATTTTTCCGTTTATCCTTACCAGTATTTATGGTACGGCTGGCGCAATCGTACTTGGAGTGCCAATTGGCTTTATGACAGCAGTTTATCTTGCTAAGATTGCGCCGTTAAAAATAAAAACCGTTATTGAAACAGCGGTAAGTTTATTGGCTGGCATTCCGTCGGTAGTTTATGGGCTTGTGGGAATGATGGTGCTTGTGCCAGGGATACGGATTGTTTTCCATATCCCCGATGGAGCCAGCCTGTTTGCTGCTATCATTGTACTTGCAATTATGATATTACCCTCAATCATTAAAGTGTCGCTTACGGCATTAGAAGCTGTTCCAAAGGAATATGAGGATGCTTCCCTTGCGCTTGGTTCGACACCGATTGAAACATACTTCCGTGTATCCGTTCCGGCGGCAAAAAGCGGCATTGCGGCGGCTGTTGTGTTAGGCGTTGGCAGGGCTATCGGCGAGGCTATGGCTATTATGATGGTGGCGGGGAACGCCCCAAATATGCCGAAAATTTTTCAGAGCGTCCGTTTCCTTACAACCGCTGTGGCAAGTGAAATGTCTTATGCGGCTGACGGAAGTTTACAGAAACAGGCATTATTTTCGATTGCGTTGGTTTTATTCCTCTTTATCATGCTGATAAATGCCGTATTAAATTTCTTTTTGAAACAAAGCAAGGAGTAAATATAGATGGAAAAACAATCAATTTCCCTTAGAAGGAAAACATATATTACAGCCATGCGTGTGTTGATGGGGATTTCCGTATGCATTACTTGTGCATTGGTATTATTTTTGATTGGTTATGTATTGTGGAAAGGGCTGCCGAATGTATCTTGGGAGCTGCTTACTACGAAACCGAGTTATCTGTCTGACCGGATCGGGATACTGCCGGATATTCTTAACACAGTCTATATTGTAGCGGCAACTTTGGTATTTGTTCTCCCGCTTGGAGTTGGTGCGGCGATTTATCTTACAGAATATGCCAAAAATAAGAAACTGGTAGAAATGATTGAGTATGCAGCCGAAACCTTATCAGGGATTCCGTCTATTATTTATGGACTTGTAGGTATGCTGTTTTTCTGTCAGTTTTTTGGTATGAAAACTTCCCTCTTAGCGGGGGCATTTACTTTGGTAATCATGAATCTGCCTACGATTATGCGCACAACGCAGGAAAGCCTGAAAACAGTACCGCAAAGTTACCGTGAAGGTGCTTTTGGGCTGGGAGCTGGAAAGTGGCGTGTGATTTATACCGTTGTGCTTCCAGGTTGTATTGATGGAGTCATAACAGGCTGTATATTGTCAGTGGGGCGAATTTTGGGAGAATCAGCGGCACTTCTTTTTACGGCTGGTTTTGCCCATGCCCTGAACGGGATTCTTGAAGGGCTTGGCAGTGCAGGGGCAACATTGACGGTCGCATTATATGTCTATGCAAAAGAAAACGGGGAATTTGGTATAGCCTTTGCAATTGCCGCTATCCTGATGATTTTGACCATGTTCATCAATCTGTCGGCTACACTGGCGAGCAGATATTTCCCAAAAAGGAGAAATGTATGAATAATATAATGAATCATGACAAAAATCCTGCCATGGTGGTAAAAGACCTGTGCCTGTGGTATAGCAGTACACAGGCTTTGAAAGATGTAAATATTGAGATTGAAGGACAGAGCATTACGGCACTGATTGGCCCCTCCGGGTGTGGGAAGTCTACTTTCCTTAAATCGTTAAACCGAATGAATGACCTTATCGCTGGTGTACGGATTACAGGAGAAGTGTATTATAGGGGCGATAATATTTTTGATGCAGATGTCGATGTCAATGAGCTTCGCCGCAGTATTGGCATGGTTTTTCAAAAGCCGAATCCTTTTCCTATGAGCATCTACGACAATATTGCTTACGGGCCGAGGACACACGGAGTGAAAAATAAGGCAAAATTGGACGATATAATAGAACGCTCTCTGCGTGGGGCGGCAATCTGGGATGAAGTAAAGGACAGGCTGAAAAAATCGGCATTAGGACTGTCAGGCGGTCAGCAGCAGCGGCTCTGCATTGCCCGTGCATTAGCGGTGGAGCCGGATGTGCTTCTGATGGATGAGCCTACAAGCGCACTTGACCCTATTTCCACATCTAAAATAGAGGAACTTGCAATGGAACTTAAAGAAAAGTATACTATTATCATCGTAACGCACAATATGCAACAGGCTGTGCGGATTTCCGATAATACGGCTTTCTTTCTCCTTGGCAATTTAATTGAGTATGGAAATACGGAAAAGATGTTTGAGCAACCAAAGGACAAGCGGACGGAGGATTATATTACGGGGAGGTTTGGATAATGAGAAGTCGTTTTGATGAACAGCTTGTTATGCTGAATAAAGAGCTTACCCAAATGGGGGCAATGTGTGAGGAAGCGATTGCCGCTGCTTCAAAAGCATTAACTATGGGCGACATAAAGCTGGCAGACAAGGTTTTATCCCTTGATGGAGAGATTAACCGGATGGAGCGCACAATCGAAACACTGTGTTTGAAACTGCTGTTACAGCAACAGCCGGTAGCAAGGGATTTACGGCAAATATCTGCAGCCCTTAAAATGATTACTGATATGGAGCGTATTGGAACACAGGCGGCGGATATTGCGGAAATTATCACGTTTCTTGACGGAAGGACTGGAGGGGAATGTGAACAGATCCGGTTTATGGCAGATGCGGCGAGCCAGATGGTTACAGAAAGCATTGACGCTTTTGTAAAGCAGGATGTAGTATTGGCTGGTGCGGCGATTGACCGTGATGATGTGGTTGACGATTTGTTTTTACAGGTCAAGTCATCTCTGATTAAGCTGATAGCAGAAAAACCGACAGACGGAGGATATGCGCTGGATTTACTGATGATTGCCAAATATTTTGAGCGTATCGGGGATCATGCGGTAAATATTGCAGAGTGGGTGGCTTTTTCCGTGACAGGAGAACATAAAGGAGCATGATTATGAAAGTATGGTGTGTGGAAGATGATGACAGTATCCGGGATATTGAGGTATATACGCTTAATTCCACTGATTTTGAAGCAAAAGGATTTTTGGATGCAATAGCCTTTCGTGACGCTTTATCTATGGAAAAGCCGGATTTGATAATTCTTGATATTATGCTGCCCGGAGAGGAGGGCGTGGAACTGCTGAAATTTTTAAAAGACAGCCCTGACACTTGCAGGATTCCCGTCATCATGGCAACTGCAAAAGGCATGGAGTATGATAAAATCCAGAGCCTTGATTTAGGTGCGGATGATTATCTTGTAAAGCCTTTTGGGATGATGGAGATGGTTTCCCGTGTGAAAGCGGTACTCCGCCGGTGCAATCCTACAGAGGTAGAACATCTTTTGAAAGCCGGGGGGCTTGTTGTCAATCTGGACGAACATACAGTTTCCATTGATAATGAAAGAATACAGCTTACCTTAAAAGAATTTGAACTTCTCCGGCTGTTCCTTTCCCGTCCGGGCATCGCATTTTCCCGTGACCAGCTTTTTAATGACATATGGGGAGCTGATTATGTCAGTGAAACGAGAACGGTTGATATGCATATCCGTACTCTGCGTGTAAAACTGGGGGATTATGGGAAAATGATTGAAACAGTGCGTGGTGTTGGTTATAGGTTAGAGGTGCAGGCATGACAAAGAAAATTTTTAAATCAATTATGGTTGTAGCGGGGGCTGTCCTGATTGCAAGCCTTGTTATCATCATGGGATGTCTTTACAGTTATTTCAGTAATGTTCAGGGAAAACAGTTGGAGGATGAACTGTCTTTAGCTGCCATAGCCGTTGAAAAGGATGGACGGAACTATCTGGAGGAATTACAGTCAAGGGAGTACCGTCTGACATGGGTTGCTGAAAATGGAGATGTTATATATGATACACAGTCTGACGGGGAAAGTATGGAAAACCATGCGGACAGGGAAGAAATTCAAGAAGCCCTGCGGAATAAAGAGGGAAAAAGCTCACGTTATTCCACGACTCTTTTAGAAAAAACACTTTACTGTGCAAGGCGGCTTAATGATGGTTCAGTATTAAGGATTTCTGTCAGCAGCGTTACGATATGGGTGCTTGTTTTGGGGATGATACAGCCGATTTTAATTGTAGTTGTTGTAACACTCATTTTATCAGGAGTATTAGCAAGCCGTATTTCTAAACATATCATGGAGCCGTTAAACAGACTTGATTTAGAAAAACCGCTGGAAAACGATACTTATGAGGAGCTGGCTCCCCTATTAAACCGTATCAATAAACAGCATAAGCAGATTGATATGCAGTTGTCGGAACTCCAAAGGAAAAATGATGAATTTGCACAGATTACATATGGCATGACGGAAGGGCTTGTCCTTTTGAATGAGAAAAATATAATTCTGAACATTAATCCTGCCGCGCTGAAGCTGTTTCATACGAAACGTTCCAGCATAGGTAAAGATTTTCTGACAGTAGAGAGAAGCCATAATGTGAGCCACGCCATACAGGACGCATTTTCAAGTGGACACAGCGAAATCCGCATAGAACGTGAGGGAAAAGAGTATCAGATCCATGTCAACCGCATTGAATCTAACGGTATTGTAATTGGGGCGGTTGTTCTTGCCTTTGATATAACAGAAGCAGCTTTCGCAGAAAGGAACAGACGGGAGTTTACTGCCAACGTATCACATGAATTGAAAACTCCGCTGCAATCCATAATGGGGAGTGCGGAGTTAATGGAGAACGGTCTTGTAAAATCGGAGGATATGACACGTTTTGTAGGGCATATCCGCACAGAGGCAGGGCGGCTTGTAACATTAATTGATGATATTATCCGTTTATCCCAATTAGACGAGGGATGCGATATGCCGTTTGAAAATGTTGATTTATGTGAGATCGCATCTGAGGTGATGGCAGGACTGGCAGATATAGCAGCGGCAAAAGATATTGAAGTGGCTTTAACAGGAAAAAAGGTTTATATTAAAAGTGTCCGGCGGCTCTTAACAGAAATTATTTTTAACCTCTGTGATAATGCTATCAAGTATAATAAGAACGGCGGTACGGTAGAAGTAGCTATAAGCAGTCAGGAAAATAGTGCCTCGATTACGGTGAAGGATTCGGGAATCGGCATACCGCCGGAACATCAGGCAAGAATCTTTGAACGATTTTACCGTGTAGACAAGAGCCGCTCTAAGGAATCAGGTGGAACGGGATTAGGACTATCTATTGTAAAACATGCTGTACAATACTTGAATGGCAAGATTGAACTGCAAAGCAGCCTGGGGCAAGGAACGGTTATACAGATTATTTTTCAGCAAGATAAAAGTGATGTGGTGCAGTTTTCCTAAAAAACCTGTATTTTACATAAATTATATAAAACATAACTTTTATATTTTACAAAGCATTCATAAAATTATCTTTATAAATATTCAAAGCAAATGCTGACGGTAATTTTATGAAAAATATATAGCGCATGAGCTTAAGAATGGCGGTTTTATTTGAATGTAAAACTGCCATTCTTTTTTATAGACTATCAGTAAGGGAAAAGATATGATTAGAAAAAAGCAAAAACTGTATACACACCAAAGACAAAAAATAAAGAATAATTGCACACATAAAGGTGTACCGCAAGGAAGAAATAAACTTCACTGCGGTACACCTTTTTTAATGGTGCGAAATTTGTCTGATTTTGGCTTTTATTACAGTTTATCTGTTGCGTATTTGTGTGCAAAATCTGGCTGGAACAATTTTGATTCTGGAGGGGGATTCCGTTTGGGCTTACTGCTTCATGGTGGGCTGTTTTGAGAGCATGGATTTTTGTGTATCCCACACCTGTTTCATCAGCTTTTTCACTTCCTCCACATCGGCTTTATAGACGTTGCCTGTGGCGTTCATTCGCTTGGCGATCTGGTTTAAGTTGCCGCTGATTTTTCCAAGCGTGTAGTTGTATTCCCGCAGGTCTGAATAGTCAATGTCATAGACAAAGCCGTACAAAATCAGGCGGCGGAGGAAAGTGGACTTGCTTTTCATGCCGGAGATTTTTACTTTCTGTTCCAGTATGTATTGCTCCTTGTCACTCAGGTATATTTTCAGCTCATTTTTGCGCTCACGGTTTGCCATTTATTATCTCCTTTCCGTGTTGGATTTTTGAAAGGATTTTACACAATCTTCAATCCTGCTATGGGGGTTGTTCGTGCAAAAAAACAGTGAAAAAAATCAGAAATCTTGGCAGGAGATTTTATGATTTTTGAGCGCAGAGGGGGCTAGGGGGATGCTTCCCCCTACAAGCAGATTTTCCAGATTCCCGCTCCGGGGGGATTTGGGAAAATCAGAGCCTGTGAGGGAACACAGGCAGTGCTTGCTATTATTATCAAGAATTATTGACAAAAATAGTTATCACGACTTTTTTATTATCACGACCTTTGATGATAAAGCTGATAAACTCAAAGGTTTTCAATAAAAAAGTCGGGATAATATTTTGCAACAGACACCAATTTTTAGTTTTTGAAACCGACAATATTTCTTTAAAAGTCGGGATAACTTTTTTCAGCGAATGTGTAAAAAGTGCGATTTTACTTAAAAATGAGTTCTCCCATTTTGCATTCCTTAATAAATCAAGCATTTTGAATGGTTTATCAAAAACATTATCACGACTTTTTACTGCCATTGCATCGTTAGAAAAATTTATAAATGGACGAAAAGTCACCCATATTATCACGACCTTTTTTCGAGGAAATGGCGCAAATACAACATTCTTGGTAAAAAGTCATGATACCAAAAAAGTCGGGATAACTATTACTTCAAAGAGAAAGTTTCTGGTTTTAGCTGACTGTAAGAAAAGGCAGAAAATTTTTTGAGGAACGTACAGCAGGAAGAACTCAAAAAACAGCTTTCCGCATTGCAGGAGCAGTCGGCAGAGCATGACGCTACAGAGCAGAATGCGGGGAAGTGGATAAGCCTGATCCGGCAGTACAGTGACCTGAAGGAATTAAATTCTTGTATCATCAATGAACTTATCACAAAGATTTTAGTGGGCGACAAACGCCGGGTAAATGGTGAGAAAGTTCAGTTTATCGAAATCCATTACCGTTTCATCGGAAATCTGACCGACAGCGGGAATGGGGAAACAATTCAATAAAAAATCCAGTTAAAAACAATTTAGCTGTAAAAACCGTCTTTAACGGTAATTTACAGAGGTTAATATTGACGCTACGGGAATATACAGAATTAATCCGCTGGTCCTGACCGGCGCCGTTGTTTTTTCTATGCTGACAGTGTATATCAGCAGCCTGAGACCCTGTAGATATGCGGCGCGGATATCTGCTGTTGAGGCGGTCAGATATGTAGGAAATGACAATGATGTCACAATTAAGGTCAAAAGGAGTCGGAGAATTACGCCGTACACCATGGCGATCGGCAATCTGAGACGGGGCAGAAGAAAAGCATTTCTCGTAATTGTGTCGCTGTCACTGGGCATGATACTGTTAAATACGACTTACACGGCGGTGACGGGGTTTGATCTGGAGACTTATATCAATATGTACGCGGTGGCGGATTTCTGTGTGTCGGATTATACGATTTTAAATGCAGCCCTGCCGGGCATTCACAACCTCAACGGAATCAGCGCAGAACTGATGCAGGAAATAGAGAGCAGACCGGGACTGGAAGACAGCGTGTATATATATGCGAGGAGTATTACCCAGCAGATTCCGGACGAAGTCATAGAGAGGGTTTTACAACAAAGGATATCTGACCAGATAGTGCGTTCCGTGGAGGATTCGGTGAATACACTGGTGCAGTACCGCACGACCGATGCTATTGCATACGGAATAGACGATCTGGCGCTGAATCTGGTGACGGTTACGAAAGGCGGAGTGGATAAGGAACTTTGGGAGTCGGGGAAAGGTGTGATTATAGATGATTTCTATTATCACGGGACAGGACCGGAGAGCGATTCGCCTTTGTATCAGGTTGGTGATGACATTATCCTTACAGATCTGAACGGTGTCGGTCATACTTATCAGGTTATGGCGGCAGGGAGCATTGAGGGCGATGCAAGTACGCATTATTTACTTGATTTAGGACTGACCATCATACTGCCCCTGGAGAGTTACCGCGAAATATACGGAGAGACACAGCCGATGACTGCTGTCTTTAACGTAGCGGACGCGCAAAGGGAGGCTACTGAGGAATGGCTGGAAGATTACAGCGTGAATATGGAGAAAAATCTGGACTATATTTCATACCGGACTTATGAAGAGGAGTTTCAGGAAAGCAAAGCGACATATACCATGATCGGCAATGTACTGGGAGCGATTCTGGCACTGATGGGTCTGCTGAATTTTATTAATGTGACTGTTACGTCCATGCTGGCAAGACAAAAGGAAATGGCGGTGCTTGTACCGCTTGCGTTCTACCGGAAGATGAACCGGAAGAGTATTGTGGAAAGACTGAGAACATAGGCAGATCTGCTATGCGGGATTTGCTCTGTAAACTTATAAACCGGAACGAATATGGATAAGACTGGCATGAAAGGAGTATGTTGATATGAGTATTTTACAGACAATAGATTTGAAGAAATATTACGGGCGGGAGTCTAATACTACACGTGCGCTAGACGGGGTGAACTTCAGCGTCGAGCAGGGAGAGTTCGTGGCGATTGTGGGGACTTCCGGCAGCGGTAAGTCTACGCTGCTTCATATGATGGGCGGACTGGATCAGCCTACATCGGGCAGCGTGATTGTGCGGGGCAATGAACTGACGAAGAAGAATGAGGAGGAACTGACTGTTTTCCGGCGCCGGAACATCGGGTTTGTCTTCCAGCAGTATAATCTGGTGCCGATTTTGAACGTGTACGAGAATATTGTTCTGCCTGTGGAACTGGACGGGGATAAAGCCGATGAGAAATTCCTGGATGAGATCGTTCATATGCTGGCGCTGGAGGATAAGCTTAACAGTATGCCGAATCATCTGTCCGGCGGGCAGCAGCAGCGTGTCGCAATCGCCCGCGCGCTCATCACGAAACCTGCCATCGTGCTGGCAGATGAGCCGACCGGCAATCTGGACAGCAAGACGAGCGCGGACGTGCTGGGACTCTTAAAAAGCACCGGCAGCAAGTTCCGCCAGACGATCGTCATGATTACACATAACAATGAAATTCGTGTTCTTTATTGTTGAAAATTTTAGAATTCAATACTGGCAGTTTCCCTGAAATTATGATACTATTTAAAAAATCTGATGTGAAAGGGAAGGAAGAAGATGAATTTAAAACCGGATGCAGTAGCAAAATGGGAGACAACAATGAGGGAGGCGGAACTGATCGGTGATGACGATCACATTATCGAGCACACAAAGGGAGATTTGTGGGAGATGCTGTCGCAGAGCAGAGGGAATTTCTTCTTTACAAATGAGAAATTTGTCTTTGTCGGCGGGCTGCTGGGAGTTGATAGTTTCGCTGTCAGGTACAGTGATATCAAGGAACTGAAGCTTGTCAACGTGGGTGGACTGATCCCGATTATCCCCACGGGGATTATGGTGATCTGCCAGAACCCCGAGAATGGCAAAACCATGAAGAAAAAGTGCTCTGTTATGAAGAGAAAAGAGTGGATCGAGTATCTGCGGGAAAAGGCAAGGCTGTAAGTACATAGGGCTGCCGCATTACGTCCTCTTCAAATATACTGTTATAGGCTTTCATGTGAAATCTCACGAACCATCTTGACAACAGGAAGCAAGATGTAATATAAATTATAAGTAAGAACAGACACAGACGTTGAAGAAGACAGTAGCTGATTTCTCAAAGGCACAGCGAGCCGGTGACGGTGCAAGACCGGCGCGAGTAGGAGATGAGTGAAGATCACTTCCGAGTTTCAGACCGAACCTTTCTGCCAGTGAACCGTGTTCCGGCAATGTATGGACACGCTCTCTTTCCGGCAGATGGAAAGCAGTAGGCTCTGACGGCATTCCGCCGTTACCGGAAACCGTATGACCAGAAAACAGCAGGATTGACCAGGCAGGCTGTAGTGAGACAGACACAGCGAAGTGTATGACAGCCGGGCTGACTGTGGAGGGGAGTGCGTCGTAACAGGTGGTATCACGAGAACTTTGACCTCGTCCTTTTACGGGACGGGGTTTTTTGCGCGAATAAGCGGAGCATTTCGAGCTGCTTATTCGCGTGTAGGACAGGAAAGATAAAGAGAGGAGCGCATCATGTATCAAAAAGTTGACACAAGCCTTAATTTTGTAGACAGAGAGAAGGAAGTCTGTCAGTTCTGGAAGGACAATGATATTTTTCAGAAGAGCATGGATTCCCGCAAGGAGGGGGAGACGTATACCTTTTATGACGGTCCGCCCACGGCTAACGGCAAGCCCCATATCGGACATGTTCTGACCCGCGTGATCAAGGATATGATTCCCAGATACCGTACCATGAAGGGATGTATGGTTCCCCGTAAGGCAGGCTGGGATACCCACGGACTGCCTGTAGAGTTAGAGGTAGAGAAGCTGCTGGGCCTGGACGGCAAAGAACAGATCGAAGAATACGGGTTAGACCCTTTTATCAGCAAATGTAAGGAGTCTGTCTGGAAATACAAGGGCATGTGGGAGGACTTCTCCGGTACGGTCGGTTTCTGGGCGGATATGGATGATCCTTACGTGACATATCATGATGATTTTATCGAGTCCGAGTGGTGGGCGTTGAAGCAGATCTGGGATAAGGGATTACTGTATAAGGGCTTTAAGATCGTGCCCTACTGTCCGCGCTGCGGCACGCCGCTGTCCTCCCACGAGGTGGCGCAGGGCTATAAGGCAGTCAAGGAACGTTCCGCGGTGGTGCGCTTTAAAGTAGTGGGCGAGGATGCTTATTTCCTCGCGTGGACGACCACGCCGTGGACGCTTCCTTCCAATGTGGCGCTCTGCGTGAACCCGGGCGAGACGTATGTAAAAGTAAAGGCGGCGGACGGTTATACCTATTACATGGCCCAGGCGCTTCTGGACAATGTGCTGGGTAAACTGGCGGAGGATGACAAGCCGGCCTATGAGGTGCTTGAGACTTATACAGGAACGGATCTGGAGCATAAAGAATATGAGCCCCTTTTCGCATGCACAGGGGAAGCAGCGGCGAAGCAGAAGAAAAAAGCCCATTTCGTGACCTGCGACAATTACGTTACCATGACGGACGGTACCGGCATCGTCCATATCGCACCGGCATTCGGTGAGGATGACGCCCAGGTGGGACGCAAATACGACCTGCCTTTCGTACAGTTTGTGGACGGCAAGGGTGAGATGACACAGGAGACACCCTATGCGGGTCTGTTCGTGAAAAAGGCTGACCCGGAGATCCTGAAGGATCTGGACAAAGAAGGAAAATTGTTCGACGCGCCGAAATTTGAACACGATTACCCCTTCTGCTGGCGCTGTGACACGCCGCTGATCTATTACGCAAGAGAGTCCTGGTTTATCAAGATGACGGCGGTGCGGGACGATCTGGTGCGCAACAACAAGACGGTCAACTGGATTCCGGAATCCATCGGTGAGGGACGTTTCGGCAACTGGCTGGAAAACATCCAGGACTGGGGTATTTCCCGTAACCGTTACTGGGGTACGCCCTTGAATGTATGGGAGTGCGAGGCGTGCGGACACATGGAGTCTGTCGGTTCCCGCGAAGAACTGGAGAAGCTGTCCGGCAATCCGGCGGCGAGGACGGTGGAGCTGCACAGACCTTATATCGACGAGATCACAATCACCTGTCCGGACTGCGGCAAGACGATGAAGCGTGTGCCGGAAGTGATTGACTGCTGGTTTGACTCGGGTGCCATGCCGTTTGCGCAGCACCATTATCCTTTTGAGAATAAAGAGTTATTTGAGAAACAGTTTCCGGCGCAGTTTATCTCCGAGGCGGTAGACCAGACCCGCGGGTGGTTCTATTCACTGATGGCGGAGTCTACGCTGCTGTTTAACAAGGCTCCCTTTGAAAATGTTATCGTTCTGGGTCACGTGCAGGACGAAAACGGGCAGAAGATGAGTAAGTCCAAGGGGAATGCGGTGGACCCGTTCGAGGCGCTTGAGACCTACGGTGCGGATGCGATCCGCTGGTATTTCTATATCAATTCCGCGCCATGGCTGCCCAACCGTTTCCACGGCAAGGCAGTGCAGGAGGGACAGCGCAAGTTCTTGGGCACTTTGTGGAACACTTATGCGTTCTTCGTGTTATATGCAAATATCGACGGCTTTGATGCGACGAAGTACAGCCTGGAATATGACAAGCTTCCGGTAATGGATAAGTGGCTTTTATCTAAACTGAATACGGTGATCAAGGAAGTGGACGCGAATCTTGACAACTACAGGATTCCCGAGGCGGCTCGTGCCCTGGACGAGTTCGTGGACGAGATGAGTAACTGGTATGTGAGAAGAAGCCGTGAGCGCTTCTGGGCGAAGGGCATGGAGCAGGATAAGATCAACGCTTACATGACTCTGTACACGGCCCTTGTCACGATCAGCAAATGTGCGGCACCGATGATTCCTTTTATGACAGAGGAGATCTATCTGAATCTGGTAAAGAGCATTGATGAGAATGCGCCGGAGAGCATTCACTTGTGTGATTTTCCGACGGCAGATGAGAAGATGATCGACCAGAAGCTGGAAGAGGATATGGAAGCAGTCTTGAAGATCGTTGTGATGGGACGTGCGGCACGTAACACGGCGAATATTAAGAACCGACAACCCATCGGCACTATGTTTGTCAGGGCGGAGCATGAACTCAGTGACTTCTATCAGGAGATCATCAGGGATGAACTGAATGTGAAGAACATCGAGTTTTCCGATGATGTGTCGGCATTTACAAGCTACAGCTTCAAGCCCCAGCTTAAGACGGTGGGACCGAAGTACGGCAAGCAGTTAGGCGGTATCAAAGCGTATCTGAGCGCAGTGGATGGTACCAAGGCGATGGAGGAACTGAAGGCACAGGGCGCATTGAAATTTGATGTGGACGGCGTGGAAGTGGCGCTGGCGGAAGAAGACCTTCTAATCGATATGGCACAGAAGGACGGTTATGTGACAGAGGCGGACAATAGCGTTACCGTCGTGCTGGATACCAGCCTGACACCGGAACTGATCGAGGAGGGCTTTGTGTATGAGGTCATCAGCAAGATCCAGACGATGCGCAAGGATGCGGATTTTGAGGTAATGGATCATATTAAAGTGTCCGTCTGCGGCAACGATAAGGTGGCAGGAATCGTACAGAAGAATGCAGAGGCGATCTCCGGTAAGGTGCTGGCAGAGGCGATTGTGACGAATGAGACGCTGGCGGTATCCAGGGAGTGGAATGTGAACGGTGAGAAGGTTACGATCGGCGTGGAGAAAGTGTGAATTGTGAGGTAACAGATCAGCCTTGCACTATTCCACGAGTAAAATCGCTCTGTATGCGATTTTATGAGTTGTGAAAGCGCCAGAATGCGACTTTGGAGCATTTTGTGTGCATCAGGAGTGACAGTGAAGCCGAAGGCTGAACTGTTACATTGTGAGACACTTTAAGCATATTGCTTATGGTCAAAAACACAAATACAGGCTATAATAATAGAATGGAGTCAAAACAGACATTGTTTTTCAGAAATAAAAGCAGACGAGGAGGCACACAGATGGCAAAGAAATCTGTAACAACAACTTTTGATACAGAGCTTTTTAAGAGAAGTGTTCTGTATAATATAAGGACGCTTTACAGAAAGACTCTTGAGGAAGCGACGGATCAGCAGATCTTTCAGGCGGTATCGTACGCGATTAAGGATACGGTCGTGGATCAGTGGCTGACGACACAGAAGGAGTACGACAGACAGGACCCTAAGATGGTGTATTATTTGTCGATGGAGTTCCTGATGGGACGTGCACTCGGCAATAATATCATTAATCTGCAGGCGTATAAGGCCGTGGAGACGGCGCTTCAGGAGTTAGGCATCGATATTAACGTGGTGGAGGATCAGGAGCCCGATGCGGCGCTCGGCAACGGCGGTCTGGGACGTCTGGCGGCCTGTTTCCTGGACTCTCTGGCAACTTTAGGATATGCGGCTTACGGATGCGGTATCCGCTATCGCTACGGCATGTTTAAACAGGAGATCAGGGACGGTTATCAGATCGAAGTGCCGGATAACTGGCTGAAGGACGGCAATCCTTTTGAACTGAGAAGACCGGAGTATGCGAAAGAAGTCAAATTTGGCGGTTATGTCAATGTCTATGTGGACGAGAACGGAAGAAGCAATTTCCGTCAGGAGGGCTATCAGGCGGTACGGGCGATTCCGTATGATCTGCCGGTGGTAGGCTACGGCAACGGCATTGTGAATACGCTCCGGATCTGGGATGCAGAGCCGGTAGAGTGCTTCCAGCTGGATTCTTTTGACAAGGGCGATTATCAGAGAGCGGTGGAACAGGAGAACCTGGCAAGGAATATCGTAGAAGTGTTGTACCCTAACGATAATCATTATGCAGGCAAAGAACTTCGTTTAAAACAGCAGTATTTCTTCATCTCTGCGTCCGTACAGGAAGCGGTGGAGAAGTATATGCGGAAACATAAAGATATCCGCAAGTTCCACGAGAAGGTTACCTTCCAGCTCAACGATACCCATCCGACTGTTGCGATCGCGGAACTTATGCGTATCCTGATGGATGAGCATTATCTGACATGGGATGAGGCATGGGAAGTGACCACGAAGACCTGTGCATATACCAATCACACGATTATGTCCGAGGCACTTGAGAAATGGCCCATCGAGCTTTTCTCCAGATTACTGCCCCGTGTCTATCAGATCGTGGAGGAGATTAACCGCAGATTCGTGGCGCAGATCGAACAGAAATATCCGGGCAATCACGATAAGATACGCAAGATGGCGATCATCTACGACGGACAGGTGAAGATGGCACATCTGGCAATCGCGTCAGGATATTCCGTGAACGGTGTGGCAAGATTACATACGGAGATCTTAAAGAATCAGGAGTTAAAAGATTTCTATGAGATGATGCCGGAGAAATTCAACAATAAGACCAACGGTATCACGCAGAGACGTTTCCTGCTCCATGCGAATCCGCTGCTTTCTGACTGGGTTACGGCACATGTGGGCAATGACTGGATCACCGACCTGCCGCAGATCGGCAGACTGAAGATCTATGCAGACGACGCCAAGGCACAGCAGGAGTTTATGAATATTAAGTACCAGAACAAGGTGCGCCTCGCCGAGTACATCTTAGAACATAACGGGATTGAGGTTAATCCCCGTTCGATCTTTGACGTACAGGTGAAGAGACTGCATGAGTACAAGCGTCAGCTTCTGAACATTCTGCATGTAATGTATCTGTATAATGAACTGAAAGAGCATCCGGATATGGAATTTTATCCGAGAACTTTCATCTTCGGCGCGAAGGCGGCGGCAGGCTATCATAATGCGAAGCTGACGATCAAGCTGATCAATTCCGTGGCGGACGTGGTCAATAACGATCCGGCGATAGACGGCAAGATCAAGGTGGTATTTATTGAGAACTATCGTGTATCCAATGCGGAGATCATCTTTGCGGCGGCGGATGTATCGGAGCAGATCTCTACGGCAAGTAAAGAGGCTTCCGGTACGGGTAACATGAAGTTCATGTTAAACGGCGCACTGACGATCGGAACGATGGACGGCGCCAATGTGGAGATCGTTGAGGAAGTGGGCGAGGAGAATGCGTTTATCTTTGGCCTGAGTTCCGACGAGGTCATCCGTTTTGAGAATTACGGCGGTTACCATCCGACAGAGATCTTCAACAACGACCCTGATGTGCGTAAAGTGCTTATGCAGTTGATCAACGGCACCTACGCGCCCAATGATCCGGATCTGTTCAGACCGCTGTACAACTCGCTGCTGAATACACAGAGTACCGCAAAGGCTGATACCTACTTTATCCTGAAGGACTTCAAGGCTTATGCGGAGGCACAGAAGAAGGTGGAAGCAGCTTACAGAAACGAGAGCGGCTGGGCGAAGAGCGCGATCTTAAATGTGGCATGTTCCGGCAAGTTCACTTCTGACAGAACCATTCAGGAATATGTGGATGAAATCTGGAAGCTGGATAAGGTAGTGCTTCCGAAAGAGCCGGTTGTAACGGATAAGAAATCCATAACGAAATAGTATTTAATATAACAGAAACTGCCGTCCCCGAAGGACGGCAGTTTTTCTATGTCTGTGAGGGTATCAGGCGGGCTGGAACGATGACATGATGGTCTTTTCTTCCGCTTTGAATGGAATCGATCAATTCCAGAACACAGTTATGAGCAATCTGTTCAATGTCCTGCGATATGTAAGATATTCTGTGATCGTCAGGATAATCAAACGCAGTGATGTGGTAGTGGTCCCAGAGCTGATGAATCGTCATCAGGCGGGCTGCATATTTGGTGATTTCCCGGTTAACACAAAAAAGACCGTCAATATAAGGATGATTTTTCAAATATTGCAGAATAAGGGATTCTTTTTCGGCCGGATCGGTTACGCTAAGAGGAATCAGGCAAAGATTTTCGGGTAATGCCGCCATGTCCTTTTCGTAAAGGCCGTCCCGATATCCGTTCAGGCGGTCTGAAGTAACCGTGTTGTGGCTGTCAGGAGAAAGAAAGGCTACGTGCCGGCAGCCTTGATCCAAAAGGTGCAGGACGGCCTGCTTTGAAATGTTATAGTTGTCGGTATAAATGCAGCTGGAACGAATGCCGCGTAGATAGCGGTCTACCAGTACAAACGGAAAATCACTTAAGTTTAATTTCAGGATTTCCTCATTGTACATTTCGTGTTCGGTAGGGAAGATGATCAAACCACTCACGCCGCTATCGCGGAATTTTTGTATGGAGGCAGATTCCAGAGACTGGTCTTCCCGGGTGATGCTGATGGCGAGAATGTATTCGGTAGGTGCAAGCTCCATCTCAATGGCGTTCAAAAGTTGCTGGTCAATCGTTGTTTTCATCGAAGGAACGACCAGACCGATAGTTTTGGCCTTCATGACAATGCGCTGCTGCAAGGTACGGGTGAAGTCGGGGATGTGAAGCAGGGCATCGGCGGAATTGACAAAAGAACCTTTTCCTTTGATCCGGATGATATACCCCTTTTCAGCGAGCTCTGTCAATGCATTTTTGGAGGTGATGGAACTGACGCGGTAACTGCTTGATAATTCGTGCTCTGAAGGAACTCTGTCGCCGGGGCGCAGTTCCCCATCCAGAATCTGCTCTAACAGATCTATTATGATCTGCCTGTAAAGCGGAAGACTGTTTTTCATAAGATATCTCCTAACTTAATATACTAACTTTATTGAAAATAAATCAAAGACTTTATAAGTATTATAGCAACAATAATAGAAATATACAAATAGTTTATCATAAATAGAACTTCGCCTAACTAAAAGGTTTCTATGCGGAAAATGTAAAAATCGGAGGAGCTTCTATGCTATAAAAAGCGGTTTTGCAGATGAAAATAAAAGTGTAATAAAACAGAAATATATAATAAATATAGTATATCAATTGATATAACGATATTGTAAAATGACATCATACAGAAGACAGAAAGGGAAAGGTGATTGTGTGAGAAAGCTGAATCGGGAAAAAAAGAGAGCTGCAATATGTTTTATCGGTCCGGCAGTACTGTTTCTATTTATTTTTTCAATCATACCCATGCTATATTCTTTTGGACTCAGCCTCTTCAGGTACAATACGGCAATGGCATCAAGCAGTATAAAGTTCGTGGGACTTAAGAATTATATTAAGGTGCTGACGAGTGCGGATTTTTGGGATTCGACGTTTTGGACATTCGGATTTGCCGTCAGTGCGGTCATATTGAATCTGCTGCTGGGACTGATTCTGGCGGTGACGTTGAATACAAGGCTTCTGCCCCGGATGTCAAAACTGTTAAAGATTATTTTTACAATGCCCATGATGATAGCGCCTATTGTGACAGCTACCATATGGAAGCTGATGTTTTCGCCGATCTACGGGCTGCTCAACGGAATTCTGGTGAGTCTGGGACTGAACCGTGTCAGCTGGTTTTCCGAGGTAATACCGGCCAGAATAGCGATTATCATCGTAGAGGTTTGGGCAACGACGCCTCTTTGTACGCTGATTCTGATGGCGGCATTGAAAACTGTGCCGGAGGAACTGCTTGAAGCGGCGCGGATGGACGGGGCTTCCTGGTGGCAGCAGTTTTGTCGGATTATGCTTCCCTTTATCAAGAAGTTCATCTTGCTGATTGTTACGTTACGGTTTATGGATGCAATCCGTATGTTTGATATCGCCTATAATCTGACAAACGGCGGACCGGGCAATGCGACAGAGACGCTGGCGTCTACAATATATAAGATGGCATTCCGCTATTACGAGGTAGGAGAGGGATCGGCAGGCGCTTACATTTTCTTCCTGATCATCATTTTGTGCTCTTTCCTGTTTCTCAAGCTGGCAGGCAGAGAAAAAGCCTAGAGATTGGAGGTGAGTATATGAGAAGAAAACGGATTTTACAGTCAATAGGGTTGGGTATTGTGTTTCTGGTCTTAGGGGTTCTGTTCATTTTTCCACTGTACTGGACAGTGATCACATCCTTTAAGACTTCCGCCCAGGTGTTTGTGGAAAAGCCTGTTTTAATACTGGATACGTTTTATCTGGACAATTATATCGAGATTTTTCAAAAGTCCCATGTTATGACCTTCTTCGGGAACAGCCTTCTGGTGGCAGGAGGAACAACGCTGCTATCGTTGATTCTGGCTTCCATGGCGGGATTCGGGCTTTGCCGGTACGGGTTTAAGGGTAAGAAAGCGTTGCAGAATTCCATTCTGATTATCCGGATGATTCCGGCGCTTGTGTACACAATACCATACTACATTATTTATAATAAGCTGCACCTTCTGGATACACTTTCGGGACTGACGCTGTCTTATATCTCCTTTGCGCTTCCGATGGCGATCTGGCTTTCGATCAGCTTCTTTCTGGATATTCCGTCGGAGATTTATGAATCCGCAGAGATAGACGGCTGTTCTGAGTTTAAAATGTATACGCGGATTGCACTCCCCCTCGTAAAGGCCGGGCTGGCTGTTATTGCGATTCTGGTGTTTGTAGGAGCATGGAATGAATTTGGTCTGGCGCTGGTGCTGCAGTCCTCGGACGCAAAGAAAACGCTGCCGATCGGTATTGCCAGTATGGTACAGACACATAAGGATACACCTTCCGGCTCTTTGGCGGCGGCAGGGGTACTGGCGATGATACCGGCGGTTATTCTGTCTATGGCAACACAGAAATATATCGTTAAGGGAACTATGGCGGGCGCGGTAAAAGGCTGAGCCCGTATTAAAAAAAGGAGGACAACATATGAAAAAGAGAAAGCAGATGAAAAAGTTTTTAGCGGCGGCACTTTGCGGAATTATGCTGACAGGCAGCCTTTCGGGATGTGGTGTAGCCGTGTCGGAAGAGGTAAAAGGAGGCGGCGCAGAAACCGAAAATGTGCAGACTGACAATACGGGCGGCGAGGAAAAGCAGAGTGAAGCAATCGTGAAATACGGCACCGAGCTGACGAATCTGGATCTGGACGGCACTCTGCATGGTCAGTATGAAGGACAGACGCTGACGGTTCCGGTCATGAGCGGTGATTTTGAAAAAGCTGTCAGTGCGGTGGCGCCCGTGTTTGAACAACTGTCAGGTGCAAAGGTAGTCATAGAATCTATTCCGGGCGAGCAGTATACGGATAAAGTACAGCTGGATTTAAACAACACACACAAATATGATGTGGTATTGTCGCCGATTGCAATTCTGCACAGCTTTGCCATTGCGGGTAAGGTAGAGCCTCTGGAGGAGATCATCAATACTTATGCGGGTGAGTCTTATGATCTGGATGATTTCCTGCCGGGACTGTTCAATACTTATGGCTATTATGACGGTAAGCTGGTGGCAATTCCCTATAAACCGGATGTTATGCTGCTGTTCTACCGCAAGGACCTGTTTGAGGATGAGACGGTGAAGGCTGCTTATCAGGAAAAATACGGCACAGAATTGAAGGTGCCTGAAACCAATGAAGAGATGGTGCAGGTTGCGGAATTTTTCACCAGGAGTCAGAATCCGGATTCTCCGGTAGATTATGGTTATTGTGCGATGATGTTAAAGGGAAGCACGAGACTCCTGTTCTTTAACCGGGGCGGTGATGATATTGATGAGAATCTGAATCCTAATATGAACAATGCAGAGGGAGTCGAAGCGATGAATCTGATTCTGGAGCTCCAGGAAAGCGCACCGAAAGAGTGGGTTCAGATGGGATGGGATGAGGCAAATCAGTTCTTCGCCAATGGCAACGCCGCTATGATGGAGCAGTGGCCCGGCTTGTGGCTGACCTGCCAGGCGGACGGTTCTGCGGTAAAGGATAAGGTGGGTGTAGCGGTTGCACCCGGCAAGACGCCTACACTTGGCGGCTGGGGAGCAAGTATTGCTTCTGAGAGCCAGAACAAAGAACTGGCATGGAAATTCATCGAATTTATGACCTCCCGGGACGGTGAGCTGCTGAAAATTGAAAATACGATGGACCCTTGCCGCGCCTCAACTTATGAGATCCCCGAAGTGCAGGCATCGAGCGAACTGTATGAGGCGTTGATGGAATCCTTCAACTATGCAAAGACCTTGGCGGATGTGGACGTGCCCTATATTTCCTCCAAGCTGTGCGACGTGATGGAGACCTACATTCAACAGGCAATGGATGGTTCTATAACCCCGGAAGATGTGGTGGCGGGCATGGAAGAGGAATTTACAGCGGAAATCGGAAATCTGGAATTAGAATAACGAAGCGTTAGAATGTAAAAAGGAGACTGTGGGATGCGTCAGTACGGAAAAGAAGACTGGATGTTTTTAAACTGTAACAGCCCGGCGGATCTGTGTGCACAATACGGAGCGGATCATAGTGTATTGTTAAAAGAGCATGACCGCTGCCGGAACGGGCATATGCTGGTATCCGATTTCCGTGTGGACGGCAGAGAAGCCCGGTTCACCACAAGGCTTTCGGTTATGGAGGACGGAGCGGGCGTCGGATTCTATTACGGCGACGGCGGTTACAATGCATATATAATGGCAGCACTCTGGTCAAATCGGATCAGTCTGCGCATCCCGAACGGTGTCCCGCTGGGAGACACCTTCCGGTATGACGGAGCAGGAAGATATTATGAACTCGGAGAGGCAAGTGTTCCCTTTACACTGCCTCTTTGGGTTACCGTGGAATTACATGAGAACAGAATGTGCGTACTGATCGACCGGAAAGAGGTTCTGTCCTGTGACCTTCCGAAGCTGAAATGGCGCAAAGGAAATGCCCGTATTCTACTGCAGGCACTGTCTGTGACGGACGCAGCGCCTACGACGGCGGCGGTGTTCCGGGAATACGAGGCTTCCGGGATACAAAGGGGCAGCGACTGCATAGGGCGTTGTGTCCGGGACAAGACAGGAGTCCCGGCGGGGCATGTGAGCCTGCACCTTGCCGGTGAAAGGAACCGGTGGACTGAGACGGATGATCAGGGTAATTTCGTGTTTGCGGATCTGCCGGATGGAGAATATCGCTGTGTGGCGGCGGGTGAAGAAGGATTTTCTTCTTTTTTGATGCGGCACCGTGATGTGAGACGCGAAGATTCAGACAGACTGCGGCAGGCGGAAGAGACCGGGTACCAGAATCCGAAAGAGCGCATATACCGGATACCGGAACCGGAACCCGGGCGGGCACATATACCGGAGGGAGAACTGACCGCTTCCCGGGACAGAATCTGCCTGGATGGTATATGGCAGTTTGAATGGGATTCGGAGGACCGGGGCGAGGAAGAAGGCTGGTTTGGCAGGACCATGTGGCGGCGCAGGATACAGGTGCCCTTTTCCTGGCAGTCGCTGGCGGCATTCGGAGAAGCATTTCTGGCGGATGCTTATGATCTGCGGCAAAATAATGCATGGACCACGAATCCGGCGGAGCTTGGTAATACCGGCTGGTATCAGAAAACAGTCTGTCCCTTCAGGGACGGACAATGGGATCTGGTGATAGGCGCGGTGAACGGTTATGGTAAAGTCTGGCTGGATTATGAATCGGTGGGAAGCTTCGAAAGCTCCTACGGTCCTGTAAGACTGTCCTTGGGTGCGATGCAGGCGGATCGGGAATACAGGATTACCGTTCGGGTTACCTATCCTTTTGACAAGGCGGACATCTGTAAAGGAAAACAGGGCTTCTGGTTTACCGACGCGCCGGGGATCTGGCAGGACGTCTGGCTGGAAGAGCAAAGAGAGTTGCGGATCACGGATATCTTGCTTTCCTATGAATTTCTGACAGAGGATTTAAGCAGATTATTTTTAAAAGGACAGGTGACAATAGAGAAAAGAGATTTACGAACGCCTGCCGATCAGCAGGATAGAGTGCAGGAAAAGGACGGGGATCGGAAACGGCTTACGGTGGAAATATCTCTGGACGGCAGAATCATTGCGGCCGATTTGCCGGTGGATGAGCAATCATCGGAAAGGGAAGAGGCGGTGTTTGGTACGGAACTTGATCGGGTACGTTTGTGGAGTCCGAAAGATCCATACTGCTATGCGCTTAAGGTGCACATAAAGCAGGACGGGCGCGTGATAGAGGAGGGTGTCCGGAAAGCAGGTTTCCGCCTGATCGAGACGGTGGGAAACCGGATGTTTTTGAACAAAGAGCCTTTCTATATGAGAGGCGTACTGGATCAGGGGTACAATCCGTGGGGGTTGTATACTTATCCCCGGATTAGAGGAACGGAACCGGGCAGCATGGAATTTGATATCCGAAAGGCTGCGGAGTATGGCTATAATCTGATCCGTATGCACATTAAGGACAATGAACCGGACTGGTACCGGATCTGTGACGAGACGGGGATGCTTGTCTGGGATGAAATGCCGGTCAGCTTCTATGCAACGTTCCGGGATGAAAAATGGCGCAAAAATTATGAAGACCAGTTCAGGCGCATGATTCGTAAACACAATTATCATCCCGGTGTTATCATGTTTTCCGCATTCAATGAATCGTGGGGATTATCCGGAGATCATGAGAGAAGTCCATGGGATGAGCCGGAAGGGCAGGCGTGGCAGATGGACATGGCGCAGCGGTACCGGACAGAAATGCCGCAGGTGCTGCTGGTGGACAATTCCGGCTATGCGAAGACGGGACTGACACAGATTCTGGATTATCACATGTATCCGGGAAGCTACAGCGAGGCGAGGAGATTTTTTGGACGTCTCACAAAGCAGAATTATCCGGGCAGTGTATTCAACTGCTATTCGGAACAAAATAAGACGTTGATGCAGGAGGAGTCGGTCTGTGACCTGCTGCAGGGAACCTGCCGGATGAACTTACGGGAAACCGATTTTACGGGAAGGGAATGCCAGAGCGGACAGCCGGTCATCATCAGCGAATTTCTGCATATCAATCAGATCGAGCAAATGGTCCGTCTATATCCGGAGATCGCCGGATTTGTCCGGATGAATCTGAGTTCTCAGGAGAATGAAGATACCAGCCCGCTGACCAATACCAGAATGGAGAGGGATTTCGGTTATGTGCACAGCGATTTTTCTCCCGCCGGGTATGGCTGCGTGAACAGTGAGAATCTGGTGCTGGCGGACTATCCGCCCCTGACAAGGCAAAGAGCCGGCAATACGATCGAAATTCCTGTATATGTTTCCCTTTGGGACACCACGCTTTCCGGGGAACCGCTTAAGCTTAGGATCATCGGAAAGGGAATCGGCTATGACGGGCAGGATGATATTTTGTTCTACAGCCAGGAAATGGAAATTGCAGGAAAATGCTATCAGCCTTATGAGGCGGCGAAGGTGTGTCTGGAGATGCCTTTTGGCATGAAAGGGGCTTATTGGTTTTGCGAATTATGGAGGGGAGAACAACTGCTGTGCGACAGCAGCATCCAGACGGAGATTCTGGAAGACAGCGGGTGTGAAGAAGACTGCGTAAAAACCGGTGAGGAAACTGGGGGAAAGGCGCGTCATGCGACCTGCGAGGGGAACTGTAACGCGGTCTGCAATGCAGCCCGGCCAGTCAGAGTCCGGACCACCGGTATTGCCGGACATTATGAGGAAACAGAGCCGGCAAGACATTTATTCTGGATGGCGGGCGAGGGCGAGCTGGTTTATCACTTGCCGGTAAAGATGAGGAAGGAAGAGGAACAAGCTTATGTCCTGCGGCTGGAGGCATCGGCCTGCGAGTGCATTGCCGGTACCAGATTAAGCGACGCGCAGGTCTGTGCAGGCACGATTCATGTGAGTATAGGTGAAAAGAGCAGGATTTATACGCTGCCGGATGCCCCGTGGGACAGGCGTGCTTTGTTTTCCAACAGCGCCTGTGGTTCAGGAGAAGAAGCTTTGTATCAGAGTATGGGAACTTATGGGTATGGTTATCGACTGGATATTCCGGTGGAGCAGGCGGACCTGCGGCTTGCGGGAGAAAGAGGTTATCTGGCGCTGCGGATCAAGGCGGAGGATGCTGGCGTGGTCGTGTACGGCGAGCGTATGGGCAGATATGGAGCGGACCCGAGGCTGATTGCGATAGAGAAAGCGGTGGAAGGAGAGGGAAGAAGCAATGAATGAAAAAAGGGAGAACAGTCCCCGTCCCGACTGGTATCGGGAGGAATGGATCGATCTGAACGGAAGCTGGCAGTTTGCGTTTGACGATGACGGAAAAGGCATGGAGGAGGGATGGTATCGGGAGCACGCTTATGCTATGACCATTCAGGTTCCTTTTTGCTTCCAGAGTAAGGCCAGCGGAATAGATTTGCCCAAAGAGGCGCATACCTGTCTTTGGTATGAGCGGCGGGCGCCCTTAGAAGAGAGGATGAGAGGCAAACGGATCTGGCTGCACTTCGGAGCGGTGGACTACAGCTGTATCGTCTGGGTTAACGGGAAGTATGTCGGGGCTCATCAGGGGGGATTCACCTCTCATTCCTATGAGATTACACCCTACATAGATTGGGATCAGCAGGATATCCGAATCACGGTGACATGTCAGGATCCATATCATATTACGCAGATAAGGGGAAAGCAGCATTGGGATCTGGAGACAGACCGCTGCTGGTACACGGCGACCAGCGGGATCTGGCAGAATGTATGGCTGGAGATGACACCGGGGCTTCGGATCGAGCAGGCAAGGATCACGCCGGATATTGATGCGAAGACGGTGGAAATGAAACTGCGTTTTTCAGATCCCCCGGATCAGGGGAAGCTGGTGTGGAAGCTTTTCTTTCAGGGCAAAGAAAAGAAGCAGGGCATGATGGCACTGCAAAGCTGCAGGGAAAGAGCTTTATTCTCTGTAGAAAACGAAGACCCGATCGATAATAAGATCCATCTGTGGGAACCCGGACAGCCCAATCTATATGAACTGGTACTGGAGGTATATCAAAACGATAAACTGCAGGACCGGGTCGAGACATATTTCGGCATGCGTAAGATCGAGAGAAAAGGGAGCCGCATTTATCTGAATCATTATCCGTTGTATCAGCGGCTCGTATTGGATCAGGGATACTGGCAGGAATCCCTGATGACGCCGCCGGACGCGCAGGCGCTTATGCGGGATCTGAAGCTGGTCCAGGATATGGGCTTTAACGGCGTGCGCAAACATCAGAAAATAGAGGACCCCCGGTTTCTATATTACGCGGACCGCATGGGTATGCTGGTGTGGGAGGAAATGCCCTCGTTTTATGCCTTCAGCGAGGACGGCATACAGAGTTTTACACAGGAATATACCGAGATGATAGAAAGGGATTACAACCATCCCTGTATCATCACATGGGTTCCTTTTAACGAAAGCTGGGGCATCCGGGATGTGCTGTGGGATAAAGCGCAGCAGGCCTTTGCCAAAAGCATGTATTTTCTGACCAAGGCGCTGGACGCCGGACGGCTGGTAAGCACGAACGACGGCTGGGAGGCAGTGCAGACGGATATGATCGGCATTCATGATTATGAGGATGACCCGGCAAAACTGTACGCGGTCTATGCCTGCAAAGAAGAATTGATGGCGTATACGGCGGTGGGTAAAATGATCTGCAGCGAGGATTTTGTGTATACGGATGAGCCTGTACTGCTATCGGAATTCGGGGGAATCGCCTTAGAGGACGGCAGACAGGAATCCTGGGGGTATCATGAGAAGGCAAGGGACGCCGGTGTATTAAAAGAGAAAATAGAGGGTATTATGCAAGTGGTTCGTAAACTGACGTACTTAAGCGGTTACTGTTACACCCAGCTGACGGATGTGGAGCAGGAGACCAACGGGCTGCTGTATGCCGATAGAACACCGAAGCTTCCGCTGGAGCAGATCCGGGAGATTTTCGGGTGACAGACAAATCCGGCACATCCAATGAATACATCTGGCTGTGCCGGATTTGCCGGTTGTAGAAGGTTTTGATATGAACAGCATAAAGTCAGTTGCATAAAAGGTTTTGAAACACTTTCAGAACCTTTTTATTTTGCATGTGAGGCCAACCATGCCGCCACGCCGTCCGCATTGTTATCCCCGACGATTCCCGTAGCAATTTCCTTTAATTCGTGGATCGCATTTTTGACTGCATATGCCTCGTCTGCCATTTGGAACATGGGGATGTCATTTGCCGAATCGCCGAATACGACGACCTTCTGACAGCCGCATAACTGCCTGACTCTCTGAATGGCCGTTGCCTTTGTTGCATTTCCCGGACACAGCTCCAGCCAGTATTCCGGTCTGTATTTATCCTGCTGAAAAATACAGTTAATGTTCCCAATCTTCTTTACACGTTCATAGAGTGGCTGTAATTCCTCTTTTGGGGCAATCAATGTAAAATAGCAGGTTTTTCCCTCGTACAGTTGCTCCTCTGTATCCACCATATGAATCCGCCTGTCTGCGGAATGGTTTGTCAGATAATCCCGAAAGCCTTCATTCGTCCTTCCTGTTAAGCATAATTTCACTTCTTTCGATCCGAAATAGGCAGTTGCAAATCCGGGAACGGTGACGTCAGATAAGGCCTGCCTGATGTACTGTAATTCCTCTCCGAACATCGAGATTTCGATCTCTTCTCCAGATTGCGGATCGGCAAGGATTGTTCCGTTACGGATGATAACAGGCAGCTTAAAAGATATGTTTTTGGTAATTTCAGAAGCGGAGCCAAGCGATCTTGCGGTTGCATATGTAAGAAAGATGCCTTGGGCAAGCAGGCGATTCAATATGGTAACACTTTCCTTTGAAATGGCCTTGTCATCCCGCATTAATGTTCCGTCTAAATCTGTGACATACAGTGTTTTCACCATAGAATGACTGCCTCCTGTATTTGTAAAATATTGCGTTGGGTTGTCGGTTTTTATCTTACCCGCAAATTGAACTTTGCTTTGCGAACCCTGGTATAACCGTATAATTTACTATATCATATAGAACTGAAAAAACCATAACCGCGTCGGTTAGTTTGGGCTGTGAATTCAACCGGTAGTAGAAAATGGGAAATGATAGCTCATACGAAAAAATTGACAGGGGAATAAAAAGATGATATATTTCAAATATAGTTTAAATATTTACATTAATATTTACCATAATGGAAAATCAAGCTGCTGTGAAAAGAATCCCCATTGTACACCGCCTTATACTTATAGATTAAAGAAACATTCACGGAGAAATGCTCGAATCCACATAAAAATTTATTAAACGGTAGCAATATAGTTTGTCATATCAAGTAGGAGATATTTAATGAAGGCAAAAAAATATATACTCATCGGGATGTTTTTTTTCATACTTGTATTATTTTTATTTGTAATGTATCACGGGAAAAAAGAAGAATATTATATTACATTAAGAGGGGTAGTTCTATCGGTTGAGAATGCTTCGTTAATAATACAAGGTGACCCGCAAAATGACGCCGGTCAAAGAGGTCAGTATATCGTTAAAAACATTGACAGTATTTCTGTTCGCAATTCCAGTGGCGACAGTATTGGTTTTGCAATGTTGTCTGTTGGAGACCATGTGGAAATACAATATATGGATTATATTGCCAGGTCTAAGGTAGAACAGTACGGTCTTGATGATGGTGCAGAAGTTCCAAAGGTTCAACAAATAGATGTTATAGAATAATTGACAATCAAAGAGTAAGTGTGTTATAGTTAGCGTGTTTATAGAGAATATCAAATACAAAGCAGAAAGGTGGCTTTAAGCGTGGGAATTTTTATTCGTTGTGCTCGCACCCGCAGACAGGGGCAGTAGAAAAGCAGATATATGATCTCATGTAGATGGGATTTTTTTGCGTGCGAATAAAAATTGCCATATGCCGATCGGACAGATGTGACGGGAGTCGTGTCTGTGCAGTCTGTTTTATAGTATCGTTTTAGCAGGGAAATTCCATTTCGGGGTTGCGCCTGCTTTTTTATTGCCTTTTCTTCAAGGAGATGCTCCGGCTTTGGTCGGATCATGGAGCACACGATAAGAAGGAGGCACGCTATGAAAAAAAGCAGGCGATATGGGAAATACAACGGTACGCGAAGATTATCCGCAGCGGATTCGTTGTATCAAAATGTAACGGATTCACAGAACTTTATTACAAATGCAAAACTGATTCACAGGATCATAGGTTTGGCGGGTTTTCAGGCAGAGGATACGGTTCTTGAGATCGGAACGGGAAAGGGACATCTGACGGAGGCGTTGTGCCGGAGTGCCGGTAAGGTCTGCTCCGTGGAAATTGACCGCAGACTGTATGAGAGCGCGGGAAGACGACTTTCGCAGTTTTCCAACTTAAAATTAATACATGGGGATTTTTTGAAATATGATCTGCCGGCAAAGGGAACGTACAGGGTTTTTGCCAATATACCCTATTTCATCACGACACAGATTATCGAGAAACTGACTCGGACGACGAATCCGCCGGTAGAAATGTGGCTGGTGATGGAGAAAGGGGCGGCGAAGCGGTTTCTGGGGATTCCGAAGGAGACCAAGAAGTCTTTGCTGCTCAAGGCCGGTTGGGATATGAAGATCGTCTATCATTTCCGCAGGGAGGATTTTCATCCGATGCCGGCGGTGGATTCTGTGCTGGTACACTTTGCGAAGCGGGCAGCGCCGGATCTCACGAGAGACGAATATCATGCATTTCAGAAGTTTATCGAGCAGTCGATGAAATACGGCATATGCGGTAAGGGCGGGCCGCTGACCAGAAGGCAGGTGGCGGTGGCACTGAAGCAGGCGGGACTGCCACATGCCCATGAGGACGGCGTCACGCTGTATATCCAGTGGCTGTGTTTATTTCGATGGTATCAAAGAACGTTAGATAATAGAAAATAGATGAACTGATAAAACTTGACTGCATTGATCGCTGGTGTGAAAAAGAAGGTATGATAAAATGGTAATACGGATGAATTTCAGGTAGTTTTGTCAGATATGCAGGCGTGTATCTGCTTGATGAAGGACACGGAAAATATAATATATCATGGGAAAATGAGAGGAATATTTTATATATGGGAAAAGCATTTTTAGTAGGAGTGAACTTAAATGATGGAGAGGATTATCTGCTCTCCTTAGAGGAACTGGGTGCACTGGCGCAGGCCTGCGATATGGAAGTAGCGGGGGTGGCGGAGCAGACGCTGCCGGAAGTGCACAAGGCATTCTACATCGGCACGGGCAAGGTGGACGAAGTGAAGGAACTGGCGTTGGACTGCGATGCGGACGTGATCATATTCGACAATTCGCTTTCGCCCATGCAGCTTCGTAATCTGCAGGAGCGTCTGGATAAACCGGTACTGGACAGGAGTACCTTGATTCTTGATATTTTTGCAAGTAGAGCGCGGTCGAGGGAAGCAAAGCTGCAGGTAGAGGTGGCGAGACTGCAGTATATGCTGCCTAGATTAGTGGGGCTTCACGCGGCGCTCAGCAGACAGGGCGGCGGCAGCGGAGCCTTGAGCAACAAGGGCGCCGGCGAGAAGAAGCTGGAACTGGACCGGCGGGTGTTGGAGCGGCGGCTGACGGAACTTCGGCGGGAGTTAAAGGACGTGAGCGCGGAACGCATGACCCAGCGCAAGCGGCGTGCGGGATCGGGTATGCCCAGAGTCGCGCTGGTGGGATATACGAACGCCGGGAAATCTACGCTGTTGAATGCGATGTTAGATTTATACGGTAGTGGTGAAGTCGATGTGGAAGAGAAGAAAGTGATGGAGAAGGATATGCTGTTCGCGACGCTGGACACCACGGTGCGCAAGATTGCACCAGAGAATCATCACGCATTCCTGCTGTCGGATACGGTTGGTTTTATCCATAAACTGCCGCACCATCTGGTGGAAGCTTTTCACTCGACGCTGGAGGAGGCCAGAGAGGCGGATATTCTGATACAGGTCGTGGATTACAGCGATCCCCACTATCGGGAACAGATCGCGGTTACGAACCGGACTTTGAAGGAACTCGGTGCGGAAGGGATTCCGATGTTATATGTGTACAACAAGAGCGACCTCGTCTCACCCGATGAGATACCGGGACTGGCGGGGATAGAGCAGGGAGAACTGAAACGACATCTGCCGGTGGCATCGGAGAACAGCATCTATCTGTCAGCGAAAGAACGGATCGGGATGGAGGAACTGATCTGTCTGATGGAAAAGAAACTGGCCGGGGGTTACAGGGAGTGTACGATGCTGATTCCCTATACGGACGGCAGGGCGGTGTCCTATCTGAATGAGAACGGGGTGGTATACGAGACGGCATATCTGGAGGAGGGTGTGCGGCTGCGGGTGAACTGCAGGGCGGAGGATTACGGGTATTATGAGAAGTATGTTATTTTGTAAAAAATGACAAAATACTATTGAAATTGTAATTTATTTTGTGTAAACTTAAAACAGTGTTAAATTAGAAACGTAGAAAGACGTAGAAGAATGCAGAATACCGGGCATCGGTGCGTTACACTAATTGTAACAGGCACTACCGATGTCCGGTATTTTGTATTTTTCTTTTTTTACTAAAAACTTAATAAGTCGGAGAGAAAACGTTTTAGCAGCAGGGAGGAAAAATGAGCATACATAAGATAACAAAACTGTTGTTTCTGATTTTATCAGAAGGGATCATCATCTTGTCCGCAGGACTGATCGGTATGCATAACGAGCGGACGAGGATTCTGCAGGAACAAGAGGCGGATACAGTGACAGATATAGCCGTTGTGAATCTGGATGAAGGAATATTGGAAGAGGGCAAGGTTCGATATTATGCGAATGAGCTTATGGATCTCCAACCGGACTATCTGGTGCCGGAAAGCATAGAGGCCGCCAGAAATGGAATCAACAACGGCAGCTATGCGGCCTATATACTGATACCGTCGGATTTTTCCAGGAACGCGGTCAGCATTAATACGGTTCCGGAGAAGTCGAGGCTGGTATTTGCGATTAATCCGAATCTACGTGAGGATATAAGCAGATTGACGATGTCGGATATTAAGAATTTTGAAATAAATCTGAATACCAATATGTCGTATATGTACATGCAGGCGATATTGAAGGAGTTCCATGATGTTCAGGACTCGGCGGGTACCATTATGGAAAATGACAGTGCAGAGATGGCAAGGCTTCAGGACGTGGAACCCGGGTCGCTTATGGGATCGCTGCAGCTGGTGGAAGTGGAGCCGATTGAGACGGACATTGAGGAAGTCGATTTTCGAAATGTATTTGAAGCGAACTCACAGATATCGCAGGAACTTCGAAACAGTTATGATACGTTTGCCAGGCAAGGGCTTGAGGCCTTTGGAGAAGTGAAAAGTAAAGAGGAAACAGTTATAGAGGGAATGGGGGACTTCTTCGACGTTGTGGCGGAGATTGATATCGGTACGAATGCAGCGGGAGAAGAGGTCTATCAGGAGGGGATTGCCAGTCTTTCGAAATACCTGAAAGAATATGAAATAGAGTTCCTGAAAAAGAGAAATACAGTGTATAAGAAAATAGATGCCATGACTTATATAACGCCGATTCCTGACGATGATCCGGAGAATCCGGATGAAGAGCCTGATGATGGATCCGGAGAAGAACCTGACGGAGGTTCGGGGGATGATTCCGGGGACGGGGCAGAGGAAAAACCCGGAGAAGGATCAGGAGAAGGGTCAGATGGAGATTCAGGAGATGATTCTGGGGAAGGATCAGGGGAACCCGACGAAGAACCAGATGAGCCGCCGGTGGAACCGATCCCTCAAATCATTGCAAAGATCATACAGACCAGTCTGGATACGGCAAATCAGAATATTGAAGCAAAGAATGCACAGAATCAGGAAAAAATCAGTGCGGCGAAAGACAAAATTAACAGTATACGTCAGGTGATCGCAACGGATATTGAGACGGGTGAAGAAGATATACCTTTCAGAGAGCAGCTGGATGCAATCGAGATTTATCTGGCGGAACTGGAACTTGAGCTGGATGAATTGGAACCGTTCGAGCAAATGGCGATCGAGGAAATATATGATGCGGATATCGTGAAGAAGGAGTTTCAGGAGCTGGCGGATATGGTTCAGGAGCTGCCACAGGTGGAAATACAGGAGTATGAAGGTATTTTCGAGGAAGAGGTGCTGAATCCACTGGAGGAAGAAATACAACAGGAAAATGCCAGAGTGCAGGAGGAAGGAACTAAATATCTGGGAGTTGTAGAAGAGTATACGGAAGAATTAGGAGAGTTTGATCCGTATGAATACTATGATAGTGAAAAAATGGCTAAATTAGAGAGCTCGTTTGCAGAAAATATATTTGAACTGGAGGATAAGACATATAAACAGCAAGGTGAATATTTAGAATTGGTATACGATTCAGTCGAGACTTCCAATGAAAATATGGAACAAATGAAGGAAAATCTGATGGAGGCATATGAAGCGACAGAAGAAAATGTCACGATAGAAGTCGATCTGGCAAAGCAGTACAGGCAGGAAATGAATGGAACCAACATAGAGATTCTAGGAGATTTTGTGACGAAACTGCCGTATACAAGAATTGGAAATCTCGAATACGTGCAGGCATACGACTATATGGTGAAACCGATCACGATGTCTGATATCAGCGTACATCGGGACAAGGTCCTGATTCTCCGGGATTATGATGCACTCAAAAGGATACTGATTGTGATGGCAGGAGTATGGTGCCTGTTTGCGTTTAGTATTATAGGAATCAAAGTATACAGGAGCTTTCAGGAAAATACGAAAGAGGAATAAAAAGCAGCCATATTGCTTTTTATATAAAAAAGAAGGAGGTAAAAAGATGGAAGGCGGAGTAAAACTTACTTATCAGGAAATGCGTACGAATTGCAATTCGTTAGACACGCAGGCAGGTGAGTTGGAGCGGACGATGGGAGAGGTTAAAAGACTGGTCGCTTCTTTTCAGAACTGTTGGGAAGGTACTGCAGCAGACAACTTTGAAGACGATTATAATACTCTTTCTAACGCTATAACCACGACGACAGAAACCTTGAGGGAAATCACTACATTAGTAGGGAACTATGTGAACTCTATGGAAGAAGTCGAAAATGCATATGGCAAGAGTCACGTTACCGTAGGCTGATGAAGTAAGACAGGCGAAGAGCCGGTTCATGCACATGGTGACCGGCTCTGTAACAGCCTGAATGGGAAATGGTTGAAAGAAAAGCGCTTTCCACGATTGAATCTGAGTGCCTGCTGAGGCAGGCAGATGGGTGTAAATATGAAAAAGAGAACAAAAGTAATTCTTATGATATTGTCTGTATTGCTTGTGACAGGAATTGCAGGCATCGCATACCGTATCCATGTATATAGAGAGGATTCAAAACCGAAATATTGTGAACTGACGGATAAAGAGCGGGAATTCCTGAATGCTTTCCGGGATTATAACGGGCGCGATATGGAAAGGTTTAGGGAAGGAATGCTGTATGAATATGAGATCATGCAGTTAGACTGGCTGCGACGTTTATATGCAGACCTTGAGGAACGGTATCCGGGATTTCAGTTCTATATTTCAGACAAGACTGTTCCGGGATTAATGGGGCGACTTGGATATTCTGAGTATTATACGGAAGAAGAAACTACAGGACGCAAATTTAAGACTTATGTGTATTTAAGAAATAGAGATTATGCCTATGAGGAGGATAACTTCTACGCTTATTTCGTGGAGGAAGAGTATGCGGCGTATATCGGAGAACTCCTGAAGGAGAAGGGAGTGGATAAAATAGCCAAAACAGGAGGGGTGATGCTGACTGTCATGGGAAAGGAGTGCGACAGCAGTATTACGGTAGAGGAGATTGTGAACGAACATATAGAAGAGATGTCCCCTGCAGTCAGGATTTATCTGGCTGCAAAGGGAATGACGGAAGAGGAATGTAAAAAGCAAGGAGAAGAAATACAGGAGAAACTTGAAGAGATCAATCTCAGGGGCGTATATTACATACATTTTTGTGACATGACAGAGGAAGAAATGGTATCTTCGGAAGACATGATAGACATATATATACATAGTTGTGAATCGTGGAACTGGGGAAAGGAGGATGAAGAATAATGGATGATGAATTATTGGAAGTTAAACAGGTGCTTTTACTGGAAAATCTAAGTCATCGTGGTTGTGTTCTGCGAGACAGATAAATATGAATGGAAAATAGTATGTAAAGAAGGAAGCTGGGGACAGGCATGGGTAAGCATATAGAAAAAATGGTCTTTATTGTGTGCGGCATCTGTACGTTGTTGCTGCTGCTGAAAATTGGACCTAAAGTAATAAACTTTATTCAGGGGTTCGTGACAAAACCAACTTTGACATATTGTGAGATGACGGAACGGGAGCGGGAGTTCTTAAAGGCGGAGAGCGACTATCATGAAGCTGATGTCAAAAGATATGATGAGGGTATGTTATATTCGTCTGAAATGAAAGAGTTGGAATGGGTGCGGAAGTTATACAAAGATCTCGAGGAAAGATATCCGGGATACCAGTTTCAGATTACGTGGAAGACACATACGGGCATGTTTGGTCCGCTGGGGTTTTATGTGTATTATATGAAGGAAGAAACTACAGAGCGCGAATTTAGAGCTTATGTCTATTACGATGATCAGGGTGATTATGACTATGAGGAGGATTACTTTTATGGCTATTTTGTGGAGGAAGAGTATGCGGCGTATGTCGGAGAGCTCCTGAAGGAGAAGGGGGTGGATAAAATTGTGAAAACGGGAGGAGTGATGCTGACTGTCATGGGAAAGGAGTGCGACAGCAGTATTACGGTAGAGGAGATTGTGAACGAACATATAGAAGAGATGTCCCCTGCAGTCAGGATTTATCTGGCTGCAAAGGGAATGACGGAAGAGGAATGTAAAAAGCAAGGAGAAGAAATACAGGAGAAACTTGAAGAGATTAATCTCAGGGGCGTATATTACATACATTTTTGTGACATGACAGAGGAAGAAATGGTATCTTCGGAAGACACGATAGACATATATATACATAGTTGTGAATCGTGGAACTGGGGAAAGGAGGATGAAGAATAATGGATGATGAACTGTTGAAAGTAGAACAAGTGCTTCTGCTGGAAAATTTAACATATCTGGCAAATAAGGATGACGTTATGTATGATCTGGCAGCGATACAGAAGACGGATGAAGATAAAGTTTTTACAGTGAGAGAAATTGTTAATAAAATTGGCATAGACGAACTGGACGAAAACATCGACTATAGCACTTTGCAAAACGGGGAAGAATGGCGCAAGGTCCTGGAAGCAATTCAGGCGGACGAAACACTTCTGAATATGACAATGATAGCGGTGAAGGAAGGCTCTGAGGAAACAGGGGGAACGGCCAAGAAACAGATACGTGTTGGGAAGGAGAGAATGGGTGAAAAAGAGAACAAAAGTAATTCTTATTATATTGTCTGTATTGCTTGTGACAGGAATTGCAGGCATCGCATACCGTATCCATGTATATAGAGAGGATTCAAAACCGAAATATTGTGAACTGACAGATAAAGAGCGGGAATTCCTGAATGCTTTCCGTGATTATAACTGGCGCGATATGGAAAGGTTTAGGGAAGGAATGCTGTATGAATATGAAATCCTGCAGTTAGACTGGCTGCGGCGTTTATATGCAGATCTTGAGGAACGGTATCCCGGATATCGTTTCTATATTTCAGACAAAACTGCTCCCGGAATGTTCGGTCCGGCGGGATACTCTTTGTATTACACAAAAGAAGAAACTACAGGGCGTGAATTTGATACACATGCATATTTTAAAGATGGAGATTACGCTTATGAGGAGGATAATTTCTACGCTTATTTTGTGGAAGAAGAATATCCGACGTATGTCGGAGAACTCCTGAAGGAGAAGGGGGTGGATAAGATAGCCAAAACGGGAGGGGTAATGTCGACTGTCATGGGAAAGGAATGCGACAGCGGTATTACAGTTGAGGAGATTGTGAATGAATACATAGAAGAAATATCACCAAATGTATGGATATTTTTGGAAGCAAAAGGAATGACGGAAGAGGAGTGCAAGGAGTCTGCTGAAAAAGTACAGGAGAAGCTTGAGGAGATAAATCTTAAGGGTTCATATGCCATATATTTTTGTGATATGCCAGGGGATGAGATAGTATCTTCAGAGAAGGAAGATATGGTATTCATACATATACACCGTTGCCAGTCATGGAACTGGGGAAAGGAGGATAAAGAATAATGGAAGACGAGTTATTGAAAGTTGAACAAGTGCTGTTACTGGAAAATCTTACTTATCTGGCAGACAAAGGGGTGATGAAGACTCTGGCACAGATACAGGAAAAATATAAAGACCAAACCTTAACAGTAGAAAAAATCGTAAAGGAAATCACCATAGACCAACTGGACGAAAACATCGACTATAGCACTTTGCAAAACGGGGAAGAATGGCGCAAGGTCCTGGAAGCGATTAAGGCAGACGATACGCTTCTAAATATGACGATGATAGCGGTGAAGGAAGGCTCTGCGGAAACCGGGGGCAAAGTCAAGAAACAGATACGTTCCAGGAGGGAGAAAATAAGTGAAAAAGAAAACTAAAATAATTCTTATCATATTGTCTGTACTGCTTGCGGCAGGAATTGCAGGCATATCATACCGTATTCATATATACAGAGAGGATTCAAAACCGAAATATTGTGAACTGACAGACAAAGAGCGGGAATTCCTGAATGCTTTCCGTGATTATAACGGGCGCGACATGGAAAGGTTTAGGGAAGGAATGCTGTATGAATATGAAATCATGCAGTTAGACTGGCTGCGGCGTGTATACGCAGACCTCGAGGAACGGTATCCTGGATATCAGTTCTATATTTCGGACAAAACTGCTCCCGGAATGTTCGGTCCGGCGGGATACTCTTTGTATTACACAAAAGAAGAAACTACAGGGCGTGAATTTGATACACAGGCATATTTTAAAGATGGAGATTATGCCTATGAGAAGGATAACTTCTACGCTTATTTTGTGGAGGAAGAGTATGCGGCGTATGTCGGGGAACTCCTGAAGGAGAAGGGGGTGGATAAGATAGCCAAAACGGGAGGGATAATGTTAACTGCCATGGGAAAGGAATGCGACGGCAGTATTACAGTTGAGGAGATTGTGAATGAACATATAGAAAAGATGTCTCCTGCAGTCAGGATTTATCTAGCTACAAAAGGAATGACGGAAGAGGAATGTAAAAAGCAAGGAGAAGAAATACAGGAGAAACTTGAAGAGATCAATCTCAGGGGCATATATTACATACATTTTTGTGACATGACAGAGGAAGAAATAGTATCTTCTGAGGACATGATAGACATATATATACATAGCTGCGAATCGTGGAATTGGGGGAAGGAAGAAAACAAATAATGGATGATGAATTATTGAAAGTTGAGCAGGTACTTTTACTGGAAAATTTAACATATCTGGCAAATAAGGATGATGTTATGTATGATCTGGCAGAGATACAGAAGACGGATGAAGATAAAGTTTTTACGGTGAGAGAAATTGTTAATAAAATCGCCATAGACCAACTGGACGAAAACATCGACTACAGTACTTATGAAAACGGGGAAGACTGGCGTAAGGTCCTGGAAGCGATTCTGGCGGACGATACGCTTCCTGATATGACGATGATAGCGGTGAAGGAAGGCTCTGCGGAAACGGGGGGAACGGCCGCGGTATTCTTTAATGATGAGACCGGGGAAGTTGTGGTTGCGTTCCGCGGGACAGAGAAATACGAATGGAAGGATAACTTTGTCGGAGGTGCCTTAACATCCATAAAGACAGCAGTAGAGGCTCTTGATCAGACAAAGACATCCGAAACCGGGCAGGAGAAGGGCGCCGCCTTCATTTCAGAGCAGGATTTTGAGAGCATGTATGTTGACCTGACTACATATTATCAGGAGGAGGCGCTGAAGTGGTATCAGAGTCTGGACATTCCAACGCTGACAAGAGGCACTGCGAAAACAATCACAGTCACAGGACACTCCAAGGGAGGAAACAAGGCAAAATATATTACGATCCGTGACGATTCTGTTACACGCTGCCTGTCATTTGACGGGCAGGGATTTTCTGATGAATTTTTTGAGAAATACGGGCGCAGGATTGCCGAGCGGGCGTATGCCATAACCAATCATAACGTGAATTTTGATTACGTCAATCTTCTACTGAATGACGTGGGGGAGAGGATTTATTATGTAGGATATGGATATGGCATAGGAAAAATACTGGAAGCACACTGCCCGAATTCTTTCTTTCAATATGATGAAAAAGGGAGGGCATATATGGTAGTTGCCGAGGGGCAGGCAGAGTTAATGATGGAAGTGGATAAGTTCCTCAACAGCTATCTGCGTACGCTGCCGGATCAAAAGAAGGTGGAAACGCTGGAGCTGATCGGAGAAATCGCGCAGGCATACCTGGGGGTGGATGAAAACGATGAAGAAGAGCGCGAGAATCTGGTAAAAATCATTGACAGGCTGGAAGGCTGGGATGTGGTGGCGAGTCTGCTTGCATATTTTACACAATATATAGCATTGCATCCGGAACTTGTAAATGCATTTGACGGTATGCTCGAAAATTTCTGGCCGGATGAAGAGTGGAGATATATCTATAGTGTGGTGAAAGCCTGTGGGACAGGATTGGCTGCTTCTGTTCCACACGCAGAAGCAAGGAACCAGATAAAGGCGGCGCTCGGCATTTTAGGGTCTGGGAGTAAGGGTGCTGACTTTCAGATACCTTCCGTCTGCCGCCCGTTAGAGCGTAACCGCGTATTCAGCATGAATGAGATGCTGGAGATCGGCGAGAGAGGACGGGCTCTTATGCAGACAGGCAGTGAGGCGTGTATGGTGTGGGACGAGCAGTTGTCGAGGCTGGAGGAGCTTCTGGACGTGCTGCCGGCGGAGGTGGATGCCTCCGCCCTGAAGAATACGCTCGCACAGCGCGGCGGTCCCTTTTACTCGGACGAATATGAGCGGATGGGGACGATCATATACAACACCACGCACAGGATCGCAGAGGATATGCAGCACTACGACGCAGAAGCGGCTAAGAATATCAATGAGATCACGGGGAATCTGGATGCCATTACATTGAATATTAACAAGCTGAGGGAGAGGATCTGGGAGACATGAGCATGATGGGGAACGGATATGAGAACAGCGTAGACGGTGGGTGGGGACGGGAGGATATTGAGCTGCATCCGGAACTGGTTAAGCAGAGGCAGGATGTGTACAGTTCACTCACCGATCTATACGGAGTAGATGTTTTTACTACAGAGTTTAGAGATATTGTGGAACGCGTAGTAAATGAAAGGAAACAAAGGGAAGAGTTGATTGAAGAACAGGTATTTGCGGAGGATATGCTGAGACAGCAGGCGGCGGATACACAGATTACGGAGCAGTTGTTTCTCGGACAGAAGCAGAATATTTTATCGCCGGATTATAAGAGTGGCTCGGATTCATGGTCTCTTATGCAGACCGGAGTAGTGCTCATTGCAGTGCTGGCGGTATCTGCGCTCTATATTTTTATATTTCAGGACAGAAAGGTGAGAAAGAAATGATCTACACACTATGTTGGGAAGAAGGCGGATTTATGCGGGATATCAGCGTAAACCGCGAACAGAAAATATCTGAGACGATAGCAATCCTAATCGATGGAGGGGCATTGGCACGTAAGCCGGATCATCAGGCTGTCAGAGTTTTCTCTATGAGAAAAGGTGAATATATTAATTTCAATGAAAGTTATGAGAACGAAGAAATTTTTAACGGCGATATTCTGTATATCAAATAGAAAGGTGGTAGGAAATGGGAACGTTTTATGCAGAAGAACTATGTGAAACACGAACGAAGTCAAACATGTGCGCCCGGAGCGCTTATGATGTTGCGCGGCTGTGCAGCAGGAACAGTCTTTTCCTGGACTGCAGGACGACCGATGACAAGGAAACGGTAAGCTTCTACTATGACATACACGCGAAAGAGCAGTTTGTTAAGCTGCGGGGAACCAGGAAGATCAACCGGCTGACGGCGCTTTTGGAGATAGCCGGGATGTATCCTGTGTTTCGGGAATACTGTTTTACGCTTGATCCTGATAATCTGTATTATGACAGAAATTACCGGGCTTATGTGAAAGAAAGAGACTTGTATGAAAGAGGAAGTCTGGGGGATGAGGAGGAATTCCTGATTCAGTATAAGGCTCTGATCGGTTGCATTATGCAGAAGAAATACTCCTTTGCAGATTATTATAATGGCGGCACTGATCTGTATGATAAGAATGCTTTCTTAAAGAAAATGAATGAAAAGGAGAGCATTGAGGAGATTGCAGAGTTTCTGCAGGAGGAATATGAGCAGCTTGACGAAATGATCCGGTCTAAAAAAGTGGAAGTCAATAAATCATGGTACCGAATCAGCAGCGGCTGTATCACGACGACAATTATATTGCTGACGGCGGCATGTGTATTTATCGTATATCTTATGCTGAACCTTCTTCCCAGAAAAAACGCAATGCTGAGTGCGGCGGGAAGTTATCTGTCCGGCAACTATGTGAAAGTTATAGATGACCTGCAGAGTGTGGACATGCAGTATTTGAACCAGTATCAAAAATATATGCTGGCAGTATCCTATGTCAGAAGCGAGAGCCTGACGCCGGAACAGAAGGAGAATATATTATCGGAAATAACGATAGAAGGGGAGGAGAAGCTGAAAGATTACTGGATCTGTCTTGGGCGCCTTGACATCATAGAGGCTGAAAATGTGGCAATGCAGCGCTCCGACGATGAACTGTTGTTATATGCCTATATGACGGAGAAAGCCATTCTGGAGAAAAATACGGAAATAGACGGAGAAGAGAAACTGCAAAGGCTTGCAGAGCTGGAAACAAAAATAGAGGAACTGGCAAAACAATACGAAGAGGAAGATGAAAATACATAATTCCGGGGAGAAAATACATGAAGGAAAAAGAAGTCTTAGTGTTTCAAAGAAAAGATACCTTGTTTATTGATTCGGGGCAGGGGAATATCAGAATCGAAGATTTTCCAGTAAAAATCCTGATTGCAGACGGCAATAATGTGTACTTTGAGCCGGGGATACGGGAGCGGAAGGAGAGGGTGTCCTGCGGGGGCAGGGAGATTGTCTGTAGTGCGGACGGCGTATGGCATACAGTAGAATACGGTGATGAAATTCAGGTGGATGACACCGGTATTGTGCTTTATCCGGATAGAGTTAAAGTAAAAACAATGCGTAAAGTAGAGACAGAAGGATTAGCGCCGCTTGACCCGCAGGAGAACAGATTTGAGAATTTCCCGAAATATCAGCGTTCCCCAAGACTGATCAAACGGGTTCCGACGGAACGCATACATATTGAGAATCCGCCGGCGAAAGCGGAGCTCAGTAAAACCAGTCTTGCGCAGATCATTATTACACCGCTTATTATGCTGTGCATTACGGTGGCGGTCAGCATATTGATGAAGCGTGGTATCTATGTTGTTGTGTCTGTCGCGACTACAATAGTCAGCATGGTGGCGTCGGTCATAAAATATATTCATGATAAGAGGGATGTCAGGGAGCGGAACCGGAAAAGAGAAGAAATCTATGATGAGTATCTGCTGAAAATCCGTAAAGAAATCTATACGGCGCACCAGGCGGAACAGGAGGCTTACACATACAATTATCCGCCGATCGGGCAGATAGAGAATATGATCAATGAGTGCAGCAGCAGAATCTATGAAAGGAGCGCAGGGGATGAGGATTTTCTGACTTTTGCGATCGGGCATCAGGCAGAACCGGTAAGCTTTACAATCGATTATACACATAAAGAGCTTGCGATGGAAGATGACGTGTTAGAAGCGGAAGCACAGGAGATCTGTAACCGGTTGGGGACCATAGAGAATAAACCTGTGGTGATAGACTTGAAACAGGCACATGTCGGTCTGGTGGGACAGAAAGACGTGATTCATGAACAGTTGAAGCTGATATTGTCCCAGCTGGCTTTTGCGCAGAGCTATCACGAACTTCAGATCATCAATATATATGACAAGAAATACAGAGAGGACTTCCACTGGATGAGATGGTTCCCGCATGTTAAGATACAGGCGTTAAATGTATACGGGAACATCGATTCGGAGAGGATGAGGGATCAGGTGTTAGGAAGTCTGCACCAAATCATTAAAGAGAGAAAACTGCGGGTGGAGGAGAGCCATAAGGAAGGGAGGTTTATGCCGCATTTTCTGTTTGTGATAGATGAACCCCGGCTCATTATGGATCACTCTATTATGGAGTATCTGAATAAAGAGGGTGATAATCTGGGCTTTTCCATTATCTATACTTCCTATATGAGAGCCAATCTTCCCGAGAATATCGGGACGGTTGTTATGCTGGATGATTCCGGGAACGGGACGCTTCTTCTGGAGAACAAGGAAGTGAGAAACCTGCATTTCAAGCTGGAGCATTCTGCAGGAACAGATTATGAGAAGATGGCGAGAAATTTGAGTATGCTGGTGCATGAGAAGGGGATCGTATCACAGATCCCGGAGAGCATTACTTTTTTCCAGATGTATCATATTGAGAAGCCGCAGCAACTGCAGATTGCGAGAAGATGGGCGAAGGGAGAATCACATAAATCACTGGCAGTTCCGTTAGGCGTTCGCGGGACAGACGATTATTTGTACCTGAACTTGCATGAGAAAGCGCACGGACCGCACGGTCTGGTGGCGGGAACTACCGGCTCCGGTAAATCAGAGATTATCCAGTCGTATATTTTATCGCTTGCAGTTAATTTCCATCCCTATGAAGTCGGATTCCTGCTGATCGATTATAAGGGAGGCGGAATGGCCGGGTTATTTAAGAATCTGCCGCATCTGCTGGGGACGATTACTAATCTGGATGGGAGCGAGAGTATGCGCGCCATGGCTTCTATTAAGAGTGAGCTGGCAAGGCGGCAGAGGATTTTCAGTGAGAATAATGTGAATCATATTAACGCCTATAATAAACTGTTTAAACTGGGAGAAGTGAGCGAGCCGATTCCGCACCTGTTTCTGATCAGTGATGAGTTCGCGGAATTGAAGAAAGAGCAGCCGGACTTCATGAAAGAACTGGTGTCTGCCGCGAGAATCGGAAGAAGTCTCGGGATTCATCTGATTCTCGCGACGCAGAAGCCGAGCGGTGTCGTTGATGACCAGATATGGACGAATTCAAGATTTAAGCTTGCGTTGAAAGTCCAGAATGAAGCGGATAGTAAAGAAATCATCAAGACCCCTGATGCAGCCACAATTGTTCAACCCGGGCGGGCATACCTGCAGGTCGGCAATAATGAAATCTATGAATTGTTTCAGTCGGCGTGGAGCGGCGCAGTGTATAAGGAAGACAGTGAAGGAAGCGGAACCGATGACAGGGTCTATCTGATTAACGAACTGGGGCAGGGAGAACTGGTAAACGGAGAAAGCAATCAGAAGCATGGGAAAGAACAGATACCGGCAACGCAGCTGGATGTCGTGATCGACGAAGTTGCCCGGGTTTTTGCTGATATGAATGTCGCACCCGTGAGACGGCCGTGGCTTCCGCCGCTTCCATATAAGATGCTGAGCCCGTACAGCCATACGGGACAGGAGACAGTAAACAGAGAGGATGAAGCGGTTCCTCTGGACTTGTCGATTGCAATCGGAATGGTGGACATTCCGGAACAGCAGCTACAGACAGAATATGTCCTGAACCCGGTCAAGGACGGTAATATAGCCTTTTTTGCAGCGGCCGGCTATGGAAAATCCGTATTCCTTGAGACCGTAATACTGAGTCTGGCGCTTAAGAACAGCGTGGACAGATTAAACTTTTATATCTGTGATTTCGGGAATAATGCATTGATCCCGCTAAATGCACTGCCGCACACATGCGATTATATAACCGTTGACGATAAAGAGCGGATGACGAAACTGATGGCAATTATTCAACAGGAGATTAAACACAGGAAAAAGCTGTTTTCCGAGAAAATGGTGCAGAACTTTGACGTATATAATCAGAGTGTCGATGAACCGTTAAAGGCAATTATTATCATCGTGGATAACTATGATATTGTCAGGGAAATCGGGCAGGAGGAAGAGGAGTTCTTTACCAGAACCGGAAGAGACGGAGCGGGCCTTGGAATCTATATGATTATAACTGCCGGGAAGATAAGCGGTGTAAGATATACGGCAATTAATAATTATAAGAATAAAATTGCAGGTTACCTGTTAGACAGTACGGAAGCGGCAGGCATTGTAGGCAGATCAACTTATGCATCCGTGCCGATCGAGGGGCGTGCTTTGGTCAAGACGGATCAGGTCAGCGTGCTGCAGACTTATACGATGGTGAACTTTAAGAATGAGGTGGAATATAATCATAATTTAAAGATGCTGGTAGGCGATATCAGAAGTATGTATCCGACGAAACGTGCTCCCAGGATTCCCATTCTGCCGGAAACGTTTATACATTCCATGATTGCGGATTATACGGCGTCGCAGCCGTATGAGATCGCAATCGGGCTCCATAAAGCGTCTGTGGAGCTGCGCGGATTCAACCGTGCCATGTCGCCGTTCCTGATCTTAGGTGATGCGGCGAGGGGGAAGACCAATATGGCTAAAGTTATCGTCGCACAGGCGATGGAGAAAGGCAGAGTATTCCTGTTTGATTCTAAAGATATGGAGATGTACTTTTATAAAGGGCAGAAGAATATCAGCTATATTACGGGGCAGGACGGTATCGAGAGTTTTATAAGCGAGGTTACGTCAATCAGTGGCGCCAATAAACAGGCTTTTGCGGAAGCGGTCAAAGGTGGAAAGAATATAACGCCCAGGGCATTCTATGAGACGGTAGAACCTGCTTATATTATCATTGACGATTTAGATGACTTTACGACACAGTACCAATCCGCACTGGGGGATCTGGCAGCCGTGATGAAGACTGCGGCGGAATCTGGAATCGGCGTGATTGCCACACTGCACTCCTCGAAGGCAAAAGGATATGACGAACTGAATAAATGGTTCAAAACATCGTCTAACGGACTGGTGGTCGGCAATATGGGAACGACCAATATCTATCCGGCGGTTTCTACGCGGGAGATGCCTGCTCTGGGAGACGGACTCTTCTATACCAACAGTGTTTATGAGCGGTTGTTGCTGCCGCGGTATGCGCAGGCGGAATAACAGGTTACGGAAAGGCAGGGTTATTAATATGGGAGATTGTATCAATATGCAGCAGATGGAATACGATGAACTGCAAAGGAAGCTTACAAGACTGCACGACGATATTCTGACAGGAGAACAGAACATCAGAAACTGTATCGCCTCTCTTATGGCATATGAAGGCGGTTTTTACGTGCAGGCCATTTCGGCGAAGGTAACGGAGCTGTTAAATGAGATGGAGACAAGCGCTATCGCGTCAAAGAACAATTTTTACAATGCGGATGTGGCAGTCAGCGATTTTATTGCGCTGACGATAGAAACGGATGTTATGGACGAATAGGAGAGGTACGAATTATGCCAAAAGAAAATATAAAGTACAAAGGAGCAGTTGTGGCAACCGGCATAGCGGCGGGATATATGCTCATACAAAGCGGACTTGAAAGCAAACTGCCGGAATATGATAATATTCTGGCGGGATTCAGTATTTCAAGCAGTATGCATTCGGAAGCGCTGCGAAGTATGATTGAGAAAGAAAAGGTACGTCTTAATGCGACAATTGATTTCTATAAACAATTGCTGGACATGCTTCAAAGCGCGAGCAGGGATCTTGAGAAAACGGAACGGGATTATAGTTCGTCACACGTGGAAAGTACCGCAGAATAGATTTTTCAATCGCAAAGTTGTGCCTGGGGTTCAAAGTTTGCAGGTTGAGAGAAAGGTATGGTTATCAGGATAAATGGATTTCTTGGAAAAACTACAAAAGCGAAGTGAAATAAACCGAAAAATCGGTGATCTGATGGATAAAATATATAAAGTACAGAGAATCCGAAATGAAATTGAACGAGTAAAAGGACAGATCGACAGGGAAAGCGAATTGTGGGAAACAGAATACGGCATATATCAGAACAGCAGCCTTGCAGAAGATATTATGATGGTAAATCATTTCGAGGGACTGGCGGCGGAACAGTTGGCGGCCGGGTTCCCTGATGAGGTGGGCAAAATAAATATTAATGCGGGAAAGACAGCAGAAGTATCAGCGGGAATAGAACATGTGCTGAGTGCCATTGATACATATATTGAACTCTTAAATGCAAAGATCGCAGCGCTGAGAAGTGAATTAGCAGCGCTGGGTTGATGATGTCATGCGAAACAAAATGAGAAGACAGGGGAATTTATGGGTAAGCATATAGAAAAAATGGTCTTTATTGTGTGCGGCATCTGTACGTTGTTGCTGCTGCTGAAAATTGGACCTAAAGTAATAAACTTTATTCAGGGGTTCTTGACAAAACCAACTTTGACATATTGCGAGATGACGGAACGGGAGCGGGAGTTCTTAAAGGCGGAGAGCGACTATCATGAAGCTGATGTCAAAAGATATGATGAGGGTATGCTATATTCGTCTGAAGTAAAGGAACTTGAATGGCTGCAGCGGCTATATGCTGATCTGGAGGAACGATACCCGGGATATCAGTTCTACGTGTCTTATAAAACACATGATGATCTGTTCGGACCAAACGGGTACTATAAATACTTCACCGAGGAAAAAACTACAGGGCGTACGTTTTATACGTATATTTTTTATGACGACCAGTGGGAGTATGGACATGAGCAGGACAGCTTTTACAGCTATTTCGTGGAGAAGGAGTATGCGGAATATTTAAAAGAACAGTTGGAGAAAAGACAGATAGAGGATGTTGTGAAGGTGGAGGTCAGGATGCCATACTCAATGGGAAAGGAATGTAACAGCAGTATGACCGTTGAGGATATTATAAGCAGAAGATTAGATATTACTGCCAATAGTGACATATTTATAAAGGCTGGTGGTATGACGGAAAAAGATTGTGAAATATATGCAGAAAAGGTGCGAGATGCAATTCAAAAAATAAACAGAAGTGGTTCATATAACGTATATTTCTGTGATATGGATGAAGAAGAGATACTTGAGACAATATCACAGAATGGTGATATAGAAAGTGTATATTATTTCTGGGAACATTTATAACAGATATACGTGTTTATGATGGTGTAGAGGAGAAATGATTAATATGGAAGAGAATTTACTGGATGTAAAACAGGTTTTATTATTGGAAAATCTAACCTATATGGGGTATGAAAAAAACAAAAAATTATTTCCAGATCTATTATCAATTGATGTTGATTATGCGACAGGAGATGTGACAGTCGGAGAAGTACTAGAAAAGATTGATGTGGAAGCGCTGGATGATAAGAAAAATTATGGCTCTTTTATGACAGGAGCAGATTGGAAAAAAATCAAAAAGGCAATATTAGCGGATCCGGTTCTGCGTGATATGAAAATTCTGACGGTTGAAGGGGATACGCCTGAGGAGGGTGCGCTTTCAGCAGTATTTGTCAATTCAACTACAGGAGAAGCTGTCGTAGCATTCCGGGGAACGCGGGAATATGAATGGAAGGACAATTTTCTGGGAGGAGCTGTAACCATTCTTGAAGAGGGAATCTCGAATGTGAATCACGATGGGGTTTCTACCGCTTATCAGGAAAAAGCGCTTAAATGGTATCAGAGCCTTGATTTGGAGGGGTACGAGACAATAACGGTTACAGGGCATTCAAAGGGAGGAAATAAGGCCAAATACATTACAATTCTGGACGATTCAGTTACAAGATGTCTTTCATATGACGGGCAGGGATTTTCTGATGAATTTTTTGAGAAATATAAAGAAAAGATTATTGCGAGACAGTACGCTATATCGAACCATAACGTGGATTTTGATTTTGTTAATCTTCTGCTGAATGACGTGGGCGACAAAACCTATTATGTGGGATTTGGCTATGGAATAGGACTATTGCTTGAAGCGCATTGTCCCAACACTTTTTTTAAGTACAATGAAAAAGATGAGGCTGAGATGGTGATTTCGGACGGCCAGGCTGAGCTGATGATGGAATTGGATAAATATCTTCATAGTTATCTGCGTGAACTGCCAGAGGAAAAAAAGATAGCGACAATGGAGCTTGTGGGAGAAATTGCGGAGGCGTTTTTTAAAGGAGAGTTAAAAGACGGGTCGACTACAGTTACTAAGATTATAAACAGTGAAGAGGGTAGATGGGGACTTGCGTATGATCTGGCACTTTACACCGTAGATTACATACAAAGGCACCCGGAGTTTGTCAATGCATTGGAAAACGGAGTGATTGAATTTGGACTGGATCTGTTTTTGCCTGATGCGTTTGGTGCCATGATAGTGAAACTTAAGAAAATGAATGACCTGACAGCACCTGAAAATTGGTTTGATAATGTAACGTCCTTCATAACAGGGATTGTGGAAGGCAATCGATATGATGATTTACAGATACCTTCCGTCTGCCGCCCGTTAGAGCGCAACCGCGTATTCAGCATGAATGAGATGCTGGAGATTGGCGAGAGAGGACGGGCGCTTATGCAGACAGGCAGTGAGGCGTGTATGGTGTGGGACGAGCAGTTATCGAGGCTGGAGGAGCTTCTGGACGTGTTGCCGGCGGAGGTGGATGCCTCCGCCCTGAAGAATACGCTGGCACAGCGCGGCGGTCCCTTTTACTCGGACGAATATGAGCGGATGGGGACGATCATATACAACACCACGCACAGGATCGCAGAGGATATGCAGCACTACGACGCAGAAGCGGCTAAGAATATCAATGAGATCACGGGGAATCTGGATGCCATTACATTGAATATTAACAAGCTGAAGGAGAGGATCTGGGAGCCGTCCTAATGCGGCTCGCCTGCTGGCTCCTTATAAATAAACTGTGCATAACTGGCAGTATTGGCGTTGGTCATATCCAGCAGCTGCAGTTCTGGGATATAATAACCGATAAACAGCATTGTAGTATCAACCGTCATAGACGCCTGATCAGGAGAGATATATTGCTCATTGTGCAGAATAATGGCATAGAATGTGTCCAGGCAGACGTGGTAGGTATCGGGAGAATCAATATCATCCTGCAGTAATAGTGTACGTCGTTCGCTGGTCAGGACATAGCCGTCCTGTGCGGCGAGCAGCGCGCCGTCCATCTCATCTGCCGTTAATCCATACTCTGTCATCTGAACAACCTGGTCTATGGCAGGCTGTCCATAATAAACTTCATATGTACCAGTGAGGCAGTCGCCGTCGTAGTCATCGGTGTGCTCATAGTTGGCGAAAGTGCCGTCTGCATATAGACACAGTTCAGAACCGTCGCTGCCGATAAAAGAGTTGCCGCTGACATAATCCGCCGCTCCAATCTGAAAGGTTGCGGTACTGCTTACGGTTCGGATATCGACGAGTTCCGGCTCAGCGCTAGAGCATGTGGCAGCAAAAGAAACAACCTTATTTTTTTGTGGTGCAATCAGTACATCGATATCAAAAAAAGTGGTGTTTACCGTCATTTTTATATTGCTGCGCCAGCACTCCACGCCGTCTGGGCTGGTATAAGCGCTTAGAGTGGAATCATAGCTTATGACATTATATTTGTTCTCATAGGTCTCGATCAGAGCGTCAAAGAATTCCTGTGGCATACTGTCTCCAAGAGGGGTTATGGCTTGCAACTGATATGCATACGTTTGATCCGGAGCCAAAAATGTTCCTTCCATGCCAGATTGCGATATCAGGGAAGCATCTACGGAGAAGGTAACGTTATCAACTGTGCAGCTCTGAAGAGCAGCGTCAGACGCAGAATTCTCATCTGTGCTTTCTCCGGCAAGAGTTTCGGAAGAATGTTCATCTGTATTTTCTGCTACGGCAGATTCGGAAAAAAGTTCTGCCTCGAGTTGTTTTCTGGCTTCTGAAGAGCGGCTTATGCTGTCTGAATCAGCAGAAGCTTCGTCTGGTTTAGATGCACACGCAGTCAGCGTCAGGATAAGTGATGATAATAAAACTGGTATAATGCTTTTTCTCATAATGTTCCTTTCATGTGTTAAATTATGTTTTTTTTGTATTATTACTATTCGATTAGTATAACAGAATAGCAAAGCATAAGTCAATTCAGGAAGCTCAGACGTAAATTTGTGCCGGAGCGTCACAAATTTGTTTGATGGTAGACGCAAATTTGAGATTTGCGGCTTTGCATTAGCAAAGTCATGCCGCTTGTCGTGTCAACGCTCCGGAATGGAGATTTTATGAACATATCAGCGAAATACTGGCGCCATCATAAAAGACGGGTGATGGTGCTTCTGGGAACGATCATGGTCAGCACGATGGCGATGACGGCTGGCGTGTTTCTCGCGCGCTCAGCCAGTCAGGGGAATGTTGAAAAGATATTAAATGCCTGCGGCAATTATGACCTCGTCACCCTGCCGATTGAAGAAGAACAGCTGGAGACGCTTGCGCAGAATGAGCATGTCGCGGAATATGGTATCATTCTGAATGGCGGCCTGTGTCAGACACAATACAGCAATGTGGTTCCTTTTGGAGCTTTCGATAACGGACAGGCGCAGGAGATGTTTCACTATGCTCCGGAGAAGGACGGCAGATATCCTGCTGCGCCCGGTGAGGTTTGCGGCTATCGGGAGACCTTCCATACGCTCAGCGTAGCCCCGGCATTAGGCAATCATTTCACGTTGGAATTGTATGATGTGCAGGGGACTTATATTGGTGAGCGGGAATATACGATTGTCGGCATTTTAAATGAGGCGGATAGTGATTTGGGTGATATTCGTTCTCTGGAGAACGCATCTGTCGCTACGGATATGCTACACAGTTTTTCGGAGGGAGATACGAATCTGCCGGAAATTTTCTTCTGCGCAGAGGATCTGCCGGTGGACTGTTCTATGACCGCTATGATCTGCTGTACACCGGATGCCATACCAAGTCTTAAGAAAGAATGTGTGGCAATCGAACTGGCGGAACAGGGGATAGAGACATGGTTTCAGATGCCAAACAGACTGGGAAGTTTGAGAAGTATAGCAGGTGTGGTTGCCTGGACGCAAAACGAACTGTATGCCAGAGCAGAATTATCTTATAATGATTTCTATTCTTCCATTCTGATTCCTGTTTTCCTGGGAATTGTTCTGCTGGTGTCATTTATATCCGTATATGCGGTCACGGCGGATGCCATGAAGGAACGGCAGCGGCAGTTCGGATTGTACAGGAGTATGGGAATGTCCATAAGAGAAGTACGGCGAAGACTTCTGGGAGAGGCACTTTGTTTTGCATGCACTGGCGTGGTTATGGGATATGCGCTGGGTCTTATTCTCTATCTGGTTTATCTGCACATCTGTAATGCGGTCAGTGACACGTATGTGTACAGTGCTTTTGGCGCCCATCCGGTTGCACAGGCGATCAGTTTAAGCCCGTATGTCTGGCCCTGGTTACTCGGTTTTCTTTTTTCTTCTGTGGCGCTGGCTGCTCCGGTGCTCCTCTCTACGCGGCTGTCCCCGAACGAAATGCTATCTCCCGAGAAAGCGGCAGTGCCGTCCGCCCGCTATGACAATGATTCATCGTACGGCAGAATCCTTTGCAAGGTTACGGGAAGGAAATTAAGCGGCAATCGGCCGGTTGCTTTTTTGATCTTTATCACCGGTTGGACATTTGTCTTCGGGGCTGCTTTCATGATGGGTAAGGCCGACAGTGACAATGTCATGTTGTATGAGCAGCTTGCTGTATCGGAAAGCACAGGCGCCGATTATGTAGCGAGAAAGGATATCTATGATACCATGTGGGGAAACGTATTGTTTAACCGCCACAACGAAGGAATCTCGGCAGAGAACATGGACGTGCTTGCTGCCAGTGAAGATATTGCGTCAATCATGGGAACGATCAAACTTCCCGGGTTGAAAGTATTCTGCGACGGCAGCAATCTTTCCGAAAAGCAAAAGGACGCCCTGTCACCGCTCAATATAGAAAATAACCAACAAAGTGAATTTCTGCAGGAACTCTACGACAAATCAAAGGCGGCTCAGGGATATGCTGTGGACGACCTTCTTTACAGAGTTCCAGGCACTGCGGTAGACAGGGATTTTCTGCAAAGCCTTGCTCCATACATAAGAGCGGGTGAACTGGACATGGAAGGGCTGGCGGATGGCAGTAAAATAGTGATTGTAGAGTATCCGGAGACAGAACTGTCCAATCTCTTTCTGGTTGGCGACCTTGTTTCCCTCACCGATGTAGTCATACAGGATCCTTACGTGGAAGCATGGGATTTTTCACAGAATACGATGCCTGAAGGCTACGGTCCTGCGTTTTATTATGACTATACGGACAAAACCGTGACCGATGCAGAAGGGTATTCTTTTGGTACTAAGGTGGTATCTAAAGCGCAGGTATGCGCTGTTCTGTATATTGATGATGAAAATTTAAAGAACATGCTTGACGCCGAGAGCTATGTGCTTAATGATACACATTCGGGATATATTTCGCCGGGGTATGGAATTATGTGCTGTACCGATGCGCTTTCTGTGTGGGGTCTGCCGGATCAGCGCTACACGGACGTATATGTGAATCTTACGCCGGACGCAGACGTGGACCGCTTTGAATTTCTGTGGTATAGAATCATCGGGACAAGCGGTAAGATGGACAGCGTTTCAAAAATGGATGTGAAAAGAAGGATAGCAAGAACCGATCGTTCCAACCTGATTCTCTTTGCGTCCATGATCCTTCTTGTCATTTTTACGGGGTGCTTCGGCATGATAAACGCCTATCATTTTGCGGTCAACAGGAATATGCGGAACCTGCAGATTCTGCGTGCTGTCGGGATCAATAAAAAGGCATTAGTGGTCAGCCATATTCGTGAACTGTTTCTATGCCCGCTGTGGGCGGTGGCGACCTCTCTGCTGCCGGTTATCGTTTTTGATCTGGTCAAGCGCTATGCGTGTTATTATGCGTTTGAACTGGGACACAATACCAGCAGTCTGGCAGACAATGGAACCCAAATCATAAACTGGGCGCTGCGTTTTCCGTATTATATTGAAATATGGAAGCAGCCGCTTCCCCTCATTATGGCGGTGGCATTCTTGTGTCTGGTACTGCTTAATATTGCCGTTGCAGTGGCGCCGCTCAGGCAGATACAGAAAGCGAACATTGTGGACGGCATCCGGACGGATGATTTTTAGTACATCGCAGCAAATGAAAAAGCAGAGCCGAATCTGATATTCGGCTCGCGATTCCTCCGACGCTAAAGCGTCTGCGAAATGGAGATTAGAATGTATAAACTCAGGAAAGGAAAGTACAGCATATGACATTATTAAGCACAGAGAATCTTTCTAAGAAATACGGCGAGAATGAAGCCGTGGTTACGGCGCTGGATCAGGTGTCCTTTTCTGTGGAGAAGGGGGAATTTGTGTCTGTTATGGGGGCATCCGGCAGTGGAAAATCCACGCTGCTCAATCTGCTGGGCGGATTGGATTATCCCACCGAAGGAAAGGTTCTGTATCACGGCAATAATCTTTTTGACATGAATGATGAGGAGCTTTCACGTTTCCGTCTTAAGACGATTGGTTTCATTTTCCAGTCGTACAACCTGATTCCGGAGCTTACCGTGCGTGAAAATATTATCCTTCCCGCAGAAATTGCCAGGGAAAAGCCTGATGAAGAAAGAGTGGCGCAGATCGTAGAGTCTCTTGGTCTGTCGGACCGTCTCGCCCATCTTCCCGGACAGATCAGCGGCGGACAGCAGCAGCGTGCAGCGATTGCAAGAGCATTAATCAATCAGCCTGAAATACTCCTGTGTGATGAACCGACAGGGAATCTGGATCAGAAATCGGGCGAAAATGTGCTGCAGCTACTGAAAATGCTGAACCGTGATTATGGAATGACGATTCTTATGATTACGCATGACGCAAAGATCGCAGAACAGACAGCAAGGACAATTTGTCTCAGTGACGGAAAAATCGTGAATGAAACATAATGTAAGTAATCCTGATTGTGTCGGGATGGCTGCTTCTACATAGTATCAATTTTTTACGTATTTTGTTCCTCTTCCGGTTCCAATCTTCCTAATCGATCCCTCTCTAACCATTTGTCCTAAAATTATTTCTATTGTTGTAGTACTAACATCTGGAAGTATCTTTCCAATGTCGGCTTTTGATATTGGCGTCAAACTATTCAACACAGTAGCTTCTACTCTTGCCTGCTTGGTTACTCTTTTGCTTCCAATTACAGCAAATCTTTTGTCCAGTTCCTTGTAACAAGCATATACTGTTGTAATAAATTCCATGATGAATGCAGAGTAATCCTGATTGTTTTCATGCCACCCTCTGGACGACTTTTGCAATGCATCGTAATAATTGCCTTTTCTATTATTAATTTGTTCTTCAAAAGAAATATACTTTCCAGCGTCAAATCCATTCTTATAGAGAAGTAATAATGATAATAATCTTGATATTCTACCGTTTCCATCCCTAAATGGATGTATGCAAAGAAAATCAAGAATCACACACGGAATAAGAAGAAGCTGATTAATGTTTGGATTATCCCTTGCCTCTAAATATGCCAGTTCAAGCTGCTCCATCTCATCTGGTGTCTCAGCTGCAGTCGTCGGATGAAATCTGACACGTCTTCTTCCGTTCTTATCTTCTTCGATAATATCATTGTCAAATTCTTTATATTTGCCTGCATATGAATATCCGGCAATATTCATCATGATAGAATGAAGCCTTAAAATATCGGATCGCCGAAAATCCATATCACCATACCCTGTATGAACCTCAGCGAGTGCATCTCTGTATCCTGCTATCTCCTGCTCATTATGATTCAAAGGTTTGCTGTTACCGTTTACAATCTCACGAATTCGTTCATCTGTTGTAACAATTCCTTCAATTTCATTCGAATTCTTTACAGACTGCACCTTTGCAATCGCTTGCAGCTCAGTAAATATATCAACAAACTGTTCTTTCCGACCCATCGCCATAACACGCAGTGTATATATATCAGCTGTAATGTTCAACAGTCCTGCCGGAAGTAATCCATTTTGGAGAAATGAGTAATCAAATACGTGCATAACCGCCCCTCTCTTTCTGCATCAAATTATAACATGTTTTATGTAGAAAATAAAACCTATATGCATATATCGCCCACGTTTTTTATGCATAACTATATTTCCTTATGCATAATTATCTGTATTTTTTATGCAGAAAATTACTATTATAAGCTGTGCCGGCTTTGATATTGCTTCTTCGCTTACCATCTGTGCCTGTTTTTTTAAAAGATAAGTCTCTACACCTGTTAAATACTCTGAAAGGCTCCCTGTCTGAACCGCTTACCGGATAGACAGTGCCGGGATAATAGTGTAGCATAGATGAGACTATTTTAAATACATAACAAACGTAATAACGATAAATTATAACAACGATAATTTTTGGCAAAAAACGCCTCTGCGCTTGCACGGGGAAAGTATATCTTGTATACTAGGACATGGAGTTATACTAATGCTGCAAAGAACGCAGCCTAAGTATAACTATACCATGTCCAAGAGAATGCAAAGAGCGCATTCTCTGCATCAAGACATGGAGTTATACTAATGCTGCAAAGAACGCAGCCTAAGTATAACTATACCATGTCCAAGAGAATGCAAAGAGTGCATTCTCTGCATCAAGACATGGAGTTATACTAATGCTGTACACAGAGAGGAGTTACTATGATCAAATTATCAGAGGGCGGCGCATATCTGCTTCATGGAACAGAGATTGTTCCGGAGGGTGCAGAGGCGGCGGCACAGATTAAGAGCAGGACAGGCCGGGAGGTGCCGAAGGCGGAAGCGGCGCAGAATACAATGGCATACGGTATTCTTAAGGCGCACAATACCTCCGGCAGCATGGAGAAATTAAAGATTAAATTTGATAAACTGACATCCCATGACATCACATTTGTAGGTATTATTCAGACGGCGAGAGCTTCGGGGCTTCAGAAGTTCCCGATTCCTTATGTGCTGACCAACTGTCATAATTCTTTGTGTGCGGTGGGCGGCACGATCAATGAGGACGACCACATGTTCGGGCTGACATGCGCGAAGAAGTACGGCGGCGTCTATGTGCCTCCACATCAGGCGGTTATCCACCAGTATGCCAGAGAGATGTTGGCAGGCGGCGGTAAGATGATCTTAGGATCTGATTCTCATACCCGCTATGGCGCGCTCGGCACGATGGCGATGGGCGAGGGCGGTCCGGAACTGGTAAAGCAGTTATTGTCCCAGACCTATGATATCAATATGCCGGGCGTTGTGGGCGTATATCTGACCGGGGAACCGGTGAAGGGCGTCGGACCGCAGGACGTTGCGCTTGCCATTATCGGTGCGGTGTTCGCGAACGGTTATGTGAAGAATAAAGTAATGGAATTTGTCGGTCCCGGTGTCGCGGGATTAAGCGCTGATTTCCGGATCGGCATCGATGTCATGACCACGGAGACGACATGCTTATCTTCGATCTGGCAGACGGATGACCGGATTCAGGAGTTTTATGATATTCACGGCAGAGCGGAGGAATATAAAGAGTTGCAGCCGGGCGATGTGGCATACTATGACGGTATGATCACCGTTGACTTATCTAAGATCAGACCGATGATTGCTATGCCGTTCCATCCCAGTAACACTTATACCATAGACGAGGTCAATGCGAACCTGAAGGATGTGCTCCACGACGTAGAGGAACGGGCGAAGGTGAGTCTGGACGGCGCAGTACCTTATTCTCTGCAGGATAAGGTTGTGGACGGCAGATTTATGGTAGATCAGGGTATCATTGCAGGCTGTGCGGGCGGCGGCTTTGAGAATATCTGTGCGGCGGCGGATATCCTGCGCGGTTCCTACATTGGTGCGGATGGCTTTACTTTAAGCGTATATCCGGCTTCTATGCCCGTATATATGGAGTTGATCAAGAACGGCTGTGCGGCGGCGATTCTGGAGACCGGCGCGGTGCTCAAGACTGCGTTCTGCGGGCCCTGTTTCGGTGCTGGAGATACACCGGCTAACAATGCATTCAGCATCCGTCATTCCACGAGAAACTTCCCGAACAGAGAAGGCTCTAAGCTGCAGAACGGACAGATCTCTTCCGTGGCGCTGATGGACGCCCGCTCGATTGCGGCTACGGCGGCAAACAGAGGTGTGCTCACGCCGGCGACGGAGTTTGATGCGGAACTGAATAAATATAAATATCATTTTGACGCTAACATCTATAAGAATCGTGTGTTTGATTCCAAGGGTGTGGCGGACGAGAGTGTGGAGATTCAGTTCGGCCCTAACATCAAGGACTGGCCTGCCATGGGTGCACTGCCTGAGAACCTGGTGCTGCGCGTGGTATCCGAGATCCACGATCCGGTGACGACCACAGATGAGCTGATTCCTTCCGGAGAGACATCGTCCTATCGTTCCAACCCGCTCGGACTGGCGGAGTTTACTCTGTCCAGAAAAGATCCGGAATATGTAGGGCGGGCGAAGGATATCCAGCGCGCCGAGAAGGCGAGAATGACAGGCGAACATCCCTGTCAGGCGCATCCGGATGTGAAACCGGTGATGGACGTGATTAAGAAGACTTATGCGGGTGCATCACATGAGAACACGGGATTTGGTTCCACGATTTTCGCGGTGAAGCCGGGCGACGGTTCCGCGAGAGAGCAGGCGGCGAGCTGTCAGAAGGTATTAGGCGGCTGGGCGAATATTGCGAACGAGTATGCGACGAAACGTTACCGCTCCAACCTGATCAACTGGGGCATGCTTCCGTTCCTGATCGAGGAGGGCGAGCTTCCTTTCCGGAATCTGGACTATCTGTTCTTCCCGGACATCAGACAGGCAGTGGAAGAGAAGGCGGATGTGATCAAGGCATACAGGGTGTCCGTAGAAGAAGGACAGATGACAGAGTTCGCGCTGCGTCTGGGAGAACTGACAGATGAGGAAAGACAGATCATTCTGAAAGGCTGCCTGATCAATTATAACAGAGTCGATGCCTGACAGAACCGCAGGCGGCATGAATGGCAGCAGGTGCTTTTTCGGAAGCATATGAAACATAAACAGATTCATGAAAATATAAATCAGTGGATATAACTGCTAAATTAATCAGAGCAGGCGTCCGATATATAAAGTACGAGGGGTGGTTGATCTTGGCCGGACGATTGCTTCTTGAATCTGAGAGATGTACAGACCATGGACGGTATTTTTGAGGGAAAAGGATTTTCCCGCGGGATACCGTCCTTTCTATTGCCATGCATCAGGGAAGGTGCAGTCGGTGGCACAGACAGGCAGGAAGCGGGTCTCTACAAAAAGGAGGGAAAAGTGAGAATTGATTCCAGTGTAGTGGGAATGGAATCTTCCAGAAGATATTCTTCTGTGACAACCAAATCAGTGAGAGGGTCCAGTATGCGGCTTGGCGCAGCCCAGTACCAGGCATACGGCGGGATGGGAAGCCTGTTTGGCAATCTGGTGAATTCCGGGGATCATACGGATCAGAGTGAGAAGTCCGATACGAACGGAAAGCTTGAGGAGAATGCTGCGAATCTGGAGGATATCTCCACACATTTTAAGAATCTGTCTAATACTTCGAAGGTAAAAGAGCGGCAGACACCGGAAAATGCGATGATTACAATCAGGCAGCAGTGTATACAGTTTCTGATGGAAATTTTCTTCCAGTTCCGGGGAGAAAGATACGGTGCTGATCATTGGGACAGACCGGCGGCTTCGCTAGACGGTGCGGGTTCGGCACAGCCGGTTTATCAGGTTAATATGCTTACGAACCAGTATTATCACAGGGAAGAGGAACATACTGCGTTCTCTACGACAGGCATGGTGAAGACGGCGGACGGCAGGGAATTGTCCTTTAATCTGGAAGTTGCCATGAGCCGCAGTTTCGAAGAATATTATGAGGAAACATACAGTACCGGCATGGTGACTTACTGTGATCCGCTTGTCATCAATCTGGATACGAATATCGCACAGGTGTCGGATCAGAAGTTTTTCTTTGATCTGGATCAGGACGGTGAGGAGGAAGAGATATCTTCTTTGCAGTCAGGCAGTGGATTTCTGGCGCTTGACTTAAACGGTGACGGCGTGATTAACGACGGCGGAGAATTGTTCGGGACGCAGTCGGGTAACGGATTTGCAGATCTGGCGAAGTATGATGCGGATGGTAACGGATGGATCGACGAGGCGGATGAGATCTGGGAGAAGCTGCTCATCTGGACGAAGGATGAGGACGGCAATGACAAGCTGTACCACTTGTCGGATCTGGGCGTGGGCGCCATCGGACTGGGAAATGTATCGACACAGTTTGCGTTAAATTCCGAGCAGAACAACCAGCATAATGCCATGATCCGAAATACGGGAATTTTCCTGTATGAGAACGGTAATGTATCTACAGTGCAGCATTTGGATCTGGTACGGTAATAGTGTGAGAAGTGGTAAGTTTCACGCTGGAGAATACCCACAAGCAGGCATTCTTCGAAGTCTTTTACAAGGTTTGAGATGTCATGCGACATATAATAAGGAACACACACATAGTAATAGTACATGTGGGGCTGCGGTAAAACTGCCAGGTCAAACTGCAGCCATGTGGGGTGTTTCATGAATGATAACAGAATCGTCTTAAAAAGAACAAACAAAAGAGAAGCAGGATGCTTTCTTTTGTTTGTTTTTTTGCTGCCGTATGTGTGTGCCTGTCTGTGGGGGCATGTGGGGGAAGAGACAGAAGCGCTTCGGCGGAGCCGTGAACCGGTGCAGGAGCAGGGCAGTACGGAGACACTTCGAATACAGGCGCGTATGGACTGGGGGATATGGGAGATTCCCATGGAAGAATATCTGGTTTACCGGTTATCGGCAGTTATGCCTGCTGCGTATGAGCCGGAGGCGTTAAAAGCGCAGGCGGTATTGCTGCGCACGGAAGTGATCCAGGTGATGCGGGAACAGGAAAGTACAGCATTGCAGGTGCAAGGTTCCGGTCTGGAAAAATGGTATGAGGCAGCCGTGCAGGAGGCGGAAGAACTGCGGCCGTACAGTCAGGCGGTGGAAGAGACTGCCGGACTGTACTTGTGCTATGCCGGAGAACCGGTTCAAGGGTCTTATTTCAAGATCAGTACCGGACGGACACGGGATGCCGGCGAGGTATGGGGCACGAAACAGTGCCCTTATCTGACCGGTGTGCCGTGCGAACAGGATAGAGCGGCGGCGGACTATTACAGTGAAGTGAGCGTTTCGAAAGAAGATTATCTGTACGGTGTACAGTCTTGTATCGAAGAGAAATGCGATCCGCAGGAGCTGTGGGATGGAATGCAGCTAACTTATGACGATGCCGGATATGTGACAAAAGTGTCGTTTTTTGCAGGCGATCAGGAGATCGGGCAGATCGACGGAGAGGAATTTCGCTATCAGTTCGGGCTTGCATCGGCAGCCTTTGAGGCGGAGCACGATGAGAGGCAGATTATCTTCCGCGTAAGCGGCGTGGGGCACGGTTTCGGCATGAGCCAGTACGGGGCAAACAGTCGGGCTGTAAACGGTGAGACTTATGATCAGATTTTAAAATATTTTTTTACGGGAACAGAATTAGCAAAAATTGAATAACCTGTCAAAAATGGGTAAGACTAACACCATGTAAACTTTTATAACTGCCTGGGAGCTGTAACGATGATTCCTTAAACAGTTCCTGATCAGGCAAAGGTGAAAAACAGGAGGCATGGTTTCATGGCAAGAAGAAATAGAAATGGTGTTAGGAAAGAGAGAATCGTGATGTTAGCGTCATCCGTACTTGTTTTAACGGCACTGACGGTGACGGGTATTTTTGTAAAAAGAAGTAACAATGCGGAGCGTGAGAATTATGTGGTAGATTTCGAGGCGATCGAGAAGGGGGCAGATACGAGCGCGGAGAATATGCTGTCCGGTGAGGAACTGGACACTCTGTTTGCAGAAGTGGGAACCGATGATCTGGATTATGATCCCAGCTTTCAGGAGGCAAATTCCCAGAAAGTTGAGAATACGGAGGACAAGCTGACCGCAGGGAAGAAGACGGACGGCACGGGAACTGACAAGAGTGGACAGACCGGCGCTGCGGCGGGTAATAAGCCGGCGGATGGCGAATCAGACGAGAGCGGCTCGCGGAATGCCGAAGTGAGTGAAGCGACAGATCAGAAAGACCAGAAGAAGGAAGATAAGGCGGAAAAGACCGATAAGACAAAAAAGAAGGCCGATGAAGAGGAAGAGGCGGGCATGTTCGATGAATCGGTAGACACGGCGAAGAACCTCGAAGAGACGGAGACGGCTGAAGCGATTTCCACGACAGTACAGCCAACGCTGGATTTCCAGGAAGAGGACGGGCTGGTATGGCCGATCGTCGGTGACGTGCTGATCAATTACAGTATGGATAAGACCATTTATTTTCCGACACTGCAGCAGTATAAATACAATCCGGCAATCGTCATTGCAGCGCCTCAGGGCACCAGTATCTCGGCGGCGGCAAACGGGCGCGTAACTTCTGTGGGATATGATCCCATAATCGGCAATATAATCGTGACGGACCTGGGTAACGGCTATGAGCTGACATACGGACAGCTGGAGAATATCACCGTGTCTGAGGGAAGTTATATCAGTGTCGGCGACGGCATCGGTACGGTGGCATCTCCCACCAAGTACTATAGCGTGGAGGGATCAAATGTATACTTTAAACTGACGAAAGACGGGGAGCCGGTGAATCCCATGAGCCGTCTGCAGTAGCAGCGTGCAAAAGCATTCGCGCAGAAGAATCGTCCGCAGGACGGACTTGCTGCAGGCATAAACAACATGCGCAGAAGTGAGGACAAATATGCTGGCAATTATACACGGAAATATCAAAACCATGGAGGAAAAAGATTACGCCGACGGCTATCTGCAGATCGAGCATGGCAGGATCGTCTCCATTGGTGACATGGAAGAATGTGATGTGCAGGCACTTCGGGATAACCACGATGTACAGGTACTGGATGCAAAGGGAAACACAGTTTTACCCGGCATTATAGAGGCGCACTGCCACATGGGTATCACGGAGGAAAAGAAGGGAATGGAGGGGGATGACTGTAACGAGACGGTAAATCCCATAACACCCTACCTGCGGGCTATCGATGCCATTAACCCGATGGATGATGCTTTTCATGACGCACTAAAAGCGGGAATCACGTCGGCGATGATCGGACCTGGGAGCGCTAATGTGGTAGGCGGACAATTCGCCTTTCTTAAGACGCATGGCAGGTGTATTGATCAGATGATTGTAAAGGCGCCAGCGGCAATGAAGGTGGCGTTTGGGGAGAACCCGAAGGTGAACTATTCGGGACAGAATACTTCCCCCGCCACCCGCATGGCGATTGCATCCATGCTCAGGCAGGAGCTGACAAAAGCGAGAGAGTATCAGCGGCATATCAATGAAAATCCGGCGACAGCACCGGATTTTCATTATGAGTGCTGGCTGCCGGTATTAGAGGGCGAGATTCCGCTGAAAGCACATGTGCACAGAGCGGACGATATCCTGACAGCAGTGCGTATTGCTAAGGAGTTTGGACTTAAGATGACTCTGGATCATTGCAGTGAAGGGCATTTGATTATAGAGGAGCTTCATGAGGCAGGATTTCCGGCTATCGTTGGTCCGGATATGGCCAGCCGCAATAAGATCGAGGTAGGAAATATGGCTTTTAAGACAGCGGGAGAACTCAGTAAGAACGGTATTCTGACGGCTATCACTACGGATCATCCCGTGTCTAAAATACAGTTTCTGCCGATTTGCGCAGGACTGGCGGTCAAAGAGGGCATGTCTATGGAAGAGGGCCTGCGCGCGATCACTATCAATGCCGCAAAGATCTGCGGGGTAGACGAGCGGGTGGGCAGTCTTAAACCGGGCAAAGACGGGGACGTGGTGATTTATGACGGCAACCCTATGGAAGTGTTCACAAAAACGCTTTGTACGATCGTGGAAGGAAAAATTGTATATTATGATGAAGAATGCGGACTTTTGTGGTAGAATAATATAGCGTCATTTCGGCACGGAGTTCGACGCGGGCGAAACCGTTACGCCGGACGTATATGACAACGAAAGAGCTGGCATTGATGAAAAAAAGACATGATAGATCATTAATCTGCATACTGCTTCTGTTATCTTTACTGACGGGCTGCGCATATACGCCGGAACTTACTTTTGATACGCACATAAAGGGAGACGGCGACAGTGAACTGACGACTCTGGGACTTGAACCAAAATTTGATTATGAAGTTCCCGAGAGTCTTCCGAGTATTCTGGTGGATCAGGTAGGGTACGACACTTACGGCAATAAGATCGCGGTTTTTCAGGGAGAGGTACTTCCGGATACGTTTGCGGTTATCGATGCGGGAAGCGGTCAGAGCGTATATACGGGGCAGATCGAGCAGCGCGGATACGATGAGAATACCGGCGTATATGTCAGTTACGGTGATTTTACAGCACTGCAGACTGCCGGTACATATTATATAGAAGCAGCGGTTATAGGGCAGTCCTACTCCTTCGGGATAGCGGATAATCCTTATGAGGAGTTGTACAACGTGGCGCTGAAACAGTACTATTTTAATCGCTGCGGTCTTACCTTGTCTCTGGAGATGGCGGGCGATGCAGCGCATAATGCATGTCATGCCAGAGAGGCGCAGATGAAAGACGAGGCGTCGATCAAGCTGGATGTATCGGGCGGCTGGCATGTGGACGGAGCGGCGAACCGGGATGTGGGAACAGGCTGCCGCACGGTCAATCATCTGCTGCTGGCATATGAACTGTATCCGGAAGTGTTTGGCGATGATGTGGGGATTCCCGAGAGCGGCAATGAGATACCGGATGTGCTGGATGAGGTCAGATATGAGATAGACTGGCTTATGAAAATGCAGGATGCCAAGAGCGGAGCGGTATATTCCGCGGTCAGCAGCGTGGACAACGCGGCGCTGGGATATTTGCTTTACATTGAGGGAATCACGATGGATGCGACGATTCAGTATGCGGCAACCATGGCGAAATTCAGCTATCTGTATCAGAACTATGACTGGGAGTATGCGAACCGCTGTCTGAAAGCGGCGGACAGGGCTTACCGTTATGCTGGCAAGTATCTGACGGATGTGTCCCCGGAGGAGTATTTCTATGCGGCAACAGAGTTATACCGTGCTACCGGCAGTTACGGGTATCATAATGTGATCAAAAAATATCTGTCGGAAAATCCGGTGAAGGATATGAAGAACGATTTTATTTTCTGGGGAAGCGTAACTTATCTGTCCACGAAACAACGGGTAGATACAAGCCTGTGCAGGGATTTGATCAAAGTACTGATGCAGGAGGGCGAGAGAGTATCGTATGCGGCGAAGAACTCTAAGTTCCTGGCGATTATGGATGAGAAATCCAGCGGCAGTGCGGAACTGTTAAGAGATATTACGCGGCTCGTGGTGGTGGATCATATCATCACCAACCATGAATATGCCACAGTGCTGGAGAATCATCTGCACTACATGCTGGGGCGCAACCTGCAGTCCATCAGTTATCTGGATGGCGCCGGAAGCCGCAATTATAAAGAGATTGACGAGAAGCTTGGCATCATGAATCAGGTGGAACTGAACGCAGAACTGGTACTGATGATGAGCGCGATCATGGAGGAACTTATACCAGAGGCGCATTCTTCAGATAATTCGCCTTGATCACTTCCTGTACCATGGCGCTGAGACGGCGTTTATCTTCCTTACTCAGATCCCTTGTATAGATCGGTTTGCCGTATTCGATGACTACGTGCGCTTTCTTGATCTTAGGCATGTGGTCTTCGAAGATTGCCCCCGCATTATTGATGCTGACAGGTACGATTGGGCAGCCGGATTTTTCGGCAATTTTTAAACTGCCGTCATGAAATTCCAGAAACATCTGGTCGGTTTTATTGCGTGTTCCCTCCGGGAAAATGCAGATGGAGATACCGGCTTTGATCTTGTCGATGGCATTCAGAATGGATTTGAGTCCGGCCTTGATATCGGACCGGTCCAAAAAGATGCAGTGCAGATACTTCATCCATGTGCTTAAGGACGGGTAGCGCAGCATCTCGACTTTGGCCATATAGCCGGTAGGTCTGGGCACGCGTACATAGGTCAGGAGAATGTCGAAATAGCTTCTGTGATTGCCAACGTACAGTACCGCTTCATCTTTCGGAACGTTTTCTTCACCAAGTACGGTTACGGAAGTGCCGGAAATCCAGAGTACTACACGAAAAGCCCAGTTGACGATTGCAAGAGAACTGCGGTCCTTGACGTCGGGATTAAATTTTCCGATGATAAATTCCGCGAACTGAATCGGCAGACTCACGATCAGAAATATAACAACAAAGAGTGCGACTAGAATTAATCGTATCATATTTTCGTAACCATCCTGTATATTTTCTTTCGGTTATACCGAGTTTGCGATGCAAACTCGTAAAGTTAATTTGCGGAGCAAATATGAATCCTTCCGGTTATACCGAGTTTGCGATGCAAACTCGTAAAGTTAATTTGCGGAGCAAATTTACTTTTATTATATAAGCTGATGTTTCAATAATCAATAGAAATCTATTAACAGGAATAGACTCAAACTTTTCATAATAAATTAGTTAATAAGAGTTTATGGTCGGAGTAGAAAATGTATGAACAGATTATATGAATATCAGAAGAGACTGCTTAGTGTTTGTCTGGTCTGCCTTATGTGCATGGGGGTGTTTGCATGCGGAAAGCAGCAGAATACAATGGAAAAGATCAAAGATCTGGAATGTACGGTGATTCCGGAGGATAACCTTCCGGAAGAGTTGTTTAATATGATCGAGCAAAAGAAGAAGGATGCGTTTAAAATCACCTTTGAGGATAAAGGTTTTCTTTATATCTGCGTGGGATACGGGACACAGATGACAGGCGGCTACAGCATCGCAGTAAACGACCTGTATGAAACGACGAATGCGATCTACGTGGACACGAATCTGATCGGTCCTGCGCCCGAGGAGAAAGGAAATGCGGTTGAAAGCTATCCCTACATAGTGATCAAGATAGAGTTTATTGATAAGCCGGTTGTGTTTGATTAAAATATAATACGAAACCGAATGGAAAGGCACAAGCATGATATATTTAAAAAACGGATATATGATCGACCCCGCATCGGGGACGGAAGGGTACAGGGATATTCTGATGAAAGGGGATAAGATTGTCCGCATAGCGCCGCGGGGAGCCATGGAGAAAGAAATCGGGCTTATGCAGAGCGGGGCGGCGGGACCTGAGGATCGGAATGTGGATACTGCTGATGGGAAGATAGAGTCTGGTGGAGAAGCAGTCAAAACTATTGACTTATATGGTCAGTGCGTTGCGCCGGGGCTTGTGGATGTGCATGTGCATTTCAGAGACCCCGGTTTCACCTACAAAGAAGATATTGAGACAGGTGCCCGGGCGGCGGCACGGGGCGGATTCACATCGGTGGTGCTGATGGCGAATACGAAGCCTGCCGTGGATAATCCGGAGACGCTTGCATATGTGTTGAACAAGGGCAGAGAGACCGGGATTCATATCCACACATGCGCCAATGTGACCAAAGGGCTTCAGGGCAAAGAACTGACGGATATGGAGACTTTGAGCAAGCTGGGTGCTGCGGGATTCACGGACGATGGCATACCGCTTATGGATGAGGAACTGCTGCGTGCTGCGCTGCACGCGGCGGCAAAGTGCGGGAAGCCGGTCAGTCTTCATGAGGAAAATCCGTCACTGATTGCCAACAATGGCATCAATGCCGGGAAGGCGGCTGAACATTACGGGATAGGCGGTTCTCCCAGAGAGGCGGAAATCTCTATGGTAGAACGGGATCTGCGGATTGCCGTGGAGGCGGAAGCCGATCTGTCCATTCAGCATATCAGCACGAAGGAAGCGGTCGATCTGGTGCGGCAGGCTAAGAAAAAGAGCAGTCATATCTATGCGGAGGCAGCGCCCCATCATTTTACACTGACGGATGAAGCCGTGATTAAACACGGCACGCTGGCGAAGATGAATCCGCCGCTCAGAGAGGAGGCGGACCGCCTTGCAGTCATAGAAGGATTAAAGGACGGCACGATCGACATGATCGCCACGGATCATGCACCCCACAGTGCGGAGGAGAAAGCGAAACCGCTCACGGAAGCGCCCAGCGGCATTATCGGGCTGGAGACGGCATTATCGCTGGGAATCCGGGAACTGGTGAACAAAGGATATCTGTCCATGCCGGAACTGATTGATAGAATGAGTTGTGCGCCTGCGAAGCTGTATCATCTGGACGCTGGTTATCTGGCGGAGGGCGGTCCGGCCGATCTGGTAATATTTGATCCGGCGCAGGAGTGGAAGGTGGAAAGTTTTGTATCAAAAGCGGCGAATTCTCCTTTTACCGGAGAGAATCTGCCGGGCGTTGTTCATTATACGATCTGCGGTGGAAAGGTGGTATATACAGGGTAGAGAAGCCGATGAAAATGCCGGACACGGATCGGAAAAAGAGGTCCGGCAACAAAAAAAGCGCCATTTGTGCATAGAAAGGCAAATGGCGTCTTCTGGTGTAGATGAGAAATAAGATGATCAATGCGGGATCAAAGCTCGTCAACGGGCATTGTCACATTGCTCAGTCCATAGTAGTAATTGACAGTCTCGGCGGTAAATTTATAGACACAGTAATCCTCGTCATCCACGCCCTGGGGATAATACATTTCGTCTCCGTCCCTCCATAGAAATGCCTTCGTGTCGTGATCGGTGCACACTTCCATGGTTCCGGTAAACAGGGCACCCTTATACTGATCTTTTGTATCATCCACATAGTATACGGAAGCCTTGGGATTTTTAAGAAACTGTCCTACCCGCCTGGAGCTGGTGTTGGTGGAAAAATAATGTGTTTTCATACTCTCATGTTCGACTACGAGCATTCCCTTGATCTGGGGAAAGCCTTCCTCATTGACAGAAGCCACATAGGCAACCTGTGCATTTTCGCGGAGTGCGCGTATCCCTGATTTTATTGCGTTATTCATGATAACCTCCATTCCTGATCTGATTTTCCCGTTCTGTAAGATTTTCAAGCACCTTCCCAAGGCCTGCTTCCAAAGTGAGTATCTCTTCATCGCTAAATCCTTTATAAAAAATCTGATTCATTTCTTCGGACACCTGTTCATACCGGTCACGAAACTGTCTGGCGGTATCTGTCAGCCGGATTCTGACGGTTCTGCGGTCGGCAGGAGAACAGACCCGTTCGACCAGCGCCTGTTTCTCCATGCGGTCGAGCATACTTGTCAGAGTCGTTTTGGCAAGTCCGGTTTTCCTGGCAAGCTCGCTGATCGGAATGTCGTCTTCTGCCCACAGGACAAACAGGATTCTGCCCTGTGCGCCGTTGAACCCGCTGATATTGTGCTTCGCCAGCAGTTTTTCAAAAATTCTGCCCTGAAGCTGTTTGATCTTTGTGATAAGAAAACCACCGTTTGTATTGCAGGCCATATGATCACCTCCTGGCGATATCAGTCTGCAGACCTTTTCCGGAAAAGGGTGCTTTGTTTTCAGATATCTGTATACTATATAGAATAGTACCATATAGTACTAAAGTCAAGAAAAATATTATAAGAATGCTATAAGGGTTTATCAGGAACAAGCCGATATATAAATAACAGTATCTATACTTATTCGGACGCAGGGAAGCGGTACGAAAGGAAAGGAAGCCTATGGTTATCAAACACAATCTGACAGCGATGAATGCAAATCGCATGTTCAATTTGACAAACGCAAGTCAGGCAAAATCTACGGAAAAATTGTCCTCAGGATATAAGATCAACCGCGCCTCAGACGACGCGGCAGGTTTATCTATATCAGAGAAAATGCGTCGGCAGGTAAGAGGGCTTACGCAGGCATCTGCCAATGCGGCGGACGGCATCTCCTGTGTGCAGACGGCGCATTGAATGAAGTTCATGACATGCTGCAGCGAATGGGCGAACTGGCCGTCAAAGGGGCGAACGGCACACTGACTTCTGTAGACAGGGATTATATCAAGATGGAAGTCAGACAGTTGATGAGCGAAATTGACCGGATACAGTCCACCACGACTTTTAATGAGCAAAAGCTGCTGGACGGTTCTTTTTCGAATAAAGGACTGCAGGTAGGGGCGGAATCCGGACAGCATATCGGCATCACGATCCGCAATATGTGCACGAACGATCTGATTGCCAGTGCGCTTGCCAAAGGAATTTTTTTTCAGACGAATAATGACAGTGAGGTATGTAACAACATAGACAATCCGAACCCGTCACACGCGGGTTATCCGCAAGGAGTGGTTGCTTATTGGGTACCGAACAAAAGTACTTATGCAAAGCAGCAATACTGGGATAAGAGCATGGTGCAGCCATGGGGATCACCGGGGCATTCGCACCTTCTGGGAGCGGAGGATCTGACAATCTTTCACAGTTTTTCCTATAGTGCGATTACGGATGAAAATGTGAAAGACAAACTGACAACAGATTATATGCTGGGAACTACGGGCGGGACCGAGGAAGCGCTGTCTGAGAAGACTGCGGATGTTCGCTATTTCCAGGCGCTGAACGCTTTTGCCAAGAGTGCGATCTTCGACGTGTCAGAGGTGCGTTCCGATCTGGGGGCTATACAAAACCGGCTGGAGCATACGATCAGTAATCTGGATAATATTATTGAGAACACCACGGCAGCAGAGTCCGCCGTCAGGGACACGGATATTGCGACTGAGATGGTGCGCTATGCCAACAACAATATTCTTGCACAGGCAGGACAATCCATGCTTGCGCAGGCGAACCAGAGCAATCAGGGAGCACTGTCGTTGTTACAGTAGGATTAAGAAAATCCAGAATACTGCTTAGGACGGATGCAGGGAAGCGTTACGAAAGGAAGGGAAGCCTATGGTTATTAAACACAATCTTACAGCGATGAATGCAAATCGCATGTTCAATTTGACAAACGCAAGTCAGGCAAAATCTACAGAGAAATTGTCTTCGGGATATAAGATCAACCGCGCTTCAGACGATGCGGCGGGATTATCCATATCAGAGAAAATGCGCAGGCAGATGAGAGGACTCACGCAGGCGTCGGCCAATGCGGCGGACGGCATCTCCTGTGTGCAGACAGCGGAGGGCGCACTGAATGAGGTGCATGACATGCTGCAGCGAATGGGTGAACTGGCGGTCAAAGGAGCCAATGGTACACTGACAACAGTGGACAGAGACTACATTAAGATGGAAGTCAGACAGTTGATGAGTGAGATCGACAGGGTACAGTCTACCACGACTTTTAATGAGCAAAAGCTGCTGGACGGTTCTTTTTCAAATAAAGGACTGCAGGTAGGTGCGGAATCCGGGCAGCATATCGGTATTACGATCCGCAATATGTGCACCAACGATCTGATCGCCAGTGCGCTGGCGAAAGGAATCTGCTATCAGACCAACGACGGAACGCCGTTGTGTAATGCACAGGATTTAAAGCCGACAGGGAATGAACGGCCTGACGGATATTATTATCAGGCACCGTTTCCCGGTCTTACCACCCATGCCAAAATCGGGCATGTCAATCTGGATACGATCGGGCAATGGCAGGTGCCGGGTCATTCACACCTTTTGGCGGCGCACGATTTGACTGTTTTTCACAGCTTTTCTTATAGTGCCATTACGGATGAAAATGTGAAAGACAGGCTCACGACAGATTACAGCTCTCTTTGGGGACCTACGGGGGGAACGGAAGAAGCGCTATCCGAAAAGGCGCCGGATATCCGCTATTTTCAGGCATTAAATGTTTTTGCCAAAAGCGCGATCAGTGATGTGTCGGAAGAAAGATCAAAGCTGGGTGCTATACAGAACCGTTTGGAGCATACGATCAGTAATCTGGATAATATTATTGAGAATACCACATCGGCCGAGTCGTCCGTCAGGGATACGGATATTGCCACGGAGATGGTACGGTACGCCAACAACAATATTCTTGCACAGGCAGGACAATCCATGCTTGCGCAGGCGAATCAGAGCAATCAGGGAGCGCTGTCTTTGCTGCAGTAGCATAGAAGCGTTTTCGGAAAACAGACAGCAGTATGACAGAGCGCATGGTGATCAGACCGTGCGCTCTCATTGCGTGCGAATAAGCAGAGTCAGAAGGACCGGTTATCAAGCGTCATGTTTGTATGTAAGACTGATGATTGGGACTTATGACGGGCAACACGAATTCGGGATGCGAAGCAGATTCAACAAACGGGATTTGCCTGTTTAGGCATATGCTCAGGGACTTGTAGGCAAAGGCGAAAACGGATATAATGGTAGGGAAACGGCGGCGCTACAGTATATCATTGACATATGATGTACTGGCGGCGGAAATATAGAAAGAGGATAACGGGAGAATGGACGGACAAATGGTTCGAAAAAAGAAAGTAAAAGCAGTGATTGTGTCACAGAAGCAGATCGCGGAACAGATCTATGATCTGTGGCTGGAAACAGAACTGGCGCAGGATGCCCGTGCGGGGCAGTTTGTGGCGGTGTATCCGCACAATGCCGCAACGCTGCTGCCAAGGCCGATCAGCATCTGCGAGGTGGACAGGGAACAGGACAGACTGCGTCTGGTTTACCGCGTTGCCGGCAAGGGTACGGCGGAGTTTTCCAATTATAATACAGGGGATACGCTGGAACTTTTGGGTGTGCTGGGCAATGGTTTCCCGACGGAGGCGGCAAAAGGCAGACGCGTATTTCTGATGGGCGGCGGAATCGGCATACCGCCTATGCTGGAACTGGCGAAGGAGCTCGACGCGGAGAAATATATTCTGCTGGGGTATCGGAATCAGGATCTTTTTCTGCAGGATGATCTGGGAGAGAACGGGCAGGTCTACATTGCCACCGAGGATGGCAGCGTAGGTGTGCAGGGCAATGTGATGGACATCATCAGGGTAAATGAACTGCAGGCGGATGTGATCATGGCATGCGGCCCTATGCCGATGCTGCGGGCGATCAAGAAATACGCCGTGGAACAGGGGATAGACGCTTATATCTCTTTGGAGGAGCGGATGGCATGCGGTGTGGGGGCGTGTCTGGGCTGTGTGTGTAAGACCAGGGAGACAGACCAGCATTCCCATGTACATAATGCCCGCATCTGTACCGACGGTCCGGTGTTTGAAGCGCGTGAGGTGGAAATATAAACAGCGGGGGAAGTACCTCTGAATTTGTGCCGTCACCGTGGCGGCGGAATGGAGCATGTTATGAATACAGAGATAACGATTGCAGGAGTGACATTTAAGAATCCCGTAATGACGGCGTCCGGCACCTTCGGCTCCGGCATGGAATACAGCGATTTCGTAGATTTAAACAGGCTGGGTGCGGTGGTGACCAAGGGTGTGGCGAACATGCCCTGGCCGGGGAATCCCACGCCCCGGGTGGCGGAGACCTACGGCGGTATGCTCAATGCCATTGGTCTGCAGAATCCGGGAATCGACGTCTTCGTGGAGCGGGATATCCCTTTTTTGAAAAAATATAACACAAAAATCATTGTCAACGTCTGCGGGAAGACCGTGGAGGACTATCTGGAAGTGGTGGAACGTCTGGCCGATGAGCCGGTGGATATGCTGGAAATCAATGTATCCTGTCCCAATGTGAAAGAGGGCGCGATTGCTTTCGGACAGAGACCGGACAGTTTGTATGACATTACGTCCCGGATTAAAGAAAAGGCAGAACAGCCTGTTATTATGAAACTGAGTCCGAATGTGACGGATATTACGGAGATGGCGAAGGCGGCGGAGGCGGCGGGGGCCGACGCGCTGTCTATGATCAATACGATCACGGGTATGAAGATTGATATACACAGAAGAAAATTTGCGCTTGCCAACAAGACGGGCGGACTTTCCGGTCCGGCCATTAAACCGGTGGCGGTGCGCATGGTCTATCAGGCGGCACGCGCCGTACAGATTCCGATCATCGGTATGGGCGGCATTGGAAATGCAGAAGATGCCATAGAGTTCCTGCTGGCCGGGGCAAGTGCAGTGGCGGTGGGAGCGATGAACTTCGTGAATCCTTATGCCACGGTGGAGATCGTGGAAGGGATCGAGGCATATATGGAGCGTTACGGAGTCGGGAATGTGACGGAACTGATTGGGGCGGTAGAAGGTTGAATAAATTCTCTGAGGAGCAATTTATTCAACCAAGAATTTGTTAATCCCGGCTATTCTGGGGGAATGGAAGGGGAACCGTTCAGACTCTGGCTTCTCTGTAATGTAGGAAGCTCAATTTTACCTGTGTCTTCTGGGGGTGTTTGTATGTTTGGGTTCATATGCCTTTAACCCTTCATCACCGGTAAATATTTCGACCAGACATCCTGCTTCTGTATAATATTCTGCCACATCTTTTATTGTTGCATCGCCTATTGATAATCCGCTGGCTGCTAAAGCTGGCCAATTATTTGCAAGTTTAATCAGATTTTCTTCATCCCATAGTTTTCTTTGAAAGGTAAAAGCTGCCCAGGGTTCCTCTTCATTAGCGACTTTTTTTATAATATTAGATAATGCAACTGCCAGCTTATAACGTTCTCCATTGGCCTGAGCAATATGATTTCCTGTTTCAATTAAAGTTGCTAATGGCAGTACCAGAAGACTTTTCTTACTTATTTCGGTGTCAATTTTCTCCGTCACTCTTTTGTAATCCCATTTATTATCGTCAGAACCGCAATCATCCATATAGGGAACTTTACGATATACACATAAAATACTTGTATCAAGAATTAATATCTTTTGCATTATTTTCCGCTATTCTTCAGCCGAACACTTTTGTACAATTTTTTTCCATAAAAAAGTAATCAAACTTGCTTTTAACCTTTTTCCACCCTTACGAGAGCTGATTCTATCTTACCGCTTGTGGCTAATTCTCCAATATTTCCTGTGGATATCATTTTAGGCAAATCCTTTATATCTTCCAGTAAGGTTAATTGGCTTTGACCTTTTTCGTCTCTATGAGCAACTGTAATAAACGGAATCATTGAAGTTCCGGCAGCGTCTAATAAAGCTGGATTATGTGTTGTAATTAATACATCCAGGCCCCTTTCGTCTCCCAATTCTTTCAACATATCTATTAGAATCCTGGCTCTTGATGGGTGTAAACCGTTGTCAACTTCTTCGACAACAATAAGTTTATTAGCTTCATTTGTAAGCATTGCAACCATAATTGAAAGAAATCTTAAAGTACCATCGGACATTCCTCTTGCATCAACGATACATTCACCTTCATTCCATGCCTCTTTGCAATAAAGCATGGCGTCTGTATTAAACTTTCCTACCCGTTCTGTCCATACACTTTCAATATCTTTTTCAGGGATTTTCTTCAAATATGATGTTAATTTTTCCTGAATCTGTTTTCTTTTTTCATCATCTAATGCGGCTAATACGCCTGCAATATTTGATCCGTCAGTCGATAACTTTTCAGCCAGTGGTGAATAATCACGCATATGATTAGGTATCGGATCCAGTACAAAAATTCCACTTAATTGTTTTGCTAAGGCGGTTGTTATTTCAATAATTTCTTTTTTCTTTAATTGTAATATTTTGCTTTGATATAGTATCGATGTATTTCGATTTAATTCAAAATTCTGACCTTTTCCTTGCTTGCCGGTTGAAAAATACGTTGGAATATTCAGCAATTTATTATCGCGTAAATTTGTATAAAACAATCGTTGCTTTTTCAATCCACTTTGAACTAATGTTTCCTGTGTTATTAATGCCTTGGCTGTTCCGATTTCTACAGTAATGGAATATTCATACTCAGCATTCTCATATTCCATTACAACCTCTAATGTAAACAAATTAGTATTTTTTTTACAAACCCAATCCATTCCGCCTCGCAAAGCATTTAACGTTATATCCCCGCAGATGGCTTGAAAAATACCCACGCCAGCTGCTATTCTGCTTAAAAAAATCAATGCATCTATTGCATTTGATTTGCCGCTTGAATTAGTACCGATCATAATTGTCAATGGATCTATATATAGAGTGCTTTGCCCATAGCTTTTCCAGTTTTTTAATGTAATACTTTTTATCAAAATATTGTTCTCCCTTCAGCCTTTATAGTATAATTATCTCTGATGAATATCCCCAAAGGAAGCAGCTTCAATACTTATGCTACGCAGCAAGTTCAGCACTTCAACTGTAAAGCTTGTCAGGGGGGTGTCTTGCGTCTGGTTTTTATCTTTATTTCTATATATTATCACATAAGCGCCTGTTTTTCCACAGAAATGTGGCAATTCGTACACACAGTATTTTTACTGTAAAATTATTTGTAACGAATGTCTTTCAGATGGGATATATGAGGTAGAGAACAATAATGGTACGGGATGTATTGGTATGCGGAAGATCAGCAGGGACTGCGCGATGACAGAATCATGTGCACACAAGGAAGGTGGTGACAGCGTGCGGAAGCCGGATGAAAACAACATAAACATGGAAGTAGTCTATCAGGAATATGCCAGCCTGGTGTATCGGTTCCTGTATGTCCATACGCATGATGCGCACTGGTCCGAGGAACTTATGCAGGAAACCTTTCTGCGGGCGGTCACTTCCATTCAGCGTTATGACGGGTCATGCAAACTGTCGGTATGGCTCTGCCAGATTGCAAAGCATATTCTGTACCAGGAACTGCGCAAAAAGAAGCGTATGGAGACGGTGGAACTGACGGAGTATATACCCGATCAGGAGGCGCAGGACGGTGAACGCGATATATTACAGCAGGAGAGCAGGAAGGAGTTTTATCAGGCAATCCACCATCTGTCAGAGCCGGAGCGGGAGGTGGTGATGTACCGCATAACCGGAGATCTTTCGTTTCGGGAGATTGGTGAGATCATGGGAAAAAGTGAGAACTGGTGCCGGACGGTTTTCTATCGGGCGAAACAAAAGTTGAAAGCATATCTGTCAGACATGATATGAGCAGTGTGCGGACGGTGAGGTGAAACGTATGGGAGCAGGAAGCGGACGAAGGATTGAATCCGATTGACGAAAAAGAAAGCGGTGTATGCTTCAGAAGCAGGTATGAATGAAAATAATAAAGGAGACGAGTGCATATGAATAGAGAATACCCTTGTGATATTATTAAAGATCTGCTGCCGGGATATATAGACGGGATCTTGAGTGAGACGGGCACTAACGTGATAAAAGAACATTTGGAGAGATGTGAAGACTGTCGCTTAACCTGCGGGACAATGACAGAGAAACTGCCGGAAGAAGCGGAAGCTGAAAGTTTGCGGAAGGAGCAGGCGGCGCTTAACGGATTTAAAAAGCTGCGCTGGCGCACCCGGAAACTGAAGCTGGCCGCAGGTATCGCCGCGGGTCTGCTTGTATTTTGCCTGTCGGCGGTTCTGATGAAGGTTTATGTGACCGGGAGCGTTGTGTCTTCCGGGCCTGTGGAGATCACAGATTATGTCTATGACGAGGAGACCGGAAGCCTGGTATTGAACGGCAGGCTGAACATGTCCGGTTTTCGTGTCAGCAGAGTGGTCTGCAAAGAAAGCGAGGACGAACCTTTTGTCGTAAATATGTTCGTCTATGTGGCAGAAACTCTACCGTTTTTGCCAGACAGACAGGAGCAGGCGGAGTTCTCCGTGACCGTTCCGGATGTGAAGGGCTGTGTGGTCTATCAGGCTGGACCGGGGTATAACCGGACGCAGGTATATCATTGGAAGCACGACCATAACGAGAAGCTTGCGGAACTGGAGGCGGAAATCTACAGTCGTGTGCCCGGACTGGATCAGGAGAAGGATGCGCTTGGTTATTGCAAGGGAATGGAGACCGTGGATGGTCAGGACGGTATTTTATATGATGTAACCACGATGATCGGGGAGGATTCGTATTACTGGTGGTTCAACGACCAGCTTGCCATGTACGGAGATTTTGCACCGCTGGATCTGGATATCTGGATCTCGCTGGAGGAGCCGTACCGGATTCTTATTTTCGATTATAAAACGGGGCAATATACGGATGACCTTACGCTGGTTAGTGACAGGAAGAAAAACGCGGAGCCGGAAGATTTCAAATGGATGGAATAGATATGAGATCATACGGGATGAAATTATAAATCATATACAACCTCTATGCGGCATACACTTATATTAAGTATACGCATGGAGGTTTATTTTTGTGGAATTAGTAAAAAAGAAGATACATATGGATCGGATCAGCAGCAGAGCCGGCACGCAAGTCGTATTGGAAGAAGATGTAAATATATCAGATAACAAGCCCGATGCCAGCTATCTGTTAAACAGCAAGGGCGAGATCATCATGGAGGAGATACGCGCCGGTGAAAACGTGGTGAATTTAAGGGGCAGACTGGTTGTGTCCGTACTGTATCTGACAGACATGGAAGGAACCTGCGCCAGTATGGAAGCGATGATTCCTTTTGAAGAGAGAGTCAATATGGAAGGCGTGTCGAACGGGGACGTGATATTGACCGACTGGACCATAGAAGATCTGACGGTGGGACTCATTAATTCAAGAAAACTGAGTGTGCAGGCGGTGGCTTCCTTTGGCCTGGAACTGGAGGAGCACATGGAGCAGGACACTGCGGTTGATATCTATCACGAGGAGCCGTTAGAGTACCGTAAACGTACTTATCCCGTGGTACAGCTTGTACTGCAGAAGAAAGATATTTTCCGGTTAAAAGAGGAGATGGAACTGTCGGGGAATCTGCCGAACGTGTTCCAGACCATATGGCACCATATTACCTTTGACCATGTGGAATTTAAAGCGCTGGAAGAGAAAATTTCGATCCAGGGTGAGATGAGAGCTTTTTTCCTGTATGAAGGAGAAGGGGATAATGACAGGACACTGTGGTATGAGAATACGGTGCCTTTCAGCGGTATTATCGAGTGCCACGGCTGCAGGGAAAACATGATCCCGGACATCCGTTACGGCCTGGGACAGTGCAATGTGGAAGTGCGCCAGGACTTCGACGGCGAGGAGCGGGTTTTCTGTGTGGAGCCGGTACTGGATCTGGACATTCATCTGTATGAGGAAGAAAACATGGAGGTGCTGTCCGACATTTATGGAGTGGATAAGGAAATCGAGGCGCTGACGACAGAGGTACAGCTTAAGAGTCTTCTGATGAGCGGAAGCGGTAAGTGTAAAATCGCGGAACATGCCAGGATACAGAATCCGGAAATGCCCATGTACCAGTTGATTCACTCCGAGGGCGAGATCCAGATCGAAGAGCAGGCGATCGTGGAGAACGGCATTGCCGTTACGGGAACGCTGACGGTTATCACGCTGTATCTGTGCAGTAACGGTACAAAATCGATTTATTCCACGAGAAATGTGCTTCCGTTCCAGTATGTGATCGAGGCTGAGAACATCACGCCGACCAGTATTTTCAAGCTGCATTACAGCATAGAGCAGCTGACGGTAACAATGCTGGATAATGATGAACTGGATATCAAGGCCGCGCTGCAGTTCAAGGTAATTGTGTTTGCCGTACAGAAGAGTAATCTGATCACGGATATCAAGGTGGAAGAACTGGATATGAACAAGCTGAGCGAACTGCCGGGCATGGTGATCTATATCGCTGGACAGGGTGATACGCTGTGGGATATCGGCAAGCGGTACTATGTGCCGATCGCGCAGCTTAAGGAAGTGAATGAGCTGGTGACCGAGGAGATCAATGCGGGGGATAAGATTCTGGTGGTGAAGGGGAGCCTGTAAATTATGGTATAGGAAACTGTGCGGATTTACGAGGCCGGAAAGAAGATTTCGCGAACATGTTTTTCCTGTTTTGCTGATCTTGCGAAGCAAATTTACTTCTCTGCAAATATTTTCGTGGTAAATACATGAAAATTTGTATATACTTGGAAATAAGGTTAATAAAAGAGCCAGTGTATCACGTTCCGGTTACAGGTACGTCTGGTGTACTGGAAGGGACATAAGACAAAGAAGGGAAAATGTCATGAGTACAATCAATACAGCACCGGTTTTAAAAAATAAACTGTTCCTCTATCTGACGGAGTTCTTCGCGGGTATGTCGGTGATGGCAGTGGAACTGGGCGCCAGCAGGCTGTTGGCGCCTTATTTCAGTTCTTCCCAGATCGTGTGGACGATCATCATAGGAACGATCATGATCGCCATGGCGCTGGGGAATATATACGGCGGCCGCAGTGCGGACAGGAACCCCAATCCGGACAGGCTCTACGGCAGGATTCTGATCGCCGCAATCTGGATCGCTGCAATTCCGGTGGCGGGCAAATATGTAATTCTGGGAATCTCCGCGCTGCTGATTTTTGCGGTCAATACGAACTTCCTGATCTGGGCGGCGTTTGCGGCGTGTATGGTGATCTTTGTGTTTCCGCTGTTTCTGCTGGGGACGGTGACGCCTTCTCTGGCGAAATATTCGGTGGAGAGTCTGGAAGACAGCGGTAAGGTTGTGGGAACGCTGGGCGCTTTTAACACCATCGGCAGTATTATTGGAACCTTTGTGCCCACCTTTATTTCCATTCCGGCGGTGGGAACTTCCGTTACATTTCTGATTTTTGCGGGCATTCTGCTGGCGCTTGCCCTGGCCTATTTTATCAGCGGTAAAAGGGGTGCTGTAAAGAGTGCGGTCTCTGCAGGCATATTTCTGCTGTGCTGTATCCTGGGGCATTCCAACAGCTTTGCTTTCTGGGAGAGCGGCTTGACATTCGAAGGAGAGTCTGTCTACAATTATCTGCAGGTGAAAGAAAGCGACAGGAGTGTCATATTATCCACGAATGTCCTGTTCGGGGTACAGTCTATTCTGATGAAAAATGAAGGTCTGACGGGAATGTATTATGATTATGCCATGGCGGCGCCGTTAATGACCGGACAGGATGAGCCCGGTGACTGCAATGTGCTGATCCTTGGTATGGGGACGGGGACTTATGCCCATCAGTGCCGCAATTATTATGGTGATATGGAAATCGAAGGTGTGGAGATCGACGAGAAGATCACGGATCTGGCGCGGGAGTATTTTGAACTGCCCGAAGATGTGAATGTGACGACTTATGACGGCAGGGCGTATCTGAATGCCATCGACGGGAAATATGATGTGATCATGGTGGACGCCTATCAGGATATCACCATTCCGTTCCAGATGTCCTCCGTGGAATTTTTTACACTGGTAAAGGATCACCTGACAGAGGACGGGGTGATGGTGGTCAATATGAATATGCGTGGCAGCGGCGTGGGCAGTATCAACGAACATCTTGCAGATACCATCGGCAGTGTGTTCGGAGAAGTTTACACCGTGGATGTGAAGGGCTCCACCAACAGGGAACTGTTTGCCTCCGATAATCCGCGTATGCTCGATCATCTGGCGGTTCACAGGGAGCAGCTTACAGACGGGAACCTGTCCGCGATGATGGCGGCGGTGGCGGAGAATCTGACGGCATATGAGGCGGGAAATTATATCATGACTGATGACAAAGCGCCGGTGGAGCTTTTGGGTATGCAGGTGATCGATGAACTGATCAGGGACGAGGTGGCATATTATAAGGCGATCTATGAGGAACAGGGTGTCCGGGGCGTGATCGATGCGCTGTAAGGGAGCGGCATATAGCCAAAATGTGGAAATGTTGCAATTGATTGACAATGTAAATGATAAGGCATACAATATAATAAAGAGTGTTTCTCTGGAAAACTCCAAATTCTGTTCATGTATTCAGTGTAAAAAGTTTCGAAAGGAAGTAAACTATGGCGAATGTACAAACCCAAATAAGAATAGATGAAGATGTTAAAAAACAGGCAGTGGAGTTGTTCAATCAACTTGGAATCGACATGTCCAGCGCAGTGAATATGTTTTTGCGGCAGGCGATTATGCGCGGTGGGCTTCCTTTTAGCGTGGAACTTCCTAAATATAAGAAGGAAGTGATAGAGGCTATGGAGGAAGCAAAGCAGATCAGCAGAGACCCGAAGACAAAGAGATATGGTAGTTTTGCGGAAGCACTGGAGGACATTGATTTATGAAATATGAATTAGTCCTTACCGGGAGATTCAAGAGTGGATTGAAGCTTGCAAAAAAAAGGGGATTAAATATTTCTTTACTGGAAAGTATTGTAGAAAAATTATTGCATAAAATTCCTTTGGAGGCAAAAAACAGGGATCATGCCCTTAGCGGAAATTATAGAGGATACCGGGAATGTCATATACAGCCGGACTGGTTATTAATATACCTGATAGAAGATGATATATTGACGTTAACATTGATTGATACAGGAACACATGCAGATTTGTTCGATGAATAATCTATTGCAGGACGTTCCCTTTTAACTCTGACTTCTATATATGGCAGCCAATTCATGTATTCTGCGTTTCATCTCCGTGCGGATATGCAGCGGCTCTAAACACTCACATTTTGACCCGAAACCAAGAAGAAGATCATAGTTGTAATCATTCTCGATAAATGGAAAATCAACAATGTAATATCCGTCGTCAGCAGGCGAAAAATGTTCATAGGAACAATAATCGAGTACCTTGTCCATAACTGATTTATGAATGCGGAGTTTTATTCTTATTGGTACGGTTTCAAAGATTTCCTCGAACTTTAAACTTGTTTTTTGAAAATCCCGCGGCAGAAAAGTTTCTTTTTCTATTTGCAGGTTTGATATGCGGGACAGTCTGAATAAACGAAAATCATTTCTTTTACGGCAATAGCCATGGAAATACCAGTGACTGTTTTTCAGCACAAGCTGATACGGCTCGACTGTCCGCGCGGTTTTATTCCCGTGGTGCGCTACATATTCAAACGAGAGCAGTCGGCGCTCCTGTAAAGCCGTTTTAATCATTTCCAAATATACCTGTATGTTTCTGTTACCCATCCATGCACTTAAATCTATGCGTATCTGATTAGCCTTTAATTTAATTTCTTCCGCTCTGTCGGCGGGAATAAAACTCTTGACTTTTGCAAGTGCATGAATCAGTTCGTCGCCCCTTACCAGGTCAGACAGGCTGGTAAGCCCCATTAAAATAGCAGAAAGTTCATCCGCCGAAAAAAACTTTTTATCAAGTTTATATTCCTGCATGATTTCAAAGCCGCCGCCGACACCTGATGTCGAGCGGACAGGAATGCCTGCCATATTAATGGCGTCTATGTCCCGGTAGATTGTGCGGGGCGATACTTCAAACAGATCTGCCAATGCCTGCGCACCGATTCGTTCTCTGTTAAGAAGTATCATAATAATACTAACAAGTCTGTCTATTTTCATTATGCAGCCGTTTTTCAGAAAAATCTTTGGATTGTTGCCATATTGCTGTCAAAAATTATATATTACAATAAATGAGCAGGCAAATCAACGAAAGAAAATGGAGGAAGACCATGCAAAACAAGGCACTTGTCGTCATTGACATTCAAAACGATATTACAAAAAATTACAAGGAAATCATCGGCAATATTAACACTGCTATTGAATGGGCGGCTGCGCACAATATTCATGTGGTTTATATCAGGCATAATAATCTGTCAGCCGGAACAAGAACCTTTAAGCCGGGCACTCGTGGTGAAGAACTGGTGGCGGAGATGCAGATTGTATCCGGGAACATTTTCACGAAAACCAAAGGAAATGCGCTGACAAGCGAAGCGTTTGCCGATTTCATATGCAGGAACGAAATCAATGAATTCTATATTGCCGGTGCCGACGCCATAGCATGTGTAAAATCCACCTGCTATAATATGGCTAAGGCAGGTTACACCGTGCATGTGCTGTCAGATTGTATTACCAGCTATGACAAACGGAAGATTGCAGAAATGCTGCAATATTATGCAGGCAAGGGCTGCAGTGTGGAGAAACTCAGTTACCTCCTTGACACATGCAAAAAATTGTGATAATTTATTAAAAAAATTCAGGAGAACATGAAAATGCAGAACTTACATTTTACCATGCACTATATGTACATGTATGACAGACGTACTTAAAGTGATTGTGAACCGGTCGGGTGCACAGTTACGCAGGTAGGTCTGATATGTCTGTGCACGGGAATCGGTAAATGTGAGTCAGGATCATATAGAATGCTGTTGAAGCGCCGAATTTTTAGAAATGCACCGGACATATCGTATGTTTGGTGTTTTTTTGTGTTCAGAAAGGGGATATTTATGAAATTAACAAACGGAACAGAAGTCATTGTCAAACCCTATGAGGAGAACAATGCGGAAGAAATCGTCAATCTGATCATCAGAAATTTCAGAGAGGTAAATGTGAAAGATTACGGAGAGGAAGCGATAGAGACAATAGCTGCCACGCACGATGTCAAGTGGTTTCAGGGTGTGGCGGGATACGCGCACGTGTATGTGTTCTGGAATGAGGACAGGATTGCGGGCGTCGGCTCCATAGCCAGTTTCTGGGGAAGCCCGACGGAAAGCATACTGCTCACGATCTTCGTGCTGCCGGAATTACACGGGCAGGGGATCGGCAGCTATATCGTTGATACACTTGAAAACGATCCGCTGTTTCTCAGAGCAGAAAGAATAGAAATTCCGGCGTCCATTACCGCGGTGGAATTTTACCGGAAAAAAGGGTACGATTATAAAAACGGCGTTAAGGAGCTGGATGAGGAACAGCACTATCGGCTGGAAAAATGCAGAGTGCCTGCATAATGATAATAACCTGACCGGCAGCAGGATAGTGTGAAAAATCACACTGATGTGCTAATTGTTTCACTGTCTGAACAAGTTCAGACGCAAATTTGATATTTGCGACTTTGCGTTGGCAATGTCATGCCACTTGTCGCGTAAACGCTCCGGAATGGAGATTAAAATGGAAATGGGTGGAAAGGAGCAAGGAGGAAGAGCATGAAAAAAGAATCTATGGAAACGGAGTTATTAAGGGCGCATGTCTGCGACGCAGCGGAAATACATGCCATGCAGGTAGAGGCCTTCAAGGAATTGTTAGAGAAATATCAGGATTTTGATACCAATCCGGGCAGTGAAACCGTGGAAAAAGTCGAGGCGCGTTTGAAGCAGGAATTTACGTTTTACTATTTTATCTGTATCGGACAGCAGAAAGCCGGTGCGATTCGTATAGTAGACAGAAAGGAACACGGAGCAGGCAAGCGGATTTCCCCGCTGTTTATATTGCCGGCATTTAGAGGGAGAGGCATTGCGCAGGAGGCGATCCGGCTGTGTGAAGAGATACACGGCAAAGAAAACTGGGAACTCGACACGATTCTGCAGGAGCCTGAAAACTGTCATCTCTATGAGAAAATGGGATATCGGCAGACCGGCAGGACAGAAGTCATTAATGAAAGACTGACACTGGTATTTTATGACAAATAAGAGGCATGGAGAGTGTTAAATCACTTCTCTGACGTGCAATTACTGATGCGCAATTGATTTCATCAGTGCAGAATGCTTCGGAATGGAGGAAGATATGAACATCATGATAACCGGCTCCGGCGGCTGTGTCAGTACGCCGCGGGCATGTTGCAGCTGCCGTGTATGTACACAGGCGCGCCTGAAGGGGATTCCCTACGCGCGGACGGGCTGCAGCCTTTTTATAGAAGAGGCAAATATACTGATCGACACGCCGGAGGACATCAATGCTTCGCTGAATTATGCCGGCATACAGAAAGTGGAACATATTCTATACAGTCATTGTGATCCCGATCATACCATGGGAATGCGTGTGATCGAACAGTTGAATATGGACTGGCTTGCCGGATCAGTGGGAAAGAAACCGGATCATCCGATCCAGGTTGTCTCACTGCCTGCGGTGCTCGAAGATATTAGACAACAAGGTACGAAGTACGGATCAATGCTTGCATATTATGAGGCAAAAGGTCTTGTACATACAACAGGAACGCACACTTTTGAAGCCGGCGGTATTCGGATTGAGATGGTTCCGGTAGATGAACAGGAGCACGTGGCCATATTCGTTATTTCCTCCAATGGGAAAAAAGTAATTTATGCGCCCTGTGATGTGAAACCTTTTCCGGAATCTGAAAAATTTTCTGGCGCGGATGTTCTGATCATCGGCAATACGATCGTCGGCGATGTCTTGAAGGACGGGTTTGTTTTAGAAGACGATAATCCGCTGCGAAAGGAACTGTTTACGCTGGATGAAATTGAGGATATCAGAAAACACTATGCGATCCCGGAAGTCATCATTACACATTTGGAGGAAGATTGGGGTAAAACGTACGACGATTACAGAGAACTGGAAAAAGAACGGGACTGTATACGGTTTGCGCATGACGGATTAAGGATATCGCTATAGCCACAGGCAGGAGACTAAGAATTGAAAAGAGAGGAGCATACATATGCTTGAAACAATGGAGAACTTTTTTGCGGCTCGTCTGCAAGGGTATGATGAGCACATGAAAACTGAAATAGAGGGGGCGAAGGAGTTTTATTGTTATACGGCTTCTTTATTACCCCGGCAGCAAGGCGCCAGGATTCTTGACCTCGGGTGCGGAACCGGTCTGGAATTAGAAGAAATTTTTTTACTGAACCATGGCGCCGCTATAACCGGAATTGATCTGTCGGCCGATATGCTGCAGGAACTCAGAAGGAAATTTGCCGATAAGGAGCTTACACTGATACACGGCTCATACTTTGATGAGCCGTTAGGGGTAGAGAAGTATCATGCCGCCGTATCTGTAGAATCGCTTCACCATTTTCCGGCGGTGCAGAAAGAAGCGTTGTACTGCAGACTGCGTGCGGCGCTTATGGAAAACGGATACTTTGTTCTGACAGATTACTTCGCAGAGTCTGAGGCATTGGAACTGGAATACTTTGATAACCTGAAAAAACTGAAGCAGGAACAGGGATTGGCAGACGATGAATTTTATCATTACGATACGCCGCTGACGGTTGATCATGAGCGGGAGGTGTTACTGCAGGCGGGTTTTTCAGACGTGTGCATCATGAAGAAATGGGGAGCAGCCTATACATTGCTGGCGAAGCGGTAAATGGGCCGCCGGTCGAAAGTGTATCAGAATAATTTTCGGTTCATCGGGTAGATCGCAGGGCATTTAAGCGTCGTGAAAAGAATGCCGTTCCCTGAGTGGTTTGTCAAACCGGTTTCTGGCAACGGCATGGTTTTCAGAGCAGGATAAGTACAAAGATGGGTATGAAGTCAATCGGAAGATTTTGACAGGACATAATAATCCTTATATTCTTTTCCGTCATCGCCGCCGGTGAGAACCTCTTCTGACAGCGTAAAGCCCAGCTTTTCGACTGCGGCTTTGCGCTCTGCGGCAAAGGGCGGCACCTTGGTCGCCGCCATCCGGCTGCCGAACATCTCACAGGTCTGCGGCACGATCAGGGACAGTATTTCATAGATACTGTCAGCGCGTTCATAATCGCTCCTCAAGTCGAGGCGCAGGAGCGCACAGTGATTAAAATAATCTTCTGCCTCTCGGTTAAATAATTCGATCGTCCCGATCGCCGTGCCTTCTGCGTTTCGGGCCGTCGAATCCGCAGAGTCTGGGGTATTGTCCTCCTGCCGGGTTCCCGAATTTGCGGAGTCCGGCGCACTGTCCGGGCGGATTGCTTTTTTGTCAACGATCACCCAGCGGATAAACCACCCTTCGTCGTGCGCCTGACACCAGAAATCCACGGCGCCCTGCATACGCTCTAAAGTGGTGTAGTGGAAATCGTCGCCGTGGCAGTTGTCGCCATTGAAGAAAGGTACGGCTTTCTCGTCGGAATACACGAGAAGCAGATCCTGCGTGTCTGCGGGCGCGATCAGTCTCAGCAGATAGTTTTCGTTTTCAAATACGGGACATGTTTCGTATGGGTTCATAATAATCTCCTTTTCTGTGTCGGTTTGAATCGTTGCGATTACAGTGTATCATTCTATATACGACAACAGCGTGTCGTAAATATATTTTTTGTATATTCAAATTTCCCCGGCAAAATTAATCTATAAGAAATTTATTGTATATTCGAGTTCGCAAAGTTAATCTCGAAGAGATTTGCAGTATATTTGAGTTTGCGAAATTAAACTTGAAGTGATTCACTTCTGGTACACCGCAACAATTTCTTCTGCGGCCGTAAGCAGCCGCTTTCTAATTTTCTCAGGAGAGACCACTTCGACACTGCCGCCCAGCGATAACAGCGTTCCGAGCCAGAACTGCTCGTTCTCGACCACGGTCGCTTTGATCAACGCGCCGCCGTCTTCAAGCGCTTCTGCTACGTGCCCCTTCAGATATTCGATGATACGTGTCTTCGCGGGCTCTTTGCATTTGAGGAGGATTTCCGTGTATTGGCGGGAATCCGTGCGGTCGATCATCTGCAGGATAGTGTCTGCATTTACATGTACTCTGGTAAGAGGGATATCGGTTATATGTATATCATTCATCCGCACGAGCTTGTAGGTGCGGTAATCCGCTCTGACCTTTGAATAGGCCAGCAGATACCACGCGTACCACCGGTAGATGACGGCGATCGGTTCCACGGTATGGGAACGGGTCTCCTGGTTATTATTCGTATAAGTAAACTCCACGGCACGTTTTTCTTTTACGGCGGTCTGCAGTAACTGCAAAGTGTGCGGCACGGTTTCCTGTAAAACCGAAAAATCCAGAATAATTCCGTTATCGTCCGGGCGCTGGGCATGAACGATTTTCTCTAATGTATGTCTGGCTCCGGGGTCAGCGGTCGCCGAGATCAGGCCTTGAAGTGCGGTACGGATATTAGAATAATCGTCCGGGGTGGCAAAACCTTTCTCCAGCCTGTAACGTTCGGATATTTCATAGCCGCCTGCAGCGCCCGCTGTTGCGATGACCGGGATTCCCGCCAGACACAGAGAGTCTATGTCCCGCTGTATGGTCCGCAGGGATACTTCGAAATGGTTGGCGAGTTCGCTTGCGGATGTTTTTCCGTGATTTAGAAGATACAGGGTGATGGCGTACAGGCGGTCGATTTTCATGGATTATCCTTTCTGCAGATATCACAGGAACAGTACATTACGGGCGGGGAGCAAGGGGTGATCTTGTGAATCCGTCCGGGGTGCTCACCCGCGCAGCTTCCGGTACTCTTTTGGCGTAACACCGTACTTTTCTTTGAACAGCGCATAGAAGTGGGTGCGGTTCGTGAATTTGAGCCGTGCGGCGATGGCGCTGACGGATTCGTCGGTTTCTGTCAGGCACTGCGCCACCTTTTTCAGACAGAATGTCATGCCGTAGTCGTAGAGACACAGACCGGTGTATCTGTGCACGATGCGGTTCAAGTAATCGCCGCTGTAATTGAGGTACTGCTCTAACTCGGTACGCGTCATGCGTCCGTCGCTTTCTTCGAAGAGCCGCGTGATGCGGGAGAAGAGCAGGAAGTCGCTGCTCGTGTCCAGACGGATATCGGTACAGTGATAGAACTGTGACGAGGACAGGTCAGCCAGCAGGGCACAGAGCAGTCCGCGGATCTGATAGTACGCGCCGAATTTCGGATACAGAAGCGTGTGCACGATCTCTTCACTCATGGCATGCAGATGATCCGTGATCTGATGGTTCTGGTAGGAAGGAATAAAGTCAAGGTATGCACGCTTGCCGGGGGTCTTCAGATCATCGGTGATGAAATGATAAATCGGGCTTTCACAGATTGCTTTTTCACCCGGAAAAGGTGAACCCTGAACAGAATCAAACAGTCCGACCATAAAATCAGGCGACAGACCGATATACAGAATCTTACAGTCTGACTGATAATGTTCCAGATGGCGCAGGCTCCTGTTGATCAGGCAGCAGGAGCCTGCCGTATACAGATAGTCTTTTCCCTCTATTCTCTGAACAAGACTTCCTTCCAGCACGACTACAAATTCAAAGAAATCATGGTAGTGCGGCGCATTCTTTGCGTAGGAATAATTCTTTACGGCGAGAGACTCCTGATACAGGACAGCTTTCTCGAAGGACAGTGTGACTACATTCACATACCCCTCCGGTCCGGATGCATCGCAGCATTCCAGCGTGACCTGAAAGGGGACATTCATACTGTAAAAGCGGCCGAAGTCGCTTTCACCGTTCTGGATGTTAATAGAGGAGTTACGGCTGTCTAAAGATTCCCGCATGTCGGGGGTGGTATATTTTTCCATAAGAGTAAGATTCTCCGCTTCCGTCGCACCGGACGGTCCCTGACAGGTCTGCCCGCGGCAATGTTGTATATTCCCGAATATGATACAAATATGTGCTTTAAAATCGGTTTGCGATATTGTGCATACCAATACAGGTTTCCTATAATGAATAATGACTAAAGTCAATTTTAATTATAGGGAAGAACAGTGTAAAAGTAAAGTCGGTAGAAATGTGTATCCGCACTTATGCCGGGTGCGGGATAATGGTATCAGAGGCTGTGCGGGTGTTGTATCGGAAGGAGGCGCTATGTCACGGGATTTTATATATGGCGCGGATCTCGGCTGGGTAAGTCAGTTAGAATCACAGGGTGTCTGCTGGATTGATGAAAACGGCAACCAGACAGATCCGGTCGCAGCGCTAAAGGACATGGGAGCCAATGCTGTGCGGCTGCGGGTTTTTGTAAATCCGCCGAAGGAGGCTTTCTGGCGGAAGCCGGAGAGAGAGCTTGCAGGCGGGATGACCGGCGGCGAGGAATGTATGCTCGGCTTCTGTGATAAAGAGAGTGTACTTACGATGGCGGCCAGAGTAAAGCAGCAGAATATGAAGCTTATGCTGGATCTTCATTACAGCGATCATTTTGCAGACCCGGTATTTCAGGATATTCCTGCGGCGTGGGAGAACGATGACTTCGAGAAGATGTGTAAGCGGGTGGCGCAGCATACCGAAGAGGTATTGCAGCTTATGAAAGCACATGACATCTGTCCGGACTGGGTGCAGGTGGGAAATGAGGTTGAGTCAGGGATCTTGCTTCCGGCAGGGAGCTTTGCGGAACAGCCGGAACAGCTTGTGACCTTACTAAACGAGGGGTACAGGGCGGTTAAGGCATGCTGTCCGTCGTGTCTTGTCGTAACGCATGTCAACTGCGGAACGGATTACCGCCGATGTGAGCGGTTCTATGACACATTCTTCGCATACGGGGGACAGACGGATCTGATAGGACTTTCCTATTATCCGTATTGGACGAAGGTCGAACATGATGAGCAGAAACTGCAGGAGACACTGACCGGACTTGCGGGGAAGTATCGTAAGCCTGTACTGCTGAGTGAGATCGGCGGACCGGAGAACGAGGCGGAGGAAACATATCAGCTTCTGTGCAGCGTGGTGCGCGCGGTCAAGGCGGTACCGGATGGACAGGGACTCGGACTTTTCTACTGGGAGCCTGAGGTGGGAGCCGATCTGCTGCCGGATCATTATATTCTGGGCGCTGCGGTGACGGCAGGAGAGAACCGGCTGCGGTTTACGAAAGCGATGAGCGCATATGCCGACAGCAGGTGACAGGATCTGTGACGGAATAGGAAAGTGTATTTCGGCGGCGTGAACTTTGTAATTCGGCGCCTGTTCCGACGTCATGCGGTAAGCGTGCGGCGGCATGGCGGGAGTGGAGTAAGGGTGCTGACAGATATATTACTTATAAGATGGGAGGACTATTACTATGAAAAGACGTTACATGAAATTACTGGCTCTGTGTCTCAGTGTCAGTCTCGGCGTCTCAGCATTGACAGGCTGCGGAGCAGATAATGCCGACAAGGCTGCGCCTGCTGCGGAGGCGGAGGAAGTGCAGGAAACACCGGAAACACAGGAGCCGGAGGAGACAGAAGAGACAGAAACGGCGCAGACGCCCAAGGAGCCGGCGGTTATAGAAGCAACATCATTTCCGCTGCCGGACGGACCGGAAGAGTCCGAGATCTATATAGAGCCGATTCCGGATATTTCCGATGATTTTATCCGCGGTATGGACGCATCCGCCGTACTCGTGGAAGAGAACAGCGGCGTGAAATACTATAATTATGAAGGCGAGGAGCAGGATGTCTTCATGACACTGGCACAGTCCGGCGTAAATTATATCCGTATCCGGGTCTGGAACGATCCTTACGACGAGAACGGCAACGGATACGGCGGCGGTAACAATGATGTGCCGACGGCCATTGAACTTGGCAAACGCGCGACGAAGTATGGCATGAAGGTATGCATTGATTTCCACTACTCTGATTTCTGGGCGGACCCGAAGAGACAGCATGCGCCCAAGGCGTGGGAAGGCATGAGCATTGAGGAAAAGAGCGATGCGCTCTATGAATTTACGAAAGACAGTCTGACACAGATACTCGATGCCGGCGTGGACGTAGGCATGGTGCAGATCGGCAATGAGATCAATAACGGCATGTCCGGCGAATCGTTCCTTCCGAATGTTTCGACTCTCTTAAGTGCCGGGAGCCGCGGCGTCCGTGAAACAGCGGAAGCTTACGGCAAGGATATTCAGATCGTGGTACATTACACCAACATCGAGGATAACGGACAGATCGACGGGCTTGTTTCCAACCTGAAGAATATGGAAGTGGATTATGATATTCTCGGTTTATCCTACTATCCGTTCTGGGATGGTACGAATGAGAATATGCAGGCGGTTGCCAGACATATTCAGGATACATACGGTAAGCAGGTGGTAATTGCAGAGACATCTTATGCTTACACGACGGAGGACGGCGACGGTACTGAGAACAGCTTCGACGGTATTGACGGTGCGGTTGAGGGGTACGCCGCTACCGTGCAGAGCCAGGCGACTATGATCCGTGATGTCTGCGAGGCGGCGCATGAAGCGAATGTACTCGGCATTTTCTACTGGGAAGGAACCTGGATTCCGGTAGGCAAAGCGACGGAAGATAATTCTCCGATCTGGGAGAAATACGGAAGCGGCTGGGCAAGCAGCTACGCGTCGGATTATGATCCGGATGATGCAGGACTCTATTACGGCGGCTGCTCGTGGGATAATCAGGCGATGTTCGATTTTGAGGGACATCCGCTGGCTTCCCTGAATGTATTTAAGTATTTAAAGCATGGTTCGACAGCGCCTCTTGCTGTGGATTCCGTTCCGGATGTCAGTGTTTCGTGCGGTGTGGGCAGTGAACTGGAACTTCCCGAGACAATTGACGTAATCTATAATGACCGCTCGGCGAATAAACAGGAGACTGTTACGTGGGATGAAGCGCAGGCTGCCGCAATCGATACGAGTGTCGGCGGCGAATATGAAGTGACCGGTACATTGGCGGATGGCACGGCTGTAACCGCATATATAGAGGTTGTCATGCTCAACTACGTGCAGAATCCGAGCTTTGAAGATGCGGATACTTCCATGTGGAAGGTGACGTATGAAGGGGATGATAATCCAACCGGCTTCCAGCAGAAGGCGGACGATGCACATACAGGAGAAATGGCATTCCACTTCTGGTCGGAAGACTCTGATATGGATTTCTCGATTGAGCAGGAACTGACGGATTTAGAGCCGGGCACTTATCAGCTGACTGCTTATGCGCAGGGCGGCGACGTGTCGGACGACTGCGAGATGGAATTATATGCGATTGCCGGCGGCGAAGAGATGACAGAGCCCTTCATGGTAACGACATGGGCGGCATGGCAGGAGCCTACGATTCCGGAGATCAAGGTTACGGACGGCAAACTTACGATCGGTGTGCGCATGAAGTGTAACAAGAAGAGCTGGGGAACTGTAGACGATTTCACATTGAATAAGATTTCCGATTAGGGATTCGTACAGACAGGACGATATTTTCTCCCTTTAAGTTAAGAGTATATTCTATAAAAAGCATAGCAGGACTGCATGGAAGCGGCTCCTGCTATACTTTTTCTGGAAATATTCCGATCGGGTCCGCGAGGCAAAGTCCTTTTTTTATGGTATAGGAAATTCCGCGGCTTCTTTCGAGCCCGCGAAGCGGGACTCGCAATCGAGCGCAGCTCGATTTTTTATCTGAAAATACTTGACAGTATGCAATAGATGATATATGATAAATCCGACAATGGTAATCAATTAACCGTATATTCGAACGTTTAGGCAATTTCTGCCGCTTTACTCACAATCATAATCAAACAGCGGCAGAGGCGAATACGTTGATACGTAATGTTCCGTGGTGTAATAACCTCTGCCGGGCGAGAAGAAGGAGGACACAACATGGGACAGTCATTACGAAGAGAGGATTTATTTATGGGAACAGACGGAAAGAAGATTTATACGGTGGCGGACATCTATGAAGACCTGCTCCTTGACTTTAAAGAATTTGTTTCGCAGGCATGGTAGATATGCCAGACTCCCACTCAGGAGGATAAGCTGATGGTAAAACTTATCTTCCGGGTGGGATTTTTTTGACTTTTTATCTGCGTCAATCGTTATACAGGATAGAGAGGATGTTATATATAAGGTTTTGTGTAACAGTTTTGCTCCGTTATAAAGATGGCAGGTTGTGCGAGGGAGGTGGTTCTGTGCTTGAGAAAATCATACGGAAGTATTATGACGAGATCTTTCGCTACTGTTATCATCATGTGGACAGCCGTGCCGCGGCGGAGGACCTGTGTCAGGATACTTTTGTAAGCTTTATCGAGCACTATCAGGAATACCGCCACATGGGCAAGACCAGAAATTATCTCTACACGATCGCCGGGAATAAATGCCGTGATTATTACAGGAAAAAGACACCTCTCTTTATGGCGGAAGTCCCGGAACAGGAGACAGAGCAGCACATAGAGGAGGCAGTGATTATTAAACAAATGGTCAAGAGCCTGCCGGAAGCATTCCGGGAGGCGGTTGTGCTGCGGTATTTCCAGAACATGAGATATCAGGATATGGCGACGGTTCTCGGAATCAGCCTGTCTCTGACGAAATACCGGGTGAAAAAAGGGCTGGAGCTGTTAGCTGCGATGGAAGGAGGCGCTTATGGGACGAAGAGAGATTGAGAAACGACTGCAACAATATGCGGCGGCATGTGAGAAGATTGTGCCGGAAAATAAGGAATCCAAAATTCGGGAACTTATGCAGACCGGCATAACGTTTTCGCCGGTGGCGGATTTCGGGAAAACCGGCATAGTGCGCACCAGAGGAACGCTGTGGAATTTTATATGGGAGCAGATCGGATATCTGGGCAGGTACTGCCTGATCTGGCAGGCAGTGTGGATCGGGGTTTTCTGGTATATGATGCGGCATGGGGCGCATTTTTTGTTCGGTGCAGGTAATGAAAATGCGGTTTTGGCTGCAATCTCGCTTTTACCGCCGCTTCTGGTACTGCTGACGGTCGAGGAGGTCACCAGAATATATCAGAGAAGTATGCTGGAGATTGAATATGCGACGAAGTATTCCCTGCGAAGTGCGGTGATGGTACGTATGCTTGTGCTGAGCGCGGCACATTCGTTTCTGCTGCTGGCCTGCATGATCTTTCTTCATGTGCGTGTAGAGTCTGACATGGGACAGCTTCTTGTGTACGGTTTTACGCCTATGGTCATTATGACGGCGGTAATGGTTAAACTGATGCAGCGCTGCCAGGGGGAACTGCTGCGGGGAATGACTGTGGGAGCATATTTGTCTGTGGCGGTATTTCTGATGATCGGAAGCAGGCAATATTTCGACTGGTATCAACCGGCTTATTTCAGGGCATGGTGCATTGCATGTGCAGCCGGGATCGTTATGGCAGTCAGGCAGTTTATCTGCCTGAACGGAAAGCTGTTAAGCTGCGAAGTCATCATGCAGTGTTCGTCAGATTCTTAAGCATGCGGGTTCATGAGCCGGACAGTATACGAATTTTTCTTCGCGTGTTATCGCGGTAAACTGCTCTGACATGGAGATTATAATGAAAGGATAAAAGGGATGGAACTGATATTAGACAGGGTAACGAAACAGTATAAGAACAAGATTGCGGTAGACCGTCTGAGTGCATCGCTGAAAGAAGGCGTATATGGTCTGCTGGGCGCCAACGGTGCAGGGAAGACAACTTTGATGCGTATGATCTGCGGCATCGCACAGATCAGCAGCGGTGAGATTCGTCTGGACGGGGAGGACGTCGGCGCTATGGGAGGAAGGTATCGGGATCTGCTGGGGTATCTGCCGCAGGATTTCGGCTATTATCACAGATTTACCGCCATGGAATTTATGCTGTATATCGCATTGCTGAAAGGACTGAACCGAAGCTATGCCGTAAGGCAGTGTAAGTTGCTGTTGCAGAAGGTGGGACTGGAAAGCGAGATGCGGCATAAGATCAGGACCTTTTCGGGCGGTATGCGGCAGCGGCTGGGGATCGCGCAGGCGCTTCTTAACGATCCGAAGATTCTGATTCTGGACGAGCCGACGGCAGGTCTCGACCCGAAAGAGCGGGTGCGGTTCCGCGACATGATCGCGGAGCTTGGCAGGGAACGGATCGTTATTCTCTCCACACATATCGTGTCGGATGTGGAGGAAATCGCGGACTGGATTTTCCTGATGAGACAGGGGCAGTTTATCGCGCAGGGAACACTGGAAGATTTGAAAGCGCATTACCTGGAAGTGGCAGGCGATGCGGAACCGGAGAAATTCAATCTGGAGAAGCTGTATCTGTTCTATTTCAGCGAGTAATGACGCTCTGGAAGGGAGTAAAGATTGAAAAATAAGTCTGATGGAGGAAATTATGATACGATATGAATGGAAGAAAATATTTGGGAGCAGGCTGAATGTGGCTACAATGCTGCTGGGGTATCTTTTGATCGGCATCTGTGTGTACAACTATATTACGCAGGAGAGATTCTATGATGCCGCGACGGACAGCTATATAGAGGGAGTCGAAGCGTACCGGCTGGAACAGGAACTGGCGCAGTCGCAGACGGATGTCATCACGGAAGCATATGTGACGGATCTGATCAGGGACATCCAGAGCAGCGGTATGGATCTTGAGAGTGACGACGCATATGTAGAGATCATCAGACCGCTGGGCGACATGTTCTATTTTGTGTCTAAGAATTATACGGATATGCGAAGTGAAAATACGGATATGGATGCGCTGGATAAGGTTGACGTGAGTGAAGGCGCGCATTTTTATGAGCACCGCATGGAGAAGATCACGGATTATCTTAATATGGATTTCTCATACGGCAACTATACGGAGGCGGAGAAAGCATACTGGATCGCGAAAGCCAGCCGGACGAACGTGCCGTTTCGCTGGGGCAGTAAGAGCGTGATGGATAAAGTGGGGGAATTATTGTTCGCGGTATTCTATCTGTGGTTTGTCGTTGCCATATGTGTAAGTTCTGTTTTTTCCTCGGAATATGAGTCCGGTGCGGCGTATCTGCTGCTTACGACGAAATACGGCAAGGACAGGTTAGTGCGGTCGAAAATCGGGGTTGCCGTACTCTTTACAGTGGGGTATCTGACGGGCGGAGTGCTGTTTGCGGTCGTGCCTGTTGCGCTGCTTCTGGGACTGCCGGGGGCGGATCTGCCGGTGCAGCTGTGGAATCCGGTGATACCGTACAATATCACCATCGGACAGCTTTGTCTGGGAATGTTCGGGCTGCTTTTGCTGATCGGGTCTGCAATTGCGCTGGTGCTTCTGTGCTGTTCCGCGGGTCTGCGCTCATCGCTGGCAACGCTGACGATCGGTGCGGCGGTTATCATTGCACCTGCCTTCTTCCCGATGAGTAAGAAGAGCGGTCTGTGGAACCATATCAATTATCTTTTTCCGGTCAGGGCGTTCAATCTCGAAGACGTCATGGGATCGTATGTGAGCTATGCGGCGGGGAATGTGGTGATTTCGTATACGGCAATGGTGGTGATCGTGTACATGGCGGTCAGTGCCGTATCGCTGTTGTGGATCAGACGGGCGTTTGTGAAGACAAGATAGGCTGGCGACGGCACCGACGTGAAAGGGCAGGTTAAACTGCTGGTTCCGTCACCGCCGTCATCAGATAACAGACCAGCTTCTTTTTCTCATCCCTTGCAAAAGCGTTGCCGATGCAGAATAGAAGAACATGAAAAGCAAACCCCATACTCCACAGCAGTCCGTAAACCGGAAGCATACTCCCGAGCTTTAGGGATATTTCCTTGATCTTTATGACGACCGGACCGCCGATCAGCGGCGTGTGTGATACACCCAGCCTTGTAGCGCTGATCCCCTCTCCTTCCGCCACAGGATAGAAAGAGTCCGGATACCAGTAGCCATAGGTCTGATTGATATAAGCCTGCAGGTAATCTCCCGGATATGTATAGCCCAACGAAGCCCACAGCTTCAGATATTCCCGTTTATGCTCCGCCAGATATGCAGGGTTTCCCGCGCGTACCAGTTCCTTCATATTATCCGCAAATGTCGGATTATACAAGTCCTTGATGTAGGTGGTATCGATCACCTGATCGATCAGCGCGCGCTGCTCTTCGGTCAGTTCCCTGTCATGACACAGAACCGCCGCGACCTGCTGGATTGGAATGGAAAGCGATTCGACCAGATCCGGCGGTGTCACGTGCAGGGCGTTCATGACCGGATATTTGACGATAACTGCCGCAAACAGGATTCCTGCGACAGCAGGCCCCATGACTTTAGCCTGCTTCCGGTAAAAGAACAGCAGAAAAGGCACACAGAACAGAAAACCGTACCAGCCGTTAGAGCGCATAAGACAGATCATTATGCCGGCAAAAATAAACATCGCCAACTCTTTCGGATGGATTTCCCGCATCATGCGGAGCATGGAGCAACTGAAAAGGAGCACCACTGCCGCGAAAGGAACGTCCTTCCAGACCGTGACGGAAAATACCGCGTGATAAGGTACCAGCGCATAGAACAGAGTGATGCCGATCTGGATTCCCTGCCGGATATGGAACAGGTCCAGAGTCTTAATGAAATAATAAACGCTGAATGCAAGAAAGCACATCTGGAAAAAGGTATAGAAGGAAACCGCCGCCACCATATCAGAAGTGACCGCATATCCGATGTGATATAGCAGCGAGAAAAGCATTGTATGTACAAACGGGTGATGGTTGCTGTATCCGATCAGTCCCAGAACCTGTTCAAACTGATTGATGCTGTCCGGTGTCATGATCCCCGGATACTGATACAGGAAATAAGGCAGCCAGCAGAACACACATCCCAGGAAACAGTACAGGGGCATCCGCTTGATTCCGCGTCTCCCTTCCTGCCGGTACAGCAGTCTCTTCAAAACATCTTTATCTCCGCTGTAGGAAAACAGAAATAGAAGCAGTTTATAGTAGCAGACACAGAATCCTGTAAAAACGGCGGTCAATACAATCGCTTGAAAGGACCTGTTCATCAGTGTCCCAATGTAATGCGGATAATCCACCAGCATGTAGAAGAGGGTGAACAGAACGGCCAGTACCGCAGCCGTCCACCGCACTCTTTTTTCGTATGCGAAGTGTTTTACGGAAAGCCGGATACTGATATTGCGGTAAAGAAAAAAGGCAAGCAGAAAGAAAACACCTCCTAAAATATTACCGGGTTCCATTCTGCCGGCTTTCATAAAAGCCCATGCGGTGAAAAAGCTTTCGACGATATTAATAATGATAAGTCTGTTTACTGCTGTCTTCATGTGAGGCTCCTATATACAGATTCTAATCTATGATATCGGATTGCTGAAAAGTTGTCAATGAAAGGGCGAACACTTCACAAAACCCGGAAGCCGCCGGTTCCGTAGACAGGCTGTTGCGGCATAAGCTGCTTTGTGCTATAACGGAAAGTAAGAAAGAGGGGAGATACCAATGATATTTGATAACATTGTAAAGCGGGAGAACAGAAGAAGTACATATGCTTTATTACTGTTCACTGCGGGACTGCTTACGGCGTGCGGGACACAGCAGGCGGAAACAGAGCAGGAGCAGACTGTACAGGCGGAAGGAAACGGGGCGGATTTGCCGCAGCCGGTTTCAGGAGGCAGCGAATATGAACAGGTCATCGATGACGGGGATCTGACTGCCAATGGCAGTGAAGAGGAGGCGGAGCCTGCAGGCAGTGCGGGAAGTACGCCAGAGCATCAGCAGGCAGATGAATTGCTAAACCGGTTTGGCGAGAACTGTATCAGCGAGCAGACATTCGAGGTGGAACTGAGTGAGTATGACGGCAAAGTGTGGTTTGTGCCTTATGCGCCCGGCGGAGAGGGGCAGGAACTTGAACTGCAGATTGTCCAGGAGGGCGAAATGCTCACAGATCTTTATCCATATGTTCCGGAAAGTCTGGAAGGGCAGCCTTTTACCAGCCTCGATGCCGTATCCTTTTTTGACGTGAATTATGACGGCTGTACGGACATTGTGTTGATCGAAACATACGGGAGTACCAGTTTTGTGGCGATTTATTATGGGTTTGACGCTGCGACGGAAGGATATGGAAGGATGTTTTATTCTCAGGCATCCTTATCTGAGGCGATAACGGAACGGATAAATCCGTTGACAATCGGAGAACTGAGAAACTGGCTGAGTGAAAAGAAGAACGGCGAATTTGCAAATTATAAAGAAGCCTATACGTCGGTGCTCAGGCTGTGTGAGTTATCATACGAACCGGAACTGACTTGCGATTTGATTTATTTAGATGAAGATGATATTCCGGAGTTGGTGGTCGCGGATAACGGATTCTGGGTCAGCCTGTATACTTATCATGACGGAATGGTTCATATGCTCATGGAACAATGGGGATACGGCGTTATGGGAAATGCAGGATACGAGTATATTCCCGGAGGAAACAGAGTGAGGAATTATAACAGTGACTACGCGGGTGCGATTCGTTATAGCACCTATATGTCGATGAACGATCAATATTCACTTAAGACTGTTACGGAGGCTGTGACTTATAATTTTGACGATGCCAATGGGGACGGATATCCGGATGCCGATGAAGAGGATTCTATTGGATATTACAGTGTAAGCTATGTAGATGGGGTGGAGATTACGAATGAGCAGTATGCTGCTTATGATGCAGGCGGATATGAATTTATCGCCGGAAAGATGAGTATGGAAGAAATGCTGCGGGCGCTAACGGAGTAGCCAAAGCGTACAGCCTGGCGACTTATGAATGGCATGGCTGAACTGTTACCGGGAGACAGTCCGGAGCATCGGTTAATCACTTGATTTAAGCGGTTGCTGGCGGTATAATAGATTTATTCATATCGAAGTTACAAAAATGATTTTGAAGCTGACATAACGTGTCACAAGAAGGAGGTATGCACATGCAGGAAATGATTAAGATTAGTTCTAAGGCTCACCCTAACATTGAATTGAAAGCAATCCCCGGACATTTTGTAACACCAAGTTCCCACATCAATTACTTTTTGGATATGACGACCTTAAAGACGCGGTTGAGCGAGGCATCCCTGACGGCGAGAGAGCTGGGCAGACAGATTCTGGCATCGATGATAGTAGATACGATCGTGTGCATAGACGGCTGTGAGATAATCGGGGCATTTCTGGCGGAAGAACTGACGAGAGCCGGCATTTATTCCAGGAATGCGCACCAGACCATTTATATCATTACACCGGAATATTCTCCGACAGGACAGATGTTATTCAGAGATAATTATCTGCCGATGGTTAAAGATAAGAATGTGCTGGTTCTTCTGGCAAGCGCGACAACGGGTAAGACCGTCACGAAGACGATCCAGACGCTCACGTATTACGGTGCAACCATCAGCGGGATCAGTGCAGTGTTCAGTGCGGCGAACAGCGTTATGGGGATTCCCGTCAATGCATTGTTTACCACGGCAGATATTCCGGACTACAAGACATTTAAACCGGACGGATGTGCTATGTGTAAAGAACAGAAACCGATTGATGCATTTGCCAATGCGTTCGGATATTCCAGGATCGGCTGACGGCTTTCCGGATGGAAAGATAAATGAACATACAAAGGCAGCGCATGAATGTGAATTGCATTCATGCGCTGTTTTTATGGTATAGGAAATTTCTACGCTTATTCGAGTTCGCGAAGCGAATCTCGCAAAGTTATTTGCGGAGCAAATTACTTTTTTTATGTGAAGGACTGTGTGTTACAATGTTACAACCACCGTCTCGGCATTCGGTGTCAGTACGGTATCCTTTCCGGCAATCTCCATAGAAGCGCCGTCCGCGGATTTTGCCTGTATGCCTACAAGCTTTACGGTGTACGGCTTCCCGGAGATATGCTCAGCCTGCATCGTGATCCTTGCACCGGATTTAACAACAGAGACATGTAACTCCGCATCCTGTGCCATGCCGTAGACGGTCGTCTGCGCCTCGACGTCGTCCGAAAGAGCATACACACGAAGTTCTACGCCGCTGGCGTAATCATAATCCGGCCTCTCATCACATGCGCCGACTGCTATGATGGAATTAGCACGTGCCATCAGCGGCAGGTGCAGATAGTCATATTCTTTCTCAATCCATGTGCCGCCCTCTACGGTTTCTCCGGTGAAGAAGTCCGTCCATGTGCCTTTCGGCAGATAGAAGGAGCCGATGCTTTCCTCGTTGAAGACGGGAGCGACCAGCAGGTTATCACCCAGCATATACTGTTTATCCAGATAGCTGCAGTTCTTATCTTCCGTATATTCCAGCACCATACTCCGCATGGTCGGCACGCCGGAGCGGGAGGTGTCAATGGACGTCTTATACAGGTACGGCATAAGCTTTGCTTTCAAACGGGTGAAGGTTCTGACAACATCAACCGCTTCCTCATCATACAGCCACGGCACGCGGTAGGAACTGCTTCCGTGCAGACGGCTGTGGGAGGACAGAAGACCGAACGCAACCCAGCGCTTATATACGTCCGCAGTAGAAGTGTGCTCGAATCCGCCGATATCGTGCGCCCAGAAGCCGAATCCGGACATGAGCAGTGACAGACCGCCGCGCAGGCTCTCTTCCATAGACTCATAGTCGGACCAGCAGTCGCCGCCCCAGTGTACGGGGAACTTCTGACCGCCTACCGTTGCGGAGCGGGCAAACAGCACAGCCTCGCCTTTGCCTCGCTTTTCCTCCAGAAGATCAAATACCGTTTTATTATATAGATAGGTGTAGAAGTTATGCATCTTCTTCGGATCGGAACCGTCATGGTAGACGCAGTTGACGGGGATTCTCTCGCCGAAATCTGTCTTGAAGCAGTCAACGCCCATATTGAGCAGACCAGCCAGCTTATCCTGATACCATTTGCAGGCATCCGGGTTGGTGAAGTCTACCAGAGCCATGCCCGGCTGCCACATATCCCACTGCCACACATCGCCGTTTTGCCGTTTGACGAAGTAACCTTTCTCCATGCCTTCGGCAAAAAGAACAGATTCCTGACCGATATAGGGGTTGATCCATACGCAGATATGCAAGCCCTTTGCCTTGATTCTGGAAAGCATTCCGGCAGGATCGGGGAATACTTTCTCATCCCACACAAAGTCGGTCCAGTGGAAGCCTTTCATCCAGAAACAGTCGAAGTGGAAGGTGCGGAGCGGAATACCGCGGTCTAACATACCGTCGATGAAACTCATAACCGTATCTTCGTCGTAACTGGTCGTAAAAGAGGTAGACAGCCATAAGCCGAATGTCCAGGGCGCAGGCAGCGCAGGTTTGCCGGACAGATCGGTGTAGCGTGTCAGCACATCTTTCATGGCAGGACCGTTAAAGAAGAAATAATCCAGACTTCCGCCTTCTACGCAGAAGGAAGTCCTGGTCACATTTTCCGTGCCGAACTCAAAGGAGACACGCTCCGGATGGTTGACCAGAACGCCGTAACCTTTGTCGGACAGGAAGAAAGGAATGTTCTTATATGCCTGCTCGGTGCTTGTGCCGCCGTCTTCATTGTATATTTCCACAGTCTGTCCGTTTTTGACAAAGGGGGTAAAGCGTTCGCCCGTACCGTAGAGATGTTCACCGACGCCGATGCTAAGCTGTTCACGCATGTAGGTGTTTTCAAGATCGCCGTTTACTTCATAATAGTCGCCTTTATAATCCGTCTTCATCAGGGCAAGATCATTCCGGCTGCTCTTCGTGAGCGCTTTGCCGTCTCTCATGTATGTCATGGACCAGGGGTTTTTGGTGATCACGAGTGACAGGCTTCCGCTTATGACTGTGAGTGTGTCATCTGTATCTTCGACCTGCAGAGTCTGCGGATGATCCAGATTCAGTTCAAACGCGGGTGTCTTCTGTACCGTTCCCATGTGATGACAGGTCTGTACCCGAAGGACGTCGGACATGGGAGAGGTAATGCGGATGGTGAGGTTGATCCCGCCGAGGGTGTCTCCGCGTCCGCGTATCGGATGCGTCGGTGCGCACAGCGTCACTTCGGTGTCTTTGACGGTTGTGTAGTAGACTTCGTTCGGAGAGAAGCATGCGCATCTTTCCTTGAATAACCAGCAGCCATTGTTGAATTTCATAATAAAATCCTCCTTAAATTGTATTTAGTTTGATAAAATCTTATGGTTCATGTCCTGCTCTGTTGCCGTTCACACTGGTATCATCCTTGCAATTACTTTTTATATGCTTTTGGTGTGGACAGATGCAATTCTTATTTTTTCAATATATAAGAACAGAGCACAAAATAAAAGTGTAATTTTTTGATGTATAATACATCAAATTTTTGCTATATATTGCAGGTCCGCCAACTGGTAAGATGGTATAACAGATCCGATAGCAGATGCAGGATCATCAAAAGGGTGTACAGGCGGTCGGAACCAGTGCTAAAATAACGGTAAAGGTGTCATGTCAGGGAGAAACCGGCTTTTATAAACAAGAAGGAAAACAGTACGATATTTATGACTAAGAGACGTAACGGACGATGGATTTCCACATTTTTTCATAACGCCACTATTAAACGACAGTTGTACACGATCTATACAGCTGTCGTTGTGGTGCCGATTTTGCTGCTGGGTGTGTTTCTGATGATGTATACCCGTCATATGATGATCAATTATTATCTGGACCTATTGAAATCCGATAATTACCGGGTGCGGACGGTTCTGTTTGACATTACAATGGAAGTTTACGGCATTTCTAAGGATATTTCATTTGACGACGGCGTCCGCACGATTCTGGCGGAGGAGTTTGACAGACGGCAGGAGTATATCAATGCTGTGGACCGCAATGCGGTACTGAGTCAGTATGCGGAGACGTATGCGGAAGTCAGCAAGATCGAAATCTATACGGATAATCCATACCTAACGGATTATAAATTGTTTAAACGGACGAGTGAAGAAACCGTAAATATGGAATGGTATCAGCAGGCGATGTCGAAGACAGGGGTATTTTGGATGGAGATTCCGTGGGAAGACGGGTATCGGGACAGCAAGTGGGAATTGTGCCTGATCAAAAGGATTCAGCTGATCAACTCACCGTACCATGCGGTTCTGGTGATTCATATCGACGAAAACTATCTGCGCATGTGGGCGGACAGCAACGAATATATCAGCGTCATATCGGTTGACAGAGGACCGATATTCTACAGTTCCGAGCGGAATCTGGTCGGCAAGGCGCAGCCCGGGCCAGTGGACTATGATGCGCCCTACTTCCGCTATACAGGAATGACTGGGACGAAGGGGAAGCAGAGCTTTATTGATATCTCCATGTTCCGTGCGTATCAGTCCAGTTCCAGAATCTATCTGTGTACGCTGAATCCGAAAGGATATTACACGGTCCGGAGTATTCTGTATATGTGCGGCGCCATTATCTTTACGGCACTGATTATCCCGGCAATAATGATACATATTTTTACGCGGTATTTCACGAACCGGGTGAGTCTGCTCAGACAGCAGATGCACAAGGCGAGCACGCAGGATTATGAACTGATCGACAGTTTCCGCGGGCGTGACGAACTGTCGGAGGCCTTTGAAGATCTGCAGGTTATGGTAGAGAATATCAAGGAGCAGGAGGCGAAGACATACGAGGCACAGCTAAAGGAGCAGGAACTGCTGATCCGGCAGCAGGAGATGGAGTTCAAGATGCTGGCCAGCCAGATCAACCCGCATTTCCTCTATAATACGCTGGAAACCATACGGATGAAAGCATTGACGGCGGGGGATAAAGAGGCGGCGACGGCTACGAAGCTGCTTGGGAAGTCCATGCGTTACGTGCTGGAGAATACGGGGACTTCCTACACCACACTGGAAAAAGAACTGAATCATCTGGATGCGTACATAGAGATCCAGCAGCTGCGGTTCGGCGACAGGGTGCAGTTTAGCAGAAATGTAGAAGACGGACTGGATCTTTCGCGGTACAATATTCTGCCGCTGCTGCTGCAGCCGATGGTGGAGAACGCGATCATACACGGTATGGAGGAAGTGGCGGAGGGCGGTAAGATCGTCCTGTCCGTATATACCAGACAAATGGGGGAAAAGCGGCTTCTTATGATCGATGTGGATGATAACGGCTGCGGCATGGATGAGGTGACGCTCGGCAGGCTGCGCAGGGACATCGAGCTGCGGGATATGAGCCGGAGCAAGAGCATCGGACTCTATAACATTAACCAGCGTATGAAGCTGCATTATGGAGACGGATACCGTATCCATATCTATTCGGAGCCGGGACAGGGAACCAGAATACGGATGATTATTCCGATGGACAAGTGCAGTATCGAAACATAGCGAAACGAAGCTAAAATAGTGACGGTATTTTTATCAAATTATTTCGGTATTTTTATATTTATAAATTTTTTATAATAAATGCATTACAGGAGATATATTGATCAGATCGATCTCCTGTGATGCATTTTTTCATTTTGCATAAGTAGGAATTATGAAAAGGGGAATTCCGGCCATGCAGAATATGTCATATAAACTGATATAGAAAGGATGAGCGGATATGAGTGTTAAGAAAAGGCAGAAGGAAAAAGTGATCAAACAGAAATTCAGTATGCAGCTGATGTGGAAACAGCGATATTTATTATTGATGTCGGTTCCCTTCCTGATCTGGCTGATCATTTTCAAGTACATACCCCTGTGGGGATGGACGATGGCGTTTCAGGATGTGCGTCCGAAGACACTGGCGCAGCCTTTCTGGCAGAGACCTTTTGTCGGGGTATCTAATTTCATTAAAGCATTTCAGGATCGTATCTTCGGGCAGGTTATGCTTAACACGGTCGGGCTGAGTATTCTGGGTATCACGGTTGGAACGATCATGGCGATCTTATTTGCCCTGATGTTAAATGAAATACGATTCGTGAAATTCAAGAAGATCACGCAGACCATCTCTTATCTGCCGCATTTCGTGTCGTGGGTGGTTATTGCCAGTATCGCCAAGATGGTATTAAACGATGGCGGTATGCTGGACACGGCGCTGCATACGAAACTGGGACTGATGAGTACGAATACGCCGCTCTTCTGGTTTACGGTCGTTCTGATCAATACCTGGAAAGAAGTGGGATGGGATGCCATCGTATACCTGTCCGCTATGGCGGGTATCGATTCGGGCTTATATGAGGCGGCGAAGGTGGACGGTGCGAACCGTCTGCAGAGAATCTGGCACATTACGCTGCCGGGCATTAAGCCTACGGTAGTGGTGCTGCTGATCATGAGTATCGGCGGTGCGCTGAATGTAGGTATGGAGCGCCAGATGCTCTTAAGCAACGGTATTGTGCAGGATCACGCAATGGTGCTTTCCTGGTTCTCTTATGTCAGAGGTATCGGCAACAGCAATTACGGTCTGGGTACTGCGATCGGTATGTTCCAGTCACTGGTCGGCATAGCGCTTCTGTTCATTGCGAATAAAGTTGCAGGTTTACTCGGCGAGAGCAGACTGATATAAGGAGGGGACACCATGGCAAATGTGAAAAGCAGCAGGATCAAGAGTCGGGATAATATTTTAGATTACATATTGTTGGTTGTGTTCATATTTCTGGTCATTGTTACGGTATATCCGTTTTTAAATGTTCTGGCGATATCCTTCAATGATCCGATCGACACGATGCGAAACATCAATTTCATCATACCGAGAGAGTTTACGTGGAGCAATTACGCTTATGTATTCCGGGAGAACAATCTGGGGCAGGCATTTATCCTCTCGGTATTAAGAACGGTAATCGGCGCGGGCGCGGGCGTGATCTGTACCGCTATGCTGGCCTATGTGCTGAGCAGGAAAGATTTCTATTTTAACAAGGTATTTACCACATTGTTTGTTATTACCATGTATGTCAGCGGCGGACTGATTCCGGAGTATTTGCTGCTTATGAGAGACTTAAAGCTGGGTAATAACTTCCTCGTGTACATCATACCGGGGCTGATCTGGGTCTACAATATGATTCTGGTGCGCTCTTTTATCGAAGGACTGCCGATGGCATTACAGGAAGCGGCGAGAGTGGACGGGGCCAATGACTTTATCATCTGGGCGCGAATCGTACTGCCCCTGTGTAAACCGGTGCTGGCGACGGTAGCGTTGTTCTACGCAGTAGGACAGTGGAACTCTTTCATGGATACTTACCTGTATGCCAAGGAACTGCCGACGCTGCAGTATGTGTTGTATGAGATTATGGAGAAGGCGACGGTCAAGATTGATCCGCATTCGGCGGAGCAGGTTAAGAATGCCGTATCACCGCTGTCCGTGCGTATGGCGGTAACGATTGTAGCGACAGTGCCGATCCTGATCGTATATCCGTTCCTGCAGAAGTATTTCGTAGGCGGCATGACGGTAGGCGCGGTCAAGGACTGATACCGCAGGAAAGATCTGCAGGTTTTCAAGTTATGGTATTTATATGGATGTACAGTTACGTACAACATACAAATATAAATGATGCAATGTGAAGCAACAGAAGGGAGAAAAAGTATGAAAAGTAAGAAGATTTGTGCATTGTTACTGGCAGTAACGATGGTAGCCGGCACACTTGCCGGTTGTGGAGGCGGGGATGCACCTGCTGCAGATACAGGCAGTACGACAACTACCGATGACGGCGCTGCAGACGACGGCGCGGCTGCGACAGATGATGGCGGAAGCGCAGCGTCCGGAGAAGTGATCGAGTTGACATTCTTCAACGCGGATGCAAACCAGGATGATCCCTGGACAGATCCCGTGGCAGAGGCAATTACGGCAGCAACCGGCGTTAAGTTAAAGACGACACGTCCTGTGGGCGGTAACGACGAGAGTGAAGCGGTTGCGCTGATGATTGCGGAGCAGAACTATCCGGATATCATCTTTGCGAAAGGTTCCGCAGGAAATATGATTGACGCAGGCGCGATGATGGATATGACAGACCTGATCGAGCAGTATGGTCCCAATATCAAGAAGCTCTACGGCGACGAGTTTGAGAAGTTAAAACAGTCCGCAGATGACCCGTCCATTTATCAGTTATCCGCTTATAATGTTGGCGGTACGAAATTTAAGGATGCAGGAAATCTTCAGGTTCAGTGGGCAGCGCTGAAAGCGAAGGACTATAAGATTCCGCAGTCTCTGGAAGAACTGGAGACCATGATTAAAGATTATATTGCCGAGCATCCTACGACTGATGAGGGACTGGATATGATTGGTATCAGCTTATCCACTTCCGACTGGCACTGGCTGATCACACTTGGTAATCCGGCAGGTTTCATTGCAGACGGCGCGCCGGATAACGGACAGTGGATCGTAACATCGGACAACAAGGGGATGTATAAGTTCCGCTCCGATAAGGAGAGAGAATATTTCAAATGGTTATGCCGTATGTACAACGAAGGTATACTTGATCCTGAATTTGCAACACAGACCCACGAAGATTATATTGCAAAGATCGCATCCGGTCGTGTCGTTGCCTTATTTGATAAGGATTGGGATTATCAGGATGGTGAGAAGGTACTGAAAGCAGACGGTAAATATGAACTCACTTATGCAGGGCTTCCGACATGTATCGATGAGAATACAAAATGTCCTTCCCTCATGTATCAGGGTCTGACAACAGGAACCGGCGTAGGCATCACAACTTCCTGTAAAGATCCTGTTGCAGCAATCAAGTTCATTGATTTCCTTTGCTCTGACGAAGGCCAGGTACTCAACAAATGGGGTATCGAAGGCGTGAATTACTTCATCGACGATGAGGGGCACCGTTACAGAACAGAAGAAGAGATCAAGTATTCTCAGGAAGATGCAGATTACTCCAAGAAGACTGGTGTCGGTTTCCACAATTACCCGTTCCCGTCTTACGGTGACGGTATCCTGGATCCTACAGGCAGCACTTATACAACGACAAGCAAAGACGCCGTAATCAACGAGTATAACGTAGAAGAAAAAGCGGCAGTTGAGGCATGGGGCGTAGAGTTGATCGTAGATATGTTCCCGCAGCCGGATGAGTTCGAGACACCTGACTATTCTCCGCTCTGGGCATACGCTATGCCGCTTGAGTTCTCGGAGATCGTAGATAAACTGGACGAAGTTGCATGGTCTGCACTGATCAAGTGCGTAACCGGCACCGAGGCGGAGTTTGACGCAAACTATGACGCGATGATCGCTGAGTTAGAGGCAACCGGCATGAGCGAGGCGGAAGAGATGATGACTGCCATTATTGCCGAGAAGGTTGCAATCGTTCAGTAAGCAGAAACTTCCGGATACAGGAAACAGATGAAATACAGAGTGTGAAAAATATAATGATATAAATGAGCAAGACCTGCCGTATCGGATTACGATGCGGCAGGTCTTGTATTGATATAAGGGGGATGGTGTATGATGTGCAAACCATAGGAAATATCACGCTTTAGGGGCATTTTTTTGTGGGGGGGGGTATTTTCCGTTTTCTGTATCGAGTCCCTGTCCTTTGCGGAATTCCGCAGGACTTTCGCCCACGTATTTTTTGAATTTCTTATGAAAATAATCTACATTCTTATAGCCTACCTGTTCGGCAATCTCATACACTTTCAGCTGATTTTCCAGAAGCAGCTGTTTGGAATGTTCGATTCTACGGTGATCCACGTAGGAGTTAAAGTTCTCTCCGACGGCTTTGCTGAAGATCTTACCGAGATAGGCGCTGTTGTAGCCGAACAGAGGGGCGATCGTTTCGAGTTTAATATTTTCCCGGAAATGGTGGTCAATATAGTAGAGCACATCGTCTAAAATCGTATCTCTGGACGGGTTGCCTGTGGCGTCCATAATCATTTCAAACTGTTTCGAAAGGAACTGGATGATCTCATAGAGATATTTGCAGTTATTCATGAACTCCAGCACAGACGAATTTGAAGAAAAAGGAATCTTCGCAGATGCGTAGGTACGGTTCATCGTTTCCTTGATCTGCAGATAGAGATCTGTCAGAAACAATTTAATATCGCGTGCTTCACAGGGTACATACAGGAGTTGTTCTTCCAGTTCGGAGAGCACGGCAACAGTCATTCTGCGGTTGTAGGATTGTATATAATCCGCAAAACGGTCCGCATATTCTGTCAAGGCGGATTCACTCAGGGTAAAAACGATCCGGTCCGGGTCCGCCAGGGAGGAAGAAGCATTTGCGGAGAGCTCCGGCAGCAACTCATAGCCCATTGCATGCAGCTCCCGCTTGCAGAAGAAGCGGCGCGTTAATAGCGCGGCGGCATCTGCATAAGAAAGATGGATATCCTCCGGTACGGATACAGGTCTGCCGTAAGCTAAGAACATGGATTCCAGCGGACTTCCAGCCTGTGCAGTATTATTGTCAAAGCGCTCCAGAAAGTCGGAGAGCCTGTTAAGTCCGTGGGAACCCTTTAACAGTACAACATCTTTATGATTTATTTCCAGATGTTCAAAGATGTTATTATCGCGGTTGATTACTTTGAGAAGTTCCGCGAATGTATAAGGCGCGGCGGCAGCCTGCGTATGAAAGTTCTCGCAGATCACGACCTGATAGACTTCTGCGGTCAGACAGAAGTGATCCAGATCCTGATCGGATAACGGTGTGCTCAGGATGCCGGTCAGAAGTTCCTGCAGCACGACACTTTTTGCCTTCTTTTGTAATTCCGTAAAATGGGTGGAGTGACGTTTCTCCTGTGCCAATTCCTGTTTGATCTCGGAGACAGTCTGATAGAGTTCGTCCTCGTCGATGGGTTTGGTGAGATAGAACCTGACGCCGCTTTTAATGGCTTCCTGCGCATACCCGAAATCAGAATAGCCGCTTAATATGATGCATTTACCTTGAAAACCGGCTTCTCTGGCACGGCGGATCACTTCTGTACCAAGCATTTTAGGCATTTTAACATCCAACAAAACAAGACCGGGATTCAGCGCGAGAATGCGCGAGAGCGCTTCTTCGCCATTGGAGGCTTCACCGCATATGGTAAAGCCCAGTTCGTCCCAGTCTACAATACATTTTAAACCCTCACGGATAGAGGATTCATCGTCAGCTATCAGTAAAGTATCATAATTTTGATTCATTTCATCCTGCCTCACGTATATGAATATAGTAGCATGAAAGCATAAAAGGTGCAAGAACAGCGGTGCTGTTACGTTACGGATACTTTGATTACAATGGGAAAATCACTGTGAACATGCTTCGCCGTGATGTGCAGTCCATCCTCGTCAACGGCGTAAACAGGCGCCTCGGAAAAACCGAGGATTTCCACGCTGCGGATTATGCCGTGGAAATTCGGTTTGTTGGCATCCGGTGTCTTCGCGAGGGCGCGGATCGTGATATGACCGTCATCCGGACAGCGCAGGCAGGTCGCATAGATGCAGCCGCAGCCGGCGGTAAAGCGGAAGTCCCGGCTGGTGTAGACAGGAGCGGAGGCGTCGCTGAACTGTCCTTCCGTCTCGGCGGTCGGTCCCTCCGCGGCATAGCGCCATGGTTTGGTGTTATAGACCGCTTCTCCGTTTACAGCCAGCCACTTGCCGATCTGCGTTAAGATGGCAGCGTCCTCTTTGGCGAAGGAGCCGTCGGCCATGGGTCCCACATTCAGCAGAAGATTGCCGTTCTTGCTGACAACGTCTATGAGATAACAGATCAGTTCACAGGCGCTCTTATAGTCCAGTGAAGTGGTGTAACACCAGGAGTTGCGGGCGATCGCAGTGTCAGTCTGCCAGTGATAGGGTCTGGCGTCTGCGAATTTACCGCGTTCCACGTCTACGATACCGCTGCCGAAAGCCATAGCATCGTGCTTGTAGCAGATGGCAGTGGGAGTGCCCCACGAGACGCCGCGGTTATAATAGTATGCTGCGATCTTACGCAGGTACGGTTTATATGCTTCATGCTGAATCCACCAATCGAAATAGAGGATGCGCGGCTGATAGCGGTCTATGATCTCGCAGGTACGGCACAGCCAGTCCTCGAGAAATTCCCGGTCCGGATAGGGTCTGGCGAACAGGTCCTGATAATCAGGCTGCGTCTGTTCTGATGGCCAGTAGAAATCGCCGCAGTGCAGCGGTTCCTTAATATCGCTTTCAAAATCTTTGCCGCAGCCCATGAACCAGTGGTGCTCCGCGCGGTGGGTAGAGGTGCAGAATACCAGCCCCTTTTTCTCAAAAGAGGATTTCAGCTCGCCCAGGATGTCACGCTTGGGGCCCATTTGCGCAGCGTTATATACGGATAGATCGCTCTGATACATCTGAAAGCCGTCGTGGTGTTCCGCTACAGGGACGACATATCGGGCGCCGGCGGCGGCAAAGGTTTCCGCCCAGCAGTCGGGGTCGAATTTTTCGGCTGTGAAAAGAGGAATGAAGTCCTTATAGCCGAAATTTTTATGCGGTCCGTAGGTCCTGACATGGTGCTCATATTCCGGCGTTCCCTGTATATACATGTTGCGGGAATACCACTCGTTGGCGAATGCAGGCACACTGTAGAGTCCCCAGTGGACGAAAATGCCGAATTTGGCTTTTGTATACCAGAGCGGCATGTCGAAATCCGTCAGCGATGTCCAGTCATCGTGGTAGGGTCCCCGGGCGATCACGTCGTTGATGTGTGCCAGATATTGTGATTTGTCTGTTATTTTCATGGGGTATTCTCACTCCTTATTATAATACCAGCAGGATTGCCACGTCCTTAGCCGCTAATGTCAGTGTGTCGCCGCTCTTATACGCCGCATCCGTAAGGATATCTCTGCCGGCGCAGTTAAGCGTAATGTTATGACTCTCCTCATCATGGTTTAAGAAGAACAGGAACGTACCGTTATCATTGGCGCGCTTTGTCACCTCGATGCAGTCCGGTGTGTCGATGATCGGCCGGATATCAGTGTCCGCACAGATCTCAGCGATCAGCGTGCGGTAGAAAGCCGCATTGGAGCGGGTGGCGACATAGTAGGCAGTTCCCTTACCGTAGGTGTTGCGGGTCAGAACCGGCATACCGGCATAGAAATCCTGTTCGTAAGCTGCAAGCGGCTGCGCGCCTTCGGTGTGCAGCAGGTCGCAGAGCAGAGAAGCCGGGTAAGTCGTGCCCTTGTATACAAAACTGTTATGTGCTTCCTCGGGAAGCGCGTCTTCTTCCTCCACCCAGATACCGAGGATGTCCCGCAGCTTACCCGGATAGCCGCCGACCGTGACCAGATCGTGATCGTCCACGTAGCCGCTGAAAAATGTGGTCAGGAAGGTGCCGCCGTCCTGCACGAAGCGGCGGATCTTCTCGTCATAGTCCGGTTTCACCATGTACAGAACAGGAGCCGCTACAAGGCGGTAGGCGGACAGGTCGTCCTCCACGCTGATCAGATCCACGGGAATATTCAGGTTGTTGAAAGCCTTGTAATAGTTCAGTATCTCGTCACAGTAGTGCAGATTGACACTGGGGCCGGCAGAATAGTCCGTGGCCCACCAGTTGTCCCAGTCAAAGACAATAGCCGCCTTCGCGTCTGTTCTTGCACCGAGGGTGAGGGAGCCGATCTTGTCAAGCTCTGCGCCCAGCGCGGATATTTCACGGAAGATTCTTGTATTTTCGTGACCAGCGTGATCGATGACTGCACCGTGGTATTTTTCACAGGCGCCGATGCTTCTTTTGATCTGGAAAAACATGATGGTATCCGAACCGTGCGCCACGGCCTGATAACTCCACAGGCGCATGACGCCGGGGCGTTTCAGCGCGTTGTAGGGGTGCCAGTTGGTGACGCTGGGCGTCTGCTCCATCAGGGCGAAAGGTTTGCCCTGTTTCAAGCCGCGCATGAGATCGTGCTTGAAGGAAGTGACCTCCAAAGTGTCATTGTAGGCGGGATAGTTGTCCCAGGAGACGAAATCCATGTACTTCGCCCACATCTGATAATCTAACGGCTGATAATTTCCCATCAGGTTCGTCGTGATCGGAATATGCGGCGTGATGGCATGGATCGTGTCATATTCCAGCCGGTAACAGTCCAGAATACTCTCTGAGTTAAAACGCCGGTAATCCAGAGAGATTCCCTGAAAAGTGGTCCGGTTAACGGCGAAATGCTCCGAGAGCATGTTCGGCAGTACGATATCCTCGAAATCATAGAAAGTATGTCCCCAGAAAGCAGTATCCCATGCTTCATTGACGGCGTCGATGGTCTGGTATTTCTCCTGCAGCCATTTGCGGAATGCGCGTTCGCAGTTTTCACAGTAACACTCCCCGCCGTACTCGTTGGAGATGTGCCAGGCCACAATATTGTCATAAGACTGATACCGCTCTGCCAGTTTTCCGGCCAGAGCCTGCGCGTATTTGCGATAGGTCGGGCTGTTGGGACAGGAATTGTGACGGCCGCCGAATTTACGCTTCATGCCGTTAAATTCTGTTCTCAGGATATCAGGATGCCGTCTGGCCATCCACGCGGGGTGCGCGCTCGTGGAAGTGGCGAGACAGACTTTCAGACCGTTGCTCGTAACTTTCTCCATGATCCGGTCAAGTTTGTCGAAGCAGTAGGTGTCCTCAGAGGGCTGCAGGGCTGCCCAGCTGAATACGTTCAGGGTAACGACGTCAATGTGCGCCAGTTTCATCAGACGCATGTCTTCGTCCCAGGTGTCTTCCGGCCACTGCTCCGGGTTGTAGTCGCCGCCGTACAGGATTTTGTGTACATTGTTATTCTCAATCATAGCTGGTAGGAATCCTTTCTGTGTAGTCGTATTGATTGTGCCGCGCCCGCGCGTTATGTATCCGGTAGATGATGAACAGCCGGTTTGATCCGCGCGTGGAACATGCGGTGTATGGGAACAGTATAACGTATTTGCGGCCTGGAAGATACTTACTAAATTGCTGATTTATTGCATTTATTTTTAGCAAATTTTTTCCCGGAATCATTACAGAAGCCAGATTGTGTGATAAAATATTCCTGTGCAGAAGAAAAACAAGCGGCTGCGAAGCAGACATTTGTTTTTCGAGCACGGATAACGAGCAAACGTCCGACGGAATCGGACAGGGAGCGCGAAAGCGCGGGTTTGCGAGTATCAACAGGAGCAGAAGAAAAACAAGCGGCTGCGAAGCAGACATTTGTTTTTTGAGCACGGATAACGAGCAAACGTCCGATGGAATCGGACAGGGAGCGCGAATAAATAGCGGTATATGGGGAAGCGGGTGACAAAATATGAATCTGAAGAAATTGGGTAGATTACAGGATATCATGCGGGAGATGACTGAGCGGGGGTTCGCGGCGGGAGTAAGCTGCATGGTCATCCGGCACGGGGAAGAACAGTGCTATTATGAAATGGGATACAGCGATATTGCTGCGGAGCGCAGGATGACAAGAGATACGATACACAGACTGTACTCCATGACGAAGCCGGTTACAGCAGCTGCCGTTATGATTCTGCTGGAGGAAGGCAGAATGGATCTGTTAGATCAGGCATCTGATTATCTTCAGGGATTCCGTAACCAGTATGTGGTAGAACAGGGCGTGATCGTGCCGGTGAAACGTCCGATTACCATACAGAACCTGCTTAATATGACTTCCGGACTTGCCTATCCGGGCGAGGGATCACCGGCAGAAATCCGCAGCGACAGGCTGATCGAGGAGATCAAGGATAAGCTGATGACGCAGCAGGCGCATACGACAGTGGAGGTTGCCAATCGTATCGGAAAGCTGCCGCTCGCTTTTATTCCGGGTACGACATGGCAGTACGGGCTGTCAGCGGATGTGTTAGGCGCTATTGTGGAAGTGGTGTCCGGTATGCGCTTCGGACAGTTCCTGAAAGAAAGGATATTCGAACCATTAGGAATGACGGATACGGACTTCTACGTGCCGGCGGAGAAACAGGAGCGGCTTGCGAAAGTCTACCGGAAGGCGGAAGGCAGGCTGGTGGAGGAGACACAGTGCCATCTCGGTATACAGAACCGGATGAAAACACGTCCGGCATATGAGTCGGGCGGTGCGGGACTGTGTTCCACGATAGATGATTATGCGAAGTTTACGCAAATGCTGCTGGACGGCGGGACTTATCGCGGTACGAGGGTTCTGTCATCCGGTACGGTGGCGTATATGACCACGGCACATATACTGCCGGCGCAGAGAGTGGGATTGGAGACATGGGAGTCCCTGAAAGGTTATACATACGGCAGTCTTATGCGTATCATGGACGCACCGGAGGAGGCGGCCGGACTCGGCAGCAGAGGAGAGTACGGCTGGGACGGCTGGCTCGGCACTTATATGATGAATGATCCGGCGCATGATCTGACGCTGTTGATTATGCAGCAGCAGACGGATTCGGGAAGCACCGCGTATACCCGCAGGATGCGCAATGTATTATTTTCCGCGCTGGATGACTGACATATTTGTATAGAAGAATATTTTACGACATAACGAAAGGAAGTCAGGTTGGGAAACCTGACTTCTTTTAACTTTGGGAAGTAAATATGATAACACAGATTAGTTTGACGTTGTAAGTCCTGCTTCTTCAGCCATCTTGTCAAACTTTTCCATTACAGCATCGTAAGTTCTCCGGGAAATGTCAGGAAGCTGACCGCCCCATGTCTTCTCAGCCTGTTTGTAGCCCTTCTTGAAAGCTTCGCGCATCTCTTCGATCTTGCTCGGATCGCCGCCTGTCAGTGCAGTTGCGAAGTCGATGATTCTGTCCGATGTCTGCTGAACGCCCCAGTAGCCGTCTTCAGCGATATCTTTCTCAGCCTGTGCTTTCGTAGCGGCGTCTACCGTGAAATTGCCGCCGGCAAGAACGGACCAGATGCCGTTTGCGGTATTGTAAGTCTCTCCCTGTTTGCCCATCAACTGCTGAACGATATTCTGCAGCTGCTGTGCATGAGCTTCCGCATCGGCTTTCATTTTGTTAACTAAAGCAGTGTTCTGTGTGTAAGTTTTGGCAGTCTTGGTGTCTGCGTCCTTGGATGCTTCATAGACAACACCTGTATTTTTTTTGTCTTCGGAAGCCTTGGCTTCGGAAGTTTTCTCTTCGGCTGTCTTCGCGGCTGTCTGATTTGCCTGATAGACATCATAAGTATTCGCAGCACCGGTAACTCCATTTACGCTCATTGGTATCCCTCCTTGGAATTTGTTGTTATGTTGTTCGGTTTTCGGTTACATGCAGGGGATTATCCCCGTCTTCTATTATCTATATCGTACCATACCTCTGGAAAAATTAGGAGTAGAACTTATTTTTTTCTGAAATTTTACGACAATAATCCGCCCGTTCGGGACATGACGAGAATCGGCGTGCTTCCGATTGCGTTCTACTTCGGAAAAACGTCGGAAGAACAGGGCGTATCTTGACGAAACGGAGATGTATTGTATATAATAAAATACAATTATTGTATACAAAATGCAATCTGTAACCGATGAAGACGCGGACAGAACTGCAGAATCAGACCAGGATACAGGTTCATGAGGACATCATGACGGAGGAAGAGGCGGACAGATGGATCATATTACCAGAAAAGCATATGCGAAGGTCAATATCGGACTGGACGTCCTGCGGCGCAGGGCGGATGGTTATCATGAAGTCAGAATGATCATGCAGACGGTTGATCTGTGTGATGACTTGTTTATAGAGAGAACAGCGGAGCCGGGGATCAGACTCCTGACAGACAGCGCGGAGCTTCCGACAGGCGCCGACAATCTGATCTGTAAGGCGGCAGATCTGCTTTTCCGGGAAAAGGGGATACAGGAGGGTGCACAGATCACGCTGACCAAGAGAATCCCTGTCGCTGCGGGGATGGCGGGCGGCAGCGCCGATGCGGCGGCAGCCATGCACGGGTTGAATGAACTGTTTGGAATGGGATACTCTATAAGCGAACTGCAGAGGCTGGGCGTGAAGCTGGGAGCGGATATTCCTTACTGTCTGACAGGCGGCACAATGCTGTCGGAGGGAATCGGCGAGATTCTGTCACCGCTGCCGGCGCCGCCAGCGTGCTTTCTTGTGGTGGCGAAACCGGATATTAACGTATCTACTGCGTTTGTATACGGGAATCTGCACGTCGAGACACTGACGTATCATCCTGACATAGACGGTATGATCCGTGCGCTCCGTGCGCATGATCTGAAAGGAATCACCGATCGGCTCGGCAATGTACTGGAGACGGTCACGGCCAGGGAGTATCCTGTCATAGAGAAACTGAAAGAACTGATGCGCCTTGAGGGTGCGGAGAATGCACTGATGAGCGGCAGCGGACCTACGGTGTTCGGTATATACAGGCGGTGTGAGACGGCACAGAGGGCGGCTGAGGCTGTGAAGAGGAGCGGGCTTGCCGCACAGATCCATGTGACGGCGTTTCATGTCGGTTAATCATTGGCGGCGTGTGGCAGAAGATGTCAGAAAGGCGGTTTTGGATGGGAGACCATTTGGAAATGACAATGGATGAGTTCCTTCCCTTGCGGGATGTGGTATTTAATACGCTGCGCAAAGCGATTCTTACGGGGGAACTGAAGCCAGGAGAGCGTCTGCTGGAGATCCATCTGGCGAATCGTCTGGGTGTCAGCAGGACGCCGATCAGAGAGGCGATTCGCAAGCTGGAACTGGAAGGGCTGGTGATCATGATACCGCGCCGCGGTGCGGAGGTGGCACAGATTACGGAGAAAAGCCTGAAAGACGTGCTGGAGGTGCGGCGTGCGCTGGATGCGCTTTGCGTAGAACTGGCTTGTGACCGGATCACGACCGAGGAAGAAGAACGGCTGAAGCGGGCATGTGATACTTTTGAACGCGCAACGCAGACCAGAGATGCGACGACGATTGCAGCGGCGGACGTGGCGCTCCACGATATTATTGTGCAGGCGACAGGCAATAAACGCCTGATTCAGCTGATCAATAATCTGTCGGAGCAGATGTATCGTTACCGTTTTGAATATATTAAAGATGAAAACCGTCATGATAATCTGATTAATGAGCATAGAATGATATACGAAAGCATTATCAGGCGGGATAAGGAGCAGGCGGCTGCGGCTGCAAAGCTTCATATTGACAATCAGGAAAGGTCGATTATCAGACAGATCCGTCTGGAACAGAAACAGGACATACATCATAAGAAAGTCTGATGTATAGAGAGCAGAATCAAGGTTACACTTCTTATATAGACAGAGCATAACCGGCCGCGCCGGCGCGAATATACGCCGCGTGTCCGTATGAAAGAAAGGGAGTGTAACAACATGTGTAACAGACAGTATGTGAGACAGCTGCCGATCAGAATATGTCGGGATATGCGCATCCGTACGGCGGCAGTCGCTTTATTGGCGCTTGTGTGGTGGGGCGCTTTGTATCCGGAACTGTGTTTCACGGAAAGCACCTACGAGCAGGTCATTATCGTGGATGGAGAAGAGATTGTCCTGGAAGAGACAGACTGCAGGGATATCTTACATGCGGCAGGGGATGAAGTCGTCGTTAAGAGCAGACTGTTAGAATGGCTGGAAGAGAAATTCCATAAAAAATAGAATTGAAATCCGTCTAGCAGAAGTTTTCACACTGCGCGGGAATGGGGGATTATAATGAGCGAACGTGAAGAGGTGTGTAACAGACCCATCGGTGTCTTTGATTCAGGGGTGGGCGGGCTGACGGTGGCCAGAGAGATCATGCGTCAGCTTCCCAATGAGCGGATCGTGTATTTCGGAGATACGGCGAGAGTACCATATGGCAGTAAGTCGCAGGATACGATTACGAAATTTTCGAGACAGATCGTCAGGTTTCTGCAGACGCAGGAGGTCAAGGCGATCGTGGTCGCCTGTAATACCGCAAGCGCATATGCTCTGGATGTGCTAGAACAGGAGACGGATATCCCCGTTATCGGCGTGGTAAAGCCCGGAGCCAAGGCGGCGATCAAGGCGACGAAGAACGGTAAGATCGGTGTGATCGCGACAGAGGCGACGACCGGGAGCGGTATATACAGCCGGTACATAAAAGAGAACGATGCGCGTGCGACCGTACTCGGTAAAGCGTGTCCGCTGTTCGTTCCATTAGTGGAAGAAGGGCTCTGGGAAGATCCTGTGACGGATGAGATTGCCAAGAGATATCTGACGGAGTTGATCGACGTCGGAATTGACACGCTGATTCTGGGCTGTACACATTATCCGATGATCCGCTCCACCATCGGAAGAATTATGGGGGACGGAGTAACACTGGTTAATCCCGCTTACGAGACTGCGAGGGAGTTGAGAGAACTTTTGCGAAAACAGGGGCTGGAGAGCGGCCACAGACCGGAACTGGGCACGGAACTGTACCGGTTCTTTGTCAGCGATGCAGCGGATAAATTCCAGAAATTTGCCAATTCGATCCTGACTTACGGGATCTTGTCCGCTAAGGTGATCAACATAGATGAGTATTAGATTGTGCAGAAAATGTCTGCACGGAAATGAGGATACATATGACACGGGAAGTATTACTGACGCTTCGCGGGCTGCAGTTTGACCAGCGTGAGGCGGATGCTGATAAAGTTGAGATGGTGACGGTAGGTGATTACTATAAGAAGAACGATAAACATTATGTTGTTTATGAGGAGATCACGGAAGGATTTGCCCGGCCGACCAAGAACAGACTGAAGTTCAGCGAGCATATGCTGGAACTGTCCAGAAACGGGCTGGTGAATGTACACATGATCTTTCAGGAGAATAAGAAGAATCTGACGAACTACAATACGCCCTTCGGGCAGATCCTGTTCGGGATTGATACAAAGAGAATACAGATTGAAGAACACGAGGATAACATCGTGGTGGATGTGGATTATTCTCTGGATGTGAACTATGAGTTCCTGTCCGACTGCCATATCAGAATCGACATCTGCTCCAAAGAAAACAGCAGCTTTACCTTGAGTTGAGATATACTCTTAAGGTAAAGCTGCTGTTCTGATAATATCTACCGCTTATTTGAGTTCGCGAAGCGAATCTCGCGCAGTTAATTTGCGAAGCGTTATTCTAAACCTACCGCTTATTTGAGTTCGCGAAGCGAATCTCGCGCAGTTAATTTGCGAAGCGTTATTCTAAACCTACCGCTTATTTGAGTTCGCGAAGCGAATCTCGCGCAGTTAATTTGCGAAGCGTTATTCTAAACCTACCGCTTATTTGAGTTCGCGAAGCGAATCTCGCGCAGTTAATTTGCGAAGCGTTATTCTAAACCTACCGCTTATTCGAGTTCGCGAAGCGAATCTCGCGCAGTTAATTTGCGAAGCGTTATTCTAAACCTACCGCTTATTCGAGTTCGCGAAGCGAATCTCGCGCAGTTAATTTGCGAAGCGTTATTCTAAACCTACCGCTTATTCGAGTTCGCGAAGCGAATCTCGCGCAGTTAATTTGCGAAGTGTTATTCTAAACCTACCGCTTATTCGAGTTCGCGAAGCGAATCTCGCGCAGTTAATTTGCGAAGCAAATTTACTGCAGTTACTTGACAGGCTTCGCACCTGCTTTCTCCTGCGCGCGCTCCACAAGCTGTTTGAACTTGCTCTTTTTCTTCTTCTCGGTGACAACGGGTTTGCCGTGCAGTCCCTTCACGTCCGTGATGTAGATACCGCTGACTACGGCTTTCACTTCTTTCTTGACAGGCACGGAATCAAAAATCTTCTCCTCGCAGATCAGGGACATGACCTGAGGACCTACTTTAGCCTTGACAATGGGCAGTTTAGAACCGCGCAGCCACTTCGGCGTTTGTTCGAGTACAGCCTGCGGAAGCCCGGCATCCCGCAGTTTCATGCGTTTCTTATCTATGATCAGCATAGAGACCGTCTGCTTCATGGCATCGATCTGCGCCTGCTGTTCGCTCTGTTTTTTCTGTGCTTTCCTGCCAAGGAAATATAATACGACGACGGCAACGATCAATACTGCCAGAATGACTAATAAAACAATGGTTAACGTATTCATGGGACTACCTCCGGACATACTGATTTACATGATTACATGTACAAAATATTTTATCATTGATCGAAGCTTTAAGCAAGAAAAATTCAAGAGATTTCCATAATCCGAAAAGTCGGAAGAACCCTCTTTTAAGTAAGCCCGATGTATGTTAATATAAATAAGTATGGGTTCCTGTGAGCAGCATGCTGCAGACCGCCATGGCGAGGCGGCGGTGCGGATCACGGAATACGTGGATAGGAATGGAGATTAGTTAATTATGAGGAAAGATATTGCAGGAGGCGGTGAGAAGCGGGAAGGTGTGCAGGGCAGGGACCGTACCGGAAAGAAACGGATGATTCCTGTGACCGCCTGCATCCTGGCGCTGTTTCTGACTGCCTGCGGAGACAAGGTATATCTGAAAGATATCAAAGCGGCGGATTACGTGACGCTGGGAAATTATGTCGGCATAGAGGCAGCCGCGCCGGAACCGGCGGTGGAAGACGGACTCGTGGATATGTATATTCAGTATTATATTCTGCCGAACTATACCACGACGGAGACAGTGACCGGAAGAGCCGTGGAAAACGGAGATACGGTGAATATTGATTTTGCAGGCTATGTTGACGGTGAAGCTTTTGAGGGCGGAACCGCGGCGGGCTATGACTTGACGATCGGTGCCCATCAGTTTATAGACGGTTTTGAGGAGGGACTGATCGGCGCGGATATCGGCGACACGGTGTCCCTAAATCTGAAATTTCCCGATCCCTATGAACGGAATCCTGATCTTTCGGGTGTTCCGGTTGTATTTGAGGTCACGGTCAACAGCATCGGCAGGAAAGTGATGCCGGAGCTGACAGATGAGTTTGTACAGGGACTGGGGATAGAAAACTGTAAAACCGAGAAGGACTTGAGGGATTACGTGTATAATTATTTCTATGAGACGGAGGTTCAGACCTATCAGAATACGATAGAGACGACCATAACCAATGCGGTCATGTCGGAATGCTCTTTCAGGGAGCCGCCGGCTAAGATGGTGGAACGCTTCGAACAGAACCTGAAAGATGTAATGAATGCCAACGCACAGTCCATGAGAATGACCCTGAAAGATTATATGCAGAATTATTACGGACTGGACCCGGACGGGTATGCGGAGAAGTTCAGGACAGAGGCGCTTACGGCGGCACAGCAGTATATCATGTTTCAGGCGATCGCTGATACGGAGGGATTAAATCCTACCGAAGAACAGATACAGGAGGAGATTAACAGTAGAGTGGAAGTCTACAATTATGAATCCGAGGCGAAGTTCAGAGAGAGCACGGACATGGAAATGCTGAAGGAACAGGTAATGCGAAGAAATGTCATGGATTACCTGAAGGAGAACGGGAAGATCGAGATGATATCTACAATAGTAGATTAGTGTGAGAAGTACTTCTAAAACTCATGCCAGAGGGCATTTATTCAGATTTTGTGATTTCGCGGAGCGGAATCATGCAGGTTAATAGAGTAGGACAAACTATAAGGGATGAAGAAGGAGAGATTACATTATGAGCAGCATGAATCTGACAGACATTAAGGATCTGTATCGCAACACGCAGGACTATATCGACAGGGAAGTGACGATCGGCGGATGGGTGAGAAGCATAAGAGACTCTAAGACATTCGGATTTATTGTCGTAAACGATGGTACTTTCTTCGAGACGCTGCAGGTGGTATACGCCGATACGCTGGATAATTTCGAGGCGGTTTCGAAGCTGAATGTGGGATCGGCGATCGTGGCGAAGGGAAAGATTGTGGCAACGCCGCAGGCGAAGCAGGCATTTGAGATGCAGGCGGTTGAGATTATGGTGGAGGGAGAGTCCACCGCGGATTATCCGTTACAGAAAAAGAGACACAGCTTCGAGTATCTGCGGACGATCTCACACTTAAGACCGAGAACCAACACGTTTCAGGCAACTTTCCGTGTGCGTTCCCTGATCGCATATGCGATTCATACATTTTTCCAGGAGAGAGGATTTGTGTATGTACACACGCCCATCATTACGGGGAGCGATTGTGAGGGTGCAGGAGAGATGTTCCAGGTGACGACGATGGACCTGAACAATCTGCCGGTGACAGAGGACGGGCAGGTGGATTACAGTCAGGACTTCTTCGGTAAGGCGACGAATCTGACCGTCAGCGGACAGTTGAATGTGGAGACATATGCTTTTGCATTTAAAAATGTATATACTTTCGGACCGACTTTCCGTGCGGAGAATTCCAACACAACCAGACATGCGGCGGAGTTCTGGATGATCGAGCCGGAGATTGCTTTTGCAGACCTGACGGACGATATGGAACTGGCTGAGGCGATGCTTAAGCACGTGATCCGCTATGTGCTGGAGAATGCGCCGGAGGAGATGAATTTCTTTAATCAGTTTGTAGATAAAGGACTGATCGAGCGGCTGAACCATGTGCTGCATTCTGATTTTGCACATGTGACTTATACGGATGCGATCGGCATTCTGGAGAAACACAATGATGAGTTTGAGTACAAGGTATCGTGGGGATGTGACCTGCAGACCGAGCATGAGCGGTATCTGACAGAGCAGGAATTTAAGCGGCCTGTCTTTGTGACGGATTATCCGAAGGAGATCAAGGCGTTCTACATGAAGCTGAACGAGGACGGCAGGACTGTCGCAGCGATGGACTGTCTTGTACCGGGAATCGGCGAGATCATTGGCGGCAGCCAGAGAGAGGACAATCTTGAACTGCTGGAGAAGCGGATGGATGAACTGGGACTGCACAAGGAGGATTACCAGTTCTATCTGGATCTTCGAAAGTACGGTTCCGCGCGCCATGCGGGATTTGGTCTCGGATTTGAGCGATGCGTCATGTATCTGACCGGTATGGGCAACATCAGGGATGTTATTCCTTTCCCGAGAACGGTAAATAACTGCGAATTATAGAATATGAGGTTTACAGCGCGGCGCAGACCCTGAGTACGGCGGCGTGCAAATGGCGGCGGCACGGCAGATTGGGATGAATGGAGAGAAGAGGAACGGCGGATGAAGAGAAGATTTACCCGTACAATATGTATTGTGATATCCTTCATATTGCTTATACTGGCAGCGGATACGGTATCTGCGACCACTATTTCCGATCTGAAGGAAGATCTCGAGAGGGATAAATCGCAGCTTGAGGATGTTAACCGGCAGATTTCCGATTATAAAGGTGCGCAGGCGGATATCGGGCAGGAGATCGATGCGCTGGATGCGGAGATGGTGGCCCTTCTGACGGATATCAACCTGATTAAGGAGGCCATTACGGATAAAGAGGCGGATATTGCGCAGACACAGATCGAGTACGGTGCGGCGCTTGCGGAGAAGAACGAACAGTACGAAGCCATGAAGGTCCGTATCCGGTTCATGTATGAAAAGGGAGAGGTCTCCTATCTACAGATGTTCTTCGGCGCGAAGAGCATGGGCGAGATCATGAACAAGGCGAGCTATGTGGAAGAACTGTACGAATACGACAGAAGACTGCTGGAAGAGTACGAGGGGGTTGTACGGCAGGTGGCAGAACTGCAGGATACCCTGGAAGAGGAGAAGTCAGAGCTGGAAACCTCCAGAACCGAGCTGGAAGAGGAAGAGCGTTATGTAGAGGAAGTGCTGGCACAGAAGCAGGAGGAATACGAGAACTATAATGTTGTATTAGCCAGGGCAAAGCAGGAGGCTGCGGTCTATACGACCAGGATCAAACAGGAAACGGCTAAGATCAGGAAGCTGGAGGAAGAGGAACGCAGGCGGAAAGAAGAGGAAGAACGGAAGCGTAAGGAAGAGGAGGAACGTAAACGCAAGGAGCAGGAAGCGCTGCTTGCACAAGAGGACGGGGACTCAGATTCCGGAAGTGGAACGGAACAAAAAGAGGAGGCGCCGAAGCCGACGGTTTCCGGCAGCGGCAAAGGGCAGGAGATCGCGAAGTTTGCGTGTAAGTATATCGGCTGTCCCTATGTGGCGGGCGGCACGAGCCTGACCAACGGGGCGGATTGTTCCGGATTCGTGATGGCGGTCTATCAGGCGTTCGGTTATTCGCTTCCGAGAAGTTCTTATGCACAGTCTTCGGCCGGCAAAGCCGTATCTTATTCTGAGGCACAGCCGGGAGACATTATATATTACGGCGGTCACGTGGGTATATACATAGGAAACGGGCAAATCGTTCATGCCAGCACGGAGCGGACGGGAATCAAGATTACGGCAGCGACTTACAGGAGCATTATTACCGTTAGAAGAATTGTATAATATTCTTGCTATTAACATAATTTTTTAGTACAATTATAACAAAAGGGGAGAAGGGCACTCGAATCTGTTGGAAGGGTACTAGAAGTTTATGGAGGTAGGAATATGAAGATCAGGGCAAAATTGACAACGTTTTTCTCGGTGATCTGTATCGGATGCATGCTGACTGCGATTCTATGCGTGGTGACGGTTGTGAAACACCGGATTGCGGAGATGAACGATGCCCAATACAAGACGCAGGCTGAGTATTATGCGTCGAATGTCAACGAATGGGTAGAAGAAAATTCGGCAGTGGTTGATACCATTAATGTGTACATGGAGAGTCAGGAGCAGGTTGACAAAGAGCAATTATGGGAGTTTTTACAGGCGCTGACAGCGGCAAACGAGAACACAACAGATATTTATGTGGCTTTTTCTGATGGAGAATTCTATGATGGAGCGGGATGGATTCCGGAGGAAGGGTGGTCCTTTGCGGATCGCTCATGGTATAAAGGTGCAATTGAGTCGGAGCAAAAGGTGTGCAGTGATCCTTTCTTAGATTCAGCCACAGGTAATATGGTAGTTCCGATTGGACGGAAATTTACGCTCAAGGATGGCAGCACCGGCGTCATCAGCATGGATCTGCAGCTTCCGATTCTATTCAGTCTTTTGGATGAAGTGGTGGATACGACGGACGGCAGCTATGCATTTCTGGTGAATAACTCGGGTTCCATTCTGATGCATAAAAATGAGGAATTTATATCGACGGAAGCGGACCCGCGCAGAATGAAAGATGTTCTGGACGGCGGATATGTTGCCGCGATCAGTGAAGGCAGTCAGGTCATAGACTATGACGGTGAGAGTAAATACCTGAAAGCATGGCCTGTCGGCACGATCGGATGGAATATTGTTGTCGTGACGCCGGCTTCGGTCTATAATCAGGTGGTAGGACAGATTCTGAAGTTTGCGGTTGTGGTTATGATCGTAGCCGCATTTGTAGCGGCAATTATCGTTGCGATTTACAGCGGAACCTTTACGAAGCCGATTCTTATTATGCAGGATGAAGTGACGGAGCTGCGTGATCTGAAACTGAAACTTAAGGAGAGCGCGCTCAATCCGAAGCGGAAAGACGAGATGGCCGTCATGGACCGGGCCATTCAGGCAATGCGCTCTTCGCTTCATGAAATCGTGCAGCAGATGATGGATGCGTCCAGCGTATTGCGCACGCAGTTTGAGAATGTGGAGGGGTCTGTCGAGAGTACGGTTGCGAACAATGCCTCCGTGAAGGATACGGTAGAGCAGATTGTGCTGGCGATTGACGATGTGGCGCAGCAGACGCAGCACGCCAATGAGAATCTGGCTGACTTTGCGGATAAGCTGGCGCAGGTGGCCGATCGCATGGAGAAGATGAACGAAGTTGCCAGTGCGGCGGTCAGACAGTGTGATGAAGGCATGCAGACGGTCGGAACATTATCTGAGAAGATCAACCAGAGTCGTGAGATACAGAACGTTACATATGAGACAGCCAACAGTCTGTCTCAGAAGTCGGTTTCCATTGACGGGATCAGTAAGACCATCGGCGAGATCGCAACGCAGACTTCCCTGCTTGCACTGAACGCTTCCATAGAGGCTGCCAGGGCAGGCGAGGCAGGCAGAGGTTTCGCGGTTGTTGCGGAAGAGATCGGTCAGCTTGCCGGACAGACAACCTCGGCAACGCAGAATATTAACCAGATCATTACGGAAATACAGAATGAGATCAAGAATGTCAGTGCGCAGATCGGAGAATTGCAGGGAACGACCACAGAGAGCATGTCCGCGATGGAAGATACGCAGGGCGTCTTCCAGCAGATCAGCGATGATATTTCCAGTATGGGCAGCGATATCAATGAGCTGGAGAATGCGGTTGAAAATCTGAACATAAACAAGAATGAGATCGTGGATACCTTCTCGGGTATTTCCAGTGAGACACAGGAGTTGTCCGCGGCGAGTCAGGAAGTCAACAGCAGAGTCGAGGACCAGAATACGGAAATGAGAAATATCGGGCAGGCAATGCATGAACTGGACGGTGTTGTGAAGCAGCTTGACGATATTATCGGGAAGTTCGATGTGTAAGGACTTGAGGAAGGTGAAACAGAGACGTTTGAAATGACAACAGAAGCATAAAGATATTGTTTATGAGACATGTGAAGTGCAGGTATACGGAGTGATCCGTGCCTGCACTTTTATGATGCGCGCGTCCGGGCAGAAAATATTGCTTATATATGCATGAAGGAATCGACAAAATTATACCGGGGAGGGGTAAAATAATTTCGAAAAAATTAATTTTTTTATTACTAAATTGTAATTTTTTCGTAAGTTTCCCGTAAGGTTTGGGTGCTATTCTGGAATAAAAAGGATTCCAATAGCAGAATCTATTGCTGTGCGGAGAAAAAGGTAAAGGAGTAAAGCCTGGTGTTATCAGTCATCTTAAGTTGGATATACATTTTCGGGGTCTGCATGTTAGTCGGGATCGGGGTGCTTAGTCTGTTCAGGAACAAGAGTTTTTCATGGATTCATTACCTGGTCGCGGGCATCGTCGCGATTACCGTTTATGTGGAGTTTTTCAGTATATTTGCCGGGATCGGAGCATGTGCACATGGAATATTGCTGGCGGTGGCTCTTGCGGCCGGGTATCTGCAAAGACACAGAATCCGGCTGCTGTGGCGGACATACTGCGTGCGTCTGTACTTTTGGGAGGGGTTTTTCTATGTATGCTTTATCCTGCTGATCGCTTTCTTTACTTCCCGGGGAGAATTTCACACGGACACAAATATCTACCATGCGGCGGCAATCCGGATCTATGAGGAGTACGGTCTGGTGAAAGGCATCGGTAATCTGCAGCTTCACTATGCATATAACAGTTCCTATCTGGCGTTTGCATCGATCTTCAGCTTTAAATGGCTGATCGGGCAGTCTCTGCATACAACCACCGGATTTCTGGAAACGATCATGTGTCTCTACGCCTTTCATGGACTCAGGGATTTTATACAACATAAAAATCATGTCACGGATATGATGAGAGCCGGCATACTGCTGTACACGCTGGTGAATGTGACGCGCAGCATGTCTCCGGCCACGGACTATGCGACGATGTACTTTGCATTATTTATTATAACGGCCTGGTGTGAGAATCTGTTTGAGAGGCAGAATGATCTCACGGTATATTCCCTCTTATCCGTTGCGGCGGTCTATACGGCGACCTTAAAGTTTTCCTCCTGCCTGCTGATGATCATTGCGGTTTATCCGGCCTGCTGTCTGATCAGGGATAAAAGATGGAAGGAGATCGGTGCGTATTTACTCTGCGGCTGTGTGATTCTCAGCCCTTTTCTAATCAGAAATTATTATATTTCGGGGTGGCTGCTCTATCCTTTTGATAAAATCGATTTTTTTCAGACAGTGTGGAAGATTCCGAAGGAATATCTGATTCACGATGCCGATCAGATTAAAGTCTGGGGGCGCTGTCTGTACGATGTGGAGAAAGTAGATATGCCGATACGAGGGTGGCTGCCGATCTGGTGGGAGCATCAGTTCCGCTATGAGAAGATGTTTCTCGGAGCAGTTGCACTCAGCGGCGTGCTGCAATGCATACTGCTCTGCATGAGAGTATGGCGTAAGCGCAGGCTTCGACTGTCGTTTGCCGTACTTTATCTTGCCATATGGGCCAATATAGCCGTATGGTTTTGCATGGCGCCCTTTATCAGATACGGACTGGCATTTCTGATTGCCGTGATTATGATTGCGACAGGAGAATACCTGAGTGAGGAAAAGAAGGGACTGGTCAGTATTGCGACGGGCAGCATGGTGTTTTGTATCGTTGTTTCTGTCAGCCCGTACTGGGATCAGTATGTGACGGATGCCGGCGTCTTTGTGAAACAGGGTCTGCGGGAACCTTATTATATCATGCAGCAGGACTATGATAGAGGCAGTATGGACAGTTGTGAGATTAACGGAAACGTGATATATTTTTCGAAGGGAGAGGAAATTAACAGTTATCATGTCTGCCCGGGGACGTGCTATAAGCCGATGCTGGAGAGGAGCACGCTGATCGGGGACCGGATCGAGGACGGATTCCGGCCGAAGTAAGGCGGCTTTTGACTGTCTATGATCCGTACGCGGAGATTCGGCGCTAATGGCAGGCAATTTGTGTGAAGAGACGGGGGAAAAGTATGAAGCGTATCTTTTTCATAGAAGATGATCTGAGTCTGATAAACGGGCTTACCTTTGCAATCAGAAAGCAGGGATATGAGGTCTGTGTCGCCCGCACGAGCCTGGAGGCGGATGCACTGTGGGAGGACGGGAAATACGATCTGGTGATTCTGGATGTGGCGCTTCCCGACGGTTCCGGATTTGATATCTGTCAGAAAATACGCCGGACATCAAAAGTGCCGGTTATGTTCCTGACTGCTGCCGATGAAGAAACCGATATTATCATGGGACTGGATATCGGCGCGGATGATTATATTACAAAGCCTTTTAAACTGGCGGTATTCTTATCGAGAGTAAACGCACTGCTTCGACGGAGCGATAATTTCAGCCAGCCGGCCACAGAGTTGTCCTCTAACGACATTACAGTCCGTCTGCTGAAAGGGGAAGTATGCAAAGGCGGGACGCTGATCGACTTGACGTCCAGTGAATATAAACTGTTATGTATGTTCATGGAAAATCCGGATATGGTGCTTTCGCAGGAACAGATTCTGGGGAGATTGTGGGACTGCGATGAGAACTATATTGATAACAAAACACTTACCGTATATATCCGCAGGCTGCGCATGAAGATTGAGGATGATCCCGGCAATCCCAGGAAGATCGTCACAGTCCGCGGGATGGGATATAAGTGGAGTACGGCGTCTGTATAAGGTGACAGGAAGGGCAGGTTAAGCGATGCGGATATTGACAAATCAGAAAATCAGAATGTTGTTTATGCAGATCGGGCTATGTATGCTGTTGTTCATAATATTTATGATAACGATGCTTCCGCATGATAAGGCGTGGAGGCAGGCGGCTCTGTATATAACGCTGGGGGCTGTCTTTACAGGGGCGGCGGTGTTTGTGTTCTGCTTCAGATATTTCAGGGCGCAGGATAGCGTGATGGAGCAGGCTGTGACAAGAGTGCGGGAATTAATTGCAGGCAATCGGGACGTGCGGATTATGTGTGACGAGGAAGGGGAACTGTACAGATTGTTCCATGAAGTCAATTCCCTGGCGGCCATTCTGAGTGCGAAGGCGGAGAAGGAAGGGGAACAAAAGCTATTTTTGCAGAACACGATATCAGATATTTCCCATCAGCTTAAGACGCCGCTTGCGGCGCTTAATATTTATAACGGCATTATGCAGACGGAGGCCGGAACCAATGATCTGACAACGATCCGGGAATTTACCGCATTGTCAGAACAGGAATTGGACCGGATCGAAACACTGGTGCAGAATTTATTGAAAATTACAAAATTTGATGCCGGATCGATCGTGATGGAGAAGCATCCGGAAAACGTGTCGGAAATGATGGCGGATGTAAAGAGACATTTTGCCTTTCGTGCCGCACAGGAGGGGAAAGAGATTGTCTTGTCGGGCGATGAGTCCCTCTTTTTTTTGTGCGATCGTAACTGGATCGTGGAAGCGGTCAGTAATATTGTCAAGAACGCGCTTGATCATACGGAAAGCGGAAACAGCGTTCTGATAGAATGGGGGCAGTCAGCACAGGTGGTTCGTATTAAGATCAGTGATGACGGGTGCGGCATCCATCCAGAGGACTTACATCATATTTTCAAGCGTTTCTACCGCAGCAGATACTCTAAAGATACGCAGGGGATCGGGCTTGGGCTGCCGCTTGCCAAGTCTGTGGTGGAAGGGCACAACGGTACGATTGAAGTGGAGAGCAGATTGGGAGAAGGAACTGCATTTATGATGAATTATCTGATTCCTACAAAATTGTAAGCCGAATGAAGCGCACGTGTAGTACTTCGATGTTATTCTTTCCGGTGTAGAGCGAAGTTACGATTCAGAAAGAGGTGCATACACAATGAATTTATTGCAAGTCAACAAAATCTGTAAAACATACGGCAGCGGTGAGGCAGCCGTGCAGGCGCTTAAAAATGTCAGTTTCTCCGTGCCGAAGGGAGAATATGTGGCAATCGTAGGAGAGTCCGGTTCCGGCAAAAGTACGCTGCTCAATATGATCGGCGCGCTGGATACACCGACATCAGGCAGGGTGCTGATCGACGGCAAAGATACTTTCGCCATGAAAGAGAGTGAACTTACCGTTTTCAGACGGAGAAATATCGGCTTTATCTTTCAGGCATTCAATCTAATACCGGAATTGACGGTGGAGCAGAATATGATCTTTCCGATGCTATTAGACTATCAGAAGCCGGATAAGAAATATCTGGAGGAACTGTTAAGTGTCCTTAATCTGCGGGAACGCCGTGGACATCTGCCGAGCCAGTTGTCCGGCGGACAGCAGCAGAGGGTGGCGATCGGGCGTGCGCTGATCACAAGACCGTCCCTGATCTTGGCGGATGAACCGACGGGTAATCTGGATTCCCAAAACAGCAGCGAGGTGATTGCGCTGCTAAAAGAAGCGTCGAAGAAATATGAGCAGACGATCATTATGATCACGCATAACCGTACGATCGCGCAGACAGCGGACAGGGTACTGTCGGTATCGGACGGTGTACTGACGGATCTGGGGAGGTGTTCGGAATGAAAAATCGCGAGATGAAGAGTTACTTAAGCCTCATTCCGATTTCTGCGAAAGCCCACAGGAAACAGAATCGTCTGATTCTGCTGTGTATTATTTTTGCGGTGTTCCTCGTGACAACAGTCTTCTCTTATGCGGAAATTATGGTGGAAGGCGAGACGGCGTCTATGATGCGCAAACACGGAAGGCACCATATTGCCGTAAGCGGTATCTCGGAGGCACAGGCGGAGCAGATTGCAGGATTAGGCAGTGTAGAGTCGTCCGCGTGGTACCGCAGTTTCGGGGAAGATATCTACGAGGGATATGACATTAGCGGCATAAGGGTCATTCTGTACGGGACAGAGCAGGCATATGTCGATGAACTCAGAGATTATGAACAGGAAGGAATGTATCCGCAGAACGATCAGGAGGTCATGCTCAATGAAATATCCAGAGAGCGGCTGGGAGTCCATACGGGTGATACGGTTATCATCCATACGCCGGCAGGAGACTTTACTTATACAGTAACCGGTTTCTGTGTGGATGAATATCAGCAGTATAATAATAAGTATGAAGGGGTCTGTGCCTATTTGAGTTTAGATGCACTTAACGATATATGTAAGAATAATGAAAAGAACGGCGTGGACGCGGCCGATACTGATTCTGATGATACTGCGAAAAGTGGCGGTGAGAACAGGGGATTGGAACATGCGGCATATTATGTTCGTTTCGCGAAAGGGACAGATATTAAAGAACTGGTGAAAAATCTGAAGGTGCAGTATGGGGTTGATGACGCACAGATTGAGGAAAATCTCATTACCATGGGAGCGGCGGGTGTAAGCAGTAATCTGTCCATGAACAGCATTTATCTGCTTGCCGCAATAGTTTTTATTATGATTCTGATTGCCGGTGTGTTGATGATTTCGAGCTGTATGAACAGTATGGTCTCACAGCGGACGAAGTTTTTCGGGATGATGCGCTGCATCGGCGCCGGTAAAAAACAGGTGATGCATTTCGTTAGACTGGAAGCGTTGAACTGGTGCAAGACGGCGATTCCTGCCGGACTTGTAATCAGCAGCGTTTTTACATGGGCTTTGTGCATGATCCTGCAGTACAAGGTGGGCGGTGAGTTCAGCGATTACTCGTACCGGTTTAGTGTGGTCGGGGTTGTGTCCGGCATTCTGGTCGGTGTGATATCGGTGCTTATGGCGGCACATGCACCTGCGAGGCGGGCGGCCGGCGTTTCTCCCGTGGCGGCTGTGTCGGGCAATGCGGAAGCGGGGAAGAAGATTACACATGCGGCAAATACCCGTATTTTTAAGGTGGAGAGCGCGCTGGGCATTTACCATGCGACGGCGGTGAAGAAGAATCTGATTCTGATGAGTTTATCCTTTGCTTTTACGGTCACTTTGTTTCTGGTATTTTTTGCAGGACTTGATTTATTTAAGCGGTTTACACCGTCCGAAAATGACCTGAATCCGGATATCAGCATCGGAGCGGTTGACAATACCAATTCTATGGACAGGAGCATGAAGGAAGAGATTGCGAAGATACCCGGCGTGGAAGCGGTATTTGGCTGTATGATTTCCTATGATGTGCCGGCTGAGATCAACGGTGCATCCGGCAGTGTGGATCTGATTTCCTATGATGCGTTTATGTTTGACTGGACGAAGGGTGCTGTTGCCAGCGGTGATCTGGCAAAAGTGACGGGGGATACCAATTATGTACTGACGATTTTTAACATGGACAGCCGTCTGGATACCGGTGACAAGATAAAGATCAAGGATACGGAACTGGAAGTTGCCTGCGTCGCTTCGGAAGGAATCGGAACGGAGAAGCGTCCTGCGATTGTCTGTACGGAGGAAACATATACGCGCCTTACCGGAGAGAGCAATTATATCATGCTGAACGCGCAGCTTGCGAAAGATGCCACTGGAGAAACAGTTGAAGCCATTCGCGAGGCAGCGGGCGAAAATATGCTTGTAGACAGGAGAGAGGACAATCAGGAGGTCAATTCCTCATTCTGGGTGTTCCGGATTGCCGCATATGGGTTCTTGAGCATTATTGCGTTGATTACGGTGTTTAACATTATGAATAATATCTCCATGAGCGTCTCCGCGCGAATGAAGCAGTATGGCGCCATGCGCGCGGTGGGGATGAGTGTGGATCAGATGACGAAGATGATTGCCGCGGAGGCTGTGACCTATGCGGTGAGCGGGCTGATAATCGGGTATGTCGCAGGGCTGTACTTCCATCGGTTGTTTATGGTGAAGATCGTCTTTGCACATTTCGGCGGCTCATGGACAGTTCCGTTTAAACCGCTGGTGATTATTACGGCGATTGTTGCACTCTCCTGTGTGGCGGCAGTGCACACGCCGGCGAGACGGATACGGGAGATGGCGATTACGGAGACCATCAATGAGCTGTAAAAATAGATATTACAATTGATTACGTAAAAAGTGACCGTCCGTTTTACCTGGAGCGGTCACTTTTCTATATATTAAAGGAAAAGAAGAAGCAGTTTCGGTTCAATCCTCTTTTTAGGGCAGATATGCCGCCATCGGCCCATAGTACATATTCGCATGGAAGGTGAAGGAACAGGATACCTGCAGCCAGCACAAAAGGATACCAGCTATGATACCGGGAATATACGGGTTATTGCAGCGTTTAAACAACCGGCGGATCAGGATGACAGCCACCGGAAATATCGGAATGGCATTGATCGTATAGGTATATGTGTAGGTAGAGCCGAAAACAAAAGGCTTCACGCCGCTTTTCGCATAGAGATGGTAGCCGGCCAGAGTGATCACAAGAGCCGGCAGCATATTCATGACTGCAAAAAACAGATCGTTGACCCACTCCGGTTCTCCGGCGATCTTACAGTGGTAAGCGCTGTTGAGCGCGATGGATACGGCAATGCCAAAGAGCAGGTAGGCGGGAAGATAGGCAAAGAACACACCCAGATTTTTCACCGGAATGTTTTTGAGGCCCCACAGATAATAATGGTAATCCACGTCAAATATATTGTTTGCAGCCGCCACGAGCAGGAACACCGACGCGCAGGCGATCAAAGAAACCAGTATGCTTTTGAAAAGTCTGCCGGCCGGAATCTTCAGTCCCCAGCTTGTCATGGAATCCCCGTTCTTCTTTCCGTACAGCGCATAAGATACAAAAGAAGTGATCAACATAAAAGTACCGTTAAGCAGTGCCCAGAGGGCATAAATATTCGAGGGCTGCTGAGCGAAAACAGTGGAGCAGCAATAGCCGAATCCCAGCCTGAAGATTATGCTGATACTGCAGAAGGCAAATGCGCAGTTCGCGGCTGTCAGTACCCAGAACCATCGCCTGCCTGCCTTATCGGGAGCCGGACGCAGCACTGCTGTCTCACCTTCCTGCAGACAGGCAAAAAAACGGATGCGCGTAAGACATCCCAGAACGAATACACAGCACATAAGAACGCCTGAGAGTCCGAGCAGATTGCTGATCGTCAGAAGCGCAAAGCGCTGATTCTGACCTACGATGTAGTTGGGCGCTTTGAAACAGTCCTGGAAAAAGTCACATACCGCGGCAAGGGCATTGGAGCCGCCCTGGGGTTTTGCATGTATTTCCTCGGCGGAATTGACCCGGCGCAGAGCCTGGACACCATCTATATCAGCAACATAACTGTGTCCGGGAAACACACGGTCACCTTCAAAAGCGGAAGGAGCCTGTCCGAAGGCAAACAGAGATTTCGCACTGTCAGAGCTAAGCCATTTCTGTACATTCATAGTCTGTCCTTCGGCATCGATTCCCCGGAAGTAGACATGATCATATACGGTGTAATAAACTCCGAAGTCTCTGGAACCGTAAATATCTGTCCACGCTCCTGTTTCATCCATAAATACAGGATCGGAAGATATCAGATAAATCGCGGAAATCATCTGACTGTCTGCCTGGTTGTCTATTCTGACGCAGTTGTTCGCCGCCTGTCCGCCCGCGGAGTGCCCCGCGACACCGATCTGGGACTTGTCTACATAATCTAAAGTTCCGGCGTATCTCACTGCCGCATAGGAACCATATGCTTCGTTTACCTCGGCCGGCGCAAAGTAGACTTCCGGTCCCGTCACGTCGGAATCCCCGTGATTGAGCATATCGGGCAGGACAACGACGAAACCTCTGCGCGCAAGTTCCAGCCCGTACTGGGAATAGCTCTCTTTGTTGACGGTCAGTCCATGGGTAAGAATCACTGCAGGAGCCGGATTCTGTGCCGTAGCGGAGTTCGGTTTAAAAATCCGTGCCGCTATCCGGTTTCCGCTTTGGGTAGTTAAGCTTACCGTAGAAATACTGATTTTTCCAAAGTCGCGAAGAATGACACCGGATAATGTGGTAAAGAACAGGGTAAAGATAAGAGAAAACACAAGTGCTTTTTGAGGGGTGACCCTCTTTTGTTTTTTTGCTTCCATAATAAAATACCTCCTTTGTAAGAATGATTATAGACAATTGATAAAGAGGCTCATATACATATTCGGACATCATGCAGACAAAAAGCGACATCATGTTGTCTGTGCTGTTGATCACGATACAAATAAAATATATAATGACGGTAAATTTTTTAAGGAGAATTTTTCATAATAGTAGTATTGAATGTTTAGAATCAAAGGAGACAGGCATGGAGAAAAATGCATATCTCATTTCAGAAATCATTTGTGAAGGATCTGAAAAGGTTACGGTTTCTTCCGGGGGATATTACCGGTTTATTCTCACAAAAACAGGCAGTTTTGTATGCAGCTGCAAAGGGGAGCAACTCCGCTGCGGCGCTCACGAGTTTCTGATGCTCAAACCGGGAACTTCGCTGGTACTGAGCAGCACGTCAGGTACTTTTCCGCTGGAACTGCTTTCCATACAGTTTTCCGACAGGCTCTTACAGGAACTTTCCAGTGAGGAAATGAACTTTATGGAACATTTTGCGGCGATGCCGTCGGAATGTATATCAGTTACCGCCGAAAACAGTCTGATGATGATCACCAGGAATCTGATTGCGGATCTGGCAAAACAGGAAAAGGTGCCGGAACTCGGTGATTCCATCTACAGATTCGGACTGCTTTCTCTGATTGCTGTTTTTCTTGCACGGGCTTTCCGGAAGACGGGGAAAGACAGGAAAAAAGAGCCGGAGATGAAGGAAATGCTGTTAGATTCGCTTATGTTCTACATCAAAGAGCACATTACGGAAGAAATCCCGCTGGCACGGCTGGAGCGGGAATTTAATATCAGCCGGAGGCATATCCTGCGAGAGTTTAAGAAAGGAACAGGCCAGACCGTGCACAGCTATATCATCAAAACGAAGCTTGCGCTCTGCGCCAGATATATCGCAGAGGGGATGCCGATCAGCCACGTTTATACCAAAGCCGGTTTTGGCGGATACAATCATTTTTTCCGTGCCTTTAAGAAAGAATTTCAAATGACGCCGGGGGAGTATTACCAGATCTGCTGTCAGGAAAGGTCAGACTGCGGCTGTCAGCATGGAGAGCAGGAACCGTGAGCAGCAGAGTGCAGGATTTCCCCGGCATCGTTATCACCGGTTTCCGGCGCTTCATTTGCTTTTCACATATTCATGCAGTGGTTTTACGAGATAATGGTTTAACGGCATTTTCTCGGTGGTAATATATCCGGGCGGTGCGTCGATCAACATCGGTATGCGGTTGGTCAGTGTCGCACAGGTCAGTTCCACTGTTGCCGGGCGGTTGACCACTAATGTTGTATCCGGTTCGCCTTCCAGCGTCCACTCATTGCGGTCCATATCTTCCGGGCCGTATACATAGCCAAGACACCTGGTTTCCAACGTGATGCCTTCCCTGGTCTGCGTCGTTACGACTGCGGACATTCCGGTGGCATTTCCCGCTTTGATCGTCATGCCGAGGGTGTCTGATTTCAAGTCGTCCTTATGGGTGATCGGAATACATTTCTGTGTCTGTGAAACGATATGCAGACCAAGCTGACTGCAGAGCCAGCCGTTCTGGTTCCACATATAAGAAGGCTCGATCACGCCGTCCGCAATCAGTCTGGCTGTTTCCTCGCAGGACAGGTCATTATATTTACCGATCTGTTTTTCAAATTCATCAATTGAAAGTCCAGCGCCGTGTCCCTCCGCCAGCGCGATGCCATAGTCTTCTACGTTATAGCTGCTGCTGCCCTTAATCTTCTTTAAGGTATGGATGGAACCGGCGAGCGTTGTGATGAGAGAACCCCAGAACATATCCGGATAGCCGCTGCCACAGAGCGTGCAGTTGTTTGCCCTGGCAAGCGTATCCAGTTCTTTCGTAATTTCGTAGGATGAGTTCCAGGGATACAGGGATTCTTCACAGGTGGAAATCGCATTTACGCCGTTCTTCGCACAGACAGTAAATGCTTCTTTTACGTCTATCATGGTGGAGCGCGTGGCGATGATGCAGACGTCCGGTTTTAATTCACACAGGGCTGTGTCGGCCTCTGCGGCATCGGAAACTTTGATGCCGACAGTGCCGGTTCTCATAATATCTCCGATGTCCCTGCCGATTACTGCCGGATTTACGTCAAATGCCGCGACCAGTTCAGCGCCTTTTTCCAATACATACCGCATCAGATATACGCTCATTTTGCCGCATCCGTATTGTGCGATGCGTATCTTTCTTTCCATTGAAAATACCTCCTATCTCAATATTTGAAAACAGATTTGTATCGATTACATGCTGCTACGGATAGGATGTGTTTCGGGGGATAACTTTATACCTTATTGCGTTTCATTTGTATTATGCTTATTTAGGGACAAAATCCAAAATAGAAATGTCAATCCCAATAATATCCATGGAATAGCACCGTTAAGAAATTCTATGACAGGATTACCTTCATAAATATTGCCAAGTGCAAGGATAACAGCACCTGCTGCTATGGAAATCCATGCATATAGTATAATTTTCTTCTCGGTTCTGCGTGTTTGGGCATCCTTTTCAATTTTTTCTATCATAGCGCTGTCTCCTTTCAGCAATTCATCCAGACTTATTTTGTAGAGTTCGCTCATTCGAATCACACTTATAATATCCGGCAATGATTTCCTGTTTTCCCAGTTTGAAACAGTTTGTCTGGAAACCATCAGACTTTCTGCTGCCTGTGCCTGTGTAAGTTTATTCTCTTCACGGGCAGTTTTAATTTTATCTCCGATATTCATGGCTAGCCTCCTTCGACTATGAGTTTAGCAAATCAGGAAATATTTTTCTATCAAAAGTCTTTTGCATAAGAGGAAAACGAGGGTCAAAGTTCTTTTACATTGTAATATATGGAACGAACAGAAATGTGCTGCAGCAGGTCTGTATCAGTGATATTGTGTATGTGGAGGGGCACTTGTGGAATATTGTCTTACATATGGTAGTAATGAAATAGAACGGTTGGTGTGGAGAATAAAATAGGAAATGTAACAGGGCATAGGTGCAGGAGAGGCATCTATGCCTTAATTGTACTATAATAAAATTCTTGCTCTTCCCAAATATGTGATTGTGCAATAATATGGGTAAGAGTATAATGAATACAAAAATTAATTGTCAGAATTTTATGGAGGAACGATGGGGAATTATTTAAATCCTGGCAACAGCGGCTTCGCCGGAATCAGAAATGATATTTATATTGACAAGTCAGGATTGATCAACCAGACGATTGACACACCGAGGCGTATGACCTGTGTCAGCAGACCCCGTCGTTTCGGGAAATCATTTGCGGCGCAGATGCTGTGTGCCTATTATGACAGGACATGTGATTCAGCCGGACTGTTTGACGGTCTGGAGATTGCCGGTGATGCGCAGTTCCATAACTATTTAAACCGATATGATGTGATATATCTGGATATGACAGGAGTGATTGGAGAAACATCCATTGAGGATATGATACCGTATATACAAAGGAATGTGACACGGGAGCTGACGGAGCTGTATCCGGAGCTGAAGACGGTCGAAGGATTTACGGCGACGTTGGCCAATGCAGCGGCGGTAGCGGGCAATAAATTTATTATGATCATTGATGAGTGGGCCGTGCCAATCAGAGAGGCAAAATTACGGAAGTGATATTTTGCTGGTGGGGATCAGCTATGACAGGGAGGCACCGGCAGGGAAAAGAAAACATCAATGCAGAATAGAGAAATACAGGGAACCGTAGTCGGTATGAGAGGCATAGATTTATACGAATGAGGGAAAGCGTAACATGAGATTTATTATAACGGAAAAAAGTTTTTACATGGAAGATGGAGGTGTGCTTTCAGAGGAACTTCAGGTGTGGCGGAAAGAATTTAAGAGGGATAAGGAATATGCATGGTATTTGCTGGGGTTAAAAGGATGTCCACCGGATGCTGATATTTCCATGCGTTTTCTGAGCAGGGTAGCGGAAAGTTATTTCCGGTGTCTGACTTCATTGCCTGCATTGGAACTTTCCAGAGAAAATACAGAATTTTATGGGGATGCCGATACCGTATCCAAATTGGAAGCTGCAGTTCCCTTTATGATCGGTGCCGAATATCTGGACGGGAAGTGGATAGACCGTGCATTTGATGTGCTGCACAATATTTTTCAGAGGGAAATTGCGGCATACCAGGGTACGGTGGAAATGTATCTGGCGGAACAGAGCCAGCAGCTGCGTGTGCCGGAGCGCATTTTCTTTCATCTTGTGGAGAGCAATGAGGAAGAGGGATTTCCCTTTGCTTTTCTCGCAACCTATGCAACGAAAAATGACAGTGGAAAGATTAACCATATGCCTTTGCAGTATGCGCTGGTGGAGTATCAGACGGAACGGGAAAAGCTGTTAAAACTTTTGGCATGTCTGAATATTGCCTCAGAAAAGTCGGATTTTGTACGGGAGGCAGTGGAGAGCGGAGAAATGTTTCATCCTCTGAAGCTGACGGCACAGGAAGCCTATCAGTTTTTGACGGAGATCCCCGTGATTGAGGAGGCCGGTATCCTGTGCCGTATCCCCAACTGGTGGAAAAGGCGGGCGATGATGGTCAGCATGAATGTGTCTTTGGGGGATGAGCGGCCTTCCTTCCTGGGGTTTGAGTCTGTTTTATCCATGACGCCGCATCTGGAAGTGGACGGTACGCGGCTTTCGAGAGAGGATATCGAGCTTCTGTTAAAGCAGACGGAAGGGCTGGCATTTTTAAAAGGGAAATGGATCGAAGTAGACCACAGCAGGCTGGAGCAGCTTTTGAAAGAGATGGAAGAACCGAGGGAAGGCATGACTTTTCTGCAGGCATTACGGGGAGCGCCGACAGATCTGCTGCCTGAGGACGAGGGAGTTGTCATCTCCAACGGGAAATGGCTTTCAGAGCTTCTGCAGAAGCTTCGCAAGCCAGAGACGATGCGCAAGGCAAGGGTTCCCGCAAGCGTACATGCACAATTACGGCCTTATCAGAAAAACGGGTTTACCTGGCTTTATTATATGAATGATCTGGGATTTGGAGCCTGTCTGGCGGATGATATGGGGTTGGGAAAAACGCTTCAGGTGCTGACATTTTTGGAAAAGCTTCGAAAGGAGAGCAGACAGAAGCAGGTACTCCTGATTGTTCCGGCCTCGTTGCTTGGCAACTGGAAACGGGAGGCGGAGAAATTTGTCCCGGATATGCCGCTCCATATTCTCCATGGCGGCGGTGCTGCGGCGCTGGCGGAGGAATTAAAGAGTATAGAGGCGTTTTTGTTTATCACGACTTACGGAATGACGGTCAGAGTAAAGGAGTTTGCGGAACGGACCTGGGACTGCCTGATCCTGGATGAGGCGCAGGCAATCAAAAATCCGACTGCTAAGCAGACCCATGCGATTAAGAAGATTCCTTCCAGAATGCGGCTGGCTATGACGGGAACGCCTATTGAGAACGATCTGACGAATCTCTGGTCCATTTATGATTTTATTGATAAAGGGCTTCTCGGAGGATTTGCGGAATTTAAGGAATATACGAAAAAGCTGGCAAGGCAGCCGGAGGAGTATGCGCGTCTGAAATCCGCAATCTCTCCTTTCATGCTGCGGCGGTTGAAAACGGACAAACGGGTGATTACTGACCTGCCGGAGAAGGTAGAAACAGTAGACTATGTCAGCCTGAGCAAGAAACAGGTTGTGCTTTACCGCAAGCTGGTGGCGGAACTTGCGGAAAAACTGGAAACGCTGAGCGGTTTTGAAAGGTGCGGGTTGATTCTGGGAGCGCTGACCCGCCTGAAACAGATTTGTAACCATCCTGACCAATATCTGGGACAGGAAAAATTCGCGCCGGAAGAAAGCGGAAAATGGGAAATGCTAAGGACGATCTGCACGACGATATATGAAAAGCGGGAGCGGGTTCTGGTATTTACACAATTTAAAGAGATAACGGCGCCGCTGTCAGCATTTCTGGAGACAATTTTTCAAAAGAAGGGTTTTGTGCTTCATGGCGGTACGCCTGTGAAGGCGAGAAGCCGGATGGTGGAAGAATTCAATGGAGAGGAATATATTCCCTATATGGTTCTGTCGGTAAAGGCCGGCGGAACAGGGTTAAATCTTACAAGCGCCAATCATGTGATTCATTTTGACCGCTGGTGGAATCCAGCTGTGGAGAATCAGGCGACTGACCGCGCGTTCCGGATCGGACAGAAAAAGAACGTCTTTGTGCACAAACTGGTATGTGAAAAGACCATTGAGGAAAAGATCGACCAGATGCTGGATTTTAAAAAGGAACTGGCGGAGAACGTAATTGGAGGAAGCGGTGAAAACTGGATTACAGATCTCAGCAATGAAGAACTGCTTTCGATATTAAGGCTTGACGTGTAGGAAAAAATGTAATACTTCAATGTACGACTTTGCACTTGATGCAAAATCTGTAAGAACATGTAAATTGGGTCAGAAAGGAATCTGGCTTACGCCGAAGGCGATTTGGAACGGGCAGGTGCAGGTCAGGGAGGGACAGGCAATATGAGCCGGTATTGGGAAGATACTGTTTATGAACAGCCGTCAGAAGAAAAAATCAGGAAAAATGCGGCGGACACGGTAAAGAAAGAGAAGAAAAAGGGGAAGACTTTGTCCCCGGTTATTATATCCGGAAGAGCCATTGTAAAGGAATGGTGGGGAAAAGCATGGTGTGAGAATCTGGAGCGCTATGCGGATTATGAGAGCAGACTTGACCGGGGAAAAAGATATGTCAGGACCGGGGCGGTGGTTGACCTGCAGATACAAAAAGGGAAGATTAACGCCAGAGTACAGGGGCGCAGGAAGACTCCCTATAAAGTGGAGATCAGAATCAGCCCGCTTTCGGAGGAACGCTGTCAGAATATCATCGCCTTGTGCGGCGATAAGATTCAGAATCTGGAGATGTTGATGGAAGGAAATTTCCCGGAGGAACTCAGCGAGGCTTTTCTGCAGCGGGGAGGACTCTTCCCGGAGCCGAAGGAGATCGGGTTTGGCTGTAGCTGTCCCGACTGGGCACTTATGTGTAAGCATGTGGCGGCGGTTTTATACGGGGTCGGAGCGAGGTTTGACGAGAACCCTCTGCTGTTTTTTGAATTACGCGGGCTTGATGTGGGAAGGCTGATTGACGTAACGCTGGCAGACCGGGTGGAGAAAATGTTGAATAATGCGGACCGGCCCAGTGAGAGGATTATCAGGCAGGAGAATTATCTGAAAATCTTTGGGCTTGGCTGATATTTTGAAGTGCTGGTGTCTTATTCAAACCGTGGCACGTATATTTGAAATAAACAACGGGCTTCCTTTTTGAAATCAGGAAGAATAGCAGAGCAGAATGCTATCCGTATGAAATAATGACAGAAGAGGAAATGCTGGCAAGGCTGAAGCGTTCCAGAGAACATTGGCAGGGTGGAAGATGCCGCGAAGCAGGTCAAGTGCAGAAGAAAGTTTGAAAATGTGTGATAATCAGTGTTTAAAAGACATGGGTATAGAAGATTCAACTTTATATTTGGCAAAGGTCTATGACCCCATCAAGGACGAAGATCTTTTCATAGAGAAAAACTGCAGGCGGCTTTTAACCGTATAGAGGAGTCTGATGAATTGGAGCAAGAAATTATGGGTTACTCAATATAGCTCCGGCAGACTTTTTTAGAACAAGTTTATCAGTACCACAAGATATTGAGGAGTAAAAAGCCTGACGTAACGCTTCTTACATTAATGGGATTCCTTTCATCCATATTGAACTTAAGAGCAAAGAACATTCATGCCATTGAAGCAATGCGGGCGGCATCGAAGCGGGGAAAATCAGGATTTATCTGGCATCCGACAGGTTCCGGGAAAACAATGACTTCCTACAAGGCTACGAGGAATCTGCTGATGGACATTCCGGCAATTGAGAAAACGGTATTCCTCATTGATAGGAAGGATCTTGATATGCAGATGAAAATGGCTTTTCAGTCCTATGCGGATCATGCTGCGAAAGTGTGGGTTTGCTTTCGATGAGAAAAAGGTGTTGATTGGTAGTGCTTCCAGCAGAGAGTGAGGATGCGGTTTTGTAGGGGGAATTTTTCAATAGGGATATAAAGTCATAATAGGACGGAACAGATTTAGGAATACCAAACAGTCATAACCCCTCACAACACGTCATACAATGTAAAAAAGTGTTCTGAGGGGTTTCCTTTTGAAAGATTATATTGAGGAACGTGCAATCCAGATTGCCAATTATATTATTGAAAATAATGCTACGGTGAGGCAGACGGCGAAGGAGTTTGGAATTAGTAAGAGTACGGTACATAAAGACGTAACCGACCGCCTGGCACAGTTGAACCCGGCGCTGGCAGCAGAGGCAAGGAAGGTATTGGACGTCAATAAGTCAGAAAGACATATCCGCGGGGGATTGGCTACAAGAGAAAAATATCTGCATCAGCACGTCTGTTAAGATATGAGACAGGGATAACAGCAAGCAGTGATTTGCGCATACTCACATGGATTAGGCATTTGACCGTATGAATAAAAAAGAGATGTGGTGACTTCTGGATCCGGTGTCGCTATTGCTTTTCTGAGAGGATAATCTGAGGCTTTACATTATGGATGAACGGGCATAGAATACATTCAGAATTACATGAATGGATGCATGGGGTAATTATATAGAACAGATATCTTTAGAATTACGGGTAAATTTATTCTATATGCAAAAACAGAGGACATTCAGAATCTATGTGAGGGCAGTGCCAGATGATGCACACAAAGAAAAAAGAGGATGTAAAAGGAACGATCTATAGTAATGCTGATCTTAAGAAACTGATTCTGCCTTTAATTATGGAACAGCTCCTGGCTATCTTAGTCGGTATGCTGGATACTGTCATGATTTCCGGTGTGGGAGAGGCGGCGGTGTCGGGCGTTTCGCTGGTGGATAATATCAATATTTTAATTATTCAGGTCTTTGCGGCGCTCGCCACCGGCGGAGCCGTCGTGGCGGGACATGCGCTTGGACAGCATAATGAAGAAGCGGCGGGACGGTCTGCGTGGCAGATGGTCCTTTTTCTGCTGTATGCTTCGGTGGTGACCACAGTCGTGTTGCTTGGCGGCCATAAAGCGGTTTTGCGGGCGATCTTCGGGCAGGTGGAAGAGGAGGTCATGGCGAGTGCCACGACGTATCTGATCATCACGGGGCTCTCGATCTGTCCGCTGGCGCTTTATAATGGCTGTGCCGCACTTTTCCGTGCCATGGGAGATTCTAGGACTACCATGTATATATCGCTTTTGATGAATCTGCTCAATCTGGTCGGAAATGCGATGCTGATTTTCGGGTTTAAGCTGGGTGTGGCGGGCGCGGCAATCTCTACTACCGTGTCGAGAACCGTTGCGGCGGTCATTATTTTCGGGCTTTTATTTCGGGAAAACAGGGTGATTCATTTCAGGCATCGTATTACGGCGAAGATGAATCTCGGACAGATTAAGAAGATTCTGTATATCGGTATTCCGAACGGTCTGGAAAACAGCCTTTTTCAGCTGGGCAAAATCCTGCTCTTAAGTCTGGTATCTACGTTCGGTACATCTGCGATTGCTGCCAACGCGGTCTGCGGTACGGTGGCAAACTTCAACATTCTGCCGGGCATGGCGATCAATATGGCGATCCTGTCGGTGGTTTCTTACTGTGTAGGTGCGGGAGATTACGGACAGGCCAGATATTATACGAGGAAGCTGATGCGGCTGACCAGTATCTGTATGATTGCGGTATCTGTGATGATGCTCCTTTTTGGGAGAAAAATGCTTTTGCTCTATCACCTGACACCGGAGACAGAGGAACTGGCTGTACAGGTGATCTGTTTTCATGCGTGTATGTGCATGATCGCCTGGGTGCCGTCTTTCTCTCTGCCCAATACGCTGCGCGCGGCGGGAGACGTTATGTGGACGATGGTTATCGCGATTGTTTCCATGTGGGTGTTTCGAATCGGTACGGCATACTTTTTCAGCAATGTGTTTCATCTTGGGCTGATCGGGATCTGGATCGCCATGACTATAGACTGGATCTTTCGGGGGATCTGCTACGAACTCCGGTATCACAGCGGAAAATGGGAAAAAGCGATGCACGGAAAATAATGGGGTGACGAAAAAAACGGACAAGTGATTTAAATATTTTTTGACAAGGTTTTTGGTGCGCGGTAAAATGGGACGTGGATAAAACATAAAGCATACAAGAGTGAAGGCGGAGAGGTTAAATGGAGAGAGAAACGGTTATCGTATTGGATTTCGGCGGGCAGTATAACCAGTTGATTGCGCGAAGGGTTAGGGAATGTGACGTTTACTGCGAGGTACACCCGTACAGTCTGAGTCTTGATAAAATCAAAGAGATGAATCCGAAGGGAATCATTTTTACCGGAGGACCGAACAGCGTGTACGGTGAAGGCGCCGTTGTCTGCGAGAGAGAAATCTTTGCACTGGGGATTCCGATTCTGGGGATCTGCTACGGTTCCCAGCTTATGGCACATCTGCTGGGTGGTAAAGTGACGACAGCGCCCGTCAGCGAGTATGGAAAAACTGAAGTTGATGTGGACGACGGCACGGAACTTCTGGCAGGGGTGTCCAGGAAGACGATCTGCTGGATGAGCCATACAGACTATATTGAGAAAGCGCCTGCGGATTTTAAGGTGACGGCGCATACACCGGTTTGTCCTGTTGCCGCCATGGAATGTCCGGAAAGACATTTATATGCGGTACAGTTTCACCCGGAGGTCATGCATACGGCGGAGGGCATGACGATGCTGCGGAACTTTGTCATGAATATATGCGGGTGCAGCGGAACGTGGAAGATGGACTCCTTTGTGGAGACGACCATTCAGGCAGTCCGTGACCGGGTCGGGAGCGGTAAGGTGTTATGTGCGCTGTCCGGCGGCGTGGACTCTTCCGTGGCAGCAGTTCTTCTGGCAAAAGCTGTGGGAAAACAGCTGACCTGTGTGTTTGTGGATCACGGTCTGCTCCGTAAAAACGAAGGTGATGAGGTGGAGGCGGTATTCGGACCGGAAGGATCTTATGATCTTAATTTTGTCCGCGTCAATGCACAGGAGCGTTTCTATGAGAAGCTGACCGGTGTGACGGAGCCGGAGCAGAAGAGAAAGATCATCGGTGAAGAGTTCATTCGCGTATTCGAGGAAGAGGCGAAGAAAATCGGTGCCGTGGATTTTCTGGTACAGGGCACGATTTATCCTGACGTGATTGAGTCCGGGCTTGGCAAGTCGGCGGTGATCAAATCCCATCACAACGTGGGAGGACTGCCGGATTATGTGGATTTTAAGGAAATCATTGAACCGCTCCGTATGCTCTTTAAGGACGAGGTGAGAAAAGCCGGATTGGAGTTAGGTATCCCGGAACATCTTGTATTCCGTCAGCCTTTCCCTGGGCCGGGACTCGGTATTCGTATCATCGGTGAGGTGACGGCGGAAAAAGTAAGAATGGTGCAGGAAGCGGATTATATTTATCGGGAAGAGATTGCCAAAGCCGGTGTCGATAAAGGGCTGGGGCAGTATTTTGCGGCACTTACGAATATGCGCTCCGTGGGTGTTATGGGGGATGAGAGAACCTACGATTACGCGGTGGCGCTTAGAGCGGTGGAGACAAGCGATTTCATGACGGCCGAGGCGGCAGAACTTCCGTGGGAAGTGATCGGCAAAGTGACGAACCGGATCGTGAATGAGGTAAAGGGAGTCAACAGAGTCCTGTATGACTGCACAGGGAAGCCGCCGGCGACGGTGGAACTGGAGTAGGTGTTTTTATTTATGCAGATACACTTTTTGTTCCAAACAGATTATTTTTTATGAGAGCAGTAGAAGCAACAAGAATAATTTCATTGCGCTCCGATGCGACTAGACTTTATAATAAATAGCAACAACATTGACAGCAAAACGAAGGATAAGGAGGCTTTCCCAATGAAACAGGATTTAATCGTAGTTTTGGATTTGGGCAGTATCAGGAATACCGTGGTTGCCCGTGCAATCCGTGAGCTTGGCGTGTATAGTGAGATACATCCCCATGATATCACCGTGGATGAACTGAAAGCTTTAAAAAATGTAAAAGGTATTGTGTTAAACGGTGGTGAAAACCGCGTTGTTGACGGACAGGCAGTGGAAATAAGACCGGAACTTTATGATATGGGAATCCCCATGCTGTCCATAGATTATCCGCAATCGAAGTGTGAGAAACAGCTTGATGATCTTCCGGATCAGGAAACACTTAAAGATTTTATTTTTGAGGAGTGTAAGGCGGAAGCTAACTGGAATATGAAGAATTTTATTGAAGACCAGGTGGAATTGATCAGACAGCAGGTGGGCGACTGCAAAGTACTTCTTGCATTGTCCGGCGGCGTGGATTCCTCTGTGGTGGCGGCGATGCTGATCAGGGCCATCGGGCAGCAGCTGGTGTGCGTACATGTCAATCATGGCCTGATGCGTAAGAATGAATCAGAAAGTGTTGTGAAAGTGTTCCGTGACGAACTTCATGCAAATCTGATTTACGTGGATGCTTCCGAGCGGTTCCTCGGTAAGCTTGAGAATGTGGCTGACCCGGAACAGAAGCGGAAGATCATCGGCGGCGAGTTCATCCGTGTGTTTGAAGAGGAAGCAAGAAAACTGGAAGGAATCGACTTCCTGGGACAGGGTACCATTTATCCGGATATTATTGAAAGCGGCACGAAGACAGCTAAGATGGTGAAATCCCACCACAATGTAGGCGGGCTTCCGGAGGATTTGAAGTTCGAACTTGTGGAGCCGTTAAAACAGCTTTTCAAAGATGAAGTGCGTGCGTGCGGCGTGGAACTGGGACTGCCTCATGACATGGTGTACAGGCAGCCGTTCCCGGGTCCCGGCTTGGGAGTGAGATGTCTGGGTGCAATTACCAGAGACAGGCTGGAAGCAGTCAGAGAGTCGGATGCAATTCTGAGAGAGGAATTTGCAAAAGCCGGGCTGGATAAGAAGGTTTGGCAGTACTTTACCGTGGTTCCGGACTTCAAGTCAGTGGGCATGAAGAACAATGCCAGAGTGTTTGAATACATGGTAATTATTCGTGCGATCAATACCATTGATGCGATGACAGCGTCGGTGGAGAAGGTTGACTGGGATGTGCTGGAGAGGATTACGGAGAGGATTCTGGCGGAAGTGGAGAATGTAAATCGGGTTTGTTATGATATGAGTCCGAAGCCGCCGGCGACGATTGAGTTCGAATAGTAAACAGAAAGCCGGGAAGCCGCATAAAAAGCGGACTTTCCGGCTTTTAAGATGGAGCGTGATACCCTTTTGATACCTAAATTGGTTTACTCCGTTAATGTTGAGAGTAGACCATAGTTTAAAATGGGTACATGGGTTTTATACACAGCTTTATAAAGTACATCTATTGTTTGAAGAATATTTTGTAATGCAGATTCTACTTGGCTATATGTAATCGTAAGTTCTGACTTTGGATGTACTAAATCATTGCGCAGTTTAATTGTTTGCTTTATATTCTGATTCCATGTATCTTGAGAAGATATGGGTTTATTGGAGTATTTGCAGTATATAAAATCAATACGATCAATTAATCTTTGCATTTTTAATTTAGTACCTAGCTGAAAAGTTCCTTTATTAAAAATTATATCTCGTTCAGATATGAGAGCCTTTTCATTTAGACTTAACTCAAATCCACCTTCGACTAATTCAAGGGAAATGCCATTTACATATGCTTCTAATGCACTCATGCCCAGTAACAGACTTGAGTGCAAATAGGAAGATTCAATACTAGGATTATTGGAAAAAGACTTTGCTTTTTCAAGCAAAAATTTTGCCTCATTAAAGAGAGTGTTAGTAAATTCATCAAAGTTATTTGTCATTGTATTTTTTTCTCCGCTTCCAATACTTCTAAATTAGCTTGTTTGGCAAAATATTTAGTTAAAGCTAAATCAATAAGAGGTTTTGTAATTCCGGCTCCTTTTTCTGCTTGAAGATAAAAGAGTTCAACTAATCGTCCACGTTCTTTTACATCTGTGCGAGAGCCTAATCCACGATAATTAACGGGATCTGATTTATGTTTAGCTTTTGCCAAAGCCTCAGCATTAAGAGGGTCTTTTTTACTGTTGATTGGTAAATTATAGTGTCGTATTAAGCGTACCGAATTATTCGACAGGATACCGGCTACATAAGCCCATGAGGCTAATATTGCATAATTGTATGCTTTATCGGCAAATTCCTTATTGGTCTTTTTAGCATCTTCACTCAAACTTCGCACATAGATTTTAGCTATGCACCTTGAAAATTCAATATCTGGCAATGATTCAATTATCAAAGAACAGCCTTTTGGAACACTATACTGCTACTAATTGGGATTGTAGCAGGGATGGCAAGGTGCTGATGAAAGTGTCAGTCAGTTCATCTATCTTTTCATCAACAAGATCACAGTGTTCCTCTAAAAGTTTTCGGAACATTTGAAGCAACATTTGAAATGCCTGCATCCATGTGATGTCAGACATTTCATCAGAAAAGTACAGAAACAGTTCTCCAAGTGAGCGGTTGTCGTTTGATTCCCTGTTTTCGATGGACAGCATCATATACCTGGTAAAAACAACTGCCGTATGGGCGGTCAT
>CAJTPS010000002.1:0-1862 GCA_910578555.1 uncultured Lachnospiraceae bacterium
TGTAGCAGGTCCCAAGGGTTGGGCTGTTCGCCCATTAAAGCGGTACGCGAGCTGGGTTCAGAACGTCGTGAGACAGTTCGGTCCCTATCCGGCGCAGGCGCAGGATATCTGAGAGGAGCTGTCCTTAGTACGAGAGGACCGGGATGGACGGACCGCCGGTGTACCTGTTGGCGACCAACGCCATGGCAGGGTAGCCGAGTCCGGCAGGGATAAACGCTGAAGGCATCTAAGCGTGAAGCCCCCCTCAAGATGAGATATCCCAGTTAAGTAAGACCCCTTGAAGACTACGAGGTAGATAGGCTTAAGGTGTAAGCACAGCAATGTGTTCAGCTGATAAGTACTAATCGGTCGAGGGCTTAACCAAAACGAAGAGTTAATCTAAGGCATGAAAAGACCATGCCCAAGATCAACTACAGCTTCGTTTGAGAGAATCCTGACGGATTCTCCGACAGAGTAAATCCTTACGGATTAACTTCGGAAGAATCATAAATGATTCTTCCAGGAATAGGAGTAAATCCTAAAGGATTCACACAGCATTGTTCAGGAGATTCAGGTTCGGTTTTGAGGGTATGTCCTTTGTTTGAAAAAAATATTCGCACTATTTGCAAAAAAATGCAAATAGTGTTTTTTTTTTATTTTTTTTATGATATAATTAAAGAAATTTGAGATTGCAGTAGACTTTATGGTTAAATTCGATAAGGTGTAGAGGCAATCGAATAGATTTTATATGTATTTTCTAAATATATAACGTGAGGTGGATTACATGGATACAAAGATTCTGCTTGAGAATGGAACCAATGAGTTAGAGGTACTCGAATTTAAATTGGATGGTAATGCTTATGGCATTAATGTTGCCAAGATCAAAGAGATTATTACCTACGAGCCGGTTACGCCGGTGCCGAATGCGCATCCAAGTATTGAAGGTATATTCATGCCGCGTGATACGATGATTACGGCGATTGATTTGAAGAACTGCCTGCAGCGCGGTACCGCAGAGCCGGGAGGATTGTTTATCATAACCAGTTTTAATAAATTGGACATTGCATTTCATGTTGATTCTGTTATTGGGATTCACCGTGTATCATGGAGAGATATTATTAAACCGGGTTCTACCGTATCAACGACAGAAGAAGGCGTTTCGACCGGTATTATTAAATTTGAAGATCGTTTGATTATAATTCTTGATTTTGAGAAGATTGTAACGGATATCAATCCTGAGACCGGATTGAAGATGACAGATATCGAGGAACTGGGTGAAAGACAGAGGAATGACGTTCCGATTCTGATTGCAGAAGATTCCCCGCTTTTGAATAAGCTGATTGTTGATTCCTTACATAAGGCCGGATATGCAAATCTGATTCATACCGAGAACGGACAGCAGGCATACGAGGTAATCGAGGAGTGTAAGAGAGAGGGAACGCTGAAAGAACATGTGCAGTGCATCATTACAGATATTGAGATGCCGATCATGGATGGTCATAGACTCACGAAACTTGTTAAGTCTGACGAAGAGACAAAAGATATCCCGGTTGTTATTTTCTCATCGCTGGTGAATGATGAGATGAAGAGAAAGGGAGCAGCACTTGGCGCAAATGCACAGCTTTCAAAGCCTGAGATCGGTAATCTGGTACGCACAGTAGATGAATTGGTTTTAAATCTGAGGTAGTATCTTACCAAGTGATAAAAGCTGGGATTTTCCCGGCTTTTATTTTAATGGTATAGAAAATTGCTCCGCTTATTCGAGTTCGCGAGGCGAATCTCGCAAACGAGCATTGCTCGTTTTCTTATGGTATAGAAAATTGCTCCACTTATTCGAGTTCGCGAAGCGAATCTCGCAAATGAGCATTGCTCGTTTTCTTATG
>CAJTPS010000002.1:1879-279801 GCA_910578555.1 uncultured Lachnospiraceae bacterium
GCTTATTCGAGTTCGCGAAGCGAATCTCGCAAATGAGCATTGCTCGTTTTCTTATGGTATAGGAAATTGCTCCGCTTATTCGAGTTCGCAAAGCGAATCTCGCAAACGAGCATTGCTCGTTTTCTTATGGTATAGGAAATTGCTCCGCTTATTCGAGTTCGCAAAGCGAATCTCGCAAACGAGCATTGCTCGTTTTCTTATGGTATAGGAAATTGCTCCGCTTATTCGAGTTCGCAAAGCGAATCTCGCAAACGAGCATTGCTCGTTTTCTTATGGTATAGGAAATTGCTCCGCTTATTCGAGTTCGCAAAGCGAATCTCGCAAACGAGCATTGCTCGTTTTCTTATGGTATAGGAAATTGCTCCGCTTATTCGAGTTCGCAAAGCGAATCTCGCAAACGAGCATTGCTCGTTTTTTTATGGAGAGGAAATAAATGATCCGGAATTGAGTGAATCTCAGCTTTAAATGTATAGAAGAAAATGGAGACGGAAATGGAGAGTAACAGACTGAAAGAACTGCATAGGCGGATTGATGAGGCTGAGCTGGTTCTCGTTGGAATTGGAGAAGCTTTTCAGTATGATTGGGGCGCATTGACAGAGGAAGCACGGTATCGCGAAATAGAGGAGGAGATAGCCGGCAGGGAGGATTATAGCTGGATTGTTTCCTTTTTACAGAAAATGGTACTTTTGCAAAAGCGGGAAGATCAGTGGCGGTGTGCGTATCATAACCTGAAGAGTCTGCTTGCATCAAAAAATTATTTTGTCATATCGCTCTGCATGGATGATTATATATTTGAATCCGGATTGGAGGCGGGCAGGATTGTGACGCCGTGCGGTGGGTTTCGCCGGATGCAGTGCGATCACAACTGTTCCCATGTTCTGAGTGATATGCCGCAGGAGAGTTATGAAGCAGTATTGCAATATTATAGGAAAGAACTGCCGCTTGAAGCGATGCGGGAACCGATTTGCGGTACGTGTGGGGAGAAACTCAGATTTAATCAGCTTGGGGTGACCAGATATGCGGAGGAAGGTTACTTAGATCAATGGAATGTGTATACAAAATGGCTGCAGGGGACTGTTAATAAGCGGCTGTGTGTGTTAGAATTAGGAGTTGGGATGGCGTATCCGACAGTCATTCGCTTTCCATTTGAAAAGATTCTATTCTATAATCAGAAAGCATACATGTATCGTATTCACCCGTCACTTTATCATCTCGGAGAAGAGATTGGTGACAGAGGACTCAGTGTAAGGGAGAATCCGGTTGATTTCTTATGTGGGCTGATTTAGACTAAGAGGAAAAAGAATATTTTTGAGAAAGAAATTTGTGAAACCGGACGGTATATGTTAAAATTAGTCATAAAAAGTTTTGTTGGGGAGAAATCATGAGCTCGAGTGAAGAATATTTGGATAATCTTTTAAAATCATTGTTAGAGGGTGAAGGGGATGAAACGGAGGGAACCTCTTCATCGGCAACAGATATGACAGATATGTCAGGCGGTACACCAGAGGGAAGTCCATCGGCGGGAGAGCATAATAAAGCGATGAGCACCGATGATATAGAAGCTATGTTTGCGGCCATGGGACAAAATACGTCATCAGATGACCCCGGCATATCTATGGAAAGCGCAGAAATAGTTGATCAACAGGATACAGTTCAACAGGCGTTAGATGAGAGTATGCTTTCGGATGATTTGACATTGGATAAAAGTCTGCTGTCAGATGAACTGACGCTGGATGAGAGTATGCTTCCGGATGACCTGGCGTTGGATGAAAGTCTGCTGTCAGATGAACTGACGCTGGATGAGAGTATGCTTTCGGATGATTTGGTGTTGGATGAGAGTATGCTCCCGGAGGATCTGGCATTGGACGAGAGTATGCTTTCGGATGATCTAACGTTAGATGAAAGTATATTGCCGGATACATTAGCAATGGAAGAAAGCGGGTTACCGGACGGATTAGCACTGGAAGAAGGAGAACTGCCGGATGAACTTGTGCTTGACGAGAGTATGCTGCCCGAAGAAACAGCATTAGAAGAGAGTACATTACCGGACGATTTGGCACTGGACGAAAGTGAACTGCCGGACGAACTGGCACTGGACGAAAGTGAACTGCCGGACGAACTGGCACTGGACGAAAGTAAACTGCCGGATGAACTGGCACTGGACGAAAGTATGCTGCCGGATGAACTGGCACTGGACGAAAGTATGCTGCCGGAGGAACTGACATTGGATGACGGTATGTTATCGGAGGAAAGCCCGATGGATGATTTTGCGCTGGAGGAGAATATGCTGCCGGAAGAGGAGATGCAGGCAGATGATTTTGCATTGGAAGAGAATACGGAAGAAGAAGCCGGTTCAGATGCTTTGACTTTAGATGATCTAGGACTAGACGATCTTGGACTTGAAATGGCTGATCATGGTGAGACAGGTATGATGGATGATGAAAGCGGTATGTCGGAGGATGATATTGACAGATTGCTTGGCGGGGATCTGCTTTCCGGTGAAAGCGCCGGGCAGAACGATGATCTTTCAGATGATTCAGATTTGTCTGCGCTTTTGGCGGGAATGGGAGAAGACGAGGATCTATCGGAGATCAATGACCTGTTGGAAAAGTCGGATCAGGGAATGGCAGTAGACGATGACATGTTAGCAATGTTAAACGGTGCGGCGGATCATTCCGAGGACGATGATGCATTTGGTTTCTTCGGAGGAGAGGAAGGCGGTCAGGAGGATATTCGTGAGATAACACCGGAAGAATTGGCAGCCCGTGAAGGTCTGAAGTCAAAGAAACAGAAGAAGAAAGAAGAAAAAGAGCGGAAAAAGCAGGAAAAACTTGCGAAAAAGGCGGCTAAGAAGGCTGACAAAAACGGCGAAACACAGGAAGAAACCGAGGATGAGTTGAATAGTCTGCTGGACAGCATGAAGGATACGGAAGAGGAACCTAAGAAGCAGGGATTCTGGGCAAGATTTCTTGCATTCCTGCTGGAGGCGGATGACGACGAGGATGAACTGGTTGATGATGCCGATGCGGATATGGATGATGCGGGAGCAATGCTCGGTAATCTCTCTGATGAGAATAAGGAACTTCTGGCAGAACTCAAGGCGGAAGATAAGAAGAACGCCAAGAAAAAGGATAAGAAAGGCAAGAAAGGGAAAAAGGGCAAGAAAGGCGACGAAGCAGCTGCGGAGGGTGAAGGAGAAGAAGGCGCAGATGCTAAGCCTAAGAAACAGAAGAAAGAGAAGAAAAAGAGAGAAAAAGACAAAAAAGAAGATGACGTGCTTAAGGCACCGGAGAAAAAACTTTCGAAAAAGAAAGTTTTCTCAGTGTTCCTGTTCTGTGCGACGATTGCGGCCTGCATTATTGTAGTTACCACGGTACTGCCGGAACAACTGGAGAAGCAGGAGGCACGGGTAGCATTTGACCATGCACAGTATGAACAGGTATATGAGCAATTATACGGTCGTGAGCTGAGCGAGGAAGATGAGCTATTGCTGCAGAAGAGCAGTGTGATTCTGCAGATGAAGCGTAAGTTGGATTCTTATGATAATTATACCAAGATGGATATGCCGATGGAAGCATTGAACGCTTTGCTTGAGGGAGTCAACCGTTATCAGAATCTGAGAGACGATGCGGAACTCTATCATGTGGGCAATGAACTGAATGATATTTACGGGCAGATACTTGATGCGCTGGCAGGTCGTTACGGATTGTCAGAGAGCGACGCGCTGGATATTTTGGCGTCGGGCGATGATGTAACTTATTCTCAGAGGCTGCGGTCGATTATTTATGGTGATATATCTGGTGATGGGGAAGGCGATGCGCCGGAAAACAAGCAGGATGTTCTGCCGGAAGAGGAAGAAATCATTGATAGACTGCAAAATACGGATGAGATAGAAGACGCGGAGAATAATGAGATTATGTAGAGCAGTCTACGGATTGCAGAAAGGCAGTACAAACAGGAGCAGAATAGAATGGTCGCAGTAATTGATTATGATGCCGGTAATATTAAGAGCGTTGAAAAAGCAATACTGACATTGGGAGAGAATGTCATAGTTACAAGAGACCGGAATGAGATTCTTTCGGCGGAACGGGTTATTCTGCCGGGTGTCGGCGCGTTTGGAGATGCGATGGGTAAAATTCATCAGTACGGGCTGGCCGAAGTGATTCGGGAGGTTGTCGGCCGCGGCACCCCGTTTCTCGGAATCTGTCTCGGACTGCAGTTATTGTTTGAGAGCAGTGAGGAGAGCGAAGGGGTAGATGGACTCGGAATCCTGCCGGGGAAGATTGTAAGGTTTCCGGATGACCAGGGGCTTAAGATACCGCACATCGGATGGAACTCTCTTAAGTTATTAAACAGCGGCAGACTGTTTGCCGGGATTGCGGAAGAGTCATATGTATATTTTGTTCATTCCTATTATTTGCAGGCGGCGGAGCCGCAGATTGTCACGGCAACGACGGAGTACGGTGTGCATGTACATGCTTCTGTGGAAAAGGATAATGTGTTTGCCTGCCAGTTTCATCCGGAGAAAAGTTCGGATGTGGGTATGACGATTTTGAGAAATTTCCTCAGCATATCGTAAATGTAATATTGCGGGAAGTGTGGAGTGCACGATCAGGGCACGGAGCACCCGCATGGCAGAGGAAAACCGGCAGGAGGTTTGTAGAGGGTCAATGCATACAAAACGAATCATCCCCTGTCTTGATGTAAAGAACGGCAGGGTAGTAAAAGGTGTTAATTTTATCAATTTTAAGGATGCGGGTGACCCGGCCGAGGTCGGTGCGGCCTACGACAGATCCGGTGCGGATGAACTTGTATTTCTGGATATTACGGCATCTTCGGATGCACGTGCCACGGCGGTAGAGATGGTGCGCAAGGTTGCGGAGAAGGTGTTCATTCCTTTTACGGTAGGCGGCGGAATCCGTACAGTAGAGGATTTTAGAGCGATCTTACGAGAGGGAGCGGATAAGGTATCCGTTAATTCAGCGGCGATCATGAATCCGCAGTTGATTTCAGAGGCGGCGGATAAGTTCGGCAGTCAGTGTGTCGTGGTTGCGATCGATGCAAAACGCCGTCCGGACGGAAGCGGCTGGAATATCTATAAGAACGGCGGACGTATCGATATGGGGATCGACGCCGTGGAGTGGGCAGTGCAGGCAGAGCGTCTGGGAGCGGGCGAGATTCTGCTTACAAGCATGGACGGAGACGGCACCAAAGAGGGGTATGATCTGGAACTGACAAGCGCTGTTGCGGAGAATGTGTCGATTCCGGTTATTGCATCCGGCGGAGCCGGCACGATGGAGCATTTCTACGAGGCGCTTACCACGGGCAAAGCAGAGGCGGTATTGGCAGCATCGCTGTTTCATTTTAAAGAGATGGAAATATGCGAATTGAAACGTTATTTAAGGGAAAAAGGTATTTCTGTGCGGTTATAATGACATAGCAGAAGGGCTGATTGAATGGATAAAATGTGAAAAGAGAAGAGCAGACACCGGTCTGAGGCGGGAAAAAGGAGAACGGCTACGGCACTTAGAGGAGATACATGCGATGGCAATGTTGAGTAATGACTGGGCGGCAGCGCTGGATGGGGAATTTCATAAGGCATATTACAGGGATCTCTACAATTTTATTAAAGTGGAATATAGCACAAAGGTGATTTACCCGCCGTCTGAGGAGATTTTCAGCGCGTTTCATTTTACACCTTTGCAGGAGGTAAAAGTACTTCTTCTGGGCCAGGACCCTTATCATAATGAGCATCAGGCGCACGGGATGAGTTTCTCCGTACCGCAGGATCAGAAGAATATACCACCGTCTCTGCAGAATATTTATCAGGAGCTTCATGAAGATTTGGGCTGTTATATTCCGAACAACGGCTATTTAAAGAAATGGGCGGATCAGGGCGTACTGCTGCTCAATACAGTGCTTACGGTGCGGGCACATCAGGCAAACTCCCATCAGGGGAAAGGGTGGGAACAGTTTACCGATGCCGTGATTGAGGCTGTGAATGCGCAGGACCGTCCGATTGTCTATCTGCTGTGGGGACGCCCGGCGCAGAGTAAAATTCCCATGCTGACGAATCCGAAGCATCTGATTTTAAAGGCCCCGCATCCGAGCCCGTTGTCGGCATATCGCGGCTTTTTCGGGTGTAAACATTTCAGTCAGTGTAATGATTTCCTGAAGGCGAATGGTGTCACGCCGATTGACTGGCAGATTGGGAATATATAAAATGGCAGAGGATATTTATAGAGACTGTGAAATACCTGTTCTATGCAATATGGTGCAGGTATTTCTATTTCATAGGAAAGTGTCTTCTGTGAAATAGAAGCCTTTCAGGTAGTGTGCACAGCTTCATGTGCAGAACAAAAGCTGCGATTGCATACAATCAGGATTATTAATTACTGATATGCATACGATCATATTTACGGATTATGTGCTGCAGTGTTATGATATAGTCGTATCCTGAAACAGACAGGTGGAAGTAAACACTGTGCAGGGTGCGGAGTATTAAGAGAGGAGTCATGTTCAAAAGATGAAGAAATTACCGTTTGTGACAAAGGAAAAGGTAGAGGAGATCGTTAAGACATATCCGACGCCGTTTCATATTTATGATGAAAAAGGAATTAGGGAGAACGCGAAGGCGGTACAGGAGGCTTTTGCGTGGAATAAAGGATTTAAAGAATATTTTGCGGTGAAAGCATGTCCCAATCCGTTCTTGATTCAGATCCTGCATGAGTACGGGGCAGGATGCGACTGCTCGTCCATGACGGAATTAATGTTAAGCGACGCATTGGGCATTAGCGGGCACGATATCATGTTTTCGTCGAATGATACGCCGGCGGAGGAGTATAAGTACTGTGCAAAAGTCGGTGGTATTATTAATCTGGACGATATCACGCATATTGAATTTGTCGAGAAGATTCTGGGGAAACTGCCGGAGACCATGAGCTGCAGATATAATCCAGGCGGTGTGTTCCGGCTTAGCAACGGCATCATGGATAACCCGGGCGATTCAAAGTATGGTTTCACTACGGAGCAGTTGTTCGAAGGGTATCGGATTTTGAAAGAGAAAGGCGTGAAGCATTTTGGCATCCACGCATTTCTTGCCAGCAATACGGTGACGAACGAATATTATCCGGAGTTGGCAAGGCAGCTCTTCGAGGTAGCGGTTCAGATCAAAGAGCAGACTGGTGTGGAACTGGAATTTATCAACCTTTCCGGCGGTGTAGGGATTCCGTATACGCCGGAACAGACCGGTAATGATATCCGTGTGATCGGCGAGGGTGTCCGGAAGGTCTATGAGGAAGTACTTGTGCCTGCCGGTATGGGAGATGTGGCGATTTATACGGAAATGGGACGTTTTATGATGGGACCTTACGGTGCTCTGGTGACCAAAGCGATTCATGAAAAGCATACACATAAAGAATATATTGGTGTGGACGCGTGTGCGGTTAATCTGATGCGTCCCGCGATGTATGGTGCATATCATCATATTACCGTGCTGGGCAAGGAGGAAGCGGCCTGTGATCATAAATATGATGTAACAGGCTCTCTGTGCGAGAATAACGACAAGTTTGCCATTGACAGAATGCTGCCGGAGATCGGGAAAGGGGACTACCTCGTGATTCATGATACCGGCGCGCACGGGTTTGCAATGGGATACAACTATAACGGAAAATTAAAGTCGGCGGAACTGCTGCTGAAAGAGGACGGCAGTGTGCAGTTAATCAGGCGTGCGGAGACACCGCAGGATTATTTTGCGACGTTTGACTGTTTCGATATTTATCATAAGCTGGAGAAATCGTAAACCGGGATCGTCTGACAGACGAAAAGGAGCGCTGCTATATGAAATTACCAAAGTTTTCGAAAGAAACAAAGAACAATCATCCGATACCGCCCTGGATGGGGGATATGGATGAGGGAGATTTTATCAGTTGTGACACGGTATTTAAGATGGGAGGGTACTGGGACATATTTGACAAATGCAGTTTTCCGTGCGAAGAAAAGGGAGATATCAGATATTTTGTGTATAATCCCATAAAGCATGGCGGTGCATCGGCGGACAGAAGGTATCCTGTGCTGATGTGGATACATGGTCTTAACTGTTCCATAGACGGGATCAGGTGCGTGGGTTACTGCGGGGCGGAGCAGTATGCATCTAGGACATATCAGGATGCCATGGGCGGCGGTGCATTTATCATAGTACCGCTTGCAAATGAAATAAGACTTGAGGATGATACCATAGTTGGTTCCTGGGATGAAGAATATCTGCCATATTTAAAGGCTATTTATGATAAGGTTTGTGAGGAAAATGCGGATCATACCGGGGACAGATTTATTATGGGTGCCTCCAGCGGCGGATATGTTACATGGAGAATGTTAGAACTTTATGGTGATTATTTCAAAGGAGGTATTCCCTGTGCATCCGGTTATGTGCCTGGGAAAGAGAGCCTCAGACAGATAGATGAAGCGGGTATACACTTAATTGTTGCACATGGCCGTCATGATGAGATGGCGCTGTTTGAGGAGTGTATAAAACCGATAGAAAATGAACTGCACAATATGAGAAACTGTACTTGTTTCTTTCCGGAATGGGTCAGAAATGAGGACAAGGGAGTCTCTTCCATCAATTATGGAATAGAGATGGGGCAGCATTGCATTATTAATCCGATTCAGGGCAATCTGATGTATACCGATGGAACCTGTTATGACGAGTGTCTGCCTGATGGCATCACAGGTTGGATCAGGGAAGTTTTACGTGCGTGAAGAAAAGTCTGCAGAAACAGATCTTCCGTGATAATGATTGGGCTATTGTTATGCAAAGTAAAAAGCTGAAATTCTCGATTTGACAAGAATTTCAGCTATATGAACAATGCCGGCGATGGGACTTGAACCCATACGTGGTTGCCCACAACAGATTTTGAGTCTGCCTCGTCTGCCATTCCGACACGCCGGCGCGTCTAGCAAACAAACCATATGATAGCATAATTGCAGCAAATTAGCAAGTAATTTTGTAAAATTTGTAAATTGGCCGTAACAGTTCAGCCTTATGCTATTCCGCGAGTAAAATCGCTCTGTATGCGATTTTGCGAGTTATGCAGGCGCCAAATGCGACTATGGAGCATTTTGTGTGCCTCAGGCGTGACAGTGAAGCTGAAGGCTGAACTGTTACAATCGGCGTTCAGGGGCTTTGTTACGGGGATTTTCCTGCTTAAACTTTCTGAAACTCAAAAGTAACGATATACAAAGCATGAAAAATGTGATATATTTATAATTAACGCAATACTTTTGTAACATTTATGATAAGCTTAGGGGAGAACAAATGAGTAAATTGGGTAAAAAGGGGCTTACCCTGCTGCTTGCCGGTGCGATCGCCATGATGCCGGTAAGTCAGGCACAGGCGATAGGAGCGGGGAGTTCTATTGCCAGAGGAATCGATGTATCAAAACACAATCTGGCGATCGATTGGAATCAGGTCCCGTCTTCGGGAGTGAGCTTCGCTTTTATCAAAGCAGGCAGCACCAATTCAGGTGTAGATCCCTATTTCGATGCGAACATGAACGGTGCGAATGCTGCCGGACTCAGGACGGGTGTCTATTTGTATTCTTATGCAACAAATGCGGAACAGGCACAGAATGAAGCCAATCTTTTATTGCAGTGGATGAGTAATTATACGGTCAGCTATCCGGTCGTGTATGATGTGGAGGATGCCTGTCACAAGAATATGTCACAGGCACAACTGCAGGAGATCATAAATACGTTCTGTTCCACAGTCGAAGCACAGGGATATTATCCGGTGGTCTACTCCAATAAGAATATGTTTTTAAACAAGATCGGCGATATTCCATATGATAAGTGGGTCGCACAGTATGCGGATGCTTTAGAGTACGAAGGAGCCTCTTTCTGGCAGAATACTTCCCACGGAAAAGTGGCCGGCATCCCTACCAGGGTGGACATGAATTACCAGTTTAAGGATTATACTTCACTGATCGTCGCGGACGGTTTTGCACCGCGGGGTGACAGGCAGGTGTTCTATGCGAACTATAGAATGCAACGCTCCTGTTGGGCGCATTGGGAAGACCGGAAGTACCATTTGGATGAGAACGGATTCGTACAGAAGGGGTGCTGGTTTGAGGATGAGTCCGGAAGATATTTTCTGGCCACCAAGGATGGACATGCGCTTCGCGAAGATGTAACCATTGAGGGTGTAGAATACTTTTTTGATGAGAATGCAGTCATGCAGACCGGGCTGGTTCTGAGACCCGACGGCAATACCTATTACTACGATGCCACAGGCGCGTTACAGAAGAATGTGACGGTGGAAATAGACGGTATTACATATGAGGTCGATAAGAATGGCGTAGCAGCGGCTGCAGCAGCAGCGTTACCTGCGCCGGAGGCGGCAGAGGAAACGGCCGCTGCAGCACAGTGAGCTGAATATATTGTGTGACGCTTTTGTCTGGCAAAGGATAAGTGAAATAACATATTATAGCATATGCCGTTGATTATGACGGTGGAATGGAGATTTCTATGAAACCACGCAAACATAAGCACAAGGAATCTTTCTCCATCCTTCTGATTTCCAATACGGGACAAAACAGCAGACAGTTTCATGCTTCACATTTTTTCCTGCGTCTGTTTACGGTTTTTGCAGTTGTTCTGTGTGTTTCCTTCGGATGGCTTATATATCAGTATTGGATCGGTTTGGAAAACAGGGAGTCGGTCAGTGTTACAAGCAGGAAGGAAAACACCGATGACAGCGAGATTCAGGCGGAACTTCTTGAGAGGCTTTCAACACAGGAAAAAATGGTAGCGCAATTGGAGGAAGAGAAGGAGAACTTAAGCAGACAGAATGAAGCATTGACATCGGAGAACAAGGCGCTGCTTGCGGCGGCGAAGGGGAACCTGGCAGCAGAGCAGGAGCCGCAGGAACAGGCAACAGGGGATGACACTGCGTTTCCCAGCAAATATCCTTACTCGGAGCAGGGAACCGTGGCGGAGAAATATTCGGCGGAACATCCGTATGTGTCGATTGGTACGGAGGGAGCAGGCAATATTATTGCGGCGGGTGACGGGACGGTGTCCATGGTCGGTTCCGATGACACTTATCCGCTAATCATTGAAATAGAGCACGGCAACGGCTATCAGACGCGTTATATGTTTTTACAGGCAGCGGAAGCTAAGCAGGCGGAAGGTGAGCAGGTTCAAATCGGAACGGCACTTGCCGCGGTGGATACAGATAATGTGCAGGTAGATTATCAGGTTATATTTGAAGGGCAGCCGATTGATCCGTTGATCGTGTTTGAGGCAAAAGGATAAAGGAGAGGAATAATTATGTTAGGGAAAAGTAAAAATGAGAATTACATGGATGATTCAAAAACCAAAGTGAGTACATTGATTGGTGAGGGCACTGTCTTTGACGGTGATCTGACATCACCCGAAACCATACGGATAGATGGTGTGATCAACGGTAACTGTACGTGCAGTAAGAAACTGATTCTCAGCGCTGACGGACAGGTTAAGGGTAACATTTCGGCACAGAGTGTTATCATATCCGGTAAAGTTGACGGTGATATTGTGGTCAGCGGTAAATTGGAACTTCTTTCTACCGGCAAGATTGCCGGCAACATCACGGCAAGTTCACTTGTGATCGACGAGGGGGCATGTTTTGACGGCAGATGTACGATGACATCCCCGATCGGAGAACATTATCTGCCGGATAAGCAGAATAAACCGGACGGGCAGGATAAAAAGGACGAAACAGGCGACACCAAAGATAAGAGATAGAACGGATTCGAAGTATACCGTAATGTTTAGCGCAGATGAAACATTACGGTATTTTTTCGTTGCCGCGCACTCGGATACGAGTAACATTTTTTCAGTGTATAAGACTTTTCAAAAGACATGCTTATGGTATATAATAAAATCTGTATGGGCGCATAATAGATTATGAACAACAGAAAGATGTGACAAGGTATGAACTGTAATGAGGCGGAGAAAAAAATACCTTCTTTCCTACGGGATGATCTGGATAGCAGCAGGCTCGAAGAGTTTGTGGAACATATAGAGAACTGTCCGGAATGTAAGGAAGAACTGTCGATCCAGTTCCTGGTTGTGGAAGGGCTTGAGCGGCTTGAAGGCGGCAATAATTTCAACTTACAGGAAGAACTTCTCATGAAACTGGAGGATGCCGAACACCGGATCGGCGTGCACCGGATGCTGTGGTATATTTTACTGTGCTTGGAAGCAGCTGTGGTGACGGCGATTATTGTCGCGTTATGCGTGGTTTTCCGCATGTAACATTTCGGATGGAAGGGCAAGGCGGCAGAAAAATGATCCGGGATACCGGATGTGGAACGACTTGGAAGGGCATGGAACAGATGAGTCAAAAACTTGTATTGATAGATGGACACAGCATATTGAACCGGGCTTTCTACGGGGTGCCCGATCTTACGAACGGACAGGGACTGCACACGAACGCGGTGTACGGGTTCCTGAATATTATGTTTAAAATTCTGGAGGAAGAGCAGCCGGATTATCTGACGGTGGCATTTGATGTACATGCGCCGACCTTCCGACATGAGATATATGATGCATATAAAGGTACGAGAAAGCCGATGCCGACGGAACTGCGGGAGCAGGTGCCGGTGATGAAGCAGATGCTTCAGGCGATGGGCATATGCATTATGGAGAAAGCCGGACTGGAGGCGGATGATATACTGGGAACACTTGCCGGACGCGGAGAGAGAGAGGGCATGGAGGTTGCCCTGGTATCAGGAGACCGGGATCTGCTGCAGATTGCAACGGATCATATTAAGATCAGGATTCCGAAGACAAAGGGCGGCAGAACGGAGATTGAAGACTATTATGCCGGGGATGTGAAGGCCAAATACCAGGTTACTCCGATTCAGTTTATTGATCTGAAGGCACTGATGGGTGATACGGCGGATAATATTCCGGGAGTACCTAAGGTGGGAGAGAAGACGGCAACGGAACTGATGGTGCAGTTTGGCTCTTTGGATAATATCTATGCGCATGTGGAGGAGATCACGAAGAAAGCGGTCAGGGAATCGCTGATCAATAACAAAGAACTGGCGGAGTTGTCCAGAACACTTGCCACCATCAATGTAAACAGTGATATAGAGTATTGTTTTGACGATGCGAAAGTGGGAAATTTCTATACGGAAGAAGCTTATGTGTTGTGTAAGCAGCTGGAGTTTAAGAATCTGCTCTCCCGGTTTGAGAAAGATGTGACCGTACACAACCGGCAGACGGTATTTTTTGCTGAGGCCAAAGAACTGACGGAGGTGGAAGCGCTGTTTGCGGACTGCAGGCGCCTGGGTGAAGAGAGCGGCGGACAGCATGAGATCGGACTGATGATTCTGTCGGACACCGGAGAGACTGCAGGCTGTGTAGGCGTGGCTATAGCTCTCAGCGTGGAGTCCGGTAAAGAGGCGGTCCGTTTTGTCCCCTGTCAGGGACTGGTGACGGCGCAGTATCTTCTGGGTAAGATTGGTGAGATTATCACGAAAGAAATATGCAGAGTATCTGTTTTTGACATCAAGAAAGTATACGGACAGATCGGAGAATACTGCATCGGGCGGCGGGAGGACACGGCGGATGCCGGACCGGAGGATGTGATGCGTCCGTACCGCAAAAAACGGTATTTTGATATTCTGTTGGCGGCATACCTGCTTAATCCGTTGAAAAACGATTATGAGGCGGAGAATGTTGCCGGTGAGTATCTGGGGCTTACGATTCCGGACCGCGCGCAGGTATGCGGCAAGGCTTCTTATGCGGAGGCGTATGCAAAGGAGCCGCAGGAGGTCATGGAATATGCGTGTTTTCATACCTATGTGTGTCTGGCGGCGGCGCCGATTCTGCGTGAACGGCTACAGGAACAGGGCATGTACGAACTGATGTATGATATCGAGATGCCGCTCACGAGGGTACTCTATGATATGGAGCAGTACGGCGTGCTGGTGAAACCGGATGCGTTAAAAGCGTATGGCGATGCGCTGACGGGCCGGATCGCGGAACTGGAACAGGCTGTCTATGCGCAGGCCGGATGTGAATTTAACATTAATTCGCCGAAGCAGCTGGGCGAGATTCTTTTTGATAAAATGGGGATACAGGGCGGTAAGAAGACCAAGACCGGCTACTCTACCGCGGCGGATGTCCTGGAAAAGCTGGCACCGGACTATCCCATCGTGTCGGATATTCTGGAATACAGAGGGCTTACGAAATTAAAGTCCACTTATGCGGACGGACTGGCGGCATATATTGATGAGGGAGGCAGGATTCATTCTACTTTTAACCAGACCATCACCGCGACAGGAAGGATCAGTTCCACAGAGCCGAACCTGCAGAATATACCAATGAGAATGGAACTGGGGCGCCGAATCCGTAAAGTATTTGTACCGATGGAAGGCTATTTGTTTGTGGATGCGGATTATTCCCAGATTGAACTTCGTGTGCTTGCGCATATGTCCGGCGACAGGCAGCTGATCGAGGCGTATAAGATGGACGAGGACATTCACCGGATCACAGCTTCCAAGGTGTTCCATACGCCGTTTGAAGAGGTGACGGATTTACAGAGACGCAATGCCAAAGCAGTGAATTTCGGTATTGTTTACGGTATCAGTTCCTTTGGCTTAAGTCAGGATCTGAGTATTTCCAAGAAAGAGGCAGCGGCGTATATCGAGCAGTATTTTGAGACGTATCCGGATGTGAAGAAATTTCTGGATGTCACGGTGGAGCATGCGAAGCAGAACGGGTACGTGACTACCATGTACGGACGCAGGCGTCCGATTCCGGAACTGGCATCAGGTAATTTCATGCAGAGGTCTTTCGGGGAACGGGTAGCCATGAACTCACCGATTCAGGGGACGGCAGCGGATATTATGAAGATTGCCATGATCCGCGTATGGGAGAGGCTGCACCGGGAACATCTGCGGTCCAGAATGATTCTGCAGGTGCACGACGAGTTATTGATCGAGACGTTTATCGGTGAGGAATCACAGGTACGCCGTATTCTGGAAGAGGAAATGCAGCATGCGGCCGAATTATCCGTGTCGCTGGAGATCGATATGCATACGGGAAGCGATTGGTATGAAGCGAAGTAGGAAAGCGTCAGAGGAACTGCGTGACAAGAGGAAGTTATAAGGTACGCAGAGCAGGGTACAGGGGCGGTATGAAATGAAAGTAGTTGGAATCACGGGCGGCATCGGAGCTGGAAAGTCACAGATACTGGCTTATCTGAAAGAACATACGCGCTGCCGCATTATCATAGCGGATCAGGTGGCGCATGAGCTGGAAGAGCCGGGCGGGCGATGCTATCAGCCGATTGTATCAATACTGGGAACGGCGATACTGACAGAGGATGGCAGGATTGACAGGGCAAAGATGGCGGCGAGAATTTTTGCGGACGGGAAGCTGCTTTCTCAGATCAACGAAATCGTGCATCCGGCGGTGAAAGAATATATTACCGGGGCGATCGCCGAGGAGCGGGCGGGAGACCGGATTGATTATCTCTTTATAGAAGCGGCGCTTCTGATTGAGGACGGATACAAGACGATCGTCGATGAACTGTGGTATATCCATACGGACATACAGGTCAGAAGAGAACGGCTGAAGGCATCCAGAGGATATTCTGATGAAAAAATCGACAGTATTATGAATGGACAGCTGTCGGAAGAGGAGTTTTACGGACAATGTTCCGTGGTGATTGATAACAGTGGGACACTGGACAGTGTCTACAGACAGATTGATAAGAAATTGGGGGAAGACCTGTGTCAGAAACGATGAAATTTCCGGGACAATTAGTATTTGGTTTGGATATCGGGACGAGGAGTATCGTGGGAACAGTAGGGTACCGCGTGGGCGGCAAATTCTATGTGGTAACCCAGTGCATCAGAGAGCATGGCACGAGAGCCATGCTGGACGGACAGATCCATGATATCTATAAAGTAGGAGAGACGATCAGCGAAGTCAGGAATGAGCTGGAGGAGAAAATCGGCAGGCCGCTTCGAGACGTGTGTATTGCCGCAGCGGGACGTGTACTTCGGACGGTGACGGTCAGGGTGGACACGGAACTGGAAGGAGACCGGGAAGTAAACGGAGAGGACATCTACGCGCTGGATTCCATGGGTGTGGAGAGAGCCTACGAAGAATTTCTGGAAAATAATGACACCGAGGTGAAATTCTACTGTGTGGGATATTCCGTGGTGCGCTATTATATGAACGGCTATACGATGGGGAATCTGGAGGGACATAAAGCGAAGACGATCGGGGCGGATATTATCGCGACATTCCTGCCGGAAGATGTAGTGGACGGTCTCTATAAAGCGGTAGGGGAAGCGGGACTGGAGGTTGTGAATCTGACGCTGGAGCCGATTGCCGCCATCCAGGTAGCGATTCCGGAGATGTATCGTATGCTGAATATAGCGCTGGTGGATGTAGGTGCGGGTACGTCTGATATATCCGTTACAAAAGACGGCAGTATCATTGCCTATGGTATGATTCCAATAGCCGGTGACAGTCTTACGGAGGTGGTGGCAAAACATTGTCTGGTGGATTTTGCTACTGCAGAGCAGATCAAGAGAGAGACAGGGGTCAAAGAGAAGATAGAATATAAAGACATCATGGGACTGTCCCAGACAATATCCGCGGAGGAGATCGAGAGAGTAACTGCCGATGCGATTTCAGATATGACAGAGCAGGTGGCGGACAAGATCAGAGAACTGAACGGTGATAAATCAGTCAGCGCGGTATTTGTTGTAGGCGGCGGCGGAATGCTTCCGGGCTATACCGCGGCGCTGGCAGATAAGCTGGGAATACAGAGAGAGAGGGTTGCGGTCCGCGGCGAAGAGGTCATGATGAACATAGAGTTTCTGGAGGCGGATGCAAGAAAAGATTCGCTGATGGTGACGCCGATCGGAATCTGTCTGAGCTTCTATGAGCAGAGTAACAACTTTATTTTTGTCTATTTTAATGATCAGAGGATCAAAATATACGATAACAATAAGGTCGCGGTGGTCGATGCGGCGATGCAGGCGGAGTTTGCGAATGACGGATTATTCCCGAAACGCGGCAAGGAGTTGAATTATATCGTGAACGGGAAGCCGCGTATTACCCGCGGCATGCTCGGAGAGGCTGCGGTTATTACAGTCAACGGAAAAGAGGCGGATATCTATACACCTGTCCATGCCAACGATCAGATCAGGGTCAAAGAGTCTACGGCGGGAGAGGCAGCGCAGCTGGATATCAATCAACTGCCGGAGTACGGTGCGACCATGCGCGTGGAGGTCAATGACAAAAAAATTGATCTGCCGAAGTTTGCCAGTGTAAACGGTGAGTTGCAGTCCGGTTATTACAGCATCAGGGAGAACGATACCATTGAGATCCTGAATTTCTATACAGTGCGTCAGGTCGCGGAGTTTATGGATGTGATTATTAATCAGGAGATGAATATCTATGTCAATAACAAGCTGGCGAATATGGATACCAGAGTGTATGAGAACTTCTCTGTAATATGGACAATGGAAGAACTGCAGTTATCTGACCGTGACAGATATGAGAGAATCGCGGCGGAGGAATTAAATAGAACAGAAGAAGCGAACGAACCGAATGAGATAGAGAAAACAAGCGAAACAGGGGAAGCAGAAGGTGCGGAAGAAAATGACGGCATGGCGGTTTCTTTCGCAGATCTTCCGGAAGATGACGGCAGCTATTATGAGAGTAAAGAGAGCAGGGACAGCAGCCGGGACGATAAGGAAGCAGCACTGCAGGATGGCGGTTATGCAGCTGAGACGGCAGACAGTATCATACAGGGGCAGACGTCGGCAGGCACGGATGCAGACGAGGCAGCAGCGGTGACGACAGGTACATATGCGGAGCATGTGGATGCACCGGCAGCAGATGCAGAGCAGCAAAGCGCAGACAGGGCCGAAACAGGGAAATTGGATACAGAACCGGATGCTGCACAGGAGGGCGGTACGATGCAGGAGCAGAATGCCGCACCGGAGGCAGAAACCGCAGCGACAGGATCGGATGCAGAGAACAGCGCCGGACAGCCGCAGCCTGTGGACATGGCAGAAAAGTCTGCGGACGGTACGGTTCACGTGACGGTAAACGGTACGCAGATACATATGTCCGGCAAGAAGGAATATGTGTTTGTGGACGTTTTCCAGTATATTGAGTTTGATCTTTCCAAACCCCAGGGAAGCGGGATCGCGACCAGACTGAACGGAAGGGATGCGCAGTACATGGAGACGATCCGCAATGGCGATGTGATCGATATTTATTGGAAGCGTTGATCCGGAAGTATTGGATGATTTAGTTTACATAATATATTAAATGGCATTATACAGAAAGAAAAGACAAATATTATGAGATTATGCAGTATAGCCAGTGGAAGCAGTGGAAACTGTGTGTATGTCGGGTCCGACACGACGCATCTTCTGCTGGATGCAGGAATAAGCGGTAAGCGTGTCGAGGCGGGCCTACAGGAGATGGGATTGAAAATGGGTGATATAGACGGGATTTTTATCACTCATGAACATGCGGATCACATCAGCGGACTGGGGGTTCTGGCAAGGAAATACGGCGTTCCGATCTACGGAACGAAAGGGACGATTGAGGCGGTCAGACAGACCCGGTCGCTCGGAAAGATCGATGAGGATTTGTTCCGGTACATCAGAGCAGATGAAAAATGCAGGGTAAAGGATGTGACGGTTTACCCGATACGGACATCTCACGATGCGGCGGAGTCTGTGGCATACCGGGTCAGCCATGACAGACAGAAGATAGGTGTCATCACGGATCTGGGGTGCTATAACGAATATACGGTGGAGTGTCTGAAAGGACTGGATGTGTTATATCTGGAGGCAAATCATGATGTTCATATGCTGCAGGTGGGACCGTATCCCTATTACCTGAAGCAGCGTATTATGGGTGAGAAAGGGCACCTCTCCAATGAGACGGCAGGCAGGCTGCTGAGCCGGGTTCTGCACGATCATATGCAGGCGATCGTATTGGGACATCTGAGCCAGGAAAACAATCTGCCGGAACTGGCGTATGAATCGGTACGGGTAGAGGTGACCATGGCGGATGTGCCCTACAGCGGCAATGATTTTCCCATGTATGTGGCGAAACGCAGTGAAGTGTCACAGATGATCACTATATGACGGAATAGAGCGCATATTGATTGTATACAGGGTAACGTGGCTTGAAGGAAAAGACCAAAGAAGCAGGAATGAGAGAAAGGCAGGTTTATGTAATGAAAAAGACAATTATCACAGTCGTAGGCAAGGATACGGTAGGCATTATCGCCGGCGTATGTACGTATCTGGCAGATAACAGGATCAATATTCTGGATATATCCCAGACGATCGTACAGGGATATTTTAATATGATGATGATCGTTGATACCAATCAGACGGATAAAGACTTTGGAATTATTGTGAAGGAATTAGATCAGCTCGGCGAGAGCATTGGTGTAATCATCAAATGTCAGAAGGAAGAGATTTTTAATCAGATGCACAGAATCTAATAATATAAGCGGGAGCAGACAGGAGCAGATATGATCAATATATTTGAAGTTGCGGAAACAAACGAGATGATAGAGAAGGAGAATCTGGATGTCAGGACAATCACGCTGGGAATCAGTCTGCTAGATTGTATTGATGCAGATCTGAAGCTGACCAACGAGAAAATCTATCATAAGATCTATGATGCCGCCAGGGATTTAGTGGCGACGGGAGAATATATATCAGATGAGTACGGGATTCCGATCGTCAATAAGAGAATCTCCGTAACGCCCATTGCACTGATTGGCGGATCGGCATGTAAGACGCCGGAAGACTTCGTGTCTATTGCACAGACGCTGGATAAAGCGGCACACGAGGTAGGCGTAAATTTCATCGGCGGATACTCGGCGCTGGTATCGAAAGGAATGACGGAGGCGGATGAAATGCTGATTCGTTCGATACCAAAGGCACTTTCTACGACAGAGCGGGTGTGCAGTTCCGTCAATGTCGGTTCTACCAAGACGGGAATCGACATGGACGCGGTCAAGCTGATGGGTGAGGTGATCCTGCAGACTGCGGAGGCGACGAAAGAAGCAGATTCTCTCGGCTGTGCGAAACTGGTAGTATTCTGTAATGCGCCGGACGATAATCCTTTTATGGCGGGAGCATTTCACGGTGTGACAGAAGCCGATAAAATCATTAACGTAGGAGTCAGCGGTCCGGGTGTCGTTAAGAACGCTCTGGAGAAGGTACGCGGGGAAAGCTTTGAAGTATTGTGCGAGACGATCAAAAAGACAGCTTTCAAGGTGACACGTGTGGGGCAGCTGGTAGCTAAGGAAGCTTCCAGGAGAATGAATGTACCCTTTGGTATCGTTGACCTGTCGCTTGCACCTACGCCGGCAATCGGGGATTCCGTGGCGGATATTCTGTGTGAGATCGGATTAGAGCAGGCCGGGGCGCCCGGTACTACGGCTGCGCTGGCACTTCTTAATGATCAGGTGAAAAAGGGCGGTGTGATGGCTTCTTCCTATGTGGGCGGATTGAGCGGCGCGTTTATTCCGGTCAGTGAGGATCAGGGGATGATCGATGCGGTCAGGGCAGGTGCCTTGACGCTGGAGAAGCTGGAGGCTATGACCTGCGTCTGCTCGGTCGGTCTTGATATGATTGCAATTCCCGGGGATACGAAAGCGACGACTATATCCGGTATTATCGCGGATGAGATGGCGATCGGCATGGTGAATCAGAAAACGACAGCAGTGCGCCTGATTCCTGTTATCGGTAAAGGAGTCGGGGAAACGGTAGAGTTTGGTGGTCTGCTGGGTTACGCGCCGATTATGCCCGTCAATAGATTTTCCTGTGACGCTTTTGTCGGACGCGGGGGAAGAATTCCTGCGCCGATTCATAGCTTTAAGAATTAAATAACTTCCGGATAAGCTTCGAACTTTCCTGACTTATATAGCATAAGAAATTGCTCCGCTTCTTCGAGTTCGAGAAGCGGAGCATTCTCTGAATCGTCGCTGCCGAGCGACGATTTTCTATTCTGCAAATACCTGAAGATTTTCTTTCTCTAATGCCTCGGCATTGGAGATAATTCTTCTAAAGTCGCTGATCAATTCTTCGGAGAGCTTGACCGCCTGTTTATACTCGCTCTCTGCCCGCATATGATCGTGAGCCTTGATTGCGGCAATTACGTTCTTGCCATAGCCGTGGAAGCGGCGGTGTTTCTCGGCAAGTCCTGCCCAGAGCGGGGAGATTAAACCGTTGCGCGGCGACATAGCATAGTAGAAATGTCCGAAAGCACATTTGGTATCATCTGTCTGGAGCGGGAGACATTCTTCCGCTTTCACCATTTTACTCAGAGTATTTAACCAATTCTGATGCGCAGTGATCGCATTTTGCACGTTTGTAATAAACTGACGGTTATTCAGCATATAGAATACATCATGAGCCATCTTGCCCATTCTCTTGGCGGAATCGTCTAATCCCTTCTCAATCTCGGAAACCGGTTTCATGTTCTGTTTCAGGTCTTCAGAGACGGCAGTCAGACCGATTGACTGCTCATTGAGCGAAGAACATTCTTCACGAAGCCGTCCCATCTGATCCTGTACATTGGTAACGGAACTGAATATTTCCTCGCTGGTTGCAGCAATATTCGTGATGGAATCGGTTATACTGACAATATTGGAGACATTCCGCTCATTATTGGTAAGAACCTTGCTCATATTCTCGCGCATGGTACCCAGTTCCACAACGGATCTGTCCAGACTGTCGGAAGTGACCGTAGCAGCTGTTTCGATCTCTGCCACAAAGCCGTCCATATTTGCCGTAAGTTGTTTGGTCTCGTCGGCAAGGCTTCTGATCTGTTCTGCAACAACAGCAAATCCCTTTCCGGATTCACCGGCTCTGGCAGCCTCGATGGAGGCATTTAATGCCAGCATGTTGGTCTGGGCGGATATAGAGTTGATGCCTTTGATTACCTCATTCATGCCTTTGATAATATCGAGGAGCTGATGCATATCATCTTTCATTCGATCCGATTCTGCGATGGTAGCCTGTGATTCTTCGACAATACGGGAGATCTCGCGGCTGCTTTCCTCCATATCATCCATGATCTCACCGGCAGCGGAAGATACCTGCGTAATAGATTCGGTAAAACCCTCGTGTGCGTTTACTACCTCGTTCATATTTTCTTCTGTCAGCTGGGAGGCATTCACAACAGTTTCGGATATACGCTGTACATTGTTGCTGATGTCAGTCAGCTTCTCGGTGCTGTTGTTCATAACGAGATCCAGGGCACTGATTTTCATGACGGAAGAGCAGACCTCTCCGACCAACTGGTTAAACTGGTTCCGCCCGTCGGATAACCGGGCGTAGATTTGCTGCGCATCTTTATTTCCCTCGACAGGTTCCATTCTGCCGATACTTTGTAATACTTTGTCACTTTTGACCTTCATAATATCTATCCTCCTGTGTCAAACGGTAGCATATCTTAATAATAGATTATAGCAGATGTTTTTCCATTTTTCTACCCAAAAACAGAGATTATTGTGAAATTGTGTGATAAAATGATAGCAGTTCGGACAAGGAGGTCTTCTTAATGACAGAAGGATATAGAGAAGGTGAACTGTGTATGCGGTGTCAGGGGCGCTGCTGCAGGACAATGGGGTGCTCACTGTCGCCGGAGGACATGATTCGTGCATTGAAGGACAGATCGGCGACATGGGAAAATATAGAGACGTTGCTGCAGGAATGCAATTATGCAATAGATTCCTTTCAGAACGGCGGACATGCTTTTTATTTTCTGCGCATGCGCCATAAGTGTTTTACCTTTATAGGCGTGGATGCCATGGGAGAATGCAGCATGCTGACGGAGCATGGGTGCAGTCTGCCGTATGAAGACAGACCGAAGGGAGGCAGGATGCTGGAAGCGCGGGAAGACGGCGGCTGCGAACAGCATTATACGCGGGAGATGATGATTGCAGACTGGAATCCTTATCAGGATATACTCGGCAGCATCTGGAAGGCGTGGCATGACCGGATGGAGCGGGAGGGCATATTCGACAGATGCGAGGAGGAATACATGCAGTTTCAGATGGCGCGAAGAAGAGGGAGCCGCGGCGATGCAGTCCGGTTGACATGAGCGGATATGTGAGCCTATAATAAGGCGTCAACAGGCTGTCTGTTGACGGCTGCAATGTGCCTGCAGACATGTCTGTGAAGGAAGCCGAATGTTGACAGGAGATTGGAAACGGGGGGTTATATGAATATTCTGGTAATCGGCGGCAGCTATTTCTATGGAAGGGTGTTTGTCATGGAAGCTGCACGGGAATACGGCGGCGGACATATTACCGTATTGAATCGGGGAACATATTCCATGCAGGAGTTCGGCGTTACACAGATTACGGGCGACAGGCATGATCCGGCGCTGCTCGCCGGATGTGAAGCGCATTATGATGCGGTGGTGGATTTCTGCGCTTATGAAGCGGGCGATGTGAAGTGTGTTCTGGAGAACCTGCCGGGGCAGATCGGACAGTACATTTTGATCAGCACCGTGGATGTCTATGAGCGCGGCAGCGGTGTTGTCAAGGCGGAGGATCATGCGGCGGAGTACAGGAAACTGCCGGGGGAAGCGGGACTTTACATTGCGGGTAAAGTGGCGCTGGAGAAAGAGATTCAAGACGAATGCGGCGGCAGGAAGATTCCGTATACGATTCTGCGTCCGGCGATTCTCTATGGTCCGTACAATTATGCGCCGAGAGAATCCGTTTTTATTCAAATGATGTTAGTGAATCATGCACTGCCGGATATCGTGGATGCAGCAGGGCAGTTCCAGTTCGTTTATGTAAAGGATGCGGCGCAGGCAGTTTTACGGGTCATCGGTAACAAGAAGGCTTATGGACAGGCATATAATCTTTGTCAGGATGAAATCATGACTTATGAGAGCTTCTTCGCGGCGCTTAAGAAGGTGTCGGAGCCGGAGATCAGGCAGAATCTGCAGGAAATACCGATTACGGTAGAACGTGCCGTGACAGAACAGGTGCCGCTGCCGTTTCCGGCTTTGGCGCAGGAGACGGAGTTGTGTTCTAATGAGAAAAGCAAACGTGAACTGGGCATGGTATATACGGACTTTGCGGAGGGGATAGACAGGACGTACAGGGCGTTTCGCAATGTTTTTATACAATAAAAAGTGGTGTATCAGGCTGCGTGCTGCGGCAGAAACGGTAGTTTGGCAGGGAACAGGATCAAGAGGTGCAGACGATGACATTAGATCAGATATCGATTGGCGAAGAAGTGAAAATTACGAAAGTAGGCGGAGAGGGAGAACTTCGCTGCAGGCTGCTGGATATGGGACTGATTCCGAAAACGCTTGTGCGGGTACAGAAAGTGGCACCTATGGGTGATCCCATAGAGATTCAGCTGCGGGGATATGAACTGACGATTCGCAAGGAGGATGCGGGACAGATTGAAGTGATACAGGCGTGAAGGCGCGGTATCATGAGGGCGGCAGCAGGATATGGCATACATGATGGAAGAAGGACAAGACGATGATATATGCTTTAGTGGGAAATCAGAATTGCGGTAAGACGACACTGTTCAACCAGCTGACGGGATCGAATCAACACGTAGGAAATTTTCCGGGTGTTACGGTGGATTCCAAGATGGGCGAAATACGCGGCGACAGAGGCGACACGGTGGTGGATCTTCCCGGCATCTATTCGATCCGTCCATATACCAATGAGGAACTGGTAACACGGCGGTTTATATTGCAGGAGAAGCCTGACGGGATCATTAACATCGTAGATGCTACCAACATTGAGCGCAATCTGTACCTGACACTGCAGCTTCTGGAAATGCATATCCCGATGGTACTGGCTCTTAATATGATGGACGAGGTGCGAAACAATGGCGGCACAATAGATATCGGTAAAATGGAGGAGGCGCTGGGCATACCGGTAGTGGCGATCAGCGTAGCGAAGAATGAGGGGATCGGAGATCTGATCCGGGCTGTCAAGGAGGTGTCGGAGCGGCGTATCTGTCCAAAAGTGACGGATTTCTGCGAGAAGGGAGCCGTACATAGATGTATCCACGCAGTCAGTCATCAGGTGGAGGACCATGCGGAGCGCATCGGCATTTCTCCCAGATTTGCGGCGACGAAGATCGTGGAGGGAGATAAGGATATTATAGAGAGACTGGACCTGTCAGAGAATGAACTGGATCTGATGGAACACAGTATCGTGGAGATGGAGCGGGACAGCGACATGGACCGTAATGCGGCGCTGGCGGACATGCGATATGGGTTTATCGAGAGAGTCTGTGCGCAGGCAGTCATTAAGTGCAGGGAAAGCAGGGAGCACAGGAGAAGCGTGTGTATCGACAGTGTACTGACTAATAAATATCTGGCGATTCCTTCTTTTCTGGTTATTATGATGATGGTTTTCTGGATGACTTTCGGGATCGCAGGTACGTTCCTGAGCGATCTGATGGGCGCCGGTATCGATGCGCTGTCGAAGGTAACGCAGAAGGCACTGGTGAATTACGGTATCAATCCGGTGGTGGAGAGTCTGGTAATCGACGGTATTTTTGCGGGTGTGGGAAGTGTGCTGAGCTTTCTGCCGATTATTGTGGTGTTATTCTTCTTCCTGTCTATTCTTGAGGACTCCGGCTATATGGCCAGAATTGCTTTCGTAATGGACAGACCCTTACGTAAGATCGGATTATCGGGTAAGAGCTTTGTATCCATGCTGATCGGGTTCGGGTGCAGTGTACCGGCGGTCATGTCCACCAGAACATTGTCTTCGGAGCGTGATAAGCGGATGACGATCATGCTGATTCCTTTCATCAGCTGTTCAGCCAAAATACCGATATACGCGCTGTTCGCGGCGGCTTTTTTCCGGAGACATCAGGCGTTTGTTATGATGGCGCTGTATGCGCTTGGCATTCTGATCGGAATCATGTGCGCAATGATTCTGAAGAAAACGATGTTTCGCGGCAAGCCTATGCCCTTCGTGATGGAACTGCCCAACTACAGATTCCCGTCTGCGAAGAGCGTTGCGCTTCTTATGTGGGATAAGGCGAAAGATTTTATCCAGCGTGCATTCACGGTCATATTTATCGCGACTCTGATTATCTGGTTCCTGCAGACGTTTGATGTCAGGCTGAACGTGGTGTCGGATTCCGGAGAAAGCCTGCTTGCCATGATCGGTAAACTGATCGCGCCGCTTTTTGCGCCGCTCGGATTCGGTGACTGGCGTGCGGCGACGGCTCTGATCAGCGGATTCAGTGCCAAGGAGGCGGTAGTCAGCACGCTGAGTGTGCTGACGGGCACTACTATGTCCGGACTGGGAGATACGCTCGGGACGATATTTACACCGCTTGCAGCGGTCAGCTATCTTGTCTTTACGCTGCTGTATACGCCTTGCGTTGCGGCAGTGGCAACGATCAGACGGGAGATGAACTCTGCATGGAAGACGCTTGCAATCGTGTGCATGCAGTGTGGCGTGGCGTGGCTGGCCGCCTTTGCGTTTTATCAGATCGGGAGTTTATGCTTGCATTTTATATAAAATAGTAGTAACATTACAACAAGAACATGGGGAAAACGTTTTCTGAATTTTGCGGAGGTATCTTATGGATTTCAATGCGGTATATCACAGGGCGAACGATAATTATTGTTATCCGCTGGACGGGGAACAGTTGATTATTAATATTAAGACAGGGTATGATGTGCGGTATGTAAACATCATTCAGGGCGATCCCTTTAAGTCGGGTATTCTGGGCGGCGGGGAGAGCTGGAGCGGCGATGCGCTCAACATTCCTTTTAAAAAGCGGCTCAAGAATCAGCTTTGGTGGACGACGACGATCAGACCGGAGTACAAGAGACTGAAATATTATTTTGAACTGCAGACGGATAATGAGAGATGGTTCTACTTTGAAGACGGATTTGTGTCGGAGGCACAGATGCAGCTGGAGGGAAGAAGCCGGCAGTGTTTTGTATTTCCATGGATGAATCCGGCGGATATTCCGGTGACGCCGGACTGGGTGAATGAGACGATCTGGTATCAGATTTTTCCGGAACGGTTCTGCAACGGCGATCCGTCTATCAACCCTGAGGGCACGCTGCCGTGGCGTAACAAGGGGGCTGTGACCAATCAGGAGTTTTTCGGCGGCGATCTGCAGGGGATTATTAATAAACTGGATTATATTCAGGGATTGGGCGTATCCGGGCTGTATCTGACGCCGATTAATGAGGCGCCTACATCTCACAAGTATGACACTACGGATTACACGAAGATCGATCCTCATTTCGGATCGGAGGAGACGATGATCACGCTGGTGAGAGAGGCGCATAACCGTGGAATCCGCATTATGCTGGACGGTGTGTTTAACCACAGCGGACAGGGGTTTGCCCCGTGGCAGGATGTGAAGGAGAAGGGACCGCAGTCCGAGTACTGGGACTGGTTCATGATCAATGAATGGCCCTTGAAGCAGGACGGTGGATGTGCCTATGCGAAACAGTATTATACATTTGCATTTTTTGATACGATGCCTAAGCTGAATACGAACAACCCGAAGGTGCGGGAATATCTGATCGGCGTGTGCGAGAACTGGGTGAAGAATTATGATGTGGACGGGATCCGGCTGGATGTGGCGAACGAGATTTCTCATACTTTCTGCAAAGAACTGCGAACGCATTTGAAGGCGATCAAGCCGGATATCTATATTCTCGGTGAGATCTGGCACGATGCGATGCCGTGGCTGCGGGGAGACGAGTTTGATGCGGTTATGAACTATCCGCTTGCCGAGAGTATTAAGGATTTCTGGATCGACAAGAGCCTGACAAATGAAGATTTTGAGTTTACGATCAACCGGTGTTATACAGGATATATGCAGCAGACGAATGATGTCCTCTTTAATCTGCTGGATTCTCATGATACGAAGCGGCTGCGCAGCGACGTTAAGAATCTGGACGAATATTTCCAGCAGCTTGCGGTATTGTTTACCATGCCGGGTTCACCGTGTATCTATTATGGTACGGAGATCGCCATGGAGGGCGGACATGATCCGGACTGCAGACGGTGTATGCCCTGGGAAGAGATCGATGCAGGCATATATGACGAACGGATTCAGATCGTCAGAAGCCTTTTACAGCTTCGACAGAGAGAACCCCTTCTTCGAAACCGGAATTTTCATTTTCCGAACAGGATCAACAGACCGAGAGTTATAGAGTTTAATAAGATGGGCTGGCTGGATAATTACGTGGAGGTAATCATCAACTGTGAGGAGGAAGACATTGAGATCGCGCGCGAAGGGGAGATTCTGTTCTCCAGACATTATATTGACACGACACTGCTTCGTAACGGCATACTGATACGCAGGATTCAGAAGTAGGCACAGAAGAAATGAGGTATGTGAAATGAAAAGTTATATGTTAGACTTAAATTCTATTGAGAGAGTGAAAGGATTCGTGACGGCGATCGAACAGTTTGACGGATATTTTGATCTGGCAACCGGAAGATATGTCATCGATGCGAAATCCATTATGGGAATTTTTTCCATGGATCTCTCCAGACCTGTGGAGTTCAGAATCCTGGAGACAAACGACAGGATCAGGGAAGTGGAAGCGGCGATCGCCCCTTATCTTGTTTCATAGGAAAGTACGTCCTATGAAACAAAAGGGATGCGCAGCTTTTGTTCCCGGTAGTCTGGTCCGGACGGAATAAGAATAGAAAAAAAGGATAAAATTCAGGAAGAAGAGAACTGCGGGCAAAGGAGAATCATGTGCCGGCAGTTTTCCTTTTTCGGGAAAAAGCATTTACAGGAAAAAGCCTGCTAAGTATTTGCTAAGTAAATTATTTTGTGATAAGATGTTCTAATGGATTAAATGAGTGAAAGTGTAGAGAGTGACGATATGTTAGAATTACAGGGAATCTGCTTTTCAGCAGAAGATGAGAATCAGGAAGTAGAGATTTTAAATGATATTAATCTGAAGATAGACGAGCGTTTCGTGGCGGTGACCGGACCGAACGGCAGCGGGAAGTCCACGCTGGCCAAGATTATTGCGGGAATCCTTACGCCCACGGCGGGACGCATTCTGCTGGACGGCGTTGACATCACGGAGCGTTCCATCACAGATCGCGCCAATATGGGAATCAGCTTTGCGTTTCAGCAGCCGGTTCGTTTTAAGGGAATAACCGTCAGGGAGCTTCTGTCCATAGCGGCGGGCAGGGAGGCTACGGTGGCGGAGATCTGTGAAGTGCTTTCGGAGGTCGGGCTGTGTGCGAGGGACTATGTGAACCGCGAGGTTAACGCATCTTTGTCCGGCGGAGAATTAAAACGGATAGAGATCGCGATGATTATGGCACGGGGAACGAAAGTGTCCATCTTCGATGAACCGGAGGCCGGCATTGATCTGTGGAGTTTCCAGAACCTGATTCGGGTATTTGAGAAGATGCACGAAGAGATCAACGGTTCGATCCTGATCATTTCCCATCAAGAGCGCATATTAAATATTGCAGACCGTATTATCCTGATGGCAAACGGCAGGATTCAGAAAGCGGGAAGCAAAGATGAAGTGATGCCGGAACTTCTCGGCTGTGGACAGCCGTGCCGGACGCTGGCTGACAAGGTGTAGCGCGGCAGTGCTCCGGCGTGAAATGCCAGGCTGAACCACAGCGCAGAATGTGGTTTGAAGACAGGTGTATAAGTTGATGAAACAGGGGTGATATACAGATGGACGCAATACAACAGAGTCTGTTAGAACAGGTGGCCGGACTGCATGAGGTGCCGGCAGGCGCATATAATATCCGTGCGAACGGACAGATGGCCGGGAGGAATACAACGGCAAATATTGATATTATTACGAAAGAGGACAAAAACGGAATTGATATTCGTATCAAGCCGGGAACGAAGTCCGAGAGCGTACACATTCCGGTTGTACTCAGTCAGAGCGGGCTGAAGGAAAGTGTATACAATGACTTTTTTGTGGGAGAAGATGCTGACGTGACAATCATAGCAGGATGCGGTATTCACAATAGCGGGGCGGCTGCGACGGAGCACTCCGGGATCCACAGATTTTTCGTAGAGAAAAATGCAAAGGTGCGGTATGTGGAGAAACATTACGGTGCCGGGGACGGCAACGGGGAGCGCGTTATGAATCCCGCTACGGAGATTCATCTGGCGGAGGGCGCTTCTCTGGAGATGGAGACTGTGCAGATCAAAGGAATCGACTCTACGAGAAGGACGACAAAGGCTGAAGTGGCGGAGGGTGCAACTCTTACGATCCGGGAGAAAATCATGACGCATGGTGCACAGTACGCGGAGACGGATTTCACGGTAGATATGAACGGAGATGATTCCAGCGTGAACCTGATCTCGCGCTCGGTGGCGAAGGAACATTCCAGACAGCTTTTTAAGAGCAGGATCGTGGGAAACGGGAAGTGCCACGGGCACAGTGAATGTGATGCGATCATTATGGACGCTGCCAGTGTCAGCGCCATCCCGGAACTGACCGCCAACAATATAGATGCAAACCTGATTCATGAGGCGGCGATCGGTAAGATCGCAGGGGAACAACTGATGAAACTTATGACGCTCGGACTTACGGAGCAAGAAGCCGAGGAGCAGATTGTAAACGGATTTTTGAAATGAGAAAAATACTGCACTATGCATTAAACAGAGCCGTAATCACGGCTCTCATCGTAATATTTCAGATAGGTTTTTTCATGCTTGAGATATTCAAGTGGGGCAATTATTATGTAGAGATTGCTTTCGTACTGCGGCTGCTCAGTTTCGGCGCAGTAATCTATATTATATGGCGGCAGAATAATCCGGCGGTCAAGCTGGCGTGGGTCGTTCCGATTCTGCTGTTTCCGCTTTTCGGCGGCATCATGTATCTGGCATTCGGGCATGTTTTCCTGCCGCGTAAACTGCGTGCGGGGATGGAGCGGACGAATCTTCTGATTCAGGAAAGCCTGCAGCAGGATGAACGTGTTCTGGACGAAGTGGAGAAGAAGAACCGGGGGGTTGCGAACCAGAGCAGATATATTCTGGAGTATGCGGGCACGCCTGTATGGGATCATACGGCGGCAGTCTATTACTCTGAGGGGGTGGACTACTGGAAGCAGATGCTGGTGGATCTCGAGCAGGCCAGACATTTCATTTTCATCGAGTTCTTTATTCTGTGTGAAGGCAGCATGTGGAATGCGGTACTGGAAGTACTGGAACGCAAAGTGCGGGAGGGCGTGGAAGTCCGCCTGATCTATGACGATGTGGGCAGTGTGTTTCTGCTGCCGAAGAAATATTATGAGACGATGGAGAAGAAAGGCATCAAATGCGTTGCGTTTAACCGCCTGATTCCGTTTATGTCGCTGATATTGAATAACAGAGATCACAGAAAGATCGTGGTGATCGACGGAAGAGTCGGTTATACCGGCGGCATCAATATGTCGGATGAGTATATCAATTACACGTGTCCTTACGGAGATCACTGGAAGGATGCGGGCATTCGCATTGAGGGAGAGGCGGTCTGGAACTTTACCGTCATGTTTCTGCAGATGTGGAATATGTCCTGCTATACGGAGGAGGATTACGGCAGATACCGTTACATTTTTGAGGAAAAACCCAGGGCGGCAGGCTATGTGCAGCCTTATGTGGATACGCCGCTGGACAGTGAGATCGTGGGAGAGAATGTCTATCTGAATCTGATCGGATATGCAAGACGCTATATCTATATCTTTACGCCGTATCTGATTACCGATAATGAAATGTATACCGCGCTGAAGCTGGCGGCGAAGCGGGGTGTGGATGTGCGTATCGTGACGCCCGGTGTGCCGGACAAGAAGATGATTTACTGGCTGACGCAGTCTAATTATCAGAATCTGATCGAGGCCGGCGTCAGGATCTATCAGTATACGTCAGGATTCATTCACTCTAAATGTGTACTTTGTGATGATGAAGTGGCAACGGTGGGAACGATCAACTTTGATTATCGGAGTTTTTACCATCATTTTGAATGTGGTGTGTTTCTCTATCAGTCTGAGGCGGTTATGGAATTGAAGAGAGATATGGAGCATACATTTGCGGTGTCGGAGAAGATTACGCTGGAGTGGTGCAGGAAAAAGTTTATGAAGACCAATATCATCGGTCCGTTTTTGAAGTTGTTTTCACCGCTGTTATAGCGGTTTGGTAAGGGAGAAAGTGATAACTATGCTGCGTTTTATACAGGTTATCGTATGTAATCTGCCGAGGCTCTATATGATTCCCAGGATGGCCTATAAGGCAAAACATACGGAACGGTATTCGGAAGAGGAGTGTTATGCTTATGCCAGACTGGCAATCCGCCGCATGATGCGTGCCGGGCATATCACCACGAGAAAATACGGAACGGAGAATCTGCCGGCAGAGGGCGGCTATATGATGTTTCCGAACCATCAGGGCAAATATGATGCACTGGGAATTATGTATGCGCATGAGAAACCGTGTTCGGTGGTGATCGATGATGCGAAATCACACGGTATACTGGTGAAGCAGTTTATTGATCTGGTGCATGGCAAGCGGATGGTCAAGGAGGACCTGAAACAGTCCATAAAGATCATCAAGGAACTAGCGGAAGACACGAAAAAGGGACGCAGGTTCATTATTTTCCCGGAAGGCGGATATTACAGAAATCATAATACGGTAGGGGTATTCAAACCGGGCAGTTTTAAGAGTGCTGTGAAGGCCAGAGTTCCCATTGTTCCGGTGGTGCTGATTGACTCTTACAGGGCATTCGAGGAGTGGTCGCTCAGACCGGTGGAAACACAGGTGCATTTTCTGAAATCCATCTGCTATGAAGAATATAAGGATATGACGACGACGGAAATCGCGGATCTGGTGCATGACCGGATCGTGAATACGATCAACGGGGTACTGAGCCCGGCATAGCGGCTCAGTACTTAATGATCTTCTTTTTGTATTCGCAGGTCAGATCCGGACAGTCAGCAAACTTATGCTGCAGGATACTGTTGTAGATATGGCTTGCGTAGATGTCCATATCCAGCATGTGGCTGCCGTTTTCGGACAACAGAGTGCCGGCATCGGCGAGCTTGGACAACAGCGGTATGCTGCCGTGTTCCTTAATGGCGGTAAGAAGCGGTTTGGCTTCTTCACGGAAGCCGAGCATGCGTGCATAATAGATATAGTCATCAGACTGATAATGTTCCAGATCAGTTTTCTCGATTCGAAGAAGAATATGTATCAGGCTGCGTGCAATACGTGTATAGGTACGGTTTTTGGTTTTTAACTGCTCACAGAAATCGGTGAAACGCCGGTATGCGGGCAGTTTTTTGATAATGCGGTCAGAGAGGGCCGTGTCGATATCGGCATACTGCGTGAAGCCGCAGGCCTGCTCGGAAAGAAGCTGATAATGCAACGGAAGTGAGATGTCGTCTGCAAAAACAGGGCATGTTCTGCCGTATCCGGCTTCCAGAATCTCATAACCGGTCCGGGGCATGAGTGCCTGCACTTCCGCCAGACTGCCGGAGGAGGCGACGGCTTCCCGGATTGCCAGGGCCGAGCAGAAGGCGTTATCCAGACTTGCATCGTGATAGGCAGAGCCGGTGCGCGAAATGGTATAGGGGCGTATGGAACTGCCGCGGTTGGAGAGAGCCTTGCAGTATTCAATAGCCAGAATATTGTTAGGCTGCATCAGCACGTTCATGTGGTTAATTAGGTGAGGCGCACAGGCCTGCAGAGCGGCATTCCTTGCATTGGGATAGGAGAGACCGCTGCGAAGCTGCCTGTCGAGCATATGCTTGAAATTGTCATCTTCTCCGGATAATTTTTCGGCGAACTCAGACAGTAATGTAATGTCACCACATTCGCTGCCGAAGCAGAGCGTGTCGATGATGCCCAGCTTATCCAGGAGCGCTACGGCCCCGGAAGCAAAATATTCTGCACTTCCGAGCGCATAGCAGACGGGCAGTTCCAGCACCAGATCAGCGCCGTTTGCGAGAGCGGCTTGTGTGCGGGCGTACTTATCCATAAAAGCGGGCGCACCCCGCTGTACGTAATCTCCGCTCATGACGATGATGCAGTATTCGGCGCCGGTCATTCTCTTTGCCGCTGCAATCTGATAGGCGTGTCCGTTGTGAAATGGATTATATTCCGCGATAATTCCTACTGTTTTCATACTCCGTATTTTCCCCTTATGAAATGATAAAATAACCTGCGACGGCGGCATATATATTTGACGGAAACAGACCGTCGTCTTTGCTACAACAAGTCTACCACAAAAATCCGTTTTTGTATCTGCTTTTCCCAAAAATATGCAATAAAAGAAAGAATGTATCTTGTATACGATCGTTTTGTCCGGTATAATTTTGCATATAAAATGTACATGCAGGAGGGAGACCGATATGTCATACATTGATCTGATGAAGGAGAAGGCAAGGAGCGATAAGAAAACGATTGTACTGCCGGAGACAAATGATAAGAGGACGCTGATCGCGGCGGCAAATATTTTGAAGGAGAACATAGCCAATATTATCATGGTCGGCAATGAAGAGAAGATCATGGACGGTGCCGGATGGCTGGAAGTGGAACTGGACGGGGTAACCATTATCGATCCGGAGAAGACGGAAAAACTGGAAGAATACACGAATCTTTTATTTGAGACGAGAAAGAACAAGGGAATGACACCGGAGAAAGCAAGAGAGACGCTTCGTGGGGATTATCTGACATTCGGGGTTATGATGGTGAAAGCCAACGATGCGGACGGTATGGTAGCGGGAGCGTGTCACGCTACGGCCGACACGCTGCGGCCTGCGCTGCAGATCTTAAAGACAGCGCCGGGCGTGAAACTGGTGTCGGGATTCTTTATTCTGGATGTGCCGAACTGTGAATATGGAGAGAACGGCACATTCCTGTTTGCAGACTGCGGGCTGAACCAGGACCCGACGCCGGAGGAACTGGCGGCGATCGCGGATACTTCGGCGAAGAGCTTTAAGAGTCTGGTGGGCGCGAAGCCGATTATTGCCATGTTGTCCCACTCCACGAAGGGAAGTGCAAAGCACCCGCTGGTAGATAAGATGGTGGAGGCAACCAGAATCGCACATGAGCAGTATCCGCATCTGTGTATTGACGGTGAATTACAGTCTGATGCCGCGCTTGTGCCGCAGGTGGCGAAGTCCAAGGCGCCGGGCAGCGAGGTGGCCGGTAAGGCAAATGTACTGATATTCCCGAATCTTGACTGTGGCAACATCGGCTATAAGCTGGTGCAGAGACTTGGCGGGGCCGAAGCGTACGGACCGATGCTGCAGGGAATATCCAAACCTGTCAACGATCTGTCCCGTGGCTGCTCCTGGCAGGATATTGTGGGCGTTGTGGCGCTGACGGCTGTGCAGGCACAGCTGGCGTGAGCAATATAATACTATCATGTTGTCAGAAGCGGATTTAAACGGAAAATCAAGGAAATTTTATAGTTGACAAACAACGACCCCATGGGTATAATTGTTTGAGTGTGGATAGGAGTCAACTATGTTCGTGAACTTAACTGATGTGTTTACAATGGAAGACAAGCAGATCACGATGCAGGAAGAATCGGAATTGACGCAGGTTGAGATCGGCGGCGCCGTATTTCCGGTCAGAGAACAAACTCCCGTCAGTCTGACCTTTATGAATATTGGTAAAGGAAAGGCAAGGATTGTCGGAGATGTTAAGATGACATTTGCAATGAATTGCGACAGATGTCTGAAGCCTGTAGAGCAGACGCTTGCGCTTCGGTTTGACAGAGAAGTGTTCGCACCGGATACGATAGGGTCCATACCTGACGGCGCAGACGATCAGGACTTTATGGATGGATATCAGCTGAACGTGGAAGACTTACTATACAATGAAATCGTAATGAACTGGCCTATGAAGGTCTTGTGCAAGCCTGACTGTAAAGGAATCTGCCGTCAGTGCGGTCAGGATCTGAATACGGGAACATGCGACTGTGATACCTTTGTTCCTGATCCAAGGATGGCAGTAATAAAGGATATCTTTAACGGGAATAAGGAGGTGTAACAATGTCTATTTGTCCTAAGAACAAATCTTCTAAAGGTAGAAGAGATAAGAGAAGAGCAAACTGGAAAATGTCTGCTCCTACATTAGTAAAGTGCAGCAAATGCGGCGCTCTGATGGTACCTCACAGAGTATGTAAGAAGTGCGGCACATACAACAAAAAAGAGATTATCGCGGTTGACTAATAAGCTGTCTGGGCTTGAAGATCTATTGGCGATATAAAACGCTCTTAACATTGGATGCAATGTCAGGGCGTTTTTTAATGCGCTGCTTTGTGGACAGGGTTTTTAGAACTTGATTTTTACGGCGGTATTTAGTATATTAATATATTAGTATGCAATGTTTATGCAGGGAAGATACGGACATGTTTTCTGCGGTTGCTGTCCGGCGACGGACAGCGGGATTAAGAGAAAGGCACAGTTAAGCGTATGAGCGAATATGTAAAAGTAGCGGTTGACGCGATGGGCGGCGATAACGCGCCGGTGGAGATCGTAAAGGGCGCAGTGGAGGCTGTCAATGAGAGCAGTAAAGTCAAGGTTTATCTGGTAGGTCTTCAGGAGACTCTGGAGAAAGAACTGGCGGGATATACATACCAGAAAGAGCAGATGGAGATTGTTGCGGCAACGGAGATCATAGAGACTGCGGAACCGCCGGTTATGGCGATCCGCAAGAAGAAAGATTCGTCTCTTGTCAAGGCGCTTAATCTGGTAAAAAACGGTACCTGTGATGCGTTCGTATCCGCTGGCAGTACAGGTGCTACGCTGGTGGGCGGTCAGGTGATCGTGGGCCGGATCAAGGGCGTGGAGAGACCGCCTCTTGCACCTCTTATTCCTACGGAGACAGGCTGTTCACTATTGATAGACTGCGGCGCCAATGTGGATGCCAGACCGTCTCATCTTGTGCAGTTTGCGAAGATGGGTTCTGTATATATGGAACATGTTATGGGCGTGAAGAACCCGAAAGTCGGTATTGTCAATATCGGTGCGGAGGAAGAGAAGGGGAATGCGCTGGTTAAGGAAACATTTCCGCTTCTGAAGAACTGTCCGGATATCAATTTTATCGGCAGCGTAGAGGCGCGGGATATTCCGGCCGGCGCGGCGGATGTGGTGGTCTGTGAGGCTTTTACAGGTAATGTGATCCTCAAGACTTACGAGGGCGTAGGTGCGACTCTGATCAGGAAAGTAAAAGACGGCATGATGACCAGTTTAAGAAGCAAGATCGGAGCGCTTCTCGTGAAGCCGGCGTTGAAGCAGACTTTGAAAACTTTCGATCTGGAACAGTACGGCGGCGCGCCGCTGCTGGGTTTAAAAGGTCTGGTGGTTAAGACCCACGGAAGCTCTAAGTCTATAGAAATCAAGAATTCGATTCTGCAGTGTATTACATTTACCGAGCAGAAGATCAATGAGAAGATCAGGGAGATGCTTCTGACGGAGGAAGCAGTGTCCGAGGAGGATAAGTAGACGAGAGAAGAGGGGGCGGCTGTCGAGATGGAGTTTGATAAGCTGAGAGAAGTGATAGCGGATGTTTTGAACGTAGATCCCAATGAGATTACGACAGAGACTACTTTTACGGAAGATTTGGGGGCGGATTCTCTGGATGTATTCCAGATTGTTATGGGGATCGAGGAAGCCTTTGAGATAGAGATTCCCGCCGATAAGGCAGAACAGATCACAACGGTGGGAGAAGCGGTTGCATTGATTCGAAATTCTATGTCATAAAGAAATCGAGGAAGCCCTTTCCGTAAGAAGGGGTTTTTCCATGTCTGGATGATAACGCGGAGGGTTCCTATGTCAGAGGACAGATTGAGAGAATTGGAACAAAAGATAGGGTATTGTTTTCGGAATAAACAACTGCTAAGACAGGCGGTAACGCACAGTTCCTATGCCAATGAGCAGAAAATTAATAAATCTGGAAATTATGAACGGCTGGAATTCTTAGGGGATGCGGTGCTGGAACTGGTGAGCAGCGATTTTATCTATCATGTACATCCTGACATGGCGGAGGGACAGATGACGAAGTATCGTGCCGCGCTTGTCTGCGAGCCGGCGCTTGCGTTTTGCGCCAGACAGATCGGGCTGGAGACATATATTTTGCTCGGTAAAGGCGAGGAGGCCACCGGCGGCAGAGGAAGGGATTCTATCATTTCGGATGTCATGGAGGCTGTGATCGGGGCCATCTATTCCGACAGCGGCATGGAGGAGGCAAAAGCCTATATTCACCGGTTTATTCTGTCGGATTTAGAGCATAAGCAGTTATTTTATGATGCAAAGACGGTTCTGCAGGAGGAGGTGCAGAGAGAGAACAAAGGTACGCTGCACTATGAACTGGTACGTGAGGAAGGCCCGGAGCATGACAAGAACTTTGTGGTGGAAGCAAAGGTGGGAGATGTCAGGGTCGGTTTCGGATCGGGACACTCCAAGAAGGCGGCAGAGCAGAAAGCGGCTTACGAAGCATTACTCACCAGATACAAGCCGGCGCAGGACGCGGGGCGTGGTATATAATACAGCCGAATCGTATACGAATGAAACGCCGGCGGCAGATGAGAGGTATATATGTATTTAAAAAGTATAGAAGTGCATGGATTCAAATCTTTTGCCAATAAGATCAATTTTAAATTTCATAACGGTATCACGGGCATTGTGGGACCCAACGGTTCCGGCAAAAGTAACGTGGCGGATGCGGTCAGGTGGGTGCTCGGTGAGCAGCGGATCAAGCAGCTTCGAGGCGCAAGCATGCAGGACGTTATCTTCTCGGGTACGGAGATGCGTAAACCGCTGGGATATGCCTATGTTGCCATCACTCTGGATAATGCGGATCATCAGCTTGCGATCGACTATGACGAGGTTACCGTATCGAGAAGACTGTACCGTTCCGGAGAGAGTGAATATATGATCAACGGCGCGGCGTGCCGCCTGAAAGATGTCAACGAATTGTTTTATGATACGGGTATCGGTAAAGAGGGGTATTCCATCATCGGACAGGGCCAGATTGATAAGATTTTAAGCGGTAAGCCGGAGGAGCGCAGGGAACTCTTCGATGAGGCGGCGGGTATCGTAAAGTTTAAACGGCGGAAATATGCGGCACAGAAGAAGCTGGAGGATGAGAAACAGAATCTCGTCCGTGTCAATGACATTCTGGCGGAACTGGAGAACCAGATCGGTCCGTTGGAACGCCAGTCCGAGAAAGCGAAGGTCTATTTAAAGAAAAAGGAAGAATTAAAGACATTAGACGTAAATGTGTTTCTCTTAGAGAACGTGCGCGTAAGACAACAGCTTAGCGACGTGGACGGCAAGCTTAAGATCGCGAACGGAGATCTGGAGGAGACGAGCGATAAGTATGCGCATATCAAGGAGGAATATGAGCAGATACAGGGACAGATCGAAGCGCTTGATGAGGCGATCGAGACGGCCCGTTCGACGCTGACGGATACGGGTGTTATGCGATCCAAGCTGGAAGGTGAGATCAATGTCCTCAAAGAGCAGATCCACTCTGCGGAGGGGAATGAAGAGCACCTGCAGACACGTATCAGCAGCATACAGGAACAGATCAACGAGCGCACGGCGGAGAAGGATAAACTTCTGGCAGATAAAGAGGAGATTGACAGCAGGCTGGAGCAGTTAGAAACGGCGCGGACTGAGGCAAGACAACTGCTGGAAGAGACACAGGGCAAGATCGAAGAACTCAACAGCCATATTGAGAGCGGCAAGAATACGATCATAGATGCCCTTAATAACCGTGCTACGATCAAGTCCAAGCTGGGACGTTATGATACCATGCTGGAGCAGATCAATATCCGGAAAGCAGAGTTAAATTCCAGACTTCTGCGCGCGAAGTCCGACGAGGCGGCACAGACTGAAAATATCAAGAAGCTGGAAGAGGAATTTGAGGCTGTCAATGTACTGATCCGGGAGTTAAACGAGGATCAGGAGAGCATGGAGGAGAAGCTTGCTGCGATCAGGGAAGAACTGGCAGGCAGGGATCAGAAGCTGCGCGACACACAGGTATTGTATCATCAGGAGAAGTCCAAGCTGGAGGCGCTGGCGAACCTGACGGAACGCTATGAGGGCTACGGCGGCAGCGTCAAGGCCGTTATGGAGCAGAAAGGGCGTGAGAAGGGGATCATCGGTGTCGTGGCGGATATCATTCAGGCGGATGCCAAATACGAGACGGCGATCGAGACAGCGCTCGGCGGGAATATCCAGAACATCGTCACGGAAGACGAAGAGACGGCCAAGCGCATGATCGGCTATCTGAAGAAGGCGAAAGCGGGACGCGCGACCTTCCTGCCGCTCACCAGCATCACCCGCCCGCAGGAGTTTAAGAATCCGGAGGCGCTGAAAGAAGAGGGCGTCATCGGTATGGCGGACGAACTGGTGAAGATCGACAAGAAATATCGCAATGTTGCCAAAGCAATGCTGGGGCGTATCGTGGTCATTGACAACGTAGATCATGCGGTGAAAATTGCCAGAAAGTTCGATTACGGTATTCGTATGGTCACACTGGAAGGAGAACTTCTCGTGCCCGGCGGCGCGATCAGCGGCGGTGCATATAAGAACAACTCTAATCTTCTGGGCAGACGCCGTGAGATGGAAGAACTTGAGAAGAAAGTGAAACAGTATGTGACCGAAGTCGATCAGATCTTAAATGATATTGAGGAGACGAAACGAAGACGTAATAAGATGCGTCTGGAATTAGAGGACATTAAAGGACAACTGCAGCGCAAGTTCATTGAGCAGAATACGGCCAGAATGAACGTGATGCAGGCGAGAGACAAGAAGAGTGAAACGGAGGAAGGCTTCGGCGAATTAAAGACGGAAGAACAGGATATCGAACTGCAGATAAAGGAGATACAGGTCGGGAAGGATGAGATCGCCAGAGAACTGGAAGATTCGGAGACACTGGAAAAGAATGTAGAGGTGCAGATCGCGGAGTTCCAGAAAACTCTGGAGGAGAAGCGGGCGGAGGAGTCCGTACAGGCTGCCAGAGTGGCGGAACGGGATGTGGAAGTCGAAAAGATGCGCCAGAGCGAGGACTTCCAGAGGCAGAATCTGGAGCGTGTGGAAAGCGAGATCGCCAGACATACCGCAGAACTGACAGAGGTGCAGGAAGGTCTGCATATGGGGAAGGAAGAGGTAGAGCGTAAGAAACAGAGCATACTGGAGATTGAGAAGACGATTACTTCCTCTTATACTGCGCAGACTGATGCAGAGCAGAAATTGAAAGAAGACATTGCGACGAAGGAAGAACTGTCAGCGAAGCAGAAGAATTTCTTTACATCCAGAGAGGAACTGTCGGAGCGGATGACGGCGCTGGATAAGGAAGTCTATCGTCTGAACAGCCAGAAGGAGCGTATGGAGGAATCCATCGAGTCCCAGATTAACTACATGTGGGATGAATACGAGATCACACTCTCGGATGCAGAGTCTTTGAAAGACGAGAATATGAATGACCTGCCTTCCATGAAAAAAGAGATCACTGCGTTAAAAGATGCGATTCGCAAGCTGGGGGATGTCAATGTCAACGCGATCGAGGACTATAAAAACCTGATGGAGCGATACACTTTCTTAAAGACCCAGCATGACGATCTGGTGGAAGCGGAGAAGACGCTGCTCAATATTATTGAAGAACTGGATACTTCCATGCGGAAGCAGTTTAATGAGAAATTCGCTGAGATCAACAGAGAATTTGACAAGGTGTTTAGGGAATTGTTCGGCGGCGGTAAGGGAACGCTTGAATTGATTGAGGAAGAGGATGTGCTGGAAGCAGGCATCCGCATCATCGCCCAGCCGCCGGGCAAGAAGCTGGTCAATATGATGCAGATGTCTGGTGGAGAGAAATCTTTGACGGCGATCTGTCTGCTCTTTGCGATCCAGAACTTAAAGCCTTCGCCTTTCTGCCTTCTGGACGAGATTGAGGCGGCGCTGGATGAGAGCAATGTTGGCAGGTTTGCCAAGTACCTGCATAAATTGACGAAGAATACGCAGTTTATTGTGATCACGCACAGGCGCGGAACCATGGAAAAGGCGGACCGCCTCTACGGTATTACCATGCAGGAGAAGGGCGTGTCCACACTTGTAAGTGTAAATTTGATTGATAAGGAATTGGATGACTGATGAGTGAAGAGAAAAAAGGTTTTTTTGCCAGATTAAAAGAAGGACTGACCAAGACGAGGAATAATATCGTACATGGGATTGATGCGGTGTTCGGCGGGTTTTCCAGTATCGATGAGGATTTCTATGAGGAGCTGGAAGAGATCCTGATCATGGGTGATATCGGCGTAAAGGCCACAGGAGAAATCCTGGATAAGCTTCGGGAACAGGTCAGGGAAAATCATATCAAAGCGCCTGCGGACTGCAAGGATTTCCTGATCAGGAATATCAAGGAGCAGATGCAGGTGGGCGAGACGGCATACGATTTTGAGAAAGAGCAGTCGGTGGTGCTGGTGATCGGCGTCAACGGTGTGGGCAAGACTACCACGGTGGGCAAACTGGCCGGTAAATTAAAGGCGCAGGGTAGAAAGGTGCTTCTGGCGGCGGCGGATACCTTCCGCGCGGCAGCAGGTGAACAGCTTCATGAGTGGGCAGGTCGTGCCGGTGTGGATGTGATCGGCGGTAAGGAAGGCTCTGATCCTGCCAGTGTGATCTTTGATGCGGTGAATGCGGCGAAGGCGCGGAATGCGGATGTGCTTTTGTGTGATACGGCGGGAAGACTTCACAATAAGAAGAACCTGATGGAGGAACTGAAAAAGATCAACCGCATCATTGACAGGGAATTTCCCGGCGTCCACAGAGAGAATCTGGTCGTGCTGGACGGAACCACCGGACAGAACGCTTTGCAGCAGGCAAAGGAATTTGGCGAGGTGGCTGATCTGACCGGCATAATACTGACGAAGATGGACGGTACGGCCAAGGGCGGTATTGCGGTGGCAATCCAGTCGGAACTGCAGATTCCGGTGAAGTACATCGGCGTTGGCGAGACCATAGAGGATCTGCAGAAATTTGACGCGGATCAGTTTGTGGATGCGTTGTTTGATACTGGAAATGCCGGACAGGCTGAGGAAGAAACAAGTGAGCAGGGGGTAGGGGAATGAAAGAACTTTCACTGGATAAGTTTGAGGAGGCATATGAGGTTGTCAAAGAGGTGGCTTCGGAGACAAAGCTCATCTACAGCGATCATTTCAGCGCGCAGACGAACAATAAGGTATATTTGAAGCCGGAGAACATGCAGCTTACGGGAGCATATAAGCTGCGGGGAGCATATTATAAGATCAGCACGCTGTCGGCGGAAGAGCGGGACAAAGGGTTGATTACGGCGTCTGCCGGCAACCATGCCCAGGGCGTTGCCTATGCGGCGAAGTGCTACGGTGTGAAAGCGGTGATCGTGATGCCCACGACCACGCCTCTGATCAAGGTGAACCGCACCAAGGGGTATGGCGCGGAGGTAATCCTGCATGGCGATGTGTACGATGAGGCATGTGCACATGCCTATCAGCTCGCGGAGGAAAAAGGATATACTTTTGTACATCCTTTTGACGATCTGGATGTGGCTACCGGACAGGGGACGATCGCCATGGAGATCATTAAGGAACTGCCTCTCGTGGATTATATTCTGGTGCCCGTCGGTGGCGGCGGACTTGCCACCGGTGTCTCCACACTCGCGAAACTTCTGAATCCCAAGATCAAGGTGATTGGCGTGGAGCCGGCAGGCGCAAACTGTATGCAGGAATCGATCCGGGCCGGGAAGGTCAAGACGCTGGATCATGTGAGTACCATCGCCGACGGTACGGCGGTGAAGACGCCGGGGGCAAATATTTTCCCTTATGTGAGTAAAAATCTGGATGATATCATCACTGTGGAGGATGAAGAACTGGTGGTGGCTTTCCTGGATATGGTGGAGAACCATAAGATGATCGTGGAGAACTCCGGGCTGCTCACGGTGGCGGCTTTGAAACATCTGGATGTGAAGAATAAAAAGATCGTATCTATCTTAAGCGGCGGCAATATGGATGTGATCACCATGTCCTCTGTGGTACAGCAGGGGCTGGTGCTGCGTGACCGGATCTTTACAGTATCGGTGCTTCTGCCGGATAAGCCGGGCGAACTGTCCAGAGTGTCCGACGTGATTGCGAAACAGAGTGGTAATGTCATCAAACTGGAACATAACCAGTTCGTTTCCATCAACCGCAACGCGGCGGTGGAACTGCGCATCACACTGGAGGCTTATGGCACGGAGCACAAGAATCAGATCATCGAGGCGCTGCACAAGAACGGATATCAGCCGAAGGTGGTGCGCGTGGGAATCTGATCCTGTGGCGGCAGCGTTGATTGCAAACAATGTAGTAGAAGGATTTTCGGTACGGAGTACAGGATATCTTTGAAGCTGAATATGGAAAAGTCAGACTGCATAGTCTGGCTTTTTCGGGTTAGGGAAACAATCCGGACATGAATTTATGGAAACGGGATATGCTAAGAATCAGGAACAGAGTATATGTTTGCACAGGTGCTGCCGGCAGCAGGGGAACGGGGACATGAAGAATAAAAAAGAGAAAAAAGAGAAGAAAAATAAAATTTTTTACAAAAAAAGCAAGACAGAATGGGTAAAGAAATATATTATTATAACAGTGGCGGCATTTGTTTATGCGGCGGGGGTCAGTCTTTTTATCGATCCCAATAATATGGCGCCGGGCGGTGTGACCGGTATTGCAATTATATTGAACCGGATTATTCCCGTGAATACGGGAACGCTGATCCTGCTGATTAATATTCCGATCCTTATGTTTGGAATATGGAAATTCGGATTTGGACTGACGCTGTCAAGTGTTTATGCAACGGCGCTTATTTCCGTTTTTACCAATATTTTATCGACCCTTCCGGCGGCCACCTGTGATAGACTGTTGGCAGCGATTGCAGGAGGGATGCTGTCGGCGGTTTCCATCGGCGTGATCTTCCGGGCGGGTGCCACCACCGGGGGCATGGATATCATTGTAAAAGCGCTTCGCATGCGTTTTCCGCACTTAAAAACAGGGAATCTGTTTTTTATAGCAGATGCCATTGTGGTGTCGATGTCAGGTATTGTCTTTCGGGATATTGATGCCGCGCTGTATGCTGCGATTGCGGTCGGTTGTGCCTCAGTCATGATGGATGTGGTACTTTATGGAAGAGACGAAGCGAAGCTCTTGTATATCATCAGCAATAAACCGGACCGGATCACGGAGCGTATTCTGGAAGAACTGGATATCGGGATGACACATATAAGCGGACGGGGCGCCTACAGCGGAAATGAGAAACAGGTAATCATGTGCGCCATGAAGAAGACGGTGTTTCCGCGGGTGGAGAGTATTGTGAGAGAGGATGACCCGGAGGCTTTCATGATCGTGACAAGCGCTTCGGAGATTTTCGGAGAGGGTTATAAGAGTTACTTCAGCGAGCGTATATAGGAAGATAGAAGGAGATCAAATGCGGGAAAATAATTTCTACGGTAAGAGACATAAGAAGAAGCGCAGAGGAGGCGAGAACGGACTGTTGATCGGATCGATCATATTGTGTCTTGTGACGCTGTCGGCGATTACGATCAGCCTCATGATGGTATTTAAGTGCCGTTCCGTGCAGATGGAGAACGCGGCGGTTATGAATGAACTGGAAGCGATCCGCATGGATGAGACGGTTACTTATACGCAGGGGGAAGTGGATGCCATGATCGCTAAGGCGGTGGCGGATACCGCCGGCAGTACAACCGAGGAAGTCAGGACGGAGTTTCTGGATAAATTGAAGGAACTTATGCTGACCGGAGACGGCACCACGGCGATGCTGCGCTATTTCTATCCGGATGAAATTGTGGTGGCGGATACCGGGCAGTATTATTTCTTCCCGATTCTGGAGTCGCTTGCGCACCATACATATGATCAGACAAAGTTTACCATGGATGATAACATGATCATGAACTATTATGAGAACGGGGAGAAGATATCTCATAAAGGAATCGATGTCTCCAAATATCAGGGGAAGATCAACTGGAAAGAGGTGGCGGAGGATGACGTGGAATACGCATTTATCCGGCTGGGCATCAGAGGATACACGGAGGGCGAGATTCTGGAAGACGAAACCTTCGAGGATAACATCAAAGGTGCGCGGCAGAATGATATAGACGTGGGTGTGTACTTCTTTACACAGGCGACAAGTGTGGAAGAAGCAGAAGAAGAGGCGCAGTATGTGCTGGATACGATAGAACCTTACAATGTGTCTTATCCTGTAGTGATCGATGTGGAGGCGGTAACCAATGCGAATGCCAGAACCAAGGATCTGACGAAAGAAGAGCGGACACAGTACTGTATCGCTTTCTGTGAAATGATCCGCAATGCCGGTTACAAGCCGATGATCTACGGCAATCTGAAAACGTTTATGCTGCTTCTCGATCTGGAACAGCTGGAGGACTATGACAAGTGGTTTGCTTTCTATGATGAGCAGCTTTATTACCCTTATGATTTCAAGGTGTGGCAGTATACGGATACCGGTACAGTGAAGGGAATCAAGGGCGAGGTTGATCTGAATATCAGCTTTGAGGATCTGGCGGATGAGTGAGGCAGCCGGCGGGACGGTTTCAGATGAAAAACATCTGCAATTTGCATATTCACAGGTTGTTTTTGAATCTTTGGATATGATACAATAACATTACAATCAGATAGGAAAGGCGGACTGTTTATGAAGTATGAATTTGAGGGTACGGTAGAATTTCGGGAGAATGAGAATACCATTGCGGTACCGTTTAACGTGTGGGAAGTGTGTGAGAAGGTAGGCGACGCACCGGTCAGGGTGTGTTTTGATGATGTATGCTTTATATGTGATCTGGTGCCGAAGGGGCAGGGATATTATGATATTCCTGTGAACCAGGATACGCTGTCCAAGGTGGAACTGGGCAAGAAATATCTGATCTCCATCGAGATCGTCGGCAATGTGATGAGCATGAGCAGTAACAGTCCGTACAGCACCCAGCATCCGATTCGTAAGATCGACGGGATCGATCTGGTAACCCAGCCGTGGGATGGATTGTGCGGGCAGGCATGTCTGGCTATGATCGCCGGCACGACGCTGGATGAGATGAGCGACATCATGAAATGCCGCGAGTGGCAGGCGAATATGAGCAAGATGATCGCCACACTGGAATACCTCGGCATCCGCCATGCGGATAAGATCGTATATACATTGGGAAAATCAGTGGAGCTGCCGCGCTGCTGCATCATCATGGAGCGGATGGGCAGATACAGCCATTACCTGGTACAGTTCGAAGGGAAATATTATGAGCCGAATCAGGGTATACTGCCGGAGTTTGATATGACGAAGATGGTGGGATATCTGGAAGTGATCACGGAGTAAAGGTATGCGGGGAACAGCAGCCGTTCTGTCGAATCGAATTGTTTTAAGGGGTGTCAAGAAAAAATACTTGACACCCATTTTTCAATATAGTAGAATGCATAAGTCGGGAATCATGCGGATATATGATTTCCCGCAGAAGGTTTGTGGCATGGAGAAGATTGTAGAACAGGGAATTTTATATGATTTCTATGGAGAATTGCTGACAAAGCGCCAGCGCCAAATCTATGAGGACATCGTCTATGACAATCTTTCTCTGGGTGAGATCGCGCAGGAAGAAGGAATCAGCAGACAGGCGGTACACGACATCGTCAAACGGTGTGACAGTGCATTACAGGAATATGAAGACAAGCTGCGGCTCATAGCCAGATTTGAGAATATCAAGGCGAAGATCTCCGCAATCAACAGACTGTCAGAACAGTTTGCAGAGGATGATAAGATTGACAGAGATACTTATATGGTCTACAGTGCACAGGTCAAGAGACTGTCAGAAGAGATTCTGCAGGAGTTGTAACAGCCGGCAGGCAGAAAAGTTTATTCTCTTTATGGAAAGAAACCTGCGTAAAGAAACGGCATTTTGGTTTATGTAAGACATTAGCGAAAGGCATTAGTTTATATGGCATTTGAAAGTCTCACGGACAAACTGCAGAATGTGTTTAAGAATCTGAGAGGCAAGGGACGCCTCACGGAGGAAGATGTCAAAGTTGCCCTGAAGGAAGTCAAGATGGCGCTTTTAGAGGCGGACGTCAACTTTAAAGTGGTGAAGCAGTTTGTAAAATCGGTGGAGGAACGCGCCATCGGAGCAGATGTTCTAAACGGGCTCAATCCGGGTCAGATGGTCATTAAGATCGTGAATGAGGAAATGGTTTCTCTGATGGGGTCTGAGACTACGGAGATCACATTACAGCCGGGCAAGTCCATTACGGTTATTATGATGTGCGGTCTGCAGGGCGCCGGTAAGACGACCACAACGGCCAAGATTGCCGGCAAGATGAAGCTGAAAGGCAAGAAACCTCTGTTAGCGGCCTGTGATGTCTACAGACCGGCGGCAATCAAACAGTTACAGATTAACGGTGAGAAACAGCAGGTGGATGTGTTCTCCATGGGGGAGAACCACAAACCGGTCAACATTGCCAGGGCGGCAATCGAACATGCCGGAAAGAACGGACATAACGTTGTGATTCTGGATACGGCGGGACGTCTTCACATTGACGAGGAGATGATGGCGGAACTGCAGGAGATCAAGAGTAATGTTGATGTGCACCAGACGCTTCTGGTGGTAGATGCCATGACCGGTCAGGACGCCGTTAATGTGGCGAAGGTTTTTGATGAGAAGGTCGGCGTGGACGGTGTGATCCTATCCAAGATGGATGGTGATTCCAGAGGCGGAGCGGCGCTTTCCATCAAGGCTGTGACAGGGAAGCCGATTCTGTATATCGGTATGGGAGAGAAACTTTCCGATCTGGAACAGTTTTATCCCGATCGCATGGCAAGCAGGATCTTAGGCATGGGAGATGTGCTGACGCTGATTGAGAAGGCACAGCAGAATATAGATATCGACGAAGAGAAAGAAAAACAGATGGCTGCCCGCATGAAGAAGGGTAAGTTTGATTTCGACGATTATCTGGAAAGCATGAAACAGATGCGCAATATGGGCGGTCTGTCAGGAATCTTAAGCATGATGCCCGGCATGGGCGCTAAGATGGGCGATATAGAGTCCATGGTAGATGAGAAACAGCTGGCCCGCATGGAAGCGATTGTTTTAAGCATGACGCCGGCGGAGCGGCAGAATCCCAAGCTCTTGAATCCGAGCAGAAAGCACCGGATCGCGCGGGGCGCAGGTGTGGATATTGCGGTGGTGAATAAATTTATTAAGCAGTTTGAACAGTCCCAGAAGATGATGAAGCAGCTTCCCGGTATGATGGGCGGCAAGAAGGGACGGGGCATGTTCGGCGGCATGGGTGGTATGAAATTCCCGTTTTAGGGTTTCAAAATAAACAAACTATTTAATACATGGAGGCAGAGAAAATGGCAGTTAAAATCAGATTAAGAAGAATGGGACAGAAGAAACATCCTTACTACAGAATCGTAGTTGCAGATTCGAGATCTCCGAGAGACGGAAGATGTATTGATGAGATCGGTACTTATGATCCCAACACAGATCCCAGTACCTATAAGGTGGATGAGGAAGCGGCTAAGAAGTGGCTGGCAAACGGTGCACAGCCCACTGAGATTGTCAACAGAATTTTCAAGAGCGTAGGCATTACAAAATAGGTTTTACTTTCAAAAGAAAGTATTCGAGAAGTCGGCTTCTGGAGGTGGACTATGAAGGAATTGGTTGAAGTAATCGCAAAAGCTCTTGTTGAAAACCCGGATGAGGTTGTTGTAACGGAGAAAGAAGAAGGCAGAAACATTACTGTAGAGTTACATGTTGCAGCGTCTGACATGGGTAAGGTGATCGGTAAACAGGGACGTATCGCCAAGGCGATTCGCTCTGTTGTGAAAGCGGCATCATCGAAAGACAATAAGAGAGTGGATGTAGAGATCATCTGATCGGACAGCCTCATGGAGCAATCTGTGGGGCTGTTGCTGTTATGCGCAGACCTGCGTATGGAAATTTGTTGCTGACGCAGCACGCGGTTCGCGCGGCGGGCAGGGGAAGAAAAACCTTCCCTGCACGATTGAAAAAGGAGAACTGTTGATATGATATCGGAATTACAGGTAGGTGTTATCACACAGACGCATGGGATCAAAGGAGAAGTGAAAGTGTTCCCGACAACAGATGATGCCAATCGTTTTAAGAAATTAAAGGAAGTCATTATGGATACCGGCAGAGAGCGGCTTACCATGGAGATAGAGGGTGTAAAATTCTTCAAGCAGTATGCCATTCTCAAATTTAAAGGGTATGATTCCATCAATGATATCGAGAAGTATAAGAGCGCGAAGCTCTATGTGGCGAGAGAGCAGGCTGTGAAACTGCAGAAGGACGAATTTTTTATTGCGGACCTGATCGGCTTGCGTGTAGTGACGGAAGATGGGGAAGCCTTCGGCAGGATGAAGGACGTGATGACGACCGGCGCAAACGATGTGTACGTGGTGGAACGGGAAGACGGATCGGAGGTTCTGCTTCCGGCGATCAGAGAGTGTGTGAAAGCTGTTGATATGAAACAGGGACAGATCACCGTACATATTATGGACGGGCTGTTGTAATCTGGAGATGGCATTATGATGAATTTTCATATTCTGACACTTTTTCCGGAGATGGTGATGCGAGGTCTGCACACCAGTATTATCGGAAGAGCGGTAGAGAAAGAATATATATCGATAGAGGCGGTCAACATCCGTGATTATACGCTTGATAAACACGGTAAAGTAGACGATTATACTTACGGCGGCGGTGCGGGGATGCTTATGCAGGCACAGCCGGTCTATGACGCGTATATGGCCGTTTTAGAGCAGATTGCGGTTAGAAAAAAAAGCGTGGGCAAAGAGAGTACATGCGATGAGAGCCTGCACGGAACCGAAGATAAAACTGCCGCAGGACATACCAGAGTCATCTACGTATCTCCGCAGGGAAGGACGTTTCATCAGAAGCTGGCGCAGGAGCTGGCGCAGGAAGAGGATCTGGTATTCCTGTGCGGGCACTATGAGGGAATCGATGAGAGGGTTCTGGAGGAGATCGTGACCGATGAGATATCGATCGGAGACTACGTGCTGACCGGCGGTGAACTGCCTGCCATGGTGATGATTGACGCCATAGCCAGACTGGTACCGGGGGTGCTCCATAATGCCGATTCGGCTGTGACGGAATCTTTCCACGACGGGCTGCTGGAGTATCCACAGTATTCCAGACCGGAAGTGTGGCATGATAAGAGAGTGCCGGCCGTACTGATGAGCGGTGATCATGCAAAGGTGGACGCATGGCGGCTGGAGCAGTCGATCGAGCGGACGAGGCAGCGCAGACCCGATCTGTATGATGCCTATCTTACACGGCTGAAACAGTCTGCAGCTTCATTCGGCACAGCAGCAGTAGAGACAGAATAAGCTTCAAACATTCAAACATGAAAATGGAAAAATGCCTTGCATTTTAGGCGATAATATGCTAAATTATTAATGTTGCGAATAAAGATGGTCCTCTGTTACAGAATGTATTAAGAACATCCATATATTTTAGGAGGCAGATTATGAACGAGATTATCAGAGAAATCGAAGCTGAACAGTTGAAGGAAACAGTCAGCGATTTTAGCGTAGGAGATACTGTTAAAGTATACGGTAAGATCAAAGAGGGAAACCGTGAGAGAGTTCAGGTTTTCGAGGGAACCGTACTTAAGATACAGGGTGGAAGCAGCAGAGCGACTTTCACAGTAAGAAAAGTATCTAACGGCGTCGGCGTTGAGAAGACGTGGCCTATGCATTCTCCCAATGTTGAGAAGGTTGAAGTAGTGAGAAGAGGTAAAGTAAGACGTGCAAAACTGAACTACTTGAGAGACCGTGTCGGCAAGAGAGCGAAGGTAAAAGAGTTAGTAAAATAATTTAATCAATCAGTGACAGATACCTTGAAGCAATTTGAGGTATCTGTTTTTTTGACGGGAGATTGCTTTTAGGTGCTGATATTGGTATAATACGAAAGTGGCAGTCGGAAAATATTCTGCCGGTACGGGAAACGGCAGAGGAACATGCGAATGAATATTTGCACAATGAGGAACGACACGTGGCAAAAAGAAAAGGACTAACCTTTTATCAAAAGAAGAAGAAACTGAATCCGACTTTGATCAAAGATATCTTTGAGATGATCGTGGGCGGAATGATTGCTGTCTTTCTTGCATTCGTCATCGTTTTTTCGGTCGGTATGCGCACGAGCGTGGTAGGAGATTCCATGGAGCCGGTGCTGTATAATGGACAGGAGATTCTGATGAACAGAGTGGTATACAGACTTTCGGCGCCCAAGCGGGGAGATGTGATCGTATTTTTACCGAACGGGAACGAGAACTCCCATTATTATGTCAAAAGAGTCGTCGGACTGCCGGGTGAGAAGATTCAGATTCTGGATGGGAATGTTTATATTAACGGTGCATTACTGGAAGAAGGCGAGACTTTTGATAAAATGATCGATGCCGGCATCGCGCGGAGCGAACTGGAACTTGCCACGGACGAGTTCTTTGTGCTGGGAGATAATCGCAACAGCAGTGAAGACAGCCGTTCCGGTAATATTGGCGCGGTCAAAAGAGACACGATCACTGGCAAGGCGTGGTTCCATATGGCGTCAGACCAGGACAGCATGGGGCTGATCAAATAGGCGTCGAAAGGATTGGAAGACAGATGAATTATCAATGGTATCCGGGTCATATGACCAAAGCAAAACGAATGATGCAGGAAAATATCGGATTGATTGATCTGGTGATAGAGTTGGTCGATGCGAGGATTCCGCTCAGCAGCCGCAATCCGGACATAGATGAACTGGGAAAGAATAAATCGCGGTTGATTCTGCTCAATAAATCAGATCTTGCGGACGCATCAGCAAACCGGCTGTGGATGGATTATTTTCAAAAAAAGGGATTTCATGTGCTGGAGATCAATGCCAAAAGCGGTCGGGGGTTGAAGTCGATTCACGGAATCGTCAGGGAAGCCTGTCAGGAAAAGATTGAGCGCGACAGGAAGCGGGGAATAAAGAACAGACCGATCCGTGCGATCGTGGTGGGCATTCCGAATGTGGGTAAATCCACTTTTATTAACTCTTTTGCAGGCAAGGCGTGCACGAAGACCGGTAATAAGCCGGGCGTCACGAAAGGAAAGCAGTGGATTCGCATGAATAAGGAGTTGGAACTTCTGGACACTCCCGGTATCCTGTGGCCGAAGTTTGAGAGCGAGGAGGTCGGCAGAAATCTTGCACTGATCGGCTCCATGAATGATGAAATCTTGCAGATGACAGAGCTTGCGGCAGACCTGATCGCGTATCTGTTAAAATATTACAGAGATATTCTTGCGGAAAGGTACCGGATGGAAGATATGGATGATATGACCACGCCGCTTATGGTGCTGACCCATGTCTGCGAGAGTCGTAAGTGCTATAAGAAGGGGCAGGAGGCGGACTACGAGAAAGCGTCTTCCATTGTGATGGAAGATTTCAGAAGCGGCAGGATCGGCAGGATTACATTGGAACTGCCGGATGCGGACGGGAATCAGCCTGAAACGGTATAAATTCAAGAAGACGGAATGACGGATGGAATTGAGGAATGGACATCATGAAGAAAGTATTAAGAGAAATATTGAGTACCAGTTTGTACATATTGTTTGTTTTGTGTGCAGTTTATCTGGTGATCCATTTTGTAGGACAGAGAACGCAGGTGCTCGGAAGCTCTATGGAACCGAAATTAAGCAGTGAGGACAATCTGATCGTAGACAAGATCAGCTATCGGTTTCATGAACCGGAGCGTTTTGACATTATTGTTTTTCCTTTCAGGTATGAGGAGAATGTGTTCTATATCAAGAGAATAATCGGACTGCCCGGTGAGACTGTGCAGATCGACGAGGAAGGCAATATTATCATAGACGGAGAAGTGCTTGACGAAGGATACGGCAAGGAAGTCATACAGAGTCCGGGAAGAGCCTATGAGGAGATTGTCCTCGGAGACGACGAGTACTTCGTTATGGGAGATAATCGCAATAACAGTACGGACAGCAGGGACCCTTCGGTGGGTAATATCACGAGGGATGAGATCGTGGGCAGAGCGTGGCTGCGCATCTGGCCTTTCAATAAATTCGGATTCATTAAGCACCGTTAACAGAAAACAGCGCAGAAATGGAGATAATGATGACGGAGAAGATCGGAATCATAAAAGAAAAACTGCAGGCGGCTACGATGGAGGAGCTGCCTGTTTTGCTCATGCAATATGAGCAGGATGACAGAGCCGGGGTGCGGGTGGCTGTAGAGAGAGGCAGAAGGTGTCTGGCAGCTTATGAGAAAGAAAAGGCCCGCTGTGAAACGCTTAAAAAATATGAGCGGGAATATGCGGCATATACTCATATATGCGGGATCGACGAAGTGGGACGCGGTCCACTAGCAGGGCCGGTAGTCGCCGGGGCGGTGATTCTTCCAAAAAATTGTGACATTTTATATATCAATGATTCTAAGAAACTGTCCGAAAAAAAGAGAGAGGAACTTTATAATGTGATTATGGAACGGGCAGTTGCAGTCGGGCTCGGCTACAGTACGCCGGAACGGATCGATGAAATCAACATTCTGCAGGCGACTTATGAGGCAATGCGGCAGGCGATCGCCAGTCTGCAGGTCACGCCGGATATTCTGCTAAACGATGCCGTCACCATTCCGGAAGTAACGGTCAGACAGGTACCGATCATTAAAGGGGATGCCAAGAGTATCTCGATCGGGGCAGCCAGTATCGTGGCGAAGGTTACGCGGGACCGTCTTATGATACAGTATGATGAGGTGTATCCGCAGTATGGTTTTGCATCTAACAAGGGCTACGGCGCACAGATACATATTGATGCCTTGAAGAAATACGGACCATGCCCGATCCACAGAAGATCATTTATCACGCATTTTATCTGACTGACAGGCGTAATTATCAGTATATTTGAGTCAGAGCAGGGGATATTCCCTGACCGCAGCTGGAAATAAAAGTCTTAGATGCTTATGGTGCGCGTCATCGCAGCAGATGGCTCTGGTATGGAGGATTAGGTTGAATCTGGGAAATATTATTAAAAAAGATAATCAGAATGTCCGGACAAACGATACGGTGAAAGTGACGGAGTCCATGACCAAAGGCGAGAGAGCCTACCGTGTGCAGAGTGAGATCAGGAATCTGGCGCCGGGGCAGACGATACAGGGATCGGTGGTGAGCCGGGAGGGAACGGCGGTGCAGATCGCACTCAGACAGGATCTGCTGATCAATGCGCGTATCGACCAGAGTATCAGTCTGGCTTTGGGTCAGAGTTTGAGTTTCGAGGTAAAGGCGAACAACGGATCAATTCTGTCGCTGACGCCGCTGTATGCCAATATGGCGAATGAGGCGACTGTTCTGCGGGCCCTGGATGCCGCCGGATTCCCGGATACTGCCAATAATATAGAGATGGTGGCGATCATGATGGAGGAGGGGATGCCGATTGATCGGGAATCTCTTGCAAACATCAGCCGGTTTCTTATGGAGTTTCCGAGACAGGACCCGGCGACGCTCATACAGATGGCAAGACTCGGTCTGCCGATTACGGAGGCGAATATCGAACAGTTTGAGCAGTATCAGAATGCGAATCATCAACTGCTTGGAAGTGCGGAGACGATTATGCAGGAACTGCCGGATGTATTCCGGGATCTGATGAGTGAGGGCAAAACACAGCAGGCATATGCATTTTACGAGAATGTTCTGGATATTTTTACTGATGGGGAGACAGAGGGCGTTGTCATTCAGAAAGGAGAAGGACAAACAGAGCAGACCGCCGGGCAGCCGGAAACTGTCATCACACAGGAGAACGGGAATGCGGAGCAGGTGAAGGAAGTTATCAGAGGAAACACGAGTGAGACCGTCATCGGGATGGCAGAGAATGGCGAGCAGGCTGCGGAAGCGGAGCAGGGCAGGAATACTGTACTTACGCCGAGACAGTGGAATATGATCGGGAATCTGCTCAAAGAACTGGGCATGGAGGAAGATACGGCACAGCAGATCAAAAACGGAGAACTGCCGTCGAAAGAGGTGCTGGCGCTGATACGGGAGTTTATACCGAAAGGCGGTGCGGGTATGCTGCATGAGCGCGTGATGGAGCGTCTGCTCGGCGGCCGGGAATTTGAGAGTCTGCTGAAGTCAGAGATGGAAGGACAGTGGACGATCAAGCCGGAGCAGGTGGCAGATCCGCATAAGGTAGAACAACTCTATGAGCGGATCAGGGAACAGAGTGCACGGCTGCAGGAGGCGCTGCAGACAGCGGGCAGGGCGGATATGCCCGTGGCCAGAAGTGTGCAGAATCTGCAGAGTAATGTTGATTTTATGAATCAGCTCAACCAGATGGTATCCTATATTCAATTGCCGCTTAAGATGGCGGGCAATCAGGCACACGGTGATCTCTATGTGTACACCAATAAGAAGAATCTGGCGGCGAAGGACGGCAATGTCAGCGCACTGTTACATCTGGATATGGCGCATCTGGGTGCGCTGGATGTGTATGTGGCCATGCAGCAGAATCGTGTGAGCACAAATTTCACGCTGCAGGATGAGAGCGCGCTGGATCTGATCGAGCAGCATATATCTCTGTTGGACGAAAGGCTTGCCAGGAGGGGATATGATTTGAAGGCACAGTTCCATATGAAAGAGGAAGATGCGGAAGAAGAGAGTGGGATCATGCAGACGATATTAAATCAGAGCAGGAATATATCCGTGCTCAGCAGAACATCCTTTGATATAAGGGCTTAGTATGAAGAGATTTTCTAAGACATCTGAAGAACGCTGTCTAAGAAAATCTAAAGCTTCATACCAGAGAATGCCCAGAAAACGGGCATTCTCCGCGCTGAAATGAGATTCTGCGTAATGGAGACGGGGAGGTAGATGACAGTGGCGAAGGAAGAGAATAAGAAACCGAAACAGGCGATTGCGTTAGAGTATGATCCTTCTGATGAGGCACCGCGTGTCATAGCTTCCGGCAGAGGGGCGCTGGCGGAGCGTATCATAGAGAAGGCGATGGAGGCGGATGTGCCGGTACACCGCGATGACAAGCTGGCGGATACACTGTCCCGTTTGGAGATCGGCGATATGATTCCGCCCGAACTGTATGAGGTTGTGGCTGAGATTCTTGTCTTTGTGGATTCCATGGATAAGATCAAGGCGAAGATGTCGAAGGCGTAGAATAATAATACATGATATGAAGGCGCAGGAATGAGCGGTATGACGGCTGGACAAAAGATGAATACAAGGGAAAAAGGGGCACAGAAGGAAGAACAGGTCTGTGCCTATTTATTATCTAAGGGTGTGCGCATCGTGGAAAAAAATTTTCGCTGCAGACAGGGTGAGATTGATATTATCGGTTATGACGGAGCGTATCTGGTATTTTTTGAGGTAAAATACAGGAGCAGCGCAGGCAGGGGAAGAGCCGCTGAGGCAGTGGGACCTGCCAAACAGCGTAAGATATGCAGAGTGGCGGATTATTACCGGGTTATCCATCATTGCAGTGAGAGCACACCGATCCGGTTTGATGTGGCGGCGATCGACGGCGGCAGGTTTTCCTGGATCAAGAATGCATTTTACTATGTGGCAAGATAGCATGGGAATAAACGGTGATAATGATACTGCGCAGGAAACAGATACCGGCAGCAGGAAGAGAGCAGAGAGGACGGAATGTATGGCACTTTACAGACATGACAGCAGGATGCAGATGAAACAGAATCGAAGCGGGGATGTGGAATACCTCACATTTCCGCTTCTGGAGCAGACCGGCATGGTGCGGCATCTTTTCACTACGAGAGCGGGCGGCGTAAGCAGCGGCATATACAGCACCATGAACCTCAGTTATACAAGGGGTGACGAGAAGGAAGCGGTGGATGAGAACTTCAGACGGATTGCACGGGTGCTGGCATGTGAGCTGGATGATATTGTCTGCTCAGATCAGACGCATACCGTCAATCTTAAGATTGTGTCGCGGGCGGATGGCGGCAAGGGAATCCTGAGACCGCGGGACTATACGGATATCGACGGTCTTCTGACGGATGAGCCGGGCATTGTGCTGGCTACTTTTTATGCAGACTGCGTGCCGCTTTACTTTGTGGATACAAGGCGGAAAGCGATTGCACTGGCACATTCCGGCTGGCGCGGCACGGTGGCACGGATGGGCAGATGCGTGATTGACAGGATGCAGGAGGCATACGGCACTGATCCGTCGGATCTTGTGGCGGCCATCGGACCGTCCATCTGCCAGGCGTGTTATGAAGTCAGCGAAGATGTGGCGGACGCTTTTGCGAAGGAGTTTCGCGGAGCCGGTCAGGCAGATGAGATCTTACAGCATAAAGGCGGCGGTAAGTATCAGCTTGACTTATGGCGTGCGAATGAGATCGTTCTGCAGGAGGCAGGCATTGCGGCGGAGCGGATTCAGGTGACGGATCTGTGTACATGCCATAACAGCGAATATCTGTTTTCTCACAGGGCAAGCCATGGTATGCGGGGGAATCTGGGAGCATTTCTCGGACTTCTCCCGTAGATTATCCGGAAACGGGTAGACGATATTTGGAAAATATGACAGCGGAAACATCTTAAGAAAACTTTAAAGGATTTCCCATCTTTTTCTTTAGGTTTTCATGATGTAATAAAACATGAAGTTATGCCAGACTGCAAAGATTATGGCACAGGCAGAGGGCGGAGGTGAAAACATGGCAAATATATTAGTGTGTGATGATGATAAGGAAATTGTGGATGCGGTCGAGATTTATCTTATGCAGGAAGGATACACGATCTTTAAGGCATATGACGGAGAACAGGCAATCAGGGTTCTGAAGGAGCAGCAGATTCACTTGCTGCTGATTGACATTATGATGCCGAAGCTGGACGGAATCCATGCCACTTTGAAGATCAGAGAATACTCCAGCATCCCGATTATTATTCTGTCGGCGAAATCGGAGGATAACGACAAGATTCTCGGTCTTAACATAGGCGCGGATGATTATGTAACGAAACCTTTTAATCCGCTGGAACTTGTTGCAAGGGTGAAATCCAATCTGAGAAGATATACGACACTTGGCAATCTGAATACGGAAAATAATGCTTTTTTTCAGGTAGGCGGTTTGTGTATTAACGATGATACCAAGGAAGTGACGGTGGATGGAGAGAATGTAAAGCTGACACCGATCGAGTATAATATCCTCCTGCTGCTTGTAAAGAATTGCGGGCGGGTTTTTTCCATCGATCAGATCTATGAGAGTATCTGGAACGAGGAGGCTATCGGAGCGGATAACACGGTGGCGGTACATATCAGGCACATCCGCGAGAAGATCGAAATAAATCCGAAAGAGCCGCGCTATCTTAAAGTAGTGTGGGGTGTCGGCTATAAAATCGAGAAACAATAGAGAGAATTTTATCATGTGATATGGAATCCAGCATGGCGGAATGTATATGCACAGCGGAATGGAGTAAAGATGGGAAAAGAAAAGAAGGAAAAGAAGACGTCAAATAAGGGTAGTCATGCGGTCAGGACAATGCTGCGTATTGTACAGCATCTGTGCCTTGGAGTCATGGTTCTTTCCATGATCGTGGTGGTGTGCAATTCTACGGTCAGGGTACAGGGATTCAAGAGAAATTACGGATTCAGCATGTACGCGCAGGACAGGAGCCGGGCATATGAGGATTCAGATATTTTCAACAGTATTTTCGGGTATGCTGCGGCGGATATTATCCGCTACGGGGTTGTCAGCAGTCAGCTGGAGACGGACGGGACATTTGACGGCGATAAGGTGATAGATGTTACGGCCTATAATTATCGGGACATTGGTCTTCCGGAACAGTATGTAACGGCGGATTACAGACTGGAAGACCTGCTGAAATGGACGAATTACGGATTTGAGTGGTCGGCTTTGGAGATGACGCAGGAACAGGCGGAGAGCTTTCTGGCGGACCGGACGAGACTGACGATCGTTGATCCTAAGAGTAAATACTATAATACTTCCGATGCCAGTTATCTGAAATCTGATATAAACAGTTATACGTTCGTGAATGATGTATCTGCGAACAGGCTGTGGGTGGACTCGGAGGACTACGACGGTTTCGTGGATGAGTACAGATTAGAATCTGCACAGACCGACACGGTCAATAACAGAGAGCCGGCAGCAGTGAACGGGAGTTCAACAGGTTCGTATAGTGGAGAGAATGTCGGGTATGACGAAGAGAGCGGGATGGAAACCTATAATATTATGGTCAACCGCTATAAGACGGTAGAGGATAAAAATCTCGAAGAGTATGTATCGGATTGGGATATCTACTATGATCTTTGTCATAATGTGCAGAATGCCGCGAAAAGTTTGTCCTATAATTACAGTGAATATTTGAGTTACGGAGAGTATTACGGCAATAAAAGGTCCAACCTTCGTTATCTGATTATGAAAACCGTCGGAGATGATACACAGGTATACAGTAATCTGGAGGATGGGCAGGACAAAGAGAACATTGTAGAATATATGAATGCCGCGGTCGATGCAGATACGGAACTGACGCAGAATGCAGGCAGATATATTTATTACAGTCCGGCTGATATGATCTATCGGACGAACACGACGGTTGCGGAATCGACGATCCGGGAGATATTGCAGAATTACGATTATGCTTATCCGGAGACGGTTAAGATCTGGATGGGAGTAGACACGACATACCCTGTTGATGATGCATTTAAACAGGGTGCTGTCGGATTCCGCAATTATCTGCCGTATTTCGGACAGTGGATTGTGGCTGCGATTGCCGCCTGCGCGATGTATCTGATCCTGCTGTTTTACCTGACGGCAGTGACCGGACATGACGTGGACGAGGAGGGAAAACCATATATCCGCCTGCGGTCTTTTGACAGGATTCCTACGGAAACGTCACTTTTGATCGCGGCCGGGGCCATGATTCTGCTGGTCTGGATCTTGATTGTCGTGAGGGAACTGACAAGCCGCACAGGTATTATGGAACTGGCGGACAGACTGCGGGAAGCACAGTGGCTTATGGGCGTGTTTGCGGCAGGCGTGTTTGCGGCGGATGCTGTAGTAATGTTTTTCTTCTACAGCTTTATCAGGAGAATCAAGGCGGGGACACTGTGGAGGAACAGTTACCTGCGCAGAGTTATATACAAAGTTAAGAAGTTTGCCTGGATGATGTATGACAACGGGCATATTATGGTCAGGACATGGGTACCTTACGGGATTTTTCTTTTCTTTAATTTCCTGCTTCTACTGTGGGCATTTGCGGGAAGCGGATTTGGCAGAGTGATTGCGCTGCTGATTGCCCTCATACCGGATATGCTCGTGGGTAATCTGCTCTATTGTAACGCCAGGGAACAGCAGGAGATTGTCAAAGGAATCGAGACAATTGCAGGCGGGCAGCTGGAACATCAGGTGAAGACGGAGAAACTGCATGGAGATAATCTGACACTGGCAAATTCTGTAAACAGCATCGGCAAAGGTATTAAGGAAGCGGTTGAGATCAGCATGAAGGATGAGCGCATGAAAGCGGATCTGATCACGAATGTCTCGCATGATATCAAGACGCCTCTTACTTCCATCATTAATTATGTGGATCTGATCAAGCGGGAACAGGTTGATAATGAGAAGGTGCAGAATTATATCAGAGTACTGGATGAGAAATCTCAGCGTTTGAAGCAGCTGACGGATGATCTGGTAGAAGCGAGTAAGATCACGTCCGGCAACATAAGCCTGCACTTTGAGAAAATTAATCTGACGGAATTAATGAATCAGACGATCGGGGAATTTTCCGAGAAGTTTGAGGAGAAGAACCTGACTACGGTTATGAATGTCAATGTGCAAAATGCCGTGATTGAGGCGGACAGCCGCAGAATATGGCGCGTCATAGAGAACCTGTTTAATAATATCTTTAAATACGCGATGGAGGGAACCAGGGTTTATCTGACGATATCCGGGATACCGCAGGATAAGGAACATATAGAAGTATCTATTAAAAATATCTCTGCATCACCGCTTAACTGCAACCCGGAGGAATTGACGGAACGTTTTATCAGGGGGGATGAATCGAGGACCACAGAAGGCAGCGGTCTTGGATTGTCGATTGCGAAGAATCTGACGGAAGCGCAGGGAGGAACATTTGAAATTCAGCTGGATGGGGATTTGTTTAAGGTCATACTGACGTTCCCCCTGGCAGACCAGTAAACAACGACGCCCGGTTCCATAAGGAGCCGGGCGTTCAGCTATGAAGATAATTCCGCAGGAATCAGGTATTACATTTTATTCGAGCTTGCGAAGCAAATCTCGCGAAGATAATTCCGAAGGAATCAAGTAATACATTTTATTCGAGTTTGCGAAGCAAATCTCGCGAAGATAATTCCGAAGGAATTATCTTCATAGATCCAGACCGCTCATTTCGCGACTGTTGTACTTAGCGAGAATCTGATGTATCTTATCCGTGGGCGTGTAGATGTTGGCCATCGATGCGTCGTGATTCATAAAATCTATGATAGAAGCGATGAATTTGCTCATATCGGCTTCTACATAGTATGTCTTGTCCTTGAGCATGGGCGGCTGATAGCACAGGTTCGTGGTGACGATTCTGTCAAAATAACACTTCTCATAGGCTTCGTCAAAGGATTCCAGTCCGTTCGTGAAAAGCCCGAATGTACAGCAGATGAAGACCCGCTTGGCGTTCATCTTCTTTAATTGTTTTGCGGTGTCGATCATACTGCCGCCGGAGGAGATCATGTCGTCAATGATGATCGCATCCTTGCCGTCTATGTTGTCTCCCAAAAACTCGTGCGCGACGATCGGATTCCTGCCGTCGATGATGGTAGAGTAGTCCCGGCGTTTATAGAACATGCCGGTGTCCACGCCGAGTACATTGGCAAAATATACGGCGCGGTCAAGAGCGCCCTCGTCAGGGCTGATCACGATGGTGTGATCTTTGTCTATGATAAGATCTTTCTCTGTGCGAAGAAGAGAGCGGATGAACTGATAGGGCGGCGTAAAATTATCGAAGCCCTTGATCGGGACGGAATTCTGTACTCTGGGATCGTGGGCATCGAATGTGATGAAATTGGATACGCCCATATCCATCAGTTCTTTGATGGCATAGGCACAGTCTAAGGATTCTCTTCCGTTTCTCTTGTGCTGCCGGCCCTCGTAGAGAAAGGGCATGATGACATTGATTCTGTGTGCCTTACCGTTGATCGCCGCAATGATTCTCTTGAGATCCTGATAATGATCATCGGGAGACATGTGATTGACATAGCCGTTTATTTTATAGGTAATACTATGATTGCAGACGTCCGTCAGAATAAAGATATCTTTGCCTCTGACAGAAGAGGTGAGCATACCCTTCGCCTCTCCGCTGCCGAAACGGGGACATTCTGCCTCCATGAGGTAATCCTCATCCATATATCCGTGAAAAGCGGGGTCTTTCTTGAAACTGTTGTCCAGACTCTTGCGGAAATCAACCAGATAAGCGTTGACTTTATGCGCTAACGGCAGGGCGGCTTGGGTCGTAAGCAGCTTGACCGGAGCCACCGGCATGGCATGTTTGAGTTCTTCTGTATTAGGCATGATACCCTCCTGTTATGAAAAGTTAATCGCGAAGCGATTTACTTTTTTTATATCATTATGCTAGTGACACGTCAAGAAAATTCTAGTAAGATAGTAGAGTGAAAAGAACTTCTAAAGCTCAGCAGCAGAGGCAAAGGAGTTAACGTGAATGAAAACCAGTCATGAGGCTGTTCGTTATGGGACGCGAAGGAGAAACACAGTGAAAGAGATACAACATGTGATCCGCAGTGTGGAAAGCGGTTCTATTGCAGAGGAACTGGGAATTGAAGAGGGAGACATACTGCTTGCAGTGAATGGCAGTGAGATCGAGGATATCTTTGATTATCAGTATCTGACGCAGGATGAGTATATAGAGATGCTGATTCGCAAGAGGAGCGGGGAAGAGTGGCTTCTCGAGATCGATAAGGACTATGATGAGGACCCGGGTATTATTTTTGAAAACGGACTGATGGATGAATACCGGACCTGCCGTAATAAATGTATTTTCTGCTTTATTGACCAGATGCCGAAGGGTATGCGGGAGACGCTTTATTTTAAAGATGATGATTCCAGACTTTCCTTTTTACAGGGCAACTATGTGACGCTCACTAACATGTCGGATGCGGATATCGAACGGATCATCAGATACCGTCTGTCGCCCATTAATATTTCATTTCAGACAACCAATCCAGAACTGCGCTGTAAGATGTTAAACAACCGCTTTGCTGGACAGGCGCTTGAGAAGGTACACAGACTGTACGAGGCAGGAATCAGCATGAATGGACAGATCGTACTCTGCAAAGGAATCAATGACGGGGCGGAGCTGGAGCGCAGCATATCGGATCTGACTGCATATCTGCCGCACCTGGAAAGTGTATCGGTGGTTCCGGTGGGGATCTCCAGGTATCGGGACGGTCTGTATCCATTGCAGCCTTTTGAGAGAGAGGACGCGAAACAGGTTCTAAACTGCATACACGGCTGGCAGAAGAGATTGTATGAAGAACACGGCACACACTTTATCCATGCGTCGGATGAGTGGTATACGCTGGCGGAGGAAGAACTGCCGGAGGCGGAGCGTTATGACGGCTATCTGCAGCTTGAGAATGGTGTAGGGATGCTTCGGCTGCTGCTAGATGAGTTTGAGGAGGAGATGGCGCGGATCGGAGAGGATACGGACAAGGATACCGGGGGCGGAGAGTTGTCACTGGTGACAGGCAGACTTGCCTATCCGTATATTCTGTCTATGGCGGAGCAGATAATGGAACGTTTTCCGCAGTATCACATACATGTCTATGCGATTACAAATCATTTTTTCGGAGAGCGTATCACCGTGTCCGGACTTCTGACAGGACAGGATATGATCAGGCAGTTACAGGGCAGACCGCTGGGTGACAGAATCCTGCTTCCACAGAATGTACTGCGCAGCGGCGAGGATTATTTTCTGGATGATGTCACAGTACAGGATATGGAAAAAGCTTTACAAGTACAGGTAGATATTGTAAAATCAAGCGGGTATGAGTTTGTACATACCGTGTTGGGAAAATAGCAAAATGGAGCGGACATATGAGTAAGAAGAGAAAGCCGATCGTTGCGGTGGTGGGCAGACCTAATGTGGGTAAATCCACACTGTTTAACGCACTGGCCGGTGAGAAAATATCGATTGTCAAGGATACGCCGGGTATTACAAGAGATCGCATCTATGCGGATGTCGCCTGGCTGGACATGAACTTTACATTGATTGATACGGGCGGTATCGAGCCGGACAGTAAGGATATTATTCTCTCCCAGATGAGAGAGCAGGCGCAGATTGCCATTGATACGGCGGATGTGATTATTTTCATGGTAGATGTAAAGCAGGGACTGGTGGATGCGGACTCCAAAGTGGCGGACATGCTGCGGCGGTCACATAAGCCGGTCATCCTTGCGGTGAATAAAGTAGATGATTTCAACAAGTATATGGCGGATGTGTATGAGTTCTATAATCTGGGAATCGGTGAGCCGTATCCGATCTCTTCCGTCAACAAACTGGGGTTTGGAGAATTACTGGATGAGGTGTCTTCCCACTTCGACAAAGAAGCGGCGGTGGAGGAAGAGGACGAACGCGTCAAGGTGGCGATCGTCGGGAAACCTAACGTGGGGAAATCTTCGATTATCAACAGGCTGATCGGAGAGAACCGCCTGATCGTATCCGATATTGCCGGAACGACAAGGGATGCCATAGATACGGAGATCACTCATAACGGCAGGGAATATATCTTTATCGATACGGCGGGACTGCGCAGGAAGAACAAAATCAAGGAAGAACTGGAACGTTATATGATTATCCGTACGGTTGCGGCGGTGGAGCGGGCCGATATCGTGGTGCTGGTGATCGATGCGACGGAAGGCGTGACGGAGCAGGATGCCAAGATCGCCGGGATTGCCCATGACCGCGGCAAGGCGACGATCATAGCGGTGAACAAGTGGGATGCCATTGAGAAGGATAATAAAACTGTAAATGAGTTTACACAGAAGGTCAGACAGGTGCTCTCCTTCATGCCGTATGCGGAGATCATGTTTATTTCGGCGGTGACGGGACAGAGGCTGCCGAAACTCTATGATATGATTGATGTCGTAAACGAAAATCATTCCATGCGCGTTGCCACGGGTGTGCTCAATGAGATTATGGCGGAAGCGGTAGCGCTGCAGCAGCCGCCTTCCGATAAAGGCAAGCGTCTGCGGCTGTATTATATTACACAGGCAGCCGTGAAGCCGCCCACATTTGTCATTTTTGTCAACGATAAGGAACTTATGCATTTCTCGTATACAAGGTATCTGGAGAACCAGATCAGGGAGACCTTCGGCTTCCGGGGAACGCCGTTTAAGTTTATTATAAGAGAGAGAAAGGAAAACAAATAAAAGTGGAACGGATAATTTGTTTGGTGATCGGATATGTGTTCGGCCTGTTTCAGACCGCGTATATCTATGGAAAACTGCATGGAATTGATATCAGAAATTACGGGAGCGGTAATGCCGGCACGACCAACACGATGCGGGTGCTGGGTACAAAGGCCGGATTGCTTGTACTTTTATGCGACATCGTAAAATGTATTCTGGCAGTGGTGGTGACGGGGCTGGTCTTCGGGAAGACACATCCGGATATGGTGTATCTGCTCAAACTCTATGCGGCGGCAGGCGCGATCCTGGGACATAATTTTCCGTTTTATCTGCATTTCAAGGGCGGCAAAGGAATTGCGGCGACGGCTGGACTGATTCTTTCTTTTCATCCTTATCTGATTCCGATGGGTGTGATTCTGTTCTTCGGCGCATTCTTCACGACCCACTATGTATCGCTGGGGTCGCTGCTGGTGTATGCGGGATTCTTCATTGAACTGATCGTGCTGGGACAGCTGGGGATCTTCGGGATGCCGCAAAATGTGCTGATTGAAATGTACGTGATTGCGGGGGCGCTTACAGTCATGGCGTATTATAAGCACAGGGAAAACATTAAGAGACTGCTTAGCGGGACAGAACGCAAAACGTATCTGTCGCACAAGAATAAAGAGGACGGGGGAAAAGAAAATGGCTGAAATCAGTGTGATCGGCGCCGGAAGCTGGGGAATTGCGCTTGCGCTTCTCTTACATAAGAACGGGCATCATGTGACAGTGTGGTCGATTGTGGAAGCGGAGATCAGGATGCTGCAGACAGAGCATGAGCATAAGGATAAGCTGCCGGGGGTACGCCTGCCGGAGGATATGGCGTTTACCACGGATCTGCAGGCGGCGGTGACGGGTAAGGATGTGCTGGTACTGGCGGTGCCGTCTCCTTATACGAGAAGCACATCGCACAATATGCAGCCTTATGTGACAGAAGGACAGCTGATCGTGAATGTGGCGAAGGGGATTGAGGAAAATACCCTGCTTACCTTGTCACAGATCATCGAAGAGGAAATTCCACAGGCGCAGGTTGCGGTCCTGTCGGGACCGTCCCATGCGGAAGAGGTGGGGCGGGGCATACCGACGACCATCGTGGTGGGAGCAGCGAAGAAGGAAACAGCGGAATATTTACAGAATATATTTATGAATGAAGTATTCCGCGTGTATATCAGTCCCGATGTGCTGGGGATCGAGCTGGGTGCTGCACTCAAGAATGTGGTGGCGCTGGCAGCGGGTATTGCCGACGGTCTGGGATACGGCGATAACACGAAGGCGGCACTGATTACGAGAGGCATCACTGAGATTGCAAGACTGGGTGTTGCCATGGGCGGCAGATTCGAGACATTCTGCGGACTGACCGGCATTGGCGACCTGATTGTCACCTGTGCGTCCATGCATTCCCGCAACAGGCGCGCCGGTATTTTAATCGGTCAGGGCTACACGACCAGACAGGCGATGGATGAAGTCAAGATGGTAGTGGAAGGTGTCTATTCCGCTAAGGCGGCTATGGGTCTGGCGAAGAAGTACGGCGTACAGCTTCCGATTATCGAGCAGGTCAATTCGGTGCTGTTTGACGGACAGTTAGCGGATGAGGCGGTCAAGAACCTGATGCTTCGTGATAAGAAAATAGAGAATCCCATTATACCGTGGGATAACGAGGAATAAGATAAATGCCCCGGTGAACTTTCCGTCCACCGGGGCATTTATCAAGTGAAACTCGCAATTGAGCGAAGATCAAGATTTTATGTCATAGGAAATTGCTCTGTCTTTTCGAGGCTGCGAAGCAGATCTCGCAAACGAGCTTTGCTCGTTTTTTTATATCATACTGCAGATTTCGGCAGTTGTTTTCACTTTGTTCATGGAATAGAGATGTATGCCGTCTACACCGTGTTCTTTCAGGTCACGAATCTGTCGCACGGCATAATCGATCCCGGCTTTACGCATGTCTTCCTTATCGTCTCCGTAGGTGGCGATGATGTCCGCCAGTTCCTTCGGAACAGATGAACCGGACAGCGATACGGTAGTGCCGAGCTGCTTTGCCGTGGTGATCGGCATGATGCCGGCATGAATCGGAACATCGATACCGAGTGCACGGGCTTTGTCCAGAAACCGATAGAAGTACTGATTATCAAAAAACATCTGCGAGATCAGGGAAGTGACACCTGCATCTACTTTCTCTTTCAAATGCCGTAAATCTTCCTCGAGGCTCGGCGCTTCGAAATGCTTCTCCGGATAGCAGGCGCCCGCGATGTCTAGAGTCGTGTGTTCTTTCAGATGGCGTACGAGATCGGCAGCATAATGAAATTCCCGGTTATCAAACTGCTCGTCCGTCATAGTCTGCGGTCTGTCGCCGCGAAGCGCCAGAACACGGTTCACACCGGCAGCTTCTAAAGCGGTACAGTTTCTTTCCAGATCTTCTCTGGTAAATCCGACACATGTGATGTGCGCGATCGCGTCTATCTGCAGCTTACTGCGGATAAAAGAGGTGATCTCGATTGTCTTGCCGGCTCTGGAGCCGCCGGCGCCGTAAGTACAGCTTATAAAATCGGGATTCAGCTTACTCATTTCCCTTAAAATCTGATATACGTTTTCAAATTCTTCATCTTTCTTCGGGGGAAAAACCTCGAATGACAGATGAGATTTCTGAGGTGTTGGATTGTTTTGTGTCATATGTAGATTCCTTTCCTGTAAGCATTTCCTGGATTGTGTGTGACCGGCAGCAGTTGTTACTGTTCACTCCGTTCCGTCCTGTATGAACAGTAACCAGCAGTTCAGCCTTACATTATTCTGCGGGTAAAACCGCTTGCTTTTACACTTGAAATATCGTAACATAAATTTATGTGATAGGCAAGAATAGCGTGAATGAAAATACCGTTTACGCGGAAGAACCGTCCGCAGGGCGGACTTGCCGCAAGCAGCATTCTTCCCACGTTATGAGATTCCGTAAAGCGAAATCATGGGGAGTGTGGGATTAGTATATATAATGCGAAAGGATCAGAAATATGAGTGAGCAGAATACGAGTTTTAACAGTACCACAGACTATGTGGCATCACAGCAGTTACTGGCAAGTGTCAATGTGGCGATTGCGCTTCAGAAGCCGCTGTTAGTCAAGGGAGAGCCGGGGACAGGCAAGACTATGCTGGCGCAGGCCGTGGCGGATTCTCTCGGTAAGAAACTGATCATATGGAATATCAAGTCAACCACCAAGGCGCAGGACGGCTTATATATGTATGATACGATCCAGCGTCTGTATGATGGACAGTTCGGAGAGGAAGGGGTTGACGATATCGCCCATTATATCAAGCTGGGTAAACTGGGCGAGGCGTTTGATTCGGATGAGCAGGTGATCCTTCTGATTGACGAGATCGACAAGGCGGATCTGGAGTTTCCCAATGATCTGCTGTGGGAACTGGACCAGATGGAATTCTATATTCATGAGACGAAGCGCACGGTGAAAGCGAAACACAGACCAATCGTGATCATCACATCGAATGCCGAGAAAGAACTGCCGGATGCATTCCTTAGAAGATGTATTTTCCATTACATTGATTTCCCGGACCAGACCTTGATGGAGGAGATCGTCAGGACACATTATCCGGATGTGGAGGATAAACTTCTGCATGATGCGATGGAGGTTTTCTACTGGATACGTTCCATGAAGGATATTCGCAAGAAACCCAGCACTTCCGAGCTGATCGACTGGATCAATGCGCTGCAGATCGGCGGAATACCCACGGACAGACTGCAGAAAGAACTGCCGTTCATTGGCGTGGTTGTCAAGAAAGACGAGGATTTGGAGACAGTCAGAAATAAAACGGATTACTGATGTGTAAGGGGGTTATATGTTCAGTAAATTTTTCTATACTTTGAAGGACAAGGGACTGGAGGTTTCCTTAAGCGAGTGGCTGACGCTGCAGGAAGCGCTGCAGCAGGGGCTTTGCAACAGCAGTCTGACGGAATTCTACTATGTGTCGCGGATGATACTGGTCAAGTCCGAGACAGAGTATGATAAGTTTGATATGGCTTTCGATGAAGTATTCAAGGGGATCATGTCGGAGAACGAAGTCAGTAAGAATATGATGCGCTGGCTGGATAAACCGGAGATGCAGGAAGTCTTCGAGGAGATGCGCCATGAGATGAATCAGGAAGTGGTCACAATGGACCAGGAGGACATAGAGAATAAATTCAAGGACAGGCTGCGGGATCAGGACGAGGAACACAACGGCGGCAGTTTCTGGATCGGTACGATGGGTAAGACGGCCTTCGGTAATATGGGAGGCAACATGGGCGGTATCCGAGTGGGCGGCACGACGGGATACCAGTCGGCGTTTCAGGTGGTCGGTGCCAGGAAATACAGGGATTTTCGTAACGATAAGGTGCTGGACAACAGGCAGTTCCAGATGGCGCTCAGAAAACTCAGACAGTTTTCTGCGAAACTGGATATTCCCAAGACGGAACTGGATATCAACGGCACGGTGGATGCTACCTGCAATAACGGCGGCTGTCTGCAGATCGTGATGGAGAAACCTCGTAAGAATGCGGTGAAGCTGCTGCTTTTAATGGATTCCGGAGGCACGATGATTCCCTATACGACGCTTTTAAATGATCTGTTTCACTCTGTATATAAGTCTAATCATTATAAGGACGTCAAGACTTATTTTTTTCATAACTGTATCTATTCCAATCTCTATAATACGCCGGAATGTGAGAACGGAGACTGGATCGAGACGGAGTGGATGTTCCGCAATCTGGACAGCGACTATAAAGTCATTATTGTGGGAGATGCCGCGATGGCGCCGGAGGAACTGTATTCCGCTACGGGCAATTACAGAGGGCCCAATGGCGGGCTTTCCGGCATGGAGTGGCTTATGCTGATGAAGAAGCATTATAAGAAGATCGTATGGCTGAACCCGAAGATGGCGCCGGGACATGCGCCCTGGCGTGAGGCGGAGACGGCAATCAAAGGATTATTCCCGATGTATAAACTGACGGTGGACGGACTGAATCAGGCGATGGTTAAGCTGATGGTAAACCGGTAATCAATTAAGGAATGGATAAGGGGTGAAAATATGTATCGTGTAATGATCGTGGATGACAACATGGCTAATTTAATCATGGCAAGGAAAACATTGGAGGAGGAATATGAAGTGATTCCTGTGTCTTCAGGAATATCCGCACTGGAGTGTCTGAGTGACATGCCGGAACTTCCCGATCTGGTGCTTTTGGATGTAGACATGCCTAATGTGAACGGGTTTCAGGTTATTTCGGAGATGAAGAATATTCCGAAGCTGGTGAATATTCCTATTATTTTTCTGACAGCGCAGGATGACGATACCACGGAACTGGAGAGCTATAATCTTGGGGCCATGGATTACATCAGAAAACCTTATACGGCGAATCTCTTAAAGAAGCGCGTCGATATACAGATTCAGCTTCTCGCACAGCGCCGGAAGCTCGCGGAGATGAATAAATCCCTGAACAATCTGGTGCAGGAAAAGAATAAAAAGAACCTTGAACTGCAGTATTCCATTGTCGGAATGTTTGTGGACCTTCTGACAAAAAGAGACGGTTTCGGCGGGGATCACGCAAGACGCGTCGAGAAATATATGGATGTACTGATCAGCGCCATGGTGCGCAGCAGTAAGTACGGACTGACGGCGGACGATGGAACGACCATATGTGTGGCGGCGCAGATCCATGATATCGGCAAGCTGTGTATTGCCGACCAGTACTTGAATAATGTGCGGGCGAGCAATGAAAGTGAGTTTGAACGTGAGGCGGTTAAAACACATACGACGCTTGGCGCGGATACACTTTCCAAGGTTACCCAGCTTAGCGCCGGCGAGAATAATTTCATGAACTATGCGTTTAATATGTGCCGCAGCCACCATGAGAGGTGGGATGGCAAGGGTTATCCCGACAGACTGGCCGGAGAAGATATTCCGCTTGAAGCAAGGGCGCTTTCGATAGTGAATACATATGACAATCTACGCAATATCACGGTGAAGGGCAAGTCACTCAGTCATCAGGAGGCGATCATGAAGATCAAATTCATGAAGTTTACATGTTTTGATCCGGCGCTCGTGGATATCTTTATTTCCGCCGAAAGTGAGATTAAAAGTGTTGCGGAATAAAATGAACAGAAGGGGACCGGTATGACAGCGAAGCAGCGGTTGGAGAAATACATAGATATAGAATTGCCGGCGGAAGAGTTATTATTTCATGTGGCAATGGTGTTGAGTCTGGTGGAGTGCTCCGCGCTGTCACTTTTCACGCTGCTCCTCAGGCTGGATGTCCGTGTACCGCTCCTGCTGGTGTCGGGCATTGGTTTTACCCTGGCAGCGATGTACGCAGAGCGGCGGGTGGGTCAGATCAGACGGATCTCCATGGGATACCTTTGTGCGATGCACTTTGTTATTGTACCGCTGGTATCCTTTTTTGTGCCGTATGCGGTCTATGATTTTCCGGTTTATTTTCTTACCGGTATTGCATTTACGGTTATTCTTTTGAAGAAAAGATGGGCGGCAGTGTTTGTCTCGATCGATATAGCGATTGACCTCGTCTGTTTTCAGAATATGATTCGGGCCGTGTCTGCTTCGGAAGCAGTGTGGAGCGAGAGCGGGTTTTACAGAATGATCCTGCTTATCAGAATCATCGCGGCGCTGTTCCTGACAGGTACGGTATGCGGATTGCTGATATCCTATCGCAACAGAGTGCTGCGCAGGGAGATCGACAAAAGCACGGAGATGGAACAGCGCGCAGAGCAGCTCAGCTATGCAAAAAATATGTTTCTGGTCAATGTATCCCACGAAATCAGGACGCCGCTTAACGCGATCTTAGGAATTACGGAACTGCTGTCTAATCTGGACGTGGAGGATAGCGTGAAGGAGAACGCGTTTCATATGGCGAACTCCAGCAAGGCGCTTTTATCGATCACGAATGAACTGATGAATTTCTCCAGGCTGGACGACAGTGACCTGTCCGTTGCAGACAGGCCGTATTACATAGGCGATATCTGTGATGAACTGATCAATGTGATTTCGGTACGGTTTGCGGATCGCAAAATAGAACTGTACGTTGAGGTTGATCCGGACATTCCGGCGCAGCTGTGCGGAGACGTAACGATCGTCCGACAGGTGCTTTTAAATATGATGAGTGGCATCATGAAGTCAATAGACAGTGGGGAAGTGTATCTGCAGATTCGTAAGGAGAATCTGGAAGAACAGCAGATTCGGCTGCTTATTGAGGTGTGTGCCGAGGGAATATTTCAATATTCCTATCAGGAGTGGCTGTATCGGGAACAGACCCGGGAACCTGACTGTGATGAGTCGATCATGCCGCTTCCGCATCGTCTGATACAGCTCATGAACGGTGAACTGTCCATAGAGGAAGAAAACGCGCGGAGAAAGTATTCTTTTGATATGGTACAAGGATATAGGGAGGGATTGCGGTTAGTGGAAAGACCGTTAAAAGGCAATCCCTGTGTCCTGTTTTATGAAAACACAACGCGGCAGAGCAGTATGTTTGCCGGAGCGCTGCGTACAATCAATGTGGATTTTCATCAGGCGTTATCGGACGAGGACTTCCTCAGCGAATGTGCGAGTGAAAAGTATACGCATGTCATGGTTGCGGCTGAACGTTATGACATCATGAAGGACAGACTCGCCGGGCTGCTCGGCCCGCAGTCGGTCATACTGATCGGTTCCAATATTCTGATCAATGAGGAGTCGCTGATCAGAACAACATTTGACAGACCGGTTAATTGTCTGAGTCTGGAAGCGCTTCTTACGGGCAGACAGAACAGTACGATACGCCATATCGGCTACAGAGGCGGCTTTATCTGTCCTGATGCGCATATTATGGTCGTGGACGATAATCTTGTCAATCTGGAAGTAGCCACAAGTCTTCTAAAACGCTATAAGGCGAAGGTATCAGTGGCGGCAGGCGGCCGGGAATGCCTGAAAATGGTGCGGCAGGAACCTGTGGATTTTATTTTCCTGGATTATATGATGCCGGAGATGGACGGTATCGATACCCTGAAAAACATCAGGGCGCTGCATGATCCGCAATTAGAGCGGGTGCCGATCGTTGCGCTTACGGCGAATGCGGTCAGCGGTGCCAGAGAGATGTTTCTGGAAGCGGGATTTAACGAATATATTTCCAAGCCGATCGAGCGGGATAAATTTGAGAAAGTTCTGCGATCCTATCTGCCGGAGGAGAAGATTATTTATACCAGTGATAAAGAGGAAGCAGTGCGGTAGACTGACTGAGATCGGTTTAGGACGGTAGAGGTTATGAAGTATAAATTAAATCGTATATTCGGGGAAAAACTGTCAGGCATGGGGCTGGTGGAATTTAACTTAAACCTGTTTCTTGCCATGGTAGTGATAGAGTGCTGCATCATATTGCCGATCGTGCTGCTCGTCGGTAATCTGCAAAGTATCGTGGCGCCCATGCTCTTGATTGTGGGTGGATGCGGTCTGCTTCTCTTATGGAATCTCCGGTACAGAAGACATAATCTGACAGCGGTTTTGACACTGGTCATACTGGATGGCATTGCTATTCCTATGATCCTGAAAACGAGCAGCGGGGCATTCTGTGTAGCAATCATGTGGTTTGTGGCAAGCATGATTATTGTGTATTCGGTATTTGAAGGCTTCGTGTTTCTGCTGGCGCTGACGCTGTTTACATTTGAGTACTGCTATCTTTACAGCGGCGTATTTCTGTCCAAGGGGGACGTGGTATATCGCATAAATGAGAACTTTCATTTTACGGATCTGGCAATCAGCTTTGTCGGAACGGCGTTTTTTGTGATTATGCTGATCTATATTCAGGAAAAATTCTACCTGTATCAGCAGTGGAAAATCAGGCGGAGCAGCCGCAAAATTGAACGTGCGGGAGCGGCTAAGAGACAGTTCCTGGCGAATATGTCTTACGAGATAAGAACGCCCATGAATTCGATCATTAGCCTGTCTGAGATTATGTTAAAAGGAGAACAGGATGACGAGACGCGCAGCGATATTAAAACGATCAGAAGCGCGGCATACGATTTGTTATCCATTATTGATGATGTGCTCACATATGCAAGAATCGATGCCGGAGATATGCATCTGATCAAGGCCCCTTACTGTTTCGAGAAACTTGTCAAGGGAATCGTGCGCACGATCTCGGAAGAATTACAGAAAAAGAAATTGAGTCTGGATATGAAGATTGACGGAAATATTCCGAAGGAGGTTCTGGGTGACAGTGTCACGATCCGGCAGATATTTCTGTATCTGTTGTTTATCTCCATTGATTTTACGGCCTGCGGAAGAATTGTGCTGGAGGTCAGATGTGAGAAAGACCCTGAGGAAGGAGTGGCGACGTTCCATTGCATGGTTGCCGATACCGGTAAGGGATTGTCGCAGATCGATATACAGTCGCTGTTCGGCATGTACGAGACATATGATTCCAGACAGGCCAGCAATCTGAAAGGCGTCGGACTTAAATTTACTGTCTGTAAAGAACTGCTCGCCATGATGCAGGGTGATATTAAGGTGGAGAGTATTGAAGGGATCGGTCTGTCAACGACATTTTCCTTCCGGCAGGAGATTGTTGATGCTTCGCCTATGATTCGTTTAGAGAGCGAGGAAAAGCCCAGTGTGCTGATCTATACGGACAATGACACCGGCATTGCAAAATGGCAGGATATCATGGAAACATTTGATGTCAGACCCGTGTACAGCCGTAACTATTATGGATTTGACCACGCTATTCAGGAGAAACATTTTGATTTCATATTTGTGCCGGATGAGGTATATGAAAACCTGTCCAATATTATTTCTCTGTACCGCTGCGAGGAATATACTTATGTGATTGCGGATTACGGGGCTGTTTACGGTGATTACGGTAAGTGCCGGCCCATATACCGTCCGTTTTCGTGCATTACGGTATCTATGGTGCTGAACCACAGATGGAACAAGGAGGATTATAAGAAGAGCGCGCTGCAGGGAACCTTCACGGCGAAAAATGCACGCGTACTTGTCGTAGATGACAATGCGGTGAATCTGAAGGTGGCGGCGGGAATATTCAGTAAATACGGGATCGACATTGCGGTGGCGACCAGCGGTGAAGACGGTATCAGGAAGCTGGAGAGTGAGAAGTATGACCTGGTGCTGATGGATATGGTTATGCCGGATCTGTGCGGTGATGAAGTGCTCAGACTGATACGCGCCAAGGAGGATCATTATTATAAAGAACTGCCTTTTGTGGCTCTGACTGCCCAGAACGGAGCGAACGTCAGAGAGGAGATGCTGGAACTTGGATTTCAGGAGTATCTTGCGAAACCGATCAAGAGAAGATATCTGGAAAAGTGTCTGCAGGAGTTTTTACCGGAGAGACTGATCGAACGTGTCAAAGTCAAAGAGGGAAGAGACGGGGAAGAGAGCGGCAAGCATATATCAAACAGCAGTGAAAAGAAGACGGAGAGCGGACTGAATACGGATAAGGGTCTCCTGAATATCGGCTTTAATCAGGAGGCGTATGCGGCGATACTGAACACTTATTACGCGGAAGGCATGAAATATCTGAGAGTGCTGCCGGATCTGCTGGAAGTCGGAGATATACAGCTTTTTACCACCGACGTGCACGGGATCAAGAGTTCCAGCGCAGCGATCGGCGCCATGGAGGTGTCGGCGCTCTTTAAGGAACTGGAATTTGCCGGCAAAGCGGTTGATACAGATACGATCATGAGAAAATTCGACGGTTATCTGGATAAATTCAAGGCGATACTGGAAGAGGTAAAAGCATATCTGGTGAGCAAGGAAAGCTTTATTGACGGGGATGCCGGACCGGACCCGGAGGAGCGGGAAGCGGAAGAACTGACGGCTGAGATGCTGCAGCAGCTGAAAGCGGAACTGGATAAAATGAATCTCAAGGTAACGGATCAGCTTGTGCCGGAAATGGCATCCAGAAACTTTGGCGCAGATGTAAACGCAATGATGAAAAAGTTGAAGGCAGCCTATGATATGTTTGATTTTCATCAGGTTAAGGCGATTCTGAATGAGATGATGCAGCCGTGAGGTTTTGGCTAAACAGCAGCCGATATTGTGAAAGGTTTCGAGAAAGTGAGAATTAATAGTTGACAAAGCTGAAGGATTCATATAAATTATAGTCAATAACAAAACAAACAGGTTTGCCACAGGGAGTTGTCCGGTAAATCTGGCAAAGAGATAATTTCACAATAAAGGCGTTGATAAGAACAAGTAGCAGACTACGGAACGAACAGAAAGCAGCCGGTTGATGAGAGGCGCGCGGGAACTTTTCTGTGAATACATCTTGGAGCTTCACGACAGAATGGAGAATCCTAGTAGGTTGTGACGGAGAATGCACGTTATAGCTAAAGAGTATCAGGAGGAGACGGCGATACAGGAAGCTGTCCCGGAATCGTACTCGTTGAGGCCGGCAATGCGAGTTGGCGGTGAAAATAGGTGGTACCACGAGAGCAACCTCGTCCTATGTGTTTCAGACACACGGGATGAGGTTTCATTATTTTACGGGAAAGGAAGAAAACAATGGGAATCTATGAAGAACTTCAGGCAAGAGGACTTCTTGCACAATTAACGGATGCGGATGAGATCCGTGAACTGATTAACGATGGAAAGGCTGTATTCTATATCGGGTTCGATCCGACGGCGGACAGCCTGCATGTGGGGCACTTTATGGCATTGTGTCTTATGAAGAGACTGCAGGAGGCGGGCAATAAGCCTATCGCTTTGATCGGCGGCGGTACGGCGATGATTGGTGATCCCTCCGGCAGAAGCGATATGAGAACGATGATGACGAAAGAGACCATAGAACATAACTGTGAATGCTTTAAGAAACAGATGAGCAGATTTATCGACTTTTCTGATGGCAAAGCACTCATGGTCAATAACGCGGACTGGCTGCTTGATTTGAACTATGTAGAATTTATCCGCGAGATCGGAGCATGCTTCAGTGTCAACAATATGCTTCGGGCGGAATGTTATAAGCAGAGAATGGAAAAAGGATTAAGTTTTCTGGAGTTCAATTACATGATTATGCAGAGTTATGATTTTATGGAGCTGTATAAGAGATACGGATGTAACATGCAGTTTGGCGGTGACGACCAGTGGAGCAATATGCTGGGCGGTACGGACCTGATCCGGAGAAAGCTTGGCAAGGATGCCTACGCCATGACGATAACGCTTCTGATGAATTCCGAGGGAAAGAAGATGGGGAAGACACAGAAGGGCGCGGTATGGCTTGACCCGAACAAGACTACGCCGTTTGAGTTTTATCAATACTGGCGGAATGTGGCGGATGCGGATGTGCTCAAATGCCTGCGCATGCTGACTTTCCTGCCGCTTGAACAGATCGACGAGATGGACCGCTGGGAGGGCAGCCAGCTGAACAGAGCGAAGGAGATTCTGGCGTATGAACTGACGAATCTCGTTCACGGAGAGGACGAGGCGAAGAAAGCGGAAGAGGCGGCGAAGGCTCTTTTTGCCGGCGGCGGAAGCTCGGAGAACATGCCGACGGCAACACTGACAGATGATAAGTTCGCGGATGGAAGCATTGATATCTTAGGAGTCTTAGTGGCTGCAGGACTGGCGGCTTCCCGTTCCGAGGCGCGCCGTGCGGTTGAGCAGGGCGGCGTTATGGTCAAGGGTGAGAAAGTGACGGATATCAAGACGGCTTACGCAAAAGAGATGATTGCGGCGGAAGAGTTCATTGTCAAAAAAGGGAAAAAGAGTTTCAGGAAAATTGTTGTAGAATAGACAAGAGGAGGGAAGCGGTGAAATGGAAAAGAGAGCAAAAGGAAGAACACTTATGTCATACGCACCGGATATCAAGGTCGTTGACTGTACTTTGCGCGACGGAGGACTGGTGAATGATTTCTTCTTTACCGATGAATTTGTAAAGGAACTGTATCAGGCGAATATTAAATCGGGCGTGGATTATATGGAGTTCGGGTATAAGGCATCCAAGGAACTGTTTGACGTGAAAAAATTCGGCAAATGGAAATTCTGTGATGATAAAGATATCCGTGCCGTCGTGGGGGACAATAAGACGGACATGAAGATTGCGGTGATGGCGGATGTAGGCCGTTGTGATTTCAAAAAAGATATTCTGAGTAAAAAGGACAGTCCGATCGATCTGGTAAGGATTGCAACTTACATTAACACGATTCCGGCGGCAATCGAGATGATTGAAGACTGTACAAAGAAGGGATATGAGACTACCGTTAATATTATGGCGATATCAAAGTCCAACGATGCGGATATCGACGCTGCCTTAGAACTTCTGTGTCAGAGCAGCGTGGGCACGATTTACCTTGTGGACAGTTATGGCTCTCTCTATCCGGAACAGGCGAGGCGCCTTGCCGACAGATATCTGGAGGCAGCGAATAAGTATGGTAAGAAGGTCGGCATACATGCGCATAATAACCAGCAGCTTGCGTTTGCCAATACGGCGGAAGTGGTTATTATGGGCGTCAGCTACCTGGACGCTACGGTGAGCGGTCTCGGACGCGGCTGCGGCAATTGTCCAAGCGAATTGCTCTTAGGTTATTTGAAAAATCCGAAGTACCGGATCAATCCGATTCTCAAATTCATAGAAAGGCAGATTGTGCCTTTGCGGGAATCCGGTGTCGTGTGGGGCTATGACGTACCGTATCTTCTGACAGGAATCCTGAATCAGCATCCGAAGACGGCGATTCAGTTCATGAAGGAGAAGAGACAGGATTATAATGATTTTTATCTGGAACTGCTGGATAACTTCTAAGAAATCAGGTCATTTTGAAGCTTGATATTTGCGACTTTGCGTTAGCAAAGTCATGCCACTTGTCGCGTAAATGTTCTGGAATGGAGATTAACATATGAAGAAGCTTGGAGACTGGGATGACGAACTGATAGATCTGGATGATGAATCAGATGATACGTATGCGGAGGATTATGACGAGGATTATGATGCGGGCGGCATGCCGCTTCCGGATAGAAAAATTGTGATTCCGGTAGTGATTGCGGCGCTGCTGATTATCGTGACCGTGGTCGGTATTGTTCTGACAGTCGTGCTAAAATCGGGGGATAAGACGGAACCGGTTATCCGATCAGAACATTCACCGGAAGCGGAGGTACAACAGCCGGAAAACGATCCGGTACAGACTGAAACGGCGGAAGAGGAGACTGGCGAAGAGCATGTGCTGCCGGAAGGGGAACTAGCAAAGGAAGATGCGTCGGAGCCTGCGGAGTCCGAAGACCCGCAGGGAACAGCCATGAGTGCGGAGCAGGGAACGGAAGTGGATGTGGCAGCACTGTTATCAGCGAATCGTGTTGCGGAGACAAATCAGGTCACTATTGGTATTGATGTGGCAAGATACCAGGGAACCATTGACTGGGCGCAGGCGGCAGCATCCGGAATCGATTTCGCCATGGTGCGGGTAGGCTACCGGGCGGACAGCACGAGAGAGATCTGTGCTGATACAAATGCGAAATATAATATGCAGGAGGCGCAGAAGAACGGGATCAAGGTGGGCGCGTACTTCTTTTCTACGGCAGTCAATGAACAGGAGGCTGTCGAGGAAGCAGACTGGGTGGCGGACTATATTGCCGGCTACCAGATTACATATCCGGTGGCATTTGACTGTGAGGGATTCGACCAGCCGGACAGTGCACAGTATGGTCTGACGAATGCAGAGCGCACGGATATTGCGATTGCGTTTCTGCAGGAAATATATAACAGGGGTTATACACCGATGTTTTATGCTTCCATGGGAGAACTGTCCGGCAGCGCGAAGTGGGATACGGAGAGACTGGAGAATCAGTATCGGATATGGGTATCACAGTATCCGCCGGTACCGTATCCGGAGACAGCCAGGTCTTCTTACGGCGGTGTACATGCCATGTGGCAGTATACAAACCGCGGCACGGTGGCGGGAATCGACAGGCCGGTGGATGTGAATGTGGCATATTTCGGATATGAGGGCACTGCGGATGCACAGAGTCCGGATACGCCGGAAGAGGTGCATGCCGATGTGGAAGCATTGATGAACTTTACGGAAGTGAATGAGACGGTGACGGCGAAGGATTCAACCAATCTTCGGAATGTTCCGAGTCAGGGGGAGGAGAGCGCTGTCGTGTACACGCTGAAGAACGGTGAGACGGCAGCGAGAACCGGTGTCAGTGACAGCGGATGGTCGCGGCTTACCTATGACGGGCAGACTGTCTATGCGGTGTCAAGCTATCTGACCACAGATCTCGGTTATCAGGTGCCGGTACAGGAAGGCGCGGGCAGCGGCGACGGATTGAAGACGAAGTTCGCAGAACGCAATGATCAGGTAACGGCCAAGATTGAAGTCAATCTGCGGGCACTGCCCAGCGTAACCAATCCGGATGCCACGGTGGCTGCAGTATTACATAACGGGGAATATGTAACCAGAACAGGTATCAATGAAGAGTACGGCTGGTCGCGGGTGGACTATAACGGACAGACATTATACTGTATCAGCAGTTATTTAATGAATTGACGAAACCAAAATATTATGGAATGCTTGATCCGGGAGAGGTTTATAGCAAAAATACGGGAATATAAGGCTGAACTTAAAAAAGATATATGACAGGGATTATCTGTCATATATCTTTTTTAAATGTTCCAGTTTAGCACCTGCATTCATGAGAAGTGCATCTGCGATGGTGAGCGCGGCCATTGCTTCCACGACGACAACGGCGCGGGGAACAATGATGGGATCATGCCGGCCTTTAATGGATACTTCTATGTTTTCCCCCTGTTTATTGACGGTTTCCTGCGGAGAGAAGATAGACGGCGTTGGTTTTACATAAGCGCGCAGCAGGATCTGTGATCCGTCGCTGATACCGCCCAGAATGCCGCCGGCGTGGTTTGTGCGTTTGACAACCTGCCCGTCCTGCATATAGAAAGCATCATTATTGCCGGAACCGTGGCGGGAGGCGACTGCTGTGCCGTCGCCGATTTCTACGGCTTTGACAGCGCCTATGGACATGACCGCTTTCGCCAGATTCGCGTCCAGTTTCTCGAAGACGGGGTCGCCAAGACCGGCGGGAACACCGTCGACTGCGCATTCGATCACACCGCCGGCGGAATCATAACTCCGCATACAGTCTGCAAGAAAAGCTTCCGCTTGAATCGATGCATCCGGGTCAGGCATACAGGTAGGAGTCGAGAGGATAGCATCCCGGTCAAACTTATCCATGTCAATTACAATCGGACCGATTGATTTTGTATATGCCGTCAATGTAATGCCGAATTCTGCAAGAAGTCTGGCGGCAACTGCGCCTGCGGCAACACGTCCGGTTGTCTCTCGGCCGGAAGAACGACCGCCGCCCCGGTAGTCGCGAAAGCCGTATTTGGCGTCAAATGTATAGTCGGCGTGTCCGGGCCGGTAATAATTGGCAATCTCGCTGTAGTCAGAGGAGTGCTGTGAAGTATTGCGCACCATCATGGAAATTGGCGTTCCCGTGGTGCGGTCTGCGAAGACTCCTGAGAGTATCTCCACCTGATCCGCTTCCTTCCTCGGCGTAGAGATTCTGGTCTGTCCGGGCTTGCGCCGGTTCAGATAAATCTGGATATCCTCGGCGGTTAAAGGCAGACCGGCGGGACAGCCGTCTACCACGACGCCGAGTGCTGCACCATGGGATTCCCCCCATGTCGTAATCTGAAAAATGTTTCCGTAAGATGAACCTGCCATGTTTATAATCCTTTCTAACTTGTATATTCACAAAAAATTAGATGTTAAAAGATTTAATTGTGTGGCAAAAACTTAAGAGGTGTGAAATATTTGGAAAATAATATGAAGGATAACCTGCATTACAATAATAACAAACGGTATGTTAAATTATGGATTAATTTCCAAACATATCTGATAACTTCTGCTTTGCCTATACGGAGTATATCATATCTCAGTATAGAAATAAATATTTAGATCGTCTGTTTGTTTTAAACCTTTTTTTCGCAAAAAAAATGTTGATTTACATAAAATAATAGTGTACAAATAAATTTTATGTGTTATGATATCAATTAGAGTTAAATGTTGTATCTGGTCGGGATGAAAGTATCTAACAACAGAGTATACATAAAATAACTGGAACGTACGGACCATAACAGGTTTGAGGAATCAGATGAAAAAGACATTTCGGGAAAGAACTATATCCAGATTTTCGAGTATTGCAAAAAAGAATAAATATATGCGTTATCCGTGCCTTGCGGCGCTTTCTGCCGTTTTAGGGGGTTATCACATCGGAAGGCATTTTGTGACGAATACCAAACGTTATGCCAGCGTTGTATTTGTTATCCTGTTTTTCATGACAAGCTGCAGTTTTTCTTTTGCGGTTTTTGCGGAGAAAACGGGTTTTATCAAAGCACAGGAGACGTACAGCGCCATCGTTGAGGATTCCGATGTCATGCTGGCGGTAGAGATGGATGCAGAGACGGGTAGCACTGATTTGGAAGAAGACGGTCTGGATGAACTGGATTTGGACTATGATCCGGAAACAGATCTGACAGATGTTGATGTCTATACGCTGGATGACATTCTGGAGAGCAGGGAGGACTATCAGCTTAGAGATGACCGGCAGGAGAACGATGGCCAGGAAGACGGAGAGACGGTGCAGCTGTCGGAAGATTTTGAATTTGATTCGTCGGACTGGAGGCTTATTCTGGTCAACAAGCAGCATCCGATTCCGGAAGGCTATGAATTTAATCTGGGCAAGACAAAGGACAACAGAACAAAAGACAGTATATTGTGCGATGACAGGATCATTGAAGACTTGCTGCTCATGCTGCAGGCTGCCCAGAAGAATGGATTTAATCTGGGTGTCAGATCTCCGTATAGGACATCGGACAGGCAGGAAGCGAATTTTAATGACAGAATCAGATATTATATGCGACAGGGATTGTCTTATATGGATGCCTACAAAGAAACATCACAGGTGATCACGGTTCCGGGCTGCAGCGAGCATGAGATCGGTTTGGCGGTGGATATTACTTGTGATACATATATTCCATTGCTGCAGGGATTTGCGGACACTGAGGAGGGAAGGTGGCTTGCGGAGCACAGTCATGAATTTGGATTCACACTGCGGTATCCTTCCGGCAAGGAGTATATTACAGGCATAGAATATGAACCGTGGCATTTTCGTTATGTGGGCAGGGAGGCTGCCAGAATTATGCATGACGAGAATATATGTCTGGAGGAGTTCTGGGACAAGTATCTGTAGAGTGGAGAGAACAAAGCAATGTACAGTATATTAACAACAGAAGGAAGAGCAAAGCGGGCGCAGCTGGAAACCGTACACGGGACGATCCAGACGCCCGTGTTTATGAACGTGGGAACTGCGGCGGCCATCAAAGGAGCCGTGTCTACGGAAGATCTGGAAGGGATCAAGACGCAGGTGGAATTGTCTAATACGTATCATTTGCATGTGCGTCCCGGAGATGAGATCATAAAGAAACTAGGTGGTTTACATAAGTTTATGTCCTGGAATAAGCCGATACTGACGGATTCCGGCGGATTTCAGGTCTTTTCGCTGGCCAGTCTGCGCAGGATCAAGGAGGAGGGCGTTTACTTTCACTCCCATGTGGACGGCAGGAAGATTTTCATGGGTCCGGAGGAGAGCATGCGAATCCAGTCTAATCTGGCTTCTACGATTGCGATGGCGTTTGACGAATGTCCGTCCAGTGTGGCGGACAGACATTATGTAGAGACTTCCGTGACACGTACCGCCAGATGGCTGGAGCGCTGCAAGGCAGAGATGAACCGCCTGAACGGACTGGAGGATACGATTAACAGGAAGCAGCTCCTTTTCGGCATTAATCAGGGTGCGGTCTATGACGATATCCGGATCGATCATGCCAGACGGATATCGGAGATGGAATGTGACGGTTATGCACTTGGCGGTCTTGCCGTGGGTGAGAGCCATGAGGAGATGTATCATATTATAGAAGAAACGGTTCCATATCTTCCCAAGGACAAGCCCACTTATCTTATGGGAGTCGGCACGCCTGCGAATATTCTGGAAGCCGTGGAGCGGGGAGTGGATTTTTTTGACTGCGTATATCCCACGCGCAACGGCAGGCATGGACATCTGTATACAAATCATGGAAGAATCAATCTCTTTAATGCGAGGTATGAACTGGATGAGAGACCGATCGAGGAAGGTTGTAACTGTCCGGCCTGCAGAAGATATTCGAGGGCGTATATCAGACATTTGCTGAAGTCGAAAGAGATGCTCGGTATGCGGTTGTGTGTCCTGCATAATTTGTATTTCTATAATACGATGATGGAAGAGATCAGAGACGCGTTAGACCGGGGCGGGTTTGCTGCCTATAAGCGGTACAAGCTGGACGGACTGCGGCAGAGCGGGGAAAACGGTACGGAAATCTAAAAAGAATCTAAAAAGGCTTGTTTTCTTATTTTGTTTTGTGTATGATATGTTTTAATTGTACAGGCATATGACTTGGCGGAAAAGCTGCCGGATCATAGAGGAATATATGGAGGAAAAAGATATGGGCATTTTATTGACAGCCGATGGAACTGCGGCGGCAACGGGCGGCGGTATGATCATGATTTTATATATCGTTGTGATTGTGGCGTTTATGTATTTTATTATGATTCGTCCACAGAAGAAGGAACAAAAGAGAATGGCGGCGATGTTAGCGGATATGTGTGTGGGCGACTGTGTGCTCACGACAAGCGGCTTCTACGGCATCGTAATTGACATTACGGAAGACACGATTATTGTTGAGTTCGGCAGCAACAAGAACTGCCGTATTCCGATGCAGAAGTCGGCGGTTGCACAGATCGAGAAGGCTGATGCGGAATAGTAGTACAGAGAGTGAAAAGCGGGCTTGCCCCGCTTTTTTTGTTGTTAGAATGTACGGAAAAGGTTTTCTATAATAAAGTTTTTTTGTAATTCTATACAAAATATGAAAGAAGCTATTGACAGTGCATACCATATCGTGTAGAATGCGGAATTGTGTTAAAAACACAATGACTTGTCAACGTAAAGGGAGGAGAAAATTATGAAGAGAAAAACATTGAAATTAGTTGCTTGTGCAGCAATTATGGCGCTTACATTATCCATGACTGCATGCGGCGGTGACGACGCGGCGGCTACAACAGGAACTGAGACCACTGACACAGAGCCTGAGGTTGAGGCAGACGCAGAGCCTGAAACAGAAGCACCTGCAGAGGATACGGCCGACGACACAGAGGCGGTTGCAGATGACGCAGAAGAGACGGCAGATGATACTGCAAGCGTTGATGGTTACACAACATTAGAGGATTACTATAGTGATCCTACTGTTCAGGCTGCATTGGACGGCATGTTCTCTTCTATGGCAGGCGACGGTATGGAAGCAGCTTGTGAAGTAAAGGGCAATGAGTTTACCGTAATTATTAAGATTACGGACAGTTCCATGATCGTTGACGGTATGGGTGAGGCTCTTGCTGCTGCATTAGACGCACAGGAAGATACATTTAAAGAGCAGGTTAAGCAGTTCGATGATGTGATTGGACAGGAAGGTGCAAGCACAGTCGTTATGCGCTATACAGACCCTGATGACAATGTTCTTGCCGAGAAAGCATTTACAGCGAACTAAGCAGGAGCGGATGGCTTGCAGATGCACATTATTGCAGGCTGTAATGAAACAAAGTAAAAATGAGAGACGGACCGGGATGGTTCGTCTCTTTTTGCTACAGGAAATTTCCGGTAACGGTTCAGCCTTACACGATATGGCGGGTGAAATCGTTCTGTTTCCGGCAGACAAACTCTTCTTGAAATTTATAGAAGAATAGACTATGATAAATAAGTGAGTTTTTGCGATAAATGACATGGATGATTCGTGTGAAAATTTTTTCATACGCGGGATTTGTGTCTGCGCACACTTGGCACAAACTCGTCAAATGCGCCGTTTCAACAGAGTTGAAACAACAGCATGTGCAGAAATGGAGATGAATATGGAATTAAAGATTACATGTATTCCGGGCGACGGCATCGGACCGGAGATCATAGCGGAAGCAAAAAAAGTTTTGGATGCGGTGGCGGTCCGGTACGGCCATACCATGCATTATACGGATATTCTGATGGGCGGTGCATCGATTGACGTGCACGGTGTTCCGCTGACGAAGGAAGCGGTTGAAACGGCGAAAAGCGGCGACGCTGTTCTGATGGGATCGATCGGCGGGGATACGACGACTTCTCCGTGGTACCGTCTGGAGCCTTCGCTGCGGCCCGAGGCCGGACTTTTGGCGATCAGGAAAGAATTGAATCTTTTCGCTAATTTAAGACCGGCGGTTCTGTACGATGAACTGGTGGCGGCATGTCCTTTAAAGGAGGAGATCGCTGCAGTGGGCTTCGACATGATGATCATGCGGGAACTGACCGGAGGACTCTACTTCGGAGAGAAGAAGATGATCGAGGAGAACGGTATAAGAAGCGCGGTAGATACGCTTGTATACGATGAGGATGAAATCAGAAGAATTGCGATTAAGGGATTCGATATCGCTATGAAGCGGCGCAGGAAAGTGACCAGCGTGGATAAGGCCAATGTACTGGCTTCTTCAAGATTATGGAGAAGCGTGGTGGAAGAAGTCGCCAAGGAGTATCCTGAGGTGACTCTGGAACATATGCTGGTGGATAACTGTGCGATGCAGCTTGTCAGAGATCCTGCGCAGTTTGATGTCATTTTGACAGAGAATATGTTTGGAGATATTTTGTCTGATGAGGCAAGCATGGTAACCGGTTCCATCGGTATGCTGGCTTCGGCATCCTTAAATGATACGAAATTCGGTCTGTATGAACCGAGCCACGGTTCGGCACCGGATATCGCGGGCAAGGATATTGCAAACCCGATCGCAACGGTGCTGTCGGCGGCGATGATGCTGCGCTACAGCTTTGATCTGGATCGTGAAGCAGATGCGGTCGAGAGCGCGGTCAGACAGGTACTTAAGGCTGGTTATCGGACAGGAGATATTATGGCAGACGGCTGTACACGGGTAGGCTGCAGGCAGATGGGAGATCTTCTGGCAGAGAGGATTCAGTAACAGGATCAAGAAGCAGACGGTAATACCGGGACTGACAAAACAAAAACAGTGCAGGGATTTCTTATGGAACAAAACGGCATACGGAACAAACTTGATAGAGAAGCCACTGTTTTTATTCTGTTTCTGGCGGGGATGGCGGTTTATTACGGCTGGCGTATGTTCGCGCTGACGCCATGGTATGACGAGCTTTATACTTATTACTATTTTATCAGCAGAGGACCGGTTTATGCGGCGATCCACTGGCCGCTGCCCAATAATCATATCGGTTATTCGGTGCTGTCGGCATGTCTTGGCATCTTTGGTAACGCATATATTGCACTGCGAGGTGTTTCCTGGCTGTGCAGTTTAGGCAGTATGATCCTGCTTTACAGGATTGGCAGAAGATGTTTTGCGCATGGCATGGCGCTTATACCGGTGTTTCTATATACGGGTATGAAGCTTGTGAACCAGCTCGCGGTACAGGGAAGAGGGTATGCGCTTGTGTCGTTCTGCTATCTTACGGCTGTCTATGCATTGCTGCGCATCACGGTGGAACGCAAAGAGAGACTTCGTGATTATGTGTGTTTTGGTATGAGTCTGGTGCTTGCGCTCTATGCGATCCCCAGCAGTCTGTATGTTGTGCTGCCGGTCTGTCTGGCAGGCGGTATCTTTCTGCTTGTGAGAGGTGAGTACAGACGGCTTGGACGACTGATTCTCACTGCGGCTGCAGGGGCGGTATGTACGGCGGGGCTGTATGGTCTGGTATGGCTTGCGATCGGTTCTAATCTGCTTACGAAAACAGAAGGCAGCGCTTATTATGGCATGGGGCACGGAACGATCATTCTGCACGCGCCGTTTACAGCGCTTAAGACAGGCATTGACTATATGCTGGCGACGCCATATATTCAGAGCGTCGGCAGCGACGGGTTCTTTTGCAAATATATAAACTGGCAGCGCAGTCTGTTCAACGAATATTATACGGGCGGGGCAGTGGTACTTGCATTTCTTCTTATAATCTGTATTGCAGGTACAATACTTTGCATTGGGAAAAGGATAAGTAACGGTAGTTATGTAAAAAGAGCGGCGGAAGAACATGATTTATATGCGCATTTTATGGAAATCTATCTGGCGGTCAGCCTGACCGGGCTTCCGCTTATGCTGATCTGTCTGCACTCGCTGCCGTATTACCGGGTGTTTTCCTTTGTTGGTATCATAGTGGGGCTTGCAGCTGCATGGCTGTGGCAGTCTGCCGGGAGGCGGTTTGCCGTTGGCCGGTTCGGGAAATATATGCCGCAGCTTGGGAGCGCGGCAGCCGGAATATTCTGTATAGGCGTGCTGATGACGCCGGCTTACGGAGCGCAGTACAGTGATAGAGAAGCGGCGATACAGGAAGCGTACGCGCAGACAGATCTGTCTCAGGTACAAAAGATCGCCGTGACGGATTGTGATCAGGAATATCTACTGTTATTTTTATATGATATCGGTGAAGACCGGGTTACCCGCGATCTGACAGAGGCGGAGATCGTACTGGCGGACAAGTATTTGCTGGCAAATTACAATACGGATGTTATTGATTGGACAGGTGATGACTGGAAGCTGTATCTGACGCGGGAAGAATTTGCGGCGGCGCAGGCTGCCTTACAGATGGAATCCGTATACGAAAACGATAGATTTATATTATACTCTATAGATAATTAAATGCAAAAGTAAGATAATGTTATGCGTGCAGGCAGCGCAGGAAGGAAGTTAAGTATGAGAAGCGATAATGTAAAAGCGGGCGTACAGCAGGCGCCCCACAGGAGTCTGTTCAATGCATTGGGATTTACGCAGGAAGAGATGAAAAAGCCGATGGTCGGGATCGTCAGTTCCTACAATGAGATCGTACCGGGGCATATGAATCTGGATAAGATCGTCAATGCCGTGAAGCTCGGTGTGGCTGAAGCCGGCGGTGTTCCGGTCGTATTTCCGGCGATTGCGGTATGCGACGGAATAGCCATGGGGCATGTCGGCATGAAATATTCTCTCGTTACAAGGGATCTGATTGCGGATTCCACGGAGTGTATGGCGCTGGCGCACCAGTTTGATGCGCTTGTGATGGTACCTAACTGTGATAAGAATGTACCGGGGCTGTTGATGGCGGCGGCGCGCATCAATGTGCCGACCGTGTTTGTATCCGGCGGTCCTATGCTGGCGGGACACGTACACGGACAGAAGAGAAGTCTTTCCTCTATGTTTGAAGCAGTGGGTTCTTACGCGGCGGGTACGATGAATGATGAGGAACTGAGAGAATTTGAGGAGAAGACGTGTCCTACATGCGGATCCTGTTCCGGTATGTATACGGCCAACTCCATGAACTGCCTGACGGAAGTGCTGGGTATGGGACTGGGCGGCAATGGAACGATTCCGGCGGTTTACTCTGAGAGAATCAAGCTGGCGAAACATGCCGGCATGGCGGTTATGCATCTGTTACAGGAAAACATCCGCCCCAGAGATATCATGACAAAAGACGCGGTCTTAAATGCGTTGACTGTGGATATGGCATTGGGCTGTTCTACCAACTCCATGCTGCATCTGCCTGCGATCGCCCACGAAATCGGTTTTGATTTTGATATATCATACGCCAATGAAATCAGTGAGAAAACGCCTAATCTGTGTCATCTGGCACCGGCAGGTCCGACCTATATGGAAGATCTGAATGAGGCGGGCGGTGTCTACGCTGTCATGAAAGAACTGGCGGATATCGGTCTGCTGCATACGGACTGCATGACCGTGACAGGAGAAACAGTCGGTGAGAACATCAAATATGCGGTCAACCGGAATCCGGAAGTGATCAGAACGGTGGACAATCCATACAGTAAGACAGGCGGACTCGCCGTGCTGAAAGGTAATCTGGCGCCGGACGGCAGCGTGGTGAAACGCTCCGCGGTTGTGGAGGAGATGATGGTTCATGAGGGACCGGCCAGAGTATTCGAGTGCGAAGAAGATGCGATAGCAGCTATTAAGGGCGGCAGGATCGTATCGGGAGATGTGGTTGTGATTCGTTATGAAGGTCCCAAGGGCGGACCCGGTATGCGCGAGATGCTCAATCCGACTTCTGCGATTGCGGGAATGGGTCTTGGCTCCAGCGTGGCACTGATCACGGACGGCAGATTTTCCGGTGCATCCCGCGGGGCATCGATTGGACATGTATCTCCGGAAGCTGCAGTCGGCGGACCGATTGCGCTGGTGGAAGAGGGAGATATCATCAGCATAGATATTCCGAATATGAAACTGGATGTGAAGGTATCTGATGAAGAACTTGCAGCCAGAAGGGAGAAGTGGCAGCCCAGAGAACCGGAAGTGACGAGCGGTTATCTGGCAAGATACCGTGAGATGGTTACAAGCGGTAACAGAGGCGCGATTCTGGAGATCCCCAAAAGCTGCTAAGGCGGCGGGAGCGGCGCGCAGCGCTGACGTTTGATGACAGAGCAGGTGAGAAAACAGTAGGAGGAGTATAAACCATGAAATTAACCGGTGCAGAGATCGTTGTGGAATGTCTGAAGGAACAGGGAGTAGATACGGTGTTCGGCTATCCGGGCGGAACGATACTGAATGTATATGATGCACTTTATCAACATAGTAATGAAATAAATCACATATTAACTTCTCATGAGCAGGGGGCTGCTCATGCTGCGGACGGTTATGCGCGGGCAACGGGTAAGACAGGTGTATGTCTGGCTACCAGCGGACCGGGAGCTACCAATCTGGTGACGGGTATTGCCACGGCCTATATGGACTCCGTTCCCATGGTAGCAATCACATGTAACGTTGTGCTGCCTTCCCTGGGTAAAGATTCTTTCCAGGAGGTGGATATTGCCGGCGTGACCATGCCGATCACGAAACATAACTATATTGTAAAGGATATTAATATACTGGCCGAGACACTGCGTAAAGCTTTTGCGATAGCCGGCAGCGGAAGACCCGGACCGGTTCTGGTGGATATCACGAAAGATGTGACAGCTGATACTTGTGAGTTTGAACCGAAGGAACCTGAGAAGGTACAGCAGGTTCCGGGTTACACGGAAGAAGAACTGCAGGCGGCACTGACACTGCTCAGAGAGGCAAAGAAACCGTTTCTCTATGTAGGAGGCGGCGCCGTGATTTCCGGGGCATATCAGGAGGTCAGGGAGTTTGCGCAGAGGATGGATATGCCGGTCTGCGACACCCTGATGGGCAAAGGCGTTTGTGACGGACATGATGCGCGCTATACGGGAATGATCGGCATGCATGGTACGAAGACTTCTAACTTTGGTGTCAGCGAGTGCGATCTGCTCATTGCATTGGGCGCAAGATTTTCGGACCGTGTGGTGGGTAATCCGAAAAAGTTTGCCGAGAATGCCAAGGTGCTGCACATTGATATCGATGCCGCGGAGATCAATAAGAATATCAAGACGGATGTCGCGCTGGTGGGGGATCTGAAAGAAGTGCTCGGCAGGATCAACACACAGCTGGAACAGCAGGAACATAAAGAGTGGATGCAGCATATTACACAATTAAAGGAGCAGTATCCGTTAAGCTATGATGAATCGGCGCTGTCATGCCCGTACATTATAGAAGAGATCGACAGGGTGACGAAGGGCAGTGCGGTGATTACCACGGATGTCGGACAGCATCAGATGTGGGCGGCACAGTATTATAAGTATTCCATGCCGCGCACGCTGCTCACGTCAGGCGGACTCGGAACCATGGGATACGGTCTGGGAGCCTGCATAGGCGCTAAGATGGGACGTCCGGATAAGATCTGCATTAATATTGCGGGGGACGGCTGTTTCCGCATGAATATGAACGAACTTGCCACAGCGAGCCGCTATAATATTCCGATTATTCAGGTTGTGATCAATAACCATGTGCTTGGCATGGTGAGACAGTGGCAGACACTTTTCTATGGAAAACGTTATTCCCAGACGGTCTTAAATGACAGTGTTGACTTCTGTAAGGTGGCTGAAGGACTCGGGTGTGAGGCCATCAGAATTACGAAGAAAGAAGAAGTCGCGCCGGCCGTCGAGCGGGCGATCGCGCTGAAGAAGCCGGTATTGTTAGACTGTATTATTCCGGAGGATGACAAAGTGTTTCCGATGGTTCCGGCAGGAGCGCCGATCAGTGAAGCTTTTGATGCGGCGGATCTGTCCATGGCAAAACAGTAGGCAGCGGCGTACTGCTGATCTCCGGAATGTCCGGCAGGGAAGGCGTGGGGATCAGGGATGATACGGAAGACGATTTGAACATAAATTGACTGGAATTATCTTTATGAAAAGATTATTGAAACATTTAGCAATTATATTATGCATTATGCTGGTCAGCCTGATGGGAACGTACATCGGGCTGGCTGTTTACTACCACAATGCGTTTGCTTACGGAACATGGATCAATGACGTATACTGTACGGGAAAAAGCATTCAGGAAGTGAATGATGCGCTTGTACGTGGCTTTACATATGACGGACTTACCGTTTACGATAGGGACGGCAATTCTTATTTTATATCTGCGGAAGCGGTCGGATACCGGTTTGATTTCATGAAAGCACTTGAGGCATATCAGAAACAGCAAAATCCCTGGATGTGGATAGAGAGTCTGCTTCACGGCGACAGTACGCAGCTTACGCCGGTAGTATCTTATGACGGGCAGGCACTTGCCGATATTCTGGATCAGATTCCGTTCTTAAAAGCGGAGAGGGGACATCCGGAGAAAGAACGTAAGGTCGCAATTATCAAGACAAATCAAGGTTATGAACTTCTGAACGAGAGGGAGAATGTTCTTAAGGTGGAGGAAGCCGCTGCGGCAATTACAGGTGCCATAGAGCAGTCGGAGAAGGAGATTTCTCTGGAGGAGGCTGGATGTTATCATGACCTGGCATTGTCACCGCAAATGCAGGATACGCTGCGCCTGTGGGAGCAGGTGGACAGCTTCCAGAAGTGCGGTATTGTCTATCAGATGGGAGAGGAACAGGTTCCCGTAGATGCGTCAGTTGTCTGTGACTGGATCGAGATATCGGAGGACGGCAGTTTTGCACGGGACGAATCCGGACGGCTTAAAATGCGGGACGGCGCGATACAGGAGTTCGTTGACGGGCTGGCTGCGCAGTATGACACGGTCGGAACGGCCAGACAGTTCCGGGCGACCAGAGGAGAACTGGTAACGGTCGAGGGTGGTACTTACGGCAATAAAATTGATCGTGATGCAGAGGTGGCTTATCTGACGCAGGCCTTTACGGAGCGAAGAAAAGAAGTTCGTGAGCCGGAATATATACAGACGGCATGGCTGCAGGGGAAGGATGATATCGGAGACACCTATGTGGAAGTGGATATGGGTGAGCAGATGATGTACTATTATGTGAAAGGCGTACAGCAGGTCGCAACGCCGATCGTGACCGGCAATACCTCTCGCAGAATGGGAACACCTGCGGGTGTCAACTATGTGTATCTGAAACAGACGAACCGTATTCTGCGGGGACCGGGATACGCTTCCCATGTGGATTACTGGATGCCGGTGAAAGGCAATATCGGTATTCATGATGCGGCATGGCGCAGTAAATACGGAGGAACGATCTACCAGACGAACGGTTCTCACGGGTGTATCAATACGCCAAGAGATGCCATGGTACAGATTTATGAGAGTGTGGAAGTGGGGACGCCTGTGGTAATGTTCTACTGAAAAAATTTCACGTTGTAATTGACTAAAGTATATGAAAAAGGTAAAATGTTTGTTGATTCATAAATTTTGTAGATATAATCGGAGGAGATAAAAGTGGCTAGAGTATACAATTTTTCAGCAGGTCCCGCTGTTTTGCCGGAGGAAGTCTTAAGGGAAGCGGCGGAAGAGATGTTAGACTATAAGGGAAGCGGTATGTCCGTCATGGAGATGAGTCATCGCTCCAAGGTGTATGATACGATTATTAAAGAGGCGGAGGCAGACTTGAGAACGCTTCTGAATATTCCTGACAATTATAAAGTCTTGTTTTTACAGGGCGGGGCGAGTCTGATCTTTGCGTCCGTTCCTATGAACCTGATGAAAAATCGTAAGGCAGGCTATATTCTGACAGGACAGTGGGCCAAGAAAGCTTATGCGGAAGCGAAGATCTACGGTGAGGCGGTAGAACTGGCATCCTCCGCAGATCAGACATTTTCTTATATTCCGGATTGTTCTGATCTGCCGATTACAGACGATATGGATTATGTGTACATATGCGAAAACAACACCATTTACGGTACGAAGTTTCATAAACTGCCCGATACAAAAGGCAAGATCCTTGTTTCGGATGTTTCGTCCTGCTTCCTGTCCGAGCCCATGGACATATCCAGATACGGCATGGTTTATGCCGGCGTGCAGAAGAATGTAGGTCCTGCAGGCACACAGGTGGTTATTATCAGAGAGGATCTCATAACGGACGATGTGCTTCCGGGCACGCCCACCATGATGAAGTATAAAATTCATGCGGACAACGATTCCCTGTATAATACGCCGCCCTGCTACGGTATATATATTTGCGGCAAAGTGTTCAAATGGCTCTTGAAAAACGGCGGTCTGGAAGCCATGAAGGAGACAAATGAAAAGAAGGCGAAGATCCTGTATGATTTTCTGGATGAGAGTGAACTGTTTAAAGGAACCGTCAGAAAAGAAGACCGTTCTCTCATGAACATACCTTTTGTGACCGGTAATGAGGAAATGGACGCGAAGTTTATTAAGGAAGCGACGGCGGCAGGATTTGTGAACCTGAAAGGTCACCGTACCGTGGGCGGCATGAGAGCAAGTATCTATAACGCAATGCCGATGGAAGGTGTGGAAAAGCTGGTTGCATTTATGAAAGAATTTGAGAAAAAGTAAATTTCTATGAAATTTACTTGCGGGATTTGTTTCGCAGACGCGGAAAACAACAAATAGAAAAGAGGATATACAAATGTTTAAATATCATTGTTTAAATCCCATTGCGGGAGTCGGTCTGGAGAAATTCAGCGATCAGTATGTGCAGACGGATCATGTGGAGGAAGCGGACGGAATCTTAGTGAGAAGTGCAGCCATGCACGACATGGAACTGTCTAAGAATCTGCTGGCAATTGCGAGAGCGGGTGCTGGGGTCAATAATATTCCGCTGGAGAAATGTGCGGAAAAGGGCATCGTAGTGTTTAATACGCCAGGCGCCAATGCCAACGGGGTAAAAGAGCTTGTGATCGCCGGTATGCTGCTGGCTTCCCGTGATGTAGTCGGCGGTATTGAGTGGGTGAAAGAAAATCAGACGGATGAAAACGTAGGAAAGTCTGCAGAAAAAGCAAAGAAGAACTTTGCAGGTACGGAGATCGAGGGCAAGAAACTCGGCATCATCGGGCTTGGCGCGATCGGTGTCAGAGTCGCTAACGTGGCAAAACATCTGGGTATGGAAGTGTATGGCTATGATCCGTATGTGTCCGTCGATGCGGCATGGAACTTAAGCCGGGACGTAAAGCATGTGCTGAATGTGGAGGAGATCTATACGGAGTGTGATATGATTACGATTCATGTGCCGTTGATGGATGCCACTAAGGGCATGATTAACGAAGAGGCCATCGGCAAGATGAAAGACGGTGTGATCCTGCTTAACTTTGCCAGAGATCTTCTGGTGGATGAGAAAGCAGTGCTGGAGGGTATCAAGGCGGGCAAAGTGCGCAAGTACGTATCCGATTTCCCGAACAGCACGACGGCTGGACAGGAAGGTTGTATTGTGATTCCGCATCTCGGCGCTTCCACGGAAGAGTCGGAGGACAACTGCGCTGTGATGGCAGTCAAGGAACTCAAGAACTATCTGGAGAACGGCAATATTATCAACAGTGTGAATTATCCGAAATGTGATATGGGTATCTGTGATCAGGCAGGACGTGTGGCGATTTTCCACAAGAATATTGCCAATATGATCACGAAGTTCACAGCATGTTTCGGCGATAACAATATTAATATCACCGACATGACGAATAAGTCCAAAGGCGAGGTGGCATATACCATGCTTGATATCGAATCCCCCGCATCGGAGGAGATTATTCAGAAGCTGCAGTCGATTGACGGTGTGTTCAGAGTAAGAGTCGTAAAGTAAAAATCGAGCTGTTCAAGAACCTAAAAGGGGCAGACCGTAAGGTCTGCTCCTTTGTAAGTGAATTTAAATATGAATATTTCAATTCAGACGGTTGGCAATTTTGGAGAAATTGGCGCCTTCATTTTCGTCAAGCGTTGCCTGCAGCTGGTTCTCTGCCTCCACGGAAGCCTCGCTAGCCAGATCCATGTAGAGAATAAAAATGTCTTCAACGGACAGGCCCTTTTCATCCGCGATCTCCTGCATGACCGGCTTTAATGCCTCCAATTGGAATGAGATTCTTGTTTTCTGCGGATCAATGTCTGCCAGAGCTTGCTCGGCGAAGGCGTTGATACGGTCTAAGATTTCTTTTTTTTCCGCTGTCATTTAAGTACACATCCTTTTCGACTATTTTATTTGCAATACTTTTATTTATCAATCATATCACTTCGTGCTTGTGCTGTATAGGCTTATTTGATAAAATAAATTTGTATGATATATGCGAATATTATTGTTTGGCCTTGCAGAAACAGCACAGCTGCGGCAGGGTCGGACAGGAAGCAGAACAGGAGACAAAATGGCGAAAGTAAACCCTTTTCGTGCCGTGCGGCCAAGAGAGGATCTGGCGGATCAGATCGCGGCGCTGCCTTACGACGTGTACAGCAGACAGGAAGCATATGAGAAAGTGCAGGGAGATCCCTATTCATTTCTTCGGATCGACAGACCGGAGACACAATTTCCGCCGGATTATGACATGTATGCGCCGGAAGTGTATGAGAAAGCACGGGATATGCTCAATCGTATGGTACGGGACGGACTGTTTATCGAGGAAGACAGAGAGGCGTATTATGTCTATGAACTGGTGATGAACGGGCGATCTCAGATTGGAATCGGTGCCTGTGCTTCTGTGGAGGATTATGAGAACCAGGTGATCAGGAAACATGAGAATACGCGGGCGGATAAGGAGGCGGACCGTATTCGTCATGTGGATGTATGCAGTGCTCAGACCGGTCCCATTTTTCTGGCATACAGGAGAAGGGAGGGCATAGAGCGGCAGGTCCGCAAGGTGATGAGCAGCTGTCCGGAGTATGATTTTACGGCTGAGGACGGTGTTATTCACAGACTCTGGGTGATCGATGATATAGGAGACGTAGAGCAGATCAGGCGGGAATTTGAACAGGTGGAAACCATCTATATCGCGGACGGGCATCACAGATGTGCCTCGGCGGTGCGGGTATCGCAGATGCGCAGACAGTCGCACCCGGGCTATACCGGAGAGGAACAGTTTAATTATTTCCTGTCAGTGCTGTTCCCGGATGACCAGTTGATGATCATGGATTACAACCGGGTTGTTAAGTCGCTTAACGGGTATACGGAGGAAGCGTTTCTGGATCGGATCGGACAGGACTTTGAAGTGGAAGCGGCGGGAGCGGAACCTTATAAACCGAAGCATAAGGGTGAGATCGGCATGTACCTTGGCAAGTCATGGTATTGTCTGAGAATCAGACAGGAGCGGTACTGCGGGGAGGCGGTAGAGGATCTGGATGTGTCGGTTTTACAGAGAGACCTTCTGGAACCGGTACTCGGAATCAGCGATCCCAAGGTGGATAGCAGAATCGATTTTGTAGGCGGGATCAGGGGACTGGAAGAACTGGTAAGAAGAGTACATACGGACGCGCAGGTGGCGTTTGCCATGTATCCGACGGATATTCATGAACTGTTTGCGGTGTCTGATGCTGGGAAATTAATGCCTCCGAAATCTACCTGGTTTGAACCGAAACTGCGCAGCGGATTACTGATTCACAAAATAGAGGAGTAACGGTTGTCATATTTCCATGACAGGCCGTAAGAAATATATTTCAGGAAAGGGGAAACGATCATTGCAGCCGGAATGATCAATAAATGAACATGAATAAAAGATTGTATAAACTGATGAACTGGGCCGAAATAGAGGGGATCGTATATTCTGAATCAGATAATCCGCATGCGCTTCTCGGTGCCCATGTGACGGGGAGTTCCGTGCTTGTACAGACTTTTCAGCCCGGAGCCAGGAGTGTTCGTCTGCAGCTTGTAGAAGGTGATAAGAGCTATAAGATGGAAATGGCGGACGAGGAAGGATATTTTGCGGCGCTCCTTCCGGGGAAAAAAATTCCGGAGTATGAGTATATTGTGGAGGCGCAGGACGGGACGCTTAAGAAGGTAAAGGATGCCTATAACTACCCGCCGCAGATCACGCGGGAGGATACCGAGAAATTCAATGCAGGCATCCACTATATGATCTATGAGAAACTGGGCGCACATCCGATGAAAATTGACGGCACGGAGGGGGTTACATTCGCCGTGTGGGCGCCGAACGCGGTGCGTGTCAGTGTAGTGGGTGATTTCAATGGATGGGACGGCAGAACACACCAGATGAGAAGGCTCTGGGATTCGGGAATCTTTGAAATATTTTTACCCGGGGTGAAAGCGGGCGACTGTTATAAGTTTGAGATCAAGGCAAAGGGCGGTCTGACTTTCCTGAAGGCAGATCCGTATGCATTTGGACAGCAGCTTCGGCCGGACAGTGCATCCGTTGTAAGAGATATTGACGGGTTTAAGTGGGAAGACAGCAAATGGATGAAGAAGCGCGTGAAGGTGCAGACGGAAGACCAGCCGATGAATGTATATGAGATTTATCTCGGTTCCTTTGCAAAGCCTGAGGACGGCAGGGATTTCTATAATTATCGTGAACTGGCTCCCAGGGTGATCGAATATATACGGAAAATGGGGTATACCCATGTAGAACTGATGCCTGTGATGGAACATCCGCTCGACGCGTCGTGGGGGTATCAGGTGATCGGATATTATGCGCCAACTTCCCGTTACGGCACCGCGGAGGACTTTATGTATTTCATGAACGAGATGCATAAGGCGGGGATTGGTGTGATCTTGGACTGGGTACCGGCACACTTTCCGAGGGATACTTACGGTCTGTCGGGGTTTGATGGAACCTGCCTGTATGAACATCAGGACCCGAGGCAGGGTTCGCATCCGCATTGGGGTACGCTGATCTATAATTACGGCAGACCCGAAGTGCGTAACTATCTGATCGCGAATGCGCTTTACTGGGTGGAACAGTACCATGCCGACGGCATACGGATCGATGCCGTGGCATCCATGTTATATCTGGATTATGGTAAGAGCGACGGACAGTGGGTTGCCAATATTTACGGTGGTAATGAGAATCTGGAAGCGGTGGAATTTCTCAAACACTTGAACTCTATCATGAAGAAGCGCAATGAAGGCGTGCTCATGATCGCGGAGGAATCGACGGCATGGCCAAGGATCACAGGGGCGCTGGACGATGACGGTCTTGGGTTTGATCTGAAGTGGAATATGGGATTTATGAACGACTATCTGAGCTACATTAAGACCGATCCCTATTTCCGTTCCGGGCGTCATAATGATCTGACGTTCAGCATGATTTATGCTTACAGTGAGAAATTTATGCTGGTGTTCTCCCACGATGAAGTGGTGCACGGCAAAGCGACGCTTCTCGGCAAGATGCCCGGAGAACGGCCGCAGCAGTTTGCCAATATGAGACTGACATATGCTTATCATATGACACATCCGGGTAAGAAGCTGATCTTTATGGGACAGGATATCGGTGAGTATGATGAATTTAATGAGGCGAGGGAAGTAGAATGGGATCTGCTGCAGACAGAGGATCATGCCGGATTAAATCGTCTGGTTGCGGACATGAATAAACTGTACACGACGAAACCGGCGCTGTATGCGAAGGACACGTCTTGGGAAGGATTTGAGTGGATCAACTGCATCACCCCCGATGCATGTATGCTTTCTTACATCAGAAAGACCGGTAAGCCGGAGGAATCTCTGGTTGTGGTGGCTAATTTTGCAGACGCGAAGCAGGAATTTCGTGTGGGTGTGCCTTATGAAGGCAAATATAAGGAAATATTGAACACAGATGCCGCGATTTACGGCGGTAAGGATATCGTGAATAAGAAGGTCTGCAGTACGGTTGAGGAAGAATGGGATGGTAAGCCCTATGCCATTGAGATGGTGAGCGCGCCTTTGTCTATCAGTATTTTCTCCTATACGCCGTATACGCCGCAGGAGAAAGCAGAGATCGAGAGAGCCCGCGCGGAGGAACTGCGCAGGGCTGAGGAAGAGGAAGAGCGCAGAGTGGCGAAGGAGCTCGCAGACACGATCGCGAAAGAAGCGGCGGAAGCCAGACGGTTAGCCAAGATTGCGGCAGCGGAAGCAAAAGAGCGCGCCAAAGCCGCAGAGGAAATGATCAGGAAGGCGCAGGAAGCGGAAGCCAGACTGCATAAGATAGAAGCGGAGCAGGAGCGCAGACAGGCGGAGGACAAGAAAGCCGCAGACCAGAAAACAGTGACTAGGAAAGCGGAAACGAAGAAAGCGGAAGCTAAGAAGCCGGAAGTTAAGAAGCCAGCGGGGCGCCCTAAGAGGACAGGGGGAAAGCCCGCGGACAGTAAGCAGAAGTAAGAGGCAAAAAGTATTATGGATAATCAAGTGGCAGAATTAGGACAGATTACACCGGATGAGATCAATGTCGGACTGATACAGACATATCTGCAGCAGCTTCCGGATAAAGCGCTGCGGTTCGGGATGCGCGTGGTTATGGCGCTGGTTTTCTTCCTGATCGGCATGCAGATCATTAAGCTGGTCCGCAGGATCGTTCGACGATCTTTAAAGAAGGGCAATGCAGATACAGGAGTCATGCAGTTTCTGGATTCTTTTATCAAGGCGGCGATGTACATCGTGCTGATTTTTATGATCGCATCGGGCTTCGGCCTGGATGCCGCCAGCGTGGTTGCGCTCCTGGGATCTGCGGGAGTGGCGATCGGTCTTGCGGTGCAGGGAAGTCTGGCTAATTTTGCGGGCGGCGTCCTGATTTTATTGCTGAAGCCTTTTCGGGTTGATGATTATATCAGAGTGGATAGCGAAGGGCATGAGGGAACGGTCAGGGAGATTCAGTTATTCTATACGAAACTGGCAACGCCGGACAATCATGTGGTTATTATTCCTAACGGCACATTGGCAAATACCAGCATACTGAACACCAGTATGCTGGGAGAACGGCGTCTGGATATTCTGGTGGGAATCTCTTATGATGCCGATATCCGCAGGGCGAGAGAAGTAATCCTGCAGGTGCTGGAAGCTGACGCGGCGGTGCTGAAAGAGAAAGAACGGAAGGTGTTTGTACAGGAACTGGGAGACAGCAGTGTGAATCTGGATGTGCGCTGTTTTGCACTAAATGAGGACTATTGGGAATGCAGGTGGCGTATTACGGAACAGATTAAATATGCGTTGGATGAGGCAGGCATTACGATTCCGTATCCGCAGATGGACGTACATGTCACGGGTCTGAAAAGTAACGCTGATTGCAAATTATGAGAGTATTTCATTTTTTTACTTGCAAAATTGTCCATAAGCAAGTATAATAATTTTTGTTGCAGAGATATGCTGGAATAGCGCAGTCGGTAGCGCAACTGATTCGTAATCAGTAGGTCGAGGGTTCGAGTCCCTTTTCCAGCTTGCAGAATCGAGTAGGAGGCGGTCATTGACTGCCTCTTATTTGATGCACAGGTCCGTATGCGGAAGAAAAGTATATTTTGTAAAGCCATAACAGGGCAGAATACAGATTGTGATCGGGAGAGTTATGTTTATGAAATTTATTTGTCTGGCAGGCGAAGGGAAGGCGCAGGAGACAATAAAAAGAGAATATAAGGGGGCGGAGCGTTTCGGGGAAGTGCGTCTTGGAGAATCCGTTTTGTTCTATCGCTATTTTATCAGAATCAAATATGTGCCTTACGGAGAGGTCACGGGAGCGTATCTGCGGCAGGAGAGCGGCGAGAGCGGGGAGTTTCTGCTGGTGGAAAATTATCTGATGCTGGAGACGAAGGAAGGCGTTGTGCATAAGCTGCGGATGGAGCGGGAAGCATATGCAAGAGAAGTGCTTTCTGTTTTGCGGAAAAGGTATCAGTTTATGAGAATTGGATATAATCGACCAGGTCAGTCAAAATAATACTACAAATTATATGTATAAAATATAAAAATAAAATATACAATACCTTGACAGCAAATTTTTCAGTGATACAATATATGGTATACGCGATTGAGATATATCATATATTATGTGTGTGTTACAGAAGGTATCAGTGAGAAGAGATTAGGTGGGTATTGCAGTATGAAAATTATTAAGAGAAGCGGCGCGGAAGTAACCTTTGACTTGAGGAAAATCGTGGCGGCAATCTGTAAGGCGAATAACAGCGTTAAAGAGGAAGAAAAGTTATCTGAGGAAGAGATTGACGAGATTGCAGAGGTAGTAGCGCGAAATTGTGAAGAGATGAAGCGTTCTCCGAGTGTGGAAGAGATTCAGGATATGGTGGAGAACCAGCTCATGAAATACCGTGCATACACCATGGCCAGAAATTATATTACTTATCGGTATAAGAGGGCGCTGATCAGAAAGTCCAATTCTACGGACGAACAAATCTTAAGTCTGCTGGAATGTAATAACGAAGAAGCAAAACAGGAAAATTCCAATAAGAATCCTACGGTCAACAGCGTGCAGCGTGATTATATGGCGGGTGAGGTCAGCAAGGATATTACAAAGCGCTTCCTGCTGCCGCCGGATATTGTGGATGCGCACGAACAGGGAATCCTGCATTTTCATGATGCGGATTATTTTGCACAGCATATGCATAACTGCTGTCTGGTTAATCTGGAGGATATGCTGCAGAACGGTACGGTGGTCAGCGAGACGATGATTGACACACCCAAGAGTTTTGCTACGGCATGTAATGTCGCTACACAGAGTATCGCACAGATTGCGAGCTGTCAGTATGGCGGACAGAGTATTTCCCTTTCCCATCTGGCGCCATTCGTACAGGTGAGTCGTGAGAAGTTCCGCAGAGAGATCAGGAGGGAACTTGCAGAAAGCGGTCTGGAAGCGGACGATGAGCAGGTCAACCGGATCGCGGAGAGCCGTGTGAGGGATGAGATCAAGCGTGGAGTTCAGATTATTCAGTATCAGGTCATCACGCTTATGACGACGAACGGGCAGGCACCGTTTATCACGGTGTTTATGTATATCGACGAGGTGCCCGAAGGGCAGCTTCGGGATGATCTGGTTATGATCATTGAGGAAATGCTGCACCAGCGCATTAAGGGCGTCAAAAATGAAAAGGGCGTCTACATCACGCCGGCATTTCCGAAGCTGATCTATGTACTGGAAGAAGATAATATTCACGAGGACAGCAAGTACTGGTATCTGACCAGGCTGGCGGCGGAGTGTACGGCAAAGCGCATGGTGCCGGATTATATATCCGAGAAAATCATGAAAAAATTTAAAGACGGCAATTGTTATACCTGCATGGGCTGCCGTTCGTTCCTTACGGTATATCACGACGAAGAGGATAAGCCGAAATTCTACGGCAGATTCAACCAGGGTGTTGTAACCCTGAATCTGGTGGATGTGGCATGTTCTTCCGGCAGGGATATGAAGAAATTCTGGGAGATCATGGACGAGCGTCTGGATATGTGCAGACGGGCGCTTATGTGTCGTCATAACAGGCTGAAGGGTACGCCTTCCGACGTGGCGCCGATTCTGTGGCAGAACGGTGCGCTGGCGAGGCTTAAGAAGGGGGAAAAGATCGATAAACTGCTCTACGGCGGCTATTCGACCATATCTCTCGGGTATGCCGGGTTATGCGAGTGTACCAGATATATGACCGGTAAGAGCCATACGGACCCGGCGGGAACGCCTTTTGCGCTGAAAGTCATGCAGTATCTGAACAATGCCTGCAAGGAATGGCGGGAAGAGACGAACATAGATTTCAGCTTATACGGTACGCCGCTGGAATCCACTACTTACAAATTCTCCAAATGTCTGCAGAAGCGTTTCGGCGTGATCGAGGGCGTGACGGATAAGAATTACATCACCAACAGTTATCACGTACATGTGACGGAACCGATCAACGCGTTTGATAAACTGAAATTTGAAGCGCAGTTTCAGGAGTTGTCGCCGGGCGGTGCAATCAGCTATGTGGAAGTGCCGAATATGGAAAACAATCTGGATGCAGTGCTCTCTGTTATGCAGTACATCTATGAGAATATAATGTACGCGGAACTGAATACGAAGAGCGATTATTGTCAGGCATGCGATTACCATGGCGAAATAGAGATTGTAGCGGACACGGACGGCAAACTGGTCTGGAGATGTCCGAACTGCGGTAACACGGATCAGGATAAGATGAATGTTGCGAGACGTACGTGCGGATATATCGGTACACAGTTCTGGAATCAGGGACGTACGCAGGAGATCAAGGAGAGGGTGCTGCATCTCTGATCAGCTTACAGCTGCTTTATATACTTGAAGCGCAGGGGATATTTATGTATTATTCGGAGATTAAAAACTGTGATGTGGCCAACGGACCGGGCGTGCGTGTGACGCTTTTTGTAAGCGGATGTACGCACCACTGCGAGGGCTGTTTTAACGAGATGACATGGGATTTTCATTACGGACGGCTCTTTGACGAGGCGGCCGAAGAGCAGATCCTTGCATATCTGGCACCGGCTTATATTGCCGGACTGACGCTGCTTGGAGGAGAACCGCTCGAGTATGCGAACTGGCGGGAACTCCTGCCGTTTATCAGAACGGTGAAGGAGAGATATCCCGGGAAGAACATCTGGTGTTACACGGGATACCGTTTAGAGGAAGACCTCCTGGAGAAATTCTGCGTACAGTGGCCGGATATGAACGAATTTCTGTCATACATTGATGTGCTTGTTGACGGGGAGTTTATTCTGGAAAGAAAAGATATCAGTCTCAGATTCCGGGGGTCGGACAATCAGCGGATCATTCTGTTACAGGAGTCTCTCAGGAAAGGTGAGACTGTGCTGTGGACAGGGTGAAGACTTGAACGCTGCGGAATGTCCGGACGGCTGAGAACAGAATATATTATACAGAATATTTAATGAAGAAGAGCAGAACGGGATATGTCTGCTCTTCTTTTATGATCATGACCGGATATTTCGTAATGGATCTGCTAGTATTTCTTCTTGTAATGATGTTCCAGACTCTGAATCAGCTTATAGAACAGCATAGCGATTGCGCAGAGAATGATAATCGAGGTGATGACCATATTAAGCTGAAACACCTGAGAACCATAGATGATCAGATAGCCGAGACCGCGTCTTGCGGCGAGAAACTCACCGATGATCACACCCACGAGGGATAGTCCGATGTTGACCTTCATGTTGCTTAAGATCAACGGAACAGAGGATGGAAGAATTACCTTGAAAAGTGCATTTCGCCTTGTACCGCCCAGTGTATAGATGAGTTTCAGCATTTCCGGGTCAGCCTGCCTGAAGCCGGTATAGAGACTGATAACGGAACCAAACACGGCGACGGATATACCGGCGACGATGATCGTGTTTGTTCCGGTGCCCAGCCAGACGATCAGCAGCGGTGCCAGAGCTGATTTCGGCAGGGAGTTCAGAACGACCAGATATGGTTCCAGAACTTCGGCAAGACTGTTTACATACCACAGCAGCGTTGCGGCAAGCAGACTGAACAGCGTGACTAACAGGAAGCTGACGATTGTTTCCAGTAACGTGATTCCTGTATGGGTGAAGAACGACTGATCCAGAAACATCTGATACAGATACTTTACGATACCGCTCGGGCTGCTAAAGAAGAAAACATCGATCCATCCGCGGACCGCGGCCAGTTCCCACAGACTCAAAAAGACGGCGATCAGTAGAAATCTCGCAATTCCTACGCGGTGATGGTGACGCCTGTGCGCTTTCAGAAACTGATACTGATTGGCGGATACACTGTCAGGACGAATGGAAAGCAGACTGCTCATTTGTCAACACCTCCCACAAATGATTGAAATAGAGTTGATATTCCTGCGTATTTCTGACGGCCATGGGATCGTGTCTGTCAATGTCAAAGCTGATTGGCATCTCGCATTTCATGAAAGCCGGTCTCTTAGACAGGACGAGGACGCGGTCAGCAAGCGTGATCGCTTCGGGCAGATCATGCGTGATGAGAACTGCCGTTTTATTTGTCTGCCGGATAATCTGAGCGATGTCTGCGGAGACGTTTAATCTTGTTTGGGAGTCCAGTGCGCTGAAAGGCTCATCCAGCAGAAGCAGATCCGGATGAATGGCCATGGTACGGATCAGGGCGGCGCGCTGGCGCATACCGCCGGAAAGTTCGGAAGGCTTCTTGTCTTTGAAAGCATAGAGTTCATAGTCCTTCAGCAGTTTCAGGACATAGTCGCGGTTTTCAGGCGTCAGTGTATGATTTAATTCCAGACCGAGGATAACATTCTGATAAATTGTTCGCCATTCAAACAAATGGTCGCGCTGTAACATGTAGCCGATCTTTACGGCGTCTTCCGTGCTGCAGTCAGCAGCACTCTTGCCCCTGTAATATATGCTGCCTTCTTCAGGCGTAAGCAGTCCGGCGATGATGGACAGAAGTGTGGATTTGCCGCAGCCGCTGGGACCTACGATGGCCAGAAATTCCCCCTGTGACACCTCAAAAGAAATATCTGAGAGAGCAGGCGTTTCCCCGTTCAGGTTATGATATGAATAGGAGATATCCTGCAGTGATAATATTGGATGCATCGAACAACAACTCCTTATCGTTATACGATATTCTATGAATGATAAGGAAATATGTGTTTTTTGATTGAAAATAAAAGTATTTTGATTGAAATGGGAAGTTTTTTGTGGTATCATCAAATTTGGATTTAATAAAAGTGGAGGATTAGCGCATGGCACAGTTGTGGGGCGGACGCTTTACAAAGGAAACGGACAAGCTTGTATATAATTTCAACGCTTCGATTTCTTTTGACCGGAAATTCTTCGGACAGGATATCGAGGGCAGTATCGCGCATGTGATCATGCTGGCGAAACAGGGCATACTGACGAAGGATGAAAAAGACGCGATCCTGAAAGGGCTTACCGGAATTCGTAAGGATGTGGAAGAAGGCAGGCTGGAGATCACGGAGGAGTACGAGGACATTCACAGTTTTGTGGAGGCGAATCTGATCGAGAGGATCGGAGAGGCAGGCAAGAAGCTGCACACGGGCAGAAGCCGGAACGATCAGGTTGCGCTGGATATGAGGCTGTACACGAGGACGGAAGTGCTCCATGTGGATGAACTGCTTAAGGAGTTGCTCTGCACACTGTTACATATTATGGAAGAACATACGGAGACTTACATGCCGGGATTTACCCATTTACAGAAGGCGCAGCCGGTGACACTGGCGCATCATGTGGGTGCTTATTTTGAGATGTTTAAGCGGGACAGATCACGGCTTAAGGACATTTATCAACGTATGAACTATTGCCCGCTCGGAGCAGGCGCGCTGGCAGGGACGACATATCCGCTTGACAGAAATTACACGGCGTCGGTTCTGGGATTTGAAGGTCCTACGCTGAACAGTATGGATTCCGTGTCAGACCGGGATTATGTGATAGAGTTTTTATCAGCGTTATCCACGATCATGATGCATTTGAGCCGGTTTTGCGAGGAGATCATTATCTGGAATTCAGATGAATATCGTTTTGTAGAGATTGATGATGCGTATTCTACGGGAAGCAGCATTATGCCGCAGAAGAAGAATCCGGATATTGCCGAGCTGGTACGGGGGAAGACCGGACGGGTCTACGGTGCACTTATCTCGATTCTGACGACGATGAAGGGGATTCCGCTCGCTTACAATAAAGATATGCAGGAAGATAAGGAACTGACTTTTGATGCGATCGACACGGTGAAAGGATGCCTTGCTTTGTTTGAAGGCATGGTGCGCACGATGACATTCCGGAAAGACAGAATGGAGAAGAGTGCGATGAAAGGCTTTACCAATGCGACGGATGCTGCGGATTATCTTGTGGGACGCGGTGTTGCGTTCCGGGATGCCCATGGTATTATCGGGAGGCTTGTTCTATATTGTATTGACAAACAGTGCAGCATAGAAGATTTGTCGATTGAGGAACTGAAGGCGATCAGTCCGGTTTTTGAGGAAGATGTCTATGAGACGGTCAGCCTGAAGACCTGTGTGGAGAAGAGACTCACCATTGGAGCGCCCGGACCGGGGGCAATGCGGGAGGTGATCGATCTGGAGCGGGAATATCTCTCGAGGGACTGGCACGAAGAAGATGAGATCAATATTCCGACTTAAACATATGATCGGAATATTAAATATAAAAAGCAGGAGAGAAAAATATGAGTGAGAAATTAAGGGCAGGTATTTTAGGAGGAACAGGTATGGTTGGGCAGAGATTTATCGCGCTGCTCGAGAACCATCCGTGGTTTGAGGTGACAACGATTGCGGCAAGCCCGCGTTCTGCAGGCAAGACATATGCAGAGGCGGTAGGGGATAGGTGGAAGATGACCACGCCTATGCCGGAGGCGGTTAAAAATATTGTTGTAAAGAATGTCAATGAAGTGGCGGAAGTGGCGGCGGAAGTGGATTTTGTATTTTCCGCGGTAGATATGACCAAGGACGAGATCAAAAAGATTGAAGAAGAGTATGCGAAGACGGAAACACCGGTTGTGTCTAACAACAGTGCGCATCGCTGGACGCCGGACGTGCCGATGGTAGTTCCGGAAATCAATCCGGAGCACTTTGATGTGATTGAGGCGCAGAGAAAGCGCCTTGGGACGACCCGAGGCTTTATTGCCGTGAAGCCGAACTGCTCGATTCAGAGTTACGCTCCCGTTCTCACTGCATGGCAGGAGTTTGAGCCTTATGAAGTGGTTGCGACGACCTACCAGGCGATTTCTGGCGCGGGAAAGACGTTTAAAGACTGGCCGGAAATGGTAGAAAATGTCATTCCGTATATCGGTGGTGAGGAAGAGAAGAGCGAGAAGGAACCGCTTAGAATATGGGGTAAAGTGGTAGACGGCGAGATCGTTCCGGCGACAAGCCCGGTGATCACCTGCCAGTGCATCCGCGTTCCGGTGCTGAACGGTCATACGGCAGCAGTATTTGTGAAGTTCAGAAAGCAGCCTACGAAAGAACAGCTGGTGGAGAAGCTGGTGAATTATAAAGGCATTCCGCAGGAACTGGATCTGCCCAGCGCACCGAAGCAGTTTATTCAGGTGATGGAGGAGGATAACAGACCGCAGGTTACGCTTGACGTAGATTATGAGAACGGCATGGGAATCAGTGTGGGACGTATCAGACAGGATAGCGTATATGACTGGAAGTTTGTCGGACTTTCCCATAATACGGTACGCGGTGCGGCCGGAGGAGCGATTCTGTGTGCCGAGACACTGAAGGCAAAGGGATATATTTGTGCAAAATAGATTGTGTGAGGGATTGCATAGCAAACAATATGACTGAGGGGTATCCGCCGCATTGGGGAATCCGGCGGGATATAGGGGTATAGTATAATGGAAGAATTAAAGTATCAGGTGGATCTGCTGAATGCGATGAACGAGAAGCTGATCCGGGACGAGAAAATGCTGCGATTGATCTGCGAGACTTCTAACAGCGCGTTTTTGTATTACAATTATGAGGAACAGAAGCTTAAGACGATCGCGAACTGGGATCATTTCTTTGATTTTACAATTACGGATCTGCATGATATGAGCAGGCTGTATGACTGTGTGGAAGAGAAGTATGTGATACCCCTCAAGGAAGTATTGTTTATCGAGCAGCAGGGGCTGAAGAGCCAGTCTATTGATGTGAAGCTGAAGGACCGGCGCCTCTGCATTGAAGTGGAAGTCAGTGTAGTCTATGACACATTGGATGTTCCGACAGATAAGATCATACGCTTTAAGGATGTGACGAAATTCAATTCACAGAATGATGAACTGACCTATATGGCTTATTACGATATGCTGACAGGACTGTATAACCGCAATTATTTTGTAAGGCTTCTGGGAGAATATCTCAGGCGTGCGGAAGAAGAGAACGAGACCGTTGCGGTTATATTTCTGGATTTTGATGATTTTCGCAGGATCAATGACGGTATGGGTATTATCAGCGGTGATGATCTTGTGCAGATGTTCGGACAATTTCTATCAGATCTGATGGGGGATAACATTATTATTTCCCATTTCAACAGTGACATCTTTTGCATCGGTATCTACAGTCCGTGCGGCGCCAGAAGTGTGGAGACGATCTACAGGACGATCAGAGAGCGGCTTAAGAAACCGTTTAAACTTTCAAGCGGTCAGGAAATATTCCTTACAATCAGTGTGGGTGTCGCAGAGTATCCGGAAGCGGCGACCAAGACATTGGAGTTGATCAACTGTGCAGAGATCGTTATGTTTAAGGCCAAGAGCATGGGCAAGGATAAAGTGCTGTATTATGACGGCACGATTCTCGATGATTTCCTGAAAAATGTTAAGATTGAGAATAAGCTGAAGGACGCTGTTTTTCAGCAGAATTTTATCATGTATTATCAGCCGCAGTTTCACACGACGAGTAAGGAACTGCGGGGCGTGGAGGCGCTGATCCGCTGGCGTGACGACAACGGTAAGATGATCAGCCCGGCTGTTTTTATTCCGATTGCGGAGAAGAACGGCGCGATCGTTCCCATCGGAACGTGGGTGATTGAGGAGAGTCTGCGTGCTTATGCCGGATGGAAGAGAAAGTACCATTATCCGATGATCATGTCGCTTAATGTCTCGGCGATCCAGTACAGACAGCCGGACTTCATTGACAGAGTGTTAAAGCTTATGGAGAAATATGAGATTGAACCTTCGGAAATCGAACTGGAGATTACGGAATCGGTTCTGATCGATGATTTTACAGAAGTTACGGAGAAGTTAGTGACGCTGCGGGATATCGGCATCAAGATATCGCTGGATGATTTCGGCACAGGGTATTCTTCACTGTCCTATTTGAAAGGGCTGCCTATTGATACGCTTAAGATTGATAAGTCGTTTATTGATACGGTGATCACGGATGAGAATACGAGGATCATTACGGAATCTATCATTTACATGGTTAAGAAATTAGGATTTGAGACGATCGCTGAGGGAGTCGAGACGGAAGAACAGTATCGCTATCTGAATGAGATCGATTGTGACAATATTCAGGGATATTTCATGGGCAGACCGATGCCGTCAGATAAGATAGAGAACCTGCTGGCGGATATGACTGCATAATGTGCGAGGAGACCTATGTTACTTGGCAGAACATCGGAACTAAAGCATCTGAATAATTATTATGACAGAGACGGCAGCCAGATTCTGGTGGTATACGGGCAGAAGCATATCGGTAAGACCGCCCTTGTCAGAACGTTTATGGAAGATAAACCGGGATATTATTATCAGGCCAGAGCATGCTCCGAGAGAGAACAGAGCTATCAATGGTGCAGACAGCTTCAGCGTGACGGATATGATACGGAGCCGTTTTTATCCTTCCACGATATTTTTGCGAAGATAACCAGGCGCAGCAGCGGCAAGAAAGTTTTAGTGGTTGATGAGTTTCAGCATATTGTCAGAGCGAGCGAGCGGTTTATGAAAGAACTGGTTGCATTTGTGCACAGCCAGTGGAACCGCGATGAGGTAATGGTTATTCTTTGCAGTTCCTCGATCGGCTGGATTGAAAACAGCATGATCAACCGGATCGGAGAGGCAGCATATGAGTTGTCCGGTTTTCTTAAGATACGCGAACTGATATTTGAAGATATTGTGCAGAAGTTTCCCAATTTCCGCATCGAAGAATGCGTGGAGGCCTATGCGATTTTAGGCGGGTTTCCGGGGCTATGGAATCAGTTTGATGACAGACTGACCATACAGCAGAACATCTGCCGGAATATTCTGAACCCCGACAGCTTCCTTTTTGAGGAAGGAGAGCGTATGCTGACGGATCAGCTGCGGGAGCCGGGGGTGTATAATACTATCATGGCGTCGATCGCGGCGGGCAGTCATAAACTGAATAATCTGTATCTTCATACGGAGTTTTCCCGGGCAAAAATCAGTGTCTATCTTAAAAATCTGATAGAACTGGAACTGGTTGAGAAGGTCTTTTCCTATGATACGGAAGGACGGGAGAACGTGCAGAAGGGTATATACAGAATCAGTCATCCGTTTGTTGATTTCTACTACACGTATATGTATCCTTATCTGAGCGATCTGCAGACGCTGTCTGTGGGCGAGGTCTATAACCGGTATATCATGCCGGATTTCAGACAGTATGTGGCGGAGTATTTTAAAAAGGTATGCAGGCAGCACCTGATGAAGTTGAATCACAGAAACAAGCTGCCGATTGAACTGGATATCATCGGAGAATGGATCGGTAAGGCCGGCGAACTGGATATTATAGCACAGGATGAGGCAGGACAGACACTGATCGGTCTGTGCAGCTGGGAGAAACCTACCACTTATGAAGATTATGAGGATCTTCTCGGCTATGCGAAGAAGGCGAAAATCAATGCGGATTATGTCTATATGTACACAGCGTTTCGATTTGACGAGCGTCTGAATCTGGAGGCAAAGATCAAACCGAATCTGAAACTGGTGCAGATTTCGGATCTGTAAAAATCGGGCGTAGCTCGACTGCGAGCTTCTCTCAATTGTGAGCTTTGCTCAATTACGAATTTTGTTTTGCGGACTCAAATAGGCAGAGAAAACTTCTGTTATGTAAAAACAATGAGGAATCTATGGGGAAAAGTATTTATATAGCTGAGAAACCCAGCGTTGCAAAGGAATTTGCCAAAGCTTTAAAATATAATATGAAGAACCGCGACGGTTATATGGAATCTGAAGAGGCGGTTGTGACATGGTGTGTAGGACACCTTGTGACGATGAGTTATCCGGAGGCGTATGATGAGAAATACAAGAGGTGGTCGCTTGATACGATCCCTTTCATTCCGGAAAAGTTTAAATACGAAGTGATTGAAAATGTCAGAAAGCAGTTTCAGATCGTGAGCGGACTGTTGAACCGCGAGGACGTGGAGACGATCTATGTCTGTACCGATTCGGGACGCGAGGGAGAATACATATACCGCCTCGTGGAACAGCAGGCGCATGTACAGGGAAAGTCCAGAAAACGCGTCTGGATCGATTCACAGACAGAGGAAGAGATTCTGCGCGGGATCAGGGAAGCAAAAGATCTGTCGGCTTATGATAACTTGTCAGACGCGGCGTATTTGCGCGCCAAGGAAGATTATCTGATGGGAATCAACTTCTCTCGTGTGCTGACTTTGAAATACAGTAATCCGATTAAATCTTACTTAAAGGCGGACAGAGCGGTCGTGTCCGTAGGGCGCGTTATGACCTGCGTACTTGGTATGGTGGTCAATAGAGAACGGGAGATCAGAGAATTTGTGAAGATCCCTTTTTACAGGATCCTGGCCGGAATATCCATTGCCGGGCGGGAATGCACCTGCGAGTGGAAAGCGGTGGAGGGTTCCCGGTATTATCAGTCGCCTCTGCTCTATAAGGATAACGGTTTTCTGGAGGAAAAAGATGCGGATGCCTTCATACAGTATTTAAAGGACGATCCAGCCGGTGTGCCCGTAGTGGAGAAGATGGAGAAGAAGAAGGAGACGAAGAACCCGCCGCTTCTTTATAATCTCGCAGAATTGCAGAATGACTGCTCCAGGCTCTTTAAGATCAGTCCGGACGAGACGCTGCGCATCGCACAGGAACTCTATGAGAAGAAATTGACGACCTATCCCCGTACGGATGCAAGAGTGCTTTCCAGTGCGGTTGCGAAGGAAATACACAAAAATATCGGCGGTTTAAGAAACTATGAGATCGCCGCGCCATATGCGGAAAGGATCCTGCAGGACGGGAGCTATAAGGCGATCGCCAAGTCGAGATATGTCAATGACAAACAGATCACGGATCACTATGCGATCATCCCGACAGGACAGGGATTCGGCGCTTTAAACGGACTGCATCCTACGTCGGCAAAGGTATACGAAATTATTGTCAGACGATTTCTAAGTATCTTTTATCCGCCAGCCGTTTACCGCAAGGTTACACTTGGGATTATGCTGAAGGGAGAATTCTTCTCCACAGGCTTTAAAGTGCTTGCGCAGGAAGGCTATCTGGCTGTCACCCGAAATTCTTTTGCCGGTAAGAAAGCGGAGGGGGAGGATGGCGGTGAGAAGAAGGAAGAAGAGCAGGAAAATGCCTGTGATGACGCATTTCTGGAGACGTTGAATACATTAAAGAAGGGTATGGAACTGGAACTGGCCGGTCTGGATAAAAAAGAAGGCGAGACGTCACCTCCCAAACGGTATAATTCAGGGACGATGATCCTGACGATGGAAAATGCCGGTCAGTTTATAGAGGATGAAGAACTGCGTGCGCAGATCAAGGGAAGCGGGATCGGCACCTCGGCCACGAGAGCAGAGATTCTTAAGAAACTGGTGAATATCAAATATTTAGCCTTGAATAAGAAGACACAGATCATTACGCCGACACAACTGGGAGAGATGATATACGAGGTGGTGGCGGGAGCGATCAAACCGTTACTCGATCCAAGACTGACGGCAAGCTGGGAGAAGGGACTGACGCTTGTAGCGGACGGGGAGATCACGGAGAACGAGTATATGGTGAAGCTGGACGATTTCGTTACAAGAAGAACCAATACGGTGAAGCAGATGAATAACCAGTCGATCCTTTACAACAGGTTCCGCTATGTGGAACAGTTTTATAAAAAATAAACACATAGAAGTATTTGAGAAGACTGATGTGATATCACATCGGTACAGACATAGTATTTTAAAAGAAAGCAGGTGGTGTGAGATGGCATGTATACATGATACACGGATCGAAGAACTCTATACGCTGGAGGAGACGATTGCGGGAGAAATTTTTGAAGGAGTGGCCTATCCCTGGGAGGTGCTTCCTAAGATCGGTGAGTTTATCGTCGCATTGGGAAACAAGCTGCCGGAAGAACGGTACGAGAAGAGAGGCGATAACGTATGGATAGCCAGATCCGCGAATGTGTATCCGAGCGCATGCATTAACGGACCGGCAATCATAGATGAAGAGGCGGAGGTCAGACACTGTGCTTTCATCAGAGGAAACGCCATTGTAGGGAAAGGGGCGGTAGTAGGTAATTCGACAGAACTTAAGAATGTGATTCTATTCAATAAAGTTCAGGTTCCTCATTACAATTATGTAGGAGACAGTATATTAGGATATAAGGCACATATGGGTGCAGGCTCTATCACGTCTAATGTCAAGAGCGATAAGACTTTAGTCGTAGTCCGTGCCGGGGAGGATAGACTGGAGACCGGACTCAAGAAATTCGGCGCTATGGTCGGAGATCATGTGGAAGTGGGCTGCAACAGCGTGCTCAATCCCGGGACAGTGATCGGAAAAGAGACGAATATCTATCCGACTTCGATGGTGAGGGGATTCATACCGGCCGGGACAATTTATAAGAGACAGGGTGAAATTGCTGCGAAGCGGGATTAGATACGCTGTCTGATATGGGTATACCATTTATATGAAACAGAATGAGATGTAATTTTTGATAGGGCATATGGGGATAAAGGGATGGCTATAGATTTAAGTATGGAAAATTTTGGATCGATGATCGATAATGTGATTGCCGGAATATGTTTTTTTGAGTATGATAAGACAAACGGGACAATGACACCTTTTTTTATCAATGAAGGAATGTTCCGCATGCTTGGATATTCCAGAGTGCAGGGCATGAAGTTATTAAAGAAGGTCGAAATGAACATTATTCCGGAGGATCTGCCGATCTATAAACAGGGAATCGCAGATGTACTTAAGGATGACGGCGCTGTAGATGTGGAATTCCGCACGGTAACGGGGAGTGGAGGACTCAGATGGCTACATGTCAGAGGAAACCTGTATGCCAGAGAGGCAGACAAGTATACGATCGTAACTGTCATTCAGGACATTACCGAACACAAAAATGTAGAGGAGGAACTGCATTTACAGGCTGAAAGACTGCACATTCTTTCCGAGGCGGAAGGCGAACGCATCATTGATTATAATGCAAAGACGGATGTTATGGTGGTCAAGTCTTCCAACGAGTACGATCTGGCAGGAGAGCAGATCCGGAATAAATGGATGGAGGAATTTGACGCTTCGATGATCTATGATGAGGATGTGGCATATTATAAGTCCATCTTCAGAGGTCTGCTGACATCCCCCAAGCATGAAACGATCGAATACCGGACGAAACGCTTTGATGACGATTATACATGGTATCAGGCAAATCTGACATCCCTGCTGGGGCCGGAGGGATATGTGACGAGAGTTGTCGGCCGTATAATCAATATTCATGAGAGAAAAATAAAAGAGATGGAGCTTTTACTGCGGGCGGAGAAGGATGCGCTGACGGGCTTATACAATAAGGGTGCGACAGTGCAGCTGATTCAGAATTTACTCCACGACGGCAAGAAAGGAACCCTTTACGGACTGATGATCATTGATCTGGATAATTTTAAAGAAGCGAATGATCTGCTGGGGCACGCGCAGGGAGACCAGATTCTTGTAGACACGGGAGCCGCGCTGAACGATATCTTCAGGGGCGGAGATATTGTCGGTCGTATCGGAGGCGATGAGTTTGTTGTATTCATGAAAGATTTAAGTTCCATTTCCGACGCGGATATTCTGGCGGCTAAGGTTGTAAAGGAAGTTGATTTCACTTTTGCGTATGAGGAGCAGCCGATTCACGTGACTTGCAGTGTGGGGGTGGCAATCTTCCCGTATCACGGCAAAAGTTATGAAGCGCTATTTGACAAAGCAGACAAAGCCGTCTATACGGCCAAGGCGAACGGCAAGTGCGGTTACCGCATCTATGATGCCGCTACGACGATGGTATACCATGCCGCCAGAAAGAGTATGGAATATAATCCGGATAAAGGCATGGAGATGAACCGCGGCATAGAGGATCTGGTGATGCAGCTTCTGTTTGAAGATAAAGTCATGGAGTCTGCGCTGAAATCGTCGATCGAGCTTATTACGGCAGAATATCATTTTCACAGAGGATATGTGTGCGGTAACGATGATCTTCCGATATCGAGAACGGTACAGTTTGCGGCTGCAGGTTATGAGATCGGTCGGGAGACGAAGGAGCATTATGAGCTGAAACGGGTGGTAAGTGAGATTCTGTATGAGTCGTTCCGTAAAGCGACGATCATTCATGACTATGATCTGACGGCTGTGGAGATGCATGATTATTTTCAGGCTGAGGGAATCAAGAGCATGCTCTATTATCCGATCACGTCACAGGGGGCGTTTCAGGGAGCGATCATCTTTGAAAACCATGAGGATGTTCAGCTTGAATTTACGGAAAGCCAGATGGAAGAGATACGCTCGCTGATGCGTATTCTGGAAGCGCATATTTTACAGATCGGACTGATGGACAGGCTGCAGGATTTTGTGACGCAGATTGAGATCTTTGATAATATGGACAGCTTTGTATATATTGTCAATCCGGATACATATGAACTAAGCTTTATTAATAAAAAAGTGCTCATGAGTTCACCACAGGTCAAGATCGGGGATATCTGCTATAAGGCTTTACAGCATAAGGAAGCGCCTTGTGAGAACTGTATATTGAAACATTTGAAAAAGGATGATTCGCACTGCAGATGTACGGAGGAACTGTTCAATTATTCTCTGCGGTGCTGGAGCAGATGCAGTGCAAGCTGGCTGGAGTGTAAAGAGGAAAACGGGCTGGCACTCATTAACTGCATTGATATATCCGAGTACTTTTTACCATAGATCATTTCCGGCGGCACTTCAGGTTCTGACCGGGGAAATTATACATGGAAAGCGAGAAAGGCAATGGTGAAAATTTTAATCTTACTGATTTATTTCGCGGTATTGATCGGTATCGGTCTATACTGCAGGAAGCATGCGACTGATGTGAACGGTTTCGTGCTGGGCGGGCGTTCCGTCGGTCCCTGGCTCACAGCATTCGCATATGGCACATCTTATTTTTCAGCGGTAGTATTTGTCGGATATGCAGGACAGTTCGGCTGGAAATACGGTATAGCCGCTACGTGGGCCGGTATCGGCAACGCGATCATCGGTTCCCTGATGGCGTGGGTGATCCTCGGAAGAAGAACCCGTATTATGAGCCAGCATCTGGACTCGGCTACTATGCCGCAGTTCTTCGGAGAACGCTTTGGCAGTCCGGCACTCAAAATCGGCGCGTCAGTGATCATTTTTATCTTCTTGATTCCCTATACGGCATCGCTCTATAATGGTCTGTCCCGATTGTTCGGCATGGCATTTAATATAGATTATTCTGTCTGTATTGTATTGATGGCGGTTCTGACTGCGGTTTACGTGATTGCCGGCGGTTATATGGCGACTGCAATCAACGATTTTATACAGGGTATTATCATGCTGCTGGGCATCGTTGCTATTATTGCCGCGGTGATTAACTCCAAGGGCGGACTGATGGCGGCGCTTGACGGTCTTGCAAGAATTACGGATGAGACGGTTACCACGACGCCCGGAATCTTTGCTTCCTTTTTGGGCCCTGATCCCTTGAATCTCATGTTTGTGGTGATCCTGACATCACTCGGCACATGGGGGCTGCCGCAGATGGTGCAGAAATTCTATGCGATCAAGGACGAAGGTTCGATCAAGAAGGGTACGATTATCTCTACGGCTTTTGCTCTGGTGGTGGCAGGTGGATGTTATTTCCTCGGCGGTTTCGGCAGGCTGTTTTCCGATCAGATCGATGTGGCGGCGAACGGATATGATTCCATCATTCCGACGATGCTGTCCGGTTTAAGTCCTATGTTAATTGCGCTCGTGGTAATTCTTGTGCTTTCCGCGTCCATGTCTACGTTATCCTCACTCGTTATGGCATCCAGTTCCACGCTGACGATTGATTTTATAAAGGATAATTTTGTCAAGAACATGGAGGAGAAAAAGCAGGTATTATATATACGGGTGCTGATCGTCGCATTTATTATTATATCAGCGGTGCTCGCCCTGATTCAGTATAAGAGCAGTGTGACTTTTATCGCACAGCTTATGGGAATTTCATGGGGAGCCCTGGCGGGAGCTTTCCTTGCACCGTTTATGTATGCGCTGTACGGGAAATGGGTCTCTAAAGCGTCCTGCTGGGTATGTTTTATCTTCAGTTCGGTTCTGATGGTGGCAAATATTTTCTTCAAGAGTTCTTTTCCTGAGATTATGCAGTCGCCCATCAACTGCGGCGCAATCGCTATGCTTGCCGGACTGGTGATCGTTCCGGTTGTCAGTGCGTTTACGCCGAAACCGGACAGGACATTGGTAGATAATGCGTTTGCATGTTATGACAGGGAGACGAAAGTCTCGCAGAAAACGGCGCTTGGCAAGTAGAAAGTATTCTTCGTGCAAATATGATATTTATGAAATTCAAAAGAAAGGGTTTATGCGCAGGAATATGCATAGAAAAAGGAGTTATTTATGAAACAGTTAATGTTAGGTAATCAGGCTCTTGCAAGGGGGCTGTATGAGGCAGGATGCAGTGTTGTATCCAGTTATCCGGGGACGCCGAGCACGGAAGTCACGGAAGAAGCGGCAAAATATGATGAGATCTACTGCGAGTGGGCGCCAAATGAGAAAGTTGCCATGGAGGTGGCATTCGGTGCGTCCCTTGCCGGGAAAAGGAGTTTCTGCGGCATGAAACATGTGGGTTTAAATGTGGCGGCAGATCCTCTCTTCACATGTTCTTATACAGGAGTCAATGCAGGTCTGGTAATCTGTGTTGCCGACGATCCGGGGATGCATTCTTCACAGAACGAACAGGATTCCCGACATTATGCGAAAGCAGCTAAAATACCAATGCTGGAACCGGCGGATTCCGCGGAGGCATGTGCATTCGTAAAGAAAGCATATGAGATTTCTGAGCAGTTCGATACACCGGTGATTGTGAGGATGTGTACCAGAATCGCTCATTCACAGAGTCTTGTGGACACACAGGAGCGTGTCGTTCCCGTGGCGCCTGCATATGAGAAAAATGCGGCCAAATACGTTATGATGCCGGTGAATGCGATACGAAGACATCCTTTCGTGGAAGAGCGTACACGCAAACTGACAGAGTATGCAGAAAGCAGTGAGTTAAACAGGATTGAGACGGGTGATACGAAACTGGGTGTCATCACATCATCCACGAGTTACCAGTATGTGAAAGAAGTGTTTGGCGAACAGGCAAGCATTTTGAAATTAGGCATGGTCTATCCGCTTCCGGAGAAACTGATTCTTGATTTCGCGTCTAAGGTGGAGAAGGTTGTGATCGTCGAGGAACTGGATTCCGTGATAGAAGACCACTGCAGAAAGCTTGGACTGGAAGTGACAGGCAAAGAACTGTTCCCGGTTGAGGGAGAATTTTCCCAGAATCTGGTCGCGGAGAAAATGGGTGTGAAGAGCGTGAGCACAAGCGGCCTGGAGGAGACGCTTCCGAACAGACCGCCGGTTATGTGTGCAGGCTGCCCGCACAGAGGATTGTTCTACATATTGTCTAAGAATCACTGCAGAGTACTGGGAGACATCGGCTGTTATACACTCGGCGCGGTTGCACCGCTGAATGCGATGGATATGACACTCTGTATGGGTGCGTCCGTGAGTGCGATTCATGGATTCAACAAAGCGCTCGAACAGGAGAGTGAGGGCAATACGGTGGCGGTGATCGGTGATTCCACGTTCATGCATTCCGGTATGACAGGACTTGCGAATATTGCATATAACCAGAGTAATTCTACCGTTATTATTCTGGATAATTCCATTACAGGAATGACCGGTCATCAACAGAATCCGACGACCGGCTATAACATTAAGGGTGACCCGGCGGGTAAGATCGATCTGGAAAGTCTTTGCCGTGCCATGGGAATAGACAGAGTCGCCGTGATAGATCCTTATGATCTGGAGCAGTGTGATAAAGTAATCAAGGAGGAGCTTGCAGCGAAAGAGCCTTCCGTAATCATCAGCAGAAGACCGTGCGCGCTGCTCAAATATGTGAAGCCGAAGCCGGCTCTTCATGTGGATGAGAATAAATGTGTCGGGTGTAAGGCATGTATGCGTCTGGGATGTCCGGCAATCAGCATGAAGAACGGGAAAGCGGTAATTGATACTACATTGTGCGTAGGCTGCGGCGTGTGTAAGCAGCTGTGTAAGTGCGGCGCATTATAAACAGGACAGGAACAAGTAACGGAATGGAGGAAAGTATGACAAAGAATATTATGATCGTGGGCGTGGGCGGACAGGGGTCGCTTCTTGCCAGCAAACTTCTCGGACATCTGCTCCTGTCGGAAGGGTATGATGTGAAGGTGTCAGAGGTACACGGGATGAGCCAGCGCGGAGGAAGCGTTGTCACGTATGTAAGATTCGGAGAGAAGGTGTATTCTCCGATTATCGACAAAGGCGAGGCGGATTTCATTATCTCTTTCGAGAAACTGGAGGCGGCAAGATATCTGGAATATTTAAAGCCGGACGGCAGAATCGTGGTAAATGTACAGGAGATCGATCCGATGCCGGTCATCACGGGAGCAGCGTCATATCCGGAGAATCTCATTGAGAAAATGCAGGAGAAGGGATTCCTGGTAGATGCGATGGATTGTCTGTCACTGGCGGAGGAAGCAGGATCGGCGAAAGCGGTGAACATTGTTCTGATGGGGCGGCTTTCACGCTACTTTGACATTGCGGAAGAAAAATGGATCAAGGCGATAGAAGCGTGTGTTCCCGCGAAGTTTGCGGATATCAATCAAAAGGCTTTCCGACTCGGCAGAGCATGAAAGTAAGGTGGTCACAAGACTTTATATTAGAATGGTCTTCGTAGATTCGACATCGCAGATTCGGCGATAAACGATAAAGAAGCGGCATGAAAGGAATATCTAAAATACAATGGCTAATTATTATCAACCGGAAATTGAGACAATGCCTGTGGAAGAACTGCAGGCGCTCCAGAGTGAAAGGTTAGTGAAACAGGTCCGCTATGTTTATGACAATGTGGAGTTCTATCGGAACAGGATGGATGAGGCGGGCGTGAAGCCCGAGGATGTCAAAGGGATTGAAGATTTATACAAACTGCCTTTTATCAACAAGGATGATCTGCGCGACCAGTATCCTTACGGACTCCTGGCAGTTCCGTTAAATGACTGTGTACGCATTCAGTCTACCAGCGGCACGACAGGGCGGCGTGTAGTGGCTTTCTATACACAGGAGGATATTGATATCTGGGAGGAATGCTGTGCAAGGGCGATTATGGCGGCAGGCGGCACGGACAAGGACGTATGTCATGTGTGTTACGGCTACGGGCTGTTTACGGGAGGACCCGGATTAAACGGCGGTTCCCATAAAGTCGGGTGTCTGACACTGCCAATGTCCTCCGGTAACACGGAAAGACAGCTTCAATTCATGGAAGACCTCGGGTCAACGATTCTGTGCTGTACGCCGTCCTATGCGGCGAATCTCGGCGAGGCGGTAACCGAAAGAGGATTAAAGGATAAGATCAAACTGAAGGCAGGCATATTCGGAGCCGAGCCCTGGACGGAAGAGATGCGGCACCAGATTGAAGAAACGCTTGGGATCAGGGCATATGACATATACGGACTGACGGAGATATCAGGTCCGGGTGTCTCCTTTGAGTGTGAGGAACAGGCGGGAATGCATATTCAGGAAGACCATTTTATACCGGAAATTATCGATCCGAAGACAGGTGAGGTACTGCCGGAAGGAGAGATCGGGGAACTTGTATTTACCTGTATCACGAAGAAAGCCTTCCCGCTGCTCAGATATCGAACCAGAGACCTGTGCCGCCTGACGAGAAAGAAATGTTCCTGCGGGCGTACCCATATCAGGATGACGAAGCCCATGGGAAGAAGCGACGACATGATGGTGGTGAAAGGTGTCAATGTATGGCCGTCACAGATTGAAGCGGTTCTTTTGAAGCAGGGTTATCAGGCGAATTATCAGATTATAGTAGACCGTATCGGCAGCAAGGACACCATTGAAGTGCAGGTGGAAATGACGCCGGAGATGGCGGAGGACACCTCGGTAGCAGTCCCCGTTCGTGAGAAGAAACTCGTTTCCGGGTTAAAATCCATGCTGGGCATCGGCGTGGATGTCAGAGTGGTAGAGCCGAAGAGTATTACGCGAAGCGAGGGTAAGGCAGTCCGTGTTATTGATAAGAGACATCTGTATCAGTAATTTGTACGATCCTTGCACATGAATTTCAACTTGAGCCTTGGGGCAGAGAGAATGTGAAACTGTGGCGGGGAAAGCGGGTTTATAATGCGAGCAGTTGTCTGGCATTGGCGGAGAAGATCAGTTCCTTCTCCTGTGTGGTGAGGGGAGTGTTTTCAACCCGTGCAACATAGTCTCTTTGGGATTCCCATGGGGAATCTGTGGCGAACAGTATTTTATCAGTGCCGTGTTTTCTCACAATACGCACGAAATCGTCGTCGGATAGATTGGAAGATATATACGGCGCTTTCCCATGAGCGGTTTTGCAGGGGGTGAGAGGCCCGATGGAGAAACCGGTGTCCAGATAGACCTTAGCACCGGCAAGATCCTGTTCCACTGCATGCCAGCATGCCCAGTTTCCCATGTGGGCAAGAACAAATTTCTGCGGCTGTATTTCGTCAATTACGGTGAGAATCTGGTCAACATCCGCGTAGTTGTGGTCACAAATGCCGATGTCGATGCCGGCATGGATGAGAATAATCAGACCAAGAGATGAAGCATAGTCGATTATATGCATCATTTTCAGATCGGTGAGATCTGTATGCTGGTAAGCGGGATGCAGCTTAATCCCAGAGATGCCGTTTTGTTTTAAGCGAAGCAGTTCCGATTTGTAATCGGCATAATCAGGGTGCATACCTCCGAAAGTGATGATTCCCCGACTAAACAGGTACTCACGGTTGGAAATCATGGAAGTGTTTACTTTTTCCACCTGGTTTTCATGGGTCATGACCGGGAGATTAACACTGTAGGATACGGAAGCTTCCTCCATAGAGGCGAGCAGTCCGGAGACGGAGCCGTCCGTGAAATATTGGGTACAGGAAAGCGCACTCAGTTTTTGCAGGGTCGGTAATGCTATTTTGTCGGGAAATGTATGTACATGGAAATCAATGATCATGGTTTACCTCATTTCTGCGCCTGTGCCGCAATTTTATGCAGGCCGGTATTTTTGTGAGCCGGAGTTTGATGTCCGGGTGGGTGATCCGGTATAATCCGGCCGATTTGATAATGGAATATGTTCGGTTTATGCACGGAACATATGATAGAATAATTTGTGACAGCTGTCAAGAAAAGCAGAGAGTAAGAAAAGAGAGAGAGGAATAAGTTACTATGCCTGTAACAGATTTATTGGAAAGAAATCACAAACTGTATGGTGATGAGGTCGCTTTAGTAGAACTCAACCCGTTGGTGGAAGATACGAGGAAGACAACATGGAAAGAATATGATCTGGTACAGCAGACTTCCGCGATTCCGTATCGCCGGGAAATCACGTGGAGCATCTTTGATGAGAAGGCGAACCGGGTTGCCAATATGCTGCTTGGCCGCGGCATTCGCAAAGGTGACCGGGTGGCGATTCTGATGTTCAACTGTCTGGAATGGCTTCCGATTTATTTTGGTATTCTTAAGACCGGTGCGATTGCGGTTCCGTTTAATTTTCGTTTCTCGTCGGAAGAGATTTCCTATTGTGCGAATCTGGCGGAAGTGCATATCCTTTTCTTCGGACCGGAGTTTATCGGGCGTATCGAAGCGATTGAGGAAGAACTGAATAAAGGCAGACTGCTCATCTATGTGGGAGACGGCTGTCCGACCTTTGCGGAGAGCTATCCGGAGCTGGTGGCAGATTGCTCCAGCCAGCCGCCGCTTGTCAGGCTGGAGGACGAGGATGATGCCGCGATCTATTTCTCATCGGGAACGACCGGATTTCCAAAGGCAATTCTGCATAACCATGAGAGTTTGATGCAGGCGGCGCAGATGGAGCAGAAACATCATCTGACGAACAGAGACGATGTATTCCTGTGTATTCCGCCACTCTATCATACAGGCGCCAAGTTCCACTGGATGGGCAGTCTGTGTGCGGGAAGCAGAGCGGTACTTCTGAAAGGAACAACGCCGGAGATCATACTGGATGCTGTGTCTAAAGAACACTGCACCATCGTGTGGCTGCTGGTGCCGTGGGCACAGGATATTCTGGCAGCGCTCGACCGGGGAGATGTGAAAGCGGAAGACTATGAGCTTGGCCAGTGGCGGCTTATGCACATCGGTGCACAGCCGGTTCCGCCGTCTTTGATCAAGCACTGGAAAGAGTATTTCCCGAATCATATGTATGACACCAATTACGGGTTATCCGAATCTACGGGTCCCGGCTGTGTGCATCTCGGAATCGAGAACATTCATAAAGTAGGCGCGATCGGTGTTCCCGGATATCGCTGGGAGTGTAAGATTGTGGATGAAAACGGCGAAGAAGTTGCACAGGGCGGTGTAGGTGAACTGTGCGTCAAAGGCCCCGGCGTCATGACCTGCTATTATAATGATCCGCAGGCTACCGCGGAAACGTTGAAAGACGGATGGTTATATACGGGAGATATGGCGAAGATGGATGAGGACGGATTCTATTTCCTCGTAGACCGGAAGAAGGACGTAATTGTCAGCGGCGGGGAGAATATCTATCCGGTTCAGATCGAGAATTTCCTGAGCGCTTATGATAAGATTATGGATGTGGCGGTGATCGGTCTTCCGGATGCGCGTCTCGGAGAGATAACGGGCGCTATTATTTCGGTAAAAGAGGGAATGGAGTGCACCGAGGAGGAGATCGAGGAGTTCTGCAGGCAGCTTCCGAGGTATAAGCGTCCCAAGAAAATTATCTTTGCGGAAGTTCCCAGAAATGCTACCGGTAAGATAGAAAAACCGGCGCTTCGTAAGAAATACGGGGCGGAACATCTGGTGGAGATGCAGAATAACGGCTAGGAAAACCGGAGCCTGGCTTAATTCCGGGAGTTGTTTGGCAGACGCAGGGAGTGTTGCGAATGACGGTAAATTTTAGTAAAAAGCATCTGGATTTTTCACGTGTAATGTGCGAAAATAAAGCTAGCGGTTATGACAGACTCATAAGAGGCTGTTATGAAATAATTTATACATAATCGAAAGGAGTTATCACATGATTTATTCAAAAGAAGTTGAAGAAATGTGTACAGTGGCACAGGGCGTTCATCATGGCTGTGCGCCGATCCCGGAAGAAGCAAAGTGGGTTCAGGCGAAAGAAGTAAAGGATATTTCCGGTTTAACACACGGTGTAGGCTGGTGTGCTCCTCAGCAGGGTGCATGTAAGCTGACATTGAATGTAAAAGAGGGCATCATACAGGAGGCTCTTGTGGAGACGATCGGATGTTCCGGTATGACACATTCTGCCGCTATGGCGTCCGAGATTCTGCCGGGCTTAACGGTTATGGAGGCACTCAATACAGACCTTGTATGCGATGCCATTAACACAGCAATGAGAGAGCTGTTTTTACAGATCGTGTACGGTCGTACACAGTCTGCATTCTCCGAGGACGGTCTTCCGGTAGGCGCAGGTCTGGAAGATTTAGGTAAAGGACTCAGAAGCCAGGTTGGTACAATGTACGGTACGCTTAAGAAAGGTCCTCGTTACCTTGAAATGGCTGAAGGCTATGTAACAGGGATTGCACTGGATGCCAATGATGAGATTATCGGTTACAAGTTTGTAAGTCTTGGTAAGATGACAGACTTCATCAAGAAGGGTGATGATCCGAACACTGCTTATGAGAAAGCGTGCGGACAGTATGGGCGTGTTGACGATGCTGTTAAGATCATTGACCCCAGATGCGAATAAAAGAAGTGAAGTAAATCCCTACGGGATTAACTTCGCGAGGTTTGCTTCGCAAACTCGAAAAAGCGGAAGGGAATAACTTCGCGAGGTTTGCTTCGCAAACTCGAAAAAGCGGAAGGAATTAACTTCGTGAGGTTTGCTTCGCAAACTCGAAAAAGCGGAAGGGAATAACTTCGCGAGGCTTGCTTCGCAAACTCGAAAAAGCGGAAGGGAATAACTTCGCGAGATTTGCTTTGCAAACTCGAAAAAGCGGAAGGGATTAGCTTCGCGAGATTTGCTTCGCAAACTCGAAAAAGCGGAAGGGAATAACTTCGCGAGATTTGCTTTGCAAACTTGAAGGTTGCCGAGTAATCTAACATATAAACAGGAGGATTAAGATAAGATGGCTTTATTTGAATCATATGAGAGAAGAATTGATAAGATCAATTCTGTATTAAACAGTTATGGTATTTCTTCTATCGAAGAAGCTGAGAAAATTACAAAAGATGCCGGCTTAGATGTATATGAGCAGGTTAAGAAAATCCAGCCGATCTGTTTCGAGAACGCTTGCTGGGCCTATACGGTAGGCGCTGCAATCGCAATCAAGAAAGACTGCAAGAAAGCGGCGGACGCTGCGGCAGCAATCGGTGAAGGGCTTCAGGCATTCTGTATTCCAGGATCTGTTGCAGATACTCGTAAGGTAGGTCTTGGTCATGGTAATCTGGGCAAGATGTTATTGGAAGAGGAGACAGATTGTTTTGCATTCCTGGCAGGTCATGAATCTTTTGCAGCAGCAGAGGGCGCAATCGGTATCGCTGAGAAGGCTAACAAGGTTCGCCAGAAACCGCTTCGTGTTATTCTGAACGGTCTCGGTAAGGACGCGGCGAAAATCATTTCCAGAATCAACGGATTTACATTCGTTGAGACAGAGTATGATCCTTATACGAATGAAGTGAAAGAAGTTGACAGAATCGCTTATTCTGACGGACTTCGTTCCAAAGTAAACTGCTACGGCGCTAACTCCGTTCCTGAAGGCGTTGCAATCATGTGGAAAGAGAATGTAGACGTTTCCATCACAGGTAACTCTACAAACCCGACAAGATTCCAGCATCCGGTTGCAGGTACATATAAGAAAGAAAGAACAGAGGCGAGCAAGAAGTACTTCTCCGTTGCTTCCGGCGGCGGTACAGGACGTACCCTTCATCCGGATAATATGGCGGCAGGTCCTGCATCCTACGGATTTACAGATACATTGGGACGTATGCACTCCGATGCACAGTTTGCAGGTTCTTCTTCCGTTCCGGCACACGTTGAGATGATGGGCCTGATCGGTATGGGTAATAACCCGATGGTCGGCGCTACCGTGGCTGTAGCCGTTAGTATCGAGGAAGCTGCTAAGGCAGGCAAATTCTAAAGAAGTATTTTATAATATTGTAAATTGGGAGCTTTTCAGTTCGTAGTACGGGCTGAGGGGCTCCTTTTTTATGGTATAGGAAATGCGTCCATAATATCTTATACAACGAGAAGAAAATATGATATAATGTACGCGATGGCAACCGAAAACTCCGGGAGTGTGCACTGTGGAGTTCTGATAGGACAAACAGAATGTTTGCCGGCAGAAAAGGAGATAAAATATGTACCCGACAAGACATAAAGCAGAAGAGATACTGGTAGAAGCAGTACAGTGTAACCCGGGACCATGGGAAGCACACAGCCGCGTGGCAGCGCGGTGTGCGAAGCAGATTGCTGAGGCATGTCAGGGAATAAATGCGGAAAAGGCCTATGTCTTAGGTCTTCTGCATGATATCGGAAGAAAATTCGGAGTGAAACATCTGGGGCATGTATATGATGGCTGGAAGTACATGCTTGCCTGCGGGTATGATGAAGTTGCAAAAATCTGCCTGACACATTCTTTTAATGAAGGAAAACTGGAAGGGTATATCGGCAGGTTTGATATTACGGAGGAACAGACGGAAGAAATCAGACATGCACTTCAGGATACGGAACTTGACGATTATGATAAACTGATACAATTATGTGATTCTATAGCAGCTGCGGAGGGTGTGGTTGATATGGAGGTGCGCATGGAGGATATCAGAAGGAGATACGGCTCTTATCCGCAGTCTAAATGGGATAAGAATGTAGAATTGAAAGAGTATTTTGATCGTAAGGCAGGCCGGGATATCTATGAGATCGTGAGAAAAACTGAAAGTTAGCAGAAATTACCGGGCGCAAGGCAGACTGCGTTGAAGAATGCAGATGCGGCGTCCTGCTGACAGCAGAGGAGAGAAGAGCATGAAGGAAATACGGAAGCAGATGAAACATCTGTTATTTATTGTGACGCTGATTCTGAGCGGGATTATGTTGCACCAGATTCCGGCAAAGGCGGCTGATCCGGATGAGATGACAGTGCATTATATGAATGTCGGGCAGGGCGATGCGACATTGATCACATGCGGCGGACACGCCATGCTGATTGATACAGGTGATGATACCAAGGGAACTGCAATTCAGAATTATCTGCAGAAACAAAAGATCAAGAGTCTTGATTATTTGATTTTGACGCATCCTGATGCGGATCATATCGGCGGGGCGCCGGTGATCATAACAAAGTTTGATATTCGTAAAGTTTTCATGTCTAATTACGAGAAGGATACCAAAACATATCAGAAATTGATACAGGCTTTAAATGACAAACGGCTGAAGTATGCGACACCGGTTGTTGGTTCCGAATATGCACTCGGCACAGCAACGATCACAATATTAGGGCCGAACGGTAAGTATGATGATCCTAATAATGATTCAGTAGCATGTGTTATACAAAATGGGGATAACCGATTTCTGTTTACTGGTGACGCCGGGGAAGAAGCTGAAAAGGATATGTTGGATAACGGGGAGAAGATTTCAGCAGATGTTTATAAAGCAGGGCATCATGGCAGTAAATATTCCTCTTCGAACGAATTTATGAAGGCTGTAAAACCATCCTGTGCGGTGATAAGCTGCGGGGAAGGTAACGAGTACGGGCATCCTCACGCGGAAGTGTTAAATAAGCTCAGAGCCGATGGGGTTAAGGTATATAGAACCGATGAATCCGGCACGATCATTGCAACTTCCGATGGAAAGAACATTTCCTTTAACGTATCGGCATCAGATACATGGAAGGCCGGAGAGCCGACCAGGAGCAGTACATCTAAGACAACACAGTCCAACGGGAAAACAACAACAGCAAAGAAGACTGGGGACGCTGCACAGACAGTCCAGGAGCCGTCAAAAGGGAGCACAGCGTCACAAACAGAAAGAATAACGTATGTTCTAAATAAAAACACAAAGAAATTCCATAATCCGGATTGCGACAGTGTGGAAACCATTAAGCCTAAAAACAGGGAGGATACCATGCAAACAAGAGAAGAGATTATCGGCGCGGGCTATGTACCGTGTAAGAAATGCATTCAATAACAATTGATTGGAAATATTAAAGAAGCACGTGTGATTTTAAATAGATAACATTTGTAATGAATGAAAAGGAGGAAAAATATGCGTGAAACAGTAAATGTCAGAGTAACAGCACCGCAGTACACAGTGGCTGCAGGTGTAACTTTTGCGCAGGTGGATGCATGGTTCGGCCATACGGTCAGAGGATTAAAAGCAGATGTTATTTATCCGGAAGACCATAAGCAAAAATATCCCTGTATCGTATGGATATGCGGAGGCGCCTGGCTTACGATGGACAGGTCGGCGCATCTTGCCTATCTGTGTGAACTGGCCAGGAGCGGATTCGTGGTGGCGAGCGTTGAGTATCGTACGACAAATGAAGCCGTGTACCCGAAACAGCTGGAGGACATTAAAGCGGCAATACGTTATTTGCGTGCACACAGTGATCGATATCATATTGATCCGGAACGATTCGGTGTGATGGGAGAGTCGGCGGGCGGTCATCTGACGGCCATGTCGGCGCTTGTCAATGATCCGGTCTATGATGTGGGGGATTATCTCGACTATTCCAGTTCGGTGCAGGCGGCATGTCCATGGTATCCGCCGTCGGATGCGTCAGCATTTCCTTATGAGTCACCTGTACAGGCGGGACCGGCTCCGGAATCGCTTCTGCTGGGTAAAAATGTCATGCTCTTTCAGGAGGAGGCGATTGCCATCAGTCCGGTATCTCATGTGACTAAAGACGCGCCGCCTTTTATGATCATCCACGGGACGGCAGATGCAACGGTGCCTTTTATGCAGGGGCAGATGCTGCATGATAAGCTGGAGGAAGCGGGCTGTGATGTGAGAATGATTGCTATTGAAGGAGCAGATCATGCCGACGTGCAGTTTTTCCAGAAGGAGATATGGGACCGCATCAGTGCGTTTTTCCATGAGAAGCTGGGATATGCAGGAACCGATACACATTAAACGGCGGACTTGGATTGGATGGATACAGAGATGATATTATACAGCAGTAATGATATGGTGAAGTTAGGATGCGGCGAGTGTTCGGGGTGCAGTTCCTGTTGTCACGGAATGGGGCAGTCAATTGTACTTGATCCTTATGATATCTATCAGCTGCAAACGGCAACGGAAATGAATTTCGCGCAGCTTATGCAGGAGAACGTGGAGTTGCATGTGGAAGACGGGCTGATACTGCCATCCTTAAAGATGCAGGACAAGACGGAAAGCTGCGGCTTCCTGAGTGCAGAGGGAAGATGCGGCATTCATACACACAGACCCGGGCTTTGCAGACTCTTTCCGCTTGGCAGACATTATGATGAGAGCGGGTTACACTATTTTCTGCTGGAGGATGCCTGCCTGGTGCAGAACCGGACGAAGGTAAAGATCAGGAAATGGCTTGGTATCAGTGCACTTCCTCAATATGAGAGATTTCTGATCGTATGGCATGATCTGCGAAAGTATATACAGGAAGAGATTGCGGGAAGACAGTCGGATGTTTACACGCAGAAAATCAATGTCAGAATGCTGGAGGTCTTTTATCAGACACCATATGACACGGCAGAAGATTTTTATGCGCAATTTGAGAAGCGCCAAAAAGGGTTTCAGACAGATACATAGATTGATAAGCAGATATTTGATAGTATTTTTGGGAATACTGCCTGATGAGAAGAATAAGGGAGGTACGAATTGTGAAGAATTCAATCAACAAATTAATGGTATGCAGTATATGTCTTGTTACAGCATTACTATGTGCTGCCTGCGGCGGGAAAGACAAGAATGATCAACTGGAAGGGAGTCTTACGGATATCATGACAGGACTCTATGAGAAGGCTGATCTTTCAGAAGATTTCAGAGCTGGCATGGACAGTTTCGAGATGTTTGAGCTGACAGAGGAACTGGAGGTTTCTATTCTTGGAACGGATGAAATCACGTATACAGAAGGTGTGGCATCGATACCGATGATTTCACCTAATGCATATCAGTGTGTGCTGCTTCGGGTGGAAGAGGACAGTGTAGATACTGTGAAACAACAGCTTAAGGATAACGCAGATCTGAATAAATGGGTCTGTGTCAGCGCGGAGACGATGCTGATTGAGAGCAGAGGCAATGTAATCTTTTTCATTATGAGTGATAATGACACGGCATATGCGATGAACGATGCGTTTTTAAAATATTAGATCCGGACCGGTAAAGCAGTCAGACTGTCAGACTGCATAATTTCAGTGCGCGTAGAATGGATGATGGAACGAAATGAGTGAGCGATTAACGCATATATTAGAAATACTGCATCAAATAGAAAAGCAGAGTCAGGAAATCTTAGACGAGTGGGAACGCGGAAAGGATGCGGCGGCTTTTAGCCGCAATGCGTACGTTTTTTCTGCCGTGCTTGCAAATATCTGCAGGATCGTTCCGCAGGAAATCTATGCGGAGTATCAGAATTTCTTTGAAAGCTTCTGTATATTCTGCGGGCAGTGCCGGGAGACGGATTTTATACAGGCACATATGGACGACATGGTATCGTCGCTTCAGCTGGCTGTGGAGTGTATAGAAGATATGTGCGATAAGTGTTCCGGCAGATTAAGGACGTGTATATGCTGCAGCCGGGAGGTGGTTTACCGTCCGGCACCTGAAAGCGGTGAGGAGGGGCTGGTCTGTCCGGTCTGCGGTGCGGATGCGCAGGACCGGCTGTTGATCGCCTTTCTGAAGAAGGAGCATCTGCGGGATGCGGCGGAGGGTACGAGAGTATTGCAGATCGCTCCGGCCGAAGTGGTTGGACAGTGGATTACCCAATACTGTCCGCAGACAGTGTACGAATCTGCAGAACTGTTCCGGGATGATAACTCTATGCCCGAGGATCAGCAGGGCATGAGCGGGATCGCGGATGAAGTCTACGATGTAATCATTTGCTCCGGCGGTTCCCGGTCTGTATGGCGGGAAAGCAAAGCAGCTGACGCGCTGCGGAGAATTCTGAAACCGACGGGACGGGTTCTTCTCGCAATGCCGGATAGCTTAGAGGAAGAAGCAGCTGACAGGCTTAAGGAGCGGTTCCGCGTACATAGTTTCGGAGAAGCATATTTCGGGCAGGCACTTATGGGGCAATGTGCAGTGCAGGATACAAGTGTGCTGTACATGATGACGAAGTCGGCAGATGTTCCGGCAGGACTGGCAGAGCAGGTAGTTGTGGATGAGATGCTGTGCCGGGAGGGACCGCTTGTCAGTGTTATTATGTCCTGCTATAATCATGAGCCGTTCGTCGCTGCAGCGATCGAAAGTGTGATTCATCAGTCTTATCAGAACATCGAGTTTATTGTGGCGGACGATGCGTCTACGGACCGTACGGCAGCGATTATGAAACAATATGCATCCCATTATGCGAAGGCGATCTACTTTGAAGATAATTATGGCGGCAGAAGCGAATATCTGCAGCAGCTTGCAACAGGCAAATACATAGCGCTCATGCATTCGGATGACGTGTGGGATGAGAATAAACTGGCGCTGCAGGTTGCTTATATGGAGCAGCATGAAGCGTGCGGGGCCTGTCTGACCTGGTGTATGTATACGGATGAGAATCTGGAGGAGACGGACGAAACAATTTTTCTAAAAACAAACAAGAGCAGTGCCGGATGGATGAATTATTTCTGGAATCACGGCAACGCGCTGTGTAATCCGTCTTCGCTGGTGCGGCGGGAAATCGTGAATAATCTGAGAAAGAACCCGTGCTCCCAGCTTCCGGACTTCTTTAAGTGGGTGGATATCGTACAGCATACCACGATCCATATTATCCCCAGGGTGCTGATCCGGATGCGAAGATACTGTAAGGACGGCAGGGAGAATACCAGCGCATATTCTAAGAATAATGATATGCGTTCCATGGTGGAGCAGGGAACAAACTGGCTTTACGTGATACGGGATATGGAAGCGGATTTCTTCCGCCGGGCTTTTGGAGAGATGATGATTGATCCGGCGGCGGATACGAAGGAAGAAATCAAATGTGAAAAATATTTTCTTATGCTTAAAAATCCCAATCCTTTTATACAATACAGTGCAATGTGCTATTTTAGCGAGATATTTGACGAGGTTAAGGAGTGTTTGGAAGAAAAGTATCATTATTCCTACAAAGAATTTCGAAGAGATGCTATAGAGAAGGGATTAGCGGCTGCCTGCGCGGTGGAGGATAAAGAGGAGCGGAAATGAAAAGAGATAAAATCTATGTCACGCGTTCCTCCATGCCGCCGTATGAGGAATTTGCAGAGATGATCAGACCGTTGTGGGAAACCAGACGGCTGACGAATATGGGGATGTATCATGAAGAACTGGAGAAGAGTCTTCGGGATAAGCTGGACGTGCCGTATTTATCTTTGATGGTTAACGGGCACATGGCGCTGGAGCTTGCGATTCAGGCGCTCGGGCTGCCGGAAGGCGGAGAAGTAATCACGACGCCTTTTACTTTTATTTCTACCACACATGCGATTGTGAGAAACCGGTTAAAGCCTGTATTCTGTGATATCAAGCCGGACGATTATACGATGGATGAGGAGAAGCTGGAAGGACTGATCACGGACCGGACGGCGGCCATATTGCCGGTGCATGTATACGGCAATATCTGTAATGTCGAGCGAATCCGGGAGATTGCGGATCGTCATGGTTTGAAAGTAATCTATGATGCCTGCCACGCATTCGGAGAAACCTATAAAGAGCGTGGCGTTGGCAGTTTCGGAGACGTATCGGTTTTCAGCTTCCATGCAACGAAGGTATATCATACGATGGAGGGCGGCGCGGCCGCTTTTTCGGAAGAAGGCTTGTATGAGAAGCTTTATAATCTGAAAAATTTCGGCATACAGGGGGAGGAGCTGATCACAGATGTGGGAGCGAACGCTAAAATGAATGAATTTTCGGCGATTATGGGGCTGTGCAATCTGCGGCAGCTTGATCAGAATATTGCGTTGCGTAGGGAAAGAGTACAACGTTATAACGAGCTGTTAGGTGATACGGAAGGATTAAAGCTGCCGGCGTATGACAGGCAGGATATCCAATATAATTATGGATATTATCCGGTACTGTTTGCGGACAGGGAGAGCAGGGATCGCATTTATGACCATCTGAGGAAAGAAGACATTTATGCAAGGAAGTATTTTTATCCGCTGACGGCGGAGGCAGAATGTTTTCGGGGAAAATATCTGCTTACAGAATTGCAGAACGCCAGGCAGATTGCGGACCGGGTTCTTGTACTGCCGCTCTATCCGGAACTGGAATATGATGTGATGCTGCATATTGCGGAGATCATAAAAGAGGATCTGGTCAAACGGCAGCGACGTTTGCAGAACGGTGTCAAGGTGTTAATAGTTTAGGTCCTCTGGACAGGGAGAAACGGAGATATATACAGGTGAAAAGGATTTTGGTGACGGCGATCGGTTCCATGTCGGCCGATATTGTGATTAAGACATTACATAGAAACGGACACTATGTGGTTGGTACGGATATTTTTCCAAAGGAATGGGTTGTGGATGCCCGCAATGTGGAGATGTTTTATAATGTTCCGCGTGTGGATGAGGAAGCGCGCTATGTGAACCGGCTGATCGAGATCTGTCTGGAACAGAAGATTGATTATGTCATACCGCTCACGGACGTGGAAATTGATGCCCTGAATGCACACAGGAGTGAATTTGAAAATATTGCAATACTGTGTATGGCAGGTTATGAGACTATATGTATCTGTAGGGATAAAGGAAAGACCGCAGACTGTCTGCGTCAGAAGGCAGTGTGTCATACCGTTCCGATTTACAGCGATGAAGAGATGGAAAACCGTAGTGTGGTGTTTCCGGTCGTTGCAAAACCGGTTGACGGCAGAAGCAGTCAGGGCGTGCGGATATATCAGGAACAGGAAGCAGAGGAACTGCAGAGTTTTTACAGCAGGGTGCGCGGCGGTCGATATTTGTTTCAGCCATATATCGAGGGGTATATCATAACAGTTGACGTCGTCAGGAACCGAAATACGAATCAGTGTGTGGCGGCAGCCAGACGGGAACTGCTTCGCACATTAAACGGTGCGGGACTGAGTGTACAGGTATTCCGGGATATGACGCTGGAACAGACCTGTATGGATATTGCGGGAGCGCTGGATATTCATGGATGTGTCAATTTTGAATTTATTGAGACAGAGGATCAGACGAGGTATTTTCTGGAATGTAATCCGAGGTTTTCAGGTGGTGTGGAGTTTTCTGTTCTGGCAGGTTATGATTTTGTGACCAGTCATCTGCGCTGTTTTGCAGGCGGCGCAATTGAGACACCTGCATGCATACAGGAACATTATATTGCGCGGAAATATGAGGAATATATCATCGGATAAAAAATCCCGTCATACCTGACCGGTGATGAGGCATGGCGGGAGTGAAACTTAATTTTCATCTGACTGTTCTGCAGGATATGCGTATAAAAACAGGCGCGTGGGCATGGGAAAATCAAACCGGAGCGCCAGCTTGTATGGGACATCCAGTTCGGAGATCCATTTTACGGTTTCATAGAGGGAGAAACGATCGTCGGCGCCCACGTTTATGATCATGCGCGGACGGTTCTTGCAGATCAGTGCGGCACCGCCTTTTATCACATCTGTAAACATAAAAGGAATGCTGATCTTGATCAGGCTGACCGGTTCGTCCGCAAGCGCTTCATCCAGTGTCGTGATGATAATTGCATCCGCTTCAGGTTCCGCAGAGGAAGCCGTCAGACATGCCGACTGGGTATTGCCGTGGCTGATGGTCAGTTTCGCGTTCTGCTCGCCTAATCCCAATTGATATAGAACGACATTTTCTTTGTCTCCATAGTTGTGCTTTAACGTCTGGAAGATCGTCGGATCAGGTTCAAACGCATGTATTTTATCGTATTTGTGACCGGCAGAGCGGAGAAAGGAGTGTATGCTGTCTCCTTCCCAGGCACCGACATCGACGAAATTCTCCGAATCGGAAATTGCAAGTGCTTCGAATCCATACATGCCGTCTACGCATATGTCTGCCTCCAGCAGATAGCGGATATCGTTAGTCAGATTGACCGCAAGATATCTTTCCAGTGCCGTCTGCGATTTCTCATCGACAAGCTGTGAGAAAATGTATGCCAGCTTATCCTGATTGCGGTATATATATTCCAGATCGGGACTCTTATACTGCAGGTAGGGCGTGGGAATCACATATACGTTATGAATACAGGCGCAGGACTTAAGTTCGTCGATTTTCTCATAATGACCATGACCTGCTACAACATTGATTTTTTCATAAGTTTCTTTTATCTCATCTAAAGTAAAGATACGGTCTGCGGACGAGACAATATGTGAGCGGTCTGCGGCGGTCGTAATAAATTTGCCGCAGACGGTAATTCCGTGTTCTTCCAATCGGGAACTGACTTCCATGCTCATGGAACCGGCACCCCAGATAAAAACGGGATATTGTGAACTGCTCAGCTCTTCGTATGTTCTTTGTAAGTGATCGATAATCAAAATAATTCCCCCCTGACAATTATGTATGTATAAGCCCCCGCATATGGGAAATTTTATGACGATAGATTCTAGTATGCCTTGATTTCCTTCCACAGTTCATTATACAGCGCGTCTCCGTCCTCACCCAGATAGGAGTAGGTTTCCAGATTATTGTATTTGGATAAGTCGGGAAAAGCAATTTCGGAATTGCGGATGGCTTCATCTTCAATTAGTTCCCTTGCGGCGTCGTTGGGCGTGGAGTAGGTGATATAGTCGAAATTCTTTACGGCAATGTCACCACGGCACATGAAATCTATGAATTTCTCTGCATTTTCCTTGTTGGGGGCATCCTTTAAGATTACCCAGGAGTCGATCCATACATTGGTGCCTTCCTCAGGGATCACATATTCCAGATCCGGATTTTCACGCTGGGTATAGATTGCTTCGCCGGAGTAGATCACGCCGATGGCCGCTTCGCCTCCGATCATTTTATCCCGCACCTGATCAATGACATAGGCCTGTACAAGAGGCTTTTGCTCGATAAGAGCATTTTTGGCAGTTTCCAGTTCGGCGGGGTCCACGGTATTCATGGAATAGCCGTTTAACTTTTGAGCTACCATAAAAGCATCCCGCACGGAATCCTGCATCAGAATATTGTCAGCATATTTTTCGTCCCAGAGCTGGGCCCAGCTTGTGATCGGTTCCTCTACCATGGTCTTATTGTAGAGAATGCCCACGGTTCCCCAGCAGTAGGGGATGGAATATTTATTTTCCGGATCGAAGCCTTTGGACTGTTCGAAATACTGTGCGCCGATATTGGCCCTGGCATTGGGAATGTTGTCGAAGTTGATTTCGGCAAGCAGGTCATTCTCGATCATCTTGCTGATCATGTAGTCGGAAGGGCATACCACATCATAGGAAGCGGCGCCTGATTCTACCTTGGGATACATGATCTCATTGGTCTCAAATTCGTCGTAGACGACTTCGATGCCCGTCTCTTCCTCGAACATTTTGACTGTGTCGGGATCGATATATTCCCCCCAGTTGTAGACGATGACCTGTCCGTTTTGTCCGCCGCCCGAAGAGCCGCAGCCTGTCAGGACCGTTGCAGAAAAGAGCGCAAGAGCGCCTGCCGTATAAACTATTTTTCTTTTGCTGACTTTTGTTGATCGTTTCATGTTTTCCTCCATATTATTTGTAATAATCTGTTAAAAGCTTCGCTATTTTTCATTCGAATTCTTTTCCTTCTTCTCCGGTGAAAGATTCACCAGCAGTAACAGCACCAGCACCGTTACAAAGATAATCGTTGACAACGCATACATTTCCGGCTTGATTCCCTTTTTCACTTCGGTATAGATTTTCGTGGAAAGGGTATCCACGCCGGCGCCTTTGGTAAAGTGCGTGATGATAAAGTCATCCAGCGACATGGTGAATGCCATCAGGAAACCTGACAGGATACCGGGCAGAAGATCGGGAAACACCACCTTGAAAAAAGCCGTCAGATGGGAGGCACCCAGATCAAGCGCCGCTTCATAGGTGCTGGGGTTAAGCTGTTTCATGCGGGGCATCACGCTCAGGATCACATAAGGGATATTAAAGGTTATATGTGAGAGCAGGATCGTCCCCAGCCCGAACCGGAATCCCAGACTGATAAAAAGCAGCATGAGAGAGATACCGGTCACGATCTCCGCATTCAGCATGGGAATGTTGGTGATTCCCATCATGACCGCTTTTGTCCGGCGATTCATGCCTGCCATGGCAATGCATGCAATGGTTCCGATCACCGTTGCAATCAGAGCCGAGAGGAAGGCAATGAGGAGTGTGTTAAACAAAGCCTTCAGAATATCATCGTTGCGGAAGAGTGCGGCGTACCACTTGAAAGTAAAGCCGCCCCATTTGCTTCTTGTCTTGCTGGCGTTAAAGGACAGCACCATGAGCGTCCCGATGGGCGCATACAAAAAGAGGATGATCAGGGCGATATAGATTTTTTTTGCAGCCGTTTTCATAGCATGGAACCCTCCCCGTCTTTGTCAAAAGCGGCGGATATGATCATGTTGAGTATAATAAAAATCATCAACACGATGGAAAGTCCGCTTCCCAGATGCCAGTTGGCGGCCTGGGTAAATTCCTGTTCAATGACGTTGCCGATCAGCAGGATCTTACTGCCGCCCAGCAGCGTGCTGATCACGAAAGTCGTCAGCGCCGGAACAAAGACCATCGTAATGCCGCTGATGATACCCGGCACGGATAAGGGCAGGATGATCCGGATAAAAGTATGTATGCCGTTAGCCCCAAGGTCGTGAGCCGCATTGATCACATTTTCATCGATCTTAGATAACGAATTATACAGCGGCAGCACCATAAAGGGCAGGAAATTATAGACCATGCCCAGCACGATGGCCGCGGGGGTATTGATAATGTTAATATTCGGAAGATGGAAAAAAGTCAGGATATTATTGATCACGCCGCTTTTTTCCAGTAATGTCTGCCACGCCAGCGTGCGGAGCAGAAAGTTCATCCACATGGGCAGGATGAAGATCAGTATGATGAAGCTGTGCTGGTTTACCTTCATATTTGCCAGGATCATCGCAAGAGGATAGGCAAGCAGGAAACAGAACAGCGTGCTCGCTAATGAGAGCAGGATGGAAAGGCGCAATGCCTTGGCATGTTCAGCCGTAGCCATGGCCGTGATATTTTCCAGCGTGAACGCACCCGTCTTATCGGTCAGTCCGTAGTAGAAGATCATACACAGAGGTATGATGATAAATACAACGGACCAGAGTGTATAGGGCGCAGACAGCCATTTATTCTTAGATGTCAATTGCTACCGCCTCCTCGTCTTCAGATTCCGGTTTGTTCATAATCTGGATGTTGAAGGGGTCAACCTTAATACCCACTTCTTTGCCCACAGGCTGCATAACGGTGGAGTGCACCAGCCACTCGAAACCGCCGGCAATGACCTCCATCTCATAGTGGACGCCCTTAAAGATCAGATGGGTCACAACACCCTGTAAAGCGCCGTCCGAGGGGACGGTGAGTTCCACATCCTCCGGGCGGATGACTACATCCACCGGTTTGTTATGTCCGAATCCGGTATCCACGCAGGCAAAACGGGTGTCCAGAATGCGCACCAGCTTATCTTCGATCATGACCGCAGGGATAATATTGCTGTCACCGATGAAATCTGCCACAAAAGCATTTTCCGGCTCGTTATAGATGGATTCCGGGGAGCCGATCTGCTGGATGTATCCCTGATTCATGACTACAATCGTGTCGGACATAGTAAGTGCCTCTTCCTGATCGTGGGTCACGTACACAAAAGTGATCCCCAGCTCATTCTTCATACGGATCAGTTCGTACTGCATCTCCTGGCGTAGTTTCAGATCCAGAGCGCCCAGCGGTTCGTCCAGAAGAAGTACCTTGGGCTCGTTGACGATGGCACGGGCGATGGCGATCCGCTGCTGCTGGCCGCCGCTTAAAGAGTCCGGCATACGGTTTTCATAGCCTTCCAGATTAACAAGCTTCAGCGCATAGCGGATCTTGTCGTCTATGTAGTTTTTTGATTTTTTCCTGATCTTGAGTCCGAAAGCGATGTTTTCCGCGATGGTCATATGCGTAAACAGTGCATATTTCTGAAAAACCGTGTTCAGGGCTCTTTTATTGGGTGGTACCTTTGTGATATCCTGTCCGTCGAAGATGACTTTACCGGTGTCCGGCTGTGCGAAGCCGCCCAGAATGCGCAGGGTAGTAGTCTTTCCGCAGCCGCTGGGACCCAGCAGTGTCACGAACTCGTTTTCATGTATTTTCAGGTTCAGTTCATCCAGTACCATCTGTCCGTCAAAGGATTTGGATATATCGCTCAAATGGATCAATTCTTTTGACATGGGTATGTTCCTCCAAAAGTATAACGAATAATTGTATTTTACAGCGGATCGATATAATATGCTGACTAAAAATTGGGCGGGGTGCTGATCCACAGGAAAACAGCGCCTGTTTTGCCGTTTGCTCTGATATAATGCTCCGCGTGAGGGGTGTAGTAAAAGGCGTCTCCCTTTTTTGCCTTTATGCTGCGTTTCCCGATCACAATGGTGACAGAGCCGGAGAGCACATAGCCGAATTCTTCGCCGTCATGGGGCTGGTCCGGATAAGTGGAGCCGTAGGGCTCTAAGGTGACACGGATCGGTTCCATCATATTTTTCTGTGCGTTGGGGATGATCCACTCAATTTTGTTGCTCAGTTCGGCGTCTATTTTTTCAAAAAAATCATCTTTCGTAAAAACGATCTGTTCATCCTCACCGTCATCGAAGAAATCTTTTAAGCTGGTTCCCAGACACTGCAGGATATCCACCAGGGTTGCAATGGACGGGGAAGTCAGGTCATTCTCCAACTGGCTGATAAAGCCCTTGGATAACTCGCAGCGATCCGCCAGTTCTTCCTGTGTCAGTCCCTTTTGATTGCGCAGTTCCTTGATTTTATTGCCGATTTCCACTCGGGTTGCATTGCTGTCCATAAGTCTGCCGTTATCCCTTCCGGTTATTTGTAATGTTATTGCCGCAGGCGTCCTGATCTGTTACGGGCAATGTATATGCCATCACCGCACCTCAGTGATAATAAACTGAAAGTTTACTAAAACTAAACAGACGCTGAATCCCATTATACAAGATAGAAGTTTTGTGTCAATGGAATTTTGAAAAATAAAAGCAATTTTTATGAAAAAGATTAACAATGCTTATGATTTATGGTAAAATCATGCTAGTATTTAGTATTATACAGAAAGGCATGGTACGGGTATGAGTCAGGGTAAATACGTGGCATATGTTTCTACTTATACAGTGGGGAAGGAAGATAATTACGGCATCAAGATTTATGACGTGGATATAAAGAAAGGCAGAATGACTGAGAAGAACCAGGTGGAGATCACCAATTCCTCCTATATTACGATTTCCCATAACAGCAAGTTCCTGTATTCGATCACAGACTTCGGCGTGGAGGCTTATAAAATACTGCCGGGCGGTGATCTGGAAGTGATCAACGAAGGCAGCATCAACGGTATGCGCGGCTGTTATCTGTCCACGGATTATGAAGACAAGTTTCTCTTTGTGGGCGGTTATCATGACGGTAAGATCACAGTGCTGCGCCTGCGGGAAGACGGCGGGATCGGAGAGATCACGGATGAGATTTACCATAAAGGGCTTGGCAGTATTGCAGAGCGGAATTTCAGACCGCATGTCAACTGTGTCAAGATGACGAGAGACAATCATTATCTGTGCGCGGCGGATCTTGGGCTGGACCATGTGAACGTGTACCGGGTGGATCATGTGAACGGCAGACTGAAGCCCATCGACATGATCAGGAGCGAACAGGAATCAGCGCCCCGGCATTTGAAATTTTCCAGAGACGGCAGATTTCTTTATATTGTACATGAGTTAAAAAACTATATTGATGTCTATACTTATGAGGAAGTAAACGGCAACCCTGAATTTGAAAAGATTCAGACCATATCCACACTGAATGACTATCATGCGGGCGGTTCTGCGGCAAGTGCGCTGAATATTTCGGAAGACTTTAAATATATGGTAAGTTCTAATGCAGGCGACAACAGTACAATCATCTATAAGATTGACCAGAAGACCGGCATGCTGGAGAAGATCCTGTGTCTGCCGATCAGCGGTGATTATCCGAAAGATGCGATTCTGTTTCCGGATAATAAGCACCTTGTTTCGCTGAACCATGAGTCCGATACCATGACCTTCTTCAATGTGGACTTAAAGAACGGGCTGCTTGTCATGAACGGTAAGGAGATCAAGGTAAACCAGCCTAACTGTATCATTTTCCATAAAATTGCAGACTGAATAGAATAGACAGGGTTCCTCCTGCATATACATTTACCAGTATAAGCAGGAGGTTTTTTATATGGATTTTTTGCAGAACAGTACATATGACCTGTATAAAGATATACAGCTCCGCACAGGAGGGGAGATTTATCTGGGCGTGGTGGGCCCGGTCAGGACGGGCAAGTCCACATTTATCAAACGCTTTATGAATCTGCTCGTGCTTCCCTTTATGGAAGATGAAAATGAGAAAGAGCGGGCGCAGGATGAGATGCCCCAGAGTGCCGGCGGGAAGACGATCACTACTACAGAGCCGAAGTTTATACCGAAAGAGGCGGCGCATATCAGGCTCGGAACGGATATTGATGTGGATGTGCGGCTGATCGACTGTGTAGGCTATATGGTGGAAGGCGCGTCAGGGCATATGGAAGAGGATATGGAGCGCATGGTGAAGACGCCCTGGTCAGTGGATGAGATTCCTTTCACGAAGGCGGCGGAGATCGGTACGAGAAAAGTCATCAAAGACCATTCTACCATCGGGATTGTAGTGACCTGTGACGGGTCCTTCGGAGAACTGGGCCGGAATCATTTTCTGGAGGCGGAGGAACGTACCATCAATGAACTGCAGTCTCTGGGCAAGCCCTTTATCGTGCTGCTCAATTCCGCAAAGCCTTATGCAGAAGAGACGCGGGCACTGGCGGATGAGATCAGTGAGAAATATCAGGTGACCGTAATGCCGGTAAACTGTGAGCAGCTCAAACGGGAGGATATCAACCATATTATGGAAAATATTCTTTACGAGTTCCCGCTTACCATGATCGAATTTTATATGCCGAAATGGGTGGAAATGCTTCCTTACGATCATAAGATGAAACAGGATATTGTGGCACAGATCAAGCAGTTGATGGCAGATTTAAGCAATATCCGTGATATCACCACAAACAATTTCATGCCCGAGAGTGAGTATATTAAGAAGTGCAAGCTGGACGGCATCAATATGTCCGACGGCAGCGTGCGGGTGATTCTGGATGTGGACGACGCTTATTACTATGAGATGATCAGTGAACTTGTGGGTGAAAATATCGGCAGTGAGTATCAGATGCTTGCCACCTTGAAGGAGATGGCGAAGATGAAGCGCGAGTATGTGAAGGTGCTCCATGCGCTGGATGCCGTGCGGTACAAAGGCTACGGTGTGGTGATGCCGGACCGTGAGGAGATCATGTTAGAGAAGCCTGAACTGATCAGACAGGGCAACAAGTTCGGTGTGAAGATCAAGGCGGAAAGCCCCAGCATTCATATGATTAAGGCAAGCATTGAGACGGAGATCGCGCCCATTGTAGGTACGGAAGAACAGGCAAGGGACCTGATCCAGTTTATTTCCGATACGGGAACGAGCGAGGAGGGAATCTGGGAGACCAACATCTTCGGCAAGACCGTGGAACAGCTTGTGAATGACGGCATTACAGGCAAGATCTCCATGATCAACGAGGAGAGCCAGGCGAAACTGCAGGAGACCATGCAGAAGATCGTCAATGACAGTAACGGCGGAATGGTTTGTATTATTATCTGAGATGTGCTGCAGGTTCCTTTTTTCATGGATATGGAGAAAAGTTTGCGTTGCGGGCAGGGTGCGTAGAATTGTTTCTATGTGCCCTGCTTTGCCTGTAATCGATACAAAGGGTGTTTATTGGTAACAGTTCAGCCAGGCACGATTCCGTGAGTTGTGCAGCAGGTGTGGAAATGCCTTGAGTTTCTGACATGGCAATGTTATGATAAGCTCGTGAGGTGATTTCGATGACCAGATATGAGAAATCATTGCAATGTGACCTTCATCCGGTCGAAAAGAGTCCGTTGACTAAGCGTGAATGAAAATAAAATAAGAAAGGCGGTATCGCACATGAACCCTGTATATGAGAAACTTTTAAAATGTTATGAATGCTACAAGTCCAAAATTGATTTTGAGCCAAAAGTGGCGGTGGTGCTCGGTTCCGGGCTGGGTAATTTCGCAAAGACCGTGGACGTGAAGGCGGAGCTTCCCTACAGTGAGATCGAGGGCTTCCCTGTCTCTACTGTTCCGGGACACGCCGGTAAATTTATTTTTGGATATATTAACGAAGTGCCAGTCGTTCTGATGCAGGGACGCGTGCATTATTATGAAGGATATCCGATCACCGATGTAGTACTTCCTACCCGTCTGATGAAAATGATGGGTGCGAAGATTCTGTTCCTGACGAATGCTTCCGGTGGAATCAATCCTGCATTCCACGCGGGTAGTCTGATGCTGATTCAGGATCATGTGTCGATCTATGCGCCGAATCCGCTGATCGGTCCGAACATCGACGAGCTGGGTACCAGATTTCCCGATATGTCCCATGTATACGATGAGGATCTGCAGGACATCATCAGAGGAACGGCGAAGGACAATGACATTGAATTGTTCGAGGGCGTTTATGCGCAGCTTACCGGTCCTTCCTTCGAATCGCCCGCAGAAATTCAGCTGTTACATAAGCTGGGTGTGAGTGCGGTAGGTATGAGTACAGTGGTGGAGGCGATCGCGGCGAACCATATGGGTATGAAGATCTGCGGTGTCTCCTGTGTCAGCAATCTGGCGGCAGGCATGAACAGCGCGCCGCTGACGCACGAAGAAGTACAGGAGGCAGCCAATGCGGTGGCGCCTAAATTCGAGAAGCTGCTGACGGAGTCTGTCACGAAGTTCAAGGCGTTTATCTGAGGATGTTACTTACAAGAAATCTATCTGCAAGGGTAAACTCGGAGCCGCAATGATTGTCATAGAGAAGCTGCTGACGAAATTGCTGAGAAGGATAGGAAATCAAGTGCAAAGCTGAGAAAGGCAAGGATTGATATGGGACATGAAAATCAGATCATTTCAGGAGCAGCCGTCCTGGAAGTGCCGCTGATGCAACCGCAGATACAGGATCTGATCACAGCGGCGATTGCGGCAAAAAAGAAATCGTACTCACCATATTCTCACTATCAGGTCGGCGCTGCGCTTTTGACCGGAGACGGGCAGATCGTTACGGGCTGCAATATTGAGAACGCGGCATATGGACCGACGAACTGTGCTGAGCGGACGGCTTTCTTTAAGGCGGTCAGCGAGGGAATCAGAGAATTTCGCGCGATCGCAATCGTAGGGAGCCCGGAAGGAGACGAACTGACACAGTATGCATATCCCTGCGGCGTATGCCGACAGGTGATGATGGAATTCTGCGATCCGGAAGAATTTCAGATTGTCGTGGCGAAGTCGCAAGAGGATTATAAAATTATGACGCTGCAAGCATTATTGCCAGAAGGATTCGGGCCGGAGAATTTGAAGTAAACAGCGATTCAGGGCACATTCTGAACAGGATATATGATGCCGGCATATAAGGTAGGAAGATCATAGACAGAAGAAATAGACTTTGTCAGTGGAATGAGAAAAGAAAGGTAGAGAAACATAAAGAAAGGCGTAATAAACATGAATTACAGATTCTATAACGCACGCATATTAACCATGCAAAGCACGGATATTCTTACCGGGGAACTCTGGGTACAGAACGACCGTATCCTCTATGTGGGCGACGGGCGTGACGTGGATGCGGTTTATCAGAAACTAAATCTGGGGAGTATCATATGGGATCGGGAGATCGACTGCGAGGGCAATCTTCTGATGCCGGGCTTTAAGAATGCACATACGCATTCCGGGATGACGCTGCTCCGTTCCTATGCGGATGATCTGCCGCTCCACGAGTGGCTGACGAAGCAGGTCTTTCCGATTGAGGCGAAGATGGACGGGGAGATGATCTATCATCTGACAAAGCTGGCGATTCTGGAATATCTGACCAGCGGCGTGACGGCGATCTTCGATATGTATCTGACGCCGGAGACAACTGCGCGGGCCTGTGTGGATATGGGTATGCGCTGCGTACAGGTGAGCGGCATGAGCGGGCAGGATCACTTCGAGGAGTCGCTTAAGAAAACGGAAGAATATTATCAGAGATTTAATCATGACGATCCGCTGCTCAGCTATTTTATCGGATTCCATGCGGAATATACGTGTTCACGGGCACTGCTGGAGAGCGTGTCGGCGCTGGCACACAAATATCAGGCGCCGGTTTATACCCATCTGGCGGAGACGAAGGCTGAAGTGGATGGCTGCATCGAGCGTCACGGCATGTCGCCTGCAAAATTATTTGATTCTTTGGGAATCTTTGATTATGGCGGCGGCGGTTATCACTGCGTTTGGATGAATGAGGAAGATATGGAGATTTTCCGCAGACGGAATTTAAGTGTCGTGACCAATCCGGGTTCCAACACGAAGCTTGCCAGCGGGATTGCACCGATTTCCGACTATCTGGCGAAGGGTATTAATGTGGCGATCGGTACGGACGGACCGGCCAGCAATAACTGTCTGGATATGTTCCGCGAGATGTTCTTGGTGACGGGGCTTGCCAAGCTGCGGGAGCAGGATGCGGCGGCGGTCGATGCATGGGAAGTTTTGAAGATGGCGACGGTCAACGGCTCTGTGGCGATGCACCTGCCGGATACGGATATTCTGGCGGAGGGAAAACTGGCGGATATCATCATGATCGATCTGCACCAGCCCAATATGCAGCCGATCAACAATATTCCTAAGAACCTCGTCTACAGCGGCAGCAAACAGAACGTGAAGATGACGATGATTCAGGGTAAAATCCTGTATGAGAACTGCAGGTTTGCCGACACTTATGATGTAGATACAATCTACAGGAAAGCAAACGAAATCATTGACAGCCTCAGATAATAGTGTGAGAAGAACTTCTAACAGCTCACAGCAGAAGCCGTTTCGCGGAGAAGTTCTAAGTCTCACACAGGAGAATGCCTGAGATACGGCATTCTCCCAGACAAGCTTGCTTGTCTTTGGATTTTGAGTCACAGCAAAGCTGTGACATGGAGGTTAGTGCGATAAATATAATCTGGCAATAGAAAGAATGAAGACATTATGGAGTATATAGTACTTGCAGGTGCGATTGTGCTGCTTATTGCATTCATTATGGGAAGCGAATATATAAGCAGCAGAAAATATCAGAAGAATTATCTGGAGAAAATCTACCAGAGTTACGGAACCGCTCCCGAGAGAGATTATAAAGAGGGAGAGATGGAACATATTAAAATGTATTATCTCAAACATCTTTCTGCGCAGGGAATTGACGATATTACATGGAATGATCTGAATATGGATCATATCTATCGTAAAATTAACGCATCCTGTAGTGCGGCGGGAGATGAATATCTTTATTACAGACTGCGTACGCCGGTCTACGACGAGGCGCAGATGCGGCATGAAGAGGCACAGATCGGTTTCTTCATGGAACATGAACAGGAACGGCACAGGGTGCAGCGAATCCTTCTCGGCTTAGGCAGGATGGGAAAATATTCGCTCTACGAATATCTGGACAATCTGGATACGCTGGGGGAGCGCAGGAACATCAGATATGTATGGGGGAATCTGCTGCTCGTTGTCAGTGTGGCAGCCATGTTCATATCGCTTCCGGTCGGTATTGTGGCGCTTATGGCAGTGCTTTGCCATAATTTTGTCGGATATTTCAGGGAATACAAGCAGATCGAACCTTATATTACAAGTTTCCGGTATATCAGCAGACTTCTGGACAGTGCGGATCAGCTGGGGCGGGCGAAGATTGCCGGCATGGAGCACGAGCAGGAACGCTTGCGGGAATGTCACAGGCAGATGAAAGGGTTTATCCGGAATGCTTATCTGATCGTTTTTACAGATAAGGGGAATGGGAATCCGCTGGGTGTTGTGCTGGATTATCTGCGCATGATTTTCTATCTGGACTTGATACAGTTTAACAACGCGCTTCGCGCTGTGCGGGGACATCTGGATGAAATTGATGAGATGATAACGATTATGGGGCAGATGGAGACAGCGGTCGTGATCGGTTCCTACAGAAACAGTCTGCAGGGCGGTTACTGTATACCGGTCATACATTATGAGCAGGATGCCGACAGGCGGATGACACTGGAGCAGATTTATCATCCACTGCTTTCTGATCCGGTGAAAAATTCGATCTCGGTGCAGAGAGGGGTGCTTTTGACCGGATCGAATGCATCCGGTAAATCCACTTTCCTGCGGGCGGTGGCGGTGAATGCGGTTCTGGCGCAGACGATCCACACCTGCCTTGCCGGGCGCTATGAGGCACCGGTGCTTCGCATCTATTCTTCCATGGCACTTAGGGATGATCTGCTCAGCGGACAGAGCTATTATATGGTAGAAATCAAGTCCATTAAGCGCATTCTGGATCAGGTGAAACTGGCGGAACAGGAACATCGCCATGTGCTGTGTTTTGTGGACGAAGTGCTGCGTGGAACCAATACGGTGGAGAGGATTGCCGCTTCCACGCAGATTATGAGGATGCTGGCGGCGGACTATGCGTTCTGTTTTGCGGCAACACATGACGTGGAACTGACGAAACTGCTTGCGCAGACATATGATAACTACCATTTTGAGGAACGCATCGAGGAAGATGATATCTTCTTTCCGTATAAACTGCTGCAGGGACCGGCAACCACCAGAAACGCCATTGCACTGCTTAAGATGCTGAACTATGATGAGCGGATCATAGCGGAAGCAGAAGCTATGGCGGAGAGATTTCTTGAGGACGGCAGCTGGATCATATGACGGTGAAGCCGGGTTGACAGGCTGTGGAAAGGAATGGTTTTAATATGAAAGTAACGATTTACACGGACGGCGCTGCGCGGGGAAATCCGGAAGGCCCCGGCGGCTACGGCACGGTTCTGCAATATATTGACGGCAAAGGAACACTGCACGAGCGGGAGTATTCCGCCGGTTATAAGAAAACGACGAATAACCGCATGGAACTGATGGCGGTGATCGCAGGACTGGAGGCTCTGACGAAACCCTGTGAGGTGCTTCTGGTTTCGGATTCCAAATATGTGACGGATGCGTTTAACCAGCATTGGGTTGACGGCTGGCTTAAGAAGAACTGGAAGACGGCAGGAAACAAGCCGGTCAAGAATGTAGATTTGTGGCAGCGTCTTCTGCGGGCGAAAGAACCGCATCGGGTGACGTTCCGGTGGGTAAAGGGACATGACGGACACCCGGAGAATGAGCGATGCGATAAACTGGCTACGACAGCAGCGGATGGCACAGACTTACTTGACGACAACTTCTGATTGGTGGTATCATAGGTTTAGCTGATTATGCGAAAGGATGAGGACAGATGACAAATTTGATTTTATTTGTAAATGCATTTTTATCTTACCTGCTGATTTTTGTATTGATTATCGCGCTTGTGATCGTTGCGTGTATCATCGGCGTGAAGTGGAGAAAAAGCAAAGATGCCAAGAATGCGGCAGCTGCGGAGCAGACCGAAGCAGCCGGCGGTAATACGGCGGTATAGGGATGTAACAGGCGGAGTGAGGAAGGGTGTTCATGACAGAACACCTTTTTACTGTTTCTATGCTGATATAAGGAGTCAGGATGAAAAAATATACGACAATATTTTGGGATCTGGATCAGACGCTCCTGAATTTTGATCTCTCGATGGACTATGCCATACGGGCTGTATTCGGACGGTACGAGCTGGAGATCAATGATGAGATCGTAGCGCGGTATGATGTCATTAACAGAAGCTACTGGAACCAGCTGGAACTGGGAGAGATTACGAAGGAAGAGTTAAGGTCCGGCAGATTTCGTACACTGTTCGAAGTGCTAGGGATTAAACATATCCTGCCGGAAGAGATGGCGGCGGTTTACGAGAAAGAACTGGGAAGCGTTTTCTTTTATATGGACGGTGCGAAGGAGCTGGTTACAAGTCTTCGTGCAGAGGGGTACAGACAGTATGTGGTCACCAACGGCATCAATGCGACGCAGGAGAACAAGATGAAGCTGTCCGGATTGGATCAGATCATGGACGGCGTTTTTGTGTCTGAATTGATGGGATATCCCAAGCCGAGGAAGGAATACTTTGACGCTTGCTTTGCGCTCTTGCCGGACGTGCGGCGGGAGGAATGCATTTTGGTAGGAGATTCCCTGACCAGCGATATGCGAGGAGCAGGTAATGCCGGAATTGCCTCCTGTTGGTTTAATCCTGAAAACAGGGATAAGGACGTGGACGTACATACAGACTATGAGATACAACGGCTGGATGAACTGTCGGCGATACTCGGACAGGAGCGTGCGTGATGCCCAAATCACCGAATCAGAAATTGAAATTATTATATCTGGTGAAGATACTGACAGAACAGACTGACGAAGAGCATTGCCTGAGCGCGCAGGCATTGATCGATGCCCTTGCAGCTTACGATATCAAGGCGGAGCGTAAGAGCATTTATGATGATATTGCACAGCTTACCGACTTCGGATATGATATTATATTAGTCAAGGCGAAGACGGGAGGCGGATATTATCTGGCAGGAAGAGACTTTGAACTGGCGGAGTTAAAGCTTTTGGTAGAGACCGTGCAGGCATCAAGATTCCTGACACAGAAGAAGTCAAGGGAATTGATCTCCAAGATTGAAAAGCTTGCGTCCAGGGCAGAAGCCGGACAACTGCAGAGACAGGTGTATGTGGCTAATCGTATCAAGGCCGCCAATGAAAGTATCTATTATATTGTTGATGATATCCATCGGGCGATCCAGAATAATGAACAGATCACTTTTCAGTATCTGGAGTGGAATCTGGAGAAAGAACTTGTTCCCCGTAAGGATGGTAAGAACTATCGGGTGAGTCCGTGGGCGCTGACCTGCAAGGACGAGAATTATTATCTGATCGCACATGACAGCGAGAGCGATACGATCAAACACTTCCGCGTAGATAAGCTGGGACAGATTAAAGTACAGACGGGCGTTTTGCGGGAAGGTGCGGAGCTGTTTGAGCGGTTTGACATCGCCGCGTATGCCAATAAGACTTTCGGTATGTTCGGCGGTCGGGAAGAGATGGTTACATTGACATTCGAGAACCGGCTGGTCGGTGTTGTCATAGACCGGTTCGGCAAGGATGTCTCTGTCCGTATACGGGACGAGGATCATTTTTCCGTCAGGGTACAGGTGGCGCTCAGCGGACAGTTCTACGGCTGGATGACCGGGCTCGGCACGGGTGCGAAGATTACCGCGCCGGCAGAAGTGGTAGCGGAATACACTAAGTTTTTGCAGGAAGCGACAGAACAATATACAGGCAATGAGACGGGAAGCGGAGGCGGGAAATAACATGAACATACAATTTGCAGACCGCATGAAGGATTATGAGGCGGGAATATTTCAGGTATTAAATGATAAGAAGGCGGAGGCGGAGAAGCAGGGGAAGAAGATATACAATCTTTCGGTAGGCACGCCGGACTTTCCGCCGGCAGAGCATGTGGTTCAGGCGGTGGTCGAAGCGGCGAAAAAGCCGGAAAACTATAAATATGCCCTGATTGACATACCGGAACTGATTACGGCAGTACAGAAGCGGTATGCAAAGCGCTACGGTGTGGCGCTGGAGGCGGATGAAATCATGTCTGTGTACGGTTCTCAGGAAGGAATCGCACATATCTGCCTGTCTTTGTGCAATGCCGGCGACGTAGTGCTGGTTCCCAATCCGGGTTATCCGATCTTCGGTATCGGTCCCTCTCTTGCGGGTGCGGAAGTGGTGACTTACGATCTGACGGAGGAGAATCATTACCTGCCTGATCTGGATCATATGGATGAGGATCTTCTGACGCGGGCGAAATGTATGATTGTATCCTACCCTTTAAATCCGGTATGCAAGACTGCGCCGGATGAGTTCTATGAGAAACTGATTCCATGGGCGATCCGGCACAACATCGTCATTATTCACGATAATGCTTATTCTGACATCATTTATGACGGCAGAGTCGGGAAGTCGATCCTGCGGGTTCCGGATGCGAAGCTTATTGCCGTAGAGTTTTATTCCCTGTCAAAGTCATATAACTATACGGGTGCGCGCATGAGTTTCCTGACGGGAAATAAAGAGATCGTAGCGAATTTTAAAAGACTCCGTTCCCAGATTGATTACGGGGCCTATCTTCCGGTACAGTATGGCGCAGTGGCGGCGCTCACAGGATCGGACGCCATGGTGATGGAGCAGTGTGCGGAGTATCAGCGGCGTCGTGACGCGCTCTGCGGAGGGCTGCGAAACATAGGCTGGCACATGGAAGACAGCGAGGGCACGATGTTTGCGTGGGCAAAGACTCCGGAGGGGTATACCGATGATGTTTCGTTTGTGATGGAATTAGTCGAGAGGACGGGCGTGCTGTGTACACCGGGAAGCAGCTTCGGTTCGCTGGGGAGAGGACACGTAAGATTTGCGCTGACCATGCCTGTCGAAACGATCTGCGAGGCGGTCGAGGCAATCGCACGGTCCGGAATGATCAGAAAGTAATCCTGTTTTGGAATCATAATATTTGACGGAATTATCTTTGGGATATGTCACAAAAAGGCATATCCCTTTTTGGTGGTTTTTAATCATAAGAGTCATTGACATAGGATGTTTATTACCTTATACTTAACATAAACCACAAAATATAGTAGTTTTATGTAAACCATCACTATATTTTGTAGACTTGTTCCTGCAGGATATCATTTCGATACAGGTCTGCAGGACGCAATACCACGGAGGGAAATAGATGAGCAGCAAGTTTGGGTCAGATCAGATAACTGACGAGAATTTCGGTCTGGAATTCAAACCGGACAGAGTCGTAAAGGTAATCAAAAAGGACGGCAGTCTGGAAAATTTTAATGTTCAGAAGGTTATTGACGCGGTAGGCAAAAGCGCATATCGTGCACTGACGAAGTTTACGGATGAAGAGAAGAGACATATATGTCAGACCGTGATTGATAAGGTGAATGAACTGGGTGAGGAGCAGATTCCGATTCAGATCATGCATAATATTGTGGAGAGCGCATTGGAGGATGTTAAACCGATCGTTGCCAAGAGTTATCGGGATTACCGCAATTATAAGCAGGATTTTGTGCGGATGATGGATGATGTTTATAAGAAGAGTCAGTCTATCATGTACATCGGGGATAAGGAGAACGCTAATACGGACAGTGCTCTTGTATCCACGAAGAGAAGCCTGATCTTTAACCAGTTTAATAAAGAACTGTATCAGAAGTTTTTCATGACCACAGAAGAGATTCAGGCGTGTCGTGACGGCTATCTGTATGTGCATGACATGTCGGCCAGAAGAGATACGATGAACTGCTGTCTCTTTAATGTGGCGGAAGTCTTAAGCGGCGGATTCGAGATGGGCAACATCTGGTATAATGAGCCGAAGACGCTGGACGTGGCGTTTGACGTGATCGGCGATATTGTATTGAGCGCGGCAAGCCAGCAGTACGGCGGGTTTACGGTGCCGGAAGTGGATAAGATCTTAGAGCCTTATGCGGAGAAATCCTATAAGCGTAACGTAGAGAAATATGTAAAGCTGGGTGTGGATGAAGAGACCGCGCAGGCGCAGGCGCTTGCAGATGTCAAGAAAGAGTTTGAACAGGGATTTCAGGGCTGGGAGTATAAGTTTAATACAGTGGCAAGCAGCCGCGGAGATTATCCTTTTATTACCGTGACGGCCGGAATCGGAACCGGAAGATTTGCGAAACTGGCAACGATCACAATGCTCAATGTGCGCAGGAAGGGACAGGGCAGGAAGGAATGTAAGAAGCCGGTGCTGTTCCCCAAGATTGTATTCCTGTATGACGAGAATCTGCACGGGGCGGGCAAAGAGCTGGAAGATGTGTTTGAGGCGGGTGTGGAGTGCTCTGCCAAGACAATGTATCCGGACTGGCTGAGTCTCACAGGTAAAGGATATATTGCGAGTATGTATAAGCAGTACGGCAAAGTGATCTCTCCGATGGGGTGTCGTGCGTTTCTGTCTCCCTGGTATGAGAGAGGCGGCATGCATCCGGCGGACGAGGAGGACAGCCCGGTATTTGTGGGAAGATTTAATATCGGCGTGGTATCGCTGCATCTGCCTATGATTCTGGCGAAATCCCGTCAGGAGAATAAAGATTTCTACGAGGTGCTGGATTATTATCTGAATCTGATCAGACAGCTTCACATCAGAACGTATGCGTATCTGGGTGAAATGCGTGCTTCGACCAATCCGCTGGCATATTGCGAAGGCGGTTTCCTGGGCGGACATTTGCAGCTGCATGATAAGATCAAGCCTATCCTTAAGACGGCGACCGCAAGCTTCGGCATTACTGCGTTCAATGAACTGCAGGAATTATATAACGGTAAATCTCTTGTAGAAGACGGCGCTTTTGCGCTGGAGGTACTGGAGCATATTAATAATAAGATCACGGAATACAAGGAAGAGGACAGAAACCTCTATGCGATCTACGGTACGCCGGCAGAGAATCTGTGCGGTCTGCAGGTAAAACAGTTCCGTGCAAAATATGGTATTATCGAGGGTGTGTCCGATAAGGAGTATGTTTCTAACAGCTTTCACTGTCATGTGACGGAGGATATAACACCGATTCAAAAGCAGGATCTGGAATATCGTTTCTGGGAACTGGCTAACGGCGGTAAGATACAGTATGTGAAGTATCCTATCGATTATAATATGGAAGCGATCAAGACACTGATTCGCCGGGCGATGGAGATGGGTTTTTATGAAGGCGTCAACTTGTCCCTGGCTTACTGTGATGACTGCGGACATCAGGAACTGGAGATGGATGTATGTCCGGTGTGCGGCAGCCGTAATCTGACGAAGATCGACCGTATGAACGGGTATCTTGCTTATTCCCGCGTGCACGGGGACACGAGACTCAGTGACGCGAAGATGGCAGAGATCGCAGAAAGGAAAAGTATGTAATGAGATACCACAATATAACGAAAGATGATATGCTCAACGGTGACGGTCTGCGCGTGGTGCTTTGGGTTGCGGGATGTACGCACTGCTGTAAGGAATGCCACAATCCTGTCACCTGGGACCCTGACGGTGGTATCTTATTTGACGAAAGCGCTAAAAGGGAGCTTTTTGACCAGCTGGATAAACCATATATCAGTGGAATCACTTTTTCGGGCGGCGATCCTCTGCATTCAGCCAACCGGCTGGACATAAGAGAACTGATGGAGGAGATCAAAGAGAAGTATCCGGATAAAACGATCTGGCTCTATACGGGAGACAGCTGGGAGGACGTTCTGCATTATCCTATGATGAGGTATGTGGATATTCTGGTAGACGGGGAATTTAAGATTGCGTTAAAAGATACGAAGCAGCACTGGAGAGGAAGCAGTAACCAGCGTGTGATCGACGTGCAGGAGAGTCTGCGTCAGACAGATCCCTCGAATCCTGTACTGTATTGTACTGACTAATGACGGAGAGAGGAACAGAGATTGGAAACGATCAAAATCAAATATTTTACAGATAAAATAGAGAAACTGACCTATATAGACGGCAAATCGGACTGGATTGATCTTCGTGCGGCGGAGGACGTTGATCTCAGGAAGGGAGAATTTAAGCTGATCCCTCTGGGGGTTGCCATGGAGCTGCCGGCGGGATATGAGGCGCATGTGGTACCGAGAAGTTCAACATTTAAGAATTTCGGCATTATTCAGACGAATCACCAGGGTGTGATAGACAGTTCTTATTGCGGTGATAACGACCAGTGGTTCATGCCGGTATACGCCGTGCGGGATACGCAGATTCATGTGAATGACAGAATCTGTCAGTTTCGGATTATGGAGAATCAGCCGAAGCTTGTTTTTGATGAGGTGGCGCATCTGGATCATGACGACCGTGGCGGTCACGGCAGTACGGGAAAACAATAGCCGGAATATGATTGTCTGTGAAATGCAACTATTTTCTTGAAAAGCACATATGCAGCGCATAAGATAACTCCTTCCAAGACATACTATGGAAAACGATGGTAGAGTCTTGGAAGGAGTTTTTGACAGTGCAGAAAAAAGAACAAGATCAGAACAGCAAAATGACTACATCTTTGCAGCAGACGATGACATATATGAATGAACGCATGGCGCCTGATAGCAGTTTCGATATTGTGTACCGTGTGATTGAAGTGGGCGGAAGACAGGCCTGTATATACTTCATAGACGGATTCTGTAAAGACGAATTGATGATGAAGATTCTGCAGTATTTCATAGATCTGAAACCGGCGGATATGCCGGAGAATGTCCATGAGATGGCGAAAAAGGCGACGCCTTATGTGGAGGTAGACTTAAAGGATCAGTGGAGCGATATTCTCTACAGCATTCTGTCAGGGGTGTTTGCACTCTTTATTGACGGCTATGACAGATGTATCCTGATCGATTCCAGAACTTATCCCGCGAGAGGTGTGGAAGAACCGGATAAGGATAAGACGCTGCGAGGGTCTAAGGATGGATTTGTCGAGACGATCGTCTTTAATACAGCGCTGATCAGACGGCGGATCAGAAGTACCGAGCTTCGTATGGAAATGATGAACGCAGGTAAAAGTTCCCGTACGGATATTGTGCTGTGTTACATGGATAACAGAGTAGATCATGGTTTCCTGGATCGGGTGAAAAGAAGAATTGAGGAGATACAGGTAGACGCGCTGACGATGAATCAGGAGAGTCTGGCGGAATGCCTTTACCAGCGTAAATGGTTTAATCCCTTTCCGAAATTTAAGTTTACGGAGCGGCCCGATGTGGCGGCGGCGCAGGTGCTGGAGGGAGATATTGTGATTCTGGTGGATAATTCACCATCCGCAATGATCGTGCCTACCTCTATTTTTGATATTGTGGAGGAAGCGGATGATTACTATTTCCCGCCGGTTACGGGGACCTATCTGCGACTGTCCAGATTTATTATTTCGATTCTGACCTATATTATGACGCCTACATTCCTGCTTCTCATGCACAACCCGGAATGGGTGCCGGAGTCTTTTCAGTTTATCATGCTGCAGGAAAATCCGAATATTCCGCTGATTGCCCAGTTCCTGATCCTGGAACTTGCCATTGACGGGCTAAAGCTGGCGGCGGTTAATACGCCGAATATGCTTAGTACGCCGCTCAGTGTAATGGCGGCGCTGGTACTCGGTGAATTTTCCGTCAACAGCGGCTGGTTCAATTCCGAGGTGATGTTAAGTTTTGAAAAGTGCCGTAAATATCATAAATTTTGATACATAACTATTTATTTTACACCATTTTTACACCAAAATTACAAAAGAGCATTGCAAATTTTTTAGAAAACTATTATGTATCTATTACGCACACATTATCCACCCTATAACCGACTGTTATAGGTCTTTTTTGTTTTACAATAGATTCATAGGAGGTTTTTCTATGAATTTAAGTTTTTTATCAAGGGAACAGTCGGAAGAATATAAAAGCAAGATGAATTTGACGGAAGATGAAGATCAGATTTTTGATATGCTGACAAAGAATTATTCCATTGTTAAGATTGCAGGTGTTATGCAGATGTCAACTCGGACGGTCGACAGAAGAATTAAAAATATCAAATTGAAAATGAAAAATCTAAATCTGGTTTAATAGCCAGATTTTTCTATGCAGTCTATTAGGTAGCTATTCAAACTATTAAATCCTTTTTCTTTTGCTAATTCCCCCCATTCCTCTTTTTTCCCCTTTTTTGCCATAATTGTAATTCTATCATAATTCTTTTCGTTCCAACGATTTTTAACCTCTGATGATGTTTTTGTTTTTGCCATAACGAACCTCCATTTTTAATAAACAGTATAATACTTTTGCAAGTATGTTGCAATACTTTATAAAGTATGCTATAATGAAAATAAATGGAGGTGTTGAAAATGGCAGATTTAAATTGCTTGTGGGGAATATACTACGATATGATAAAAAGATGTTATGATAAAAATTATTTTTTATACAAAAGTTATGGAGAAATCGGAGTAACTGTTTGCCCTGAATGGTTAAATAATAGAAGTAGTTTTAACGAATGGGCAAATTTGAAAAATTACAAAAAGGGAATGCGCTTAAAATTGCGCGAAAAAGAAGTTGGATATTTTCCGAGTAATTGCTATTTTAGTAACAAAAGAGAAAGAAAGTTAAAAGAAAATAAACAAAAAGAAGGCAGTAAAACATACAGAAGTGATAAATTCAAAAGTCTTTTAGGCGTTGAAAAATATATAGATAGTCCTATATACATATCTTATTATGCAATGATTGATAGATGTTGTAATCCGAAGAACAAGTCCTATAAATGGTATGGCGCAAAAGGCATAAAAGTATGTGATGAATGGACAGAAGATATAATCGGATTTGAAAGATTTTCTGTTTGGTCTTTAGGGAATGGGTGGAGAAAAGGTCTTACAATAGACAGAATAAATGCGGATAAAGATTATTGCCCAGAAAATTGTAGGTGGATAACTATACAAGAACAGCAGATAAACAAATCAAATTCTTTAAATTTTATGTATAGTGGTCAGATTAGAAATTTATCGGAAATAGCGAAAGAAAATAATTTGTGTTATTCAAATTTGTATAGGAAAATAATGTATGATAATTATTCTGTTGAAGATGCGATAAATTATTTAAAAAGAAGAAGAAAAGGAAAGAAAAATAGCATGTACCATTCAAAACAAGTTGCGCAAATAGATAGTAATGGAGAAATAGCAAAAGTTTTTCCAAGCGCAAAATCAGCGGCTGATTCCTACGGAAAACTTTCTGGAAGCTTAACAAAGGCTTGTAGAAACGGGACAACATGGTTGGGGAAAAGATGGAAATATATAACCGAAGATGAATATGACGAATTTTTGAAAAAGTAGTTTTTAAAAGAGGCGTAAACTTGTCGTTTTCGTCTCTTTTTTATATGGTAAAACAATTACAGGAGATGATTTTATGTTCAATGATGACCTTTTGTGCAAAATCTTCGCGCATAAGGAAATGCAGAAAATTCCTGTCGGTTTCCAAAGTACAGCTGTCCATGTGTTTGAAGAAATCTTAGAAGATATATTGGAGGAAAATCCGTATGGCTCAATATCCGACTTATTCGTTTCAGCAACCGCAGATGAATCCATATCAGAATAGTTATCAGTCTATGCAGAATCCGTATATAGCGCAGATGGGGCAGTATCAGCAGGGGATGCAGATGTTTCCGGCACAGGTTCAAAACTCGAATATGGTTCAGCAACCGCCTGGGCTTATAGGGAAAATGGTAAATGACGTGTCTATGGTTTCTCCAAACGATGTTCCGATGGATGGAAACATCGCCATTTTCCCAAAGAATGATATGTCTGAAATCTACTGCAAACAGTGGAAACAGGACGGAACCATTCAGACAGTCGTTTATAAGCCTGTTTTAGACCAGAATCAGTCGGAGTCTACAAATATACCGCAAATGGATTTTAATGCCTTAAATGAGGATGTGAGGGCACTTAGAGAGGATATAAAAGGCGTTCGGGATATGATTGAGAAATCTATGGCAGTTCCGGTGTCTAAAACATCCCAAAGAGGGAAGAAAGCAGAGGTAAGTGCTGATGAATAGACAGATGCAGATACAGCAGATGATGGGAAATCCGCAGCTTCAACAGCAGTATCAACAGAGATTAAGAGGGATGAACCCGTCACAGATTTTAGATCAGGTAGCAAGCAATCCGCAGATGATGAATAATCCAATCGTGCAGAATGTGATGAAAATGCGGAAGGCAAACGATACAGAGGGCTTAACAGGTCTTGCAGAAAACATATTTGGAGAAAAAGGACAGAATTATTCGGACTTTGAGAAACAAGCGAAGCAGTTTTTGGGGTTTAATTAACACATAATAACTTTGAACATATTGGGTTGTGCGCACAGAAAACCTAGGTTTCCCCCTATGGAATAAATATAAGGAGGAACAAACAAATGTTCAATAGCGGAAATTCTACACCTTTTTCCATGCCAGTTGCGCCTATTGGCTATGGCAACGGTAGCGGCATGGGCGGCTGGGGAAATGATTGGATTGCACTCGCAATCTTAGCCCTTATCTTCGGCGATGGCTGGGGAATGGGCGGCATGGGCGGCATGGGAATGTTCTGGCCGTTTATGATGATGAATGGTGGATTTGGCGGATTTGGCGGAAACTGCGGAGGTGGAAATGGCAATTCCAACGCAATTCAGGCTGACATTCAGCGTGGATTTGATACCCAGTCCATTATCGGAAAATTAGACGGTATAAACAACGGCTTATGTGACGGTTTCTATGCTGTCAATACGTCCATTCTGAACGCACAGAGCGGCATCCAGAACAGTTTGTGTCAGGGCTTTAACAGCGTGAATACGAATATCATGCAGGGCAACTTCGGCTTACAGCAGGCTATCAACAATGCTTCCGTAGCGAATATGCAGGGTCAGAACGCTTTGCAGAGCCAGTTAGCAAGCTGCTGCTGCGAAACACAGAGAGCCATTGACGGTGTAAACTACAACATGGCCACAAATACCTGCGCTATTACCAATCAGATGAACAACAATACGAGAGATATTATTGAGAGCCAGAATGCAGGTACAAGAGCAATATTGGATTATCTCTGCAATGATAAAATATCTACTTTGCAGAATGAAAATCAGGCTCTTAGACTGTCTGCGAGTCAGGCAAACCAGAACAATGTGCTTATGGCAGCTATGGACGCTAATAAAGCAGAAATCCTTAGAAAAACCGGGGCGGAGTGTCCGACAGCGGCTTATATTGTTCAGCCTCCGCAGCCTGTCACATTCCCGACTAACTGCTGCGGCGGTGTAAACTATGCCGGATATGGCAATAACGGCGGGTGTGGCTGCAACAGTGGCTGCTGCTAATGGCTGCGGAAGAAACTGATACTCTTGCCATTCTTGACGAGATTATCAGAAATCAGGAAGAAATACTAAGAAAACTCGCCAACATAAGTTAGGCTGATTATTCCCCACGGATGATGTGGGTTGATTATAAGCTAATGGGCGAGATGTAACAATCTTGCCCATTTTACGTTGCACATTGAAAACTGAATATCGGCTGGTAATTTGTACGTTTCAAGAAAACTTTTCAAAAACCTCTTGACAAATATACGTCATTGACGTATAATAAATACAACAAAAGAAGTTAAGGAGGTTTTTAATATGTTTGAATGGAAAGCAGAAGAAATGGTACTGATGAACAATCATGCAGATGTGTATAATGGTAGATACAAAACTACTGTATATACTTGTGAAGGTTCCGTATCAAGGGAAGATAAGATTGCCTTTGTTGACAGAATGACAGACGGAAAATTAAGTTATCTTCTTTCTCTGATTGAGAAATTCAATGCAGACAAAGATAGTCTGCCAAAGAAAGATAGTATGTTCGGAGAGCCGGAAGTAAAAACCACATCTTTGAAAGCGTGGGTAAAGCGGAATGACACGAAATATCCACAGAATGTTATTGATGATTGGTATAATTACGGGAAATACAATCTTTTAGGTTGCGAGAGAAATATTCAGTCAAATACCAAAGGAACTTATGATTACTATGACGATTTGGTTGACGAGATTTTCCACAGACAGCTTATAGAGTGCGAGAGAGAAGAACAGAAATATTTCCATGAGCATGACGAATATAGCATTTTGAAAAAGAAATTTAGGGAAAAATACGACCAGTATAGAACGTCATTCGGCGTCAGAATTGTAACTGGAAGTTGTGGCGTTTGTGTTGGAAATGGCGAAGTCCATAGAGATATAACCATTGACGAACTGAAAGAACTTCTCTCAAAGTATGAACAGATTGACGCTCTTGTGGAAAAAATCACGGAAGAAACGCATATTGTGTATTGAGGTATTCCGCATGACAATACAAGAATTAAGAAAAAAAACAGGTCTGACACAATCAAAATTTGCTGAATACTTCGGTTTACCATTAAGGACAGTGCAGGAATGGGAACAAGGCAGACGGAAACCGCCCGACTACATACCGAAACTTTTAGAACGAATATGGAATTTAGAAACTACCAGCCAATAGGAGGTTGGTAGTTTTTTATTTGGAGAAATGGAGGTTAAAATATATGGCTTGTAAAAATGTATGTAAACTGTGCGATAGATTGGTTTTGAGCCAAGCAATCACGTTTGCAGCAGAAACAGGGGGCGCACCGGGAACGCTTGTTGTCAATCTGCCGGAAGGAAGTTACAACAATAACTGTAAATATTGTATTATTCTGGCACAGGCAATCCCGCCAACGACAACAATCGGGGCAAATGTGGTATTTACTATCGGCACAGGAACACAGCTTTATCCGCTTGTAAATAAATGTTGCAGACCCGTAACGGCGTGTGGCGTGCGTACCCGCACAAAATATTCTGTGTGCGTGGAAACAACGGCAACAGGGGCGACATTCAAAATGCTTGGAAACCCGGCGTGTCAGCCGAACAACAACCTGTGGGCAGTTAATGGCACTGCACCCGTGGCAGAACCGGCAACACCAGAGGTTGGAGCGTAAGGAAAGGAGGATAAGGACACTATGAATATCAAGAGAATCCATGAAATGGAAGAAAAATTGACAGAAATTGCCCTTTGTGAGATTAACAAGGGCATTGAATGTGTCAACACCGCCGAAATGGGCGCAGTTATCGACATGATAAAAGATTTGGCTTGTGCTGAAAAAGAGGCGAGAGAAGCCAAGGAGATGGAAAAAGAAGAGGAAGATGAAAAGAAAGAAAATGAATACTTTCTGAAAATGCTGAAAGAGGAATACGGCGAGGACGAGGGGGAAAGACGGTTCTATGATAATTACCGCTATAAATCCTCTGGAAGGTTTGCTCCAAAAGGGAAAGGTTCTTATATGCCTAGGGGCAGGAGAGGATATGAAGAACCGCCTTATTACCACATGACACCAGATGATTATAGAGAACATAGTCCAGAGTGGTATAGGGATATGGATAGGCATACAAAAGGGGTCATGTACTATACTCCTGTGAGTAGCGGCAATAGCGGAGGTCAGTCTGGAAATTCCACGAGCGGCGGTAATATGGGCGGCAACTCTGGCGGTTCAACTCGTGGATACGAGGACGGCTACGACGAAGGGCAGCGTAGGGGATACAGCGAGGGTTACGAGCAGGGAAACCGAGACGGAAGAAGTCAGGGTGGAAATTCCCGTTATGAAAGAGCAAAGCGGGGATATGAGGAAACAAAAGAAAAGCACAAAGGATAAAGCGGTAGAGTAGCCTACCGATTTTTATTATGCCCTGTAACAACGCTGAACGGCTCAAATTTGGATTGAAATTGATTTGACGATAGTTTATAGGGATAGAGAATAAAACGTCTTAAATCGCAAAATACAGCGTTTGAAATTCTGTGATATATGTTGTATAATAAATACATAATATAAAACAAGTGTCACATTGCACAAATCAAAAATGGTAGTTTGTGTGATTTTGCACAATGTTTGGGGGATTGAGGATGTATGATTTTATCCACACGCAGAACGATGTTTTGCGTGAACGGTATATTGCCGGTGCGGAATTGGTAGGAAAGTATCAAGTACCGCAGTTACAGCCGATAAACGCAAGGCTTGACGGTTTAAGACCCGTGCCGATTAACCTTTCAGGGAAAGAGAAAAATCCGAGGGAATGCGTTCTTCATATGTTCGTTGATGATGTAAAGTTCGAGGGGATTTGGAAAGACCCATTAAAGCAGATTGAAACGCTTTCTTATTATGCCCATGTCTGCCCTTGTGATTTTTCGTTTTACTATACAATGCCTATGGCGTTACAGATTTATCAGATTTACCGTATGAGGGCTATACATCACTTCTTAACTTGCTGTGGTGTGAAATGTATTCCAGTTGTGACGTGGGCGGATGAGGTTAGTTTTGATTTTTGTTTTGACGGGATACCAATAGAAAGCACACTTGCAGTCAGTACAAACGGTTGCCATACGATAAGGGCAAGGGAATATTATAAGCGTGGATTTGTGGAAATGTGCGAACGGTTGAAGCCAACGCAGATTTTAGTTATCGGTGCGGAAATTCCTGTTGATTGTGATGTGCCGATTGTTTATATGGACGGATTTAGCCAGCAGAGAAAGAAACGGATGGAGGCGGTTTGATGGGTGGCAGAAATGGAACAACTACGAATAAGGTAAGAACCGTCATGGGTGGTATGGAACGTATAACATACGAAGAAGTTATAAACGGCGTTACGGTCATTCGGACATGCTGGAAGAAGAAAAAGACGAGAGAAAAGACAAGGACAACGAAAAGGAAGAAGTAATTTTTCACAATTTATAAATGGTAATTCGTGGCGAATTGCACAAGAAAATAGCCTGCGGTTGCAGGCTTAAGCTTTTTTCTCTTTGAAGTGTGATGGCTTACCGTAAATGTCCTTGCTGTCAACGGTACAGTTTTTGCAGTATTTCTTTTTGCTTTTATCACGGTCTTTGTTTAGTTGTCCATATTCACAATTCTTGCAATCATATTTCATTCAAAATCCCTCCATTTCAAAAATTATAATTCCGCTGCGGGTGCGTGTCAACTATACGCAAAAAAATCAAACCACATATGACCATCTCCCGAAATTATAATGCAAATAGTCTTGCTTTTGCACTATTGTAATTGCCATTGTTCCCATTGCACGCCATTTATTTACGAATTTGTAATTAGTTTTAAATGTTTTATTATATAGAATTAAGGCTTCTCGTTTTGAATCTGCAAAAATGCTTATTAAATCTGCGGACGGATTATTTTTGAAAAAATAATATTCTTTCATAAAACTTTTCTTTCTCCCCTTATCCCTGGGGGCTGGGAATTTTATTGATAAATAGCAGTCAAGGGGTTTGCACTCCCTGCGCCGCTGGTCTGCCTAATAAATCCTCTTTTTCATAAAATTTTTCGTTTTTTAACATAATTCTACCACCTTTCAAATTTTTAACCTGCCATCATCAGAGCCGGGAGGCTATCCCGCGGCTGACGGTCATTTCTGACCGTTTCGGCTTATACTATACATAATTCAAAATCATCATTTTTAAGATGCTTATAATCGACTTTTTCAAAAATTCCGATGCCGTAAAAGTCGGCTGTAAGATTTCCGAAACGATTATATTCCCATGCAATCCCATTTTCTTTAAATACCTCGATTGCATTGCTGTTCATACTTCCATTTTTCCATGTAAATTTTAAACCTGCATCTATCATCTTCAAATCCTCCAATTTTTTATTTTTCCAACCCCGGCATTTCTGCCGAATGCTCATAGCTTAATGGACTTTTTATAGCCGCTGTGACGGCTTTATACTTTTTGATATGCTTCAATTTCTATTTGCTCCAACTCTTCCCAACTAATACCAAACTCGTTGTGGAGTTTTTCGGCTTGCTCATCAGCAAATATACTGGCCTCCATTGTCTTACGCATTGCAAAGATTTCGCAACGCATTTTATAATTTTTGATTTCTTTTTGCTTAATAGATTCGTCAATATCTGCCTTGCTGTGATAATAAATGTGGTCGATGTAAAGTCCTTTATATTTTGTCATATCCGTTCCCTCCTGTTTGGTTTGTTGTTTGCTTGTTTCTATGGTTATACTATATCACTTTTAAAAGAAATAGTCAAGCCTTTTTGTAACTTTTTTCAGAAATATTTTTGTTGACTTTTTCGTCGTTATAATATATATTGGGAAATAGAAAGGAGGCTTTAAAATGCTGAAATACAAATTTAATATGGAAGAAGCGCTGGAGCGTGCGAAATTTAACACATATAAAGCAAAGACAACTGGACTTTTAAGCCAAGATACGCTAAAAAAAATAAAGGAAGAGAGCACAGATATAAGCCTGAAAGCGTTAAATAATTTATGCTTAATATTAGATATGCCGCCGGGCGCGATTTTGGATTTTGAAGCCACAGAAGAAGAAAAGGAGAGTAGGAAAAAACTTTGATTTTTCCAAATATCTCTTTACAAAGTGATAAAAATATGATAGTATATAATTGTCAAGAGGAAAACCAAATGACAATAACCCGAAAGGGAGAAAGGAGAACAAAATGGATATGAACGAGAGAGAAAGAAAAGACACTATGATGTCAACACTTTACGAAATACGCTTAATGGTGGATGCGGACGAAAAGGACACATACACCAAAGAGGAAATCTTAAAGCTGTTAGACACCATAGCAAGAGCAAAGGGAGTTGAATAAACCAACTCCCCACACAACAGAACGGGCGGCGTAAAAACCGCCCCAACTGTATCTAAATAATATCATAATTTTGTTTTTGCGGCAATAGATAATTCAATAGATAATTGAAACATAAACAATAGATAATTGTAGGCTATGCAATAAATAATTGAATATACAAATAAAAGAAGGGTGTTATATGGCGACAGCAAAGCAGGAAATTATGGACGAACATAAAGCCAAAGTAAAGGCGCAAAACGAATCCGCAAAAGAGCGATGGGAAACGGTATCTTGCCGCTTGCCAAAAGGTACAAAAGAACGGATAGCCAAAAAAGGATTAACTGTAAACGGCCTTATAAATTCTCTTGTTTTGGAGAAGTTGGCAAAATTGGAAAAGCCTTTTGAAAGTCCTCATGCAGATAAGAATCTAAGGTTTATGGATTGGCTTGATTATGTAGAAGAAAGATATGGTTACAAAGAAGTTGGGGAAGTGAAATCGCCCGAAGAACGGTCATTGCTAGAAGCCGATGCCGAAAGAGCGGGTGTTTTGGAAAATTTAAGAGAAGCATGGGATTGTTGGGAAGAACATGACCCATACGAAGTGATTCATTTTTGAGTAAATGATTCAGAGGATAAATAATAAGCACATAAGCCGCCTATATCGCAAGTATAAGCGGCTTAAATTGATATATAGCACATATCTGTGGATAGTTGTATTATATGCCATATATCCGTAATATGTCAAGTGGGAGCGTAGCAGAAATGAAACATGGAAATAAATATTATTTGCAACTAAGCAGGAAGATTTTCACAGAGGAATACAGCCATTTGTCAAACAACGCAAAATGGCTTTTCGTGGTTTTGAATGAACTGGAACAGGAATTTTGCGGAGATAAAACAGAGGACTATTTTTATCGTTCCAATGAGGAATTAGCCAAAGACTGCAATTTTGGACTGTCAACGCTCAAGAAAGCCAAATCCGAGTTATTAAAGACTGATTTAGTACAGTCGTGGCAAGGGCATTTTGTAGACGATTGCGGAAAGAAGAGCGAAAAGCATTTTACATACTACCGCATAAAGTCATAATTAGCAAAGGCCAATATTTATACCATTGCCCAAAGGTCAAAATATAACCCGCGGCAAAGGTCAGATTTTAACCCACGTATATAAGAACTGTATTTTATCTAAGAATTGGATTATAATTATTTAAGATTTAGTAAATAACATAGTATTGCTAAAGCAATACGTTGTATATTTATAATATACACAGTAAAACATAACATAGTGTATATTATAAGCCATAAAGTATATTATACCAGTAATTTATAACGTATATATAGCCATAGCGTATAGTGTTAGCTTATACAGTATATATAGCCATATATCAAAGAGTATATAATGCCAATACAGTATAACATACACATATACCAGAGTATATTAAATTATTATAATATGCGCGCGAATATATATTATATATACAGCTTATAGAATGTATGTTCTATAAATCCATAGTTGACAGATAAATAAAATTATGCTATGGTTTTAATAATTTAACAGATTTACTTAACTTTTCAGGATGGAAACGTAGAGGGAAACTTGGAACCCGGAGGCCATGACGCTATCATGGCTTTCTGGGTTATTTTTATTTTTGGGCAGATCGGAGGTGTGGGGCATGGAGCGGACGGATGAATATGTACAGACTATCGCAAGCGTGGAGGATATGCCGGCAATAGCTAAAGATATAGTGTCTATGTACTGTACGGATAATGACATAGACGAGAAAGATATATTTCCGTCTGTATGGAATGATATTATTGATGAGCTGTATATTAAATTATTTAAGCCTTGTAATAGACTGTTAAAAACTGATAGTAATTTATATAACCAATACGATAAAGACAAAGTAGATTATGTATATAAATATATATATAAAAGATTGTGCAATAATCATTGTCAGGAGGTTTGCCAGAAGGGATTTATAGACATGATTGGGATAGATAAGCAGACGCTGTATAATTGGGCAAGCTCTACAAGTTTCGACTTGCAAGAAAAAATCATGGAAGATAATGAGCAATCGCTCTTTGCCTTGATGAAAGACAGACGCATGAACCCCATGAAGGTGTTGCCAAAACTCAATCGCTATCACGGCTGGAATATGCCAGGGGCAAGAGGGGAGCCGGACAAGAGGAAGGTTCTGACTGCTGCGGAACTGCCGAAGCTGGGCGGCGGCGAGGTTAAAGGTATAGATGTTGTGGGGGATGGGGAGTGAGGGGCTATATGTAGTGGTGTGAATTACATTTAAAGAACGGTTGTTTGTCAAACATTGTACATAGCGTTTTACTAGCAATTTGCACAAAGGATTTTAAGGACTGGATTCGGCAGGGAAAGACCCGGTGGGGGTTTGCAGGGAAACGCTGACAACCGCCTACTAAGCACCGTAAACTCCCGAAAAATCAAAAAGACCGCCCACTAAGGGCAGTCCTAAAAATTTTTCAAAGAGAAAAAAGACCCTATATTTATTATATATACCATGCAGGACATTGATAACTATATATTCTTTTTGGTATCGTCCATAGAAAAAACAAGTTTTGTATCTGGCTTATATTCAATCACGAGCTGGCAACCAAGGAAGTCCAAGACGGATATCAGGTCTTGCGTAGACCAGATGTCTTTCGCGAATTTTCGATTAAGGCTTTGCGGCGTGATTTCAAGATGCCTTGCAACATCAACAGCTTTTATGTGATTCTCCTTCATAATTTGTTTTATTTTATTGCTAATCATAGAAACACCTCCATGTGGGCTATTATAATCCGAATTTAGCTATAAAGTCAATAAAAATTATCCAATATAGTTGACAAATAGCCCTAAAAAGACTATAATAAAAGAAAAAATTATTGTATGGAGGTAACTTTATGAACGAAGTAAAACTTTTTGAGAATGAAGAATTTGGACTTGTAAGGACGGTCATCATTGACGGGGAACCGTGGTTCGTTGGAAAAGATGTTGCTACCGCCCTTGGGTATTCGAAGACGAACGATGCAATAAAAACCAATGTATCTGACATGGATACCACCATGGTGGGAGTCACCGATTCAATGGGGCGAAACCAACAGATGGTTGCTATAAACGAATCTGGATTGTACGATTTGGTCTTTGGGAGTAGGCTTCCATCCGCAAAAGAGTTCCGCCATTGGGTAACAAGCGAAGTCCTCCCATCCATCCGTAAGAGCGGCGGTTACATTTCTGGGCAGGAAACTATGACAGATGAAGAACTTTTGGAAAAAGCGTTGCTTGTGGCTCAAAAGAAAATCGCTGACAGGGATAAGAAAATAGCAGAACAAAGCGCAGAAATCGAGATAATGAAACCGAAAGCCGAGATGTGCGACAAATTACTGGACGCAAGTATGCTTGTAAATTTCCGGGACGCCGCAAAGGAAATAGGAATCAGCCAATCGCAATTTACCGGATGGCTTAAAGAAAACGGATATGTGTACGCCAATTCAGCCGGAGAGTTAAGGCCGATGGAACAGTACATGAAAAGCGAATTTTTCCAGATGAAGCCGTATCAGAACCCATGCAACGGATATAAGAGTTCGAGAACGTATATCACTGGAAGAGGGCTTGCGGCATTTAAAAAGTTGATTGACACAGAAGGGCATAACCGTGACACCATGAAGAAACATGGCGGAAGAAAAAGAAGATAATTACAAAAGAGAAAGGCAGGGCGGTTACTATGGCTATATACGCATATTACAGAGTGTCAACCAAGACGCAGGCGGAAAAGAATAGTACGCAAATGCAGAAAGATGTTGTCAAGAAATACTGCGTGGAAAAAGGAGTTGCGCTTGCGGATTCTTTTGAGGATGAGGGCATATCTGGAACGATAGAAAACAGGGACGGGCTTCTTGAGTGCATAGCGAACCTTGAATCGGGTGATAGGATTCTGGTACAGAATACTTCGAGGCTTTGGAGAAAAGACACAGTTAAAGTATTTGTAGTTAGGGAACTTCAAAAGATTGGTGCTGACATAATCAGCATAGAACAACCGAACTACACCATTTACGAAAAAGACCCATCTAGCAAACTTTTTAACGCAATCATGGAGGCTCTTGACGAGTATGACAGAGATATAATTGCTATGAAACTTGCAAAGGGCAGGAGGGCAAGGGCGAAAACAGGAAACAAGCCTTGTGGAACAGCCCCATACGGTTACAAGTGGCAGGGCAACGAGATTGTGATTGACTTTAATAACAATCTGATTGTGCAGGACATATTCAGACAGTACATTGAACTGAAAAGCCTTGCGAAACTTAAAGCATACTGTGATGGAAAGGAATATAAAACATCTACTGGAAAAGATTTTAGTAAGCAATCACTTAAAAACATTATTGAGAACGATTTTTATATTGGCATTGTGACTTATGCAGGAAAGAAAACAGACGGTGAGCATGAGCCAATAGTTGAAAAATCTGTTTTTGATAAAGCAAATGAAATTCTGAAAAGGTAGGTGGTTGATATGTCAAGAAATAATAAGAGAACTGTTAAAACAAGTCATTCGGCAATATTCGAGTATTGGAAAGATAAGGCTATCACGAAAGATGGAGATGTGATTCGTGAGGAAACGCATGGTAATATTGATTCAATTCCAGTTGTCTTTGACTGGGGAGAGCCTGAATGTTGGGCTTGCAGAACGCCAATCAATGAAGTTTATGAATATAAGACTTATGATGAACTGTTGAAAACAAATCAAGCAAAGATATGGAACTTTGCAAAGGTAAAAGAAAGTTTGAACAAATGTCACATTGTGCCAGATTCAGCGGGCGGGGCAGATAGTCCTGAAAATTTATTTTTGCTTTGCGAATGTTGCCATAGAGAATCTCCAGATACAACTAATCCGAAAAACTTCTTGAAATGGGTTTACAAACGCAGACACAAAGAAAAATCAGTTAATGGCTTTATTATGTCAGAGCTTATGAATGAGTTTTTGGAAGATTGCAAGGAAAAGGGCAAAAACCCAGAAACCATGAAACCCGAACTTGCAGAACTATACCAACATGGCGGTGGATATGCTCGGTCATCAATCGCTATGGCATTAGCCGACACTTGCGACAACATCTAATTTACAAAAGATAAAACTCTACACCACTCCCGATTAAATCAATCAAAATACCAAAGATACAAACAACAAAAATTAAATATAAGGCGGTGCAATATGAACGCAACTCAAGAAAACACAGAACTTTTCCGAAAGCTGCAATCAGCACTTATAGAGGACAAAGTTTTATATGACGCATTTGTAGCAAGCATAGAAAGCGCATTAAAAGAAGTTCCAGCAGGAACGGGTCTTTATGATGTGGCGCAAATGGTAGCTAATAGGATTATTGGGAGGGAAAATGATTAAAGGTGATATATTTACAAGTCCAATAGAATTTGCAATTAAGAAGACCATAGAAACGCTCGGAGATACAGAAGACGAAAGAATAATCAAAGAGGGATTGAGACGCAGCGCAAAAATGTGGGAAGCGATAAGGGTTCATGGGCTTTCAATATGCGGAATGACGTATGAGCAGTTTTGCAAGCAGTTTGAGGAAAAGAAAAATGTGATATTTATGTCAGACGAAGAACTTGAAGTTTATTACAAAGCCGTAAAAATCATGAATGTTTTAGACGAATAAATTTTAGGGCTATCGCCAAACGGTAAGGCGCAGAGGGAGGAATATTTGAAAAATTTGATTTATGGAGGAGTTGAATACAAAAATTTTGTAATTGATAAATCTGGATATATAAAAAATCTAAAAACAAATCACACTTATAAATTTAGCAAAGACGCTCAAGGTTATTTGGTGGTGTATCTTCCGCTCGGAAAACGGGGAAGAGTGAAAGGAATTAAGGTTCATAAAGCAGTGGCAGAAACTTTTATTCCAAACGAAGAAAATTGCGAAGTTGTCCACCATAAGGATAGAAACAAAGGAAATCCTTGCATTGATAATCTTGAATGGGTAACTCATAAGAAAAACACAGAATATCATCTTTTGGAAGAAAGGAAGAAAACAGAATTTTACAATAACAGAAAACTTGCAGAACAAGATGTGATTTTTATAAGAAAACAAAAAGGATTATTGTCTGCATATAAGCTATCCAAGATGTTTAATGTTTCAAAAACAACAATAATCAATACATGGAATCGCTATCTATATAAAAACATTTCTTAGGAGCGTGGCGAAACGGTAACGCAGCGGACTTTGACTCCGTTATGTGAAGGTTCGATTCCTACTATCGGCTTGTTTTGTATACAAAACAATAAACAGGAGCAAATCAGTCACTGCCCTGTTTAATCAAAAATAATGCTGGCAGGAATAATCTTTCTGCCAGATAAACCGCAACGAAGTCGGGAGGGATTTTATATTGGGAAGATCCACTAAAAGGCATGGTGTAATTAAAAAGTACAAAGAATGTTTGCAATGCCCTAATGATATTCCTGGATATGGAAAATGCAAGATAAAATTTGACAATTTTTATTATCGGATAGGGAAAAATAATCGTTGTTGCCATTGTCAAGAGGAAATCAGAAAATGGAAATTAGGATTCTAAAGCCATTTTAACGTTGCCCCTATAAAAGTATCACCAAAACACAAAAGATGGCAATTCGGGGCAAATATGAGCGTTAGAGAGGTATCAAAACAATAAGGGAAGTTATACCGTAGGGGCAGCGGGGCAATCTGTAAAACTGTTATCTTCGGATTCGGGCGGTTCGACTCCGCCACTTCCCATTTTGATAATACTTGCCATTATCAAATCAAGCACAGCATGAGCCTTTAGGGTATAGTGCGGTAGTCTGATAAACTATGTGGGGAATGGGAGGCAAGTTTCCAAACCCCATGCTTGTATGGTGTCATAGCCAAGCGGTAAGGCAACAGACTGCAAATCTGTTATCGGGAGTCCGAATCTCCCTGACACCTTTAACAACGGAATAGCCCGACGGGGCGAAAAGCGAAAAACTCCACAAGCCGCCTGTCCGTTGTTTAACAAAATTGTGGAGAGAAAGCATAGTGGAGGTGCGATATGGAAAGAAAATCCAACAGAAAATTAGCAACAGAAAGACAGATTTCGTATGCAAATGCAATTTCAAGCACGCTTGGTTCTGGTCTTTCTTTTTCAAAAGATGATAGTTATTACGAAGTAAACAAATTCATAACAGAAAACGAGGAAAAATATAAAAACAAAGGTACTGAAAAACTTGCAAGTATAAGGCAAATTGACTACGCAAACGCTATATCCAATTTCTGCAATATCGGCATTTCTTTTGATGAAAATAGTACATACATAGAAGTTGCAGATTTCATATCGAAAAATAAAGACGAATACATGAGAATGAGATGGAGAGAGTCCATTTGCGAATATAAAAAAACGGAAAACAGCATTGATGTTCCAAAAGAAAGCATGTTGTTTATTTGTGATAACTTGTTTAAGAAACATGGGTTATACGCATTTATCGGAAAAGATGACATGGTTTTATATATTGGAAAATCAATAGATTTATCATCAAGAATACCAACATCGTACAAAGAAAGAAAAGAATATGCAAAAATAAATAAGATTATGTATTATGTTGATGAAAACATGGCAAACGTAAACATAATGGAAATATTGCTGATAGCAGAATATAACCCGGTTTTAAATACAGAAAGTAAAACCGAAGATGTTCCCACAAAATTTCACAGCGGGATTGATATATTAAACGATTTCAAAGAGATACCGCATTTTTGTGATTGTGAAATGGGGGTGGGGGCATGAGTGATTTAGTTGCCGTATCTGAAAAAGAAATTGAAGAAAAAGTTAAGTTTTTATCTTCCGCAAAATGCAACCATACACAGCATATGTATATTGACATTACTGGAGATTTGGTGCAGGGCACGCTTTTGTCAAGGATAATGTACTGGTTTTCTGTTGATAAAAACAAAAAATCAAAAGTCCGCATATTCAAAGACGATTATTTTTGGATTGCAAAACAGCGCAAGGACTGGTGGGAAGAAATACGGATAACCGAAAGGCAGTACGATAAAGCCATTAAAGAGTTAGAGAAAAAAGGATTTGTTGTACTTGCTAAATATAAATTTAACTCTATGCCAACAATACATATAAGACCAGATTATGAAAATATAAATTCTGCAACAAAGGAATGGGAAAATCAGTTGCGAAAAGAAATTGTTGCAGAGTACAAAAGCGAATTACAGAATGAGACAGACGGGAATAACACAAAATGTAATTCCCAATGGATTGACACAAAGTGCAAAACGGGAGTTACACAAGAAAGCAATCTTTTAACATTGGTTACTAACAATGACTACTCTAACATTAATTACATACCAGAAACTACAAAGGCAGAAACATTATCTAAAGATAATGACGAGGCAGATACAATCTCTTTGAAAAAGAGCTTGCCGACCTCTGCCAAAAAGAAAACCAAATCAGAGTTGATGGAACTTGAAGCCGATATGTGCAGACGGTTTGTAAAGATTGGCAGTCAGTACGACGTAACCGACACAGCACTTAAAAACATAGTCAATTCGTTTGCGAGGTATTCAAGCACATACACAGAATGTACAGGAAAGATACACCCGATTCTGAAAGATGAAACTCTGGAAAAGATATTCGTTACACTTGCGACAATATCTGATACCGAGTACGGCCATTTTGAAAACGTGGCAGATTATGAGCCAGACAGAGACGGATTGAGCTATCTTGACAAAATGGTTGACGAACACTTTAAATCCGAACATGGAGGCAGTACAGACTGGCATATCTCTCATTTTGCAAGACCTGATTATCTGGAAAAGATGGCACAGCATATTGTTGAGTGGTAGGGAGGTTATCTGATGGAATACTCAAACACACGTTTATGCAGCGGATATTTAAACAAACCAAAACCCTGTGAACGTTTTGAAAGCTGCGACATGAAGATTGGGTTTCAGTGGGACGAGAACGGAAACGAGCATTACATAATCGGCAGGGGTTGTAATTCCATGAGCTGCAAGCGAGACAATCCGGATTACAAACCATTGACAAAGGCACAGTTCATAGGGATGTATAAGCAAATGCCGAACCGCACGAATATTTCTCTTTATGAGCTATTGGAGTGTGCGAGGATTGACGGAATGGTGGAGGGATAGCTTATGAACCGACAACAAAGACGCTATACAGAGCGCAAAAACCATAAATACAAAACCGCCACATATAACCTCACCAAGAACCAGCTTGATAATGCCGTCAAGGATTCCGTCAAATCGGAAATGGAAAAAGCATATCAGGACGGCGTAAATGATGGCGTAAATCAGGCGATGATTCTGCTGCTTACACTTCCACTTGAAGTCCTCATGGATTTCTACTGGAAGAAAAGTTATGCAAAGAGGATTCCAGAGTTTACCCAGCACGTCCTGGACTATTATGCGGCATGGCAGAACGGCGAACTGGACATGGACGGGCTGAAAGAGGATTTGTGGGAATATGGTGGCGTGAGATTGGAGGAATTGGAATGAAAAGACTTATTGTTTGGGAACTTGTATACGTAGCGTTGATTGCCATTCTGAATATTCCAACAATAGCAGGGAGTGAAAATGGAAAAGAATTAGTCCATAGCGTTTTGGAGTTTTCCGCAGTAATAATGATTGCGAATAGAATTGAAGAATGGATATTCAAGAAAGATAACGGAGGTATCAACCCATGACTAAAACAGAACTGTTGGAAGCCTACACAGCGGAACAGCTTGCGGATATGGTTGTTAAATTAAATAACGCTATGGATTCTCTTAAATACTCTGACAGTTTTTTGAAAAGCGGATTATTTGACAATCCGGCAGTTGCGGCTTGCGAGACAAGAATAAATATTCTGCAAAACAAGATAAATAACCTAGAGGAAGAAAACGGAAGACTGCAATTTAAACTTGATACATACAACCACTATCTTCTCCAAAAAGCCACAAAAGAAACAAAAGAAATGATAGACCATAATCATTTCAGTGGAGTTACGGTTGTTTCGTTGGAACAGCTTGACAACGGAATTAAGAAAGAATCGAACGAGCCAGACATTCGGGGATATGAAGAAACAATAGATGGGTTACAATCCGAAGTCGAAAAATACCGAAAAGCCTTTGAGGACGCAAAGAAAGAGCGCGACTGCCAGATTGCGGAGTATCGGAAGAAGATTGAGGAATTGGAGAACAGAGATATTACAGAGCTTCTCCAAGCAGAACCTATCAAAGCAGCGGAAATACTGATAACAGCAAAAGGAGCGCGCGAACCGTTACATATCAGGAATGATGTGTTCAAAGATACATACCGCATATTTGACGTATCAGAGTTAAGGCAGATTGCGGAACATTTATTGGTTTATTGCAATAGTCAAAAGGAGAATGTCAATGAGTAATGAAAATATTCAGGAAAAATCAGTTACAGAAAATAAAGTGAATTTGCAATGGGGAAAAAGAGAAATACTTGGGGTTAAAATGGAAAATCTGCAAATGACAGCAGATAAAATATTGGGAGAGATTCAAGCCATAAGTTCAAAGCAAAATATGATGTCTGATAAGGAAAGAAGAACACCTCATTTATACGCAAAAGCCATTATAGAAGATACAAGTGATTTTCATAATTTTTGCGGAGATGACAAAATGCACGAAAAAGCAGAAATGAATAGAATTGATTTTCTTAGAGAAATAGCAGAACACTTTCTTGTTTACTGCAATCACAATGGGGAGGTAGAGGAATGAAGAAATACAACAACACAGATTCAAAATATGACATAGTTGTAATTATTGGGTGTATTTTGATAGTAATTTTTCTAATAACAACAGTAAATTCATGCCCTGCCTCTGATTGGAATAATGGCATTTGCCCGAATTGCGAAGTCAGATATGAATTAAGAGGTTATTCGCAAGGGCTTAGTGCATATGCCTGTCCAGAGTGCGGAAAAGAGGTAAGGAAATATTAAATTATAAAATTTTAAAGGAGAATAGCTATGAACAAGAAAACAAATTGGAAGTTACCGTTAATCGTTGGCGCAGGTGTAATTGCAGTTATTTTGCTCTGCGTGTTTGGAGTGCAGAGTTCGCAAAACAAAGCAATTTCTATGAAGGAGAGGATTGAGACAGCATATTCAGACATCAAAGTACAGGAGATGGCCAGAGTGAGTAAGGTATATAACCTTGCTGACTGCGTAAAGGAATATGACAAACACGAGTCGGAAACTTTGAAAAAACTTGCCCAAAGTATGGGAAACGGAAAGGGTGTTGAAAATGCGCAGATTCTCGTAGAAGCAGCTACATATGCTTATCCAGAATTAAAAAGCAGTGAAAACTATCAAAAATTAATGAATGAACTTGCGATTATAGAAAACACATTGGCACAATATCGGGAAAACTATAACAAATGCGTAGAAAGATATAATACATATGTTGAGGGATTCCCAGCAAGGATTTTTCTTGATTGGACTGGATATGAGAAAACACACTATGAAAGGCTTAACTACGAAACCACGGAAGATGCACCGCAAAATCTTTTTGGAGAATAAGCATGAGCAGATACAAGCACAGAAATAATGGATTCGATTTTGGAGATTTTGAAATTACCAAGAGAGAAATTTTAGCAAGTGTTTCTATTATAGCCGTAATGTTACTGATTGGCGTTCTGATTTCTAGCAAGATTTCGGAACACCAGTTAGACGCAAACGAAGTCTACAACAAAGCGGTCAAAATAGATAATACAGACTTGTTCCGGTATGGCATGGACACAAATGTAGGAAATGCGTTTGTATATGGTGATTTGGTTGCGGTTGATACAGTTACATATCCAGAGATTGGCGGCGAGTATATTTATATAAACAAAACAGAAAAAAGATACGAAAGACACGAAAGAGAAGTAACAAAAGAGGATTCTGATGGAAATAAGTATAAAGAAACGGAGGTATACTACGAGTGGGACGTTGAGGAAACAGATTCAAAACATGCAAATGAGATTATGTTTTGTGGTTCGGTATTTCCGTATTCTAAAATTAATCTTCCAGGAACAAGTTATATAGATACGTTGTATGGGGATAGGGTTTATAGTTGGAAGTCTGGTGAATATGTAAAAGTAAAATTTGAATATTATGGCGTGAACACACAGTATACAGGAACAATTTTTACAGATTTAAGAAATCAAACAATATCGGACAATACAAATTTTTATGTTGATAAAAATATAGAAGAAACAGTCGAGTATTTAGAAGCAGGTGGAGGATTAATCATATTCTGGATATTATGGATTGCGTTAATCGGCGGCTGTGTGTTTGGGTTTTATTATTTAGACAATAAATGGTTGGAGTAGGTGTCATATGAAAGTCTTAGTCAACAATTCCCTCTACGAAATGGGAAGAAAAGAATACAGGGGCGTTTTAAAAGTCGCAAGCAAACAAATCCAATGCGGCATATATGCGGTTGAAAAAGACGGTATCTGCGAACTGCGGAAAGATACATTTGACAGCAAAGAGGAATTGAAGAAAGCCGTTGCGGAATATGCGGCGAAAGGGTTTAAGGTGCATTATAATTTGCAGATTGGGGGTGGTGCTGTGTGACGGAAAAAGATATGGGAAAGATTACAGAGCATATTGATAGCCAATTAAAAGTATTTGCTGCAAGCAAGATTGATATGTCCTGCGAAGAAGTTGAAAACGAATTAAGAAAACTTGAAAGAAAAGAATACAAAGAAAAATTTATCAAAAACAATAACTGCAACCTAATCACCTGCCGCTACAACCAATCCGGCACTTGCACGAATGAAGAAAAACGGAAAGAGTGCGTGGAGGTCAGCAAGAGGGTTTTGTGTTTGGAGGGAGAAAATAATGCCACCAAAAGAGATTGAAAGTAGGAAAATATATTACGAGATAGATGGAGAGCTAAAACCTTTTGAAATAGGAGGGGTGATAACCTTAGAGGATTGTGAGGATATAGTTTCTGACGTTGACATCTCATTAAGCAATCCCGAATATTTCAAGGGCGGGGAAATCACTTTCAAAATGTCACGGAAAGGAAGTAAAAGGCTTAAAAAGTTACTTCAAAACGTCATTCCGAGGCATTTTACAAACAACTGGCGTAAAATGCACCATTTACCGATGATTAGACGGAGGGGAAAAGGAAATGAAAGATATTCAGAAAAAATCGGCAGAACGAGTACAGGAGAGTATAGGAGATTGTGAACCAACAAACGCCAAAGCTATCGTATGGAATACATTTGGAAGAAATAATTGGAGAAAAATGCACGGATTCCCTCTTATGAGGGGATAGGTTGAAAAACTAGGGCGAAAAATCCATAGACAATATCGGGGATAGGAGATAACGAAAAGTGAGTATTGCAAAAGTAATTGAAAGCATAGAACGTGAAATGTTCGAGAGGGCGACAAAAGAGGAAAATACGGAAATGGTTGACGTGACAAATCTTGAAGATGATGTAGATAATGCAAGACGGTACATAAAATGCAGAATGGGGTGCGAAGATGAAGCATGAAAAGAAAGAATGGTACACTTGCGATAGGTGCGGTGTGGGTATAAAAGAAATACCATATGCCGCAGGACAAAGACATATATTATGGAGAAGTATTTTCAATCCAACCGAACTTAAAATGCTGACAGCGGATAGGAATGGATATATTTCCGACACACAGTTAATTTCTCCAGATATTGTGTCCGCTGAAATTGTAGAGGGGTATTGGGAAAAACAGAAAACAATTCATTTGTGCGGAAAATGCAGGAAAAAATTTGAGAGGTTCATGAGAGATGAGTCAATTTTTTGAGGTAGAAGAAAAAGTAGATTTGAAGCCATGCCCTTTTTGCGGCAGAGAAGCGTACATAACAGGAATGTTTGTTCCGACAGGAGATGGCGAAATAAATGCTTATGTGGTTGGGTGCGAAAATTGTGAAATAAGTTTTCGACAATCATGGGATTATGAAATAATAGTCGAACAGTGGAACAGGAGGGTATGTAAATGTCACAAAGAGAATTGAAAATGAAAATAATCGAACATGCAGATAAAATTGCGGAAGTTTTGTATAAAAAACGAGATTGCGAACTCAGAACTTCTCCAAGCGGAATTAAAGTTATTGCAAATAAGAAAGAGGTTATTGTGGAATGAAAATGGATAATGTTAAAATTTTTGCAGACACGATAGAAGAATCTGCAATGAAACAAATAAGACAAGTAAGTGAAATGGAGGTTTTTAGAGATATTCCAATAAGGATTATGCCTGATTGCCATAGCGGAAAAGGATGTGTTATAGGGTTTACTGCGAAAATGGAAGACTTTGCAATTCCGTCTCTAATCGGAGTCGATATTGGTTGCGGCATGGAGTGTGTAGAACTTGGCAAAATAGACATAGACCTTGCAAAACTTGACGAGGTAATCAGAAAATATGTGCCGAATGGCAGAAACGTACACGAAACAGAAGATAACTTTTCGGAAATCATCATCAATCGGCTTTATTGCAAGGACAGACTTAAAAATGCGGACTGGCTGAAAAGAAGTTGCGGTACGCTTGGCGGAGGAAATCATTTCATAGAAATTGATATTGATGATGACGGAAATAAATACCTTGTCATTCATTCCGGCAGTCGCAACATTGGAAAACAGGTTGCGGAAATCTATCAGCAGATGGCGATTGACGATTTAAGTGGAGCGAACAGTCTTGAAGAAGAAACGAAGAAACTGATTGAAGATTACAAACGGACAGGCAGACACAAGGATATTCAGAGAGGGATTGTAGAGTTAAAACGGAAATTCCAGCCGAAATCAAGCGTTCCGAAAGAATTATCCTATCTGACAGGCGAACACAGAGAAATGTATCTGCATGACATGAAACTTTGCCAAAAATTTGCAAGTGAAAACAGGTATAGAATTGTGAAAGAAATATCTTATGGAATGGAGTGGGATATAGATAGATTTTCAAAAGGGTTTGAAACAATCCACAATTACATTGAACACGACACGAACATTGTCCGCAAGGGTGCTATATCCGCCAAAGAGGGAGAAACGGTTTTGATCCCTATCAATATGCGTGACGGCTGTATTATCGGCAGAGGGAAAGGCAATGCAGACTGGAATTATTCAGCACCGCATGGGGCAGGACGGATAATGAGCCGTAGCAAGGCAAAGGAAACGGTATCGCTTGAAGAATTTGAACAGTCAATGCAAGGAATTTATACAACCTCTGTAAATCGGTCAACGATTGATGAAAGTCCTATGGCGTACAAGCCGATTGAGGAAATTATGGAAAATATCCAAGACACAGTTGAGATTGTGAAGATTATCAAGCCGATTTATAATTTTAAGGCGAGCGAGTGAGGCGCTGAAATGAAATTAAAAGATTTTATAGAGAAATTTGTGGCACACAATACAGTTGTGAGATTATGGCACGAAAAAGGACATACTTATCAAATGATACATGACGGGGAAAAAGAGGTTTTTATGGAATGGGAAGTGCTTGGCGGAAAATCATTCCTTAGCAAATATCTTGAAAGCAAGGTAGTTTGTGTTACTGATATTGTATGCAACAAATACCCCGAAGCGGTAAATATTGTAATTGAATAATAAATATCTAAGGCGTGAGAGAAGGGTTCTCATGTATCAGTCAAAGCGTGACTTACTTTTTAATTTGAAGGGAGGTTGCGCTTTTCTTTTATGGCAAGTCAAGAATTACTCAAAGAAATTTCCAATGCAGAAAAATACATAGAAAGGCATGGAGTAGATATTGACGCTGTTAATGCGTTCCATACGTATGTCTTCTGGGCAGATGAAGAAGATAAGGACATAGAAACCGCCCTAAAAATATCGCCAAAGGCAAAGAATTTAATCAATGCGCTTGTAAAAAAGCAGACAGATGGAGGGGATATTTGGTGGCTTGAAAAACAAATATTTGGAAAAGGAGAGAGCTATCCTCTTCTGGATAAGTGGTATGAGATATTGAAGCTGGAGGCTTTGCATCTATTTGAAAGTTTCTGCTTTTACATGGAAAAGAACCGCCCGCCAGAAGAGCGATTTTACCAACCGAGGGTAAATCCACTAAGGCAAGTGGCACAGCTTATACAAGATTTATACGACGATAAGCTAGATGAAGGAATGGTGTTTTGCCCTGGCCGTATCGGGAAAGCGCAACCATTAAGTGCAAAAATACTAACACCAAGCGGATTTGTAAAAATGGGGGATGTAAAAGTTGGTATGCGGATTATTTCTGGAAACGGAAATATCTGCAATGTTACTGGAATTTTTCCTCAAGGAAAAAAAGAAATATTTAGAGTAACATTTTCGGATGGATATAGCACGGAATGCTGCAAAGAGCATTTGTGGAAAGTGCAAACAGCAGATGATAGAAGGGCAGATAGAAATAAGAAACAAAAGTATAGGACAATAGAAACACAGGATATCGCAAAGAACATAAAAAGAAAAAAAGGAAAAAAGTTTGAAAACAATTATTCACTGGATTATGTAAGTCCGATTAAGTTTGAAAAGAAAGATTTAAAAATCGAGCCATATTCCCTTGGAGTTCTTATCGGGGATGGATATTTTGGGAGAAATTATGTTCAATTATCCAATCCAGAAGAAGACATTATAAAAAAAGTTGAAGATAGGTTGAATGGATATGCTGACATAAGAAAATATAGCGGAAAAGATAGATGTGAAACATACGGCATATCAAACAGTAATATAATCGAAGATTTATCTTATTACGGGCTTAATGAGAAGAAGTCAGATGAAAAGTTTATACCAAAGGATTATTTATATTCAAACATAGACGATAGACTGGAAATTCTTAGGGGATTGTGCGATACAGACGGATATTTATGCAAAAATGATTTTGTGGATTATAGCACTTCATCAGAAAGACTTGCGAAAGATATTGTTTCGCTTGTTTATTCTTTGGGCGGAAGAGCAACCATATCAGAAGGAAAATCCCATTATGTAAAAAACGGGATAAAAGTTGAGTGCAAGAAAAGATATAGAGTTACGCTGACATTAAACGGGCTTTTTGTTCCTGTTTCTTCTAAAAAAAACATGAAGAAATACAAGAATGCAAAGAAGAAAAAGGTAACAAAAAGATTTATAGAAAAAATTGAGTATGTAAGGGATGATGAGTGCCAGTGCATAATGATTGACGACCCATGCCACTTATATGTTACTGATAATTATATCGTGACGCACAATACGCAAATCGTTAAAATGGGCAACTTGTGGTTTGGTTCAAACCGTCCAGAACGGTCAAATTTATATTCTGCATATTCCGACAAGATAACGGGCGGATTTTATGACGGAACAAACGAACTGATTACCGACCCAACCTATACATATGCTGAAATCTTTCCTAAAAATGTTGAGAAAAAGCCGATTACAGATGGGAAAGACCTGACAATAGACCTTATCCGAAAGAAAACCTACCCAACATTCACCATGCGTTCTATCTACGGAACGTTGAACGGAGCGTGCGATTGTGACGGATTGGGAATATATGACGACTTATTCAGTGGTATTGACGAAGCATTAAGCGAAGACAGACAGAGAACGGTATGGGGCAAGTTTGACAATAACTATATGCCAAGAATAAAGCCAGGGAAAGCAAAACTATTAGGGATAGGGACAAGATGGGCGCCAAAGGACGTGCAGGGGCGCAGGCTTGAACTTCTGAATAATGACCCTGACTATGCAGACATACGGCATAGAGAAATTATAATACCAGCATTAAACGAAAACGGAGAAAGCAACTTCGATTACCCGTATAAATTAGGATATACAACGCTTGATTATAAGCGCAGAATGGCTTCTTTTGAAAACAATGACGATATGGCTTCGTGGCTTGCGCAGTATCAGCAGGAACCGATTGAGCGAAAAGGTCAGATGTTCAATGTTGATAACATGAATTTCTTCAAACCGCAGGAAATCGAAGGAATAAGGCCAGATAGAATATTTGCAGCAAATGACCCAGCTTATGGAGGCGGCGACTTTGTATCAATGCCTATCTGCTATGAAATAAACGGAAATCATTATGTGGTTGATGCGGTTTACAATGATGGAGAGAAAGATATTACAATTCCAGAAGTTACAAGCAGAATGGAAGGCCATTTAGATAAATTCCCAAAGAAAACAGCAGAAGTGCATTTCGAGGAAACAAAGACTACAGACGGATATCGGAAAGACTGTGAAAAGATATGGCAAGAAGACGGATATCCAATAAACACGACCCATGACCCGGCGGACAATCAAAACGCAAAAATGGACAGGATAAAAAATCATGCACCGGATATAAGAAAGCTGTATTTTTTGGATATGAAATATCAAAGCAAGGAATACAGAAAGTATTTTCAAAACATTCTATCCTGCACATACGAGGGGAAAATGAAACATGATGACGGAATTGATTCTACGGCGCAGCTTTGCGATATGATTTATGGAAATAAGCGTAAAAACCGTAAAACAATTATAATGCCAAGCCCAATCTAAAGGAGGATTACATACATGGTAAGCAAAGAAATCTTGATACAATATTCAGATTTGCAAGAGGAAATAAAGGAAGTGCGGCAAAGAATAGAGCAGACGGAACGACAGATTGAACGAATCGAAAGCGAAAAGACCGTATGTGACAAAGTTAGGGGAGGAGAAGGCGGTTTGCAATCATTCAAAATCGAAGGTTTCCCATATCCGGAATACAGTCGGAAGAAAACATTGCTGTATTCCAGAAAAGCCACATTAACAAGCCTTGAAATGGAATTGCTTGAAACACTGAATAAAGTGGAGGAATTTATCGCAAGTGTTTCAGACAGCCGCATGAGGAGGATTATCAATCTGCGGTTCATTGAAAATCTTTCGTGGAACAAAGTTGCTGACCGTATCGGTGGAGGAAATACGGAAGATAGTGTTAAGAAAGCATTTTATAGGTTCATGTCTTAAAGTTGTCCTATATGTCCCGAAAATTTATGATATAGTCATAATTGAGATGAAATCTCAACAAAGTTTTCCATTGACAAAATCCCAAACCGAAAAGCATCGTCCAAAATGGCGGTGCTTTTTGTGTGGAAAGAGGAGAAAATTATGGATTTTGCGGCAGACTTAAATAACAAAGTTAAAAAGATGAAACATGATTTGCGGTTTGGAGTTAAACCAAAAGACTGCAAGCATTGTTACGGAGCAAGTACAGGGGTTATGGGCGTTCATTATTCTTGCGATTGCAAGAAAAGCAAAATGCAACAAAGCTACCCGCTTATAATGTGTCCGCAAGATTGTGAATTTTATGAAAAAGAAGACAACGCAACTACCGAGCAATAATCGGCTGTTGCTTTTATTTTGGAGATTGAGCATGAAGAAATATAAAACAGTTGATATTCATTGCCCTATATGCGGGCGGTATGTCGGGCAATATGACGGGCGGTCAACATCAAACTATATCGCAAGGTGCAACAAGTGCAGAAAACGCATTGTTTATCACATTGATACGTGCGAAACAGAGGTTAAGGACATTCCAATGCGTAATTGTAGTAGCGGAATGACTTTTATTTAGAGGTGGTGATTAAATGCAAATAGGCAGATTGGAAATCTTTACAGATGAGCCGGAAATCACAGAGAAAAATGTAATAAGGGTTTTAAGGAACGCACTGCCAAAGCATTTAATCAATGCCACACGGTGCGATTTTTTATTGAATTATGAAGCCGGAGAACAGCCACTGCAAAGGATAAAGACATATCGAAAAGACATCAATATCGAAGTATCAGACAATCTCGCAAACGAGATAACCGAGTTTAAACTTGGTTTTAACTGGGGCAATCCCATTACGCTTGTTCAACGAGGAGAACAGGATAGCGGTAAGCAAAACGAAACAAAGCCGATTTCTCTTTTGAATGAATGTTACAGAGCAGAAAAACACGAAGCAAAAACACAACAACTTGCAAGATTTGTGGAAATATGCGGAATTGGATTTACATACATTGACATTAATACAGAATACCAAGACGGAGATAGCTATTTTACTCTGAATGTACTTGACCCACGGACAACCTTTATAATCAAGTCAGGTTATTATGTAGACCACAGACCAATGCTTGCGGTATCGTACCGAGAAGATGAAATGGGAAATAGATATTTTACCTGCTTCACAAAACAGCAAAGATTTGAAATCTCCGGCGCACTGAAAATAAAAAACGGGAAAATACAAAAAGATGATAATGGAGAGCAAATCACAAATTGGTTTGAAAGGGAGCGAAGCGGAGAAACTAACCCACTCGGGATTATTCCAATCGTTGAGTGGATAAGGAGCTACGACCGTATGGGGTGTTTTGAAAGGCAGATACCAGAAATGGATGCTCTAAATATTGCAGTTTCAGACTTCTTTAATGACGTGGATCAAAATTGCCAAGCAATCTTCCACGCAAACGACATCGAGTTTCCAAAAGATGAGCAGGGAGATGAACAGCACCCAAAAACAAATGATTGGGTGGTAACAAACACAACGCAGGACGGAAAAACACCTTTTATCAATCCTATTGCGATTGCCTATGATTACAATGGTATGCTGAACCAGTTTGCATTCCGGACAAGTCGAATTAAGGAAAAGTGCAACGTTCCGAGCAGAAACGATAATTCAGGCGGATCAACTGGAATAGCAATGTCTGACGCTACAGGTTGGACAAATGCGGAAGTGGAAGCAGGACGGCAGGATTTAATCAAAGACAGTTGCAAAATGGAGGAAGTAAAGGTTGCACTTTCCGCAATTAAAAAAAGCCCCTATGTTCCGTCTGATAGCCCGCTGCTTGACCTTAGATACTCTGATACAAAAGCAAACATCAGCAGGCAGAAAAATTATGAAATGGCAAGCAAGATAAACACATACGCAACAGGCGTGTCACATGGGCTTGCACCAGAACACATGATACCAGCAATCAACTTCTTTCCTGATCCACAACAAGTTATCTCAGATAGTAAGCCATTTATTGAAAGATATCTTAAAAGCGCATTTAACGAGCAAAGCAATACTTCTAATACTGATTTGGAGAAAAAGCCGAATGCTGATCGTTTAGAGCAAGATTATAGCGATCAGATAGGAAATTCTCCAATGCTTGACAGCGATAGGAGTTGATAAAATGTGAGAGAAATTGATGAGTTAAACGACTTTTCGGAAGATGAGATATTAGACATAGATGCCTATTTTGACGAAATGGAACTTTCAGAAGAGGGAAAGGAAGAAAGAAAGAAATTTGCAAAGGGAATGAAAGAAAACATGCTTTTTCTTTTCTCACTTTTTCTTGTGATGAAAGAAAAAAGTTATATAGATAAGCGGTTTATCGTATCGCAGATACAGTCGAGATATTCGGACTTGGTTGTTGAATATATAAAAATTGACAAATACATTGAAGAACACATAAAAGAATTTTCAGAAGAAACCGTAGATACAACGCTTAGGCACATTGACGAAGAATTTTATCTTTCGGAAGACAGGAGCGTACTTATATCTGTCAACGAAGCAAACAGTTCGCTGAATTACAAAGATTTTGCAAATGCAATAGAAGACGGAAAAACAGAAAAGCAATGGATAACAGAAAAAGACCAAAAAGTAAGGAAAACACACAAAAGGTTAGACAGTATGATAATTCCAATAGAAGATACGTTCGTTGTTGGAAATACGCTCATGCGATTCCCGCACGACACTTTTTATGGAATTGATTACAAAGAACTTTCGAATTGCCGCTGTACGGTGCGGTACATTTAAAAATTAAATGTTTTCAGAAATTAAGCACATGGAGAAATCTGTGTGCTTTTATTTTGCGCTAGGGACAGCGCAATACAAGTTTCGCAAAACGATAGGGAAATCGAAAATCGCAAACCAAAAAATATTGTGAGGGAACACATTAAAACGCAGAAAGAGGTAAGAAGAATGAGTAAAGAAAGCAGAAAAATCCCAATGAACCTACAGTTTTTTGCAGAGCCAGGAGAGCCAGACGGACAGCAGACGCCGCCAACAGATGACGGGAAAGAGCCGGACGGACAGCAGACACCGCCAACAGATGACGGGAAAGAGCCGGACGGACAGCAGACGCCGCCAACAGATGACGGGAAAGAGCCTACTGTTCAGGAACTTATGATAGAACTCGCAAAAGTAAAGAGAGCGCAGGAAAAGGCGGCGAGTGAGGCGGCAGAGTACAAAAAAAAGTACAATGCAAAACTCTCTGAAAAAGAAAAGGCAGATGAGGAAAAAGCAAGGATTGAAGCGGAAAAAGATGAGCAATTCCAACAGCTTGTAAGGGAAAACAAGATTAACAAGCTGGAAAAAAGTTACCTTTCTCTTGGCTATACCGCAGACGAAGCTTCCAAAATGGCGGTTGCAGAGGTTGATGAAGATTTAGAAGCAAAGTTGAAAATTCAGCTTGCCGTGAAGAAAAGATGGGAAAAGGAGCAGCAGGCAGAGTTTTATAAGTCCAGGCCAGAGTTGAATGCAGGAGTAGGCGACAAACAGCTTACCAAAGAACAGTTCGACAATATGGGGCTGGCAGAAAAATCAAAACTTTATAACGAAAACAAAGCGGAATATGACCGCTTGATGGGAATGTAAGGAGGATATTTAAAAATGGCAAAAACATCAAATACAACATTACTGGAGGATTTGTTCGTGCCGCAGGTCGTGGCGGACGTGATTGACAAGAAACTGATTGACGCAATCCGGTTTTCTCCATTGGCAAAGATTGACATGACGCTTGTTGGCAGAGATGGTGACGAATTAACCATGCCAGCATATGATTACATCGGAATGGCAGAAGATGTGGCAGAAGGGGCGGACATCCCGATTAAGAAATTAAACCAGACCACGGAGAAAGTAAAGGTTTCCAAAATAGGTCTTGGTGTGCAGTTTACGGACGAGGCTCTTTTGTCTGGTAATGCGAATGACATTGCAGAAGAAGCCGCAATGCAGATTGTAACGGCAATCAATGACAAGGTGGAGGACAAGCTAATTAAGGCTATGTCAACCACGACAACATTATCATCTACCGCCACTGGAACAGATGGGGCAAGCGATGTAGCAAAAGCTCTTATGCTTTTTGGAGAGGATATTGATGGGCAGAAAGTTCTTGTTGTTCCGCCGTCATTTTATGAGAAGCTATTAAATTCTAAAGGCTGGATTCCAAACACCGAACTTGGAGCAGAAATCATTATTAAGGGTACTGTCGGTGCGGTTTATGGCACACAGATTATCATTTCCAACAGACTTACAGCGTTGAATGAAGCATACATCATGAAGCCAGGCGCATTGGCAATCGCAATGAAGCGAAATACTCTCGTTGAGTTTGACCGAGACAAAATCGACCAGACCAACTATATTCTTGGTTCCAAGATTTTTGCGCCATACGTCTATGACAAGTCCAAGATTATCAAAATGGCACTTGGCGGCGGTTCGACAGGAGCGTAGGAGGTAGTTCTATGAGCATGATGATACATAGAAACAGGAAAAGGAAAAAGCAAAGGGAGATTTCTCGCGAAGAAAATCTTCCTTTTTCTGATTCTGATATTCAGTTTGAGGAAAGGGAAGAAGAACAGCAATACACCAAAACCGACATTCAGCGAATGAATAAAGATGACCTTGTTTCCCTTGCGGTAGAAGTCGGGGTTGACGGAGCAGAAGAAATGAACGGGTCAGACCTTAAAAGGGAGCTAATAGAACATTTTGAACTGTAGGAGGTGGGCGGCATGCTGACCTTAGAATATGAAATATTGGAAGACTTAACAGAAGAATTGTCCGCAACAGACCCAAAATTCAAGCCTGAATTTATAAAGCCAAAAATAAAAAATGCAATCCGGGAGGTGAGACGGGCAAGGAACTACCCGAAATACTATACCGAAAGCATGATTGCAGAGGATTTGCAGAATTATTACTCGAACATTCGGGCATTGGCACTGTATGACTACAATTTAATCGGCGGAGAATTTCAGGAGAGTTATTCGGAAAACGGGAAATCTGGCTCTTTCGTTAATAGAAATTCCCTTTTTGCTGGAATTATCCCAATATCAAGAACAGGGAGGTAATAAATTGAAATATCTTGAATTTGATGTAAAAAATATGGCAATCAGCCGAACAGCAGGAGATAAAACCGCGCTTATCAGCGGCGCAGTTAATTATTTTGGACTGCACTTTAATTTTGATGATGAATTTGCAGAAATCCCAGGCACAAAATCGGTTGAGTTTTACAAAAACCGCAACAAAATCAGGGTTGACCTTGTAGATAACCAATGCGCAATTCCAAACGAGCTGTTGACCGACAAGGCAAACTTTGAAATACGTGTTGTCAGCGGAAACACAATCGGCACGACATGGCTTGGTGTAGGAATTACCGAAAGTGGAATTATCATGCCAGAGGAGCCAGAAGAAGAAGCGCCATCTGGGATGGAATATGTAAAGACAGCAAGCGGTGAAAATGCCGCACCATATCTTCGGGCAAGCACAAACGGTCTTGAATATTCTCAAAATGGCGAAGACTGGAACAGTGGCGTATCAGGAGTGCCAGAAGTACCATCAAGACCAAAAGGTGCGGCATACCTTCGCAAAAACGGGGACTGGGTAAATGCAGAAGAATATCTTGCGGAAAACGGTGGAGAAACAAACGTTATTAATGAAGTGCAGGTTGACGGAACCGCCCTCCCAGTCACGGACAAATCAGTAAATATCGACCTGTCCGCATATGCAAAAACATCCGACCTTGCAAGTGAATACGCTACAAAAACAGAGGTTGCGGCATTGCAGACCTTGACAGGAACAGTGGAAACAGTAACAGATATTGACTACAGCACAACGGATATATCAGATGTTATAACATCATACAATGCGTTACTTTCTGCATTGCGTGCAAGAGGGGTAATTGCATAACAAGCAATTTTAGAAGATTGTGCGTGGCTGCCCTATTGCATTGCGGTAGGGCGGTTGCAGGGTATATGACAATAGGCGGTGGTGGGCAGTCATATAAAATTTGCGGAAAGGATTGAGCAAATATGACAGCAACAACAGTAAGCGTTATTGCGGCGGTTATCAGCGCATTATCGCTTTTATCAATGATTTACTTTAACTTTAAGAGCGGAAAGCGAACAGAAACGAAAGACACAGAGGAATACACAAAAGAACGGATTGAGGAAATTAAGGAAAGAACCAAAGAAAACGCAATGATAAGCGGAAAACTTGACCTTATCAATTTGAGTAATCAGGAGATTAAGGAGCAGATTTCTTCTCTTATGAAAAAAGTTGACGCTCACGGCGACAGACTGACCAAAGTAGAGGAAAGTCTTGTTACGGCATGGAAACGGATTGATGAAATTATTGAAAAGATTGAGTAAGGAGGATGACGAATAATGAAAAATATTTTTACAAAAAATTGGTGGCACGCAAGCATTATCAGATGTATTAAAACAATCGCTCAAACTGCAATTGCCACAATCGGTACAGCGGCGGCACTCGGTAATGTGGATTGGATTATGGTAGCGTCCGCTTCTGCACTTGCAGGAATTTTGTCTATTCTGACAAGCATTGCAGGACTGCCAGAGGTTAAGGAGGACAAACCATGATTGAGATAATCACAAAAGGCGGAAGAATTTTTACATATGATAAAAACGAATATGAGTGTCAGTACGACAAGAAGGCTGTCTTGATATTCAAAAGCGGAGAAATTGTTGCCCTTTACAATTTAGACGTTGTGGCAACGCTTTCTGTTAAATAGGGGGCGATTTTATAAGAACCCTCCTAAAAAACAAGCAATCCATGAAATACGCCCTCCAAATCGGAGAAGTTCCAATCTACAACCGTGACGAAAACGGCGAAATTATCTACGAATATTACGAGGACAGTGACGGAAATATCATCTATTACCTTGATGAAAACGGGAATAAAATACCGTCCGAAACTGGGGAATCGAAAATTATCTATGGAACGCCGCGGGAATTTGACGCTAACATAGCAGAATCCGGCGGCGAGGCAGAGGCACAGACTTTCGGCTTGTCCGTAGCTGATTATGAGGCGGTGGCGCTCTATAGTAAAGGAGAATACCCGATTGTGATAGGCGCGCTTGTATGGCGTGACAGTGAGCCGAAATGCGAATATGAACATGAAGTTCCGTTTGAGATTGAAAATGATAAGGGAGAAAAAGAAACGGTATATTCTACTGTTCCAGACGAATTTTCTGCTGATTTCAGAGTTATCAAAACGCCAACGTCACAGAATTTTACAAGGGCAATTTTAAAGGCGATAGTAAAATAAGAAAGACAGATAGAAAGGAAGATAGAAAAATGATTTTACAGTATAAAGGATTTAATAATAATTGGTCTTACGAGGAAGCAGAAACTATTACACTTGCTACGGTTGAAGTAACCAAGGCAAAAATAGAAGCAAATGACAGTGACGAAGAACTCTGCTTGATAAAAGACATTTCAGAGAAAATCGACCAAGAAATACGGGAAGCTACAAACTGTGCAAATATTACCTATGTCACAAAAAAACCAATTTATGAACTTGGATATGTAAAAGTTGCAATGCTTTCAGACAAAAGCAAAGACTGCACCTATGTGTTTGATATGAATACAGAGGTTTATCTACTTAACAACAGTGGCAAAACAGTCAGAAAGGTGTGAAGTGGCACATGGAAAAGAAAACAGTAAATATTCTTGGAACGGAATACAAGATTGAGAAAAAGGCGTACAAGGATGAGCCTGTATTTGAGAAAAAGAGAATTGACGGATATTGTGACAGTTTTCAAAAACTGATTGTATTTTGCGACCTTGATACATTTGACCGTTGGGACGATGAGTCAGATATGACAAAACGAGAGTGTGAAAAGGAAATTTTACGTCACGAAATTACACACGCGTTTTTAACAGAAAGCGGACTGGCGGACAGTTCAAATCCAACAGACGGTGCATGGGCGAAGAATGAAGAAATGGTTGACTGGTTCGCAATCCAATCATCAAAAATCTTCAAGGTGTTTCAGGAATTGGATGTTTTGTAGGAGGTAGGTCATGAAACAGTTTTTAGAATGGATAAAGGATTTATTCTGTCTGCATTGTGAAGATTGCGGAGGAAGAATGGAAAGTGAATTTTTCGGCATGGAAATAGACCATATGGTTTATAAGTGCCAGAAATGCGGAAAAGAGTGGATTTGATATGGCAAAGAAAACCCTTAAAGTCGACCTGTCAATTTCTTCAATCATAAATCTCCAAAATGAATTGGAGAAATACCGTGATGGCCTAACCTACAAAGCCAGACTTCTTGCGGAAAAACTTAGCGAGCGTGGTGTAGAAATCGCCAGGGTGCAGATAGCCGACCTTGATGCAATCTTTACTGGTGAACTGATACAGAGTTTGCACAGCGAGTACAAGGGAAGTATGCAGTATGGGGCGATATTTGCGGTGGTTACAGACTCCAAGCACTGTGCCTATGTTGAGTTCGGCACAGGACAGCGAGGTGAGGACAAACCATATCCTTATCCCTTGCCAGAGGGAGTAAGCTGGGATTACAATGTCGGAAAGACAATAAGGCAGAACCCGGTAACAGGTCGCTATTTTTGGTTCTATCCGGGACAGGACGGGAAATGGCATTATACAGAGGGAATGCCCGCCCGTCCTTTTCTTCATAATACAAGCATGGAACTGATAAGAGAAGTGCCGAAGATAGCGAAGGAGATATTTAAGTAAAGGAGAATAATCATGGTTAAAACAAAAATCATCGAAACAACAGAGAAATACGACAAGGACGGAAAACTTGTTGAAAAGATTGCAAGAGAGGAAACTTCGGAAGATGATGAAAATCATGTTCCTATCTGCCCAAATCCGAGCTTTAATGGCTTTGTAGTTCATACAAATCCGCCATATTACTCATATTGTGGAACAAAATGCGAAAGTCAATCATCAATCGGAATAGGGCAAGAAAATCATGCTTGACAGCATAGAAACACAAGTATTTTCGCTGATAAAAGCAAAGTTTTCCACAAAGATAAAAGCGAAATACAAAGACCTAAATTTTACCACAAGCGACATGTCATCCACAAAACCTAAGTTTCCGACAGTGTACATACACATGATTGATTCGCAGGAAGTGGGTTCGGATTTAGAAGGAACATCAATACCGGGAGTTAATGCAGCGTTTCAAGTTGATGTTTCTGACAACCAAAATAACAGCAGGACAGACGAAGTGGCAAGAGAAATTTTGAGGATAATGAAAAGCATGAGATTCAAACCAATGCCAATGCCGATGCACAATAACACTGGGGATGTATATATAACCACGGCAAGGTACAAAAGAGTGATAGGCGACGGAGACATTTTATAACAGTTAATCAGAGAGCAGGAATGCTCTTATTTTTTTGAAAAAAATAAGGAGGAATGAATTATGGCAGTAGCAATTTATATGTCAACAGCTGGTATGAATTTGACATATGGCGTAGAAACAACGCCGGGAGAAAAACCTTCCGCATTCAAAATCATCCAAGGCGTGACAAGCCTTGGCGAAATCAGTTCCGAAAAGGAACAGATTGAGGTAACACCGCTTTCGGCAGAAGAATACAAAGAGTATGTAGGAGGCTTGGCAGACCCGGGCGGAACATGGGAGGTTGGCTTTAATGAGTCAAACGCATTACACGAAGAATGGGCAACAATTATGTCTGAGTATAAGACGGCGATTGCTTCAGGAAACAGAATGTGGTTTGGCGCATACCATCCGAGGCATGACGAGGAGTTCTTTATCGTCGGAGAGCCAAATGCCCTTGGATTTGGAGGCGCAGAAGTGTCTTCTGCGTTTTCGAATACTGGAAGAATCACAATCAATAAGGTTGAGGGGTGGTCAAGTGCTATTGCACCGACGGATTCAACACCGGGGGAACCGTAAGCTATTCGTCAAGAAGGACGGCAAAACGTAAGGCTACGACGAATAGCGAGGATGGGGTAGCCGAGACAACAGAAGATTTGTATTAACAAATGTGATTGGGGCGGACTACGGTCTGGCCCTTTCCCATAACAGCAGTTAAGAAAGGGAAAGGTGAAATATTATGAAATTAAGAATCGGAGAAAATGAGTACAGCATTAAATTCGCATATAAACCCACACTGAAAGAGCGCATTGTTTCAAAGTTTGTAAGGTATTCAAGGGAACTTAGCAAAGGTGATGGGATGGACTTTGAAAAGATAGAGGATATGCTTTTGTTCTTGCCAGAAGCGCTTCTGGTAGGGTTACAGGTGCATCATAAAGATTTTGCATATGACTGCGATACGGGGGATGGAAAGAAAGAGAAATTGGACAAGGCATTTGCGCTTGTAGAACAGTACATGGACAGCGAAGAAGCGGATGTTACGTGGTTCTTCAATCGGTTACAGGAGGCACTGTTGCAAGACTCTTTTTTGAGAAGCCTGTTCCAGAAGGAGCAGAAGAAGCAGGAAGAAGCGGAAATGAGGCCAAATCTTACCGTAGTAGGAGAAACAGAGAATTAACATGGGAGCTGTACTGCGATGAAATACGGCCGTACTGGCTTCTGGCAACAAAAGGCTACGGATTTACTGTAAATGATATTGATTGGTCGTCTCCGGCAGATTTGGAACCTTACAGAAGAGCATATGAACTGGAAATGAAGAACAAAGACACACTCATGCACAATATGGGGCTGTATAACAAGATGGCCTTTGATGTTGTGATGGCGAACTTTGGCGCAGGACTGGCGGGAAAACGTGGGAAAGCGGAATACCTCGACAAACCAATCTATCAGTTGTTGGAAGAAAAAGAGTACGAAAAGAAAAACGACAGAAAAGAATACAAAGGAATGACAAAAGAAGAAAAAGAAGACGCTGAGTGGAAACGGGCAAAGAATTTCTTTAATTCCTTGAAGTCAAGACTTGGTTAAGCACAGGGCGGTATGGAGTCACAACCATTCCGCCTTTTTAATGCGCCGAAAATATATAACCAGAACGGTTCAGAAATGACGCTTAGTAGGGTTGTTCGGTGCGGAAACTCAAAAAGGTTGGTGATAATATGTCAACAATAGATACAAGCAAAGAGTCTTATAGAAATATAGGAATAAATCTATCTGACGAGCAATACCAGAATTTATTTTATCTCAATATACTCGCTAGCGGAAAAGATAACAAAGACATACCTGTTCATTTTATCTTGATGACATTAAAAGCACTTGGATTAATTCCAACCGAACAAATGCGAGAAGTAAGCGATAGCGAGACCGCTTATGATTCCAAGGATATATGTGAGGATGAACTTCAACAGTCTGTAGGAGTTTTTAAGAAATAGCAAAGCAATTTTCTTTTTGGGGCTTACATATGCATATTTTCTGTTTGAAGTAACACGAAAGTATCTAAATCAATATTTTGGATATAGCCGTAAGAAAACAAAGAGTTTATTAGGTCGCTCTTTTCTATATCAGTATATTTTTGTATACTACGCATTTTCCCATACGAAACACAGCCGTTTTCGTCACAAACGGAAATCAAAAGACCTAAAAAATCGTTTTCTGATTTATTCATATAAATTTTCTCCTTAGTATTTTTAGGAGCATTATAACACATATATAAACATTCGGCACCCGCAACAGGGTGCTTTTCTTATGCGCAAAAGGCAGGTGAGAAGTCATGGCGGAAATAGATTCTTTAGAGATATCAATACAGAGCAACATAGAAAAAGTAAATAAAAACATGGACTTGCTCATCAAGAAAATGGGAATTGTCGCACAAGGAATCTCTGCCATCGGAAGCAATAAAGGTCTTGATGAATTTATAAAGACCGCAAAGACCGCTTCTGAAAGCATGGGGAATATGGAATCGGAAATTTCTAAGTCCATGAAACCTATAGAGGAACAAGCAAAAAAGATTTCTAGAACTTTTGAACAGGTAAAAGAATCATTCAAAGATTTAGGAAAAGGATTTAAGGTTTCCGGTGGCATTGTGGATATTCAGAAATCTTTGCAGAGATATGAGAATGAACTAGAAAAAGCAAAGTTAAAAGAACAGGAATTGTCTTCCAAAGACATGACAGACAGCAAAGGATATCGGGACGCTGTTGCGGATATAGCAAAATATGAGAATGTCATTGAAAGCCTTAAAAAACAGCTTGAATCAATAAATAAAATACAGGTGACGGCAAAGATAAGGATTGACGGAAGAGAATCGGGAGAAAGATATCTTGTAGAGTTTAAAAAAGAAATCACAGACTTTAAAAAAGATATAGGAACGATAAGTGAAGCCTACGGCGGTATAGAAAATGTTCCTAAAGGCGGATTAGATATACCGATTGAAAATCTAACATCAAGCCTTGCGGAGCTTAAGGCTGCATATCCACAGGCAACAAATGTAATTTCTGCATTTGAAGAAGAATTGAAAAATTTGCAGAATATCTCATCTAAACTTACAAAAGAACAAATTAAAGTTAAAGTAGACGAAAAACCAATCAAAACAGCCACACAAAGTATAAGAGAAAGAATAGAATCCTTATCAGATCTTTTTAAAGAATCTGGCAAGGATTTTGTATTTTCTGGAAACACAGAACAGCTTGAGAAACAAATACAAAAAGTTAATGCAGAGTTAGACGGTCTTTTTAATCGACAAGATAAGATGATTGAATTAGGAAAGGTTAATACAGAACCTTTCAAAAATCTTGTCAGAGATATCGAAAATGCAAGAAACAGACTTGAGATTCTGGAAAATTCAAGACCGGAAGCATTAAACAGAACTTTACAGGAAAATGCAGAAAAAGCAAGGGCTGCCGCAGAACAATTAAAAGTTTTTGAGGGGAAATTGGGAAAATTGCAAGTTCCGCCGATAGATGAAACAAATCTAAAAAAGCTACAAACTTCATTAAAAAAGACAGAAGAAAATCTCGAAAAACTTCGTTTCAAACTTGCAAATGGTATTGCACTTGGAAAAATTTCTGCGAATATAGATGATTCTGGATATCGGAATCTGAGGGAACAGATTGTACTGACCGAAAAACAGGCAGAAGCATTAAGAGAAAAAATAGGAAATATCGGCGTATTTGAACGCTTGAAACAGTCAATGTCCGGCGCGTCTTCCAGTAGCAAGCAGTTGCAAAAGGCATTTTCCGGATTATATGCAACGCTGAAAAAGATTGAAAAAGGCATAATGTCCGTTCTTTCCAAGATTGGAAAACTGATAAAATCAATGTTTTCACTTGGAACTGCAACAAAGAAGTCGAGCGGAGGGTTCAATTTTGGCTTAAAGACCATCCTAAAGTATGGGTTTGGAATCAGAAGCCTTTATATTCTTGTAAATAAGCTAAAGAAAGCTGTCCGAGAGGGGATGGAAAACCTCATACAGTACAGCGAAAGAACGAATGTAAGCGTATCTACTCTAAATAGCTCTCTTAGCCAGTTTAAGAACGCTTCTGCGGCGGCATTTGCGCCTATATTAAATACAATCGCTCCTGCACTGAATCAGCTTATACAGATTTTTATCCGTGCCACAAATGCAGTGAATCAGTTTTTATCTGCGCTTACAGGGAGCGACACATGGATTAAGGCAAAATATAATTATGAAGATGTAGCAGATAAGATTTATGGTGCGGCAGACGCGGCGAAAGGAGCATTACAGCCGTTTGATAAACTGAATAACCTTACCACGCAAAAGGATGCGGGAGCGGGCGGCGTGAATCCGGGAGATATGTTTGAGACTGTGCCGGTCAGTGATAAAATCAAGGATTTTGCGGATAAGGTAAAAGACATCCTTGAAAAGCTATTTGCACCGCTAAAAGAGGCGTGGGGCAGAGAGGGCAAGTTTGTCATGGATTCATGGAAATATGCCCTTGATGAAGTCTGGAAGCTGATTAAGGACATAGGAAGAGATTTCTTAACTGTATGGCAACAAGAAAAGACCATAAAAATATTTGAAGATATTTTACACATTATAGGGGATATTGGTCTTGTAATAGGACACCTTGCAAGAAACTTTAGAGAGGCTTGGAACGAAAACGAAACAGGATTACATATCCTTGAAAACATTAGGGATATCATAGGAGTAATCGTCCACAACATACGACTTGCCGCGGATTTTACGGTAGAATGGGCTGACAAGCTGAACTTTTCTCCTATCTTGCAGGCAATAGAACGGTTTACGGAATCACTGATTCCTGTAGCGGACGCATTAAGCGGCGTAATGATGGACTTTTACACAATGGTACTGTTACCGCTTGCGAAGTGGACGGTTGAAAAAGGATTGCCAGAGTTACTTGATGTGTTTACGGCATTCAATGAAAAGGTAGATTGGGGGAGATTAAGAGAAAACCTTGCGGAGTTCTGGCGGCACTTAGAGCCATTCGCAGAAACTATAGGAGAGGGGCTTATCATCTTCATAGAGCGCGTTTCCGATGCGATAGCAAACTTTATCAACAGCGAGACTTTTGTTAACTTCCTACACGCCGTAGAGGACTGGATGGACTCTGTAACACCAGAGGATGTTGCGGACGGGATAGAGAATCTAGCAAAGGCGTTTATTGTATTTAAGGTTGCATGTATAGCTTTGCAAGGAATTTTAGCAGGGTTTGATTTTGCAACAAAATTAGAACTTATATCCACAACACTTAGTTCTTTGTTTGGTGGTGGAGCGGGTGGCGCTAGTGCTTCTGGTGGATTTTCTGGACTAATAACCGCATTATCTCCATTGAGCGCTGCTTTGATTGCTATCGGAGCGGGGCTTGCTTATGTGTTTGCTACAAATGAAGAAGTAAGACAAAGTTTTGCGAACGCAATAAATGATATAAAAGAGGGACTGCAACCGGCACTCCAATTAATTACAGAAACAATTATTCCGAGTTTGCAAAGCGGATGGGATACTATTCTTCAAATATTGACTCCTTTGGGAGAATTTTTAGAAGGTGCATTTACAAGTATATGGCAAGATATGATAAATCCTGCACTTTCTTATATAGGTGAAACTGTATTACCTTTGCTTGCAGAGTCATTTAAGAATTTATGGAATAATGTGCTTGTTCCATTAGGAAACTTTTTGTCAAGTGTTTTACAGCCAGTGATACAAATTATTTCAGATGTGTTAAAGATGCTATGGGAAAATGTGGTTGTTCCTTTGGCTGACACAATAGGAAATGTTTTATCTAAAGCATTTGAAGGACTGTGTGATATATTTAACAACACGGTGGTTCCAATAGTGAACACAGTAATTGAGGTTTTACAGTTTTTGTGGGATAACGTTTTATCTCCAATAGTAAATTTTCTATGGGATAATTTACAGCCTGCGTTTGAAGGAGTGTTTAATTTTATAGGAGATATCATTGATAATTTTTCACAAATTTTTGGAGGTCTAATCGACTTTATAGTGGGCGTGTTTACTGGAGATTGGGAAAAAGCATGGGAGGGTATAAAAAATGTATTTAAAGGTGTGTTTAATACAGTTGTAAGCATTGCAGAAACAGTAATAAACAGTATCATAGGTGGATTAAATAAGTTTTTGTCTGGGTTTAACAGTATAGCATCAAAGGTTGGAAGCAAGGTTGGTCTAAATATTAGCATACCAACAATACCAGATGTTAGCTTACCTAAATTTGCGACAGGAGCGATTGTATATAAAGCTACTTATGCAGAAATAGGAGAAAAGGGGAAAGAAGGTGTTGTCCCATTAACAAATAGGGCGGCAATGAGCCAACTTGTAGACGAAATAATGTTGAGCGCAGGAGGAAGTGGTCAATATAACCAAAATATTGGTGATGGATATTTGCAAAAAATAGAGCAAGCCACATATCGCGGGGTGATGCGAGCAATACAAGATGCGGGAGGAATAGGAGTAAATGCCAATTTCCAAGTGGAAGGTGACCCGAACGGGCTATTCAATATTGTAAGTCAAGAAGTAAACACAACAGCCAAAAGGAAAGGAATAGCCCCACCCGCAGTGTTTGCATAATGTTGATTAAAACAATATAATGTGATATAATGTAGAAAAACACAAAAAAAGGGGGAAAATATGAGCATAATAAGCTGCCCAGAATGCGGTTCAGAAATAAGCGATACGGCAAGAAACTGCCCAAGATGTGGTTATTCATTTGAAAAGATGAAATTCTGTAAGTTTTGCGGGGAAAAGATACCAGAAGATAGTGTTGTATGCACAAAATGCGGTAGGCAAGTGGAAAACGCGGTTCAAAGCGGCGGTATTACGATAAATAACGCCGCCAATTCAACCGCAAATTCAAATATTCAAGATATTCCAAAGGTTCAAAAAAGGGTTGATAAAGTTGTTGCTCTTATTATTTGTATATGTCTTGGATGGTGCGGAATACACAAATTTTATGAAGGAAAGGTTGGAATGGGTATAGTTTATATATTTACTTTTGGATTGTTTGGAATTGGGTGGATTGTAGATATTATAACTATTGCGATGAAACCGAACCCATATTACGTACAATAAAATATAAGGATATCAAAGAAGCGTACAAACCGTACAAAGCGATTCTGAATTAAAAGCACTTTTGCGGGAAAACAATTCGTTACTTAGGGCGATACTGGAAAAGCCAAATATAAGCGATGGTGAAATTTACAATTCATTTCAATATTCTTATCAGTCGCAAGCAAAAAGGAAAGGAGTAACTTCATTAGATCCTGTGCTTGCATAATCAAATTGAATAATCCCTCGTATCGTGATATAATATTACAAATTACGATACGGGGGATTATACAAATGAAAAAGATAATTTTATTAACACTAATAACAACTGTATTGATGCTTTCTGGGTGCGGTCACAAAAGCGAAGAAGAATTGATTGATATTGAACAATTCAAATGTCAAGATTCAATTCAGACGGTATTTGACATTTTAGGGGAATCACAGATTGAAAGCAGTGAAGGAAAGTGCAAATATGAAGATTTGAATTTATGGGGTTATAATGGTAGCGTTTCGTTTGAGTTGAGAGACAACAAAGACACAATAAAAAGTTTTTGTTGTTATTTAACATTAAATAAAAAAGAGTTTGAAAAGGTGATTTTTCATTTTTCCGAGAAGTACGGTTCTTATGAAGTAGATAACTGGGGAGAAAATTCTACATGGTACAAATGGAAAATAGAAGATGAAAACAAGGGTTATAGCGAAATAAGCATACGGGCTAACAAGAACAAAGAGTATGCAATATTTTTTCTGATGAATGGTCTAATAAAAAAGACGAAGCGTATTATAAGCATTTAAAGGAAGAAAAAAAAGAATGAAGTAAATGTGATTTTTTATAAAGATTATGAACTAGATGGGGAAAAGGTCACAATTTCTCTAAACGAAACAGAGGATGATTTAGAGGTATCTATTTTGGGAAAATCAAAAACAGAAGAAAAAGCCAGTTTACTGTTGACCATAATTTCATCTGATATGAAAGAAATAAGTCATTCCATTTCTGTGTTTTGCGGAGATTTGTATATGATGAAAACAAGTGGCGGTACAGTATTCGGTATAAATAGAGACGGAAGTGTTTCTTTTTCGGCTCCAGATTGGTACGGATTTCCGGATGAAGAAGATGCAACAGAAGAATTGAAAGATTATATGAAAAGTGTAAAAGAAGCAGAAAAAGATTTTTTAGAGGAAATACAGAATTTGACAGGAATATAAATTACTTCATTGGCGCAATCACTCAGGAAGAATTTGAAGAATATACAAAAAGAGAGGAATTGTAAAATGTCGAGAAAGAATAGTGGCTCTTGTGTTGGCCCGTGTTTGGGAACAATGATTGAAATGATAATAATGATTCCATTTTTACCGTTTATGCTTGTTTTAAGTTGCGCGAAGGATTATAAGCCGATGAACTCTAAAGGAAGGAAAATAAGCAGAGCGAAAACAAAGAAGTGGTTTTGATTTTTGGTATGTAAAAATTAGTGAAAGTTATACTGGGTGAAGAATAAAAATGAAAAGGAGAAAATGATGTATCGGAAAATCATAGAAGAAACATTCGACCAAGTAAACGAAAAATATATGGAATATGTGAACAGCGAAGAATATGTGAAAGGTTTCGACGAGTCAGAAATGGAGTTTCCAGACATCGTAGCCGCGCTTGCGTCAAGGGCAAGGGAGGAATCTCTGGCAATCACAAAAGCTGTTCTTGTGAAGTTACTTGATTCCGAAGACTTCAAGAGAGAACTGTTTAAGGATATGTTGAAGCAGGCAGAAGCAGAGAAGAAGCGGACAGGGAAGAATCCGTTTGATTTGTGATAGAATCAATGGATGGCTTGAGAAACGGTATTGACATTCAAGAAAACCATGCTAAAATAACAGTTACAACTTAATATTCAGATAAAAGATTATTGGAGATACGGTTTTAACAGATTCATTCATGTGTGAGATTCTAAACTCGACACATTGTGTAGGCATTTTATGTCTGCATGGTGCGCCGAGTTTTTATTTGCCAATAAACTATCAAAAAGGAGGAATAGTATCATGTTGGTGGAAACGAGGAAACTGAACAAAAGAGAAATCAATGTTGTTACAAGCCTTGATGTTGCTGAAACATTTGAGAAAGAACACAGAAATGTATTGGCTGATATTCGCAATATTCAAAGCGAAATTAGTACCGCTGAATTTTCAGCGCTATTTTACGAGGATGAATATAAGGCTTCAAACGGGAAGAAGAACCCCATGTTCTATATGAACCGTGACGGATTTACGCTTCTTGTTATGGGATATACAGGCGAAAAGGCTATGAAGTTTAAGCTTGCATACATCAATCAGTTTAACCAGATGGAAGAACTCCTCAAAGGTAAGCTGATTGAGAGGGAAAAAGGAATAGCAGTAAGACAGTCTCTTACCAAGGCGATTCAGCAGTCGGGAGAAGATGAAAGGACGCACGGACACGCATATTCGCTTTATACCGATTTGATTTACAAGGCAGTATTCGGAAAGAACGCAAAGCAATTAAGAGAAGAATACGGGATAACCAATCAGGACAATCTGAGAGACTTATTCGCGCAGGAAGAACTTGCAAAGGTAAAATCCGTAGAAATGATCGTTAGCGGTCTTGTAGATTGTGGATGGGGTTATGATGATGTGAAGGACTTCATAACAAACAGTACGAAGAAACTGATAGCGGCGTAGGATTTATGATGTAATGAAACGGGGGGAGCATAAAAGCTCCCCACTGTTTTGCCGCCTCCTATCGTCTAGCCAATGGGTAATGTAGTAACAAAACATATTCCCTAAGACGGCAACGGTTAATGATAAAATAAATTCTACCATATAACCACCTCCCCGACTAGCGAGGGAATAATTTATTATATCATATTCTTCAAAGAAATGAAAAAATTTTTGCAGTTTTTAAAAACAATCGAAATGTTAACTGATTGGCAAGATAAAAATAAAGTAAATAAAGTGACCATGCTAAAGAGCATCCGTTATGCAACGGGTGTTCTTTTTATGCTCATTTTAATTGCAACCAGATTGCAACAAATTAAAACGAATTGCAACCATACATCCGTGACGGGTGTATTTTTATACACATTTTTAGGAGAGTAACACATGATATTGTTTCAATTCGGCTCACTTGTATTTGACAAGTACATAAAGTATGACGGATATGACCAGACACCAAACGCAAGACAGGACTTAGACAGTTACCGTGACGCGGACGGAGTTTTGCAAAGAAACGCCTTGAGACATACAGCTACTGGTATTGAGTTTGATACGCATGTCATGTGGAGTGAAGATTTTGACCAAATGATAGCGGGAATGACAGCAAGCTACATCAATTTTAATGAGCGAGACGCAATGTGCAGTTATTACGATTTTGAAACCAGAACGCAGAAGACGGGACATTTTTATCTGGATTCAAACTGGAAGACGCATGTTATTTGGAGGTGTGGAGACAGGTTGCTTTATGGCGAGACACATTTTGCATTTGTAGAATATTAAATTGTAGGAGAACGGGTGTTATGGAAGTATCAACAGCCACAAAACAGGCGTACAAGAATAACAGCATACATAAGGAATTGACTTTGGAGTTTCCAAACCTTAATCTAACGATTCCGCATAAACAGATTTACGGTGAGAGCATGAGACTTAAGGAGTCCATTATGGACAGCAACCGCGTGGAATTTGTCGGGTGCATATCGTCCATGTTTGAGATTCAAGTGTATGGCGTGGAAGCAAAACTTAAGAATGAATTTGTGAGGGTTTCAATAAAGACGGAAGACACAGAAAGCATACCGCTGTTTCAAGGATATGTGGATTCCGCACAGATGCAGTCGAACAAGAATTATAAGAAGATTACAGCTTATGACATCCTGCATAATAAGGGAGATATTGACGTTTCGGCTTGGTATAAATCGCTGATTTTCCCGATTACCCTTAAGAATCTGCGAGACAGCTTATTTAATTACATCGGGATTGAACAAGTGGAAACAGCGTTACCAAACGATGATGTGTCGATTAGCAAGCAGTATGACCCAAAATCATTGAAATCACTTAACGTCATTAAGGCAATATGTCAGATTAACGGGGCGTTTGGAATTATCAACAGGCATGGAAAATTTGAGTATAGGATTCTTGCGCAGAACATCATTGACGCAGTTTATCCGTCCGTATCTTTGTTTCCATCAAATGGACTATTTCCGGCAAATCCAGACGTTGCAGAAGCAATGGCGCAGCGTATTGCAGATGAAGTGCAGGCGGAGGCATTTAGCTTTTACAGAAAAGTTGATTTTGAGGAATATGAGGTCAAGCCTGTTGATAAGTTGACAATTAGACAGTCAGAAGAAGATAACGGTGTTACCTATGGAACGGGAGATAATAACTACATTATACAGGCGAACATTTTTACATATGGTCTCTCAGATGCGGTTCTTACACAGATAGCAAAAAAAGTTTACAGGAATGTCAAGGGTGTTTCGTTTAGACCGTTTAAGTCAATAAATAATGGCCTTCCGTGGGTAGAGTGCGGATTGGACGCTGTGACATATTACGTCACAGACCCAACGGGAACGGGTGTTATGAAAATGTCGGATTCCAAAGAAGAACAGAACGTAACAAGTTTTTATGTGTTTGACAGGGAATTAAAAGGAATACAGGCGTTATCTGACAGTTATAGTGCACAGGGAGACGAATACCAATCAGAGTTTATCACGGACTTGCAGACACAGATTGATACGTTGAAAAAGAAACAGTCTTCTGGCATTACAAAACCGGAGATGGAGGATTATGCGTATAGCAGGGATGAGATAGATGATATGCTTGCAAACTCTGAACCGGGCGGAGACGGCGGCACACCTATCGTTTCTGTAAAAGTTTTGCCAGAAAAACCAGATTTAAATGTAATTTATTTGGTTGAGGGAGAGGTTGTCATTAATTAATGGGAAGACAAACAGCAAAAATATATTATCAAGGGAAATATCATTCGGACATCATAACAACACTTGGACTTGGAACAGAATTTCAGGATAAAAAAGGAATTTTTGATCCTGCAAACCACTATCAGATTTGCGTAAAAGGAAGAGTTGTTTGGGAAAGAAAACCGGCAAATTTGGTGGCAATTACTGCTAAAGGGATTTGCGTCGCGAATGATCTTATACACTTAACGTCTATGCAAAGGAATGTATCTTCGTTAGACAATATAATAAAAGGAATTACAGGCAAACTAAACGTGTTTTCAAAAAAATTCATTTGCAGTTTCAGCAATTCTACGGTGAATTGGTTTCTTAAATCGAGAGATGGTTTTTTGTGGGAGAAATTTTATGACGCAGAAGGAATGAGTATGCAATCTGATTTTATAAAGTGCAGATGTGGAGGGGAGAATTGTATTGCCGCATATATGCTTGGTGGGGAAATCCTATTTTTTAATACTGAATTTGAATTGATAAAAACTGTTAAAACAGCAGAATTGGATAAATACATGATACCGAGGCTGTTCGGAAGTGAGAAAACACTATATATATACGGTGTAGAAAGCGGAGAATATAGTTATGGTACTATGGAGGAATATGTAGACGGCGAACTGTCGATAAGACATCACTTTACATATCATAATAACATTGGAATAACTAAAGCAAAACTAATGTACAACAATGAAGAAGATGTTGTTTATGTCAGAGGAGTTTCAGATTTCTACAAATACAAACATGGGAATGTGTATGATGTAGATGCAAGCGTGTTATACAATACTACAGGCGATAAGAGATTTTATTATCCGTGGATACCAGATGGCGATGCTGCTGTCGTCTATAATTTTGATGATCGGTCTTACAGCTACTATGAATTTAATAATAGCACTTTACATTATAGGCACAAATCACAATACGAAATGCAATTAAGAAAAAACGGCATTAGTTGGTTTAAAGATTTATACGAAAATAATATGTTTTTGACTAAAGATTTGTTTGGCATAGGATTGACAGAAAATGAATGCACAATGGTAAAAGGAGCTTATTTCGGAACGGCGGATATTATAGATTATGCATATATGGAATAGAAAAAGGAGGTTTGTAGATAATGGCAAGGGACACATATGAAAAACAAACATGGGAAAATTTACCGTCGGAGACTACGCCAGTCAACGCGGAACGCCTTACACACATTGAAGATGGTATAAAAACAGCGATGGACAACCGTGCGCTTAAGGAGATATACGACGATTACAGCATTAGTGTTGGGCGAAAGGCAGGGACAGCGATAAGGTCATACAGTTCTGCAGTCGGAATTGATGTTGCGGCGACCGGCGATGCGTCTCATGCGGAAGGTTACGCCACAATTGCATCAAACCACTATGCACATGCAGAGGGGAAAGAGACGGTAGCGTCTGGGATTTGTTCTCACGCAGAGGGTGAAAAAACTAAAGCCTCATTGAAAAGCCATGCGGAGGGTGTAGAAACGGAAGCAGACAACTACTCCCACGCAGAAGGACGTAAAACAACGGCAAATAATTATTCACATGCGGAGGGGTATCAAACAACGGCAACAGGATACTACTCTCACGCAGAAGGAAGCGGTACAAAGGCGAGCGGGGCAAGTTCTCATGTGCATGGAAAATTCAATATTGAAGATACATCCAGTAAGTACGCCGAGATAGTAGGTGGTGGGTACTCGGATACGTCCAGAATGAACATATATACTCTTGACTGGCAAGGGAATGCCAAATACGCGGGAGATGTGGAAAATGGAAATGGAGTGTCGATCAATAACCTGAAATCCGAAGTGGATAATTTGAAAGACATTGCCAAGGGAGGGGTGGCCGCGAAGACATTTGATACAAAAAACGCCTTAGAAACGTGGCTTGCTGTTGAAGGAAATCCAGAGACACTGTCTGTCGGACAGAATATCTACATAAGGGAAACAGATACACCCGATTACTGGTGGGATGGCACGGAATTGCAAATTTTAGAAACCGAGAAAGTTAGCCTTGAAGGTTACGTGACCGAAACGCAACTTGATACAAAACTTTCGGAATATGCGAAAAATACAGATGTACCATCTTTAACAAACAACCTACTTGCGACCGTACCAGGGCAAAGTGCACTGGATGCGGTACAGGGCAAGGTTTTGAGTGACCAGATTAATCAGCTAAACAGCGATTTACTAAAAATGCCACAGAATATTATCAGAAAAGTAAATGCTCGCGAATTTACTTTTGAAATGGATGCCGGAAACTATTTGGTAGTTGTTCTATCCAACGCCAGTGGAAGAATTGGTTTCACGGCATATATTTGCGGATCACAATATGAAAGTGATATTGCAAGTACTTATTCCGGTATTGTCAAGATTTTTGATAATTCGATAACAGAATCCAATGTATCTGCAACAAAAGACGGAAATGCTATAACAATAATAAATGAGGCTAAAAACGGCAGCTTTATTACAGTAACTAAGTTATAAATTAGCTTGTCTCAGTATAATCGATTTTACGCCATGTAATATTTTCAGGAAGATTATTACCTATTCCGTACCATAGTTGCGGACTAAAACTCCGATTGTATAACAAAAACAATCTTTCTCCTATTGAGTTCACGGGAGCTCCGAATATTACCAAAATACCCGCGGAGTTATCTCCCCACATTCCGGAATTAGGAATTTTTATTCCGTTAAGACCATACACCCCGGGGTTTGAGGGAAACACATCTTCTGTTTTTAAATATTTTTGGATAGTATTGCCAAAGAAATTTACATTTTCAAGAGATAAATCGCTGTTTAGCTGATTAATCTGGTTCTACAAATTAAAAAAAGAAAGGAAAATATTATGAACAAAGACAAAATCATCTTATCAAACAACTACGAAATCGAAATCGAATCCGGTACAAGTATGTCAGACATACGCATCGTATCAGACACGAAGTACGACATGCTGAACACATGGGACATGCTGACGCCGGGAAATCTCGCTTCTGTCCGCGTAGTCAACGGAGATGGCATGACGGTCGGTAATTACAGCGATTTGGTTCTTGTATCTGAGACTTCGACTGAAAAAGACGGAAAAATCGAAACGAGTTTTAACCTGCGAGAAAAGACAGAGACAGAGAAGCGGCTGGACGCGTTAGAAAGCGGACAGGAAGTTCAGGACGGAGCCATCACGGATTTAGGTGCGGCGGTAAGTGGATTAGCGGAGGAAGGAGGGCTGTCGTAATGGGCAGATTTTATGGATTAAAAATTAAGAACGGAGAGATTTCACTTGAACAAGTTCCGAAACTTTGGAGAACAGCAACTGAAAACTGGATTTTAGCTAATCAGTAAACGAGGTGATTGAATGAAAGGTATTGACGTAGCAAAATGGAATGGAACTATTGACTGGAAGAAAGTCAAAGAAAGTGGTGTAGAGTTAGCAATATTAAAGGCAATTAACAAACAATGCCAAAAGGAGGATGCGTTTGAAAGAAACTACAACGGCGCAATCAGTCAAGGTTTTCCAGTAGACGTTTACAACTATTCCTATGCGCTAACGGCAGAAAAGGCAGTATCAGACGCAAATACCGTTCTGTCAGTAATAGAGGGAAAGAAAATCGGCACAGTCTGGCTTGACATCGAGGATAAATCGCAGATGAACCTAGGCATTACGCTTATCGAAATTATCAACTCCTACAAAAAAATCATAGAATCGGCAGGATATAAGTTCGGAGTTTACACTGGGCTTTCTTTTTACAATTCTTTTATCAAACCGTTTCATACGTTTGTTGACTGCCCGTTTTGGATTGCAAGATATCCGAGCAAGGCGCAGATGGATTTTTCCGATATGCCGCAAGAGGAAAAGAAACCGTCCGTTCCACATCCACTATGGGGATGGCAGTACACGTCCACAGGAAGGGTAAACGGCATTTCTGGCAACGTGGATTTAAGTTTGAGATACGAATTTGCAGAAAAAGAAGAAAACACAGAAGAAACCAGAAAGGCTATAAGATTTGGAGATTCCGGCGCAGATGTAGTCTATCTGCAACAGAGGTTGGCCTCCAAAGGTTATGGCGTAGGGACTATTGACGGAAAGTTCGGAAACAAGACCTTAGAAGCGGTCAAGGCGTTCCAAGTAGAGAACAACCTGACGGTTGACGGCATTGTAGGAATCAACACATGGAACGCGCTGGAAAACAAGGAGGGAGTTATGGTAAAGGAGTATTCTCTTGCAAGAGACGGAGAAGTGCAGATTTCCAAGAATTTCAAGGTCAAAGAATTTCGGTGCAAGGATGGTTCGGACAAGATTTTGATTGACACGGATTTTGTTGCGAACAAGTTACAGAAAATAAGAGACGGACTCGGTGCGCCGGTTACCATTAATTCCGCATACCGCACGGAATCCTACAACAAAAAAGTCGGCGGTGCAAAGTCAAGCTATCACATGAAAGGGCAGGCTTTCGATATTGTTGTCAAAGGCCATACACCTCTTGAAGTAGCGCGGTTTGCGCAAACAATCGGCATAACAGGAATCATCCAGTACAATACATTTGTTCATGTTGATAGCAGACCGACAAAGTATTGGGCAAGGAATGACAATGGAAAGGTTTACAGAAAAGAAACCTTTATGTAAAGTTCCCCAATATACTATAATCTGCGTAAAATAAAAAGACTGTTATTGTATGCGATAAATCCTTACAATTATATCATCAAGAAATTGGAGGATTTGACAATATGAGAATTAATAGTCTAAAAATCGAAAAATTTTCGGGGGGGGGTGAAACAGTACATAGAAAATATTGCCGGTTCTTCAAATATTTTAAGGGGATTGGCAATGAATTGTACTGAAAACCTTAGAGAGAAAAAATACTATAAAGATAAAATCACCGAACTAGTGGGGAAAATCGACAATCTGGCAACATTAAAATTCATTTTGTTGGTAATCGAAAACTATTTAAAAAGCAGGGGCATTTAGCCCCTGCCACTCCTTAATGAAGAAATTATTTGGCGTATCGCTTTTTTGTCGTTCTCTGACAGATTTCTATAATCATCTATCATATCTAACATACCCGGCTCATTCATTATCTTTCCAATAATATCAGCATATTCATCATCTGACTTGCTTCCAACAAGATAAGTCGGGGTTACTTCCAATGCTCCACATAACAATTCTATCATATCGGGATCAGGCTTTGATTTCCCTTTTTCCCAATCACAAACAGAATTATGCTTTGCATCTACCATTTCCGCAAGCTGTTTTTGCGTAAATCCTTTTGCCTTTCTTGCAGACTTTATCTTTTCTCCAAGCGTCATGCAGCCAATCCTCCTTTCTTCATAATCCATATTACAATAAAAATTTCGGATAGTCAATAAAAATATTTCGGCAATTCCGAAAAAATATCTTGACATTCGTACATACCGAATATATAATACAAGTAGTTTCGGATATACCGAAAAAGGAAAAGGAGGTAATATATATGTGCGTAGGTCAGAAAATCAAGAGTTACCTCAAAGATAATGGCATTTCACAGACGTTCGTGTCGGAAAAGACGGGCATTCCGCTTGCGAAATTAAATCTTTCCCTTAATGGGAATAGAAGATTGGATTTTGGAGAATACGAACTTATCTGTGGAGCATTGTCGGTTGGGGCAGATAAGTTTCTTGAACCGAAGAAACCACAGAAAGAATTGTAGGAGGTGTAGGGATGAAGAAAAAGAATAAAATTTCTCCTTATTTACAACATTTAGCTTTTGTTCTTTTTGTTTTTACAGTGGCGCAAATTATTTCAAAAGACACTGAGTTATCTATGTTTTTTGCGTTAATATCTTCAAATTCAATTATTTATTCTTTTATAACATCTAGGAAATCAGATTGAAACGAGGACAAGTATATTATGCAGACCTAAGACCAGTTGTTGGCAGTGAACAAGGTGGAATCAGACCATGCTTAATTATTCAGAACGACATGGGCAATGCGAATTCACCAACCGTCATAATAGCGGCTATGACAACGCAGAGCAAAAATAATTTGCCGACACACGTTGCAGTATCGTCAGAAGATTACTGTCTTGACATCAACACAACGATTCTTCTTGAACAGCTGCGGACAATAGACAAGGGTAGATTGTTAAGTTTTGTCGGAAGGTTAAGCGGCAGCACCATGCAAAAGGCTGACGAAGCGTTACATATCAGCCTTGCATTAAAAAAGGAAAGAAAGGAGGGAGCGGGATTGAATGAGTTGCAGATTTTCCAGAATGAAGAATTTGGTCAAGTTCGGACGGTTGAAATTGACGGAAAGACGTACTTTGTTGGAAAAGATGTTGCAAACGCATTAGGGTATTCCAATCCAAGGGACGCAATTTTAAGACATTGCAAGGGTGTCGTGAAACACGACAGCTTTAAAGAAGGCGGCCAGGAGGTTGCGTTGTTGCCAGAGGGAGATATTTACCGTCTTATCATCAAGTCGCAGTTACCATCAGCGGACAAGTTTGAGCGTTGGATTTTTGATGAAGTCATTCCGCAGATTCGACAGACTGGTGGCTACCAGAAGAAACTGTCTCCGCGGGAAATGATGCGGATTCAGCTTGGAATGATTGATGACCATGAGGAACGCATTGCCAATCTTGAAAACAACATGACGATTGACTACGGACAGCAGAGGGTTCTTGAAGATGCGGTCAATAAGACTGTGATTGATGTTCTTGGCGGTAAAGGTTCCTGCGCCTACAAGGAGGTCGGAAGAAAGGTGTTTGCGGAGTGCAACAGGGACTTGAAACACTATTTTGACGTGAATGCACGAAACAACGTACCGAAGATTCGGTTTGACGAGGCGGTAGAGTATGCGAGGAATTGGAAACCTTGCACAAATACCACGATGATGATTTCGGACTGCAATGCACAGATGACTATGTGAAGTAAAGGAGGAAATGAGTAGGGTTATGTATAAGTGGGTTTACGACAAAATGGTTGAGGAATATCAAAAGAAAGAAAAGATTGATTTGATTCACCAGATCATGTCTTATAGCAATATTGAAGTTTCTGATAGATGCTTTGCGAATCAGTGTTGCGCCGGCGCAGATGTATGCAACATTAATGAATTTTTTGAGTATTTACAAGAGAATGTAGGTCTGGGAGATTGCGGGATACTTGAACGCTTGAAAAAGGCAACGTCAAGCTGGGAACACATCAGAAACGGTCTTTCAGAAATGAAAAGAGACACAAGGGTGTCGGAGGCCGAAAAAGATTTTGAAAAGAGAGTTTCCGAAGCGAAAGAACCATATGATTTCATTTGAGTTGCCCCGGCGGTGCGGTCACACCAACCGAGGCGTGTAACCACTAAACCAACCTTAGCGGATACGGAGATATTATACCACAATTCTCCCGTATCGGCAATCAAAAAGAAAACAGGAGGATATTTTTATGGAACAGGAAAATAAGGAAAGAGTAATCACAAATGAGGATGCAACACAGGGTAGCGCAGAGAAAGAAATTGTGGGGGAAATTAAGAAAGCAGATAATGCAGAACAAAATTTTGCAACCGAGGTATTTCGCGAGTTTAAAATTCATACAAGGTTTGCAATTTGCGCTATGGCGGCGGTTCTTGCACTTGGGGCAATCCTTTATTACAAGAATGACGCAGACTGGCGAGAACTTTTTAATTCCTACGATTTCATTTCGCAGGATGGCGAAGGAATCAACAACGTAAACAGCGGAGAGCAAGGAGACTTATTGAATGGGGCAGAGAGTGAAGCTGAAGAAGAACAGGAGTAGCGTTAAGGGATATGCGGTTAAAGTCAGCAATAACAGCAACAAGAAAGGAAATCAGACGAATCAATCAAGCAGAAGGAAGAAAAGAAAGAAGAAAAATTGAAGTAATTTCTTCCTAATTAAAAGGGGATGCAGAAAGAAGGTGATTATTATATCTGGATTAGAAATTGAGGAATTATCAAGAAGAATGGCGGCAATGACAGACGAAGATCAAATCATAGCCGCAAGGAATATCAAAGACGAGATTCTTTTTAAAGAGATTGAACGAAGGTCTATAACAAGGCGTTCAATAATTGAAATAATGGAAAATTCACTGAAATTACAGGACAAAGGGAGGTAATTTTTTATGTACGTTAATCCATTTTGGTTCGGGTTTGGATGCGGTGTTGTGGCTACGATTATTTCTATCATTGTAGTGGCAATCATATACAGCATGAAAGGCGGTAAGAAATGAAGCAACCAAAGAAGCTGACAAGGCAGTTGAAAGAAGCAGTTACGGTATATGGTCTTAATGCGGATAACTGGATGTTGCTGAAGGACGGAGACACCTACGTGAAAATCATACATAAGGCGAGCGGGAAAACGAGAATTATTGACAAATTTGTAAGAATGAAGAAAGGATCGAGATGAAACAAGAAATCGCAGAAAAGCATATGAGAAATCAGAACAAAAGAAAAAAACTAATAGGGTATGGATTTATTAAGAACGGAAAAACAACCATATTTTACATGAATAATAAAATCCCCACACAGACCGCAAATCCAAGTGGGGATAAATAGCCGGACAAGGCTATTGCTATGCCTAATTATATGCGGTTATCCGGGGAATGTCAAGAAAAAGAAAAGGAGATTTTATCATGGGATATGAAAGCAGAGTTTATATAGTAAAGAAAAGCAATTCAAGTGATTTTGCACAAGAAATAGCTAAATTTAATTGCTGTAAAATGCAAGAAGGTTGGACTGATCTTTTTGACAAGCAGTTTAACGGAGAACTTTATGCTGACGATGGAAATACCTTGATTAAAAAGGATAGATACGGAAAAGAACTAAAATATACCGATTTCCCTACCATCATCGCATGGCTTGAAAAAGAAGTTGAAAAGGACGATTACCGCAGATTGAAACCGTTGCTGTCGCTCTTGAAAGGATTTGATTTGTCACAGTGGACAGATGGGGAAATGCAGATAGTCCATTATGGATATTAGAAAAGGAGAAAAACCAATGAGCAGAGAACAGGAAAACAACAAAGTAACATTAAGTGGCGAACTTGTAAGCAATTTTGAGTTCATCCATGAAGTCTACGGTGAGGGATTTTATACCGCTATGCTTGAAAGTGAGAGATTGAGTGGCACAAAAGACGCTATCCCGATTATGGTATCGGAAAGAATTGTAGACGTGGAAGCGGACTGGATAGGGCGGTTTGTTAAAGTATCAGGTCAGTTCCGTTCTTATAACAAAAACGAAAACGGGAGAATGCATCTTGAACTGTCGGTTTTTGTGAGAGAATTTGAGGAAACAGAATTTGAACATGGAGAACCGGGTAGCGGAAATGATGAAAACCGCATTTCCCTTGATGGCTACATCTGCAAACCGCCAATTTACCGAAAAACTCCACTTGGAAGGGAAATTGCAGACATTCTTCTTGCGGTAAACCGTATATACGGAAAATCAGACTACATACCATGTATCGCATGGGGCAGAAATGCGAGATTTGTAAGCGGGTTGGAAGTCGGCACAAGGTTGCAGATTGAGGGTAGAATTCAGAGCAGGGAATATCAGAAACGGATTTCTGATGATGAATTTGAAACACGGACGGTGTATGAGGTCAGTGTAAGCAGATTGGAGGTTGCAGAAAATGAATAGAACGAAGATTGAAGATGCATTACTTGCAATGGGCGTTCCGGCAGGAATTTTAGGGTTTAATTACATTGCAGATGCAATAGAGATTTTTGAAGAAAAAGGAATGAATATCAGCATTACGAAGGAATTATATCCGGCGATTGCGAAGAAAAACAACACAACACCATCAAGAACAGAAAGGGCAATCAGACACGCATTTGAGCGTGTTAGAAGTTACAGAGGAAACCCAGATGTTATCAATCATTATATAGGCATGGATAATTGTGAAAATTCAAGTTCGCTCAAAACACTTTATATAAGGATTAAGCAGGAGTGTAGAGAAACAGAGAAGAAAGAGCGTGATGAAGAAATCGCAAAGCAGGAAAACGAAACTCCTATAACCGCATTGGAAATCAGAGAAATTATCCGGCAGGAATTAAGAATGTTTCTCAATGAATTAAATGTGGTGCAGTCATGAATCTACCAAAACCAACACTTGACCGCGAAACCGCAATGAAATTATGGATAGAGGAGCGTTCCGACTACGCCAAAGAACAGGTTGTTTTGAATAATATTGGTCTTGTTTCATTTTCCTTAAAATCCCTAAGTAAAAATGTGTTCGATGAAGATTTATATGCCACAGGACTTGCCGGTCTTTGCAAAGCGATAAATGAGTTTGATGAAAATAAAGGTGCAAAATTTACTACTTATGCGGTTTGGGTTATACGAGGAGAAATATCACATTCGCTTAGAAAGAAGCGTATTATTCCAAAATTCTCTCTTGACGAACCATACGATTTAGAAAATGGGGATTCAGTTGATTTTTCAGAAATGATTGCAGATAGCAAGAGTTTTGAGGAAGAAGTTATTGTGGACATTCAAATGAAGCAGATGTTTTCAAAACTTAGCGATAGAGAGAAGAAAATCATCTCTCTAAGCATGGATGGAAAGACACAAGGAGAAATTGCGGATATATGCGGAACTTCGCAACCTTATGTTTCAAGAATTATAAAATCAATTCACAAGAAATGGAGGAAACAGAATGGACTATAAAATCAAATCCACCTATCCAGTAACCCAAACCCACGAATTTTCCGTAGACTGGAACGGTTTCAATTTCCTTATCATCTACGGACACCACATCAACGGCTGGTTTATCGCCATTCCAAATTGGAATAAATGCACCGAGGCTGGAGAACCGGCAGATGTTGCATATAACGCTACAAAGATAGCGCAGACACATATACACGACATTGCGCCTATGTATCTTGCACAGGCGATTAAGGAACATTGGGAGGGGTTAAATGAAGAACCTTAAACAGCTTTACAAAGAATTGGAAGAAAGAAAAGATTTTATCGTTGACCTAAAAGGATTTGACGGTGGCAGAGGATATTTTGTCAGTGGTTCATGCAAAGGAATGACTGTTATATGGAGTTACGGCGGCGGTTGGGAGCATATAAGCATAGACGGAAAGAAGCGTATGCCAACATGGGAGGAAATGTGCCGGTTAAAAGATATGTTCTTTAACGAAGATGAATGTTGTGTACAGTACCACCCACCAAAGAGCGAGTACGTGAATAACATTCCGTACTGTCTGCATATATGGAAACCGATTGAGCAGTATAGCGGAAAGTTGCCTATGCCGCCGAGTGTGTTTGTCGGCATGAAAGGAGTGAAGTTAGATGGATAACTGTTGCGGAAACTGCAAGCATCATAAACCTATGGCGCAAGATGAATTTATGTGCGACAACGAAAACAGCGAGGGATACGGATTATCAACAGCTTATGATGACTGCTGTGATGAATTTGAAGAAAGAGAGGGAAAATGATTGCAAAGCAAGGTTATAAATTTTTCTGAAATAAAGAAGAAGGAAAGTCAAATCAATATTGGATTGCCGATAAACAATTCTTTTGAAGATGTGGAAGATGTGATTGATGCGTTTTCAAATTACGCAAACAGAGGTTGGGTTGTCAGAATTGTCGACAGTATAGGAGAAGAAGAATACGAAGATACGGAAGAAAACGAGAAAATAACAGTTGCAAGATTTAACTTTATCGCAAACTTGGGAGTTGTTTATATTTGCAATCATAAAGGAAAGATTGTAAATTGCGTTGCGGTAGAGCTTGAAAAAGAAAGCAGTGGAACTTACAAGGGGAGCGTAAAGGAGGTCAACAATGCAAGCAAAAATTAAATCTCTCCACTTGGAGAATTTCGGAAAACATAGTGAAGCGATCGGTGGTAAACCGCTTGATATTCAGTTAGGGCAGAGAACCATAATCAGCGGTTGCAACAAAACAGGCAAGTCAACCATCAAGCGTTCCGTTCAGTACATATTTGGTTGCAAAGACGAAAACGGAAAGGAAATCACTGGAATACGCCCGCATGATGAAGACGGCACTGACATTGATGGGCTGACAACCGTTGCGGAAATGACAGTATCGGTTGACGGCGCAGAAAACACGCTGAAAAAGACCTGCTTCCAAAAGAAGAACAGACAGGGCGAGTACACAGGAGAGGACAACACGCAGTATTTTATTGACGGGGTGCGGAAAAACACAAGGAAATCCTATGACGAATTTGTGCAGACCATTCTCCCAGACCCTGTTTGCATGAGTGCACAGGAATTTTTCAAGCAGGACACGGCAGGGAGAAGAAATCTGCTTGAATCCACGTTTTTCAGCCGCACGATAGATGAAATCATAGACCAAAATCCAGAGTTTGAGGAACTTCGGGGGAAACTTAGGGCAAATTCTGTTTCGGATTTAAAATCTACCTGCAATGAGAAAATTAACGGAAAAGGACGTGGCGCAAATCATGTTGACGGTCTGAACGACAAGCTGACAAAGCTGAATCATCAGATTGAGTTTGAGCTGTCAAAAAAAGTTGATATTGATGTTGCTGGACTAGAAGCACAGAAAAAAGCCCTGAATGAGCAGATTGCGGACAACAAGGCAAAGCAGGAGGATATTTCAAAGGAATTTGAGGAACAGCAAAGGGTAAGCGATGGCATAATAGAAATGAAATTCGAGTTGAACGACTTGCAGAGAAAGGCGAACGAGGAAAATAATCGTAAAAGGCGAGAATTTGAAGAAGAAATTTCCTCTGCTGATATGTCGGCACAACAGCACAGCAAGACAATCATTCTTGCCAATGACAAAATCACAAGCAAGAAAAGGGATTTGTCAGACTATGAGAAGTATATCGCAGAATGTAGGGATATGTGGAATGAAGCAAACGCCATTGAATTTGACGAAAATAGCCTTGTCTGTCCTATGTGTGGTCAAGAGTTGCCAGAGGATAAAAAAGGGCAAGAACGGAGCAAATTTGAGAAATGTAAAGACAAAAAATTGGCTGATATTTCAGACAAGGGTAACGGTTGGAAACAGAAGATAAAAGAAACAAAAGCAGAGATTGAACAGTTGGAGAAATCTGTTGAAATTGCCACAAAGCAAAAGGAAATGGCTGAAAAACGGTCGGAAGAACTTGAAGAAAAGCTTGACAAACTTCCTCAATCAATCGACATTTCCGACCGCCCCGAAGTGCAGGAAATCCAAAGGCAAATTGCCGAGAAAGAAGCTGCCATGAACAAAGGAAACAGCGCGGAGGAAATCAGGAGGCGATTGAAAGATGAAGAAAACGAATTGAGAAACAAGGTTTATGTAATTGATTGCGAATTAGTAGGGCATAGAAAAAATGTAGAGATTGAAAAAACTGTGGAGGAATTAAAGACCAAACAGCGAAATGCGTCACAGGAAATTGCAAATGTCGAGAGGGAAATTGACCTGTTAAAACAGTTTGACCGAAAGAAAGCAGAGCTTATTGAAAATGACGTGAATAGTAATTTTGAATATATCAAGGTTAAAATGACGGAATCGCAGGTCAATGGGGATTTGAAAGATGTCTGCCAGATTATGGTTGACGGCGAAAGCTACGACAGAAATTTGAACCACGGAGCAAGGATTTTAGCGGAAATTGACATTTGCAGGGCGTTCCAAAAGGCAAATAATGTGTGCTTGCCGATTATCGTTGACGACTGTGAGAGCCTAGATGATTGGAGAGTGCCGAACATTGAAAACCAGTTGATTATCATTAAGTGGTCAGATGATAAGGAATTGAAGATTGAATCGGAGGGATAGGAAATGCCAACAGAGGATTGCAAAACGAAACAGTTAGAAGCAGAGAATGAAAAGCTCAAAAAGGAATTGTCTGAAATAAAGGAGAAAGAGTACAAAAAATCAGTTGAAAACAGCAGATTGGAGTGTAAGATTTCCAGCTTGGAAAGAGAAAAGGATAGGTTATTAGAGATAATCGAAAATCTTTCCAAAGGATTTGCAAATATGGAGAGTGCAACAAAAAAGTAAATGGAGGTTCAACCACGAAGAAACGACTTTTAACTGTGGCACTGGCGGTTGTGATGGAGGTTTGCTTGGTTGGGTGCGGCACTACATATCAAGAAGCGACGGGGCAGACAGAAAGCAATGCAAGCGGTGATTTCGGAAATGGGTATTTTACGGTCATTACAAAATGGGGAAATGGATATTACATTGTTTATGCGAATGATACAAAAGTTAAGTATTTAGTAATGGAAAGAACGCAATATTTGTCTGGCATTACCCCACTCTACAACGCAGACGGAACATTGCAGATTTATGAAGAAAGAGAGGGTTGAGAAATGGAAATGATAATAATTTTATTAGCCATGATATTCTGCCACATTGTAGATGATTACTATTTGCAAGGATGGCTTGCGTCCGCAAAACAGAAATCATGGTGGGAGAAAAATGCGCCCGAAAAACTGTACAGGAACGATTACATGATGGCGTTGCTTATGCATTCGTTTAGCTGGTCTTTTATGACTATGCTTCCAATAATTTTATATTATTTTCTTAACGGTAGCATTGAAACAAAAGTATGGATTGCCATTCCTTATCTTTGGAATATGGCTATTCATAGCGTTGTAGACGATTTGAAAGCTAACAAAAAGCAGATAAACCTCATACAAGACCAATGTATTCATTTGGTACAGATTTGGCAACGTGGGCGGCGTTTGTGATTTTGCATTAAATATCAACCCCCCATACACCTTATGGCATGGGTTGAGGGCGAAAGGAGAATGAGGATATGAAATGGAAATTATTCTGTACGGTAACAATGAAAACCTACTATGTGGAAGAAAAGAGTATATGTTTGGCGAGGAAGAAACTTGCTATAGAGCTTGGAGTTCCATTGTCTTGCATTGAAGTTTTTGCAGATTAAAAATATATCAAATAAAAGAAAGCGAGGAATAAACCATGCCAGTAAAAACAAAGAATGAATTGCTTGAAGAAATCGAGCAGAAGAATGAGGAAATCGAGGTACTCAAAACGGATATTGAGAAACTTGAAAAGTACAGAAAGTATGATGAAATGGCAGACGAGGTTAAGGCTATCAATGACAGTTTTGTCCGCAGCGGCTTCACAGAACAGCAGGCATTTGAACTAACAAGAGGCGCGGTAACAGCGGCGGCAGGCGAACCAACATTATTTTAATTTTAAGGAGGATATGAAACATGGCAGAAACAAAGAAAAATGAGGTAATAAAAAAAGAATTTACAACAGCATTAAGCCAGTGGTCTAACGAGATTACAGGGCTTATTGCAAGAGATTATGAGGTTTGCGGAGTGAAGTTTGATGATTACTCCAAACAGTGTGCGTTAGAGGCAATGACGGCGATTTTCAACCTTGTAAAAAACAGCCCGAAGTTAAAGGATATGAACAGCCTTGATACAAGCAATTTGAGGGGGATTGTAGAACGCTGCGCAAGTCTTAAACTGAACGCAAACGCATATCCGAGAGAATGCTATTTTCAATTAAGAAACGTAAAAGTCGGTGATAGTTGGCAACAGATTGTCGAAATGGGAATTGAGGGAGCAGGATATGATTCTCTGCTTGCCAATTATGGCAAAGACGTTGACAGAGTTTATCCGTACTGGGTGGTAAAAGAGGGAGATACATACATTCCGCCAAAGCATAGAGGTCTTGAAGTGACACCGCCTGAATGGGAAGAAAAAGGACTGTCTGAACGTGCAGTAAAGGTTGTATATCCCGTTAAACTGACAGACGGAACAGTTACATACCTCACCGCTGAAAGAGAGGGTGTAAGGGTTAATCTTCTGGCACACGTCAAGCAGAATATGATGAATGAGACATTTGGAATTTGCGCTGACCGCTATAAAGCTACGGAAAAGCAACAAGTGGAAATTAAAGAAAAGAAAGAGGAAGTGTTGAACGCTTTAAGAGAATGCGAAACAGTAGATGATATGCTGAAATGCGAAATTGCAAGGAAATTTATCAGCGGAGCGTGGCTTGATACTCCTGAAAGCATGATACAGAGAAAGATGTGTAACAATGCCACAAGGAAGTTCCCAAAGAATTACGACCCTATGGCAAGACAGGCACAGCTTGAAATGGACGAGGTTTATCAGGAAGTACAGGAAGAAATCGAAGCCAACGCAAATCAAATTTCATTCGAGTCAATCGAAGAAAAGCCAGCACCGCCGACCATGCCAAAGGCACAGGCGAAAGAGAAAGAGCCTGTCAAAGTTGAGGAAGAACAGGAAGCGGAAGAACAGAAAGCGCCGTTTTAAGGAGGAATGAAATTATGGAAAGACCAGAAAAACTTGATACATTTATCTATGCCGTTTTGGCAGAAGCAAGGAGAAATAGCCTTGTAGAGGTATGTGAGTGCTTTGACATATCAGAAGAAGAAATGAATGAGTGCTTAGAGTATTTGCGGTCAAAAGAGGGAATGAACATTAAAGACATTTAAGAGATAGCCACACAGCGGACTTTCTTTCGGGGAAGTCCGCAAATAAAACAGGCAGTAATGCAAATTAACATAAACCATTTTAAGGAGGATTTATCAATGAAAACAAAGTATGAAGAAATCGTAAACGTAAACGCCATCGGAAAGGCAGAGAACCCTATTTCGCTGAATGAAATTCTGAAAATGGCGAATGACGAACAGCTTACGCCGTCCAAGCAGAACAAGGAACGGGTGCTGTTTATCGGCATTGATGTGCAACAGGACTTCATGGACGACGGCGCATTGGGTGTACCTGGTGCGCATGGGGATGTGGAACGCATGACAAGATTTATCTACAACAACATGGATAAAATCAGCAACATTGCGGTATCAATCGACACGCATACGCCGCACCAGATTTTTCATCCTTGCTGGTGGATTGACGAGAACGGAAACAATCCGGCGCCATACACGCCTATCACACTTGCAGACCTTGACAGCGGAAAATGGCGGTCGGTTATAAACCCTATGGCAAGTCGTGATTATGTGGAGCATTTGGAAAAAGACGGAAAGAAAACGCTTTGCGTATGGTCTTACCACTGTATTCAGGGAACGACAGGCTGTGCATTGGAAAATCAATTCTCCAATATGATTTACTTCCATTCTGTAGCGAAAAAGTCTGTTGTGCAGAGGCTTGTAAAAGGACAAGACCCGCTGTCCGAGATGTACGGAGTTATCAAGCCGGAATACGACACCAACGGCTATATTAACCTTGACTTCCTGAATAAGATTGAGAAATTCGACAAGGTTATCATCGGCGGCGAGGCAAGAGATTACTGTGTGTACGAATCTTTGAATCAGATGTTTGAGCACTATAAGAACAATGCAGAAACGCTGAAAAAGATTTACGTGCTTGAAGATTGTATGTCTGCAATCGGTAATCCTTCTGATGTGGATAAGATGTATGCGGATTTGCAGAGCCAGTATCATTTCAACATTGTTAAAAGTACAGAATGGAGTTTGTAATCAATGAAATCTAGGGAAATAGACTTTGACAAAACATATTCGTCGACAAATTACGGGAACTTCAAAATAATTGCAGAGGCAGAAAGAAAACCGTATCAGAAGAAACGAATTCTGATTGAGTTTACAGAAACAGGAACGCAATCAGAAGTAAGCTATGATGAAGCCTTAAAAGGTTGCGTGAAAGATGTAATGCGACCAAGCATTTTGGGAGTTGCATATCTTGGAAACGCACACAAGAAAGGAAATGAAAGGCTTTACAACTTGTGGATAAGTATGCTGTCAAGGTGCTATTCCCCCGGAAACAGGGCTTACAGATTTTATGGGGATAAAGGCTGTTATGTAGATGGAAGATGGCATTGCTTTGAAAATTTCCTATCTGATGTCAAGACAATTCCTGGAAATGAACTTTTGGAATCCGGCGCAAGAATAGAACTTGACAAAGATATTTTGCAAAGAGGATTAAAAGAGAATAAATGCTATTCAAAAGATACTTGTATGTGGGTATCTAAGGATAGTAATAACAGGGTTCATTTGGTGGATTCAAATAAGGATAATGATTATTCATCAAAGTATGTAGGAGTTTGTTTTGACAAAAGATGGGGAGTTTTTCAATCACAGATAAACATTGACGGAAAACAAGTCTACATAGGCAAATTTACAAATGAAGTTGCGGCGGCTAATGCTTACAACTACTATGCCGGGCAACAGGGAATTGAGATAACAAAAAACGACTGTGCATACATGAGCAAGGAAGAATGGGAGAGGTTCAGGAAAAAGAGAGGCAGGAAAAGGACGAGTTCAAGACCAAGTACCATGTAAACCTTGTGAACAGCACAGACAGCATTTTGTAGGAGGAAGTTATGACAGTATATGAAATGATACAGGAATTGGCGCAGTATGACGCTGATTTAGATGTTGAAATCAATGTTACAACTGATGATTACGAAACAACCGTTGAGGTTGAAGAAGATGTGAAAGACGGCGAGGAAACCGATGTAAAACTCGATATTGACGAGGATATAGAGGATTTTGACATTGATGATTACAAGAAGTACACAGGTAAGAGAGTTGTCAGAATAAATGCGGAATTGAGATAGGAGGATTAAAACCATGAGCAAATACGAAGAAAACGGAATTGAGATTGACGGATTGGACGAAATCGAAGTGGAGAATACCGCCGTTGACGATTTGGAGAGCGAGAGTATCAACCTTATCTTTTTGGGGATTGATGAAAGCGGCAGTATGGGAAGTTACATCAAGGATATGCATAATTGCCTTTCCGAGTTCAAAACTGCATTAAAGGACAGCAAAGAAGCTGATGAAATCCTCGTGGCAAGGGCAGACTTCGCAGACGACATCAAAATCGGTGGCTACAAGAAAATATCCGAGTTTGACACAGGGTTTGATGTGTATGGTTGCACTGCCATGTTTGACACGATCGTTGAGGGTTCGCAAAAATTGAAAGAGTACCGCAAATTCCTGAAAGAGCAGGGCATGACAAGGGTTAAGGCTGTGTTTGCCATTTTCAGTGACGGACTTGATAATCGGTCAAGCCACAGTTTCAGTGAGGCAAAGCAGGCGGTAGAGTTCCTTAACAGCGAAGAAATCACAACCGCATTTATCAGCTTCGGCGGTCAGGCGACGCAGACGGCGCATGATTTAGGTTTCCGCAATATTCTTGATGTGGCAAGTTCCGCAAGCGAACTTCGCAAGGCGTTTAACTGCCTGTCAAAGTCGGTTATTGAGAGCAGTAAGTCAGTGTTGGCAGATGACGGAGACGACTTTTTCCAGATTTAGGAGGGTGGATATGAAAATCATAAAAGCGGGATATGAGATTTTAACAGAAATTTCAGATGGTGGAATTTCGGAATTGCAGCACATCGAGAAAATAGGGCGAGTGTGTTACAAATCCGAGGATAAAATCACGGAGGATGGAGAATCAGCAAAGAAATTTGTCAAGATGATTATTGAAAGAGGACACGAGGCTATGATTGAACATTCCTCTTTGTCGGTCAAATTTATTGTTGACAGAGGGGTATCACATGAACTTGTGCGGCACAGAATAGCGTCATTTGCACAGGAAAGCACACGGTACTGCAATTACAGTAAGGATAAGTTTGATAATGGTGTGACTTTCATCAAGCCGCTTTTCTTTGATGATACAAAATATCAAAGGTGGCTGGCGGCTATGGCTGACGCTGAAAGCGCATATCTTGATTTGCTGAATAGCGGAGCGACACCGCAGGAGGCGCGTTCTGTATTGCCGAACAGCACAAAGACGGAAATTACCATTACGGCGAATTACAGAGAGTGGAGAAATTTATTTAAGCTTCGGACAGCAAATGCGGAACACCCTCAAATGCGAGAGGCAACAATTCCATTATTGAAAGAATTAAAAGAGAAGTTGCCAATTATCTTTGATGATATTGAGCCTGAATGATTTAAATGTGTGGGGCGGTGCAAAAGCCGCCCTGTAAAGAAAGGTGGATATTATGAACAGGATGACGATAAATGGAACAACAATTTCATGTTCTGGAAACAATGTAGTAATTTCAAACGGAAAAGTGATTGTAGATGGTAATTTAATTCAAACAGATATAGGGAATAACGCACAAGTAACAATAGAGGGAGATGTGAACAAAATTGAATGTTCTGGTTCGATTGAAGTTCATGGAAACAGCGGAGAAATTGATTGTGGAGGAAGTTGCACAATAAGAGGAAACGTAAAAGGAGATGTAGATTGTGGCGGTTCTTGTACTTGCGGAGATGTATCTGGCGATATTAACGCAGGAGGAAGTGTAAAGTGTATTAGAAAATAATATGCAGAAAAGAGGGTAAATATGTTCATAAATAAAATCGGCATGGAGCATTTGGAAACCGGAATGAACTGTCAGGATTACGGGTTTGTCGGAGAAAGAAGTTCCTATGTGTGTGACGGATGTTCAGAGGGGAAACATTCAGAGGTTGGAGCAAAGTTATTTTGCCATTTACTGCAAAGCCAATATCAGCATTGCTTTAACGAGAGAAACTATATTGATATAAATGAAGCGTTTAGCAGAATGGTGCGGATTATAGGAGGAAATCCAAATTGGAAACGCGATTTTTTATGCTTTACCATTCTTCGGTTGGCTGAATGCGCGGATTGTTTTACCGTATCATACTGCGGCGACGGATACATAATCCTACAAGACCGCAACGGAAACATAGCCTTTGAGGAATTATCAGACGGCGAATACCCAAAATACTACATCTACAACTACATTGAGCCGGAATATCTGAAACACTACAAAGACGGCGTTTCCTTTTCACAAAAGACATTTTCCAAAGAAAAATACGCCAAAGTCGGCATAGCAAGCGACGGTCTGCGGTACATCTTGCAGGCTGATGAAGAATTACGAGAGGAATTTATAAACTGCCTGAAATCGGGCAAGGAACTGAAAACAAAGCTGTTTATCAATCGCAATCATAAGATTTTCAAAGATGATGTGACGATTGTGTTTTGAGGTGATTTTATTGAGAGTTTTAGTAGCCTGTGAGGAAAGCCAAAGAGTTTGTATAGAATTTCGGAAATTAGGTCATGAGGCATATTCCTGCGACATTGAACCGTGCAGCGGAGGACATGAAGAATGGCATATACAGAATGATGTGCTTCCGATTTTGAATGGAAACTGTGAATTTCAGACAGTAGACAGTGCGACACATAGAATTGGCGGTAAATGGGATATGATTATTGCTTTTCCGCCTTGTACATATCTTTCCAATGCAGGAGCAAGGCACTTGTGGAAAAACCACGAATTAAACCAAGAGCGGTACAAAAAAGGACTTGCGGCAAAGGAATTTTTTATGCAGATATTTAATGCCGATTGTGAGCGGATTGCAATAGAGAACCCAACGCCAAGTAAAATTTATGAATTGCCCGAAAAGTCGCAAGTGGTACAACCTTATCAATTCGGACACCTGTACACCAAAAGAACGCAACTTTGGTTAAAAGGATTGCTGCCGCTTGAACCTACAGAAATTGTTGAGCCTATCGCTACATGGTGTCCAAGCGGTTCATATTCTCACAAGCATGGAGATAAACACAGAGGAATGTTTACAACAGATAGAGCCAAGAACAGAGCAAAAACATTTGAAGGTATTGCAAGGGCTATGGCTGAACAGTGGGGAGGTATAACATGCCAATAAAATTTGACACCACAACCCGGACGCCATTAACCGAGGGAGGCGAGGGTTACATATACGAACACAACGGAAAAATTATAAAGACTTTCAAGCCGCGCATTGACATAGCAGCAAAGGAGAGAAAAGTAAATGCGCTGATGAAAACAACACTTCCTAAGGCTGTTATAACGCCCATAGACACGGTTTTAGATATGCGAGGTAGATTTATCGGCTACTGCATGGAAAAAGTGTGTGGAGAGGAATTTAAACGGTTATCGAACCGAAAATTTGTGACTGCAAACAATATCACGACAAAGGACATTTTAGGATTGCTTGTCAAGGTTAAGTCTGTGCTGGTGGAAATCCACAAGCAGAATATCTATGTCGGTGATTTGAACGACCAGAACATTTTATTTGATACCGCCGGAAACATTTATTTGATTGACTGCGACAGTTGGACGGTTGGCGGCGACAAATGCACCGTTGCAATGGATATGTTCAAAGACCCGCATTTGAAAGCGGATAATTTCAATGCTGATACCGACAATTACGCCTTTATGGTGCTTGCATGGAAATCTTTAACGAGGGTACATCCATTTGGCGGTACAGTTGAGCCAGATATGCCGATTTTAGATAGGATTAGCAAGGGAATATCGGTTATAGATAGGCAGAATGTGAAGTTACCACGATTGGCAAAAGAGTGGAAAGGTTTTTCACCAGACCTTGTATCGGAATTTAAGTCGGTATTTGAGGACAGTGTTCGGACATTATTGGACAATATGGAAGATATGCTTGCGAACCTTACACAGTGCAAAAAGGACAAGGAATATTACTACAGCAAATTTTCTTCCTGCCCTTACTGTGACAGTAGCGCACAAATAAATAAAAAGCCTGTATCACAAGGAAGTGTCAGCGGCTTGAAACTGTATGCAATATATGACGGAACGAAGATTAAGGCGGTGTTTGACAGGCATACATATCTTGACAATGAGGGATTTGTCCATAACGGAAACCAGACAACGGCATTTTTCCCTATGGCAAGATACCACTACACAAAAGACGGAATGGCAGTTTTGAAACTGCCGGACTGCATTACGTTCCGCAACGGCAAAGATTATCAGATTGACAAGAAATACAAGTCTGCAATCGAAGTATGCGGAAACAAGATTTACTACATTTCGGCAAAGAACACGCTAACACAGCTTGAAATCATGCCGAGTGGTAACGGAATTAAGAACATATGTAAGGTCAGCAACACAGCGTATTTTGCGGTCAGTGGAGATAATTATTGCGTCATCAACTACTACACTGGAAAAATTATTGTGAATATCAACGGAACAAATACGGTAATTGACTACGATTCGGACATTGTGAATTACGGTATACACCATGATGAAGTTTCGGGGAAATGGCTGATTATCTTGGAGGACAGCAAAGGGAAATTCAGCACGTTTGTTATCAACGGCGGCACGGTGGAATATCAGACAGACGCAATCAAATACATCTGTCAGCTTAATTGCCCTTGCATTTACAACTCAAATATCTTTATCCCAGTTGACGGGAAAATCAGGGGATATTCTTACAAGAAATCGGCATTTAAGGATTTTGAATGCAGCGTAGTATCGGAGGAAAGCAAACTGATTAAAGAGAAAAACCGCTTTGTGATTGTGAATTTGGAGAATGTTTATTATCTGGAGAGTTAGGAGGGAATGGAAATGGCAAAGACATATATTGATGTTCCTGTAATTGGGTATAAGACTTGGCTTATTACCACGGGAATTTTTAAGGATGGAAAATTTGTCGAAGATGAAGAAAATGATTTGATTGACGATTTGAGAAAAAGATACCCATACAGCCATGAAAATAACCATGTAATAAGATAACTGTTTTGAGATTAAGGAGGCTTAACCGATATGAGGATTTTATCGCAGGACACAGAAAGAATAGGATTGTTTGATGTTCCATACGAATTATGTGTTGTTACCACTGGAAAAAATAAGAAAACCGGAAGCTCTTGCATTTATGTGAGATGTAATCTGTTTGGGGAATATTCGGTTGTTGCGGCTGAATATTCAACAATCGAAAAAGCGAATAAAGCAATGGATATGCTGAAAAATGTTTACTATGACAGCGAATTATCAAAGTTTAACAATGACGGAACAACATTTTTGACTACGCACTTCCAATTTCCAAAAGACAACGAGATTGAGGTGTATCCATGACGCAAAAATTTACTCACAAAGGCTACACACTGACACAGACCGATTACAACCACCACTTTATGATATTTGCCAGTGATGGACACATGGTTATGCACGTTCCGTATGATAAGCCGCTAACAGAGGAAAAGGCGAGGGAGTTTATAGAACATTATATCTTCCTTACTGAGGAAACGGACAAATACTTAGATAAGTTAATGGAAGATGATGAGGGCAAAGAATTATGAACATATCCACATTAGAACAAGTCCGAAAGGATTTTGAACATGGAGTTTACAACATGACAGAAAGCGGAAAATGTACGGGTTGTGGCAACTGCTGTAGCAACATTCTTCCAATGACAGATAGGGAAATTGAGGTTGTCAGGCGGTACATAAAGAAACATCACATCAAAGAGTGCAAGCATACAATACCGCTTGCAAAACCAGTTCTTGACATGACCTGCCCGTTTCTCAATACAGATAAGAAAACGGAGAAATGCACGATTTACAGCGTTCGTCCGGCGATATGCAGATGTTTTATCTGTTCTGAACCGAACGGTGCATTGAAACACAAGGAATTATGGCATGGGGTTAGAAAGCCCGTGAATGTGAGGGAAACATTTTATGGAAAGGATTGATGATATGACCGAAGAAACAAAGCAGAAAATTCAGAAAATCGCACAGACCTATGGATATGACGCACAGAGCCGCCAGTGCATTGAGGAAATGGCAGAACTGACGCAGGCGATTAACAAGTATTGGCGTAAGCGAGGAAATGGACAGCCAACAGATAAAAAAGACTGTTTTGACAATCTTGTTGAGGAAATGGCTGACGTTCAAATCATGTTGTGGCAGTTGGAATATCTGCTAAATGCTGATACTTCAATTATTATTCAGCAGAAACTTGATAGGCAGATGGAAAGGATTGAGAGGGAATGAAAGTATTTGTAATAGATAGAACAGACCGTTATTCATATTGCGACAACTACAAAGCGGTTGTTGTTGCAGAAGATGAACTCCATGCTGAAAGATATGCAAGATGGAAAATAAGTGACTTTAAGAAAGCAAAACTCAAAGTAACCGAGGTTGATTTGGAGGCAGGAGAACAGATTTTATCTGTTGAAAATGTCGGAGCATAAAAGGAAGTGATTTGATTGATTTTGAAGTGTTCGTAAAGGAAAACGTAAATTGTTAAAAACCACCACAATCAGAAATGGAATGAATAATTTTATTATGGCAGGTGATTAGATTGGAAGAATGGAAACCAATACAAGGCTCTGATAATGCGTTTGTTTCAAATTATGGAAGGATAAAACGCAACGGAGAAATTGCAAAGCAAAAAGCAGACTCGGAGGGATATTTCCGTGTAAGTGTTGGCGGTAGGCGTGATAGGGTGCATAGGTTTGTTGCTGAATGTTTTGTTGATAATCCGTATGGAAAGAAAATTGTAAACCATAAGAACGGCAACAAGCAAGACAATAGGGCGGTTAATCTTGAGTGGTGTACCGAAAGAGAAAATTCTCTACTTGCAGGAAAGAATGGGCAGTTAAGTGGCGTATCAAAGAAAAGAAGAGTGCTTGCTATTTCTATGAAAACAGGTGATAAGACAGAATTTTCCAGTCAAGCGGAGGCGGAAAAATCTCTCGGAATACCAAACGCAGAGATAAACAAAGCATTAAGAGGAAAAAGGAAAACTTCGCACGGATATGTTTTCTTATATTTAGATTAAAAGAAAGCGAGGTGGTTCAGATGTTCGTTAGATGTATCGGCACTGGCAGTAGCGGAAATTGTTACGCCTTATATGACAATGACGGCAAGATACTTCTCTTAGATTTGGGTTTAGCGAGAAAGCAAATACTTAAAGGAATTGACTTTAATGTATCTGATGTTGTCGGGGCGGTAGTCAGCCACGGACACGGCGACCACGCAAAGGCGGTTAAGGACTTTGAGAATATGGGAATACCCGTTTTCAAGCCATTTGACGAAACAAAGGCTTGCCCTCTCAAAATCAGATATGGCAGTTTCAGTATACAGGCGTTCAAAGTTCCGCATGACGGAGTGCCTTGCTACGGATTTTACATAACGGTTGACGGGCACAGAATTTTGTATGCTACGGACTTTGAATATCTGCCATGTTCTTTTAAGAATGTGCGGCTTACGGATATGATTGTGGAGTGCAACCACCAAACGGAATTAGTTGACAAAGGACAAGCTAAATATCCTCACCAGATAAAAGGTCACTGTTCGCTTGACACGCTGATTGAAAAGGTCATTAAAGAGAACATGACAAGCGACCTCAGAACGATTGTATTGGGCCATTTAAGTGGTGATAGTGCAAACCCAGAGGAATGTTTGTCGGAGGTTCAAAGTGTCGCAGGAGATGGCGTTAAATGCGTCTGTGCGGCGGCGGGATTGGAAACAGAATTGAGTTTAACACCATTTTGAAAAGGGCGACTATTCGCCGCCCTCCACAAACTTCTGCAACACAGTAATGACAAGGTTGTTAAAACTCCGATTTTCCTTTTTGGCGATTTCCTCTAACTTTGCCTTTAAGTCTTTCGGAATTGTAATGTTGGTGCGTGTTTTATCTTCTCCTATTGCCATATGACCGCCTCCAATCTTATGTATTAGATTTTATTGTACCATGATGTTTTAGTGGTGTCAATAAAATGTTTCGGTGGTATCACTTTGGTGTTGCAATATTGTGTTAAAAGTGGTATAATAGTGGTATCATTAGAAAAGGAAGTGGATAGATGAAAGAAGTTTGGAAAGATGTTGTCGGATATGAGGGGATTTATGAAGTTTCAAATATCGGAAACGTCAGAAGTTTGGACAGATACGTTTCTGGAAAGATGAATAGCAAACATTTTGTGAAAGGAAAGGTTTTTAAGTTACAAAAATCGCACAAAGGATATAAAACTGTTATTTTGCATAAACACGGAAAAGCGAGTCAAAAACAAGTGCATAGATTGGTTGCAGAGGCATTTATTTCAAATCCTTTTAATTTACCACAAGTAAATCACAAAGATACGAACAAAGAAAATAACTGCGTTAATAATCTCGAATGGATTACAAATTATGACAATATGCAACACGCTATGAGAAATGGATGCTTTGGAGAATTTACAGACAGACAAAGATGTGCAGTTATGGAAAACATAATAAAATGCCATGAAAAGCAAAAGAAAAATGTAATTCAGTTAGATGATTTTGGAAATATCATTGCAGAATACGAGAGCATAAAACAAGCAGAAAAAGAAACTGGCATAAATAATAGCAAAATCACTATGTGTTGTAAAGGGAAAAGGAAACATGCTGGTGGATTTTGTTGGAGATATGAAAAAGGAGAATGAGGATATGAATAAATCTTATTTTACAGGACGCACAACAAAGGATATTGAAATCAGATACACGCAAGGAGAAAACCAGACAGCATTAGGAAGATTCAGCCTTGCGGTTGAAACAGGATATAAAGACAAAAAACGGACGGATTTCTTTAATATGACAGCATGGGGCAAGACCGCTGAAACAATGGAGAAATATATTCCAAAAGGCACAAAGATAATTGTTGAGTGCGAGGCAAGGCAGAATAATTATACCGACCGTAACGGAAATAAGGTCAATACAGTTGATTTTACGGTTCTGAATTTTGAGTTTGCCGAGAGCAAGAACGCAAACCAGGGCGAAAGACCTCAACCTGCGCCACAGACTGATTCGGATGGGTTCATGTCAATACCGGATGGAATTGATTCTGAACTTCCATTTTCGTAAAGAGAGGTGTTTTTGATGGGATATACACATGGGACAGAATGGAGTGATACGAAAATAGAACAAAAGATAATGGAAGTTGTTAAAAATCTAAATTTAGACCATTTCCCAACGCACACAGAAATGATTAAGGCGTTGGGAGATAAATCACTTCAGTCTAAAATATCAAAAGATAAAGGAACGGTTTATTGGGCTGAAAAGTTAGGATTGCCTATAAAGTATTCAGAAACTTCTTTTGGAAACAAATTTGAGGTCATGGCTATATCTGATATTTTTGAAAATACTGGATTGCATAGTGTTCAGACGAGCAGTAGGCACCCTTATGATTTGATTACAGATAACAGCGTCAAGATTGATGTAAAGGCTTCTAAGGAGTTTACAAACAACTGCAACGCAAAGGCATTTTCCTTTAACTTAGAAAAGCGCGAGCCGACTTGTGATATTTTTATTCTGTATTGCTTGAATGATGATGAAACCATGAGAAAAGTTTTAATTGTTCCATCATGCACATTGTTAGGGCAAACGCAAGTAGGGGTTGGCAAAAACAGTAAATGGAATGAGTACATGGAGCGTTGGGATTATATCAAACAGTATAGCGATTTCTTTAATAACTACAAATAATACAGAGGATTTCATAAGGTTTCAAAAATTTTATGAGGAATTGACGAGGAAGTGAGGTTGAGAAGATGGATTTGGAAAATTTGATTGTTTTTATTGTAAGTTTTGGCATTTCGTTTATTGTCGGACTTATCTTTGGGAAGATAGTTAGAAAGAGGAAGGAAAAATAAAATTTCAAGATTGGAGGTAATGGAGGTTTGCTGGCCAGCGTAAAGACGTCTTTACTCCAATCAGAAGAATGGAACAGAGAAGAAAGAAAATTAAATGTGAGATTTACAGAGATTCAATGCAGAATTATAAGCGTTATTCGATACCGCCAGCACAGCTAATCATAGCGGACGTTCCGTACAACGTAGGAAGTAACTTCTACGGTTCAAATCCAATGTGGTATCAAAATGGAGATAGGAAAAACGGAGAAAGCAAACTTGCAGGCAAAGCGGCTTTTAATTCAGATTTTAACTTTAATCTGTATGAGTATTTTCACTTTTGCTCAAAGATGTTAAAGAAAGACGATACAAAGCCAGTGCCAAGAGGCAGGAGCAGTAATTCCCCTTGCATGATTGTGTTTTGCTCATTTGAGCAGATACAGACGCTTATCAATGCGGCGGCGAAACACGGGTTTATCCACTACATACCACTTATATTCTGCAAGAATTACAGTCCGCAAGTCCTAAAGGCAAATATGCGTGTCGTGGGCGCTACGGAATACGCCTTGCTGTTATATCGGGACAAGTTGCCAAAGTTTAGGAATGGATTGCAGATAGATGAAAACGGAAAGAATATTCCAGGGACAGGACATATGATTTTTAACTGGTTTACATGGGAGCGTGACGGAAAAGAGATACCGAAAATCCATCCGGCACAAAAGCCGATAAAGACGCTTAAAAAGCTAATAGAGATATTTACAGACAAGGGCGACGTAGTAATAGACCCCTGCTGTGGTAGTGGAAGTACTTTAAGGGCGGCGGTTGAACTTGGCAGAAGTGCATATGGATTTGAGATTGACCGCACGTTTTATCAGAGGGCAAAAGATGAAATGCTTGTTTTTAAGAAAGACGAGCAGATAAACATATTTGACTTGCAAGGCGGTGATTTCAATGATTGATATTTGCGGAACAGAATTTGACCTAGAACAACCGACAAGCATTTATGTGAATTGCGATTGCATGATAGGAATGAAACAATTTCCTGATAAGTATTTCGATTTGGCTGTTTGCGATCCGCCATATGGAATAAACATTGAGAAAAGCGGAAGGTTAAAGAAATACAACACTAATAACGTTTGGGATAATCAAGTACCAGATAAAACGTATTTTGAAGAATTGTTTAGAGTATCAAAAAATCAGATTATTTGGGGAGGCAATTATTTTGAACTTCCACCAACAAAGTGTTTTCTTATATGGGATAAGAAACAACCAGAAGATATATCTTTTGCAAGTTGCGAATTTGCATGGACAAGTTTTAACACACCAGCAAAAACCTTTTATATGTCTCCAATGAATATAAAAGAGAAAAGATTTCATGTTTGTCAAAAGCCAGTTGCCCTATACGAATGGATTTTAACAAGATACGCCAAAGATGGAGATATTATACTTGATACTCATGTCGGTTCGGCAAGTAGCCTTATAGCTTGCAGGAATACCAATCACAAGTTTGTTGGATTTGAACTTGATGAACACTATTACAAACTGTCAAAAGAACGCCTTGACAGGGAATTGGCGCAGATGAATTTATTTGATTTTATGGGAGGTTGAGGGAATGGGAATATTTAAAAACAATCTGAATTTAGGATTACAATACGCATTTCTGGTTAACTTAGGTTTCAAATACGAAGAAAGCAACGGGATAAATGGAATGAGTGGGTATGTAAAATCCATAAGCCACAACGAAATCGAAGTGCTTTGGATTACGGTCAATCCGCAGGAAAGAAAAGTCCATTTGTATAACGAGTGGGATTGCGGCGGTGAGTTGTGGCAACGAGAGTATGATATTCCGCAAGATGTATTAGAGAGCGAAAGTGAATTTGTGAATTGGTTAGATGAAAAGATAGGGGATGATTAAATGCTTGAATTTTATAATCAATCAAAGCCAAAGGCAAGAAAAGACCATGTGTGCGAATTTTGCGGTCAGGCAATACGAAAAGGAGAAAAATACTCCTATGAAACAGGAAAGTATGAAGGAGAAATTTTTGCAAGAAAGCTATGCCTTGTCTGTAAAAATATTCTTGACGAATTTGGCAGAGATAGCGGAGAGAGTGAATTTGAATGGTACTGGATAACAGACTGGCTAAGTGATTTCTTTTGCTACGATTGTGAACATGGAACAAAGGGAAAAGATGATTGCGAAATGCAACCGCAAAACTGCCCGCTGACAAGAAAGAAATTTGAGCCAAAGGAGGACACCCAAAATGCTAACCCTGCCAATTAAAAAGAAGTGGTTCGACATGATTTTGTCGGGAGAAAAGAAAGAGGAATACAGAGAGATTAAACCATATTGGGATACAAGATTTGAAACTTGGCTTGAAATCCCGAAGGGAGAAATGGATTTCTTTTTTCGGGATGTTTTGAAAGATAACAAAGTACCAATGCCTGTTCTTCCAATTCTTTTTCGCAATGGATATTCCAAAGAAAGCCCGTCATTCATTGCAAAATGTACGCTGTCTGTCGGCACAGGAAAGGAAGAATGGGGAGCAAAAAAACATAAAGAGTATTTTGTATTAACGATAAAAGAGATTGTTTAGGAGAAGGAGAAAGAGAGGACAATATGGAGAAATTATTTGATGTTTATTTTACAAAAGCTGACGGGAAAGAATGCAAAGTTAGATATTGCTGCATTGATAAAAGTCAAGCAAGAAGATTATTCTTTTCCGAAATTCAAAAGGGAGAAGAATTAAAAAGGATTGTTGAGGTCAAGGAGTAGTATTTTATCCTGATGGTGCAGGAAATTTTGAAGGGAAGTGAGGATTTATGAAAGATTTTTTGAAAGTAATTTCTGATTTGAAAAAGAGAGAAAAGAAATTAAAACCAAGCGAAGTTGGCTGTTATAACTGCACAAGATGGAGGACCGGAAGTTTTAGATGTGATAAATGTGTCGGTTTTTCTGAATTTAAAAATATTGATACGCTAAATAAGGAATTGAAAGAAAAAGGAATAGACTATTTATGCATACCAAGCATTGAAGATTTAAGAAGAAAAGATAGAGATTATATAAGGCATGAAAGGTGAAAATAAGATGACAAATTTTGAACGGATTAAGAGAATGAACGTTGAGGAATTGGCGGAGTTTTTAGATAAAGTATCAAAAACAGAGGCTTTTGTATTTGGGCGAAAGATATTATTTGACGAACCATGTAAAACCGGAGGTCAATATTGCAGGCAAGATGATTTTTATGGAAACCCATTTGGGTGCAAAGATTGTTTTAAGGAATGGTTAGAAAGCGAGTGTGATGCGGAATGATTGCAAGCGAAAACAAGATATTTTCTACAGTCAACAAAACAAGAACAGAGTTTAGAAGAATACCGGGCTATAAAGACTATTGGGTATCTGCTAATGGGGAAATTATATCAACAAAGAAAAATAATCCAATAATCATGAAGCCCATTTCAGCAAAAGATGGACATATGTATGTTTTCCTGTATTCTAATGGAAACATGAAAAAGATGTGGGTTCATAGAGCTGTTTTATATGCTTGGGACAGAAGTCCAAAATATTACGAGGAATGCAGGCATCTAAACGATATTCCATATGATAATAGATTAGGAAATTTGTGTTGGGGAACAAGAGAAGAAAATTTAAACGACAGAAGAATAAATAACGGGCTTCCGGTAGGAGAAAAATCAGGAACTTGCAAATTAACAGAAAAACAGGTTTTGGAGATAAGGAAAGAGTACGGGAAAACCTCATTAAGAAAATTGGGAGAAAAATACGGGGTTTCTCATACTGCAATACGTAGGGCGGCTTTAGGAATAAAATGGTCTTATTTAAAGGAGGAAAACAATGCTTAATACAAAAATTGACTGGGCTGATTCGACTTGGTCTCCGGTTACGGGCTGTCTGCATGGGTGTGAATACTGCTATGCAAGGAATATAGCGCATAGATTCGGCGGTTGGACGGACTCTGATGGTGATATGCACCATGATGAAATTCTAAAAAATGAAAGCATGGTAAGAGAATTAGATGAACCGCTTCAAGTATTTAGGGAGGGACAGACAATATTTTCTGGAAAATGGCAGAAAGCACCGTATCCATATGATTTTATCCCCACATTCCATCGTTACCGCCTAGATGACTACATAGGCAAGAAAGGAAGAAACATATTTGTCTGTTCTATGGCTGACTTGTTCGGTTCGTGGGTGCCGGATAGTTGGATTGAAGAAGTATTTGTGGCTTGCGAGAAAGCACCGCAGCATAATTATCTGTTTCTGACAAAAAATCCGGCAAGGTATGTCGAACTGATAAACAATACAGATTTCTTTGCAAAGGCAAAAGGAAATATGTGGTTTGGCTATTCGTACACCGGAAAAGAAAGCAAACAATGGTGGAATCCTGATTATAACATATTTGTAAGCGTAGAGCCGATTTTAGAACCGATAGAAGTACCACGCTGCAAATGGCTTATTGTCGGCGCTGAAACCGGCAGACGGAAAGGTAAAGTTATTCCTAAAAGAGAATGGATTGAACAAATTGTGGAAGATTGCAGAAAATATGAAATTCCACTTTTTATGAAATCAAGTCTTTCGGATATATGGGGTGAACCGCTGATACAGGAGTTTCCGAAGGAATTGAAAAGGAGTTGAGAGAATGAAACCATTATGTCAAACGTGTATAAATATATTTCATTTCCCAAAGTTCTGTACGGAGAATTTGACGGATTGCGTAAGACTGATTACGAATTGCAGGAATTACAGTAGGCAGGATATGGGAGAAATCGAGAATAAAAAGGAGGAAAATCAGAATGAACAGAATTAAATTATGGATTTCAAAGTTTATATGCAAATGGAGTGACTTTGCAGGAATGGGGAATGACAAGGATATTTTGGAGTTGAAGAAAAGTATTAAGGCTTATGAAAACGGAATAGACAAAAGAAAAGATATGGAGCGTGATAACCAGTGAGCAAACAAAACTATAAACAGATTTACGCCATGAAAGCAGAGCGAGAAAGCAGGATTAAAAAAGTCTGCCCTGACATTCCATATTCAAGCGGCATCTATGTGTTTTGGAGAATAGACGAAGCGGGAATACGGAGAGCGTACTGCGGTCAGGCGGTCAAATTATGTGAAAGATGCGCTTCACACCTTGCAGAGTACGATCACATAGCGTTGAGTCTAAAAAAGCATGGATTTTACAAAGAAGATAATCCACACGGGTGGAAATTATGGTTTGAAACCTGCGACAGAAAGTCGCTTGATGAAAAAGAGGTTGAACGCATAAAGCAATTAGCTGACGCAGGATTTCAAATGTACAACGTGACCGCAGGAAGTCAAGGGGCTGGAAAGAAAGTGACTGGCGATTACAAGCCGCCCAAGACATACAGGCAGGGCATACAAGCCGGAAAGAAAACCCTTGCAAGGGAACTTAAATCTATTATGGAAAAGCACCTGACTGTAAGGCTGAAAGAAGAAAAACAAGGGAATAAAGTGTCGGAAAAGCAGCTTGAAAAATTTAATCGGCTGTTGGATGAAAATAATTATGGAGGTTGAGTATGGAAATGGTTCAAGACGGCGTTGAGGTTTATTGTCTGCCGGATAACGCCTATTGCAATGCAGACGAAGAAAAGAGAAGTCCGCTTGATATTGACGATTGTCCTATTGGGTGTGCAGTGTGTAGCGGAGATTGTTACCATTATAGGGAAGATGATTGAAATTATAAGAAATGAGGTGCGGTTATGAGTGATGATTTGATTAGCAAGGAAGATTTGCTAGGAACAGAGAAACTTTTAATGACTGGTATTGTAAAAAGCAATCCGGTAGCACGGTACATTTTGGAACAAGTCTTGTATGACATCGAAAATGCAAAAACTTCTTATGTCGTGGATAGGATTATTGAACAGCTAGGCGAATTGAAAACATACAAGTTGAATATGGCAGACACTATGTCCGAAATTATGCGTAGGGGAGAACTTGGAACGTATGTATGCTTGGAAGATGTTCTTGAAATCGTCAAGTCTGGCGGTGTTTCAGATGAATAAAATCGAAAGATTATCTGGCGATTATATAAGAGGATATACAAAAGCGGTGTTGGATATTATAGAGATTTTTGAATATATACAATCAGACTTGAAATTTCACCACAAAAATATGAATGGAAAACTTTCTATTATGCTCTTAAAAACAATTCTGAAAAATCGGGAAGAAATACGAGAAAGAATATGGGATTCTTCCGGGGACGGGAAAAAGGAGGGATTTGCGAGGTGAAATCATATTAAGAAAGATTTTGAGTGGTTCAAGAAAGGGTGATTAAATGGCAGTCAGATATGAAAATCAATGCGTAGATTGCGGATTTCCATGTAGATATGAGGCTTGCAGGTATTACAAGGTTGCAATCCCTGTCTGTGATGAATGTGGGGAAGATGTGGACAAGCTATATCGTTTGGACGGGGAAGAATTATGCGAGAGTTGCGTGTTGGAGAGATTGGAGGTTGTGGAATGAAGATAGAAACAATTATATGTGATTGCTGTAATGAGGAAATTCCGAAAGTCAAGAAGAAAGACTTTTTTGGTATCGAAAGAGAGTATTACAGATTGGGAAAGCTGGATTATAGCCATCCATTCAAGGACATAAATTGTCGCACACTTGGACTACATTTATGCGAACGGTGCGCAGGAGATATTAGCTTGCAAATGCACGAAGCAAGAACAAAATTATTATTAGGTCAGGTGGTTGAATGGATAGAAAATACACGATATACGCCTGTGATTTTGATGGAACTCTCTGCGAAAGCATATTCCCTGGCATAGGCAGTCCGAACATGGAACTGATAAACCACCTAATCAAACGCAGAAAGCAGGGAAATAAAGTCATTCTGTGGACTTGCAGATGTGGCGAACGGTTAAATGAGGCGGTTGAATGGTGTAGGCAGTTTGGCTTGGAATTTGACGCTGTGAATGAAAATCTGCCAGAAATGATTGAATGGTTTGGGAATGACACGAGAAAGGTTTGTGCTGATGTTTATATTGATGATAAGGCGGTAAACAAGCCGGAATATCATGTTCCTTATAAGGAGGTAGGGGAATGACAGAAAATAAGATTATTAAGGTTTTAGATGATATATGGACTTTTGGACATGAGCCGACAGACGAAGAAAGACTTGCGGCAAACAAAGCCATTGCTTTAATTCAAGAATTAGAGCAATACCGCGCAATCGGCACAGTCGAGGAATGTCGGGAGGCAAGGGAAAGGCAGAGGGTGAAGAAGCCTGTTAAAGATGAATACGACCATAAGTGTTGTCCTAACTGTGGATGGGTTGTGTATAAGGACGAATGGGGCGGTAGATACTTGACGCATTGTGAAAATTGCGGGCAAGCCATTTCGTGGGGGGGGGGAGAAGAATAATGCCAATCGCACACATTGAACCACCAACAAAAGAAGAAATAGAGGAATACAAAAAATCAAAACATGAGGAATTTTTGAAGTCATTTTCGGATAAAGAGAAAATGCAAAGAATGAAACCGAAGGCGGTTGGGCGAATGGGTCGTATTAAATTCGGAATATGTCCTAAATGCAATCATTGCTTGGTAGAAAGCGACAGATTTTGTGGCGAATGTTTTCAACGGATAGATTGGATCGATAACCCATGACCTGCCAAATAGCAGACCAAAGACACCCATTCATGGGGCTTGACAATAAAATCTGCAAATACGATTTTGATATGGTTGGTACGCATAGGTGCGGAAATTTGGAGAGGAAGGATTGAGGGAATGAATATATCATTTCACGCTAAACAGCGATTAAAAGAAAGATGTGGATTCACTAAGAAATCCTATGAGCGCATGGCGGAAAAAGCATTTAACGAGGGAATAACACACAAGCAGACAAGGGGCAGATTGAATAAATGGATTACAAGCCTATTCTTTAAGAATTGTAATGCCAATAACATACGGATTTATGGCGATAATGCGTACATATTCTGCGGGGAAACACTTGTGACCGTTATTTCTATTCCCTCAAACATAAAGAGGGATATGGATAAAATGATTGAGAAATAGGAGGATTTTGAGATGTCTATGATTAGCGAGTTGATAAAAAATTTAAGATGGTATGGTTCTTATGCGGATAGAGTGGAAAAAGATTTGATGTATGAAGCCGCCGACACCATAGAAGCCTTATCCGCAAAACTGCAAGCGGCGAATATGGAAAGGTCGGATAGGTATTATGGAGGTGGGTGGATTCTGTGCGAGGATAGGTTGTCGGATAAAGAGGTTTTGTGTTGCGACCAGTGCGGAGAAATGATTTTAGGATATATTGCAGAAGACGAAGGGAGCGAAACAGGTTTTTCTGCTGAAAATGATAGCGAATATATGTATAACTGCGTAAAGTGGATGGAAAAACCTAAACCATAACCGCAAAGGAGTTGATTGCATTGCAGGAATTTGTAACTATTCCTACATATTTAATAGAAGAATTAAAAGACAAGCCATATTCAAAACTGGGTGCATACATAGACATTCTGAATATGGCAGAGGAAGGCGGAGGGGAATTTGAAACCACAAGAAGAACGCTGGAAAACCGATGGGGATGGAGCGGATGTAAGGTAAATTCCTTTCTGTCGCTGCTTGAAGAAAAAACCATAATTAGACCAAAGAAAAACCAAAAAAAGACCACGATAACGCTAGTAAATTCAATGGTTTCAGACAACACAGAAACCAAAGAAAAACCAAAGAAAGACCAAAAAAGAACCAACGAAAAGCCGAAATCAGAGCAAGAACAAACAGCAAAAAAAGAACAGGTGTACTATCCAAATGACGAGCTACTAAACAGCGCCTTTAAAGAATTTTTGGTTATGAGGAACAAAATCAAGAAACCGATAGCAACGAAACAGGCATTGACAAGAATGATGAACAAGATTGAGAAGTTGTCGGGCGGCGATAATGATTTGGCGATAAAGATACTCAACCAGTCCACAGACCATTGCTGGCAGGACGTGTATGAGTTGAAAGAGGATAAGAAGAGCAATTTTTATGCAAAGAATGGAGATAGAGATATTTTAAGTGAATGGAGGAATAGTTAATGAATGGAACAGAATTAGAATTATCGAATTATTGGGACGATTTTCAGATAAGGGTAAACGAAACGATTGACTGTTTGGCAAGAAAGGAAATGCCAAAATTAGAAAGATTAACCGTACATCTTACGGAAAGTTGTAATTTTCGTTGCGAATACTGCAATATGAGGTTTTCAAAAAATGCTATGGGAGAAAGCCTTGCTAAAAAGATTGTTGATGAATACACAAAAATGGGTGGCAGGACTATCCATTTCGCGGGAGGAGAGCCTACGGTTGTTCCATATATTGAAGAAATTTTTGCTTATGCAAAATCAAGAGGTCTTACAGTATCAGCAAATACAAACGCATATAAGCGAGTAAGCACAGAAAATATAGACAAATTCAAGGCTTCTTTTGACACGCCATATGCAGATGAATTTAACGCAACTGTCGGAATAGGGGCATTTGAAAAAGTCGTTGAAAACATGAAGATTTATTCTAAGGAAATGAAAGAGAAAATGCTTTCTATAACCGCTGTTTTGAACAGAAAAACCTATAAACATATGTTGGAACTTGCTAAGTTTGTGCATGAAAATTTTGAGGTTTACAACCTTTATTACAGCAACTACAAGGGAAACAATCCAGAATTTGCATTTTCTGATGAAGAAATTGAGGATATGTTTGTAAACCACATTCCAAAAGTATTAGAATTTTTCAAACAAACAGGCAATACATATTCATACAAACAGTTATCTCTTTATAAAAGAGGGGATTTTAGAAATGTGGATTGCAGATTTGAGGAAAACAAACATATTCCTTGCTATATTCAGCTTTCAGAAATGACGATTGATGTTGATGGAAACTGCTATGATTGTAGTCATTTATATAGAGACGGTGTTATTCCAAGCGAAACAATCAATGTCAAAGATGATACATTGGAGAATTGTTTTAGAAGAAGAAAGAAACGATATTCAGATGTTTCTAATATGGTTTGTATTTCTGAAAAATGCCTAAACGGTTGTAATAAAAATTTAATCGGCTTTAATAGGACGGTTGCTGACAGAAAATATATATTGGGTGGTGGTTTGAAATGACGAGGGAAGAAATTCAAGATTTTCTAGCCATGATACAAGGCACATACCCGAATTTTAACCCGCCAAGCAAGACGGCGGCGGTCAACGCGTGGACTTTGGCGTTGGAGGAATACGAGGAAAAGGCGGTACATATGGCATTTAAGCTGTATATGCAGACAAATACAAGAGGCTTTGCACCCGTCCCCGGTCAAATCATAGACAAGATACATACCATGACACAACCGCAGGAATTAAACGAAATGGAGGCGTGGTCGCTTGTCAGTAAGGCAATAAGAAACAGCGGATATAACAGTGCGGAGGAATTTGCAAAACTGCCGCCGCTTGTGCAAAAGGCGGTAGGGCTGCCGAGCCAGCTAAGGACATGGGCGTTAGATGAAAATTACAATGAGCAAGTGGCAATGTCAAGTTTTCAGAGGGCGTACAAGGCAGAATTAAAATGCCATGAGGAACTTCAAAAAATGCCGAAGAATGTCAGAAACCTCATTGAAAATGCAAATGTCGGCTCATATTCGGCGCAAATAGCCGCGAAAAGACAGCAAGCCATAGAAAGTGCCAACGAGAGGAAACAAGGAGAAATCAAGGCGTTAGAGATGAAATATGAGGGAGTACCAATGCCAGAGAATTATAAAGAAATATTGGAGGATATGAGGAATGGAACCATATAGAAAATTGCTTGATGATGTAATAAAAAACTTAAAAGAAAAGAAAGACTTTCCTAGCAGAGAGTGTGAGAAATATACGGAAAATTGCGAGACTTTACTAAAAAATTATGCAGATGGAAAAATCGTTGATTGCGGTCACAGATGTGAATACTGTGACAAATTTAGATGGGTAATTGACAGAGCAAGTAATTATTCTGAAAAGTTAGGTATTCCGATTGAAGAAATTATTCAGTCATGGGAAGAAGATAGGAATTATTGGTATATGAATTACTATCAAGACTGTAATCAACCGATTATCGGGGCAAACAATGTGTTTATATTTGAAAATTTAGAAGAAATGCGTAAAAAATGCGGAAATGAATTTATCTGCCCTTATTGCAAAGGTATTTCTACAAATCCTTATGAGTGCAATTCAGGAAAAATGGTAGGAAAAAACAAGAAATGCGATTGGAAATCATACGGACTTTTTCAATTTGATTTAGCTTTTATTTATGTTAAATCAGAGAAAAAAGGTGAAAAGGTGTTTATGCCAAAAGCATTGAAAGAAAGTGGGGATAATCATGGATAAAATCACAGTTTACACCGACGGTTCAGCCCTAAACAACGGAAGCCCTGACAGTGGTTGCGGTTGGGCTTGCAAGCTGATTTACCGAGGGTACGAGAAAATGAAGTCTGGCAGTGACAAGGGAAAGACAAATAATGTAATGGAAATGACCGCCGTATTACAAGCCATGAGAGCTATAACGGACAAGTCTATTCCGGTGGAGGTGTTTTCAGACAGCAGATATGTTGTTGAAACGTTGAATGGGAATTTTAATATTAAGAAGAACACGGAGTTATGACAGGAAATTATGGCGGAGAAAGAGAAGTTTGCGGATATACGGTTTATTTGGGTTAAGGGGCATGATAAAAATGTGCATAACAATGATGTAGACCGCAGATCGGTTGAAGAAGCAAGAAAAATAGAAAAAGGAGAATGATTATGAAAGCATATAAAGTATATTGTTGCAGAATTGAAGGTGGAAAAAGTTGGAGTGGAACAGTTGTTGATACAGAGGGAAATGGAGTGAGCGAAGCCATTAAAAAGAAGTTTGGATTGAAATATCTATATTGTGAAAAATATCCAAATAAGAAATTGCAAGATAATGGAGAAAAACAATTTGATTTCAGAGAAACTCCTCTTGAAAGTGTTTCATTGAATGAATTAACGGTTGGGGAACTTTTGGGAATATTAAAGCATAATTAAGTTTATTCTAAAAAGATTGGAGGTAAAGAGGTTTGTGCGCACATTAAAGCTGGCTTTACTCCAAAGGATTATGAAAGATTGCAAATATCCAAATTGTATAGAGTGTTCAAATGATGATTGCAATATGGAACAAAAGGACATAGCGGCGCTGTTAAAACGCAGGCGGTGGAATGCGAATCCGACAGAATATCGGCAAAAACAGAGAGATTACAGGGCGAAAATTAAGAAGAATCTACCGCATTGTGACGAATGCACAGATTGCGTGCTTGTGAAAAAGGATAAAGGCGAGGGTTTTAGGAGACTTTGTATAGAGGAAATGAGATTAGTTGAACAGAAAGTGTCAAGCTCTCCGCAATGGTGCAGAAAACGGACGCTGAGCAAAGACTATCTGAAACGCCGTGAAAATATACTAAGGCAGAAGAAGGAAAAATATTGGAAAGAGAGGGAAGGAAATGAACAGAGTTAATAAATACAGGGCGTGGAACAAAGAGAAGAAAATTATGTGCTATAAACATGAAGATGAAGAACAGCACTGGTTTGATGGCGTATGTTGTTCTGATGTTGAAATGATAAATGGAAGATTTAATAGTGGTTTGTCAGCTTATGAGTACATGCAGTACATAGGCGTTAAGGATAAGAACGGAAAGGAAGTCTATGAGGGGGATATTGTCAGGAGAAAAGTGCTTGATGATTATATAATCGGACAAGTAGTGTGGTTCGATATAGGCTTCTGTGGTTTCATGCTAAAATGCGGAAACAGTTATTACCACATAGGGAAAAGCGAACATACAGGAAAATCTGATTGTGATGAAGTTATTGGAAATGTGTATGAAAATGCGGATTTATTGAAGGAGGTTGAGAGATAATGGCGAAAAGAACTCCAGATAATTGTGGGATTATTAAAAGGATAGGCGAACCGGGCAGAGACGGAAATGGTAAGTGCATGGGTTTTGGTAGGGCAGATGGAGATGACGAACCGTGTGAACCATGCAAAAAGTGTAAATATTGCACAAGTTATGAGGAGGCAGGAAATGAGTAAATCTATTTTAGTGATTGATACGCCGAAAAGCTGTTGCCAATGTAGGTTTTCTGGTTCGGACGGAGATTATTGTTGCTTAAAGGAAAATATGGTTTCAGATTCAAATATGATTTCGGAAGAAGAATATCTGAATAAAAAGCCCGATTGGTGTCCTCTTCGGGATTTGCCAGAGAAAATGCCAGAGGAAAACAGATGGTTTAGTGAAGATTATGCAAAAGGCAGAAACGCTTACATTGACGATATTTTGAAAGATATGGAAAAATGATTTAGTATCAAAATCCAGAAAATGGAAATAATATTAACGGAGGTAAATTATGGAAACTGTACCTATTTATCAAAAAATAAGCCTTACTGTGGAGGAAGCGTCTGCTTTGACAAACATAGGAAAAACTAAAATATATGATTTGGCAAAAGAACGGGATTGCGATTTTACCTTACAAGTCGGCAAGAAGATACTTATAAAAAGAGAACCGTTTATAAGATACCTTATGAAAAAATCTGTTTTATAACATAATATGGCATATTGCGACAGAGCATTGTTTGTGGTACATTAATCATGCAATGCTCTTTTCATCAAAAAACGAAAGGAGACTATCTGTTATGGAAAGGAGAAAGGATAAGAAAGGGAAGGTTTTAAGAACAGGCGAGAGCCAGCGTTCAGATGGAAGATATTGTTATAGATATGTTGACTTATCTGGTAAAAGGAAATATGTCTATGACATAGACTTAAATTCTCTTCGGGAAAAAGAAAGAAAAATAAATAAGGATTTGGAAGATGGTATATACAGCAACGAAATTACCATGAATGAATGTTTTGACCGTTATATGAAGGTCAAGGTTGATTTGCGAGAAGGAACTCGGCATAAGTACAATCTTGAATACAACAGATGGATTCGCGATACATGGTTTGGAAACAAGCTAATTTCCAATATAAAAAAGTCAGATGTCCTTTTATTTTATAAGGAAAAATCAGAAAATCTTGCTAATGGAACAATACGGTGTATACACAAGTATATACATCCCGCGCTTGAAATGGCTGTGGAAGATGATTTGATACGGAAGAACCCAGCGAATAACTGCATCAAGGATTACATGGACGGCAAACCGATAGAAGCGTTGACGAAAGAACAAACCATCAAATTTCTTGAATATGCAGAAAATTACAAATTCGGGAAAAATTATCTTTTGGCTGTCAAAATTATGCTTGGAACCGGCTTGAGAGTCGGAGAAGTCACAGGTATTACATGGGAAGATTTGGATTTCAAAAACAAAACAATCAATATTGACAAACAGTTTACGCTGATTGCTGGAGGCGGCAGACATGATTACCATATATCCAAACCAAAAACCGAAAGCGGAATACGGAAAGTCCCCATGTCTGATGATGTTTTGGAAATGATGCACGAACATAAGAAAGAAACATTTTTCCAGAGCATGAAGTATGGTGTAAGCGTTGATGGATATAGCGGGTTTGTTTTTCACACCAGAACAGGTCTTCCTATATTGCCGAACAGGATAAATGATTATCTTAACAAAGTGATTTTGTCCTATAACGAATCACACGAAGATAAGTTGCCGAAAGTTTCCTGTCATACCATGCGGCATACATTTTGCACGAGAATGGCGGAGCTGGGAATAAACCCCAAGTCTTTGCAATATATCATGGGGCATTCAAGCTACAAAGTGACCGCTGATGTTTACATCACAGAGACGGAAAATCACGCAAGAGAAGAGTTTGAAAAAGTTTTACACCAAGCATAGTTTTTCATACACCATTTTACACCATTTTTACACCATTTTATCAAGATATTATGAGGCATTATGAAATGATATGAAAAATAAGAATTTTAAAAAGCCAGTAAAATCAATGGTTTGAGACGATATGAAACATTATGAAAAATAAACGCTGGTTCAATTCCGAGGTGATGCTCTACATGGCCTTCGTGGCGATTGCAAATTATACCCAGCAGAATTATGAACTGGGATATGCGCTGAAATTTATGCGGATCATCAATCTGATTCTGACAGCAATTTTCGGACTATACGGCTACATTGCCGCAATTTTGATTTTTGTGTTCTCTATTGTGTGCAATAAGACGCTGTCGGATAAGAGCTATATTTATCCGGTACTGCCTTTTAACCCGCGACAGCTTGCCAAGAGGCTGCTTCGCCTGCGTCTGCCGGAGGCGAAGAAGTAGTTACCAAAACAGCGGGCAGATGAACGCGCAGAGGAATGAGAAAACAGAATACAGTAAACTTCTTTAATATTTAGAACGGCATGAAAAGCAGATTAAATTAAGTAATAATTTAGCTAAAAAACTAATCTGTCTTTTGTGCGTTATTCATAAAAATAGAAAAAAATTACTGTTCTACTTGTTATTTTTATGCAGTAATAGTAGAATGAAAAAAAGATACGGCAGAAAATTAACTTTATATTTCAGGGAAATAAGTTGGTTATTTAAACTTAAAAAGCTTTTACTAAGAGTAAAATTAGTTTCGGGTGGTTGCAAAAGAACCGTTCTATGGAATCAATTATCAGCGACAGGGAGGATATGATATGGGGTACGAGGTACATGCTGAAAACGGATGGGTCAGCCGGGGCAGTCTTTACCGGTTGAAAGAGCTTATGAAAAGGGCGGAACGGGGAGATCGGCTGACGCTGGCATTTCTGGGCGGATCGATCACACAGGGATCTGTGTCTACGCAGTACACGAACTGTTATGCCTATCGGGTGTATGAATGGTTTGTAAGAAGATTTCCGAAAACTGCGTTTACCTATATCAATGCGGGAGTCGGCGGGACGACTTCACAGTTTGGTGTGGCCAGAGCAGACGAGGACGTACTCGCATATAAACCTGATTTTGTGATCATAGAGTTTTCGGTGAATGATGACAATACGGATTTCTATCAGGAGACTTATGAAGGTCTCGTGCGCAAAGTGTACGGCAATGTCTATGAGCCTGCAGTGCTGCTGGTACATAATATGTATTACGATACAGGGAACAGTGCGGAAGAGAAACATCGTGAGATCGGCACACATTATAAACTGCCGAGCGTCAGCATGAAGACAACGATCTATCCGGAAGTGGCTTCGGGAGTTATTCCCAATCGGGAAATCACGCCGGATGATCTGCATCCGAATACAAACGGACACGAACTGGTGGCGGAGGTAATCACGGATTGTCTGGACCGGATCTATATGCAGAGACGGGAAGAAGAGGCACCGGCGGGAATGCCGGAACCTGTGACAGCTAATGCATATGCGCAGGCAAGACGGTACCAGAACCATAACAGCAATCCGGTATGTGATGGTTTTACAGCGGATAATACTTTAAAGAAATACGTGAATGATATGTTCCGGTGCGGATGGACGGCATCGGAGGCGGGTGCCTCCATCGTGTTTGAGACAGAGGGAACCGAGATCGCGGTGCAGTACCGCAAGTCGGTGAACAGACCGGCTCCGGTTGCGATTGCCGTTGTAGACGGAGACGAGGCAGGTGCGGTTACGCTGGATGCTAATTTTGAAGAGGACTGGGGAGACTGTCTGTACATAGACACGGTGTTATATCATGGCAGACCCGGTAAACACAAAGTAGAGATCAGATTGGCTGAGACACATGAAGACGATGCGGTGCCGTTTTACCTGGTATCGGTGATTGGTGCTTAGCAGAAAGGATATATAGATGTTTAGAGATGATTTTGTATGGGGTGTTGCAAGCAGCGCCTATCAGATAGAGGGCAGAGATCCGCAGGACGGAGCCGGGAAGATGATCTGGGATACGTTTACGGAAGAAGGGCGTATTCTGGACGGGAAGGATGCGTCTATGGCCTGTGACCACATCCATCGCTATCGGGAGGACTATCAGCTCATGCGTCTGCTGGGCGTGAAGGCATATCGGTTCTCTGTCAGCTGGAGCAGGATCATGCCGGAAGGGACAGGCAGAGTCAACGATAAAGCAATTACATTGTACAGGGATATGATCATGACGATGCGGGAGAACGGTATTACCCCGTATCTGACCATGTATCATTGGGAGCTTCCGCAGGCACTGCAGGATCGCGGCGGATGGCTGAATGAAGAGATCATTGAGTGGTTCGGTGAGTACGCAAGAGTGATCGCGGAGAATTTCTCTGACCTGTGTGAGTATTTTATCACCCTGAACGAGCCGGAATGTTTCGTCGGCCTCGGGCATTTAAGCGGGGTACATGCGCCGGGCATGAAACTGCATTACCGTGAAACTTTTCAGATCGCACATAACGCATTACGGGCACATGGGCAGGCAGTGATCAATCTCAGAAAATATGCGAAGCGGCCTGTTAAGATCGGATATGCGCCGACCTGCGGCATGGCATATCCGGCGAGCAACAGACCGGAAGATATTGAGGCTGCAAGAAAGGTACTGTTTTCTTTCTATAATCCGATGGATAACTGGACGTGGAATGTGGCATGGTTCAACGATCCCGTATTCCTGGGGAAATATCCGCAGCACGGATTGGAACAGTTCAGAGAATATCTGCCTGAGATCACAGAGGAGGATATGGCGCTGATCGCCCAGCCGCTTGATTTTATGGGGCAGAACATTTATAACGGTTATATAGTGCGTGCAGGCGCGGATGGTGAGCCGGAGTTTGCAGGCAGAGCGGCGGGCCATCCTAAGACGGCGGCCGGCTGGCCTGTGACACCGGAGTGTCTGTACTGGGGTGTGAAATTCCTGTATGAGAGGTATCATATGCCTTTATACATCACGGAAAACGGCATGTCCTGCCATGATATCATATCCCGTGACGGACAGGTACACGATCCCAACAGGATTACATTTCTGGATCAATATCTGTCAGCCCTGCAGTGCGCAAGCGACGAGGGAGCGGATGTACGAGGATATTTCCTGTGGACGTTTTTAGACAATTTCGAGTGGGATAAAGGCTATACGGAGCGATTTGGTATTGTATATGTGGACTTTAAGACACAGAAGCGTATCGTAAAAGATTCTGCTTACTGGTATCAGAAAATTATGGAGGAAAATGGTAAAATGTTATCAATCAACCAACCCGCGAAACCGGTTTTGTTTCTGAATCCTGTCTTCAAGCAGATGATCTGGGGCGGCGACCGTCTGGGTAAAGACTGGCCATATGAGATCCCCGGTAGTGATACAGGAGAATGCTGGGCAGTCAGTGCGCATCCGAATGGAGACTGCACCATCAGGGAAGGAATCTATGAGGGCAAAACGCTGTCACAGTTATGGGAGGAGCATCCGGAACTGTTCGGCAACACGGGACTGGACAGATTCCCGCTTCTGGTAAAAATCATCGATGCGAAGACGGATTTAAGCATTCAGGTACATCCGGACGATTCATACGCCAAAGTGAACGAGAACGGTTCCTTAGGAAAAACGGAGTGCTGGTATGTATTGGACTGTGATGAGGATTCCAGTCTTGTCATCGGACACAATGCAAGCAGTAAGGAAGAACTTGCCGATATGATACATAACGGTAAATGGGACGGACTGATCAGAGAGATTCCCGTAAAGAAAGGGGATTTCATACAGATTGATCCCGGAACCGTACATGCGATCAAGGGCGGGCTGATGATCCTGGAGACACAGCAGAACAGCGATATTACTTATCGTGTATACGATTACGGAAGGCTGACGGACGGCAAGCCGAGAGAACTGCATATCGACAAGAGCATTGATGTGATTACCGTGCCGGCGAAACCTGTGGAACAAAGTGTAATGCCGGTCGGGAATTTGCCGGCGGGTCGGATGAACCTGTTGATCTCCTGCGATTATTATAAGGTGTGGAAGCTGGATGTGACAGAGGCTGTCACGGTTGGGCAGATATATCCGTTCCTGATCATGAGCGTGATTGAGGGCGATGGACTGATCAACGGACAGATGATACGCAAAGGGGATCATTTTATTCTGCCGGACGGTTACGGAGAGGTAAAACTGCAGGGGAACATGCAGTTGATCATCTCGACGATATAGGATTCTATGCCGGGATCTGAATGACGTGATTTGGGGTATCAGTTGACTTTTGCTCATGAGATTGATATGATTAATTATATAATTAGAAGCGTGATACATACACAGGGGAAGAGCGCTATGGGGAAAAGCATCAGTCTTGATATTGCGGCACTGGTTTTACTGACTATACTTTTGGCTTCATGTATAATCCGTAAGATGACGAAGGACTTATCAAACCGAATATTTCTGATCATTATAGTATGTGCAATTGCCGCGGCGTTATTTGATATCGCCGCGGTTACGATGGATAATGTGCAGAGTGACCAGGAATCCTGGCTGTATACCATGCATGCGGGATACTTGATTACGCATTTTTTAAGTGCGCCTCTGCACCTGTTGTTTGTCATCAGTCTTACAGATACATGGAATAAACTCCGGAAAAATATCGGACTGCAGATACTGCTTATTATGCCGCTTGTTATTATGCTGGTCATGTTCGTGGTCAACGCGAACAACGGGATTCTTTTTTCAGTGGATCACGGCTATACGAGAGGTCCGTTGTTTAGCATAATGTATGTGATGACGGTTCTGTATGTGTCTTATGATATTGTCTATATTATCCGCTATCGCAGACTGTTCAGTTACGGTAAGATTCTGGCGATCAGCGCGGTCATTCCGATCAGTATGGTGGCTATGCTGATACAGCTGTTAGTGCCGACGGCGCTGGTGGAAATGTTCGGCGGGGCAGTCAGCCTGCTGATCGTCAGCATTGGTATCCAGAGACCGGAGGATTATATCGATTCTTTTACGCTACTCATGAAACACAGTGCTTACGCAAACGATATGAAGCGGGCGTTTTATAATGATAAGCAGATGAAGATTATTATGCTGAATATCGGCAATTTTCGCACGATACAGTCGATGATGGGTTTTGATTCCGCTACGCTGGTGCTTAAGAATGTAGCGGACAGGATTCGGGAAGTCAACAGAAAAATGCACGGGTATGCCGATTTGTATTATCTTGATAACGGCAGGTTCCGTATGGTTTTCTACGGGAAAAGTATTGATAATGCGGAGCCGGTGGCAGAGGCGCTGAACCGCGAGTTAAAAGAAAAGAAAAACTATAACGGACTGGATATTGATCTGACACCGTTTATTGTTCTGGCCAGATGTCCGGAAGAGATTGTGGATTTTAAGATGCTCATGATATTCGGGGCTGATTTCCATGAGAAGAACCACTATACGGGACAAGTCATGAAAGCAGGGGAACTGTATGATAAGAATCAGCTCACCATACAGAATAATATTGATGCGATCATAGACCGGGCGCTGGAAGAGGGAAGTTTTCAAGTATACTATCAGCCGATTTACTCCATTCCACACGGTAAATTTATTTCCGCGGAAGCATTGATCCGGCTGTTTGATTCCCAGTATGGTTTTATATCCCCAGAGCTTTTGATTACCGCCGCGGAGCGTAACGGCGCTATTCACAGGATCGGCGCATATGTATTTGAGCAGGTATGTCAGTTCATTGCCAGCGATGACTTCAGACGGCTCGGACTGGACTATATAGAAGTTAATCTTTCGGTTGCACAGTGCATGAACAGTGATCTGCCGGAAACGTTGTTTGCAATTATGGAGAAGTATCATGTTCCGTCGGATAAAATCAATCTGGAGATCACAGAGACGGCGGCAGCTTATGCGCAGAGAGTTCTGTCGGAGAATCTGGATAAACTCACGAAGGCAGGAATCAGTTTCTCGCTGGACGACTATGGAACCGGATATTCCAACATGAAACGTGTAATTCAGATGCCGCTTAAGATCATTAAACTGGACAAATCTTTTGTGGATGAGAATAACAATCCCAAGATGTGGATATTCCTGGAGAATACGGTTAAGATGATCAAGGATATGAACATGGAGATCGTGGTTGAGGGGGTGGAAACACAGGAAATGCTGGATGCATTTTCAAGACTGCAATGCGATTTCATTCAAGGCTATTTCTTCTCGAAACCGATTCCGAGAAAAGACTTTGTGGCATTTATAGCGCAGGCTAACAGTGCATCCTGAAGCTTGTAATACATGAATTACTCGTGTGAAGTTCCGAGGACAGAGAATTCATGCGTGAATAAGAGTTCATTTACTTCCATGATTGTCATTGCATGATGTAGGGCGAAAAGAATCAGTGCGTCGCGTTGATCCCTTGCATATAGTTCCCGATTGCAGGACAGCTTTAATATGGTCTGCGTTTGTGTGTCGGAAAGCTGCAGACCGAATGCGAGCGCAATTAGTTTATCCCTTGACGGTGTTCTTTCACCGGAAAAGATCTGATAGACATAAGCCCGGTCGAGCAGAGAACCTCGTGCGGCATCCGCCCGGCTGATTTGTTTTTCGACCAGCATTGAATGCAGTGCATCGGTAAGGCTTTGCAGCTGCATTTCTTCCCTGTTCTGTGTCAGATAATCTTCAATATCTGATGAAGACTTAATTTCATGTGTCAGTTCTTCTGTCGTTTTATAATCCATGTCGGAGCACTCCTCTTATGTGACATTATTATATCGAAAAAAATATAAAAAGACAAGATTGGACAGTATTTGAAATTTGATAAGTGAAAAAAGGAAGCAGAATCTGATGTTCCATGCAAAGGTTCTGTTTCTTTTTTTTGTGCTATAAAAAGTAAAATGTCAGCTGCCAGCAGACCAGAAATGATGGAATTGAATATAAAATATAATCAATATGGCTGGACTATGTCATTTATAATCGGGAAGTGTGTGGATGAAGCTGTTTGAAATCTGATAAAGGAGGCGGAGAGTAAGAGGAGAAGAGAAAGGGCGTAAATAATATGACGAGAAGATAAATGCTGACAAATGGGGGAATTATTGCAAAAGGGATGGTTAGCTGGCTACTGGATACGTAAATCATATTGTACCATGGAAAGAGGAAACAGTAATGAAATTTATTGTGATATGTATTGTGGTGATTGTTGTGGCGAATATTGCTATGCGAATTACGAATGCTATTGACAAAAAGACGATAGCCGAACGAATGACTTCTGATCCGGCGCTGGCACTAAAGGTAGCTGTAGACAGTGCCTTTTCGCCAGAGGAATTTGAAAGCCAGGTGCTTAGTATTATCCAAAATACGGGATATCATAAGGCGATGGCAAAACTGGCACAATTTTATGCATCAGAGGAAGCGAAAGAAAAAAAGGATATAGAAAAATCGAGATTTTGGCTTGGAAAAGCGGCTGAAGCAGGAAATTTGGAAAGCATTCTGGATCATTATGGATTTTCAGAGTACGATGTTAAAAGTGATAACTATGAGAATATTATATGCTGTTTAGATAAGGTCAACCCTGATTCTGAGGAAGAAGCTCATATAGTGTGCTATCAAAAAAGCATCGTTTACTATAAAATGGGAAGACCGGATATGGCGAAACAGATCTTGGAAAATATGGATTATCCTAAGCTGAATGAAAAACGAAACTATATGCTTTTTCTGTGTTTGGCAAGAGTGGGGAATCTGGATCGGGCAGAGCGCGTATTGCAGCAAATGGAAGAAAATAATCGGACAATACCGGCAGAGTTTTATTTAACCATGTATCAATATTATAAGTCTCCAAAAGATAAACAAGAGCCTGATTATGAAGCGCAGATAAAATATACGGAAAAATATGATATATGTGAGGATGCAAATAGAGATCAGGCAAGTGTGATGGGCGGCGAAGCGTATTATTGTTTAGGAGAGAAATACTGGCTTGAAGGGGCGGACCGCGATTATGAGATGACCAATAAGTACTTTATAAAAGCGGCAGAAAAGGGAGAGGCAAGAGCAAAAAAAATCTTAACGGAATACGGGATTGAAGGAATTCTTGTCTGTCCCATGCGAGCGGCTCAGATAACATATTCATTTATGAATGGTTGTAAACTTACAGCATCAGAGAATACGATGAAATGGTTGCAGTTATACTATGGGATTCAATTTGCATCAGGTATACGGTCGAATTATTTCAAAGAGCAGTACATGAGAAACTTTCGTTCTTTTGACGATCTTGCAAATGGTGTACATCAGTTATATACGGATCAAATTACACAGATGGTAAGATGGTGTATTATATTGTTAATGTCATTTGGAATAGACGATTATGATGCAGAAGATATTTTGAATGGTTGTGGAGATTTGAGTTTGCTGCTCCGGGTGCCGATATTTGAACAGGCAATAGAGGAGATTGATGACAGAGCAAATGCGTTAAATATAAAAACTGCATATACCAGAGCAGCGAGAACGAAATGGAGTGGGGCGGGTTTTGGTACTACCATACCGGCAGCTATCGGTGCCACTATTAAAGCGTCTGCAGCGGCAGGGATTATGAATGCAGGGAGCAAAGCTTTTCATGGTATTGGAGATAGTATTGCACGATCAATAGATAATGCGGAAATAAGAGGTATGGAAAAAAGGGTATTGGAAAGTCAAGAAATTCAGGATGAGTTTGCGGAAGCGGCATATACGGCCTGCCGGGATGTGGGGCAGACCGTGCTTGAGATCATAGAAGAAAGCGGTGATCTCAGACTGGAAGTTTTGGAAGGCAGCGTTCAATATGAGGGAGAGAGTCTGGCGTGCCTGGATGACAGGACTCTGGATGCGAAGATAAATAATTATTCGTATGTTGGAGATGATCGTACATATACGCTGATGCTTGAAAAATTGCGGCGAAATCCTCTTGATGAAACAGTATTTCAACAGCTCTATAAGTATGCAGACCAATGTGAGGATAAACAGGTATACATTTCGCTCAAACGATATGGACATGATTTTGGGCTGTTGGAAGAAAATAGATTCATTAGGTAAATTTCAGAAGAGACTTGTTTACATGAGGACTTGATATTAAGACATAGAGGTGATTCTTGTGAGAAAGGCGGGAGATAAAATGAAAAAAAATAAAAATACGGTTATTACACTTGTGTTAATTATGTTATTAGCAATTTCGGTGAGCGGTTGTGGAAGAACTAAATATTCCGGTACATACGTGAATGAACATGACAGGAAAGAGAAATTTAAATTTTCGGGTGAAAGTAAAGTCACTTATTATAATCACGGACAGCGTCTAAAAGGTACTTATTATGGTGACAATGAAAGTATTGTAATTACATTTGGGCAAGGCGAAGATACACAGATTATGGCACTGATGGTTGAGAGTAAAAAGGTGCTATATTATAAGATGATGGCGTTTGTAAAAAAAGGATTTATAGAAAGAAACTGGTGGAAATGGCTGCTTGCAGGCGCAATTTATGGTATTGCTGAGGCGATATATAAGAGAAAGACAGGCCGCGATCTGGGTGAGGATTTGGATAATTTAGGTAATAAGTTTGATGACCTTGTATAGATTATAGTATATGCAATTCGGTGCAGCAACCTTTATGAGTAAGCAGTTTTTCTTATTTCGCAGGAGTGGTGGCACAAAACATAGAATTTTGCTATTATGATATTACGAAAAGATAGAACATGAGAGAGGCTGGATCATGGAGTTCGAAGAGATCAGACTGTTAAAGCAGGGTGAGACAGGTGCAGTGCATCTGGTACGTGAAAAAGGCGGGCAGGATTTCTATATCAGGAAGATCCTGCAGGAGCCGTGTCCGATTTACAGGGAACTAAAAGACTGCCGGCATCCGTATCTGCCGAAGTTTTATGATGTTGCTATAACGGATAACACGACAACGATTCTTGAGGAATATATAGAGGGAGAACTGTTAAGCGATATAGAATTGTCTGAAAAACAGGCAGTCGTCTTGATAAAGGAGTTGTGTTCTGTTCTGGAATGCCTGCATGGGAATGGTATTATCCACAGAGATATCAAGCCCTCTAATATAATGCTTGCAAAAGACGGGCATATCCGCCTGCTTGATTTTGATATCGCACGTATGCCGAGAAAAGACCTGAAGCAGGATACTAGGCTTCTGGGGACGCGTGGATATGCGCCGCCTGAGCAGTATGGATTTGCGCAGACAGACGAACGGTCAGACATTTATGCACTCGGCGTTACAATCCAGACATTGTTAAAAGATAAGGCGAAAAAGCCATATTACGACCGGATCATTCAGAAGTGTATCAATATCAATCCGGATAAAAGATACAGATGTATAAAACAAGTGGAGCAGGCGTTTTCCTATAGAAAACGCTTCGCTTTATGTGTTCAGGCAATCCTTATCGTACTGCTGCTTTGCGGTATGGGGATCGGATGGCGTCGGGAAATGCATCGTGACAGGCCAGAGGACACGGAAGATGGACTGGTGATTCTGCCGGCGCCGGCGCAGCCGCATTGGGACGCTGAAACAGGGGAGGGCGTCTGGGGGAATGTGACGGGATGTAATGACGGCAGCGGGGAAGTAGCGTATCATTTCCGGTTGTATCGAAGAAATACAGATACACCGCCTGATCTTGAAGAGGATACCTGGGATCTGGAAAACAGCATGAGAGGAAACGGTGGGATCGATGAGGAGGCAGGTACTTATCGGGTAAATATGACACCTTATTTAAAAGAGAATGGATACTATTACTTTACAGTATCGGCAGACGGAGATGATATTCATTATACGGACAGTCCCTATGTTATGTCGGATGTCTTTGCGTACAGTGGAGAATTTGCTCCGGAGCTGCCTGCGCCGACCGGACTGCAGTGGAGAATGTTTGAGACGGACAGCAGCAGGGAATATTATGCAGACTGGAGTAATCTGGAGGATTACGCAGATACAGACAGCTTTAGAATAACGGTCTATGATCAGGACGGCAATGAAATCACGCGCAATATATGGACAAAGGAGTATATTATATATAGAGGTGATCGCGGGATCAAGATCCAGAAAGAGTATCTGTCAGATTTTGATAATAAGTATCGTTTTACCGTGGAGGTTTTGACTTCACGACCCAATGAATACAGATCTTTTCTTCTGGAAGATCCGGTGCCGGAGGAATATTTCAGTCCGTGGTATGAGTGGTAAAGTCTGCCCGGTTTTTATAACAGCCTTCCGCCTGTAAATGTCAGGTGAAGGCTTCTTTTTCTTGACCCGATTCCGATTTCATTGTAGCATAATAGTATAGTTTGGTTCGTCAGAGGAAATTCTTTTTGTCTGGAATGGCATGATATGTGCGACCAGGCAATGTGGAAGCGGGGGTATAATGGGAGAACAGGGATTTTGGCATGAGAATGAGAGCTATATCGATACGGTAATGAATAAGGTAAACAGGCTGGCGGAGGATACCTATATCTTTGTGCTGCAGTTAGAGCAGGAAAGGGCATGGTTCTCCGAGACGGCGAGAGCATATTTCGGGATTCAGGATACATATGTGGCAGATCACTATGAAGTCATGCAGGAATTGATTCATCCGAATGATCTATGGGAATATGAAGATATCATTCCGCAAAGAAAACTGGGAAAGAAACTGGACTGGGAATTGTGCGTGCGCATGAAAGGTGTATCCGGCGAATACCATATGTTCAGCGTTCATACGGATATTGTGACCGATGAGAAGACCGGAGAAGGATATCTGCTTGTTTTGCTGCATAATGAGAATGTCCTGCCGAGGATAGATGCTTTGACGGATCTGTATTCCCAGGCAAGATATGCGGCGGATCTTGATGCGGCAATCGCAAGGCGGGATCCCTTTGCCGTGCTGATGGTGAAACTGGAGCGGTTTAATAATCTGAATATTATATACGGCAATGAATTTACGAATCAGATTCTTAAAGAAACAGCGCTGCAGTTTATATATATGATGGATGAGAACAGTGCCGTCTACCGGCTGGACGGACCGAAATTCGGATTTATTCTGAAAAAATGTGACAGAGAGAAGCTGCTTGCCTTTGAGCGGGAGCTTCGGGATAAACTGGCACTGGGTATCTGTGTCGATAATCGGCAGATCCCGATAAAAATATGTGCGGGTGCGATTCTAATTGACCAGTATGAGAGTAAGGCGGATGCCATCAGCTCTAAAGCGGCCTATGCGCTTGGGCATTCGGAGATGGAACATCAGGGCAGACTGATCATTTTCAATGATGAAGTGTGTGTTGCAAAGAACGTGGATCTGGACCTGATGAAAGTGATTCATCAGTCTGTCAGGGACGGTTGCGAAGGGTTTTATGTAGAATATCAGCCGATTGTTGTTTCCGGAACAGGGCGTATTATTGGCGCGGAGGCTTTAGTCCGATGGCGCAGGGAGCCTTATGGAACCGTTCCGCCAGGCATGTTCATTGAATGGATGGAAACTGATCCGGCAATGTATGAACTGGGTAATTATGTGCTGCGGACGGCTTTGCAGGAGACTGTGGAACTGTTATCAATTCTGCCGGAATTTGTAGTGAACGTTAATATCTCGGCGAGACAGATGGAGCGGGAGGAGTTCCGGGAAGAGGTGCTGCGCATTTTGGAACAGACGGCATTTCCGGCCGATCATTTGTGTCTGGAACTTACAGAACGCTGCAGAGATATGCCGCTTGATATGATCAAACGGGAAGTAGAGTTTTTCCAGGGGCATGGTATCCGTATGGCAATGGATGATTACGGAACCGGCAGCGCTTCTTCCGGAATCGTTCTTTACGCGCCGATGGACGAGATTAAGCTGGATATGAGTTTTATCAGAGGGATTACCGAAGATATCAAGAAACAGGCCATGGTCAGATCAATTGTAGAGTTTGCCAACAGCTGCGGTATGAGTACATGTCTGGAAGGTGTGGAGACAGAAGAATTACAGAATTATCTGCGGCTTTATCAGGCAACGTGGTTTCAGGGATATTATTATTCGAAACCGCTTGAGATCCGAAAACTGCGGGAATTGGTACAGGCATAGAGAGAAAGCAGGATGAGCCGGTTGACGGCTGCTTTATATGAAAATATTATGGGATACTTACAGATACATTCATGTAGGTATCCCGATTTTTATGTTATAGGAAATCCCTTGGCGCATTTCGAGTCCGCGAAGCGGAACTCGCAACCCCGCGAAGCTCAATTTTTTGTAACCTTTTTGATATGCGGGTTGTATTATTAGTGAAGGACCTTCAAGTAACCGGCAAAAGGAGCACTCATGAGATACGCAATGCAGGAACTGTATGAAAAATATCAGGACAATCTTTACATAATTGCTTTTAACGTATGTAAGAATGCGGAAGACGCGAAAGACGTTGTACAGGATACTTTTATACAGTACTATTCACTAAAAAAAGAATTTGAAAGCGAGCAGCATATTCGCGCGTGGCTGATTCGGGTAGCGATTAATAAAGCAAAAAATATGAATCATACATTCTGGCGGAGAAATAAAGTGCCTCTGGAAGATTATATGGAGACGCTGGTGTTTCAGACACCGGAATCGGAAGAACTGTTTGAAACAGTTATGAATCTGCCGGAGAAATACCGCATCGTGATTCATCTGTTTTATTACGAAGACTACAGTGTACGTGAAATTGCAGGTATTTTGAAATTATCAGAAAGTAACGTCAAGGTGAGACTGTCGCGAGGACGCATGCTGCTCAGGGAACAATTACAGGAGGGATGGGAAAATGACAAATAAAGAAAAATATAAACAGGCATTTTCAGTATTGCATTCCCCCGGCGAAATGGCTACGGAGGTGGAAAATATGGTTAATCGTAAGAAGAGCAGAAGTTTCAGAGGCGCGGCGGCAGCGGTGATTGCCTGTCTGCTGATTGCAGGCGGGAGCGGCATTGTATATGCGGCGGACATCGGAGGCATACAGCGAACGATTCAGATATGGATTGAAGGAGACCGGACGGATGCAACTTTTGAGTATAATGCAGACGGAACTTACAGTATGTCATATCAGACAGCGGAGGGCGATGAAAAAGAACGGGGCGGCGGAGGCGTTGCCTATGAACGTGACGGAAGCGAGAGACCTCTAACAGAAGACGAACTGCTGGAACAGTTAAATATGCCAGAGGTGGAATACATGGAAGACGGTACGGTCTGGGTATATTATTATGATCAGAAGATCGATATTACAGACCGGTTTGAGGATGATGTATGTTATGTGAAGGTTTCCAACGGGGATGAAACGCTGTATATGACAGTGCAATATCAGAATGGCTGGAGTGCGAGTTCGCATAAGTATGTAGAACCTGCGAAACGTTTGTCAGAAGAGGATCATGAGGAATAGAATACTTTATATGAAGATTGAATTTTGAATTACAAGAAAGCATCAGTCAATACGGGCTGATGCTTTCTTATGGAAAAATCAGATCAATACGGCAGTTTCAGGATGCGGTTTGAGGGTCTGTATGATATAATATTTATGTTTTATAAATATAAATCAGGGAGAGGATACAATGCATGGGAAATGGATACCTTCTGTGATTTGTGTATGCGTTCTGCTATCTGCCTGCGGATCAAATGACAGTGGAAAAACTATGATTGGCGTAGCAGAGACGGCAAAAGAGTACGAAACAATATCTTATGAGAAATTTAAGGAGCGAACGGGAAATGAAGCGGAGTTTTATCATGCAACCCTGTTTAGTGGGGAGATTCCGGATTCTTCACTGTGTGTGATTTACGGTGGAGAATATGACGAAGATATCGAAGGACCGGTGCTGCCGGATGACGCTATGCCGATTCGTATACAGGGAACTCTCGGTGCACTGATGGATGGAGTCGAAGAAGAAATGTCTCTGGCGGAGTTTGCAGAGGCATTGTCTGCGAAGGGGGCTACAGAAGCGTATTTTGAACTATTGGAGGGCGGCGGCACTGCCTACTACGTGGGCGATAAATATGCATACATCGAATTTGACAGCGATCAGAGCGGAGAATACGACAGCCTGCTTTTGATTTCACTGGATGAATCCACAGGAGAAACTGTCGATCCGAAGAGTATGGCGTGGTTGGAAATTAACGGAGGTATAGGATATGACGACAGAAGATATTGAAGTGTTTACGCAAAGCAGTATACGGATCAGAGCGAAGGAAGGCATTCTTTATCTGGATCCCTTCCGGCTGCAGGAGGAGGCGCATGACGCCGACTATATTCTGATTACCCATGATCATTACGATCATTTTTCACCGGAGGATATCCGGAAGGCGGCCGGGGAGAACACGGTGTTAATCGTGCCGGAGAAGATGGAGCAGAAAGCGAAAAAAAAAGTTACGTTTCTCTCAAGAATCTGCACGGTAAGGCCGGGAGAGAAACTGGAGATCGATGGGCTTATGCTGGAGACCGTGCCGGCTTATAATATGCTGAAGCCTTTCCATATGAAGAGTGCCGGCTGGGTCGGTTATATGATACAACTGGAGGATAAGCGCATCTACATGGCGGGAGATACCGATGCCACAAAGGAGGCAGAGCAGGTAAAGTGTGATATCGCGCTTGTTCCGATCGGAGGCTTCTATACTATGGAGGCGATAAAAGCAGCTGAACTGATTAACAGGATATGTCCGGAGACGGCAATTCCGATCCACTATGGAAGCATCGTCGGAAAACCGGCGGATGCGGAGGTGTTTGCGGCACATGTAAAAGAACCGGTGAAGGTGGAAGTCAAAATAAAAGAATTCGGATGAGATGTGGCACGTCTTTTGTTATAAAATAATGGGTTTCCTTAGATTTTGTCAATTTCTGCCCATGCTTCATCAATCGTATAAATATCGCCTTTTTTCAGAATTTCTATTCCCTTGGAGAGTTCATCATATAATGCGCCTATGGCTGCTTTTTCGGAATATTCAGTTTTTAGGATTTCCTGATTTCTGATTGCCTGTGATGAGCGTATCGACTATCGCCTGTCTGTCCTCGAAAGAGTGTAGTCAAATTCCGGATTAAAGGCATATAAGTTTTTTCATTCAGACGATCTTGTACGATTCTTAGAGATAGTTTTTTTTGGCTGTTTTTATATTGGGATTGATGATAAAATAGATGCAGACTGCAAGGAATGACAACTTATGAACTAAAATAAGATTCGGTTTAAACTGTGCAGGTGGATTATATAAAGAGACGAGGTATAAAAACGTGAAAAAAAAGGGAAGTTCTCTGAAACAGGGTATTGTTTTATTGTGTGCGGTCAGCATACTTTTAGTTGGCTGCGGCGAGAAAGAGACTGGGTCAGAACAGCCTGGTATCGAGCCAATAGAACAGACTGGTGGAGAGAGCGGAAACACGTTTGTTGAAGGAACAGAAACTCCCGAATTGGAGGGAACAGGTGTACCTGACAGCGCAGATACGGGAAATGCTGACGAAGCAGCTACAGAGAATGCACAGATTCTGTATGCGGCGCAGGTCAGACATTATTACGGCGGCATTCTTTCTCAGATTACGGCGGCATGGCAGCTTCCGGATGGAGAGTTAGACACTTCTTCTTTGGAAAACGGGTTCGGGCGGATGAGCGACAATCGTTTTGCGGTGGCAGATATTGACGGGGACGGCAGGGAGGAACTGATCGTCTGTTATGCCAATGCAAGTATGGCAGGCATGATGGAAATTATCTATGACTACGATCCGGTTCTCGGTGAATTAAAACGCGAGTTTACGGAATGGCCCATGCTTACCTATTATGACAACGGTGTAATTAAAGCGGAGGCTTCCCACAACCATACGCATGGAGAGTTCTGGCCCTTTGCGCTTTATCAATATGAAACGGAGAGCGATTCCTATAAGCAGATTGCCTATGTGCATACCTGGGATAAGGAAATTTCCGATGAGTACGAGGGTCAGTCTTTCCCAGAAGAATTGGATGCGGATGGGGACGGGACTTTGTTCAGCATTTCGGAGGGTGCGGAACCATCCTACGAATACGAAAGCTACAAATATAATCAGGCGGACTATGAAAAATGGTACAATGAAATAATGGATGGCGCACAAGAGATTATTATTCCCTATCAGCCTTTGGAATATGAATCCTATGCGGATTTTGCGCCGGACTATCTGAAACTGAAAGCGGAAGCGGCGGGCAGGGAACGAGCCGATACGGCGGACGATCTGGGATTGTTGATTTTAAGTGAGGATCGTTTTCTCAATGCGGCCCAGACCCTTCTTTCGGAAAAGTACGGTGTAGAACTGGAACAGCCAGAACCGAATTTTGAGGAACACACGGTTGGGTTGGTTGACGGGAGAGAGGTCTTTTCCTTCACGGCGCTTGATGCGGGCGATCTTTCCTATTCCGGCGAGAAAGTGGGGGATGTAACGATTTTCGGCATTTATCCCGGTATCAGCATAGACGATGCGTGGAAAAGGTTAAGCGCCTATGGGTTTTACGCGTCACCCTACGGGGAAGTGGAGAACTGTCTTATTACGGGGGAGGGCTTCGGCAATATCAGTATCTGGTTTTCGGCGGAGGAGAACAAGGTGACGCAGATTACGGTTATGCCTTTCTGCGCTTTTGCGGGGTAGTTGGATTCGGTATGGAAAGGAAGCCGTTGGTGATTGAAAAGATAATCGAATTAGGGGAAAGCACTGGTCAATAATGGCTGATGCTTCCCCCCCTTTTAAATTCGCTTAAATCAGTACAGTTCGTTTTAAATAAGCCACTAATTTTAATGACCTTTATACTTGATCGGTTCGCATACTTCCTGATCGTGAACGAGTCTCGGGATATTATCGTATGTGGTTCTTGCTCTCTGTTCGGCTGCCATATCCTCCGTCAAATCGGTAATGATATATAAATGATTACAAAAGACAAGCCACAGCGACTTGTAGATCTGGTGTCTGTGGCTTGCTTAATAGTATTATTTCGAACAGTCAAATCCCGGATTAAATGCGTAGAAGTTCTTTTCGTTTAATCTGTCCTGCACAATGCGGAGGGCTTCACCGAAACGGGAGGATTGAAGTACGGTTAAATGTTCCAAGTGATTTCAATGTTTCCGTCTGCAATGCGAATAACTTTGATAAGCGTATCAACTACCGCCTGTCTGTCCTGGAAAGAAAGCGTTTCCCATGTTTTCACATGATTGGTGATCTGTTTCAATCTGCCCTCTGTGTCTGTGACATTTGCCGTAATGATTTCTTCCTGCAAGGCTTTTCGTTCTGCGTCCAGTTCTGATACTTTTTCATCTATGTATTTCATCAGAACACCGCTTGCCCCGGACACTTTGGAGAGAAGTTCTTCGATTTCTTCCTCAATCTGTGTCAGACGGATTTTTTTCGTCATATACTTTTGTTCTTCTCCTGTTTCAGATAGACAGGAGAGGTTTTGAAACTCCGACAGTCTTTCTTTAATTGCGATAAGCATATATTCTTCCAAAACGTCTGCATAAACCGTACAGCCCGCCCCTGCGCAGTTGCTTCCACGGCTTCCCGACTGGCTGCAAACAAAATAACGTCCCCACTTTGTTTTCGCTTTACGGATTGTCAGCGCATAACCGCATTTGCCACATTTAACTTTGCCAACAAGCCATGAATTTTTCGACTTGCAGGTCTTTGTGGACTGCCGGTTGTTAAGACACCGTATGCGGCAGGCTAACCACGTCTTTGAGGGGATAAAACCCTTATGCGGTGCAAGCACGATTTCTTTGTCGGATAAGTCGCTCTGCTTTCTTGAAGTGGAAACCGTACCTTTGTAGAGATAGCAGGCATTGTAACCCGTAAAATCACTTGCCGGATTATAGATGTTTGCACCTTGACTTTGGAAAAACTGATACACGTCAATATCGGCTTGCACATACACGGGATTGCGGAGCATTTCACTGATACGGGCGGTATTCCAGTTTGCGCCGCGCAGATTTTTAATCTGATGTTCATTTAAGTACCGCACAATATCCCCAAGGGAATTGTCCGTGTCCGCATACATGGAGTAAATCAGCTTTAACTGTTCGCTTTCTTCCGAGACTTCCTCATACATGGAAGTGCGGATATTGTCAATGACCGTGTTTGTCAGACGGTAGCCGTAGGGGATACGTCCGCCCATGTAGAAGCCGCGCTTACACCTTGCATAATAAGCGTCCGTTACCCGCTTTTGTATAGTTTCCCGTTCCAGTTGGGCGAACACGATACAGATATTTAACATAGCCCTGCCGATCGGCGTGGACGTGTCAAATTTTTCCGTGGAAGAAACAAACTCCACATGGCATTTCTGAAATATCTCCATCATGTTTGCAAAATCTAGAATGGAACGGCTGATACGGTCGAGTTTGTAGACGATAACACGTTTAATTTTTCCTGCACGAATATCATTCATCATATTTTCAAAGCCGGGACGGTTGGTGTCCTTGCCCGAAAAACCTTTGTCTGTGTATTCCATGCAAGTTTCTCCGTGGGTTTCGTATCTGCAATATTCAAGCTGGCTTTCTACGGATATGCTGTCCTTTTTTTCGATTGACTGTCTTGCATATAATGCAGCGTACATTTTATCTACCTCCTAAAATGTCAGACGCAATACCCAATGTCAAATTCCATAGGAATTTGACATTAAACAGATCATATCGTTTCATGAAATGTTTTGTAAGGGACTTACGCATATTTTTTGAAAATCTGATAGAGCCGCGCTCCGATTTCCTGTCGTGTTTCCTGCTCTGATTTTTTCTGAAAGGCGGGGTAGATGTTGGTAACGGTCAGCCTCATTTTATCTATGGAAAGACTTTCCATGCGTATTTGGGGATCGGGTGTAGGAGAGTTATTAGTTCTTGGCATAAACTTTCCCCTTTGACGGTTTCCCTAAATTTTATGAGAAGCGGCAAGTACACTATACGGGAATAGCGAAAACTCCCCCTCTACTACTTGCTACGCATGGGAGGTAAAAAATGGAAAAGTTTTTGGAAAATTTTATAAAAAGTTTAGAATAGCGGAATAGCAAGCATAGGGATTGAGTACCCAATCCCGAAAATTTTATATCCTTTTAAGAAGTGACGGCGTCCACAAGGGCAGAAAAAGACACCGGGGAATGACAATGTATCAATCATCATTCCCCGTCTTGAAATACCCGGCGTTGATTCTGCCTTATTTCCAGTCCCGAAAATGATAACATGGAAGCGGGCGTAATCTCCATAGGTTCAATTTGTATATAATCAGATATTGCCGTTATGATTTTGTCAATCATTTTTTTCTTCTTGTTCGTTAAGTGTCAGTAGTAACAATTTTCCCACGCTACCACCTCCCGGTATGCGGTTGTCTTTCTAATTATATTTTATTGTTCTGTGATAAATAAAAAATGAAATAATTGCGGTAATAAATTCAGCCACCCAAAAAGCATTCCATACGCCGACTGCGCCAAAAAATTTGCTAAACAAAAATGCGGACGGAATGATAATGATAATATAACGGCATAGAGAAATAATTAATGACGGCATACCCTTTCCTAATCCCTCTAACGCACCTGATGAAGTTACAGAAACAGCTGAAACAAGAAAGCCTGCGCTAATAACACGGAGTGCAATTTCCCCAGTATGAATTGTTTCCGGCACATGAGTAAACAGTTTTATCAGTTGACCGGGAATGAGCAAACAAATAATAGTGCCTAAAACCATAATTACGCTACTCATGCAAAGAACAATATTATAAATTTCCTTAACACGCTTTTGTTCACCAGCTCCATAATTATAACCAATTAAAGGGCGCATTCCTTGAATGATACCATTGGCAGGAAGATATAGGAAAGTCTGCAACTTATAATAAATTCCTAAAACTAAAATATATACCTCTGAATATGAGGACAGAATGGAATTTAGTGCTGAAATTAAAACAGACGGCAAAGCCATATTTAAAGTTGCGGGTATACCAACAAAATACAGTTTGAAAGCTGTTTTTTTATCAAAAGTAAGAAATTGTCTGCTAATGCGAATACGAATAGGGCGCACAAAGTAGATAACTAAATAGATAGCAAGCGTTATTGTCTGTCCAATGCCGGTTGCCAATGCTGCTCCCTCTATTCCCATTGCAGGGAAAAAACCAATCCCAAAAATAAGCACTGGGTCTAAGATAATATTTGCGATACACCCACACATCATACTTATCATAGTTACTTTCATATTACCTACGGCTTGGAATATTTTTTCAAATGTTCCGCCTAAAATAATGATAAAAGTAAAAGAAAAGGCTATAACAGAATATCGAATACCGAAATCAATAACGGGTTCTGATGATGTAAATACTCTTAAAAAAGTTGGAATAATAGAAATTACACAAACGGTAATAACTATACTATGTATAACAGCAAATACCATGCCTTGTGTAGCTGCCATATTTGCCCTTGAATATTCTTCTGTACCCAAATAAAAAGCTATTGCTGCGTTAATTCCTATGGCAAAGCCAATCGCAACAGCATTGATAAAATTCTGAACAGGAAAGACTAATGACAATGCCGTCATAGCGTCCTCACTAATTTGGGCTACAAAAAAGCTGTCTACAATGTTATATAAAGAGTTTACCAGCATTGAGAGTACCATAGGAAGTGACATTGATAAAATTAACGGCAATACAGGTTTTTCTTTCATAAATTTTTCGTCCATTTTAATTCCCCCTTAATTTGCGAACATAAAAACGTGTACTTATTTGTTTGTCATAAAGCAAATAGGATTTTTTGTAAAACTAAAAGACTTAAAAATCGTAGCAGATTGAATTATCTAATGATTTGCTGATAGCCTCTTTTTTCGGTCTTCCGCCTATACAGTTTGCCTTAAAAGATTTACTACCTCTTTTGGGGACATATTTTCACCCCCCCCTGTTTTAATTGTAATAGATGTATCTTCCTTGTACATTTTTATTTACCTTCAACTATATCTTTATTATTATTTTGAAACCTCAATCTCATAAATAGAAGAGTAAACGTTTTATTTGATTCCTCTTGTTCACGTTTTCCAAGATGTCCCGCAATTAGGACATTTATACCAACTCCAATCAAAATAGATACCGCATTCATTAATGTTGTGATTGGAAAAGACAGAGAAACAGCCGTTAATGCGTTCTCGCTTAACCGGGCGACAAAAGCACTGTCTAATAAATTGTATGAATATTGAAGAAACATGGAAAATAGTGGCGGTAATGACATTTCAAAAATCAGCTTTCCAACTGGCATAACTGCCATTTGATAAACATTTTCCGAAATATAACAACAAAAAGCCACACAGTTATCAAACTGATAACTGTGTGGCAAAAAGATGACATATCAATCCGGAAAAGTCCACTCAAAATTTTACAAGAAAAATTATAAGGAAATTTTTTTTGCTTGTCAATAGTTTTTAGAAATGTTAAGTTCTATATTTTATTGCGTTGGTTTTCCCCGCATTGGAAAATCCAATGTTGGATTTTCCGGTGTAGGGTTTTCCACGATTGGATTATTGCCATAGCTGTCATTCAGCTTTGAGGCCGTGTGGGTATGCGTCTTAGTGATTGTATTTTGTGTGGTTTCATTTACTGCAATCTTCCCGGTTTGCTTCTCCAAACCTCTGGAAGTGCACGACTTCCCTCGCACGCAGGAATTTGATGGGCTCGCAGACTTCCTGATCGTGAACGAGTCTCAGGATATTGTCGTAGGTGGTTCTTGCTTTCTGTTCTGCGGCCATATCCTCTGTCAAATCGGTAATGATATCGCCCTTGGACTGGAACTCACAGGCATTGAACGGAACGCCGCCAGCCGCCTGCGGCCAGATACCAAGCGTGTGGTCGGTATAATAGTTGGCAAAGCCGGATTCCTCGATTTCTTCCATGGAGAGATTTTTCGTCAGCTGGTGAACGATCGCTGCCACCATCTCTAGGTGAGCCAGTTCTTCGGTGCCGATATCCGTCAGAATCGCCGCCACTTCTCTGTAAGGGCAGGCATAGCGCTGTGACAGATAACGCATGGAAGCGCCCATTTCGCCGTCGGGTCCGCCGTACTGGCTGATGATGGCCTGCGCCAGCATTGCGTTGGGCTGCGTGATGTTTACGGGGTATTCAAGTCTTCTTTCATAATTCCACATTAAGCACAACCTCCTTCCCAGGGCATAGGCAGTGTCGCCCAATCCCAGCCGCCGCAGTTAGAGGTGTCGGCAAGCGCCAGTGTCAGGGGACCAAATTTTTCAGAATATTCTTTTTTCGCCTGATTGCTCATACGATTATAGTGGTTGAAATATTCCATGGCGTTTCTGTCGGTGGGGTGAGTGTCCAGATACAGTGACATTTCGATGGCTACGAAGTCCAGTACAGCGACGTCATGGAGCAGCTTTTCCTGTTCGTTTGCAAAATGCATGTTCATTTCTTACAACATCTCCTTCCTGTAAACGGTTTGTCGAGTTCCGGAAAAACGGTTCCGGCCTCAAGGGCTTCATCGAGATTATCGTAGATTCCGTTGAAATGCTGCCACGGAACATATGCCATAGCGAGAGGAAACTTGTCAAAGTTTTCCCTGTACATATAATCCTTCATAATGATTCCTTTCTAAATTTTCATGTGTTTTTAGTAATATCATATGATATAATTGTGGCGGTGTGTTTGCACTTGAGCAATTTCAGCCCAAAGCACCGGATATGAAACAAACTGCAAAAAGGCATGGTTTCCGGGTTGCATCTGATATGTAATTAAGATTGTTATGCGAAGGAAAGTAATGTTATGATGCCGGATGTACAAAACGGAAAAATGAGTTCAGGCAATTAAAGAAGGAGAATAATTTATGGCAGGAAATATAACTCTTATAGTTGGCATAGTATTTTGGGGATATGCCTTGACAAGAATATTAAAAATAAAGGAAGGATTTGGCCCTGTTCTGAGTGTTGCAGTCAGCATGGCTGTATTGGAGATAGCTGGGGCGTTTGGAGTACTATGGACAGTTGCAAAAGCGTACTGCATTGCTGTCTGTATTTTTTCTGCGGCATATATTGTCAGGACAAAGGACAAAGCGGCTGTAAAAGCTTACTTTTTGAATCCCTCCATTATTGGATTTTCGGCTGCGGTTTTGTTTTATATGATTTTATCTTCCGGGAAAGTGCTTTTTTATACGGAACTGGATTCCTTTTTACATTGGGGAATGTTTTCCAAAACTGTATTTTATGATCACAATTTGGATGTCTGGAATAGCAGCTTATGCGTAAACCACAGGGTTTATCCGCATGGTATGGCGTCATGGTATGCTTTATTTGCTTTAGGCAAGAATACGTATTCGGAACGGGATGTTATATTGAGTATCAATGTACTTTTATTTGCCTCCTGTTGTCCGATTGTCGATATTGCTGCATGCAGGATCAGACAATTATTTTCAGATAAAAAGATCATTTCACTGGTCGTATATCTTGTATCAGGAATGAGTGTTGCATGCTTTTTATGGATTTGGCGGTTTGGGGAAGTACGGCCGTATATATCTGGTTATATGGATGTACCACTTGGTGCCGCTTTTATGGCAGCTCTTTGCCTGGCGATAGCAGAAAGGGGGGATGGCTGCTACAACAAAGCACTTGGCGTTTCTCTGATATCGGCTATGTTGATCATGATAAAACCGAGCGGTATCATTTTTGTCGGTGTTGTCTGCCTGGTTTACCTGTTGAATGAGTACATAAGTCAGGATTTTCATATGACGTTTCATGAAGTCAGAAAATTATTTGGTATAGGAATGCTGTCTGTCTGTATTCCAATGATGGAATTGGGCATATGGAATACTATGATGAAATATCTGAACATAACAGGCGGGGATCAATTCAGGCTGAAATCATTTCTGCTCAGCACTGTGGTTACAAAATATAAGTCGGACCCTGCATATGTGGAGTTATTTCAGATCGTAATACGGAATTTTTTTGTCGCTTTTTTTACAAGAGAAGTGACACTTCACATGAGTGCCTTTTTCTGGATGATACTATGTATTGCAATAGCTGTATTTACGATCATATCTCTGAAAGACCGACGTGAAAAAAAGAAAGTGCTATGCGTAAATATTTGTATGCTGGTAATGTTCTGTCTTTATAATTTACTCAAACTTCGCACATAGATTTTAGCTATGCACCTTGAAAATTCAATATCTGGC
>CAJTPS010000003.1:0-206301 GCA_910578555.1 uncultured Lachnospiraceae bacterium
TTTAAGATTACGCTTCCCAATACAAACTTCCATGCAGAAGAACAAAAAGTTCAAAATATCCTTAGAACGGGTGGAACTACCAGTGCGGCAAAAAAGGAAGAACGAATTAATACTGTTTTGGAACTGTGTCGCAGTAAAGGTTTTATTGTTCGTAGTGATGTAGAAATGGAACTGGGTGTGTCCCAATCTACTGCAATCCTGCTTTTGCGAGAACTAACTGACGAGGGCGTGCTGATTAAAAAAGGACGGACTAAAAACCTGCGATACTACGAGAATAAATAAAGGAATGGTTGAAATTATGCCATTCAAATATGAGTGTAAAATTAACCAGTTTCGTATCAAAAATACTTAGGTAAAGATGGAGTCGAAGATATGCCTGCGTTAAGTGAGATATTTGATAAACGGAAAATTCTCCTTTATCAGAACGAAAGTCTTGATCTGGATCACTATTATCAGGAACCTTAACTTGACATACGCGGGGTATGGGGCGCTGTGTGTGGAAGGGAGTCTGCCGGTTTGAGGCTGGATAGGCTGTTGGGGTAGAAAATTAGAGTTTTTAAGTTAATAGACGCTTTATTCATCACGTAAGAGTTGAATAAAGTGTCTATTAAGTGTTGATTAAAATAACGAAAAAGGATATACTCTATTATGGAAGGAGTGATATCATGAATTTTGGTATGGAAACAGAGTTGATTGAATTTAAAAAAACAACTGGAGAATTGAAAGAAGGCGTTATTTCATTGACTTCTATGTTGAATAAAAATGGACAAGGTACATTATATTTTGGAGTTAGAAATGATGGTGAAATCTTAGGACAGCAAATTGGAGACCGTACATTGCGTGAGATATCCCAGGGAATTGCCAATGCAATTAAACCACAGGTTATCCCGACGATTATTATGGAATTATGTGATGATAAAAATGTAATAAAAGTTACTGTTGAAGGAGATGAAAAACCTTATTCAGCATATGGAAAGTATTATATGAGAACGGCGGATGAGGACAGGGAAATATCACCACAGCAGTTACGCAACCTGATGCTTAGTGTGTCGGATTCTATTGTAAATATTGAGGCAAATAATCAGGAGCTAAGTTTTGACCAACTAAAAATGTTGTATGCGGGAAATAATCTTACGCTTCGGGAGAATACATTTGAGCAAAATTTAAATCTCTTAACACGTGACGGAACTTACAATTTAATGGCGGCTATTCTGGCAGATATTAACAGCTATTCTATTAAAGTCGCGGTATTTCGTGGCACAGATAAGACAAATCTGATTAAACGGAATGAATATGGTTATAAATGTATGCTTGTAGCCGTGAAGCAGGTGTTGGACTATATGGAAGCTCTAAATGATACTGCAGTGGATGTAGGTGGCAGCCTTAGAAAGGAGATCAGGCTGTTTGATTTCCCGTGCTTCAGAGAGGCGTGGTTAAATGCTTGTCTGCACAATCGCTGGTCAAGGCAGACGCCGCCGGCTGTGTATATGTTTGAAGACCGTATTGAGGTGATATCAGTGGGCGGTTTACCAGAAGGACTTACATTGGAGGAATTTTATGAGGGGAAAAGCAAACCTGTGAATCTGGAACTTCAACAGATTATGGTCCGGTTGGATTATATAGAGCAGACCGGACATGGAGTTCCTTTGATTGTGTCTAAGTATGGCAAAGAAGTGTTTGACATTACAGAAAATTTTATTACAGTGACAATTCCGTTAAATAAAGATAAAGTGTTGGAAAAGGATTTACAATTGGCAAAAGAGGATGGATTGGATGAATATGATCAAAAAATGTTAAACCTGATGAAAGAAAACAGTAATATTACAGTACATGAACTTAGCGTACAGATAGGGGTTGGAACAACGACAATTACGAAACATATTCGTGTTTTAAGAGAAAAAGGTATTATAGAAAGGGCTGGCTCTAAGAAAAAGGGACAATGGGTAATTAAAGAAGAAACTTTATGGTTTTCCTAATTTGCATTTTATTGTAGCAACACATTCTTCGCTTGTTGAGTCATTAATAGAGTCAGCAGTGGTTTATGATCTGGAGAAGAATATTCAGGTAGAAAATTTAGCTGAATTAGGAAGCTCTGATAAGAGTAGTTGCGTAAGCAAAATATTTTATATATAATTGACTTGACAAGCTATAGTAAACGATATAATCGGCAATAAAGCAAGCCGGCAGGAAGGAATGATTACAATCGCCATGAAAACCTTATTCGATATTCTACCGGCCGATTTTTTTAAGCCGCTGACAAGTAAATACCGGCAGGAGTACGCAGATTGCATTATGCGGCTTTTCAACGCCTTTAAACCGGAAATCTCCTATGGCGTGAATCGGGACATTGTAGTCAAAGAATTGACGGACTATTTCGAGGCTGATGATACGGAGATGAGTTTTGATGATGAAGTCTATGTATCCGATGCGAGGGAGAAGGCAAACGGAGTCATAGCCATACTGAAGAAGTGCGGCTGGATAGAATACGAGCAGGAGACGAATCACCAGATTAATGTGATTTTGTGTGAATATACGATTCCTGTGATTGATAGTATGAATCGCATCATTCGTGAGGAAGAGGCGGAATATCAGGGAATCATCTCGCAGATTCATGCGAGTTTACAGAACGAGGAATTGTACGGTAAACCTTATGAATTAATTATTAAGGGTGTACAGGAGAATACAGAACGTCTTTTATCAGAGTTAAAGAAGCTGAACGCCAGCATCAAGCGGCACATGGATCAGCAGACGAACGATATGGACGCGGAAGAAATCTTAGAGCACTTCTTTGCGTATCACAAGAATATCGGATCAAAGGCATATCTGAGAATGAAGACCAGCGAGAACATTTCCTATTTTCGGACGTCTATCATAGAGCGGATTGGGCGGATCATGGAAAGCACAGAGATCATGGAGCGGGCGGTGGCAGGTTACATGGAAGTGGAGGAGACTGAGGACTGGGAGAAGGCATATGATGAGGTAATCTCTATGCTGATTGACATTAAGTCCTCTTTCTATCGACTGGATGATATCATAGAAGAGATTGACAGAAAGCATGCGCGATATATGCGCAGCGCGGTGATGCGGGCGCGGTTTCTTCTGGCAACCGGCAATAATCTGGAAGGGAAGCTGTCCAAAATAACAGATCTTTATGTGCAGCAGTTAAACAGCGGAGAGGAAGAATCCTTTGAGGGGCTGTTTTCCCTGTATCCGCAAAGCTATATTTCACCGGAATCGCTCCAGACAGTTCCGATCACTAAGAAAGTGGATGCAATCAGCGGATTTTCCAATCAGGCGCAGATGAGTGAGGCGGACAGGCTGTTATATAAAGAAGCGCTAAGGAGGAAGAACCGAAGCCGTTTTTCCCGCAAGAATATCAATGAATATGTTATAAATTTATTGGGAGACAGTGACAAGATGCCGGTTACGGATGTGCCGGTGGAATCCGTCAGGGATTTGATTCGGATCATTTATATCAGCATCTATTCCGGTAACCGGTCCAATAATTATGAAATCAGTCGAAGCGGAAAACAAGTGGAGATGCAGGGATATTCGCTGCCGTATTTTGATATTGTTAAAAAGAGATAGAGCCATAGTATATTTAAGATAATTTGAACACGAGTTTAAAAATATATCTTCAGGAAAGTATAAAGGACATACATATGTTTGAAGAATTAATAGAATCTGCCGCACAAAAAGAGAAATTCCGTGTCGCGGCGAACAAACTGTTAAATCAGTGTTTCCTGCTGCGGAAGCGAGAGGACACGAAAAAAGAATATGTTTTCGTAAGGCAGAACCGGGAATTGTTCATTCCGTTTTTTGACCTGCTGGGGTACGATCTGAAAATAAACGAGGATCAGGGAGTGATCGGCATTGTGAACCAGTTCGGGACGGGGAGGCTGGCACTTGGCAAATATGAGAGTATCTTTCTGCTGATTCTCCGGATTCTGTATGTGGAAAAGCGTAAGGAACTGGGAACTTTCACAGAGGAGGTGACGGTTCTCATGGAAGAGATCAGAGAGAAGTACGCGATGCTTAAAATCAAGGCGAAACCGATGTTAGACAAGGGGAATGAGCGACATATGGCCAGCCTGTTTCGCAGATATAACCTGATTCGGAATCTGGACAGTGACGTCAGCCAGCCGGATGCAAGGATCGTTATCTACCCGTCAATTCTCATGGCGGTGACGGTGGAAGATATCAATGAGTATTATACGATGACGGAACAGAAAATGCGGGAGTATTCCGGGGGGAATGCATATGGAGACTCAGAAGAAGAGTATGACCAGAGTGCAGTTGATTAACTGGCACTATTTTGAGAATGAGAGAATATCCTTTCATGGATCGACATTGATCAGTGGAGAAAATACTGCCGGGAAATCCACCATACTGGATGCTATACAGCTGGTACTGACAACGAACACACGCAGGTTCAACGTGGCGGCCAATGAGAAAGGAAAGAGAGATTTAAGGGGATATGTCCGCTGTAAGATCGGAAATGTGGGTGAGGCATATCTTCGAAAAGGCGCAGTGCCGGCCAATGTGGCGCTGGAATTTTATGAGGAGAAGGGAGATCGTTACTTTGTGCTGGGCGCGCATATGCTTTCCAGAGATGAGGAGAGTCCGGTCATAACCAGATGGTATATGGAGGAATGCAGGCTCGAAGATCTTTCTTTCATGGCAGGAGAGCGTGCCGCACTGGCGGAGGAATTTCGGGCAAAGAACAGGAAAATTTCATATATAGACCAGAAAAATGCGGCACAGGATCGGTTTAAACGACGTCTTGGAAATTTAGACGATAAATTTTTTGATATAATTCCAAAATCTCTGGCTTTTAAGCCGATGGATAATGTGAAAGAGTTTATCAATAAATTCGTCTTGTCGGAAGAGCGGGTGGATGTGGTTTCATTGCGGGAGAACATAGAGACACTGAGCGAACTGGAGAACATATTGGATCGTTCCAGAAGGCAGCAGGGCGCATTGGAGAAAATTCTTGGCAGGTATGATGAGATAGAAGAGAAGGACAGAAGTATCCTTGTCAACGATATTCTGCTCAAAATTGCGAATCGGGATGCCGTGCATCTGTCTGTGGAGAATTTGGAGAAAATGATTCGGATGAAGAGTCAGTCTGTGGAGTCTAACCGCGGATTTCTGGAAGAAACAGGGAAGCAGATCAAGGGTCTGGAAAATCAGATTCTGGCGATTAGTATAGACATAGAAGCGACGCATTCCAATGCTCTTTTGCAGCAGGCCAAAAGCCGGATAGAGAATTTGGAGGGGGAAATCCGTCAGAAGAAGGAGGGCGAAAAGAAGCTGCAGGAACAGGTTCGTCTTTTGATGAATTATCTGAGGGATCTGGAAAGACTGGATTATAAGCCGGTGAAGCGTACACAGGCAGAACAGATAGGAGAGGCGGCGGATCAGGAGGAAAAGGCGAAGACAGTTGAGAGGCTGGAGGCTTTCGCAGCAAAGGAGCAAAATGAAATTCAGAATACCTGGGCGATTCTTACTGCAGATATGAAGAGGATTTCCGGGGAAATAGATGACTGTCAGGAACGTTTGAAGAAGCTGGAAAAGCGAGTGCTTCCCTATCCGGAATATGTGCAAAAGTTGAAAGAGATGGTGGAGAAGGAGTTTGTACGCAAAGGGATTTCATCTCCGGTCTATTTCCTTTCGGAATTGTTGGAAATCACGGATGTGAAGTGGAGCAATGCCATAGAGGGATATCTTAACACGCAGAAATTCTATCTGGTTGTAGAGCCGGAATATTATCATGCGGCGTTAGAGGTTTATGATAAAAACCGTAAGAACATACATACCGCAGGTATCATTAACAGCCGTAAACTTCCAATGGAGCAGGAGGCAGAGCCGGATTCTCTCGCCTATGTGGTGAAAAGCGATAACCGTTATGCCAAGGCATATGCGAATTATGTACTGGGCAGGGTGAAGCGCTGTACAGATGTCCGTGAACTGGAACAGCATTCAATCGCCATGACGCCCGAGTGTATGCTCTATCAGGGATATGTGGTCAGACATTTGAATCCCAGGGATTATGAGAATCCTTTTATTGGACAGTATGCTTACCGGACGCAGATAGAGAATGTGAAGAAAGAGATTGAGGAAAAGACGCGAAGACGGAGCGGGCTCAGGCAGGAAATCCAGCTGTACACGGCGGCTCAGGAAAGCGCGAAGAAAGTAAATCTGGGCATCATGAAGCTGTATCTGTATGTGCCGGAAAGCCTGCATAGTCTGCAGGAACAGATGGTATCAGCGAAGACAGAACTGAAAGAGGCGCAGAGCGACCCTACGTTGATTGAACTGAATCTTAAACTGGAGGCTAAGAAGAAAGAACTTGATGTAAAAAAAACAGAGAAAGACAGCCTCAGCGAAGAAAATATGCGTCTGGAGAATCAGATCGATACGCATAGAAATGAGATGCAGGAAAGAAAAAAGGAATATGATAGCCTGCGGACAGAACTGGAAGAACAGGCGGACAGGGACGGTGCGGTCTACAAAGAGGCGGAGGACAAATACAGACAGAATCGAAAGAGCAAGAGCGCACAGGTCATTGCAGTGAATTTTGTACCTCAGAGATCACAGCTTCTGCGTGAGCGGGAGGAACTGCTGGACGGCAGGACGGGGTTGAAAGAGCTTCAGATGAGATTCAATCAGGAATTCACGCTTGATTTTATGCTGGGGCTTGCAAATATTTCGGAATATCGGGAGGCTTTGCAGAAGCTTAAGAGCGTGGAAATCGTGCGATATGAGGAAAAACTGAAGCTTGCCAGAGAGGATTGCGAACAGATTTTCCGAAGTGATTTTCTTTCCAGAATGAAAGAGAATATTGAGAGTGCGAGAAATGAGTTCCGCAGCTTGAATAAGGCACTGGACAGTATTTATTACGGAGACGACAGCTATCGGTTTAAGATTAGTTTTGACAAGAATAAGGAGGGGCTGTACAGGATGATTACCTCAGAGAACAATTACGAGGGAATTAATCTCTGGACCAGCGCTTTCGAGGAAGAATACAAGGAGGAAATGGCTGATCTTTTTGACAAGCTGATGGCGAAGGACGATAATGGACAGAAAATTGTGGAGGAATACACAGATTATCGTTCTTATCTGGATTATGATATCGAAATTCATAAACGGGACGGTTCGATTCAGCGTTTTTCTGACATTTACGGAGAAAAAAGCGGCAGCGAGACGCAGGTGCCTTATTATGTGGCAATTGCAGCTTCTTTTTATCAGCTATATCGATACGGAAACAGTATAAGAATCATGCTGCTGGATGAGGCTTTTGATAAGATGGATGATGAACGCATTCAATCCATGATGGAGTTCTTCAACGGATTAGGGCTGCAGGTTATTCTGGCAACGCCGCCGGCGAAAATTGAGGTGATCGGCGAGCAGGTTGGAACGGTTCTGACTGCGATTCGTGTGGGCCAGAACAGTATTGTGGAGGAGTATGATTTGTGATGGACAGGCAGCAGAGGAAAGTGTTGGAGCATCTTTTGGATTCCTATGAAAGGAGTCGGACATTCCGGGGAGACAATCAGAAAACCCAGACATTTTCCGTGAGTGTCGGGAAGATTTTCCCCAAATATAATGATGATGCGGAGTATGACTATTTCTGTCAGATTAATGAGTCGATGGAAGAGCTGTGTGCCGAGGAGCTGGTTACACTGGTGTATTGGAAAAAGGGTGTACTAAAGAAGATCATACTCAATCCGAAGCGGCTGGATGCCTGTTATGAAATGCTGGGAAGGATGCCAAGAAGACGGGAGCAGGAAGAACTCGTGCGCATATGGGATGATCTCTGTCACGGTGACGAGTTGTGCCGGCAGAGTGAATCCGGTCAGGAGTATCAGATTCCGCTAGTTAAGTATATTAGTGCGCAACGGCGCAGGGTTGAAAAAAATCTGAATGTGGAATATTACAATCATGATCTGGAAGAATATCGTGAACTGCTTCTGGCAGTAAAAGCGGTTTTGGAGAATCAGGAGGAGATATTTATCCGCAGCCTTTCCATGCAGCTGTTCCATGATTCCAAGAGAATGGAACTGCTAAAGCATAAGGTAGAAGCTTTACTGTATCAGTATGGAACGTATCAGGAGCGCGATTTTGTACTGGAGGAATGCGGAATCGTCCATACGCCGACTTATGTGATGATAAAAGGAAACGGAAGTATTAGGATCGGAAGAAAACACAGATCAGATGAGCAGGAGATCGATTTATCCTTGATGGAAGGTGATATTGCGTTGTCTACAGAATCGGTCAAGCGCCTGAAAGCTGTTACGGTCATGGGAAAGCGTGTGGTAACGGTGGAGAATCTTACCAGTTTTCATGATTATTCGGCGGAGGATGATTTTGTTGTTTATCTGGGAGGATTCCACAATAAGGTAAAAAGAGACTTCCTCTTATATCTATATCAACGGAATCCAGGGAAAGAATACCGACATTTCGGAGATATCGATGCAGGAGGCTTTTATATTCTGGAGCATTTGAAGAAAGAGACAGGGATTCCGTTTCGGTCACTGTATATGGATACGAAGACACTTCAGAGATATCGCGGGGACACAAAACCATTGACTGAAAATGACAGAAAACGACTCCTGCAATTGCAGGAGGAGTTGACAGATCGGATGCAGCATGAAGAAACAGAGGATTATAGAGGTGTAATTTCGTACATGCTCGGTGAGAACTGTAAGCTGGAACAGGAAGCCGTTCATTTGCGGGATTGAATTTTTCACATAGTAAAAAACAACATTTAATTGAAACGATTCAAAGAAAGCAGCAGGAATTCCTGCGAACCAATCTAAAGATAAGAAAGAGGCAGTTAATATGGACAGATTTGCAGTGATCGACACGGAGACCAACTGGAATGATGAGGTAATGTCAATCGGTGTTGTGGTTGCCGATTCGGAGACAATGGAGAAAATTGATTCTGTATATTACATAATTGATCCGGCATACAGGGTGGGCGGCATGTACTCGAGCGAGCTGAGGCTCGATGAAAAAGGGGTTGTTGTTACAGACAGAAAGCAGACTTTGGACGGGATAGAACAATGGCTGGCTGCATATCAGGTGCGGAAGCTTTTTGCATATAATGCGTCTTTTGATAAGAAGCATCTGCCGGAATATACAAAGTATGAATGGTATGATATTATGCGTTTGGCGGCATACCGTCAATATAACAGAGCGATCCCCGATACCGTGGATTGCTATGGAACCGGAAGAATGAAATGTGGCTACGGCGTTGAAAATATTTTGAGAATGTTCCGTAATAATATGGGATATAGAGAGACACATAACGCGGTACTTGACGCGGAGGATGAATTGCAAATCATGCAATTACTGGGGCATGGGCTGCATAAATATGATATTGCGCATATTTGACGAAGTATTTTTCGTTATTTTTTGTTAAACATAACATTGCCATGTTTTTGCACAGGAGGTATTCCACATGCCGGATGAGCCGTATCTGGTCTGTACGCCGCTCCTGATGCGCAGGGTCAACCGGATTCTTCCGGCAAAAGTGCTGAGGAACAGAGAGTAGGTAACCGATTGTCAGTAAAAAGCCGGCATGATATACTGAATAAAAGAAGCGTTGCAACAGGTATTCTATATAATTAAGAAGAGGTACGCAATGAAAAAGAAGGTTTTATTCAGTTTCGGTGCATATATATTAGCGATACAGACGGTTTGCGGCAGTACACTTCCGTGTTATGCCGCGGAGACTGGGACAGGGGCGGTACTGACCGGAGAGATCGGTTCAGGAGCAGTTTCTGCAGGAGAGCCCGGTTCAAGGATAGTTCCGGCAACGGAGCCCGGTTCAGGATCAGTTCTGGCGACAGCGCCTGGTTCTTCAGGCGCAGTCCAGGCCGGAGAGATCGGGGCGGGAGCGTATCCGGCGGCAGACAGTTTTGGAGCGGAAGCCTACAGATTGGAGACAGACCGGCAGCAGATCAGCTTCGGCTCGTTCGAGCAGGGCAGTCCGGCGCCCGGGCAGGACATTGTGCTGACCAATCAGGGTACGGAGGATATCCGGCTTTCGTGGCATGAGGCCGACTATCATGACTGCTTCGTAGTGGACGCGCCGGACAGCGACTGTTTGAGTCCCGGTGAATCCTGTACGTTTACGGTGGAGGCGGACACGTCTCTGGAACCGGGGAGTTACAGTGCATTTCTTCTGTTTGGCGATATGGAGGACATATATTTTGTAAACGGCACACAGGTCAATATATCTCTGGAGATCCGGAAGCCGGTTCCGGCGGCGCCTGTGATTACATCGGTCAGTATCTCACCCGGGACAACGGTTCTTACGAAGAATGCATCCTGCGTCTTCACAGCGTCGGTGTCGGGGCAGAACGATTACAGCCGGGAGGTGGCGTGGAGCGTTTCCGGACAGACGAGCCGGAATACTTATATTGACGGCAATGGAACGCTGTATGTGGGTGCGGACGAGACGGCGTACAGCCTGGTTGTGAGGGCAGTGTCTAAACAGGACAGCAATTACAGCGCGACAGCGCTGGTGTCTTTACAGAAGTCCAGTTATTTTATACAGGTGAAAGCCTCTCCGGAGCACGGTGGTTCCGTATACGGGAGCGGCATCGTGGAGGAAGGGGGACACGCCGTAATCTCGGCGGCACCCAACAATGGATTCTTCTTTGACGGCTGGTCGTCAGACAATAACAGGGTCTCGTCCAATTCACAGTATGTCGTCGATAATGTGCGCAGCGATAAAGTTTTCGTGGCAAATTTTAAACCGGTAAGCTGCCGGGTCAACGTGACGGTCAATAACAGCAATGCCGGTACGGTGACGGAGAGCAGGACAGTCGGATACGGGGAGAATATGACGCTGGAAGCAGCTGCGAAGGAAGGCTACCGGTTTGACAGTTGGATGGAGGACGGTAAGATCATCAGCACGGACAGCAGAATGGAACTGCGTAACATTACGGAGTCCAGAAGTATCACTGCCATGTTTTCCCAGAATAAATGTAAGATTTCGCTTGCCTGCTCGCCGGTTGATCTGGGAGGCGTGTCCGGTCAGGGCGTCTATGATAAAGGAAGCAATGTTAAAATAACAGCCGTTCCGATACAGGGGTGCAGGTTTACCGGGTGGTCAGAGAACGGCGGGACTGTCAGTACAGAGAAGGAATATGTGATAAACACTCTTTCCAGGGACAGATATCTGGTGGCGCATTTTGAGAAGGAGCAGGTCAGGAGTTATACGATCGGTGCGGCGGTATCATCATACGGCGGCACGATCACGCCTAAGGGAATCAGTACGGTTACGGAAGGGTCCGGACTGCTTTATACGATCGTGCCCAGAAGCGGTTATGCTATTCAGAATGTGTATGTGGACGGGAAACCGGTGGGAGCGGTTTCGTCTTACCGTTTCACCGATGTTAAATCAGAGCATACGATTTCCGCAGATTTTAAAGAAATACCAAAGCAGGATCATGGCAGTACGCCGGCAGGAGACAAAGGGCAGGCAGACGAAAAACAGCCGGAGGAGGTGCCGCCGGATACGACGGACGTGCCGGCAGAGGAACAGGAAAATCCCGACGGACAGCAGACGGCAGAGATGAACAAACTGACCGGAACGCTTCAATACTTGAACATCTCCGTGGAGGAAGCGGAGCGCATGATCGATGCCGGTGATGAACGGGAGCTGATGACCGGCGCGCTGATAACCGGCGATCTGCAGGTGACAATCCATAATGATTTTGCGGCCAATGCGCAGGAAACTTCCGATGGCAGCTTCTATGATAATTCCACCGTCACGAATTTTGAAACAGTACTGGATCATATTTTGGACAGGGAAGATAAGATGGAGATGCTGCGGGGGAACAGCCCGGTGGTCTTGAATTTACATATTAATAGTGTCGGGGAGGACGTGTCCCGTCTGACCGTCAGGTCATTTGAGGAGAAGAAGCTGCCTGCCATGAAGATCGGACAGTATTTTGAAATGTTTCTCATGGAGTCGAGGCAGGGCGATACGCAGATGATCTCATCACTTCCGGAAGCGTTGAAAGTGGTGATCAACGTACCGGATAACTTAAGGGCGGATAACCGGGAATTCTACATTCTGCGGCTGCACACGAAGGAGGACGGCAGTACGGAGTATGCGGAGCTTCCGGATGAAGATCATGATCCGGATACGATCTCGTTTTCCACGGACCGGTTCTCACCTTATGCGATTGCCTATATAGACTGGAATACGGATGCGGAGGGCGCTTCGGAGCCGGCAGAGAAGACCGCAGATAACGGGAAAATAGTAAATGTGATAATAATAACATTTGTTATAGCTGTTGCGGCGATGGTGCTGTTCACACTGCTGCACGGAAAAAGCAGGAAGCGGTGATAGGTGGTTTCTGCCAGACGGATAGCAGATGTGCAATATATGAACGTTGCAGGGATTGTAATTATGAGATCGAACAGGGCATTCTCCGCACTGATTTGTGATTCCGCAAAGCGGAATCATGGCGGTTAGCATGAAAGAATCAAGGAGCCGTTCTATGAGAAAAAAAATGAAACACGCTATATTAACCTTCCTGCTTCTGGGGCTGGCACTTTCCACGGCACTGCTTGCGTATCTGCATTTCTTTGCAGAGAACGAAGACGATCTGTCCGGAACGTGGACGGCAGAACTGGATATGACGGAGCGGGCGGCGGTCACCGCCCTTGACTGGCTGCAGGATATAGAAGGGATAACTGTTTCTCTGGAGGATATGGAGCAGCATATGCGGGAATTGACCGTGCAAGTCAGTTTAGAAATGGAGAAGACGGACCGGTCAGCGGGAACTTTTCAATGCAATATCGAGCCGGAGAGTTATGAAACCTGTTATCAGGCGGTCTATGAAGCCTTTGCCGAATGCTTTCGGGAACTTCTGGGAGAGCGGCTCCGCATGGCAGGCTACGAGGGCAGTACGGAGCAGGAAGCCGTGGAAGAACTTGTGACCCGGACCTTTGGAATGTCCACCGTCTCGTATCTGATGTCCTGCGGTCCGGCGCTGCTGCCTTCTATAGAAGAACTGCAGGCACTGTATGACGGCAGCGGGACATATGAGATTGCCGACGGTGTTTTGACCAGACGGGTCGAAGCCGGCGAGGCGGTCATCACGAAGGAGGAGCGCTATATCCGGCAGGGTGGCGAGCTGATTCTGACGGGCGAGGCAGGGGAGGCATTTTCCGGGGGATTTTTTGAACTGTATCCGGTGGTATATATACTGGAACAGTAGACTGCTCTGACAGGGGTTAGTGTGAAAAAATTTTTCACACGCGAGATTTGTGTCTGCCCGCACTTGACACAAACTCGTCATATGCGCTGTTTCAACAAAGTTGAAACGAGAGCGTGCGCAGGAATGGGGGTTAATATGAAGAATATTTTACATAAAATCAGCATCATGATCTTATCTATACTTCTGGTATCTTCTCTCTTGCCGGTCGGGGCGTCTGCGAGCTATGAGATCTGCGGCAGCTGTCAGGTGCAGGCGGACGACGGCGCTGCGGATACCGTGAAATATCTGGACTACGGGTATGTTCATAATACCTATCTCTCTTTGCGGGATATGGCTGTGGTACTGCAGGATACGGACAAAGCCTTTACGCTGGAAATTACGAAGAATACGGTCTGCCTGACGCCGGGCGGCGCCTATGTGCCGCTGGGAATAGAAAATACCCCATGGGAAAACGATGAGAACCCGGATATTGCTCTGCGGCGCAATGAATTCGAGGTGTCCGGGCAGAAGATGTTCTACTATACCATGATTATGAAGCTGCCTTCCGATGATTATGACTGCTTTATGATGATCACGGATCTGGCAATGCTCCTTGATATGAATATAACAGATTCCGGCGCAGACTCTCTGCAGATCCGTACACAGGAGACTTTCGAGGTCTCGCCGGCGGCTCTGGAGGAAGCCGGATATTTCTACGGGGTCAACAGTGTGCTGGCAGGAGACGCTACGACCGGGGAAGTCTATTACCGGTATCAGTCCGCGGAGCCTTACCCGATCGCCAGTACATCCAAGCTGATGACATGCCTTTTGACGATGGAGGCTATATCGGCCGGACAGATCAGCCTTGAGGAGTCTGTTACGATCTCGGAGGCGGCGCAGCGGCTGGCCGCATCGGGCGACGGGGTGATTCCCCTGAAAGCAGGAGAGCAGATTTCCGTGCAGGAGCTTCTGACCGGACTGTTACTGCCTTCCAGCAACGAATGCGCGCTGTGTCTGGCAGAGACAATCGCAGGTTCGGAGGAAGCTTTCGTAGAGAAGATGAACCGGAAGGCACAGGAACTGGGGCTTTCGCAGGCGGTTTTCTACAACAGCCACGGGCTGCCCTCGTACACGGAGGAAGCCATGCCGGCCAAACGCCAGAACCGCATGAGCGCGGAGGATATGTTCCGGCTGGCGTCGTATCTTTTGAAGGTTTATCCGCAGGTCACGGAGATCACTTCCATGAAGGAAGCGAAGATAGAATCACTTGATTTCGAGGTGCGCAACAGCAATCCGCTGCTGCATAATCTGTCCGGTGTCACAGGCTTAAAAACCGGTACAACCAATAAAGCCGGCGCCTGTCTGGTCACGTCCCTGACCGCGGACGACGGGAACACGTCCCATGATCTGGTCGTCGTTGTCTTCGGCACCGAGGATTCCATAGAACGGGGACGGGTATCCGGACTGCTGGCCAGATACGCCCTGCAGGCGTTTCGCGAGGGCGGGCAGAAGTCTGTAGCTGCGGAGAATGTGCAGACTGTCGGCGGTCTGCCTGTACACGCCGAAGCGGCGGTGGGGCAGATCGTACGGAGCGCTGTGGGTAAGGATATGGAAAAAGAAGTTTCAGAAGCACGATAGGCTGCCGGCTATTCGCTTTCGGCCGGCAGATCTTCCTCCACCGGTCTCCACGCCCGACCGAAGTTGATGTCTTTAAAGAGCGCGGCAAGGCCGCTGATCTGTTTGAGGCGCAGGATCTCGTCCCGATCCATCCCCAGATGTTTGGAGATCCAGGCATCACTCCTGCCCAGTTCATGCAGCTCTTTGATGATATTGCTCATCAGATCCACATCGTGGGAACCGCGCGCGCGGTTATGTCTGACGGTGCTCGCCATGCGGTTTGCCAGAGGCTTATCGATTACCGTCACAGGCATCATGCCGTGTTCCCGCGCATAAATATCGGGATATTCTTTCATGACGCGCCAGCGGTGAAAACCGTCCACGATCGCATAGATATCCTGCGATTCAGAATAATAACATACGATCGGCATGGTATAGCCGTCCTCCTTTATACTGTCGTACAGCAGTTTCATTTCCGGTGGAGCGACGTTGTTGGGATTGTATGTATTCGGCACTATTTTTTCAAAAGGAACCGCGACTACGCTGTATACCGGACTCTTAAAAGTATTATTTGGCATGGATCATTTCTCCGTATTTCTGTTTGATTTTATTGATTCGCTGCTGCTCCTGTTTCGTCGGAGCAAAACCCATAAAGCGGCACGTATGGTCGTTTTTTAAAATGCAGTAGCACATCCGCTTCCAGCTCGGGATGTCTCTGGTGGATTTGATATCATCCGTGTGGTCGGGAATGGCGCCGATGAAGACGATGCGCGAGTTTTTCATCAGTGTATAGTTTGACACGCCGTTGCGCCGGATATTGTATCCGTGATCGAGCAGTTCCTGGATCACGCTTTCCTCCAGGCCGCCGCCGGTTTTATGCCAGAACTCGATGGACGTATTGAATTTCTTCACATAATTATTGCGCAGTCTCGTCGGGAGTGTATCCAGCAGAAACTTCGTGTAGGATTCCCAGGTGTGTCCTTCCGGCAGGGTAATATTGCGGTAGCCCATCGCCTTTGTTCTCCCGTAGATACAGCCGAAGTTCGCGCCGCGGACACGGCCGACGAGTCTGGTCCAGATCTCGGGGTCGATCACCCGGTACAGGTTCAGGGAATCCTTGGAATAATCATTAAAAGGTGATGCCACACGCATCTGGTTGATCTTCAGGCCGGCCTTGTAATACAGGTCATACAGGGCGTTATAGTCATAGTGGAACCGGTAGTTGGCTACCCATATGTCCTGGTTGGACCAGTCGTAGAGCGGCGAAGCACACCACACATCCTTGAACTGTCTGGTGATCCAGCATTTACCGTCATATCCGTATTTCCGGTTCACGATCCCGCTGTAGCGCTGCAGGGATTCATCCGCGCGGATACCGAGCAGACATACCGTTTTCTTGTAGTCGTGCATTTCTTTGTAGAAACGTCCGAACTGCCTGGCAAGATCTTCCTGGTGCATGCGGTAGCGGTAATGGTTGAAAGGGTTGTTCATGTTGATTACATAGGGATATTTCGGCATCGGGCGGACCCAGATTTCTTCCTTCTTGTCATCCCAGGGATACCAGTACATCTCATAACTGCTGAGAGCCGTTCTGGTTGCCATTGGCAGGCACACCCAGTAAAGATCGCATTCACCCTCCAACGCCTTGAAAGTTCTCGTGACATATTCCGTGGTCATACTGTACTGTGCTTCAAAGTCCTGATGAAACACACCGATCCTGCGGTCCGGATAGTGTCTGCGCTTAAAGTCCAGAAGGAGATTTAATAATACGCCGCTGTCTTTGCCGCCGCTGAATGATACGTAAATATTGTCAAACTCCTGAAAAAGATAATGAAAACGTTCCTGTACGGCGTCGTAAACGGTTTTCTCTTCGTAGCCCTTGGTCATCATGCGGCAGACCTCCCTAAGTTGTATGAGATGCGGCAGGAAATAGTTGCGCTTATTCGAGTTCGCGGAGCGAATCTCGCAAATGAGCTATGCTTATAAACGAACTTTGCTCGTTTTTTTATTGTAGCACAAAATTTCCATTCTTTTCCAATTTTTGCTAATTTTTTTGGAACAGTTTATGCAATTTATACCGATTAATCTGCAATCTGTACCGGAACTCTTCTTTTTTGGAGACATATATGCGACAATAAACCACGAAAGACATACCGGGGGCATCCCTCCCTATTACCCCTGGATGTATCCGGCGTGCTTTCATATCGTATCCGGACCGGCGGCTCATAGAGCCTGCCGGCACCCGGAAAGATGAAGCGGAAGCAGTGCATGTCAGCAGATCTTTTGTCTATTTTCCACAAAATCAGCCGTGATAATATATCTAAAACAGCAAAAATGTAAATAACCTATTGCCAAAAAAAGCAATAGGTTATATACTTAACCCAAGTTAATGGAAACGTTACCGATAACGATACCGACATCGTTGCCGAAACCGTTACCGAAATAGTTTCGATTAACATAAGAGCCGTTGTTCGAAATGTATCGGGACATTTTTCCCGGGCAGAGTAGGCAAACAGTTACAAATTAATTCATTTATTTGAAAGGGAGAGGAAAATATGAAAAAGAAACTTGTAAGCGCATTACTTTGTGTAGCAATGGTTTCCACGATGTTGGCAGGCTGTGGTTCCGACGACGGCAGCACGACAACGACGGACAGCAGCACAACGGCGGCAACTGACGAGGCGGCAACTGACGAGGCGGCGCCTGCGGATGATGGAGCAGCCGGGGAAGAAGCAGCACCTGCAGCAAGCGGAGACGGTTCCGTATACTTACTGAACTTTAAACCCGAGACAGACACTGCATGGCAGGATCTTGCAGCAGCATATACAAGCCAGACAGGCGTAGAGGTTATGGTTGTGACGGCAGCAGACGGACAGTATAAGACAACACTGCAGTCCGAACTTGCGAAGTCCGAGGCACCTACGATCTTCAACATCGGCAGCGCTTCTGACTGTGCAGAGTATGAGAGCTATATTTACGATCTGAAGGACAGCGCGTTGTACAGCCACCTGACAGACAAGTCCCTGGCAATCGAGTACAACGACATGGTTGCAGCGATCGCTAACTGCTATGAGTGCTACGGTATCATCTACAACAAGACGATCCTGGAAGGCTACTGCGGTATGGAAGGTGCAGTTGTTGCTTCCGTAGACGAGATCAATAACTTCGAAACACTGAACGCTGTAGCAACAGATATTAACAGCCGTGTAGACGAGATCAACGACGCGCTGGGAACAAACCTGACAGGCGCTTTTGCTTCCGCAGGCTTAGACAGCGGTTCTAACTGGAGATTCTCCGGCCACCTTGCAGGTGTTGCACTGTACTATGAGTTCAAGGATGCAGGCTGCGATCTGACAGCAGGTCAGGGAACAGTAACCGGCAAGTATCTTGACAACTTCAAGAATGTCTGGGATATGTACGTAAATACATCTTCCGCGGACAAGGCTACTCTGGATTCCGGTTCTTACAACGCAGAGCAGGAACTCGGCTTAGGTGAGGCGGTATTCTATCAGAACGGTGACTGGGAGTACGCAGCATTCGCACCTGACAATGAGAACGGTTACACAGTTACGACAGATGATCTGTCCATGATGCCGATCTACTTCGGTGTTGACGATGCAAACGAAGGTCTTGCAGTTGGTACCGAGAACCACTGGGCAGTAAACGCACAGGCTTCTCAGGCTAACATCGACGCAACACTTGCATTCTTAGAGTGGGTTATCACCTCCGATGAAGGTCGTGACGCGATCACCAATAAGATGGGTCTGACAGCTCCGTTTGACACATTTACAGATGAGTATACTTCCAACAACGGTTTTGCGGCAATGGCTAACGAGTACGCTGCACAGGGTAAGACATCCGTAGCATGGAGCTTCAACGCAACTCCTTCCGTAGACGACTGGAGAGCAGACTTCGTAGCACCTCTTACAGAGTACACAGAGAGAGGCGGCTCATGGGATGATGTGAAGACAGCATTCGTTGATCAGTGGAAATATTACTGGGATCTGTCTCACGAAGAATAAATCCTGCGATAGACAGGCGCTTCCGCATAATAAATATCGTGCGGGAGGCTGTACATAAAATGTAATATGCAGTATTATAGAGGGGTAAGTAAACAGTACTTGCCCCTTTTATAAAAAGAAAATTTGAGCCGCAATCGAATATGCGGCGGAATTTCTGCGCATGTTGTTCAAAAGTAATACATAGAGAAAGGTTGATATTATGGAGAAAGCAATTAAACGATACTTCCCACTATTTGCACTGCCGACCCTCATTGCTTTTATGATCGGATTTATTGTTCCGTTTGCATACGGAATCTTCTTATCTTTCTGTAAATTCACAACAGTTGTGGACTGGAAATGGGTCGGGCTTCAGAATTATACGAGAATATTCATGGTGAATGGTAAACTGGATACATCTTTCCTACATTCCATATGGTATACGGCGCTGTTTACGATCGTATCGGTACTCGTGATCAATGTGGTTGCATTTGCGATCGGTATGGTGCTCACAAAGGGAATCAAGGGAACCAATCTGTTCCGTACGGCATTTTTCCTGCCGAACTTAATCGGCGGTATCGTGCTCAGTTATATCTGGCTGATGATTTTCAATGCGGTATTGCAGAATTTTTCCAAGACGATCGTATATTCCCAGTGGTATGCGTTCTGGGGACTGGTTATTGTCGTATGCTGGCAGCAGATCGGTTATATGATGATCATATACATCGCCGGCATTCAGAACATTCCGGGAGAACTGATCGAGGCGGCCAAGATCGATGGTGCGAACGCATGGCAGATGCTTCGCAAGGTAACGCTTCCCATGTTGATGCCTACGATCACGATCTGTACTTTCTTAACTTTGACGAACGGTTTCAAGCTGTTTGACCAGAACCTGGCGCTGACCGGCGGTAATCCGGGCAAGACGTCACAGCTGCTGGCACTTAACATATACGATACGATGTACGGTACGACAGGATGGCAGGGCGTTGGTCAGGCCAAGGCGGTAATCTTCTTCATTCTGGTGGCAATTATCGCACTTGTACAGAATAAATTAACGACGAGTAAGGAGGTTGTGGACTAATGGCTAAGAACAAAGAGCAGGTCAGTGCAGTCAGAAGAGCAAGGCACGGCGGTATCCTTTCCGTTTTGTTTGCCGTTATCAGTATTCTGTGGATATCTCCGATGCTGATTGTATTTCTGAACTCTTTTAAGAGAAAAGCATTTATTTTCCGTTATCCGTTCGGTTTCAGCTCCAAGCCCCTCTCGGACGGATGGGATAAGTTTATGGAGGGTGCGAAGCAGATCTTCTGCGGAACGCTCAATTACAAGAACGGTTTGAAGACGACGAATTTCTTCTCCTGTTTTGGCAATTCGTTGTTTATCACAGTATTTTCGGTGATGGCGATCATCCTGTGCTGCTCTATGTGCGCATGGTATATTGTCAGAGTACATTCCGCTTTTTCCAAATTTATGTATACGATGTGTCTGTTCTCCATGATCGTACCGTTCCAGATGGTTATGTTTACGTTGTCTAAGTTCGCGAACATGCTGCATCTGTCCAATCCGGTCGGCATTATTGTTGTCTATCTGGGATTCGGCGCGGGACTGGCGGTATTTATGTTTACGGGATTTGTAAAAGGGATTTCCATAGAAATAGAAGAAGCGGCCATGATTGACGGGTGCAATCCGATCCAGACATTCTTCCTGGTGGTGCTTCCCATTCTGAAACCCACGGTCGTTACGGTTGCGATCTTACAGGCAATGTGGATCTGGAACGACTATCTGCTGCCCAGCCTGGTACTTAACATTAACAGATATAAAACCATTCCGATCGCTGTGCAGTATCTGAAGCAGAGCCACGGACAGATCGACTGGGGCGCTATGATGGCGGTACTTGTACTGGCAATCCTGCCGATCGTGGTCTTCTATATTGCATGCCAGAAGTACATCATCGAAGGTGTGCTTGCAGGAGCGGTAAAAGGCTAGAAAGCGAGCAGGGTTCGATGATTTTACGGATGATTAGCGTGACGGCCGGGCTGTTACGCTAATCAAGCTGTCTGAAAAGTTCTTGCCTGATCGTAAGCCAAAGTGTAAAATAAAAGAGTGAATTACCAAATTATACAATTATAACATTATGTAAACTAATATGGGCGAAAGGATTTTGGAAATATGAGAAAAAGCGGGATTTTATTGCCGGTATCTTCTATTCCGTCGAAGTACGGAATCGGTACTTTTTCTAAACAGGCATATACATTTATCGATTCATTAGAGAAAGCAGGGCAGTCGTACTGGCAGATCCTGCCGCTTGGACCGACAGGTTACGGAGATTCTCCGTACCAGTCTTTTTCGACTTTTGCGGGGAATCCTTACTATATTGATCTGGAAGCATTGATTGCGGACGGCTATCTGACCGAAGAGGACTGTGACCAGCGCGATTTCGGAGATAATGCTGAATATATTGATTATGAGAAGATATATCTTTCCAGATTTGAGGTGCTTAAGACCGCCTTTCTCAACAGCCGGATCGAAGAGGATGCGGACTTTGTGAAATATGTGCAGGACAACAGTTACTGGCTGGATGACTATGCACTCTATATGGCTGTGAAGAATTCCTTTGACGGAAAGAGCTGGAGCGAGTGGGACGAGGATATCAAACTGCGCAAGAGCGCGGCGATGGAGCGTTACCGTGAGAAATATGCAGAAGAAGTTGTATTTTATCAGTTCCAGCAATACCTGTTTGCGAAGCAGTGGTTCGCGTTAAAAGAATATGCGAATGAAAGGAATATACAGATTATCGGTGATATTCCGATCTATGTGGCTTTTGACAGCGCAGACACGTGGGCGAATCCGGAGTTATTCCAACTGGATGAAACGCTGACGCCGCTGGCGGTGGCCGGATGTCCGCCGGATGCTTTCTCGGCAACGGGACAGTTGTGGGGTAATCCGCTGTACCGCTGGGATTACCACAAGGAGACGGGATACGCATGGTGGATGAAGCGGATCGCTTACTGTTATGAACTCTATGACGTGGTGCGCATTGATCATTTCCGCGGGTTCGACGAGTATTATTCGATTCCGTACGGAGATGCGACGGCAGAGTTCGGACATTGGGAGAAGGGTCCCGGCTATGAGATCTTTAAGACAATGAAAGCCGAGTTGGGCGAAAAAGCCGTGATTGCAGAGGATCTCGGGTTTTTAACCAAATCAGTCATTAAGTTGGTGAAGAAAACAGGTTATCCGGGCATGAAGATTTTACAGTTTGCTTTCGACTCCAGAGAAGAGAGTGATTATCTGCCGCATAATTATACGGCGAACAGTATTGTATATACGGGAACGCATGATAACGATACGACGCTGGGCTGGTATGGACAGCTTAACCGCAGGGATAAGGCATTTGCCAGAAAATATCTGAACATGCGGTCGGGCAAAGAGATTCAGTGGGAGTTCATCAGAGCGGCAATGGCAAGCGTGTCCGATACATGTATCATTCCGATGCAGGACTATCTGGGACTTGGCGCGGAGGCGCGGATTAACATTCCGTCTACACTGGGGACGAACTGGAAATGGAGAATGCTGCCGGGACAGTTCACGGATGAACTGGCGGAGCGGATTCTTGATATGACGAAGTTGTACGGCAGAGTACGAAAATAAGAATGACAATCAGCAGGAAAATCTGACGTAAACGCTGGCAGTCTTGGTATCAAGCTGTCAGCGCCTGTCTGTTGGTTACAGTTCAGCCATAGTTTGGCAGATGGACGAATCATGCCTGCATGAATGAGACATCCGGTCAGCTATGAGGGGAGCGCCGGTATATGAGTAAAGGAAGCTGCGAATGGCGCGGGCTGAATGCTGTAGCATATGTGGAAACAGAAGGGAACGGGTATGGCAGAGACGACAATTAAGGATATTGCGAAGCAGTGCGGTGTGGGAATCAGCACGGTGTCGCGCGCAATCAATAATCATCCGGATATTAATCCGGAAACCCGCAGGATGATTATGCAGGTGATTGAAGAGACAGGATTTATTCCGAATAACAGTGCAAGAAATCTGAAAAGAACGGATGCAAAATGTATTGCCGTCCTTGTCAAAGGTATCACGAACCCCTTTTTCAGCAGTATGATCCAGATTATAGAAGAAGAGACACAGCGGAATCGGTACGCGCTGGTACTGCGGCATGTTGAGGCGCACGAAGACGAGGTGGATGTGGCGCTGGAACTGGAGAAAGAGAAGCGGCTCCGCGGGATTGTATTTCTGGGAGGCCGTTTTATCCACTCGGAAGAAAAACTCGGGAAACTGAATGTACCGTTTATATTCAGTACGATCGGTGTAGATTTCTCTGACCGGATCGGCCGGGTTACGTTCTCGAACATTACGGTGGACGATGAACTGGAAAGTAAGAGAATGACAGAGTATCTGCTTAGTCTGGGACACAGGAGAATCGCGTTTATCACCGAGCGCCCGGAAGAAGCGATCGGGCAGCGCCGTATCAATGGCTATCGGGAGGCCTATGCAGAGCGTGGTATAGCGGTGCAGGAGGAATTAATCTGTTATGTACAGGAAGAAATCGATCATTTTTCCATGGAGAACGGTTATGTGACGGCGAGAAAGCTGCTGGCATCCGGAACGGAAGTGACGGCAATCTATGCAGCTTCGGATTCACTGGCAATCGGTGCCTGCAGAGCCGTGCTGGAGGCCGGTAAACGGATTCCGGAAGATATCTCCGTAGCAGGATACGACGGCATCGAATTAGGGGAATATTATAATCCGAAGCTGACCACGATCAAACAGCCCGTGGAGGAGATGGCAAAGAGGACGATCCGTCTGCTGCTGGATGTGATCGGCGGGCGGCAGGAACACCAGCAGATCATATTCCCTGCGGAACTGGTGGTGAGAGAGTCTACGGCGCCGGTCAGAGAGGCATAGTGCGCCGGCTCAAGTTAGAATTATGGTAAGACGGATCGTCAGTTACATCCTGATCAAACCAGTCAAGCGGCACAAACGCATGGGCTGTTTCCTCCGAGGGAAACTCCACCTCGGCAATTACCAGAGGAGCAAACGGCTCCTCAAAAATGTCTAATTCCACGAATAGACTAATCCGGTCAATATTTTCTATACAGTCTGACATAAATGTCGGATGCGCGATCGGTATGACATACCGTTTCTTGGAAATTACATTTCCGTCGGCTTTATCACGCAGATGATAGTAAGAAGGTTCATTCAACGGGAGATTGTATTCTTCCCGTGCCATCAGTCCCCTGCCCTTATAGGTCAGATAGTAGTCGTCGTCCTGTCTGCGGATTCTGACAACCGGGTCAGTGTTCAAGTAGGCCTGTTCGATGATGCGGCAGGGATATTGACTTAAATGGTCAGGGAGTTTCTTCACTGTAAATTTGCGTTCGATTTCCATCCTTTCACCCTCCTTCATAGATGTAAAAAGCTGTTGGCTGTATTGTTTCTTCTATTATAAAAGGATTTTGTGTCGGTGTAAAGCCTTATTTTGTTGTCAAAGAAAATAAAAACATATGATAAACCGATAAAATAAATTCTTGTTGAAGCAGAAGCAGTATGGTAAAATGATACCAGACATTGTGACACTATGGATCGGAATCCTGCGTTATGATGGAACTTTTTTTATGACAGAGCAGGAAAGTGGAGAAGCCATATGAACGATTATGAGACGATCATAAAACTAAAGGACAATATCAATGCGTTCTTTATCGGGAAAGAAGAAGTGGTAGAGAATCTGTTAGTCTGTCTGCTGACAGGAGGACACGTGCTCTTAGAAGATGTTCCGGGCGTCGGGAAGACGACGCTTGCGGCACTGCTTGCAAGGAGCATTGACTGCAGCTTTGGCAGAATCCAGTTTACGCCGGATACGCTGCCGGGTGATATTTCCGGCGTGTCGGTATATAATATGAAAACGGGTGAATTTGAATACCGGGAGGGCGCGTCCATGCATCAGATTCTGCTGGCGGACGAGATCAACAGAACTTCGCCCAAAACGCAGGCGAGTCTGCTGGAGGCCATGGCGGAAGAGCAGGTGACCGTGGACGGAACCGTGCATATGCTGCCGAAGCCGTTTATGGTAATCGCTACGCAGAACCCGGTGGAATTCTTAGGGACTTATCCGCTGCCGGAAGCGCAGATGGATCGTTTTATGATGCGGCTTTCCATCGGTTATCCGGAAAGAGAGCAGGAGATCGAATTGGCGGCACAGGTTTTGAGCGGGAAAGCGCCGGAGCAGGCAGAGGCGGTATGCACGGCGGAAGATATCCTGCGATTGAAGGAAACCATACTGCAGGTAACGGTCGGCAGACCGATCCTCGGCTATATAGAAGACATGATTACAATGAGCAGACAGGAAGAGCGTTTTGTCCTGGGTGCAAGTACGCGCGCTATGCTGGCGCTTATGCGCGCCTCGCAGGGAAAGGCGTTTATGAAGGGCAGGGATTATGTAAAGCCGGATGACGTCAGGGATGTGGCAATGCCTGTGCTTTTACACAGGCTGGCGCTTTCTTCGGATGCGAGAATACGTAAGGAAGACGCGGCATCTATTTTAAAGAGTATCATACTGAAGACAAAGATTCCGGTGTAGGGGGAAGTGTGACAGGGATGAAGATGCGTAGGTGGATGTTGTTTGCGTTGTGGGTTCTTTCGCTGGCGGCGATCAGTTTCTACGGCGGTACGGTCAGTTACGGATTCTTTTTCGGAATAACGCTGCTGCCGCTTATCTCATGGATTTACTTATTTTTAGTCTATTGCAGGTTCAGAATCTATCAGGAAACGGAAAGCAGAAGCATGGTGTGCGGGAATGCCGTTCCGTACTATTTTGTATTACAGAATGATGATTTCTTTGCCTTTTCCAGTGTCAGTGTCAGGTTATTTTCTTCTTTTTCCTATGTGGAACAGATCCCGGACGGTATCGCGTACGAACTGCTTCCGGGAGATAAGCTTACCTACCGGACCAGGCTTATCTGTAAATACCGGGGAGAATATGAAGTAGGCGTCAAGAGAATCGTGATTACCGATTTCCTGCGTCTGTTCCAGCTCTCTTACACACCGCCGTCCCCGATCAAGGCTCTGGTCAGACCTAAAATCGTGCGCGTGGAAGAACTGCGCAGCATTATGGACATAACGGCTCTTCTGCAAAACGATGCGCAGAACATGCAGACAGAGATGGACGTGCCAGTCAGGGAGTATGTGCAGGGGGATGATCTGCGTCTGATTCACTGGAAAGCAACGGCACAGGAACAGAAACTGAAAGTCAGAACCCGCATCGGAGAACAGAAACAGGGTATTTCCGTGATTTGCGATACGAAGCGCTACAGTAAAGATAACAGGGTATATCTGCCGCTGGAGAACCGTTTGCTGGAGGTTCTGATTGCGCTTGGCGTTTTTTTTGCCGGAAAAAATATTTCTTTTACGGCATATTACGGGCAGAGAGGCACGAGGCAGAGCCGCGTGGACAGCATCGGAGATTTTGAAGCGTTTTATGAGAAGGCTTCGGACATACTTTTTGATAAAGAAGAAGAAATCGGGAAAACGCTGGACGAGGCGATGACAAGAGGAAACATCCGGAACAGTAAGGTCGTTTTTGTCATATTGCACAAGTGGGAGGAACAGACTGCCCGGATGACGGAGGAACTGGCTGCAGGCGGGATGATTGTGGTGATTTATCTGGTGACAGGGGAGAATGCGCAGGCGTATATAAAGCAGGGCAGTATGCGGAGGCGGATCGTTGTCGTTCCCGTAGAAGGAGAATTGGAGGGCAGCTTATGAGGGAGAGGATACGGCGGCCCTGGACACAGGAATTTTACCGGTTCGCGCAGGCGGCGCTGCTACTGAGCATTGTGCTTACGGGTGCAGGGGAAGCGATCGGTGTCCCGGACCGGAAACCGGTACATTTTCTGATTGCGTTCGCGGTGCTTGCCGCGATGTCAGGTATGCAGAGAATGACGGGAAGAGCCCGTATGGCTGCTGTTCTGTGCCCGACTGTTATCGTATGCATGGGGTTCGGGATCAGGAACAGTTTCTTATTTATACGTTCTTATGCCGGCTGGCTGACCGGCACGGATACATGGGAGCCTGCATGGGCTGCGGGCTATGCAGTGATGCAGATCATTGCCGTTTCCGTTTGCTGCTATCTGGTACAATGTGTTCTGGAAAAATATTTATTACTGAAAATTATAGTCCTATTTGGGCTTGTTTGTACGCTGGTCTGTTGCATGATGACCGGAAAGCCGGCAGATCATGCAGCCGTGGTCTGCAGTCTGTCCTATATTATGGTGACCGGCGGAGAATGGATCGAGTGGTGCTGGGACAAGGATCAGAAGAAGGACCGGAAGGCGTATATGTTCTGGATCATGCCGTTCATGGCAGTCTATCTGTTTCTTATGTTGTGGACGCCGGCGCCTGCGAAACCTTTCCGGTGGGAGTTTGCCAGAGAGGCTTTCCGGCAGGTAAAGGAATCAGTGATCACTATGGCGCAGCAGATCATGCGCGGCGGGACAGAGAATTTTGATACGGCGCTCAGCGGTTTTTCGGAAGATGGAAGGATTCGGGGTGACCTGGAAGACGGACACCATCCGGCCATGATCATACAGGGAGAGAAGGATCTTGCGGGGAATGTATATCTGTCAGGGAAGGTCTTTGACGTTTTTGACGGCAGACAGTGGCTTCGGAGAGACGAAGGCACGGCGTATGAAGTCTTTCTGGATACGATTCAGACGCGCTATGCGGCGGAACTTTTCGAGGGAAGGTATCTGCACGATTGTATGGCGCTGACGACGCTGCATGTCAGATATGAGTATTTTAATTCCGCATATGTGTTTGTGCCGCTTAAGACGCAGAGGATCATGGAGGGAAATAAGGATCTTTCTTTTATTCCGGCAGGCGGCAGCCTCTTTTTTGCAGATACGGATCATCAGAATCCGGTCAAGAGCGGGTACGGCACAGCGTATGAGGCGGGGTTCTATCAGATGAACGTCGGTTCCGAAGTGTTTGATGATTTTCTGGTATCGATGCAGGGCAGGGGAGTGCAGTCGGATACCGTTATGAAAACGATTCTGCAGGCGCGTACTGACAGGACAGGACTGCCTGTAACGGAAGAGGATCTGTACACCTACATCAGACAGGTGCATGATATTTATACAGAAGATGTGGTTCTGTCTGAGGCAGTGAGAGCGTACGTGGATGAAATAACAGGTTCTGCGCAGAATGAAATAGAGAAACTGCGCATGATCGAGGCCGAACTGAGTGCGTATACGTATACGAAATCGCCCGGGAGACTGCCGGGCAGCGTGAATGATGCGGGCAGTTTCCTGGATTATTTTCTGCTGGAAAGCCGGGAAGGATACTGCACCCATTTCGCGACAGCATTTGCGCTTCTTGCGAGAGCGGAAGGGCTGCCGTCCAGATATGTGCAGGGATTCTGTGTTCCGGCAGGACAGGGGGAAGAAACGGTAGTTTACAGTGATATGGCGCATTCGTGGCCTGAGGTTTATATAGACGGCGTAGGCTGGATTCCGTTTGAGCCGACACCGGGATACGGCAGTCTGCGATATACATCATGGGAAACGGGGTGGAAGTATGAGCCTTCGTATGCCATGGGTGCTGATCCCTATGCGGCGTCCGGCGCGGCGGAGGATGCCCTGTCTTATTCTGAAATGGAGGAGACTGCGGCATGGGAAGCGGCTCCGGGAGAGCAAAGAGCCGGTTACGGATTGAAAATCGCAGTAAGCACCGTATTGACGCTTGCAGCGGCAGGTCTGCTGTTTGCCGTGCTTGAGCGGGCGGTCAGGAAGAAACGTTATCAGAAAATGAATCCGGCAGAGAAATTTAGCAAGGCGGTCCGGGACAACATGCGGATGCTGGCGTGGCTCGGGCTGCGCAGAGGGGAGACGGAAACGCTGCAGGAATTTGGAAGGTGTGCCACAGAAACATTAGGTCTTGCAAAAGATCAGCCGGCATTTATAGAGACGTATGAGGCTTTTTTATACGGTGATAAGAGCGTGGACGAGGAGGACGTCAGGAAAGCTGCAGACGAGGGGAGACAGCTGCTTGCGGTTCTAAGAGAAAAGAAAAAAAGAACTTTCTTTTATTATCGTGTCAGGATGTTTTGGGACTGATAGTGCTGGGACTGATATTAAGAAAAGATTGCCATGTAATTCGGGGTATGATAAAATAGCGTGAATGGTATTCTCATTCACGCTAAGGAAAGGGGAATGAGCATGAGTAAAGCGGCAGTTTTTTTTGGAACAGGATATGAAGAGATCGAGGCGCTCACAGTCGTGGATATTCTGCGCAGAGCAGGGATCGAGACGCTGATGGTATCCGCCATGGACCAGCGCCATGTGGAAGGCTCCCACAATATTATGGTAGAGATGGAGATGCTGGTCAGGGAAGTGGACTTCGAGCAGGTTGATGTGATCGTGCTGCCGGGCGGTATGCCGGGTACGAAGAAGCTGGAGGCATGTGAAGAGCTGATGGCGCAGGTGGATGATTTTATCGCGAAGGGCAAACTTGTGGCGGCAATCTGTGCGGCGCCGAGTATCTTAGGGCACAGAGGGCATCTGCAGGGAAAGAAAGCCTGTGCGTACCCGACCATGGAGGATCAGCTTACAGGCGCGCAGGTGCTTAAACAGCCGGCAGTGATCGACGGCAATATTATTACGGGCCGCGGCATGGGTGCGGCGATTCCGTTCGGACTGGCGATCTTAGAGAAGCTGCAGGGCAGGGAAGCGGCGGAGAAGATGGCGGAGACGATCGTTTATGCCGGATAGTTTTTGAGTTCAAAGCGCTAAAGTGAATTTGAAATTTAAACGTTTTGATATATTGAAACAGTGGCAAAACTTACCATAATATTTTCATTTTATCCGAACATACTAACATCAAGATAAGCGATAAAGTGAGCGCTTTCACAGACGACAGGGTCCGTTTACGGATTGCCGGATTGTAAGAACACAGTTCTGACAATACGCAGCCTCCTCTGAGATAAGCGCATAACGGCAGCGCTTATCTCAATAATATAGATAACAGAATGAGATCATGTAAATGAATCATTCAAACGTATTTCGGAGGTGAAAGAAATGGCAAGCAACAAGACGAATAGAGTAGAAGTTCCTGAAGCTAAGGCAGCTATGGATCGTTTCAAGACAGAGGTTGCATCTGAGTTAGGTGTGAACCTGAAGGAAGGTTACAACGGTGACCTCACATCCAAAGAGGCCGGTTCTATCGGTGGCGAGATGGTTCGTAGAATGATCAAGAGCCAGGAAGAGCAGATGAAATAAGCTAAGAACAGCTAAAAAGAATGACCCGTCTGAAATTTCAGGCGGGTTGTTTTTTGCCTTAAAATACAGTATACTGTGCGAGGACAGGCAGTGAGTCTCAGGTTCGCGGGCCGGAAGGGAGGGAGACATGTGTGAACGAAAATACCGTTCACACGGAAGAACCGTCCGCAGGGCGGACTTGCTGCAAGCAGCATTCTTCCGGACAAGCTTGCTTGTCCACGGTTTATGAGATTCCGCAAAGCGGAATCATGGAGGTTGGTATGAAAAGAAAAATAATGACATGGATTATGAGTCTGGTGATGACGGCGGCGCTTCTTGCGGGGTGCGGTGCGGAAACCGGAGAAACGGCGGAAGAGAAGCCGGACGCGGGTCAGGTGGCGAACAGTCCGCCGGCAGATCTCCCGGCGGATGTCAGGGTCGGCTCCCTGAAAGGTCCCACTTCCATCGGTCTTATGCATCTGATGGACCGGGCATCGAAACAGGAGACGGCGGACAGCTATGAATTTACGATGGCCGCCGCGGCGGATGAGCTGCTGCCACAGGTCATAGCGGGCGATCTGGATATCCTGCTGATTCCCGCGAATGTGGCGAGTGTCTTATACGGGAAGACGGAAGGCGGGATATCTGTCATAGATATCAATACGCTGGGTGTTTTATACATGGTGTCGGGCGATGATACGATACAGGATATGGAAGACCTGCGGGGCAGGACGGTCTGTCTGACCGGCAAGGGAACGACGCCGGACTATGTGCTGCAATATCTCTTAAAAGAAAACGGTTTGTCCACAGGCGACGTGACGCTGGAATATAAATCCGAAGCGGTCGAGGTGGCTGCCGTGCTGGCAAAGACGCCGGAGACGATCGGCGTGCTGCCGCAGCCTTTCGTGACGGCGGCATGCGCACAGAATGAAGAACTGTCGGTCGTGATGGATCTGACCGAAGAATGGGATATCTTGCAGGGCAGAGACGCAAGCGCGCAGGACGGCACGAGGAGCAGGCTTGTAACCGGTGTGACGGTGGTGCGGAACGGTTTTCTGGAGGAACATAAAGAGGCTGTGGACAGATTTCTGGAGGAACATGCCGCCAGCGCAGCTTACGCCAATGAGCATGTGGAGGAGACTGCCAAACTGGTTGCCGCAGCAGGTATCATCGAGAAAGCGCCGGTTGCGGTGAAGGCGATCCCGGCCTGCAATATCACTTGTATCGACGGTGTGGATATGCGGGAAGCTCTGTCGGGATACCTGACGGTGCTGTATGAGCAGGATGCGGCATCCGTGGGCGGCGGACTGCCGGGAGAGGATTTTTATTATATCCGGTAAGGAAAGAATGCCGGGAAGATTTCTATGGGCGGGAAAAAGATAATTCGGCGCATGATGGTTGCTGGCTGACATAACATGGAGAGGCGGACGTGAGGCATAGAAGTACAAGAAAAGTAATGATCATAGTATTCTGGCTGATTATCTGGCAGGCGGCGGCTGCCGCTGCGGATAACAGGATACTCCTGGCAGGGCCGGTTCAGGTGCTGTACGCTTTCGCACAGAACATTATGCAGCCGGGGTTTCTAAGGACGATCGGGTCTTCTCTTGCAAGGATCGGGGCGGGTTTCTTCGCGGCGTTCGGGATCGGGCTGTTACTCGGTGCGCTGGGGTACCGCTTCCGGATTGCGGGGGAAGTGCTGGAGCCTGTGATTTGTGTACTCAAGTCTGTTCCGGTGGCATCCTTTGTCGTATTGCTGCTCATCTGGTTCGGTTCCGGCCGGCTGGCTTTCTACATCAGCTTTCTGATCGTATTTCCGAACGTCTATGTGAACACGATCGCCGGCTTGCAAAGCGCGGACGCAGGGCTTTTGGAGATGGCGCGGGTGTTTGGCATGAGCAGGCGGAACCGTTTCTTCTATATATATAGACCGGCGCTTATGCCCTATCTCGACAGCTGCCTGAAGATATCGCTCGGCATGAGCTGGAAATCCGGTGTGGCGGCGGAGGTGATCGGGCTGCCGGACCATTCGCTGGGAGAGCGGCTATACATGTCGAAGATCTATCTGGATACGGCAGGACTGTTTGCCTGGACACTGACAGTTATATTGATCAGTTTTCTATTTGAAAAGGCGGTGCTGCGGCTGGTCAGGGCATATAGCGCGTGGAAGCCTTATCCGACGGGCCAGGCGGCGGGAAGCGTCCGGACGGCATGTGCCGGAAGCGGCGATGAGCCCGGGACGGTCACAATATCCGGACTCTGCAAGTCTTATGACGGCCGTCCGGTTCTGCGGGACTACAGCCTGACGATGGAGCCGGGACAGCGATATGTGCTGATGGCGCCGTCCGGAGCCGGGAAAACAACGCTGCTGCGGATACTGGCCGGACTGGATCATGCAGATGCCGGACATATCGCGGGTATGCCGGAACGCGCCGGCATGGTTTTTCAAGAGGACAGGCTGTGTGAGGACTGCGATGCAGTCTGCAATATCATGCTGGGTGCGTCCGCCGCGGATGGTAAGCAGATCAGGCGTGAGGCTGCATTGATCCTGCCGGAATCCTGTCTGGACCAGCCGGTCAGAGCATTGAGCGGCGGTATGCGCAGGCGCGTCGCCCTGCTGCGGGCAGCGCTCTCGGACGCAGAAGTGCTGATCATGGACGAACCTTTTGCCGGTCTGGATGAAGAAAATCGTGCCCGCACGGCGGGGTATCTGCTCGACCGGCTTCATGGAAGGACGCTGCTCGTCACCACGCATCGGGCGGAGGACGCAGAGTTGTTACAGGGAATAAAAGTACCACTAGCATTTTATGGGAGTTTATGATATAATGCTTAGATGACTGTGACTGGAAACGGAAGCAGTGGTTTGATACGAACGAATGAGCGTGATAACACATGCTACAGATATAGTTGAAGGAGGAACCCATACAATGAGTTTACAGGTGGAAAAATTAGAAAAGAACATGGCGAAGCTAACTGTCGAAGTTGGCGCGGACGAACTGGAGAAGGCGATTGAGAAGGCATACCAGAAGCAAAAGAAGCAGATCAGCATCCCGGGTTTCCGCAAGGGCAAAGTGCCCAGACAGATGGTTGAGAAGATGTACGGCAAAGAAGTGTTTTATGAGGATGCGGCAAATGAACTGATTCCGGATGCATATGATAAAGCGCTGTCAGAGTGCGAGGAAGATATTGTATCTTCTCCGAAGATCGAAGTGACACAGATCGAGGCGGGCAAACCCTTCATATTCACGGCTACGGTTGCGCTGAAGCCGGAAGTGAAGCTTGGCAAGTATAAAGGACTTAAGATCGACAAGATCGATGCGGAAGTGACAGAGGAAGAGATCGATGCAGAGATCAATAAAGAGCGCGAGAATAATGCGAGAAACATTACCGTTGAGGACAGGCCGGTCAAGGATGGCGATATGACGACGCTTGATTTTGAGGGCTTTGTGGACGGCGTGCCGTTCGAAGGCGGCAAGGGTGAGAACTATCCGCTGACGATCGGTTCCGGCGCGTTTATTCCCGGCTTTGAGGAGCAGCTTGTAGGCGCCGAGGTCGGCAAGGAAGTGGAAGTGAACGTCACATTCCCCGAAGATTATCAGGCGGCGGAATTAAAGGGCAAGGCTGCCGTATTCAAATGTACGGTCAAGGAGATCAGAGAAAAAGAACTTCCGGAGCTGGATGATGAGTTTGCAAGTGAAGTGTCTGAGTTTGACACGCTTGCGGAGTATCGCGAGGATGTGAAGAAGAACCTGACCGAAAAGAAACAAAAAGACGCGAAAAATGCCAGAGAGGATGCGGCGATCAAAGCGGCGGTAGAAGTTGCCGAGATGGAGATCCCGGATGCGATGTTAGAGACACAGCAGAGACAGATGGTAGACGAGTTTGCACAGCGGATCACGATGCAGGGCCTTTCCATGGAGCAGTATTTCCAGTTTACAGGCACAAATTATCAGAAGATGGTAGAGCAGGTGAAACCGCAGGCGTTAGAGCGGATCAAATCCCGTCTGGTACTCGAGGCGATCGCGGCGGCTGAGAAGATCGAGGCAACAGAGGAAGATTACGAGAAAGAACTGGAAACCATGGCTGAAGTCTATCAGATGGAAGTGTCCAAGGTGAAAGAACTCATGGGAGAGAGAGAGAAGAAGAACATTATGCAGGATCTGGCGGTCAGAAAAGCGGCCGAGTTCGTAGCAGAGAATGCGAAAGAGAAATAAAAAGGCAGTAAAGAAGACAATAACGCATTTTATATGAGGGGCAATCAGGGTATACTCGAAACAGAAACGGAGGAATCAGTATGGCATTAATACCTTATGTGATTGAACAGACTTCCAAGGGAGAACGCTCCTACGACATTTATTCAAGACTGTTAAAAGAGAGAATCATTTTTCTGGGGGAGGAAGTCAACGACGCTTCCGCCAGCGTGATCGTGGCACAGATGTTATTCTTAGAGTCTGAGGACCCGGAGAAGGACATTCACCTGTATATTAACAGCCCGGGCGGCGTGATCACTGCAGGAATGGCGATTTATGACACGATGAATTTTATTAAATGTGATGTATCGACTGTATGTATCGGTATGGCGGCGAGCATGGGCGCATTCCTCCTGGCAGGCGGCGCGAAGGGTAAGCGGATGGCGCTTCCCAATGCGGAGATCATGATTCATCAGCCGGCGGGCGGCGCACAGGGACAGGCTACGGAGATCGAGATCACGGCCAAGCACATCCTTGCGACGAAAGAGAAGATGGCAAGGATCATGGCGGAAAATACCGGACAGGACTTCGAGGTCATTATGGCCGATACGGAGAGAGATAACTGGAAATCTGCCGAAGAAGCACTTGCATATGGTCTGATTGACCGTATTATCACCAATCATGCCAGTGCCATGTAGGTGGAGATGAAGATATTCTAAGGCGTCGGGAAGGCGCCGTCTAAGAATATCTATGTCATCTCCTGAAGAATCGTCTTTGACGATTCTTCATGTGTTTTTAAGTATGAGGAAAAGAAAGGCATGGAACATTAAAATGGCTGGAAAGAGTTCTGATGACAAAGTGAGGTGTTCTTTTTGCAATAAAACGCAGGATCAGGTGCGCAAGCTTATTGCCGGTCCCGCAGGCGTGTATATCTGCGATGAATGTGTGGATATCTGCGCAGACATTATTGAGGAAGAATATGAGGATGAGCCGGATGTAGAGGAGATGGAGATCAATCTCTTAAAACCGGTGGAAATCAAGAAATTCCTTGATGATTATGTGATCGGACAGGAGGAGGCCAAGAAGGTTCTGGCTGTTTCCGTGTATAATCATTATAAGCGCGTCATGGCTCCGCAGGAGGATGAAGACGGCGTGGAACTGCAGAAGAGCAATATTATTATGGTCGGACCTACAGGATCCGGTAAAACCTATCTTGCGCAGACACTGGCGAAGATCATTAACGTACCGTTTGCGATCGCTGACGCAACCACACTTACCGAGGCCGGTTATGTGGGCGAGGACGTGGAGAATATTCTGCTGAAACTGATTCAGGCGGCGGATTATGACATTGACCGGGCGCAGTACGGCATCATATATATTGATGAGATCGACAAGATTACGAAAAAAAGTGAAAATGTATCGATTACCAGAGACGTGTCCGGTGAGGGTGTGCAGCAGGCACTCCTGAAGATCATAGAGGGCACGGTGGCAAGTGTTCCGCCACAGGGTGGCAGGAAACACCCGCATCAGGAACTGATTCAGATCGATACCTCTAACATTCTCTTTATCTGCGGCGGAGCCTTCGACGGGCTGGAGAAGATCGTGGAGGAGCGTCTGGATCGCAATTCTATCGGTTTTAACGCGCAGATCAAGGAGAAGAGCAGCAAGGATATCGGTGCGGTACTTAAGGAAGTGGCTCCGCAGGATCTGATGAAGTTCGGTCTCATTCCGGAGTTTATCGGGCGTGTGCCGATTACGATTACGCTGGACGGTCTGGATCAGGAAGCGCTGATCCGCATCTTAAGAGAGCCGAAGAACGCCCTGATCAAGCAGTATCAGAAACTGTTTGAGTTCGATGAAGTCAGGCTGAGCGTGGAAGAGGATGCAATCAGGGAGATTGCGAGACTTGCTTACGAGCGTAAGACAGGCGCCAGAGGACTCCGCTCTATTATGGAGAGTGTCATGATGGATGTCATGTATGAGATCCCGTCGGACGACAATATAGCGGAGTGCGTATTGACGAAAGAAGCGGTGGACGGCAGGGAAAAGCCGCGCGTTACCTACCGGAACCGACTGCTGCAGGCAGAATAGAAGTATAATGTGACAGGAAAGCAGAAGGCTGAACTGTTATACAGGAATGTTAAGAACGCCGCCGGAGTATCTCGGCGGCGTATGTTGTAGGGATAAAACATATGGGTTTCATAAACAGAAAAACACAGAGCAATGAAGAAAAACATAACATAGAAGCAGGTATATATGCAGGCATGACACCGCAGAATACGCTTCCGACGGTGGCACTGCGCGGGTTGACGATTCTGCCGGGGATGGTGATCCATTTTGACCTGAACCGGGAGAAGTCGATTACGGCGGTGGAGCAGGCGATGCTTGGTGACCAGAGACTGTTAGTCGTGACACAGAAGAATGCTGGGGAGGAAGAACCGGCATTTGCGGATATGTATGACGTGGGAACCGTATCAGTCATCAGACAGGTGACGAAACTGCCGGAGCGCACGCTGCGCGTACTGGTAGAAGGGAAGTCGAGAGCCGCTCTGCATCGGTTTACGCGGGAGAGCGACTACCTTATGACGGAAGTGTCGTATGAAGAAGATGATATGACAGATATATCGGAGGTTGAGGAAGAAACAATGACCAGAATGGTCAAAGAGTCTCTTTCGGCATATTATACATGTTTTCCTAAGGTAGGCAAGGCGGTGGCGGATCAGATCGAGGATGGGATGCCGCTTGGCAGTCTGCTAGACTGTATTGCGATCAATATACCGCTTTCCGTGGCGGATAAGCAGGAGATTCTGGCGTCGCTGTCAGTGCGGAAACGTTTCGAAGCATTGACGGGGATACTCACGCGTGAGGTGGAGATCGTTCATATCAGAAATGAACTGGGGAAGAAGATCAGAGGTCGTATTGACAAGAACCAGAAGGACTATATTCTGCGGGAGCAGATGCAATATATTAAGGAAGAACTGGGTGAGAACACGGTAGATTCCGATGTAGAACAGTTTGAGAAAGCAGCGGCAGAACTGGTTGCATCGGAGGAGGTCAAAGAGAAGATCCGCAAGGAGATCATGCGGTATAAGAATGTGGCGGGCAGTCATTCGGAGGCGGTGGTAGAGCGGGCATATATTGAAACGCTGCTGGAACTGCCGTGGGATAAGGCGTCGCAGGACAGCGAAGACCTGTCGCGCGCCGGGGAGATTCTGGATGCACAGCACTACGGACTGCAGAAGGTGAAGGAGCGTATACTGGAGTATCTGGCGGTACGTATTCTGACTGGAAAGGGACGCAGTCCGATCGTCTGTCTGGTAGGACCGCCGGGAACCGGCAAGACGTCCGTGGCGAGGAGCGTTGCGGAGGCGCTTGACAAGAAGTATGTTCGTATCTGTCTGGGCGGTGTCCGTGACGAGGCGGAGATCCGTGGACATCGCAAGACATATGTGGGCGCCATGGCGGGACGGATCACGAACGCCGTCAGGCAGGCGGGCGTTAAGAATCCCCTGTTGCTGCTGGACGAGATCGATAAAGTGAGCAATGACTATAAGGGAGATCCGGCGGCGGCACTGCTGGAAGTTCTGGACGGTGAGCAGAACAATGCGTTCCGGGATCATTATGTGGAGATTCCGATCGATCTGTCGGAAGTCCTGTTTATTGCAACGGCGAACAGCACCGACACGATCCCGAAGCCGCTTTTGGACCGTATGGAACTGATTGAAGTAAACAGTTATACGGCAAATGAGAAGTTTCACATTGCCAGAGAACATCTTGTGCGCAAACAGCTTGAGAAGAACGGACTTGAGGCAGAAAAACTTGAGTTTACGGACGACGCGCTGCGTGATATGATACGTTTATATACGAGAGAGGCGGGCGTGCGCGGTCTGGAGCGTCAGATTGCAACGGTATGCCGTAAAGCGGCAAGACAGATACTGGAAGCAAGGCAGAAGGCGGCGCAGGAGAGTGCCGGGATGGCAGAAGGTGCTCGGTGCGTGGAAGCGCAGGCTGCTGCCGGAGAATGTGTGACTGTTACAGGAAGTGACCTGGGACGGTATCTGGGAAAGCCTAAGTATATGCAGGATAAGATTGCGGACAGGGACGAGGTCGGAATCGTGCGCGGACTCGCATGGACCAGTGCGGGCGGCGACACTTTGCAGATAGAAGTCAATATCATGCCGGGTGAGGGAGAAGTTGACTATACCGGTCAGATGGGTGATGTTATGAAGGAATCGGCGCGGATCGCCATGAGTTATGTGCGGTCGGTCAGCAGGCGCTATCAGGTTCCCGAGACGATGTATACAGAGAATGATTTCCATATCCATATCCCGGAAGGCGCCGTGCCCAAGGACGGGCCGTCCGCCGGCATCACCATGGCAACGGCGATTCTCTCAGCGGTGACAGGGATTCCGGTTCGCGCGGATGTGGCGATGACCGGTGAAGTCACTCTAAGGGGAAGAGTACTGCCGATCGGCGGATTGAAAGAGAAGATTCTGGCAGCCAGGATGGCGGAAGTCAGGACGGTTCTGGTGCCGGAGGAGAATGCCAAAGATATTGCAGAACTGGATGCGGAGATCACGGACGGTCTGGAGATCCATATGGTGGGACATATGGATCAGGTTGCGGAGTATGCGCTCCGGAATGGAGAGTAATATGGTTATCAAGAATGTTAATTTAGAGACGGTGTGCGGCATCACGAGCAGGCTGCCGGACAATAAACTGCCTGAGATCGCCTTTGCAGGCAAGAGTAACGTGGGGAAATCCTCGCTGATCAACGGGCTGATGAACCGGAAGTCTCTGGCGCGTACCAGCTCTCAGCCTGGCAAGACCCAGACGATCAACTATTATAATATCAATGATCAGCTGTATTTCGTCGATCTTCCGGGATACGGCTATGCGACCGCAAATGAGAAGGTGAAGGCGCAGTGGGGTAAAATGATTGAAGATTACCTGCATAAGTCGAAGCAGATCCGGGCGGTATTCTTACTGGTTGATATCAGACATGCGCCGTCGGAGAACGACAGGATCATGTATGACTGGATATCTGACAGAGGGTATAAACCGATTATTATTGCGACGAAACTGGATAAGATCAAGCGGAGTCAGGTGGCAAAACAGACGAAACTTATATGTGACACGCTTGGCGTAGCAGATGACACAATTGTCATACCATATTCCGCACTGTCGAAACAGGGCAGGGAGGAAATCTATGAATTGTTGGACAGAATATTGGGTGAGGAAAACATATGAAGCAATCGCTGAAGACCTATATGAAAGTAATTTTAAACTTGTTGACTGCACTGGTCATACTTCTGTTGTGCATTTTTTTACTGCCGAGATGTATCATTTTCTTTATGCCTTTTATCATTGGCTGGATCATCTCGCTGATCGCTTCGCCGGTGGTCCGGTTTTTCGAGGAAAAGCTGAAGGTAAGGCGTAAAGGTGCATCGGTAATTGTGATTGTCGCGGTACTGGCAGGCGTGATCCTGTTAGTCTATGCCGTTGGCTCCAAGCTGGTGCGGGAGGGCATCAATTTCGTCAATGAACTGCCGGCGATGTGGGAGAGTATTATGGCGGAATTTGATCAGGTAGGCAGGAATCTGCAGGGCGTATACAGCAGACTGCCGGCGGATGTGCAAAGTACGCTGGATAATCTGGGCGACAGTCTGGGAGAATACTTCGGCGGTTTCATGGAAGGCGCGGGAACGCCGACCTTCCAGGCGGTGGGAAATGTGGCGAAGCAGCTTCCGGATATTTTCCTGGGCGTGGTTATGTGCGTTCTGTCAGCATACTTTTTCGTGGCGGATAAGAGCTATATGTCGGATATGGTGAAGAAATATGTGCCGGATTCCATAAGATACCGCTTTAATCTGATTCGCAGGAGCCTCCGTAACGCGGTGGGCGGTTATTTCAAGGCGCAGTTCAAGATCGAGTGCTGGGTATATGTGCTGCTGGTGATCGGCCTCCTGGCGCTGCACGTGCGCTACGCATTCCTGGTGGCGCTCGGAATCGCTTTTCTGGACTTCCTGCCGGTGTTTGGAACCGGTACGGTCATGATTCCGTGGGCGGTCATTGAGATACTGAATAAAGATTACAAAATGGCGGTGGGACTGCTTATCATCTGGTGCGTCGGTCAGCTTGTCCGGCAGATGATCCAGCCCAAGATCGTAGGGGATTCCATGGGGATGGATGCGATTCCGACATTGTTTCTGCTATTTATAGGATATAAGCTGGCCGGCGTAGCGGGTATGATCTTTGCGGTGCCGATCGGAATCATCGTCGTCAATCTGTACGAGGAGGGCGTGTTCGACACTACGAAACAGAGCATAGAGATACTGGCCGCAGGCTTTAATCAATTCCGCAGGATTCGTCCGGAGGATACGGTGATTGTCGAGGCTTATGAGCGAGAAGTGGCGAAGACGTATCAGCAGGAAATGCAGTCGGCCGAGGAGCAGGAGCGCGAACTGGAGGATGCCGCAAGAATCAAGCTGGAGGAGCCGGCGATCCTTAAGAAGATCAAAGGCAGGAAGAACTGATAACATAGATTAAGGATAACACCGGGAAAGAAGGAACAAACATGCAGGTTACGGTTTATAATTGCAGGGCTTTTGATGAGAAGGCACTTTTTATGGAATATGCAGAGGAACTTGGCATAGAGCTGGTGCTGTGCGCGGATGCGCCCGACATGGACAATGTATCGCTGTGCAGGGGCAGCCGTTGTGTGGATGTGATCACATCGAAGATTGACGCGGATCTGGTTCGCGCTTTTCATGAGAATGGCGTGGAATATATCACGACCAGAACCATCGGTTACGATCATATTGACCTGGAAGCGGCGAAAGCGTGCGGGATCAAAGTGGGGAACGCGCCTTACGGACCGCATGGGGTCGCGGATTATACGGTTATGCTGATCTTGATGTCGATTCGTAAGATGGGCGCTATACTGGGCAGAACAGCATTGCAGGACTATACGCTGGCGGGCTTAAGCGGCAGGGAATTGAAGGATTTGACTGTAGGAGTCATTGGCACGGGAAGGATCGGCGCTACTGTGGTACAGAGTCTGTCGGGCTTCGGATGCCGTATTCTGGCTTATGATTTATATGAAAAAGAAGAGGTTAAGCAGTATGCCGATTATGTGCCGCTTGCGCAGATCTGGAAGGAAGCGGACGTGATCACGCTGCATACGCCGCTGACGGAGGAAAATCATCATCTGATCTGTGCCGATACGATTGCGCAGATGAAGGACGGCGTGGTGATTGTCAATACAGCGAGGGGCGCGTTAATTGATTCGGCTGCCTTTATCGAGGCGATCGAAGACGGTAAGATCGGTGCCGCCGGATTAGATGTTGTAGAAAATGAGTTCGGACTATACTATTATGACCACAAATCGGATATATTAAAGAATAGGGAACTTGCTCTCTTAAGAAGTTTTCCGAACGTGACAGTCTCCCATCATATGGCCTTTTATACGAAAAATTATGTGGAGACCGTGGTGAAGGATTCGCTCATGAGCTGTAAGCGCTACATGGAGGGGCAGGACAATCCATGGGGGATAGCGTGAATGAAAATACCATTCACGCGGAAGAACCGTCTGCAAAGCAGACTTGCTGCAAGCAGCATTCTTCCCGATCATTTGAGATTCCGCGAAGCGGGATCATGAGGATAGCGTGAATGAAGATGAGATTTTGCGAAGCGGAATCATGAAGGTGCAGGTGACCGTATATGAGAATGAGTGTTAAGGAGAATATGTGATGCAAAAAGGAACCCCGTGGAAGGCATGGATGAAACTCTTTTTTGCTGTCTACATCTTGTTTGTGATTAAAGTTATCATATTTAAGTATCCGATTGAACAACTCCGGGCTATCGTGGATACATGGCAGAAGAGCGTGATACTGGAGGGACTGGGTACGGCTAATTTTACACCGTTTCGAACAATTAAAATGTATATAGACTATGCCTATAAGCTCAATAGCGTGGAGAATCTGGCGGGCAATGTTCTGGTTTTTGTGCCGCTTGGATTCCTGCTTCCGCTTGTGTCTGACAGAATACGAAGCTTTCCGGCGGTCATGCTGAATGCTTTTGTGTTCGTGCTCGGCATAGAGACATTTCAGTTGTTCAGCGCGTTCGGCGCTTTTGATGTGGATGATATTATGCTGAATTGTCTGGGAGCCGCGCTGGGTTACGGCTGCTATAAGGCGGCGTGCGCATGGCGCGCCAGACGCTGTTTAGAAGACGGGATGCGGGAAGCGGACTGTATCGTGGAGGGGATTCCGGAAGTAAGCGGTATCAATGAAATAAGATGACGTACAAACAACGGAGGCAGCAAAAAGTATCCTGAAAGACGGGAGGGGGATTTGTATGGGAAACTTATTAAAAAGACTGAAGACGAACATTATGATTTCCGCACTGCTGTGTGTTGTGCTGGGGATTGTACTGGTCGTGTGGCCGGATCTGTCCATGAAGATCGTTTGTATCGCTGTCGGGGCGGCGCTGCTGATCGGCGGCGGCGTGCGTCTGGCCGTGTTTTTTGCACAGAGGGACGGCAGCATGTATGCACAGATGAATCTGATCATGGGGATCGTGCTGGCTGTGGTGGGCGTCTGGATTCTGATGAAACCGGATAAGGTGCTGGCGATCATTCCGATCATTGTCGGCATCGTGATCGTACTGCATGGAGTCAATGACTTGCAGCAGGCGGTCACGTTGTATAAAGGGCAGTACGATAAATGGTGGGTGGCGTTGATCCTGGGGCTGCTTACGGCAGGGTTTGGCATACTGTTGATCTGTAAGCCATTTGCAGCGCTTGACACGGTGGTCATGCTGATCGGAACGTTCCTGATCTATGACGGACTGTCGGACATCTGGATCGTATCAAGGGTCTACCGGACTGCCAAGGCGATGAAGCAGGAGGCGGAAGCGTTGGACGTGGAGGCGGAAGAGATTGAATAACGCGCCTCGAAGTTTTTTTGAAAACAGGGTTGAATATTTTTAAGAGAAGTAATAAAATAGTGGCAGAAAGAGTTGACTGGTTTATAGAACGGAAAGAATGGAGACTTGTATGATGATCGGCGCGTTAAGTGCATACGGTGCGCAGGCGTATGTGTATAATCCGAATAATGTAAGCTCGGCCAGCATGAATAAACTGTCTAAGATATCTGACGATGTGCTGGATAAGAAGATCGATTACAGTGAGCTTACCGATGAGAGCAAGAATGTGAACCCGCTCAAGAAGGGGCAGACACTTGATTTTCAGAGTATGTTCGAGATGCAGATGCAGCGCGGACAGAACAATGCTGCGAGAGTTATGAGACCGGTACAGGAGACACAGGCGGCAGAGGATGAGACGACGCAGGAGACGGCTTCCGGGGCGGCGGCAGCGCAGTTCGAACAGACGGCAGCACAGCGGGTAACCACACTCGATGCGGCAGCAGGTCCGGGCGCGGCGGATATGGCGGATGCAGGCAGCGGAAGTAATATCAACTATCAGATGCAGCAGGCGTTAAATGCTTACGGCATGTTTATGACGGCGTAGGCGGCAGGTCAGTCTGGATGAACCGACGGAATATTAATGAGATAAATAATGGAAAGCGGTGCAGGTAGATCGGGAGATGTACTTTGCGCCGCTTTTATGGTATAAGAAATCCATACACTTATGTGAGCCTGTGAAGCAGAACCTGCAACTTGGCGGTGCAGGATGTCCTATTTTCTTGATAAATATTTGTCAAGTATATTCAATATATTGCTCGTATGTACTATTTCAACACTGCCGGATAATCTATCCAGGGGAATTTCTTTGATCAGGCCCTTTCGTTTGAAGGCGCCTGCTTCCGATACTTTGCGGGAATCTGCAATTCTTTCGCCAAGGAATACATCTTCAACATCATGGCAGAACCATACCAGATCATAGCCGTTTTGCTGACAAAACCGGTTGATCTCAATCAGTTCTCTTTTGTGTTCCGCATTTTTCTCATGGTCGTCGGTATCAATGCAGTAAATGACCCTTGTCTCTCCGGATATATAGGTCTTTGTTTTTGCCTTGATTTCCTGCAAAACATTTTTTGCTTTATATTTTGTCTTTGTACCCATATAAATTCGGCTGATTTTAGTCTGGTTATTGAGCTGATATATATGACGTATCAATTCTAATATATAAACGTCGTCGGTAGCCGATTTCTTGTTAGTCTCCATACATAATATCAATTGAATTGCCATAGTATCTTATTCCCCCAGAATCCCTACGAAGTCGATTGCTTCGATATTAAACGGTGAGTCCTCTATCATCCCGTTCTTATAACAGTTTTCAGGTGTTGCATTTCCACGGGCTGTCCATGATACTAAGTGGTTGTCACTTGATAAGAAATCTATGGAATTGCGATTTTTCTTTAAAATGCTCATCGGGTCAAGATTGTGCGTTGTAAAACAAAGCTGCCCCTTGCCGTAATACATGAAATATTCAATTAATTTGCAAAGATAAACATCGTTCAAATTGGAATCCATTTCGTCAACAAAAACGATGCCGCCGTTGCTTACAGAGACAAAACAATCAAACAGCCGGATCAGTTTTTTGATTCCGGTACTTTCAAATTCTTTATTGATGATATAATCACCGTAGTTGAGATTTAACTCGCACACATAATAATCACCGTTTTCTTTGGCATCAATGTCGATAGATACCAGGTCGCTTTTGAAGAGTCTGATAAATTGAGTCAGGCGGTTTACTTTTTCCTTGTATTTTTCGAAATATTCTTTGCTAATATTTTTTTCATTGACGTTAGAAAAAAAATTCTGATTGTCTCCTAGCCCAAGAAGTTCTTCCATAAGCGTTTGCGGTCCTGAGTCGTTATCTTTTAGCCTTTTTTGCAGAAAATATAGTTCGTGCTGGTCTTCTTCTCCGAGGTATATCGTTATCTGCAATTGGAAAAGCGTGACGGATAGAACATGTAGTAGTAATTCAGTGCTGGTCGGATCAGCTTTCCATAAAGTGTCTTCACTTAAATTTATAAGATATATGTGGATAAAGGAATGTTTGGACAGCAGATTGATCATTTTCTTTTCTACAGTTTCTCTGGTCTGCGGTGAACAATGAATATATACCAGTTCACCATTTTCGGCCTCAAAAATGGTGCTGTATTGATTATTTGTATATTGGCCGGGTTTTGTTTGCAGAATTTCATGTTTTATTTCATATAAATTATTTTTTCCTTTTTCAATTTGCATTGCATACTGATAGACAATTTTTTGCTTATCAGTACAGAGAAGAAATTCACAGCTAAAGCGAAAACAGCGCGCTTTTTTATTAATTATTTCATCCAAAAAGTTCTGTGTCTTTGATTCGCTCAGGTAGTTGTCCTGTAGGATTAAATCCTGAAAAATTTTAACGGCTGTTACGACAGCTGATTTTCCGGAACCGTTTTCGCCGTAAATAGCTTTAATTCTGTACTTTTCCGGATTAAAGTTTTTATCAATGGTTTTTTTATAAAAATGCAGGCACACATCCTCCTGAATATTCTTAATACCAGAGATGCTCATGTTTAATAAATACGTATTGGATTTCATACGATCCTCCATACTAAAGCTGGTTGTTGCAACAAAGTATTTAGCAGACATTGTCTTTCGTATATTAACAATATACCCTTGAAAAACAAAATTATTACAAAATGTAATTATTTTACAATTGCATTATAGCTGAGATTTTATGAAAAAGCAATAAAAAGCAATAAAAGGGTTGTTTCTTGACAAAACAAGAGAATATTGACAAAATGGAGATTAGGTCGAAGAGAAGTAGAGGTTTGCCGTAGGATCGTTTGTATAAAGGAGTCCCACTATGATACTGAGTGTAAGCCGCAGGACGGATATTCCTAATTATTATTCCGACTGGTTTATCAACAGAATAAAAGAGGGATATCTGTATGTGCGCAATCCGATGAACGCGCATCAGGTCAGCCGGATTGCACTGACGCCGGAACTGGTGGACTGCATCGTATTCTGGACGAAGAATCCGGAACCGATGCTTGCCAGGCTGGACGAACTGACACCGTATCCGTTCTATTTCCAGTTTACGCTCACGGGATACGGCAGGGATATCGAGTGCAATATTCCCCATAAAAGGGAACGGATGATCCCTGTGTTTCAGGAATTATCACGCAGAATCGGACAGGAAAGAGTGATCTGGCGGTACGATCCGATACTGTTTACACAAAAGTACACGCCCCAATATCATCTGAGGGCATTCGGGCAGATTGCGGAAGCCTTACAGGGATACACCGCAAAGTGCGTGATCAGTTTCGTGGACAGATATGCCAGGAATCAAAAGAGTATGGCAGCACTGCACACATATGAACTTACGGGAAGAGAACTGACGGCGTTTGCGGGGGAACTTGCGCACATAGCGTCCGCCTGCGGTATGAAGACCGGAAGCTGTGCGGAGCAAATCGACCTTTCGGCCTGCGGGATCGTCCACAACTGCTGTATTGATCAGGAGTTAATCGGGCAGATCAGCGGATATGCACTGCAGGCAGGCAAGGACCGGAACCAGCGGAAGGAGTGCGGCTGTATCGAGAGCATCGAGGTCGGCACATACGATACCTGCCGCAACGGCTGTCTGTACTGTTATGCGAATAACAGCAGAGAACAGATTTTGCGGACATGCAGTCTGCATGATGTCAATTCCCCGATTCTGTGCGGCCGGATTACGGAGGATGACAGGATCACGGAGCGGAAGGTGAAATCTTTGAGAACAAAACAGGAAAAAGCTTCGGAATGGGGAGAAATTTGAGAAATAAGGCTGATGGATTTCGGAATGGAGGAAATCATGAAAAAACCGGAGATGATTATTTTTGACTATGGACATACGCTGCTCTATGAGCCGGGTTTTGATGCGAAGTGATGTGAGGAGACGGCTTATCCGTATATTGTCAGTAATCCGCAGAATCTTACGGCAGTGCAGATCTATGCGGAAGTGCAGAGAATGTTTGCGCAGTTTCAGGAGCAGAGGGACAATGGCATAGAGATTCATGAACTGCAGTTTATGCGGCTTGTCTATGAATCTTTAGGACTTCGATTCCGTATCTCTTATGCGGAGCTGGAGGAAATCGAGTGGACTCGCGGCGGAGCAGGTCTGGTACTGCGGCGACAGCATCAGGCATGACGTGATCGGCGCGCATGGTGCGGGGATATATCCTGTCTTGTATGAGGGGGATACACCGGATGAGGTCAATCCTTATGCACATCAGAATGACGGGATGCGTGTTGATTTTGATTATGGGAATGGATATACTGAAAAAGAGTACAGGAGAAGGAGAATTTTCATGCCTGAAAGATCGGAGGATATACTGAGAAAATATGTTAATGAAGTACATGGATTATTTGGAAGCAGTTTAAAAACGATCATTTTATATGGTTCTTATGCACGCGGTGATTTCAGAGCAGATTCAGATATTGATATCATGATACTGGTTGATATGGAGGAGCAGGAAATCAGAGATAAGGGGCGTGTTTTGTCTGATGTAGCGTTTGAATATAATTTTGATAATGACATAATGATTATGCCGATCGTCAAGAATCTGGAGCATTTTAACAAATGGCTTAGAGCATATCCGTTTTATTATAATATTAAGAAAGAAGGAATAGAGTTGTATGCAGCTTAATTTAGGTGATATCGGCGGGGCAAGGGAATTGGCGCATTTCTGTTGAGAAGTCGCCGGAGTGATAAGAAATATGGGGCGTGGCGGTGGTTATGCCTTATATTTTGTGAAAAACCGAAACTGGAAGTCTGGTAATTAGAAAAAACAAACAAATCAGGACAATGCAAAACTTTTTCGAGCTTGGATGTTCGTAAAATAGACATCGAAGGAGAAGAATTATGTATAAATTAGAGGTGCCTAAAGTGTTAAAAAGGGGTGATACGATTGCATTGATCTCTATTTCCGGTGGTAGAGCAGGCGATGAGGACATGCTTTATAGATATGAAGCAGGCAAAAGGCGATTGGAGGAAATATGGGGCGTTCATGTTATCCCGACACCGAACGCATTAGCGGGAAGTGCTTTTTTATATGAACATCCGGAGGCGAGAGCCGAAGATTTCATGTGGGCGATGCAGGATCAAGAGATAAATGGAATTATTTGTATGATGGGTGGTGATGATTCTTACAGAGTGCTTCCATACATAGACATAAATGTAATAAAAATAATCCCAAGGTATTTATGGGATATTCAGATATCACTTCATGGATGGCGGTATTTGCAAAAGCCGGCATCAGAGCTTACTATGGTCCTAATTTATTAACGCCGATCGCCCAACCCGTGGCATTAGATAATTACACAAAAGAAGCAATAACAAAATGTTTATTTTCTACTGAATATAATTGGTGAGGTGCCAGCTTGTTCAGAATACACAAATATTGAATGGCGAAATGTTGGCAAGGATGAAATTAAGTGGGTATCCAATATCGGCTATAGATTAGTACAGGGAAGTGGAGTTGTGCAAGGAAGGATTTGGGGGGGGGCTGCATGAACTTCGGGCATTAGATGCGGCAGGAATGTTTAGACATGCGGCAGGAATAGTCGTTGGGCAATTAAGCGAGGAAGAAGAGAATATGCTGGTTAAGTTTTTGAAGTATGAAGCGCGCAGGGAAGATATTCCGGTATTATCAAATGTTGATTTTGTTCATAGAACACCAATGACTGTCGTTCCGATGGGAGCAATGGCGGAGATTGACTGTAGCCGCGTAGCATTCAGGATTATGGAGCCGGGAGTCGCTCACTAGTGAGAAAGGAGAACGCTGATGTACCATTACATATTATTTGACTTGGACGGCACGTTGACAGACCCGAAGCCGGGGATCACAGGCTGTGTGCAGTATGCGCTTCGGAAATTTGGGATCGAAGAGCCGGATCTGGATAAGCTGGAACCTTTTATCGGACCGCCGCTTCTGGACAGTTTTCAGGAGTTTTACGGATTTGACGAGGAGAAGGGATTGCAGGCAATCGCTTATTACCGTGAGCGGTTTTCTGTGGTCGGCTTATTTGAAAATGAAATATATCCCGGGATCGCACAGATGCTCGCACGCCTGCAAAAGGCAGGTATCCGGCTGGCAGTGGCGTCCAGCAAGCCGACTGTCTTTGTGACACGGATTCTGGAGCATTTCGGTATTCTTTCTTTTTTTGACGTGATCGTGGGAAGTGAACTTGACGGGACGCGGGGAAGAAAAGAGGAAGTTGTGGAGGAGGCTCTGCGGCAGCTTCTGCGTGACGGTAGCGGCGAGGAAGAAGCCCGTGGATACGGGATCGCCGGTGGCACAGGCATGGAGAAATCTGTAAGTACGAGGCAGGATCGGGAGCGTACCGGTTCAGACCGCACAGAGCCGGCGGGTGCGTGCGCGCCGCCACGGCATGATATCGTGATGGTGGGCGACAGGAAGTATGATATCACAGGGGCTAAAGCGCACCATATCGTCTCCATCGGCGTGGCCTACGGGTATGCCGCGGCAGGAGAACTGGAAGCGGCGGGCGCGGATGTGATCGTAGAGACGGTGGAGGAACTGGAGCGGGCGCTGCTACGGTAAGAAAAATATATAGTCCTTCAAATTTATAGCACAAATCATATTGACAACACGATAAGACTGTAGTAGTCTGTAATTAACAAGCAGACTACTGCAGTCTTATACTTTTGCGGAAATGATGCCTGAGTAAATGATCATGAGAAAAGCGGAAAGGGTATCCGCGACAGTCAGAGACAGCGTCGACAAGACGAACGGATAAGTCAGCTTGACGTACGATACGGAAGGGCGGGAAAACAGGATGGAACAGGAGATCACTAAATTATTCGATTCGGAATTAAAAGTCATGGGGATTCTCTGGAACGAGGGAGACGTCCCGGCGAAACAGATCGCGGACGCTTTGACGAAGGAGTTGGGCTGGAATAAAAATACGACGTACACCCTGATCAAGCGTTGTATCAAAAAAGGCGCAATCGAGCGATCGGAGCCGAATTTCATGTGTCATGCGCTCATATCGAAGGAAGCTGTGCAGGAGGCGGAGACGACCGAACTGATCAATAAAGTCTATGACGGTTCTGCGGATAAGCTGTTTGCTTCGTTACTCGGCAGAAAGAAGCTGTCAGCGGAGCAGATTGAGAAGCTGAAGCAGATCGTCGACGGGCTGGAGTAGGAGGCGGATTATGGGAGTATTGCAGATGAGTTTGTACGGGGCGGTCATGATTGCCGTCGTAGTGCTGATCAGAACTGTTCTGGTCAATCATGTCCCAAAGCGGACGTTTATCGTATTGTGGTGCGTTGTATTAGCCAGACTGCTTATTCCATTTGAGATTTCGTCTGCGTACAGTGTCTATTCACTGATCGGCTATGATGTGGCGGATCTGGTGCGAAATCGGACGGCTGCGGGGATAACCGTCGAAGCAGATACAGAGCTTGCGCATCAGGCTGGCGCCGTTGACCGGACAGGAAAACAACCCGGGGAAAATATGGGCAGCAGTACGATTCGGTCATCGGCTGCAGATAGTGCCGACGGGACGGGACAAGTGGCACGGTGGCAGTACGGTGGCGGGGAGATACAGGCACCGGCAGCGCTGTTCAGAGGAATAGCAGACAAATTAACCGGTATGGTTAATCATGCAAACTACCATTTGTTATGGATATTCTACGGAATCGGTGCAGTACTATGCGCAGTTTACTTTGCCATAGCTTATGTAAGATGTCGTGTCGAGTTTAGCATGTCACTGCCTGTTTCTGATGCGTATGTGGAGCAGTGGCTGGAAGAGCGGCGCAGGTTCGGGTGTGAAAACGGCATTTTGTCCCGGCTCGGGAGAGGAGGGCAGCAGCGGCGTCCTGCCGTTACCGTCAGAGTTTCCGACCGGATTGACGCACCATTGACTTATAGAGTCATTCATCCGGTAATTCTCCTGCCGAAGAAAACGGCATGGGAGAATCGGGAGCAGCTTACGTATGTGCTCTGGCATGAGTATACACATATCTGTTATGGTGACAATGTATGGAAGCTGTTTGCTGCCGTCGCACTCTGCGTACACTGGTTCAATCCCGCGGTGTGGATGATGTATTTCCTAATGAACCGGGATATTGAGCTTGCCTGTGATGAGAGTGTCGTGCGTAGGTGCGGTGTCGATGATAAATCGGCTTACGCGAATATGCTGATTGCCATGGAGTCAAAGCGAAGCGGACTTGTGCCGTTTGGCAGTAATTTCAGCCAGAATGCGATAGAAGAGAGGGTGCGTGCGATTATGAAGATAAAGAAGATTTCAATAGGAGCGGTTATTTTTGCAGCGGGAATGGTGCTCGGCGTGACGACGGCGTTTGCCACTTCGTCAGCAGGGAAACGAGAAGAACGTATACGTGTACGGGAAGAACGTGTACAGGAAGACAGGGAACAGGAGAAGGTGACTGATCAGGAGCGGGATATGCTTTATGCCCTGCAGTTTAACGGTTACGAAGAGATGACGGTATCAGCGTTTCAGGATAAGATCTGGACGTTGACGGATACGGCGGCGTACAGAGAACTGCTGGATCGTGTGGAACACGATGAAGCGATGTATGAGGCGCGCAACACGGATGATATGGCAGATTTCCTATTCAACGTGCTGGAGCCGCTGACTGCGGAAAGATGGCAGGAGCGGGAGTTTGGCGGAGCGGTTTCGGTAAGCGGGTCCGATGCGCCGTTGCAGGAAAATACGGTGTATGATATGGCGGTGCTGGAATATGTGATGAAGCTTACCATACTGGACGCCGATGCATTGACGGTGGGCGATTATACGTCGGTCCGTCTGGAAATGGCGGACCGGATTTCCAATATGATGCTCGATTATACGGAGGAGATGCTGGCGGACGAGACCCGGATGTATAATGAGATCGAAAGCAGGCTGTATGAGCTGACGGCGGAGCTTAGCACGGAGGCACTCCGGGTGGACGTGGACGATTGGTTTTATCAGCCGATTGATCCTTCCTATACGGATGGCGGATATTATCAGAGCCCGGAAGAATGGGAACAAAGTCTGAGGGCAGACGAGCAGGCATTACACGAAACAATTCAGGCGGAAATGCAGGAAGAGTTAGCGGCGGTATTGCAGCCGTATCTGCCGTTTGGGCTTACCTATGAAGACGCGCAGGCGGAAGAATTTAAGATGTATTTTGAAGGCAGGGAAGTGCGTGGAATCATAGATGAACAGCAAGGTATTTTTGTCTCAGCGCATACCGGTATCTCGACGTATACAAAGGATGCCATAGAAGTGTACGCGGTCTATGATGAGCAGGGAAATCTGACGGGACTGCGGGCTGCATCAGGAGAAGAGCAGGAAGAATGGAACTTAAGACGCAGGCAGTCAACAGCAAGTCTGCGTGATGTCAGTGAAGAAGTCAGAGAATATCTGCCTGGTACGAGAGAGGACTACGATCTGATCCTTTCCCTGAAAAAGAACTATGATAAGATGTCTCTGGCGGATTTTGACAGTGCGCTGCTTGATTGGGCAAATGTGCATAACGATAGTTACGACCGGATCGAATGCGACAGAATCTGGGACGATTTCCGGGTGAACCTGTCGGAAGAGGATAAAGCGTTTGTCACCCGCACGATCAGGCTGTCCGGTCTGGAGAACGCAATGATGATCAGAAGCTTGTATAACGGAAAATCGGCGGCGGAAGCGGAGGATGTCAGCATCGGGGATACGCTGACGAAAGATCCAGGAGCAGGAGCGCCGCAGTATACGTGGTGCCAGATGTTTTATTCCTTCAGCTATCACGTCAGTGATCAGAAAAAAGTGACGGTAGGAGAGAGAGACCGTGCAGTCGGTGGTATGCTGGACGACATAGAGGACTTCTGGGAACAGACGGACATTGAGGAACTTCTGAAGATGGACAAAAGCGATATGATAAAGCAGCTGAACGAACTTGCCGCAAAGAACAGCACGGGGAATATCAGGATTACGGTGGCGGAAGAAGACGGGATCGGATATGAGTGCATGGACGAGAGAACGTTCCTGCAGTAAGAGTAGAGCTTGTTGCAGGAAGATGTACGCATTCATGCAGGAACGAGCCGCCCGTTTTACCGGCTATGGTTGAATTGTAAAAGGTAATTTGGGTGGTTGCCCGATGCAGCATTCCGTGTTAGTATAGAACATAGATAATTTGTGAGAGGTTAGACTATGATCTGGAAAATGATAAATCTGCAACTGCAAAAAGGTTCGATTTTTCTCCTTGACGGGGATAGTGTGCCTTTTTTCAGGAAGATTTGCCATGAAACGGATCAACTTACGCTGTTACATGGATAGCGGATATTTCGCCGGATGGCGGTGATACAGCAAAGAATCTTACAAAACTGGCGCATTATCTCCTTAACGATTATGGAACAAGTCCAGTCCGGGTTTGCACAGCAAATCCGGTAATTGGATGAAACTCAATTTGTTAAGGAGATTTTATTATGTTAAAATTAAATATTAAGAAACAAATATCCAGGTTATACCTGTCGTCCGTGCTGGGAAATCTGTCCCTGACGGGTGCATGGGTGGCGATTCTTGCGGCGAGAGGATACAGTCTGGTGGAGATCGGGTTAGCGGAGACCATTTTCCATATTACGAGTCTGATTTTTGAGATTCCATCAGGCGTGCTTGCCGATGTATTTGGGAGAAAAAATATGCTGATCGTCAGCAGCCTTATCCGGCTGGTTGGCAATGTCATCATGATTTTCTCCGGCAATCTGTTCATGGTGTGCGCGTCGCTCGCATTTCAGGCGGTCAGCTATAATTTCGCATCGGGCTCCGGGGTTGCGCTTTTTATCGGGCACCGGATTGCGTACAGCGCGGATGTGTGCATGTGCCTGATACAGATCGGCGTGCTTATGTCATTATATGAGGAGCATATGCAGCATGGCGGGGAAGACAGGGCGCAGCACGTGTTTGCGGCGATTGGAAAGGAGCTCGTAACCTGTTTTGCAGAGAGTCTGTCCTTCCTGAAAGGTGCGAAGCGGGCAGTCCTTTTGATGTTTTGCAATTCGTTTGTCGGGCGGTGGATATTCTGCTGTTATTTTTCCTGCAGGCGAAGCTGCCGGAGGCGGGTATGCCGAACTGGGCGCTCGGTTTTGGCTTGTTTATGATGGAAATGGGTTGGATCGCCGGGGCGAGAGCGATCCTGCAGAACCGTTTTCCGTCCGAGCAGAGGGCGACGCTGCTTTCCATGGAATCATTTACATTTTCCGTGATTATGATGGTTCTGTCGCCGCTTGCGGGTGTTATATTTTCACGCTGGTAAGAAAGAGTAGAAGTAAGAAAGAATAGAAGTATAGGAAGCGTCCGGGATGTGTAACTTCCGGACGCTGTAATCAAGGGCTATGGCGAAGCAGGGCGGCTGAATTGTTACGAAAAGGATATGTGATAGAAGCAGTAACGACGGTCAATGTGGATAACATGATAAGATCATAAGGTGATGGAGAGACAATGAAGTATAAGCAGACATTTCATAAAACATGGGAGATTCTGAAACCGTTTCTGTTCTACTATATTCTGCACAGTGCGGTGTTTGTTCTATTGCTGTCCCTGTGTCGGGCGGCTGCGGAAGGGCTTGGAGCAGCGTATCTGGCTGATCTGACGGAACATGCGGATACGGTGACCGGAATAGTCAGCGGGTTATCCATGCTAATCAGCGTACTGCCGTTTTTACCGATGCTGCGCCGGGAGCTGGCGGGGCATCGGGCAGAAGCGGCAGTCGATACTGGACGGACGATCGGTCTTACCGTCATATTGGCAGTCTCGTCCTCTCTCGGACTCAATGTTCTGATTACTTTGACTGGTTTGGTCGGGCAGTCTGCGTCCTATCAGGAAGTGGCGGACCGGCAGTACGGCGTCGCATTCGGGATTGGCATACTCTTATACGCATTGGTTTCTCCGATCACGGAGGAGATTGTCTTCCGCGGGCTGGTTTACAACCGCATGAGATGTTATATGCCGCATGCAGCGGCGGTGATTGCATCGGGCGTGCTGTTCGGCATCTATCACGGCAATCCGGTGCAGGGGGTCTACGGCGGCTGTATGGGTATCCTGATGGCATATCTGTATGAACGGACGCACAGCTTCTTTACGCCCTGTCTGTTCCACGCGGCTGCGAATTTGACTGTGTATGCGGTCGCGCAGAGTGCGGCGTTGCAGGGATTGTTCTTTACGGTTCCCGTGTGCGCGGCGCTGCTTGTGCTTTCCGGGGGCGGTATTATATTGGTAGAGAGAATATATCACGGGGAAGCTTAATCATTGCGTTAGAGAAGATTTACGAGTATCATAATATTAACGAATCTATACTGTAGAGGAAAGGTGCAATGAGAATCACTGTTTTGATGGAAGATACCTGCGGCGACGCGGCATGTGCATACGAGCACGGGCTGAGTCTGTACATAGAGGCGGCGGGATATAAGATTCTGGCGGATACAGGGGCAAGTGACAAGACGATATCGAATGCGGCAAAGCTGGGTGTGGATTTGTCTGCGGCTGATTTTGTCGTGCTCAGCCATGGACATTACGATCATGCCGGCGGCATACCTGCCTTTCGTGAGATGAACGAGGAGGCCGTCATCTATATGCAGCGCGCGGCGCTGGGCGAATATTATCACGGAGAGCGCTATATCGGCGTAGATCCGGCGATCAGACAGTTTCCGAAGGTCGTGCTCCTGACAGGCGATTTGAAGATAACAGGAAATATTTCGATTTTTACGGGATTTACCGGCAATAGATTCCGTCCCGGGAGTAACCTCGACCTGACCAGACGGGTGGACGGCCAGGATGTGCAGGATGATTTCGCCCATGAACAGTGTCTTGTCATACACGGTGAGAAGAAGCTGCTCGTTTCCGGCTGCGCGCACAACGGAATCCTCAATATTCTGGACAGATACGGGGAAATATACGGCGGTATGCCCGACGTGGTCATCAGTGGTTTTCATATGATGAAAAAGACGGCTTACACGGAAGAGGAAGAGGAGATCATACGAAAGACGGCTGAGGAATTAAAAAGAACCGGCGCAGTCTATTATACCGGCCACTGCACAGGGCAGCAGGCGATTGACCTGATGAAACCGGTTATGGGCGATAGGCTGATACAGATTCACTGCGGGATGAGGATTGATTTGTAAAACGCTTCGGAATGGAGGAAAAAGTGAAAAAGGCAGTAAAAGGAATTATTATTTTCCTGGTGGTAATCGTTGGGGTGCTCGGTGTGTATGCCGGCTATCTGTTTCTCGGATTTCATCGTCTTCCGGACAATTTGACTCTTGAAGTCAATAGGAGCGGAGACAGTTTTGACGAGAATTTTGAGGTCAGAACAGGCGAGCCTTACCGGATCATGACATACAATATCGGGTTTGGCGCGTACATGCCGGAGTTCAGCTTCTTTATGGACGGCGGGAAATCATCATGGGCGAAAGATAAGGAGAGTGTGCTTGCCACAGTCTCAGCGGCGGGGACGATGGTGAGCGGGGAGAACCCGGATTTCATAATGCTGCAGGAGGTTGACCGGGACGGAACGAGAAGCTATCATGTGGACGAACTGGAGATTCTGAATCAGTTTATTACGGGGTATGAATATCATTTTGCACAGAATTATGATTCGCCTTATCTGTTTTTCCCGCCATGGGAGCCACACGGTACGAACGTGGCAGGGCTGGTGACTTATTCGAAGGGGCAGATCAGTGAGGCGGTGCGCAGAAGCCTGCCGATCTCGGAGTCGCTCACCAAATTTATGGATCTGGACAGATGCTATTCGATTTCGCGGATTCCCGTGCAGGACGGACAGTTCCTGTGTCTGTATAACGTGCATCTGGCGGCTTACGGCAGCAGCGATGCGGTCAGGGAAGGACAGCTTGCCATGCTCTACGCAGATATGACGGCGGATTATGCGGCGGGCAATTATGTGATCTGCGGCGGGGATTATAACCATAATATGAAGGCGGAATCGCCGGCGGATGCGCCGGAGTGGGCGCACATGTTTCCGCGGGAAACGCTTCCGGAGGGGTTTGACATGGCGATAAGTTATGCGAAAGGTGTGGAGCAGATTGCACACAATTCCTGCAGAAGCGCGGAGGAGCCTTATCAGGAAGGCCAAACGTTTACCATTACGCTGGACGGCTTTATCGTGTCGGAAAATGTGCTGGTGACGAATTATCAGCATATGGATCTGGGATATCAGTATTCGGATCACGATCCGGTGGTTATGGAGTTTACGTTGCAATAGACCGTAGGATTTTCCGCGAGCCACGATATACAACAGTAGAATGTAACAGCAGAAGGTGGGACGAGGGCAGTATGCCACAAGAAAAGTGTGAGACAAGAAAACAATACAATAAATTGAATGCACATATAATTATTAAAATATTGAATTATCAAATAATCTGACAATTTAATAAAAAGTTTTTGTTTACAGGCGGCAGAAACTGTTGTATATTTAACATGCAGGTCGCAAAGGAGCGTAATGTGTTTCCTTTGCGATCTTTTTTTTATTTATAGATTAGGGTGTCAAAAGGTGCATTTTACAAAATGAAAAGGCATATTGCACAAATTGCCCTCTTGTGTCGGATCCGTCGAATGGATTTTCTAAATATTCCGATACGATAATGGGAGCAGACGTAACCGCCCTCTATTCGCCGTCCAGGCTCATTTCGGGCTTTTCGGGACATAGGCTTATTACCCGTTAGGGTAATAAGCACGTCCCATGAAATTTCTGGTTGTTGAACGGAATATTAAGAAAATCTCAGTCTCCTGTGCAGGACAACTGTGAGAGCATTTTGTGCAATATGCCAGAGCAAGATTTGCGAAGCACCTTTTGACACTTTAATCACGTAAGGGATATATCTGAAAAAGGAGAGAAGGACTATGTTTGATGTGAAAAGGACAGTTCCGGAAGCGCCGCTTCACCGTATGGAATTTGAACATGACAACTGCGGGATCGGCGCCTGCGTGAGCATCAAGGGAGTAAAGAGCCGTGTTATCGTCGAGAATGCGCTTAAGATCGTGGAAAATCTGGAGCACAGGGCAGGAAAGGATGCGGAGGGCAAGACCGGTGACGGCGTCGGTATCCTGACGCAGATGCCGCACAAATTCATGCAGAAAGTGACGAAGGAACTCGGCTTTGCCATCGGCGGGGAGCGTGAGTACGGTGTCGGCATGTTCTTTTTCCCGCAGGATGAACTGCAGCGGAATCAGGCGAAGAAGATGTTTGAGATCATCGCCGAGAAAGAGGGGCTGCCTTTCTTAGGATGGCGTGTGGTGCCGACAGTGCCTTCCGTGCTGGGGCACAAGGCGGTAGAATGTATGCCTTGTATCATGCAGGCGTTTATCAAGAAACCGGCGAATGTGGCGAAAGGACTTGATTTTGACCGGAAACTGTACATACTGCGCAGAACGTTCGAGCAATCCACGGATGTGACTTATGTGGTCAGTCTGTCCAGCAGGACGATCGTATATAAAGGAATGTTTCTGGTGGGACAGCTGAGAACCTTTTTCGCTGATCTGCAGGATAAGGATTACGAGTCCGCAATTGCCATGGTGCATTCGAGATTCTCCACGAACACGAATCCGAGCTGGGAGCGGGCTCATCCGAACCGGTTTATTGTACATAACGGCGAGATCAACACGATCCGCGGCAATGCGGATAAGATGCAGGCGCGTGAGGAAAACATGGAATCCGAGCATCTGGAAGGGCAGATGCACAAGGTGCTGCCGGCGATCAATGCATCCGGTTCCGATTCCGCGATGCTGGATAACACGCTGGAGTTCCTTGTGATGAGCGGTATGCCGCTCCCGCTTGCGGTGATGATCACGATTCCGGAGCCGTGGGAGAACAATAAGACGATGTCCCAGAAGAAAAAGGACTTCTATCAATATTATGCGACCATGATGGAGCCATGGGACGGACCGGCATCGATCCTTTTCTCCGACGGAGATATGATGGGAGCGGTGCTTGACCGGAACGGTCTACGGCCTTCGCGCTATATGATCACGGATGACGATACGCTGATTTTGTCCTCGGAAGTGGGGGTACTGAATATCGATCCGTCCAGGATCCTGGTAAAAGAGAGGCTGCATCCGGGCAAGATGCTGCTCGTGGATACGGTACAGGGGAGGGTCATCGATGATGATGAGTTGAAAGAACGTTATGCATCGGCGCAGCCCTACGGCGAGTGGCTGGACAACAAGCTGGTAGCGCTGAAGGACCTGAAGATTCCGAACCGGCGAGTGCCGGAATATACAGGGGAAGAAAGACAGCGTATGCAGAAGGCTTTCGGATATACATACGAAGAATTGAAGATGAGTATCCTGCCGATGGCGAGAAACGGTGCGGAGGCGATTGCGGCAATGGGCGTGGATACGCCGATTCCGGTGCTGTCCAGAGCGCACCATCCGCTGTTCCATTACTTCAAGCAGCTCTTTGCACAGGTGACCAATCCGCCGATCGACGCGATCCGTGAGGAAGTGGTGACTTCCACGACTGTCTATCTGGGCAGGGACGGCAATCTGCTGGAGGAAGTGCCGGAGAACTGCAATATGCTCAAAGTGCACAACCCGATCCTGACCAATACGGATCTGTTGAAAATAAAGAATATGAAGTCAGAGGGCTTTAAGGTGGAAGTAATTCCCATCACTTATTACAAGACGACCAGTCTGGAGAAGGCCATTGACAGATTGTTCGTGGAGGTGGACAGGGCCTACCGGGAAGGCGCGAACATCCTGATCCTGTCGGACCGCGGCGTGGACGAGAACAGGGTGGCGATTCCTTCGCTTCTGGCGGTGTCGGCACTGCAGCAGCATCTGGTCAACACGAAGAAGAGAACCAGTGTGGACATTATCTTAGAGTCTGCGGAGCCACGCGAGGTGCACCACTTTGCGACGCTCCTGGGGTTCGGTGCTTCGGCAGTCAATCCTTATCTGGCGCAGGAGAGCATCAAGGAACTGATCGATAATCATATGCTGGATAAAGATTACTATGCGGCGGTGAACGACTACAACGACGCAGTGCTGCACGGCATCGTGAAGATCGCTTCCAAGATGGGGATTTCCACGATCCAGTCCTATCAGGGTTCCAAGATTTTTGAGGCGATCGGCATCGACAGGGACGTGATCAATAAGTATTTTACCAATACCGTGTGCCGTGTGGGCGGCATAACCTTAAAGGACATTGAAAAAGAAGCGGATACCTTGCACTCCATGGCTTTTGACCCGCTTGGTCTATCTACGGATCTGACGCTGGATAACCCGGGACATCACCAGATGCGCAGTGGCGCGGACGAACATCTGTATAACCCGGAAACGATCCATTTACTCCAGGAGTCAACAAGACGAGGAGATTACGGGATCTTCAAGCAGTATACCGCAGCGGTCAATCATGAGGAGAGCATCAAGAATCTACGGGGACTTATGGACTTCAATTATGCGAAGAATCCCGTGCCAATCGAGGAAGTAGAGGCAGTTGACACGATTGTCACAAGATTCAAGACGGGCGCTATGTCCTATGGTTCCATTTCCAAGGAGGCGCACGAGACGATGGCGATTGCTATGAACAGACTGCACGGCAAATCCAACTCCGGGGAAGGCGGCGAGGACGATGACAGACTGAACGTGGGCGTGGACGGTTTAAACCGCTGTTCTGCGATCAAACAGGTGGCATCGGGACGGTTTGGTGTGACCAGTAAATATTTAAACAGCGCGCAGGAGATCCAGATCAAGATGGCACAGGGAGCGAAACCCGGTGAGGGCGGGCATCTGCCCGGCGGCAAGGTTTATCCGTGGATTGCAAAGACGAGGCATTCGACACCGGGCGTAGGCCTGATCTCACCGCCGCCGCACCATGACATATACTCCATAGAAGATCTGGCGCAGCTGATCTATGACTTGAAAAATGCCAATACGAGGGCGCGAATCTCCGTAAAACTGGTATCGGAAGCAGGCGTAGGTACGGTGGCGGCAGGCGTTGCCAAGGCGGGTGCACAGGTCATTCTCGTATCCGGCTACGACGGCGGTACCGGCGCCGCACCCCGCAATTCCATTCACAATGCGGGACTGCCCTGGGAACTGGGACTGGCGGAGACGCACCAGACGCTGATTCAGAACGGGCTGCGGAACAAAGTCCGTATCGAGACCGACGGCAAGCTGATGAGCGGCCGTGATGTGGCGATTGCCGCGATTCTCGGCGCAGAGGAGTTCGGTTTTGCAACGGCGCCGCTTGTGACCATGGGGTGCGTGATGATGCGCGTATGTAATCTGGACACCTGTCCGGTGGGCGTGGCGACACAGAATCCGGAACTGCGCAAACGTTTTACGGGCAAACCGGAGTATGTGGAGAATTTCATGCGGTTCATCGCGCAGGAACTGCGGGAATATATGGCGAAGCTGGGCGTGCGCACGGTGGATGAACTGGTGGGGCGGACAGATCTTCTGCGGATCAAAGAAAATTTGAATGCCCGTCAGAGACAGGTGGATTTAAGCCTGATTCTGCAAAATCCCTACGAGGGAAGCAAGGAGAAATGTATTTTTGATCCGAAACAGGTGTACGATTTCGGCCTGGAGAAGACATTGGACGAGAAGGTATTGTTAAAGCAGCTCTCCAGAGCGCTTGAAGCGGGGCAGAAGAGGAGCCTTGCGGTAGACGTGAGCAACACAGACCGTACCTTCGGCACGATCTTCGGTTCTGAGATCACAAGAAGATTCGGGGATACGCTGGAAGAAGATACCTACCGTATTCTCTGTAACGGGTCCGGCGGTCAGAGCTTCGGCGCTTTTATTCCGAAAGGCCTGACACTGGAACTTGTGGGTGATTCCAACGATTACTTCGGCAAGGGTCTTTCCGGCGGCAAGCTTATCGTATATCCGCCGAAGGGAACGAAGTTTAAGCAGGACGAGAATATTATTATCGGTAATGTGGCGCTCTACGGCGCTACGTCCGGCAAGGCGTTTATCAATGGTGTGGCAGGGGAGCGTTTCTGCGTGCGTAACTCCGGCGCCCTTGCGGTCGTGGAGGGCGTGGGCGACCACGGCTGTGAGTATATGACCGGCGGGCGTGTGGCGGTGCTCGGAACGGTGGGCAAGAACTTTGCCGCCGGCATGAGCGGCGGGATCGCCTATGTGCTGGATGAGAATAACGACCTGTATACGAAGACCAACAAGGAAATGGTTTCTTCCTATGAGATTACCTCTAAATATGATGTGCTTGAATTAAAGGAGATGATCAAGGAGCATGTGGCCTATACCAATTCCGTCAAGGGCAAGGAAATACTGGATCATTTCGGGGAGTATCTGCCGAGATTCAAGAAGATCATACCCCACGATTATGAGAAAATGCTGAAACTGATCGTGCAGATGGAAGAGAAAGGCTTAAGTGCGGAACAGGCGCAGATCGAGGCGTTCTACGCTGCGAAAAAAGGGTGAATGGAGGAAGAATCATGGGAAAACCGACAGGATTTATGGATTATGAGCGCAAGGTTTCTAAGGACGTGAGTCCGAAACAGCGCATTAAAAATTTCAATGAGTTTCATGAGCATCTGCCCATGGAGGAGCAGCGGTTACAGGGGGCGCGGTGTATGGACTGCGGCGTGCCGTTCTGTCAGTCGGGCATGACGCTGTGCGGGATGACTTCCGGCTGTCCGCTGCACAATCTGGTGCCGGAGTGGAACGATCTGGTGTACACGGGCAATTGGGAACAGGCATATCTGCGCCTGCACAAGACGAATAATTTTCCGGAGTTTACATCGAGAGTATGTCCGGCGCTTTGTGAGGCGGCGTGTACCTGCGGGCTGAACGACGAGCCCGTGTCCACGAAGGAGAACGAGTACGCCATCATCGAAAATGCCTACGAGATGGGTTATGCGGCGCCGAAACCGCCCAAAGTGCGGACCGGAAAGACGGTGGCAGTGGTGGGCAGCGGTCCGTCCGGTCTGGCGGTGGCAGACCAGTTGAACAAGCGTGGACATATGGTGACCGTCTATGAGCGTTCCGACAGGATCGGCGGGTTATTAATGTACGGTATACCGAACATGAAACTGGAAAAACATATCATCGACCGAAAGATCAAGGTGATGGAGGCGGAGGGTGTCACCTTTGTGACGGGAACGGATATCGGTAAGGACATGAAAGCGGAGAAACTCATGAAGGATTATGACCGCGTCGTGTTGTGCTGCGGTTCTTCCCAGCCAAGAGATATCAATGCGCCCGGCAGAGACGCCAAAGGGATCTATTTTGCGGTGGATTTCCTGACCCGGAACACGAAGAGTCTCCTGGATTCGGATTTTCAGGATAAACTGTATGTGGACACGAAGGGGAAGGACGTGGTGATCATCGGCGGCGGCGATACCGGCAACGACTGTGTGGGAACGGCCATCCGTCACGGGGCGAAATCTGTGACCCAGATCGAGATGATGCCCAAGGCGCCTGACAGGCGCGCAGACAGTAATCCGTGGCCGCAGTGGCCCAAGGTGTGCAAGACCGACTACGGTCAGGAGGAGGCGATCGCGGTCTATGGACACGATCCCCGCATCTATGAGTCCACGGTCAAGGAGTTTATCAAGGATAAAAGCGGTAATCTGAAAGCGGTGAAGATCGTTTCCCTGACATGGGAAAAGGATGCGAAGACCGGACGGATGAACATGAAAGAGGCGGCGGGCAGCGAGAGGGTGCTTGACGCGCAGATCGTGCTGATTGCCGCAGGATTTTTAGGAAGCCAGAAGTATATCACCGATGCCTTTAAAGTGGAGTTGGACGGCAGGACGAACGTGCAGACGGAGAGCGGCAGATTTGCCACCAGCGTGGACAGGGTCTTTACCGCAGGTGATATGCATACCGGACAGTCTCTTGTGGTGAAAGCGATCCGGCAGGGCAGAGAATGCGCCGGAGAAGTGGATGAGAGCCTGATGGGATACACGAATATGTATGTGCAGTAGGCCATATTACTAAGCCATTGTATGAGACGGGATGATTAACTGAGATGAGAGCTGTTGCAAAGGTAGACTTGCTGTGTTACCGGAGCAGCAGCTTCTTTTTGTTCACGGGAAAGTAAGATCCGTGTTATAAAACCGGATACGCAGAGGAAATCCGGTTGAGAGATACAGCTTTTTGCAGTATAATAAGAAAGAGAAGCGGGGTGACGCCATGAAGGTATACAGCGGGAAAGCGGTTTTCCATGGAATTGCAGTCGGACAGGTCCGGATGATTAAAAAAGAAGAGAGAAGAGTGTTCAAAAACCACATCGAGGATACGGAGCAGGAGATTGCAAGAGTTCTAAAGGCCGTAGAAGAGACAGAGAAACAACTGAAAGCATTGTATGATAAGGCGGTGCCTGAAGTGGGAAAGAGCGGTGCGGCAATCTTTGAGGGGCATCGGATGATGATGCGGGATCAGGACTATCAGATGTTTATCCAAAATACCATCCGCACGCGGCGGGTCAACGCGGAATATGCGGTTGCCGTTACGGCGGATCATTTTGCCGGGATGTTTGCCGGGATGCAAGACGCTTATATGAAGGAACGTGCGTCGGATGTCAGGGACGTTTCAAAGAGACTGCTTTCGGTACTGGCAGAGAAGGATCAGGAAGAAGTCCACGCGGACGTACCGACCATTATCGTGGCGGAGGATCTGTCTCCCAGTGAGACAGTGCAAATCGATAAGCGTAATGTGCGCTCTTTTGTGACCCGCTATGGTTCGTCCAATTCTCATACGGCGATTCTGGCCGGAACCATGAATGTACCGGCATTGATCGGCATTGACTATGATGATGATATTGACGGCAGACCGGCGATCGTGGATGGTTTTCAGGGCGAACTGATCGTTGACCCGGAACCGGCGGTGCTTGCGGAGTATGAGAAGCGGGCGGCGGAGGAAGAAGAGAAAAGACGGCTGCTTCAGGAATTAAAAGGAAAAAAGACGGTGACACAGGGGGGCAAAGAGATCAGGCTTTATGCGAATATCGGCGGCATCTCTGATTTACAGGCCGTTATACAGAATGATGCAGAGGGTATCGGACTGTTTCGAAGTGAGTTTCTGTATCTGGAGAAGGATGACTATCCGACTGAAGAAGAGCAGTTTCAAGTGTACCGCTCAGTGGCGGAAGCCATGGAAGGTAAGACTGTGATCATAAGAACGCTGGATATCGGCGCTGACAAGCGGATTGACTATTTCGGACTGGAACAGGAAGATAATCCGGCTATGGGCTGCCGTGCGATCCGTATCTGCTTAAGGCGTCCTGACATTTTCAAGACACAGCTCCGGGCATTGTATCGGGCCGGGGTATACGGCAGGATTGGCATAATGTTTCCGATGATTATTTCGGTTCAGGAGGTAAGACGTATTAAGGAGATCGCAGAGGAAGTCAGGAGGGAGCTCCGGGATAACAACATTGTATACGGGGAAGCGGAACTCGGCATTATGATTGAGACGCCGGCGGCCGTGATGATCAGTGAGGAACTGGCAAAAGAAGTGGACTTCTTCAGTATCGGGACCAATGATTTAACCCAGTATACGCTTGCAATAGACAGACAGAATGCACAGTTGGAAGACATTTATGACGCCCGTCATCCGGCGATTCTCCGTATGATACAGATGGTCATTGACAATGGGCATAAAGGCGGCGCGTGGGTAGGAATCTGCGGTGCGTTAGGTGCCGATCCGGAACTTACGGACAGATTCATAGAGATGGGGATCGATGAATTGAGTGTATCACCTTCCGCCATTCTTCCGATCAGGAAGAAAGTGCGGGAATATGTATGAATAGAAACACAGGGGGATTATTATGAAAAACTGGCAGTATTTCTGGCAGATTACAGGCTTGAATATGCAGGGCAATATCGTTCCGCTATTGTTTGTCTTGTGGATGGCCTATATTCTGCTGGGACGGATTCCCGACTGCAGAAGGGCACATATTGTCCGATCCCTTCTGGCGTGTCTGGTTCTTCTATTTGTTCTGGCTTCGCTGGGAGCGGTCTGCTACATAACAGGTGCCTGGAACTGGTATCACGACACGGGCCAAGTGCTCTGGAAATATTTTTCGCTGGTCTGTGAAATGCTGTTTCTGGGCTTTGTATGGCGTACCTCCCCGCGAAACTGCTGCCTCGCTGCGCTGGTGATAGAATTATTATGCTCTTACGGGGAGTTTCTCTCCTATCTGTATAACTACGGAATTACCTATGATCTGTCAGATCTGGCACAGCGCAGGAGCTATTTCTTCTGGATGTTAGTCATCCATCCGCTCATCATAATTCTCTGCGGGCTGGTGATCCACATATCCGGTATGGGAAAGGTTTACAGACAGTGGCTGGAACAGGAAAAGGTTCACAAAGGCATTTTGTGTCTGCTGGCAGTTTACCCGCTCCTGTATTTCCTGCTGGAGAAAGAAGCTTATGAGACAGATATGACCAGCACGTATTATCTGATTCTGGGGTTCCTTCTTCTGGTGATCCATCTTATTTTCGTCTACGTCGTAAGGGACAGAGAGCAGAAACAATATATCATGGACCAACAGGCCAGTCTGCAGCAGCAGACTATTTATATAGAGAAGATGGAACAGATACAGAAAGAGCTGCGCAGCTTCCGGCATGATTTCAAAAATATGATGGCGGGCATGTATCTGCAGGCAAAAGAAGGCAACCTGGACGCTGTGCAGGATTTTATTCAGGAAATGACCGGAGATTTCGACAGGCAGGTGGGTGGACAGATCCGTCTGCTGAACCAGCTGGGCAATGTCCGTATGATGGAAGTCAGGAGCCTGTTCTTAGATAAGCTGAGCAGAATGCAGCAGGATCGGATTTCATGCGAACTGGAAGTCCTGAATCCCTTTGAGGCAACGAGGATGCGCAGTACTGACCTGTGCCGGTGTCTGGGCATCTTCATCGACAATGCCATGGACGAGGTGCGGGGACGGGAGAACGGACAGATTTCTCTAATGATCAGTTCTCTGGACGGCTGTACCACTTTCCGGATCAAAAACACGCTGTACGGAGCGATAGATTTCGGACGCATGGGACAGGCAGGATACACTACCAAAGGGACCGGCCACGGGATCGGACTGGAAAACTGCCGCCGGATACTGGCAAAATACGATTTTGTGTTTCCTTTTACCGCCGTGCAGGACGGATATTTTGTGCAGGAACTCAAGATTCAGGAATAAAGCTTTCATAAGGCTTCATGATATATAAGGCACTGCTCGTAAATTGAAATAATCGGCGTACTAATCTAATACAATAATTTTTACAGGAGGATGTCATGCTGCCAGTCTACATATGTGAGGATGACGAACAGATCCGGAGGGCGGAACGCCTTTATCTGGAAAAACAGATTCTGATCGAGGATTATGATATGGAGATCGCGCTGTGTACCGGCAGCCCGGAAGCACTTCTGGACTGTCTGGCGAAAGATCAGAGGCAGGGTGTATACTTTCTGGACGTGGAACTGAAGGGCGCCTCCATGGACGGTTTCCGGCTGGGGCAGGAGATCCGTAAGAGGGACGCCAGAGGCTTCCTGATCTACGTTACGGCTTTCGCCGATCTTGCCTTTGAGACCTTCCGCTACCATCTGGAAGCGCTGGACTATATCTGCAAGCAGAATCCGGAGCAGATGTACGCGGGATTGTCCCGTTGTCTGAAAAGCATTGTGGAGCGGGTGGAACGGGAACAGGGGGAACAGCAGGAATACTTTACTGTCAAAACGCTGGATGTGGTGCGGCATATTCCGCTGAATGAGATCCTGTATTTTACCACCGGGGAGGGGACCCACCGCATCGCGCTGTACGCCCGGCAGGAACGGCTTGATTTTATCGGAAGCATGCAGGAGCTGGAAGAGCGGCTGGGGGAAGATTTTATCCGGGTGCATCGGGCATACCTTGTCCGGGCGGATCAGATCGCGCAGATCGACAGAAAAGACCGGGAATTCATCTTAAAGAACGGAGAACATTGTCCTTATTCCAGAAGCATGAGCAAACGCCTCTTGGAAAGCGCTGCCGTCCGGGCACGGAAATGACCGTCCGGGCAGTTTGTTTCTACGGAAGGTTTTCTGGCTGTATACTGGGTATGATCCGGAAGTAAGGATCAATCATAGTATAAAGCGAAGCGTAGAACCGTAGGACGGACAACGCAGCGATCAAGCTGCCGGACCGGACAGCGTACCTGTGAAAACGCCGGACCGGATCGTTACCGGACTGCCGTCGTCTGACGCTTCGGAACGGAGGTAACCATGACAGAAAAAACAGAAATAATGAACCGTGCGGCATCCGCTGCGACGGTGGAAACAATGAGTTCTAATGGGACGGCGGAGTTGACAGACACAACAGATACCAGAAAACAGCTTCAGATTTTTCTCCTGATCGCCTATGGCGTGACCCTCGTGATGGGACTACTGACCTGGTACGGCAGTACCATATCGGCGGATTTGAGCGCGTTTCCCAATGCACAGATGTTCTATCCGGCGGCCGGCGTGATGCTGGCTTACCTGATCACCTGCCGGAAGGACAGTCTGCTGCCGAAATGCTTTTACATCTGTTTTCTGTGTGTAACCGTGCTGATGCTTCTGTGTGCGGCGGGCGCCGTAGCAATGCCCGGACAGATGATGGACCTAAACGGACAGTCTATATCTCTTTGGTCGATGCTCAGCCAGTATGTGATGATCGGCGGTACGATCCTGTGCTGGATCGCGCTGCTTATTTCCGGCAGAAAAAGGCGGGCGGCTTACGGACTGCGCTGGCAAAACTGGAAAACATCTCTTTTCTGCATTCTTGTTTTCCTCGGGCTGTATTTCGGCCGTGCGGTTCTCGCGTATCTCGCAGACGGGCAGTCAGACGTTGTGCTTGCGATTGTGCAGGATCCTGCAACGTGGATTTATCTGCTCGTCACGCCGCTTAATTTTGTTATAGCCTTTGCAGCGTTTTTCGGTGAGGAATACGGCTGGCGGTATTATCTGCAGCCTATTATGCAGAAGCGCTTCGGTCTGCGCGGCGGTGTACTGCTTCTGGGCGTGGCATGGGGAGTCTGGCATATTTTTCTGGACTTTTTCTTCTATACGACGCCGGACAGAGGACTGATCATGACGATATCGCAGATTATTACCTGTGTGACGCTCGGCATCTTTTTCGCATGGGCTTACATGAAGACGGACAATATCTGGGTGCCCGTAATTCTGCATTTTCTGAACAATAACCTGTCGGTGGTGGTGGCGAATACTTATTCGGCAGACATTCTGCAGAACCAGCAGGTGACATGGGGGATGATTCCGGCGGCGCTTCTGCTAAACGGAATCCTTTTCGGACTGTTTCTCTTTGCGAAGGAATTTCGGAAAAACTGACGGCGGCTGCAGTATTCTGCAGTGCCGAAAGTGCGCGGAGCCAAATGTGAGTATAAAAACAGTATGCGGATTCATGATATGACAGAGAGGTCATGAGCCGGATACTGTTTTTCTTTATCCTGTCCCTTTTGGTAAAATAATGTTATCCATCTTCGTAACAGGGGATGGATTTATGACATAAAATGGTATAAAATGATTATAGCAGTATCTTTCGAAAGAAAAAAGTGTGGGGATGGAATTGAAGAAGAGACATAGTATATTTTATTTAGCGATCATCGTATTAGCACTGGTGATTGTCTGTTGCGTTACTTTTTTTTACACAAGACAGATGAATAAGACCATTTCCGATAATACCATCCGGTCGATCAGTGAGATGGCGGAACATGACAAGGCGGCGATCCAGGCATATATAGAGATCTGCTGGAAGGATCTGCAGGAGATTCAGGAGCGTTTTGTAAGCTATGGATGCAGGACAATAGAGGATGTTGAAAAACTGCTGAATCTGGAATGCGCTTTGAGCGGCTTTAACCAGATCTATCTGGTGGCGGAAGACGGTACGGTATATACGGATCAGTATGTGATCTACCCGCCGGAGGATGAGGACGCGGAAGCGAAGATTGATTTTCTGTCCTTTTTTCCGGAAGGGCAGGAGAGCGTCGTGAGAAGGTATGACGATAGGGTTCCGGGCGGCGGTCTGACGAAGGAGAGTATTCTCTACGGGATCAGGCTGGATGACTATGAAGTGGACGGGGTCAGGCTGGCGGCAATGTTCGGGATCAGTGATATCGCATCCATTCAGGAGAAGATGGTGATCGACAGCTTCATTAAGGATGGTAAGAGCCGCGGGCACAGTGCGATTATTGACCGGAACGGGGACTATATTGTCAATATTAATAAGAAAAAATACTGGAATCAGCAGGACAATCTCTATGTTCATCTGAATGAAGCAGAGGATTCTGAACTGACGAATGACGAACTTGCGGCGAAATTGCAGAACCAGGAAACTTTCGGATTCTATCATTCCCATGAAGGGGAGACATATCGGGAGTTATTCTATTTTATTCCGATCGAAGAGGTCGGGGTGTACTGTATTATGTCTTTAAATGAGGAAGTTTTTGTTGAACAGAACAGAGCGTTCGCGACCATGAGCATTGCCATGCTGACAATCAGTATGGCGGCGGTGGTCGGTCTGCTGCTTGTTATCATGGTGTATCAGAATAAGACGATCCGGATCGCGGCGAAGGCCAAATCGCAGAAAGATTTTCTCTCCAATATGAGTCATGAGATCCGCACGCCTCTGAACGGTCTGATCGGCATGAATCATCTGATTATGGTTCATATTGACAATGAAGACCAGCGCCCACAGATCAAAGAATGGCTGCGTAAATCCCACAGCACAGCCAATTATCTTCTGTCATTAGTCAATGATATTCTGGATATGTCAAAGCTTCAGGAAGGCAAGGTAGATCTTCTGGACGAGCCGCTTTGCGTGGAGGCGGTTGTCGATGAGATCTATGCCATGCAGGTAGATAATGTTACGGGCCGGGGCGTGGAGTTTATTCTGGAAAAAGACATCATTGAGCCATACATAGCAGGCGACGAGGTCAGGATCAAGCAGATTCTGATGAATATCGTCGGTAATGCGGCCAAGTTTACGCCATGCGGCGGACATATCCGGCTTGCGGTGAGCCAGTGCAGGAAGGATGACGCGCATGTTATAACAACATACCAATGCGAGGATACCGGAATCGGTATGTCGAAAGAGTATCTCGGCAAGGTATTTGACTCCTTTAGTCAAGAGAAAAACAGCAATACAAAAGGGATCAAGGGAACCGGGCTGGGCATGGCGATCAGCAAGCTGCTTGCGGTTGCGATGGGCGGAGATATCTCCGTGGAGAGTGAACTGCATGTGGGAAGTACTTTTACGGTTACGCTGCCGAATGCGATCGTAACGGACATACCCGATTATCTGAGACCGGATCAGGAGGCGGAAAGTACTGTAAGTCTGCCGGACAAAAAGCGGGATAGGCCGGCGAAGATTCTGGTTGCGGAGGATGTGGAGCTGAACGCGGAGATTTTGTTGGAAATACTGGCACTGGAAGGATTTGAAACCGTGCATGCGCGAGACGGCAGGGAAGCGGTTGAACTGTTCGAGGCATCAAAGACCGGTGAATATGATATTATTCTGATGGATATGCAGATGCCGGTTATGGATGGCTGTGAAGCGGCGAAAGCGATTCGTAAACTGGAGCGGGAAGATGCGAAGACAGTCATGATCTATGCGTGTACGGCCAATACCTTCCAGGAGGACAGGGATCTGGCAATCAGGAGCGGAATGGACGATTTCCTGACAAAACCTATCGATGTGAAGGTTTTGATCAAGAAGATGGAGACAGTGGTTAAAGCGTCATCGCAGTAAATTATTTTGACATGGAGGATGCAAATGGAATTAGCAGCTTTTTTTCAGAGTATCATAGAACAGGACCGGTGTGCGGTGGTGATCTGCAATGTAGAGCATGAGATCATCTATATGAATCCGGCGGCAGTGCAGCGGTATGCGAAGCGCGGCGGCGCGAAGCTGGTGGGAAACAGCATTCTGGACTGCCATAATGAGAAGTCGGCGGAAATGATCCGGAAAGTGACCGCATGGTTTGCAGAAAGCGCGGACCATAATATTCTCTATACCTATCGTAATGATAAGGAAAACAAGGACGTATATATGGTGGCGCTGCGGGACGGGACGGGTGCCCTGATCGGGTATTATGAGAAACATGAGTACCGCAGTCCCGAGACGGTGGAAGCGTATCATTTTATGGAATAATCCGTGAAGCGGGAGGCGGCAATCGAATACGATATCGTAGTGGTTTGCAAAACGGGAACTTAGTTATATCAGGTAAACAGGGGGAGCAGATATGAAGCTGACGGGCAGAGAAAAAATATCATACGGTCTGGGGGGCAGTCGGAAAGGACATGGTATATATGCTTTCCGCAAGCTATATTCTGTATTATTATCAGGATATTCTGGGTGTGAGCGCCATTGCCATGGGAATCATTCTGATGGCCGCACGCGCATTTGACGCGTTTAACGATCCGGTCATGGGTGTCCTGGTAGCGAAGACCAGAACGAGGTGGGGAAAATTCCGGCCGTGGATGCTGATCGGAACGATTCTGAATGCCGTGATTCTCGTGGTAATGTTTGCGGCACCGCCGGCGCTTTCCGGCGGTGGTCTGGCTGTATATGCGGCGGTTGCTTATGTGTTGTGGGGTGTGACCTACACAATGATGGATATCCCCTACTGGTCCATGATTCCTGCTTTTACAGAGGGCGGCAGAGAGCGGGAAGGGCTGACAACACTGGCAAGATCCTGTGCGGGTGTTGGATCTGCGCTGATTACGATTGTCACTATGATGTGTGTGCAGGCGCTGGGGCATGGCGATGAGCGGACGGGGTTTTTAAAGTTTGCGCTGATCATAGCCGTTTTGTTTGTCTTTTTTATCGGAACAACCTGCTTCAATATTAAGGAGAAATCAACTGTTGATGTGGAAGCGCCTTCTGTCGGACAGATGTTTCGGGCACTGCTTCAGAATGATCAGACGATGGTCGTTGTGATTACGATCGTGCTGATTAACTGCTCTTTATATGTCACGTCGAACCTTCTGATCTATTTCTTTAAATATGATTTCGGGGGTGATACATGGTATAACGAATACACACTCTTTAATGTCTTCGGCGGCGGGGTTCAGATATTATCCATGATGCTGTTCTATCCTTTGCTTCGCAGGCTTATCAGCTCTTTACAGGTATTCTACGTAAGTTTCATAATGGCAATTACGGGATATGCGCTGCTGTTTGTGTTCATGTGTCTGGGACTTACCAGTATATTTATACTGTTTGTGCCGGCGTTCCTTATATTTGCCGCGTTCGGTATGCTGACTGTGCTGACTACGGTATTTCTGGCCAACACGGTAGATTATGGGGAACTCAGGAACGACAGACGTGATGAGAGTGTTATCTTTTCTATGCAGACATTTGTGGTCAAGCTGGCTTCCGGGGTGTCGGCACTGATTGCTTCGATCTGTCTGTCCGTCTGCAGACTGAGCAACGACACTTCCGGGGCTGTAGCTGCGGAAGCGGCAGGGGGATCTGTTTTCGGGCTGCGAATGACCATGACGGTGGTTCCGGTTGCCGGACTTCTGCTGTCGGTGTTCCTGTTCCACAGGAAATATATTCTTACAGAGCGTAAAGTGGAGGAGATTGCGGCGCAGATCAGGGAGAAGCGCTAATAAACTGCCGGAAATCGATTGAAAGGTTTTCGTAGGTCCATACTTTGACCGAAGATTGTGGTTTGGGGTAAAGCGGCAGAATATGCCTGAATGTGTAAACGCACGGTTTGCCGATTGCTTTTTTGTTGAATTTATCATAACGCCTTATAGTCGGTATGCAAAAAAAATATCACTAACCTGATTGGTCAATGATATTTTTATAAGAAGTTAATTTGCGAAGCAAGTAAAAGACACTTCAGGATTTTCGAGTTTGCTATGCAAACTCGCGAAGTTAATTTGCGAAGTAAAGAAGAGATACTTCCGGACTTTCGAGTTTGCTATGCAAACTCGCGAAGTTAATTTGCGAAGCAAATTTACTTCACTTACAGGAGCTGTACCCCGTTTGCCAACGCTTCCCTCACCACTTCTTCCGGCCACAGAGAGGACTGTACTTCTCCGATATGTGCTTTACGCAGGAAGAACATGCAGATGCGGGACTGGCCGATGCCGCCGCCGATGGTATAGGGCAGTTCTTCATTCAGGACCGCTTTCTGGAAGGGGAGCGCCGCTCTCTCCGGGCAGCCGGCTTTGTCAAGCTGGCTAAGCAGAGCCTCCCGATCGACACGAATGCCCATGGAGGACAGTTCCAGCGAGATATCCAGCACCGGATAGTAGACCAGAATATCAGCGTTCAGCGCCCAGTCGTCGTAGTCAGGCGCGCGGCCGTCATGTCTGATGCCGGATTCCATCATATCACCGATCTGCATGAGACAGACCGCACCCTTGGCCTTGGCTATGTAGTATTCACGCTCCTTCGGCGTGTAGTCCGGAAACATGTTTTCCAGTTCCTGCGTTGTGATAAAGAAAATGTCATGCGGAAGAATTTCGCTGATATAGTCATAGCGGATCGCCATATATTTTTCCGTTTTGCGCAGTACCTTGTAGACGGCTTTGACCGTTTCTTTCAGATAATCAAGGGTACGCTCTTCACGGGAGATGATTTTCTCCCAGTCCCACTGATCCACGTATATGGAATGGATATTGTCTGTCGTTTCGTCTCTGCGGATAGCGCTCATATCCGTGTAGAGTCCCTCTCCGTATGTAAAACCGTATTTCTGTAACGCCATGCGTTTCCATTTTGCCAGAGAGTGCACGATTTCCGCCTGTGCATCGTTTTGTTCTTTAATACCGAAAGAAACGGGACGTTCCACGCCGTTTAAGTTGTCGTTCAGGCCGGAGTCCGGATCTACGAAAAGCGGTGCGGATACGCGCAGAAGATGCAGTTCTTCCGCTAACAGTACCTGAAAAAAGTCTTTGACCGTCTTGATGCCGATCTGCGTGTCATGCAGATTCAGCGCTGATTTGTAATCTTTGGGAATCATTAAATTGTCCATAAGAAACCTCACTTAAATATAGAAGTAGATGTAAAACAAATTTACTTCTATTTAACCGCTTTTTGCAAAAGAAATCAATAGAATTGAAGAAAAGATTGAAAGTTAAAATTTTTCATCACAACAAAAAGAACGAATGTTCGAAAAAATGCTTGTAATGGAATGCGGAGTGTGATATGATACAAATACGGAACAAACGTTCTGTATGGGATGATCTGTTATTAGAAAAGGAAATTGGTTTGAGGATGGAGATCAGGATATCGCCGCAGATGTCGGTCATGGATAAACTGAAGATACTGGCGGATGCCGCGAAATATGATGTGTCGTGCAGTTCCAGCGGGTCAAACCGCAGGAATGACGGTACGGGGATCGGCAACACTTTTGCGGCCGGGCTTTGTCATAGTTTTGCCGCGGATGGAAGATGTATTTCCTTGTTAAAGATACTGTTCACAAACGAGTGCATATATGATTGCCGGTATTGTATCAACAGGAAGTCTAATGACGTGCCGCGGGCGTCTTTTACACCAGATGAGGTGTGTGAACTGACGATGGAATTTTACAGACGCAATTATATAGAAGGTTTGTTTTTAAGCTCGGGGATTCTGTACAGTCCGAATTATACGATGGAATTGATCTGCGAGACGGTGCACAAGCTGCGAACGGTACATCGGTTTCAGGGATATATCCATGTGAAGGCGATACCGGGGGCGGATCCGCTTCTCATTCAGCGGGCGGGTTATCTGGCGGATCGTATGAGCGTGAATCTGGAAATGGCTACGGCGGAGGGTCTGCGGGAGATGGCGCCGAATAAGCATCGCAGGAATATATTGAAACCGATGCGGCAGATTCAGAACGGCATCGCGGAGAATAAGAACGAACTTACTTTATACCGGCATGCGCCGCATTTCTGTGAGGCAGGACAGTCTACACAGATGGTGGTGGGAGCGCTGCCGGAGAGCGACTACCAGATCATGTCTGTGGCGGAGAACCTGTATGACAAGTTTTCCCTTAAGAGAGTGTATTACTCGGCTTTTGTGAACGTGAACGAGGATAAGGCGCTGCCCGCCGTGAGCGGAGGACCGCCGCTTCTCAGGGAACACAGACTGTATCAGGCGGACTGGCTGCTGCGATTCTATGACTTTAAAGTGGATGAGTTGTTGACGGCAGAACGTCCGAATTTTAATATGGCAATCGATCCGAAAGCAGATTGGGCGGTGCGTCATCTGGAAGTGTTTCCGGTGGAGGTAAATCGTGCGGATTACAGACTGCTGCTCAGGATTCCGGGTGTCGGCGTCAAGAGTGCGAGACGGATCATAGCAGCCAGACGGTTCGGCAGCTTGACATTTGAAGATTTGAAGAAAATGGGTGTGGTGTTGAAACGTGCATTATATTTTATTACATGCGGCGGCAGGATGATGTATCCGACGAAGATCGAGGAGGAGTATATTGTGCGCAATCTGACCTATCAGAATCAGATGGGCAGGGGAGAACGGCTTCCTTTTATGCCGGACGGGACGACATACAGACAGACGAGTTTATTTGATGACGGGATGATTCTCGGTGCACAGGGGTATCGGAGCATATCGTGATCCGGCTGCAGATATATTACGTATGCGCTTTCGTCTGGAGCGGGCGAATGCTGCGCGACATGGTTTGAACGGCAGCCTGTGCCGTGACAGAGGAGGCACATATTTATGGAAGAGAAATATATTATCTGTGAGGACTCTCTGGAGGGAATCTTTACGGCAGTTTATGATGCGTATGCGTTGCGGGAGGGGCATGACCGGCTTCACGTGCAGGTAGGCGAGGAGGATAATTACCGGCTGTTTGCGACATATCTGTATAGCAGGCCGGATACTGTCAAGACTGATAAGGTGGTGCGTACGTTAAAGAGCCGGCTTGGAGAAGAAGTGTACGGGACGATCTGCCGGGCGGCGGCTTCCGATGACAGTTCCAAAGGTGACGCGGTATATCATACTGTGGTAGAGGGAATTACTGCAGGCAGCGGCAGGCGGACAATGGAGAATCTGCGCAATCCCTATGTAGTCCGGACCTTTGAACTTGCAAGACGAACAGCGAATGAAGAGCACCATGAACTGGAGTTTATACGATTTCAGGAGCTGGAGCAGGGTATCCTGTACTCTTTGATCGGGCCAAAGAACAATGTGATTCCATTTATCATGCCGCATTTTGCCGATCGTCTGGCGACGGAGAACTTCATGATATATGATGAGGGGCGAGGACTGTTCGGCGTCCATCCGGCACGCGGGGAATGGTATCTTGTATCGGATGCGGCGCGTTTATCCGAGGAGGTTCTGCAGAAGTCACACAAGGAACAGCAATATCAGGAACTGTTTACATTGTTCCATAAGACGATTGCGATCAGGGAACGCAGAAACATTCGTCTGCAGTGTCAGATGCTGCCGCTTCGATTCCAAGAATATATGGTGGAATTTAATAAAAACTGAATAAATTGCGGCTATGGGAGCCAGCTGCAGAGACAGATAATAGACAGATTATACAAAAATCAATTTGAAGCTCAAAGTATTTATGTAAAGTTGCCAAAAAGCGGAAATATTGCATTTTATCAGGAACAATAATGGCTCTTTACAAATAGAAAGAAAAGAGTATAATCATTTCAAACGAGGAGAAAGTGAACAGTTTGTGATGGTTTAGCTGTCGGCTTCATCATTGCAACAAATTTTCTATGTGTGCCTTTTGTATACATAAGTGAAAAAGGAAGGTGAATGGTATGCAACACAGAATTAAGTTAAGACCGGATGAGGTGAGGGACTTTGTTTCCGCTGCAACAAAATGCATTTATGACGTTGACATCTCTTATAACAGCTTTATTGTAGATGCCAAGTCTATTATCGGGGTGTTGGGACTTAATTTCAATCAGGTTCTGACGGTTGCGTATAACGGGTATGACGCTGAGTTTGAGCAATATCTGAAGCAGTTCGCAGTGGCGTGTTAAGCGGCAGACCCGATAGAGTATCGCCGCTCCCGGACAGGCAACGGTGTAAAAGGATCATAGTTATTAGATGGAATTCGTCACATTGACTCCCTATTTAAGATAGCGTAATATCTTAACAGGGAGTTTTTGTGATTTCTACCGGTCGGGATGCAAGGGAGAAATCACGTTATAATTCACATCTGCGTCGGATTTTGCACGCATTTAGGGTGACGATTCGGTGTGAATGGCAACAGCATGGTGCGAATGTGAAAAGTAACGAAATTACAGCTGTCTAAAGTGCGGTTTATGACAGCAGATGCAGAAGGAAGCAGTCTGAGATGGAAATACATATTTCGGTCAGGAGCCTGGTAGAATTTATTCTGCGCTCCGGCGATATCGACAACAGAAGAGCGGCGGCTCCGGACAATGCGATGCAGGAGGGCAGCAGGATTCACCGCATGATCCAGCGGCGTATGGGACCGGAATATCAGGCGGAGGTGGGGCTTAAATATATCTATGACGCCGGGGAATACGAGATTATTGTGGAAGGGCGCGCGGACGGCATTATCACGGAAAATCTGCCGGAGCAAAGTGTGCAGGCGGCAGAGCAGATGTATCTGGATGTGACAGAACAGATAAAACCGGAGATTACGCTGCCGGAAGGGAAGAGCCGGGAAGACGGCACGGAAGTATATCTGCCGGAGAAGCCGTTACAGGCACAATCGGTGCAGAAGGTCAGGGTCACCATAGATGAAATCAAGGGTGTGTTCCGGGACCTTAAGAAAATGAAAGACGCCGTGCCCGTCCATCTGGCGCAGGCGAAGTGTTACGCATATATTTATGCCGCGCACAACGGTCTGGAAGCGGTGCGCGTGCGTATGACGTATTGCCATATAGAAACGGAGGAAATACGGTATTTTCATTATGACTATACTTACCGGGAACTGCAGGCGTGGTTTGGGGATGTGATGAAACAGTATCGCAAATGGTCGGACTATCATTATGCATGGCAGAGGAAAAGAAAGGCATCTATCAAGGAACTGGTATTTCCCTATTCGTACAGGGAAGGGCAGAAGGAACTGGCTTCCGATGTCTACCGCACGATTTACCATAAGAGGAAACTGTTTATCGAAGCGCCAACCGGTGTGGGAAAGACCATTTCGACCGTATTTCCGGCAGTGAAGGCCATGGGTGAGGATCTGTGTGAGAAGATTTTCTATCTGACAGCCAAGACCATTACCCGCACCGTAGCGGATCACACTTTTGCACTGCTTCGGGAGCATGGACTGCAGTTAAAGAGTGTAATCCTGACAGCAAAGGACAAGATCTGTTTCATGGAAGAGACGGAATGTAATCCGGAACACTGCCCTTACGCCAAGGGACATTATGACAGAATCAACGAGGCAATGTATGATCTGCTTATACACGAGGACGTCTTCAACCGGGAAAAAATAGAAGAATATGCGAAAAGGCATGTGGTCTGCCCCTTTGAAATGTGTCTTGATATGAGTCTTTTTGCCGATGCAGTCATCTGCGACTATAATTATCTGTTCGATCCGCATGTGTACTTGCGCAGATTTTTTGCGGAAGGGGTCAGGGGGGAATATGTTTTTCTGATCGACGAGGCGCACAATCTGGTAGAACGCGGGCGGGATATGTACAGCGCAGTGCTGCGCAAGGAAGATTTTCTGGAACTGAAAAGGGCTGTCAAGGCATATGACGAACGGATTGCCAGAAATCTGGATAAATGCAATAAGGAACTGCTCGCACTCAAAAGAGAATGTGAAAATTGTAAGGTGGAAGAGTATATAGATCCTTTTGTGCGCGCACTTACGAGGCTTGGCGCAGCGATCGACGATTATCTGGAAGATCATGAGGACAGTCCGGTACGCAGTGAGATACTGGAATTTTATTTTGAAGTGTCTCATTTTCTGGAGATGTATGAACTGCTGGATGAAAATTATGTGACTTATTCGGAGATGGAGTCGGACGGCAGTTTCATTCTGAAGCTTTTCTGTGTCAATCCGGCGAAAAATCTGCGGGAGTGCATGGTGCGGGGGAGAAGCACGATCCTGTTTTCGGCGACGCTGCTCCCGATCGGATACTACAAAACATTACTCGGAGCAGATGAGGGGGACTATGAGGTGTATGCCAGGTCTGTATTCCGCCCGGAGAAGCTGGGACTCTACATCGGCAGCGATGTAACCAGCAGGTACACGCGCAGGGGAGACGAGGAATATTATCGGATCGCTTCTTATATTCACGAGACAGTGCGGCAGCGGCACGGAAATTATATGCTGTTTTTCCCGTCTCATGCTTTTCTGCGTAATGTTTATGAGACCTATATGCACTATTTTAATGAAGACAGGACTGTGGAGTGTATCGTGCAGGAAGACTATATGAACGAGCAGGCGCGGGAAGATTTTCTGAACAGATTTACCGGAAATGAGGACTGTGATCTGCAAGCGCTCATTCATATGGAGATCGAAATGGAGGAAGAGAAGAGCCTGCTGGGATTCTGTGTGATGGGCGGCATTTTCAGTGAGGGAATTGACCTGAAGAATGACAGCCTGATCGGCGTGGTTATTATCGGCACCGGCCTCCCCCAGGTCTGTAATGAGCGGGAACTGCTGAAACACTATTTTGACGGATGGGGCGAGAACGGATTCGACTATGCCTATCGGTATCCCGGTATGAATAAAGTGCTGCAGGCGGCGGGCAGGGTGATTCGTACCGCGGACGACTTCGGGATCGTGGCGCTCTTAGACGAGAGATTCTTATCGCCGGCCTATCAGAGACTGTTCCCGCGAGAGTGGGAAAATTATGAGACAGTAACAGTTGACCGTATTGGTCGGCGCATAGAGCGCTTCTGGGATGAGTGGTTAGTGTGAACGAAAATACCGTTCACACGGAAGAACCGTCCGCAGGGCGGACTTGCTGCAAGCAGCATTCTTCCAGTGGGGTTATCTTTGGAGACCGGGATTCCTCAGCAATGCGATCTCCGCTTTATAGGGCGGCACTTTCTTGTCCGGATCAGTCAATGATGGAATATAGGGTGTCTCCAGTATTTTAGGAAGCTGTATAAAATCAGGATGGTGGACGATGTAGCGCAGCGCTTCTGTCCCGATTGTCCCTTCCCCGATGTTGGCGTGACGGTCTTTACCGGCACCACGTTCGTTCTTACTGTCATTGATATGAAACAGTGCAATCTGCGACTTTCCAATCAATTGATCAAAATGGTCAATTACCCCGTCAAAATCATTTACGATATCATATCCGGCATCGTTTAAGTGACATGTGTCCATGCAGACGCGCAGCTTTTCGCTGTGAGTGACTTTGTCATAGATCGCGGCAAGCTCCTCAAAACTGCGTCCGATTTCACTGCCTTTACCGGCCATGGTCTCCAGTGCGATATAGCAGTCCTGCGTTCCGGTGAGTACTTCGTTGAGTCCTTGAGCAATTCGGTCAATACCCGCTTCCGTTCCCGCTCCCACGTGTGCGCCTGGGTGCAGGATCAGAATATGTGACCCCATGGCTATTGTGCGCTCGATTTCCAGTGCAAGGAACTCCACGGCAATTTCATAGGTGGATGGATTGACCGTATTGGCCAAATTGATAATATAGGGCGCATGAACCACGAAATCATGGATTCCATTGGCGCGCATATACTCCCATGCAGGAGCGATATTCAGCGCGGAGATGTCTTTGCGCTTTGTATTCTGCGGTGCGCCTGTGTATAACATGAAGGTGTCAGCGTTGTAAGAAACAGCTTCCTTTACGGAGCCAATCATCATTTCCCGCCCGCTCATGCCTACGTGGGAACCTAATATCGGCGGCGTTTTCCTATTCATTTCCGTACTCATCTTTTATACAAACCTCCATTCATGTATTGACTTATCACGTCAACCCACAAAATCTATTGACTGCCATAAGGACAGTATACAATATTTATTGACATCTTTCATCATGAAAAATGATGGAAATGACAAAATTATGATAGAAAATACCGAAAATGACATTACTTTTTGACAAAAAGAACATAGGAGTCACGGAGATATGACATATCTGTCGATGTGGATAACTCTGTGGAAATTGGGGATTTCTTTGGCAATTCTCAACGTTTTTTATAAGATAATGGATAAAATGCTGTGGAAAAGTCGAGAAACGGATTTTAGTTTATAAAAAAGAAACTTATTTGGTCAATATAATGATTGTTTTGCAAAGAAGTCCTGATGGTGATAGAATAAGAACGGAACAGAGTAGAAATCGAGAAAGAAAGGCATGAGAGATCATGGAGAAGAGGAGTGAATATTATGTGGGCTTATGAAAGTGTTTTTTATCAGATCTACCCGTTGGGATTTTGCGGGGCACCGTTCGAGAATGACGGGCAGCTTGCGCACCGGATTTTGAAAGTGAATGACTGGATTCCTCATATGAAGAAGCTGGGAATGAACGCCATCTATTTTTCACCGGTATTTGAGTCTGATACGCACGGTTATAATACGAGGGACTATCATACCATTGACTGCAGGCTGGGAACAAATGAGGATTTCAAGGAAATATGTCAGAACCTTCATGACAACGGAATCAAAGTGGTGCTGGACGGTGTGTTCAATCATGTGGGCAGAGGATTCTGGGCATTTCAGGATGTATTGAAGAATCGTGAAAACTCCCCGTATCTGAGCTGGTTCAATATTAACCTGGGCGGCAATTCAAACTATAACGACGGCCTGTGGTATGAGGGATGGGAGGGCAACTACGATCTGGTGAAGCTCAACCTGCGGCATGAGGATGTGATCAATCATATACTGGACAGTGTCAGAGGCTGGGTGGAGGAATTTGACATTGACGGACTCAGACTGGACGTTGCATACTGCCTGGATCATGATTTTGTCAGGAGACTGCGCAGTTTCACAGACGGGCTTAAGCCGGACTTCTATCTGCTAGGCGAGATGCTGCACGGGGATTACAATCAGATGGTCAATGAACAGATGCTGCACTCATCCACGAATTATGAGTGCTATAAAGGTTTGTTCTCCAGCTTTAACAGCATGAATATGTTCGAGATCAATCATTCCCTGCTCAGACAGTTCGGACCGGAAAACTGGACGTTATACAAAGGCAAACACCTGCTGTCTTTTGTGGATAATCATGATGTGACGAGGATTGCGAGCAATCTGACCAACGAGGCGCACCTGCCGTTAATCTATGCACTTTGCTTCGGTATGCCCGGCATTCCCTGTGTATATTACGGAAGTGAGTGGGGCGCGAAGGCGCATAAGAACGAGGGTGATCCGGCGCTTCGGGCATGCTTTGAGAAACCGGAGTGGAACGATCTGTGCGACTGGATCAGTAAGCTTGCCGAGGCCAAGAAGAATTCTGCGGCGCTCAACTATGGAGGTTTCCGTTCCGTTGTGCTGACGAATAAACAGTGCATCTTCGAGCGCAAGTGCGACAGTGAGAGAGTGCTTGTGGCAATCAATGCGGACGCGGAGAGCTACACGGCGCATTTCGATGCCGGCTGCGGCATGGCGGTGGATCTGATCACCGGCGAGAACCATGACTTTGGCGGCGGAAGTGAACTGCCCGGCTATAGCGCTTTTTTCTGGAAAATGGAAAAATAGGAAAATTAACAAAAAACTATTGACAAAATTGTAGAATTTGACTATTATTTTTCTAAGTTTCAAAGGTGGGACTTCTTATTATTATATAGGAGTCCCTTTTTTGAACCTTAACCGGAAAAGAGGCATATGTATCGGCCGGATTACGGCATCAGACCGGCACGATGAGTCTTGTATCCGAGGATATTTAAGGAGGAGAGAATTATGAAGAAAAAAATGTTAAGTCTTGTGCTTGCAGGAGCAATGACAGCGGCATTGCTGACAGGCTGCGGTTCTGACGGCGCAGGCAGCACAACAGACACGGCAGCGGCAGACACCGCAGAGGATGCCGGCGCAGACAATGCAGCGGCAGACACGGCAGCGACAGAGGATGCTGAAGCAGCGGAAGATACGGGTGCGGCGGACGACACGCAGGCAGCGGCAGGCGGCACGTTCAAGATCGGCGGTATCGGACCTCTGACCGGCGGCGCGGCGGTATATGGTATCGCGGCGATGAACGGTTCCCAGATCGCGGTTGACGAGATCAATGCGGCAGGCGGTATTAACGGCATGACGGTTGAACTGAATTTCCAGGATGATGAGCTGGATGCAGAGAAATCCGTGAATGCGTACAATACATTAAAGGACTGGGGTGTACAGGTATTAGACGGTTGCGTGACCAGCGGCTGTTCTATCGCGGTTGCGGCCAAGACTGCAGAGGATCGTATTTTCCAGCTGACCCCTTCAGGTTCCGCGGTGGAGTGTGTTACCAATGATAACTCTTTCCGCGTGTGCTTCTCAGATCCGAACCAGGGTGCGGCTTCTGCACAGTATATCGGTGAGCATGGTCTCGCTTCCAAGGTTGCGGTAATCTATGACAGTTCCGATGTATATTCTTCCGGTATCTATGAGAAGTTTGCGAAAGAGGCGGCAAACCAGCCTTTTGAGATCGTGACGGCGGGCGCTTTCACAGCAGACAACAAGACGGACTTCTCCGTACAGCTGCAGCAGGCCAAGGATGCCGGCGCTGATCTTGTGTTCCTGCCGATCTATTACAACGAGGCGGCACTGATCTTAAAGCAGGCTTCCGATATGGGATTTGATGTACAGTTCTTTGGCTGCGATGGTCTGGACGGTATTCTGGGCGTTGAGAACTTCGATGCTTCCCTGGCGGAGGGCGTTATGCTTCTGACTCCTTTTGCGGCGGACGCGACGGATGATCTGACAGTGAAGTTTGTGACAACATATAATGAGAAATTCGGCGAGACACCGAACCAGTTTGCGGCAGACGGCTACGATGCGATCTATACGATCAAGGCTGCAGCAGAACAGGCAGGTATCACGGCGGATATGTCCAATGAGGAAATCTGTACGGCTTTATCTACAGCGATGACACAGATCACGGTGGACGGACTCACAGGTGAGGGCATCACATGGGATGCTTCCGGTGAACCGACAAAAGAGCCTAAGGCAGTTGTAATCAAGGACGGCGTATATACAGCCATGTAATAAAACATGAAGTTACACTAAGGCACCGAAAAACGGTGCCTAAGTGCAACTAAGTCATGTTTAGGAGAATGCATAAAGCGTGCATTCTCCGTAGATGTGTAAATGATGTTAACGGAGAATTGATTCTGAAGGGCATGAAGTTACACTAAGGCACCGAAAAACGGTGCCTAAGTGCAACTAAGTCATGTTTAGGAGAGTGCATAAAGCGTGCATTCTCCGTAGATGTGTAAATGATGTTAACAGAGAATTGATTCTGAAGGGCATGAAGTTACACTAAGGCACCGAAAAACGGTGCCTAAGTGCAACTAAGTCATGTTTAGGAGAATGCATAAAGCGTGCATTCTCCGTAGATGTGTAAATGATGTTAACAGAGAATTGATTCTGAAGGGCATGAAGTTACACTAAGGCACCGAAAAACGGTGCCTAAGTGCAACTAAGTCATGTTTAGGAGAATGCATAAAGCGTGCATTCTCCGTAAATACGTAAATGATGTCAGCAGAGAAGTAATTCTGAAATAACTACAAAGCGGATTATGAAGGTTAGTGAAAACGATAGAGAAACAGAGGTGTAAATATGAGTTTTGCAGCCCATTTGATTAACGGTATAAGCTTAGGAAGCGTGTACGCGCTGATTGCGCTCGGGTATACGATGGTATACGGGATAGCCAAGATGTTGAATTTCGCCCATGGCGATGTCATTATGATCGGCGGTTATGTGGTTTTTGTGACGGTCAGCGGCATGGGGCTGAATCCTCTGGCGGCGATCATCATATCCATGGCGGCATGCACGATTCTGGGTGTGACGATTGAAAGGGTTGCATACAGACCTCTCCGGGGAGCTTCGCCCCTTGCTGTGCTGATCACGGCGATCGGTGTCAGCTACCTGTTACAGAATATTGCGCTTCTCGTATTCGGCTCGGATACGAAAGCGTTCACGAACGTAGTGGCATTACCGAATCTGGAATTGTTTGACGGTCAGCTGGTGATCAAGAGTGTGACCATTGTCACTGTTATTGTCAATATCATTATTATGGTCGGTCTTACCCTGTTTGTGAAAAAGACCAAGATCGGGCGTGCCATGACGGCAGTGTCCGAGGATCAGGGCGCGGCACAGCTTATGGGAATCAACGTGAACGGCACGATTGCCGTGACGTTTGCCATAGGGTCGTCTCTTGCGGCGATCGCGGGCGTGCTCTTATGTTCCGCTTATCCGGCACTTACGCCTTACACGGGTTCCATGCCCGGTATCAAGGCTTTCGTGGCGGCGGTATTCGGCGGGATCGGGTCGATCCCCGGTGCCTTTATCGGCGGTATTCTGCTGGGTGTAATTGAGAATTTGAGCAAGGCTTATATTTCTTCCCAGCTTTCCGATGCAATCGTATTCAGTATTCTGATCATCGTGCTTCTGGTGAAGCCTACCGGACTGCTCGGCAGGAAGATTCAGGAGAAGGTTTAAGCGAAGGAAGGGAGTAGGATATGAAAACGAAAGCAGGCAGATTAAGTAAAACAACGAAGAATGATCTGATCACCTATGCGATGGTGATTGTTGTATATATCGTAATGCAGATTCTGGTTTCTACGGGGCATGTCTCCAGTCTGATTCAGGGACTTCTGGTTCCTTTCTGCACTTATGTGATCGTGGCGGTCGCATTGAATCTGACGGTGGGCATTCTGGGGGAACTGAGTCTCGGACATGCGGGATTTATGTGCGTGGGCGCTTTTTCCAGCGCGGTATTTTCACTGGCATTTAAAGACGCCATACCGGGCGGGCTGCGGTTCTTCCTCGCACTGCTGATCGGCGCGGCAGCGGCGGCGATGGTCGGATTTCTGGTAGGGATTCCGGTGCTGCGGCTTCGGGGCGATTATCTGGCGATTGTGACACTCGCTTTTGGCGAGATTATCAAAAATATTATCAATGCGCTGTATCTGGGCGTGGATGAGAACGGTGTGCATTTCACGATGAAAGACGCACTGTCTCTTAATATGGCAGATGACGGCGTGATGCTGATCAAGGGTGCGCAGGGCGTCACGGGCACCCCGAATGACTCCAGCTTCACGATCGGTGTAGTACTTGTGCTGGTTACACTTTTTATCGTATTGAATTTTATTCATTCCAGAACGGGGCGTGCGGTCATGTCGATTCGTGATAACCGGATTGCCGCCGAGTCTATAGGCATTAATGTGACGAAATACAAGCTGATTGCGTTTACGATCTCTGCCTCTTTGGCAGGCGTGGCGGGCGTACTCTACGCGCATAACCTTTCTACGCTGAATGCTTTGCCCAAGAACTTCGGATACAACATGTCTATTATGATCCTGGTATTCGTCGTGCTGGGTGGGATCGGTAATATCCGGGGGTCCATCATTGCGGCGGTGCTTCTGACACTTCTGCCGGAAGTGCTGAGAGCGCTGAGCGATTATCGTATGCTGATCTATGCCATTGTGCTGATTGCCATGATGATCTTCAACTGGAGTCCGAATGCGATTTTCCTGCGGAAACGTCTGAAACAGCGGTTGACGACGGGCAGAAAATCCGGAAAGGAGGCGTAGGAGATGGCATTATTAGAGACGAAAAACTTAGGAATCTCGTTTGGCGGTCTGCGTGCCGTCAATGAATTTGATATTTCCGTGGAAAAAGGTGAGTTGTACGGCCTGATCGGACCTAACGGCGCGGGCAAGACGACGATTTTCAACCTGCTGACGGGTGTGTACCAGCCGGACGAGGGCGCTATTATATTAGACGGCGTGAATCTGACGGGAAAGAAGACGATTGATATCTGTAAGGCAGGTGTGGCCAGAACTTTTCAGAATATCAGACTGTTTAATGAAATGCCGGTGCTTGACAATGTCAAGGCTGGTTTGCACAATCATTATCCTTACTCGACGATCGAGGGTATTCTGCGGCTGCCGCGTTATCATAAAGTAGAGAAGGAAATGAACGAGAAGGCGATGGAACTTCTAAAGGTGTTTGGCCTGGAAGAGTACGCAGAATATCAGGCGGAGAATCTTCCCTATGGTCAGCAGCGTAAACTGGAGATCGCCAGAGCCATGGCAACTGATCCGAAGCTGCTGCTGCTGGACGAGCCGGCGGCGGGTATGAATCCGAATGAGACGAAGGAACTGATGGATACGATCCGCTTCGTGCGGGATCATTTCGATATGACGATTCTGCTGATCGAGCATGATATGAAACTGGTGTCCGGTATTTGCGAGAAACTGACAGTGCTTAACTTTGGAGAGGTGCTGGCGCAGGGTGACACGCAGGAAGTGTTAAACGATCCGGAGGTCATTAAGGCGTATCTGGGAGAGTAGGTTGAAAAATCAGAGATTTTTCCTGCAACAGATAAAGGATATAGAAGGGAAGGAAAAGCGTATGGCAATGTTGGAAGTGAAAGACCTTCATGTTCATTACGGTGTGATAGAGGCAATCAAAGGCATCAGCTTTGAAGTGGAACAGGGCGAGATCATTGCGTTGATCGGCGCGAACGGCGCGGGTAAGACCACGACGCTGCACACGATCACCGGGCTGATCAAGCCAACCGGCGGCAGTATCATCTTCGAGGGTAAGGACATCACGAAGACGCCGGGGTATAAGATTGTACCCATGGGAATGGCACATGTGCCGGAGGGACGGCGTGTGTTCGCACAGATGTCGGTCTATGATAACCTGCTGATGGGCGCTTATACGAGAAAAGATAAGGACGAGATCAAGGAGAACCTGCACATGGTGTACGAGCGGTTTCCCAGACTGGAAGAACGTAAGACCCAGATGGCGGGTACCTTGAGCGGCGGTGAACAGCAGATGCTCGCGATGGGGCGGGCGCTCATGAGCCAGCCGGGCATTATTCTGATGGACGAGCCTTCCATGGGATTGTCCCCGATTTTTGTAAACGAAATTTTCGATATTATCAGACAGGTCAGTGAGTCTGGCACGACGGTGCTTTTAGTGGAACAGAACGCAAAGAAGGCATTGTCTATCGCAGACAGGGCTTACGTGTTGGAGACAGGTACGATTTCGCTCTCAGGAGATGCGGATGAACTGATGAACAATGAAGCGGTGAAGAAAGCGTATCTGGGGGAGTAGTATGAAGAGATTTTCTAAGACATCTGAAAAACGCTGTCTAAGATAATCTAAAACTTCATACCAGAGAATGCCCAGAATTGGGCATTCTCCGCGCGGACTTAAGTGTCCGCAGGACAGACTGGCTGCAGGCAGCATTCTTCCTGACAGGTCTGCTTCTGGATTTGGAGATTCCACATGGTCGTTCATCAGACCTATATCATATACATAAAGGTAACAGGGATTAGCTGGCTAAATTGGACAAAAATTAGTCGGCTAATTTGTTTGTTATATGTATATATTAATTTGTTTTTTTAACATATAATGGGTATGTACGGCGTAAAGCAAACCGGAACAAAACTGACAGGATAAGCAGAGTTCCATATGCCCTGCACGGCATAAAATACAGGAAGAGGCAATACGCGGCATGGAGGAGAGTATGGCCAAGACAGTTAAAATGGAAGATATTGCGAAGAGAGTAGGAGTCAGTACCGTGACGGTTTCTAAGGCTTTGGCGGGACAGAAGGGTGTCAGCGAGGAGATGCGTACCAGAATCAAGGCACTTGCGGATGAGATGGGGTATGTCCAGCCCTCCAGAACGAGGCGGACAGGATTGCGTAAGAGCTACAACATCGGACTGCTGATCGAAGAAAGTTACATGGATAAATATGATTCTTTCTACTGGCAGATGTACCAGCAGATTGCGACGAAAGCCATAGAGTGGGAATGCTTTACGCTTATGGAGGTAGTGAACAGACAGACGGAGGACGGTCCGGAATTGCCGAAGCTGCTCAGGGAGCAGAAAGTGGATGGGGTGATCGTGCTGGGTAAGATGCAGAAGGACTTTCTGACAATGCTTAAGAACAGTACGTCGATTCCTGTTGTGTATATGGATTTTACAGATGAAGAGAGAGCGGTGGACGCCGTCGTGTCCGACAGCTTCTACGGTGCATATGAGTTGACGAATTATTTGTTTAGTATGGGGCATGAGAAGATTGCCTATGTGGGAACACTGCTTGCGACTGCTTCCATCACGGACCGCTATCTGGGGTATGTGAAGTCCATGCTCGAACATGGCACCGCGCTTAGAGAGGACTGGAGGATCGACGACAGGGATATGCGCAGCGGCTATATCGATGTGGAGAATCTGATGCAGATCCCCAAAGATATGCCTACGGCATTTGTGTGCAACTGTGATCTGACAGCAGGCAAGCTGATCAATAAGCTTCAGGCACAGGGGTATCGTGTTCCGGAAGATGTATCCGTGGTGGGATATGATAATTATATCTATCCGGGGATCTGTGATGTGGAGATCACGACATATGAGGTGGATCTGGGCGAGATGGCCAAACGCGCGGTCAGCGTACTGCTCGACAGAATGCAGGGACATGCCGGCCCGACAGGCACTCATATCGTGGAAGGGCATCTGGTTGTCAAGGACAGTGTGCGGTGTAACAGGGAAGCAGGAAAGCAGAAAATGAAGGGTAATAATATGAAGTGTGATAATATGGAATAAATCTGTTGACAAAGGAAACGGATTGTATTAATCTAACACTAACGCCGCTTGCTTTAGTCAGCCGGAAGGCTAAAAGTGAGCGCTAATAAACTGAGTAAAGGAGGTAAAAATTATGTTTAACAGTATCAGGAACGGCAGCAATACACATACAAAATCAAAGTTGAACAGGATGAGACACAAAATTACCTCCGCAGGCAGAAGGTCAATTTAGAAAAGGAACTATGACTAGATTGGTCAATATATGTTTGTAAGGCTTATTTAAGGGCTGTGGTAATTTTACCACAGCTTTTTTGTGTGAATACGGAGTCTGCTTATGAGAGATAGCGGGGAAACGATTGCATAATCATAAGAAAAATGCTCCGGCATGGAGGAAGAGATGAAAAAAATATCGAGTTACATATGGGAATACAGGTTTCCGTATCTGCTTGCGATCACGTCGCTGTTGATTGCGGTTACACTTGACATGATTGCGCCGCGGCTGACGGCGCGGGTGGTGGACGATGTGATCGTAGGCGGTAATATCGGTGAACTGAAGTATCTGCTGCTGGGATTTCTTGGGATCGGACTGGGAAGGTGTGTCTTCCAGTATGTGAAGGAATACACCTTTGACAAGAACGGCGCGAAAATTTCGGGGGATATGAGACGGGATCTGTTCCGGCATATTCAAGGGCTCAGCGCGGATTTCTTTGATAAGACCAACACGGGCGAGTTGATGGCGCGGGTCAAAGAAGATATTGACCGTATCTGGGATGCGATGGGATATGTCAGTATGCTGTTGATCGAGGTAGTCTATCACACGGGAATTATTCTTGTGTGTATGTACATACTCAACTGGAAACTGGCGCTGATCCCGACGGCGGCGATGCTTCTGTGCGGTTCCTTTGCGGTTATCATGGAGCGCAGGCTGGGGCGGGTCTATGAGGAGATCAGCGAGGAAAACGCTGCGCTTAACACGGTGGCGGAGGAGAACCTGGCAGGCGTGCGCACGGTGAAGGCTTTTGCCAGAGAGAAGTTCGAGATCAGCAAATTCCTGTCTCACAATAAAAGATACTATGATTTAAATATGGAGCAGTCCAAGGTGTTTGTGCGATACTATCCCTGCTTTACCGTCGTAACGAAAGTACTGCCGTTATTGACAATACTGGTTGGCGGAAAATTTGTCATTGACGGGGAGATGACGCTGGGGCAGATGACGGCTTTCGTGGAGTACTCTAATAATATCGTGTGGCCCATGGAGATGCTTGGCTGGCTGACCAACAGCTTCTCTGCCGCAGTGGCTTCTAATAAGAAGGTCAAGAAGATTTATGAGGAGAAGCCCAGTATTGTGGAAACGACTAATCCGGTCAATATCGAAAAAGTATCCGGTAAAATCTGTTTTGACCATGTATCATTCCATAAGGCGGACCAGTATGAGATTCTGCATGATATTTCATTTACGGTGGAGGCCGGCAGGACGCTCGGAATCATGGGTGCGACCGGTGCGGGCAAGACGTCCATCGTACAGCTTCTGCAACGTATGTACGACGCTACGGACGGCGCTATCTACCTGGATGATGTGAACATCAAAGAACTGACGCTTCAGCAGCTTCGCACGAGTGTGAGCTTCGTGATGCAGGATGTCTTCCTGTTTTCGGATACGATCAACGAAAATATTAAGCTGGGTAAGAAAGAGTACATAGACTTCAGGACGGTTAGAAAGGCCTCTACGCAGGCGCAGGCCAGCGGATTTATTGAACACATGGAGGAGGCTTATGACACCGTGATCGGCGAGCGCGGGGTAGGGCTGTCCGGCGGACAGAAACAGCGTATCAGTATCGCGAGGGCACTGGCGAAGAAGGACCCGGTGCTTGTGCTGGACGATTCCACGTCGGCGCTTGATATGGAAACGGAGCATCTGATTCAGCAGACACTGAAGACGCTTGAGAATACGACCAAAATCATTATTGCGCACAGGATCAGCGCAGTGCGTCATGCGGACGAGATCATTGTACTGGAGGGCGGTGCGATTGCGGAACGGGGTACACATGAACAACTGCTGGCGGCGGGAGGACTCTATTATGAAACTTATGAGTCGCAGTACGGGGAGGTGAGAGATCATGGCAGTAAATTCCTATAAAGACGATGAACAGAGTGTGGAGCGCGGCAAAGCGCAGACTCTGATGAGGCTGTTTCGCTATCTGTTTGCTTACAAATGGCAGATCGTATTAGTGCTGTTGATTATGGGATACGGTGTATTGATCAGTCTGGTCAATCCATTGATTATGGAGTCTGCCATCGACGATCATATTGCAGCAGGGGACTTAAGCGGTCTGTACCGGCTTCTGGCGGTCGCGCTGGGAATCAATCTTCTGCTGGTTATAACAGTGAAGCTTCGCATGTATATCATGGCGAAGGTGTGTAATGAGATTCTGCTGACGATCAGACAGGAACTATATACGCATATTCAGAAACTGGATTTTAAGTTTTTTGACAGCCGGCCGACAGGGAAGATTCTGTCGCGTATCATCGGAGATATCAATTCCCTTAAGGATGTACTGTCTAACTGTGTGACGACTCTGATTCCGGACGGCCTGACGGTCATTGCGGTGGTAGTGATCATGATCTGGAAGAATCCGAAACTGGCGCTTGCCTCTCTGATGACGATTCCGTTTATGGCGGCGGCGATTCTGTTTATCCAGGTCAAGGCGCATCCGCGCTGGCAGCTGTTTCGTAAGAAATCCGCGAATCTGAATGCTTTTATTCATGAGGACATGGCGGGTATGCGGGTCATCCAGAGCTTTCACGCACAGGGCGAAACAGAGGATACTTTTGACGTGCTGCTGAAAGAGCACCGGGTAAGCTTCTTCGATGCGGTACGTATGAGCGACGCGTTCGGATCGGTAATCGATCTGTCCTGGGGGCTGGGATGCATACTGCTGTATTATACGGGGATCATTGTGCTCGGGGTGGATCAGGTGTCCGTGGGAACGTTTATTGCTTTTGGAACTTATCTGAATATGTTCTGGCAGCCGATTCATAACATTAGTAATTTTTATAACCAGCTTGTGACGAATATAGCGGGGGCGGAACGTATTTTTGAGATACTGGATACGCCGCCGGCGATTGCGGATGACGAGGACGTGGCGCAGATGCCGGCGATTCGCGGAGAAGTGACTTTCGCGCATGTGAATTTTTCTTATGATGATAAGGTGAAGGTTCTTGATGACGTGAGCTTTCGTGTGGCGCCCGGTGAGACGATTGCACTGGTAGGGCCTACCGGCGCGGGCAAATCCACGATTGTCAACCTGATCAGCCGGTTCTATGATGTGCAGGACGGAGTGGTGTCGGTGGACGGGTATGACGTAAAGAAAGTCTCGATCGAGAGTCTGCGAAGGCAGATGGGCATTATGACACAGGATAATTTCCTTTTTTCGGGCACGATTAAAGACAACATACGCTACGGAAAACTGGATGCCACGGATGAGGAGATCGTAGCGGCTGCGAAGGCGGTTAATGCCCATGATTTCATTATGCGTCTGGAGAAAGGGTATGATACGGAACTCTCAGAGCGCGGCGGCGGACTGTCAATCGGGCAGCGGCAGCTTCTGGCTTTTGCCAGAACGATGGTATCCGATCCGGGTATTCTGATTCTGGACGAGGCAACTTCCAGCATCGATACGAAGACGGAACTGCTGGTACAGGAGGGGATAGAACACTTGCTGGCGGGAAGGACATCTTTCGTCATTGCTCATCGGCTCTCTACGATTCAGAAGGCTGACCGCATCTTCGTGGTGGACGACGGCCGGATCATGGAGGAGGGAAACGCGCGGGAACTGATGGAGAAGAAGGGGCTGTATTATCAGTTGTATATGGCGCAGTTCTCGATATAGTCGATATAAGGCGGGAGAACATAAGAAGAGAGAGGACGCTCGCATACTCATGCGCAGTGCTTTTGACGCTGATTATAGAGTACACCTGTAATCGGAAATATAAAATTGTACAAAAAAATATGGATATTTGTGGCAATGTGCTAATTTTAACGTTATTGTGTTGACAATGCCGCAAATTACTTTATAATTTAAGTGAGTTACTTAAATTATAAACATCGGGGGCATTATGGCAAAGGCAGTTAAGATGGCAGATATTGCCGCAATTATGGGAGTCAGTACGGTAACCGTGTCGAAGGCGCTGTCCGATCAGAAGGGCGTCAGCGAGGAACTGCGTATTAAGATTAAGAAGAAAGCGCAGGAGATGGGATACCGGACGGTCTCTTCTCTGAACCAGGAGCGGGCAAAGAAGAATGCGAGTTATACGATCGGCGTTATCGTAGCGGACCGTTTTCTGGATAAATATGAATCCTTCTACTGGACATTGTATCAGGATGTGGCTACCGCCGCGGTACAGCGGGGATGTTTTACCATGCTGGAGGTGCTGCAGAGCGAGGATGAGAACAGGATGATCATGCCCAAGCTGCTGCAGGAGAGAAAGACAGAGGGACTTGTGATTATCGGGCGCCTGAAGAAAGATTATCTGGAGCGGCTGCTGGAATATGCGTCGGTGCCGGTGTTCTTTCTCGATTTCTATGATCGGGACGGAAAATGTGATGCTGTCGTTTCCAACAGTTTCTTCGGGATGTATGTCATGACGAATTATCTGTTTGACATGGGGCATCGTGAGATCGGGTTTGTAGGCAATGTGCTTGCCACGGACAGTATTACGGACCGGTATTTCGGATATATGAAATCGCTGTACGAACACGGTGTGGATGTGAATAAAGAATGGATTTTAAATGACCGGGATCCGGAGACGGGAAGATCGGACGAGGGATTTACGATCAGGCTGCCCGAGCGTATGCCGACGGCATTCGTGTGTAACAATGACGCGGCGGCAGCAATGCTTGTGCAGACGCTGGAACGCGCCGGATACCAGGTGCCGCAGGACATATCGGTGGTGGGTTATGATAATTATCAGCCGCCGGGGCTGTGCGACGTGGGAATTACGACCTATGAGGTGGATATGAAGGAGATGGCGAGGCGCACCGTCAAGAATATGATCCGCAAGATATCCGGTGACCATTATAGACAGGGTGTGTATATCGTGAACGGCAGACGGCTGTGCAAGGAAAGCGTTGCGAAGCGCAGCTGAGAGCGCCGGAACAGACGGCAGACGGCAGGGTAAGCCGGCACAGCACAGAATAACAATTTATATGGATACAAACAGGGGTTAAAGTACAGGCTGACCGGCCTTACTTTAACCCCTGTTCGCATCCCGGTAAGCCTGCGGCGTCATGCCGGTTTCACGTTTAAACAGATTAATAAAATGATTAGTATTCTCAAAACCCACATCGAGCGAAATCTCGTGAATCCGTTTGTCTGTGGTCAGAAGCAGGTGTGTGGCGGCTTCCAGTCTCCGCAGATTCAGATACCGCACGGGCGGTGAACCGAACGCTTTGGAAAATTCATGGCATATGCGGTACTTGCTGATATGATATCTTTGCTCCAGGTCATCCAGCCGGAGCGGATCGGCAAAATGCGTGTTCAGATATTGCCGGATCTCGGACAGATAGGGCGCGCATTTGTCTTCCGCTGCTTTAAGCTGCCATACATCAATGAACAGGTCGGTCAGGATTCCATGCAGGAGAGCGGCGTCGGTAAGTTTATTATGCAGATTTGCATCCGGACCGCCGGAAAGCAGCCGGTTCATGCCGCTGAGCACAGGAGAATGCGTGGAGGACGGCCCGAATGTGTGCAGCAGGAAACCATCGAAGGGGACCAGAGAGTCCAGTGTGGCAAGAAGACTGCCGCGCACCAGAAAAAGGCTGATCCACCAGGGAAACTGCACCGCCTCTATTATATAGGAAGAGACAGAACAGTCCATATACAGAAAAGTACCCTCTGCCAGGGTATGCACCTTCCGGCCAAGGAGCAGGCTGCCGCTGCCGGTATGTGTATAGAGCAGCATGTGACAGTCCATCTGCTCGCAGGCGAGCCGGTAGACCGCAGGAAATTCGATGGTACCGCCGCACAGAATAGTGGGCAGCGTGTTCGCGGTCGTTTCCATAAGTTCATAGAAGGAGCCGACGAAAGCCTCCACCGGAAACTCCGGCGTCAGAGGCGGTTTGACAGATATGGAGTTGGTAAAGGTTTCCCGGAATGTCATATGAACTCCTTCAGGCGGCTTTATGATCCGATTTATTATCCTGCAAAATTTCTGGTTTGCTATGGATAGATATTATGTATACATTAACAATACTTAATATTAAGCTATTTCAACCTTATAATTTAATACTCCAAATGTCAATGTGGATATGAAAGTACGTTATAAATTTGTGAAAGTGCACAAAAATAAATATTAAAAATTGTATAAATAGAAGAAAAGTACAAATACAGCAATAATGGTATATAAAGAGCAATAATAATTGATGATTAAAAAATAAAGTGATGTATACTTAATTTAAAGTTAATCAATTAACTAACTGCTCTTAAAACAGAGCACAATAAAAGGAGGATACTTATTATGAAACTGAAGAAAGTATTAGCACTTACTTTAGCAGCAGCTATGACATTCTCGTTAGTAGGATGCGGCGGCGAAGATGCGGCAACAGACGCACCTGCAGCAGACACATCCACTGATACTGAGACAGAGGCGCCTGCAGCTGACGCTGAGACAGAAGCACCCGCAGCCGATGATGCGGCAGACGACGCAGCTGCACCCGCAGCAGGACTTTCTTATGCGGCAATCACGCTTGGCGAGGATTATGAGGACATCACGACAACGATCAAGTTTATCCATCACAAGACAGACCGTGAGGATGACGGTACGATGGCTGATCTGGTAAGCAAATTCAATCAGATGTATCCCAACATCACGGTTGAGACAGAAGGCATTACAGATTATCAGGAAGACGCGCTTCTTCGTCTCTCCACAGGCGACTGGGGTGATGTAATGTTTATCCCGGCTGTTGACGCGGCAGATCTTCCTTCCTACTTCGTTCCTTACGGCACGGTAGATGAGATGAGCGAGCTTGTGAACTTCGCGGATCAGTGGAAAGATACGGCAGGCAACTGCTACGGTATCGGTTACATGGGTAATGCACAGGGTGTTCTTTATAATAAGAAAGTATTTGCTGACGCAGGCGTTACAACACTGCCGAAGACTCCCGATGAGTTCATCGCAGCACTGCAGGCAATTAAAGACAATACAGACGCTATTCCGCTGTACACCAACTACGCGGCAGGCTGGACCATGGGCGGTCAGTGGACGCTTACCTCGGCGCTATCACAACAGGTGACGAGACATGGTTAAATCAGAAATTCGTTCACACGGCAGAGCCTTTCAAGGATAACGGCGACGGCACAGGCGCATACGCTCTGTACAAGATCCTTTATGACGCAGTTGCACAGGGTCTGATTGAGGAAGACTACACGACAACTGACTGGGAAGGCTGTAAGGGCATGATCAATAACGGCGAGATCGGCGCAATGGTACTTGGTTCCTGGGCAATCGCACAGATGAAAGCGGCAGGCGAGAATCCGGATGATATCGGTTATATGCCTTTCCCGATCACTGTCGGCGGACAGCAGTACACAACAGCAGGTCCTGACTACTGCTTCGGTATCAATGTAAATGCAACAGACGACAACAAGGCAGCGGCAATGACATTCGTTAAGTTTATGGTTGAAGAGTCCGGCTGGTGTGATTTTGAAGGCGGTTACCCGATCTCCAAGACAGCTCCTACTTCCTTCGTATTCGACGGCGTTAACGTAGTAACAAACGTAACGGCTCTGACAGGCGAGGAAGATATCATGAACGAGATGAATGCTGAATCCGAGCTTTCCTTCAACGCAGGCGGCGACGCTAAGATTCAGGCAATCGTAGAGGCAGCAGCTACAGGTTCCCAGAGCTTTGAAGACATCATGGCAGACTGGACAGCGAAGTGGAATGCAGCACAGGAGGAACTCGGTGTAGAGGTTTCCTATTAATAAAATAGAGATATCGATCAGTAGCTTCATAAAGGCTTCATGTAGGTATTAATGGCATTTGAGCCGGGGAGAGAACGATTACCCCGGCTCGAATTATCAGGAGGATAGCATATGGCGGCACAGGCAAACAGAGTGGGAACACACAAAAAGACTTTCCCGCAGTGGTTAAGGAGCAGGAAAGGGCAGCAGGCGATCATTATTGTTGCATTTATGATCATTCCGCTTGCATTGTTATTTACGTTTACATACCTTCCGTTCGGGGAAATGGTTGGCTACAGCTTTATGAAAATGAAATACATCGGCAAGAGAGAGTTTGTGGGCTGGAAGAATTATGCCAGTGTATTCAGCAGAAAAGACTGTTTCAGCGCTTTGAAACTGAGTCTGTACTATATGGGCGGTTCCATTGTACAGCTTGTACTTGCGCTTTATCTGGCGACAGTTTTAAGTTTCAAGGTAAAGGGCGGTAATATTTTTAAGGGATTCATGTTTTTCCCGTATCTGATCAATGGTATCGCGATCGGTTTTATCTTTAAATTTTTCTACACCAGAGGATTTGTATTTGATACCGTACTGCAGTGGTGCGGGTTTGAATTGGATAACCTGCCTTATTGGTTAAAAGACCAGAGCATTAACAATATATCCCTTGTGGGAACATCTGTCTGGCGCTACTTCGGACAGAATATGGTACTCTTTATCGGTGCGATCATGTCGGTGGATTCCGAACTGTATGAGGCGGCGATGCTGGATGGAGCCAATCGCTTCCAGCAGTTCATCTATATTATTCTGCCGAGCATCAAGACGATCGTTACCCTGAACGTAATCTTGTCCATCACCGGTTCCCTGAGCGCATTCGAGCCGCCTTACGTTATCACGGACGGTGCGAACGGAACGGGAACGTACTTCATCGTTATGCACCAGATCGCGCATACGCAGCAGAAGGTTGGTCTGGCGTCGGCGATGGCGGTGGTACTGCTTTTGATTATTTTCGCGGCAACGATCCTGCAGAAGCTTTTCTTCAAGTATGTCTTTAAGAACTCGGAGGACGAGGACTTTAACGCAACCAAGCGCCGCGACAGGAAACTTGCAAAACAGATGGCGAGAAAGGCAGGGAGATAAATGACAGCATTACAGAAAATCGGTAAATTTTTACTTACTTTCTTAAAATATTTTTCACTGGTATTCTTTGCTTTTGCAGCGGTTCTGCCGATCGTGTCCTGCGTGATCACGGCGTTTAAGACAGAGACCGAGTACGCGCAGACCAACGTTATGGAGATGCCGGGCAGCTGGCTGAACTTTAAGAACTTCGTGGATGCGTTTACAAGAGCGAACATGGGAAGGGCTTTTGTCAACTCTAGCATTATACTGGTCAGCGTACTGCTGGTATCTGTGCTGATCGGTACTTCGCTGGCATACGTGCTCAATCGTTTCCAGTTTCCGGGCAACGGTATCATCAGGAGTCTCTTCCTGTTCGCGACACTGCTTCCCGGTGTGGCGATGCAGATCGCGGTATATGAGATCATGTTCAAACTGGGACTGATCAACTCGCTGGCAGGCTATATCATTATGATGTGCGGTACGGATGTCATAGCGATCTATATTTACATCCAGTTCTTCGAGAACATAAGCGTATCGCTGGATGAGTCGGCGATCATAGACGGTGCATCCTACTTCAAGATCTACTATAAGATTCTGCTGCCGCTTCTGCGTCCGGCGATCGTTACGGCATGTATCTTAAAGGGCGTGGGCACTTACAACGAGTACTACTGTGCCAATCTGTATCTGCAGAACAAGAAATTATATCCGACGGTGGCGACTTCGCTGTACACCTTCGTAGGACCGCTCGGAAGCCAGTACAATCTGATCTGTGCAGGTGTTATCATTTCCCTCCTGCCGGCGCTCATTGTATTCATTCTCTTCCAGAAGCAGATTTACAGCGGTATGACAGCAGGATCAGTAAAGGGTTAAGGCTTTTCGTTGTGAATTTGAACAAAATATATTTTTTATTTAAGTCAAGATGACAGTTTTGATCAATGGCTGTTGACATTGTTACGAATTACTTTATAATTAAATCAAAGTTACTTATTTTACTCGTTTTTAAACCATAAAATTAAGTTTAAAAACGAGTAAAAAATAAATAAAGAAATTAGCGGAACGTAATAGAAACGATAAATGCGAGGGGAGACGATAAGCGATGATGGTAGAAGAAATCAGAAACCACCTGACCGATTGCATCATTCCTTTCTGGAAGGGGTTAAGAGATGATGAATACGGCGGTTATTACGGATATATGGATTATGATCTGCAGGTAGACCGCAGGGCCGTGAAGGGGTGTATTTTGAACAGCCGTATCACGTGGTTTTTTGCGAATGCGTATCTGACCCTGCATGATGAAACACTGCTTGAGGAAGCAAGACACGGTTATGAGTTTATGCAGAAGTATTGCGTGGATCAGGAGAAGGGCGGTGTGTTCTGGTCGGTTGCTCATGACGGGACGCCGGAGGACACGACGAAGCATACTTATAATCAGGCTTTTTCTATTTACGCACTGTCTTCCTATTATGATGCTTCGAAGGATGAAAACGCGCTTAAGACGGCGATGGCATTGTTCCGGATCATCGAGGAGCGGTGTATGGATGAGATCGGTTATAAAGAGGCTTTCGACAGAGAGTTTTGTGAGATCGAGAACGACAAGCTGTCCGAGAACGGTGTGATTGCCGAGAAGACGATGAATACGCTTCTACATGTGTTTGAGGCATATACGGAGCTGTACCGCGTGAGCGGCGACCCCGATGTGAAGAAGCGTCTGGAGTGGATTCTGGATACGATTGCAGATAAGATCTATAATCCTGAGCTGCACAGACAGGAAGTGTTCTTTGACAGGGAGATGCATTCGATCCTGGATCTGCATTCTTACGGACACGATATCGAGACGGCATGGCTGATTCGCAGAGGTACGGATGTTTTAGGGGAGAAGGTATATGAAGATAAAATGCTGCCGATTATTCTTGACTTAACCAGTCAGGTTTACAGGGTGGCTTTTGACGGACATTCTTTTGCGAATGAGTGTGAAAAAGGTGTGGTTGATGAAAACCGTATCTGGTGGGTACAGGCCGAAGCGGTGGTGGGATTCTTAAACGCTTATGCACTGGCACCGGAGAATACACAATACAGAGACGCTGCCAGAGCGGAGTGGGAATTTATCAGAGACCATGTGGTAGACCCGAGAACAGGGTCCGAGTGGTTCTGGGATGTGAACAGCGAAGGGCAGTCCGTGAGCGGCAAACCTATCGTGGAACCATGGAAATGCCCGTATCATAACGGCAGAATGTGTCTGGAAGTGATCAGAAGAGAGTGTGATCTGTAATTATGATGGTGTGCAGCCGGAAAAGTAAATGATATAAAGTGACAGGCTGTTTCCGGCGCCTGCGCAGCTGAGAGCAAATGGAGAAGGTTATATCATGGAGGAAAACAGTCATGTTACATGCGAATTATTATGTAGAGTTGGAGAAATACAATAAACTGATTAACAGGAAAAATGTGAAATCAGACATTTACAACGGGATCTATGACAGATACGAGTATCCGGTGCTGACAAGAGAGCATATTCCGCTAGCCTGGAAGTACGACTTGAACCCGGAGACGAATCCTTATTTCATGGAGCGCCTCGGTGTCAATGCGGTCATGAATTCCGGCGCTATTGAGTTGAACGGCAAGTTTTATCTGGTAGCCCGTATCGAGGGGAATGACAGGAAGTCTTTCTTCGGTGTGGCTGAGAGTGATAACGGGATCGACGGATTCCGGTTCTGGGATTATCCGATCCTGCTGCCGGATACCTGTCCTGAGGAAACGAATGTGTATGATATGCGTCTGACGAAGCACGAAGACGGCTATATCTACGGGGTGTTCTGTTCGGAGAGTAAGGATAAGACGGTGAACGATCTGTCTGCGGCGGTGGCGGCAGCCGGTATCGTGAGGACAAAGGATTTAAAGAACTGGGAGCGGCTGGATAATCTGACGACACTCCGTTCCCCGCAGCAGAGAAATGTGGTGCTGCATCCGGAGTTTGTAGACGGCAGGTATGCGTTCTACACAAGACCAATGGACGATTTTATCGACACCGGTTCCGGCGGCGGTATCGGCTTCGGGTTGTGCGATGATATTACCCATGCGGTAATTGACGAGGAGAAAATGACTTCGCTGCGCAGGTATCATACCATTACGGAGGCGAAAAACGGCGCGGGTGCAACGCCCATCAAGACCGATAAGGGATGGATACACATCGCGCACGGCGTGCGGAATACGGCGGCGGGGCTTCGTTACGTGATCTATGCGTTTGCGACTGACTTAAACGATCCATCCAAAGTCATTGCGGAACCTTCCGGCATGCTGATCGGACCCAGAGAGTGGGAGCGCGTCGGCGATGTATCCAATGTGGTATTTACCAATGGCGCGATTGCGAGAGAGAACGGCGATGTGTATATCTACTATGCGTCCAGCGATACGAGAATGCATGTGGCGACCACCACGATCGATAAGCTGATCGATTATGTGTTCCATACACCGAACGATCCGCTGCGGTCTGTGGAGTGTGTCGCACAGAGAGGCGACCTGATCAGGAAGAACATGGAATTTCTGGCAAAACAGTAAGATGAGTCATAAAGCAACGGAATGCCGCGGCATTTATGTCTATGATGTAATAAAGAAAACGAAAGGGCGAAAGGAGCAAGTTACAAAATGAGTGAGGTAAAGATGATCAGTCCTGCTGTAAAGAATGTGCCGTGGCAGGAGAAGCCGGAAGGCTTAAAAGGCGCACCGATCTGGCGTTACAGTGATAATCCCGTGATCGGCAGAAATCCGGTGGAGGGCGTTGCAAGAATTTTTAACAGTGCTGTAATGCCTTACGGAGATGAGTTTATCGGCGTGTTCAGAGGAGAACAGACAAACGGTATACCGTATATCTATCTGGGACACAGCAAGGATGCGATCCACTGGGACATTGAAAAGGAGAAAATTCCTTTCAAGGATGAGAACGGCAATGATTTCATGCCTGTCTATGCATATGACCCCCGTCTTGTGAAGGTGGAGGATACCTATTATATTATCTGGTGTCAGGATTTCTACGGCGCGTCCATCGGTATGGCGAAAACCACGGATTTCAAGACGTTTACCAGACTGGAGAATCCTTTTATTCCGTTTAACAGAAATGCGGTACTGTTTCCGCGGAAGATAAACGGCAAATTCATGCTTTTAAGCCGTCCTTCCGATTCCGGACACACGCCGTTTGGCGATATCTTCTTAAGCGAGAGTCCGGATATGGTATACTGGGGCAGACACAGACATGTGATGGGCAGAAGCTCTGAGTGGTGGGAGTCCGTGAAGATCGGCGGCGGCGCCGCTCCGATTGAGACGAGTGAAGGCTGGCTCCTGTTCTATCACGGTGTAAGCGGAACCTGTAACGGATTCGTGTATTCCATCGGCGGGGCGATTCTGGATATTGATAATCCGTCCAAGGTGCTCTACAGATGTGAGAACTTCCTGCTGACGCCGGAAGAATGGTATGAAGAGAGAGGATTCGTGCCTAATGTATGCTTCCCCTGCGCGACCATTCATGATTCCGAGAGCGGTAAGATCGCATTGTACTATGGATGCGCGGACAGCTATGTGGGACTTGCGTTCACGAAATTAGACGAGATCGTGGACTATATCAAGACGCACAGTCATGTGACGGAGGCTGATACTGAAATCGGACTCAGATAGAAGAGAACAGGAGCATATTGCCTAAAGTAAACATAAATGTGCCGGCAGACGTACGGGGACACCGTATGACTGCCGGTGTATTTTTGTCGAAATCCCTTGTAGGATGCAGGAAACAATGATACAATAGCAATAGTCGGCGTGGGATACGGTTAGATCGGAGGGAGAGTTCGATGGATAAGAAGGAATTAACAGAGAGCACAATGGAGACAGAAGCGAAGCAGGCGGTTGTGCAGAAAGAAGCGGTGCCCGAGGTTGTTTTGCAGTATCGGGAGTATGAAGTGGATATGAAGACTGTGACGGATCGGGTCAAGGCACATTATTTTGCAAAAGGCTATCAGAAGGATTCTATTGAAGATATACAGATCTATGTGAAACCGGAAGATTTCACGGCCTATTATGTCATTAACGACGGCGTTGTCGGCAAAGTAAATCTGTTTTAAGACATGTCATATTGAGAAAAGCGGCGGTCTGCTTCGGCAGGCCGCTTATTTGATTTTGTACATACGGTATAGGAAATTTCTGCGCTTATTCGAGTCCGCGAAGCGGATCTCGCAAAGTTATTTGCGAAGCAAATTACTTTTTTTACGCGGATGAAAGTTGAGCAGAATAACTGCGGTTATGATGCACAGGATTCCCGCCACGGATGATACGGTCATGTATTCGTGAAAGACCACCACGCCGATCAGTGTGGCAGCCATCGGTTCAACGGTTGCGAGGATGGCCGCACGGCTGGCTTCTACCTGCTCCAGCCCCAGTGTATAGAGTAAGAAAGGAATCACTGCTGTGACTATTCCGGTCAATATAATAAGGAAACACAGATACGGTTTGCGCGTGCAAACCGTTATTTTATACCATAAATCGGGTAATGAGCAGAAGAACACAGACCCGATCGCAGCGGTCACAAAAGTATATGCAGTGACTGTGCAGGTCGAATATCTGCGCAGTGCAATCGTGCCCAGGATACTGTAGAGACCGTAGCCGAGTCCCGCCCCGAGACCGATCAGAATGCCGGCGGGGGTGACACTGCTTTCGCCGGAACCGAATCCGGAGACGAAGATACACCCGAGAAAGGAAACACCGAGGGCGAGCAGCTTGCGTGCCGTCATTTTCTCGTGGAAGAGAAGGAGCGATAACAGCATAACCCAGATCGGTGAAGTGTAGAGCAGAATCGCGGCCATTGACAGAGTCATCATGCGGATTGCAGTGAAGTAACAGGTTGAGAAGAAGAGTACGCTGCCGAATCCAAGCCCGAGAAAGAGCGGGATATCTTTCAGCCGGATCCGGAATCCCCCGGGATCTTTGAGGTATAATATAAGCGTAAAGCCCAGGGCAGCAACGCTCAGCCGGAGACTGACGATCTGGATCGAAGTGAATCCGGCCAGATCGGTCAGCCCGCGGACGAAGATCCCCATGCTTGCCCAGAAGACAGAGGCAGATATAATAAGAAACGTTCCGTTTGGTTTATGATTCGTGTTCATAGCAGGTTCCTCTTTATTCCTATTGATAGTATATTCGTGTTTCGGCTTGTTCATTTTATCATGTGAGAACGGATATGACAATCAGGGAAACTATTCTTTATATGAAGTGATTCCATGATGTACAGCGTTATATATTATGAAAAAGCTAAAAAATGAAAATATAGGTTGACAAATAATATTATATGGCATATAGTATGTGTAGAAACAATATTATACAACATATAATATTGTATATTTAAACAATATTATAATGCCCAATACATATAGAAGGATCAGCAGTTTTATGAATTGGACAGGAATGGATACTTCATTATGAGATATGTAAAAAGCAGGAAAGGAGTTTATCGCATGGTTTTTAACACGGGTGCGGCATTGCTTGATGCGATCGTGCTGGCGGTAGTTTCCAGTGAGACGGAAGGGACATACGGCTACAAGATCACGCAGGAAGTGCGGCAAGTTATTGAGATTTCAGAATCTACGTTGTATCCGGTGCTCAGAAGACTGCAGAAGGATGAATGCCTGGAAGTCTATGACATGGAATGCGCGGGCAGAAACAGACGTTATTATAAGGTGACGGAGAAGGGAAGAGCGCAGCTCAATCTGTATATCAGTGAGTGGTATCGGTATTCTGCCAGATTAAACAGTATCTTTGAGGGAGGATTGAATCATGAATAGAGCAGAATTTATGAGGCGTCTGACAGAGCTTCTCGGCGATGTCTCACCGATGGAGCGGGATGAGGCTATCCAGTATTACAACGATTATTTTGACGACGCCGGCGCGGAGAATGAGGGCGGAGTCATCGCATCGCTGGGTACGCCGGAGGAACTGGCGAGAACGATCAAAGCAGGCTTAAACGACGGCGGCAATGCCGGTGAATTTACGGAGTCCGGTTTCAGTGGATATACACAGGCGCACAGGGACGAAATTATGAAAACCGGAGAGACGGCCGGCAGTGCAGGAGCGTCCGGAAACACAGGGAAAGAGCAGGATATAAACCGGAATGCTGCGGCAGGTAACGGCGCACAGGCAAAAAGCGCTTATTATCAGGGCGCATACTATCAGCGAAGCGGCAGTGACAGGGTTTACGGCGGCAGAGAAGATACCAGAAGACATGAAAATCCGTATGAACGGACGAATACCGGCAATACGGCAAACCAGGGTAACGGCAATTTCGCAGGCAGCACTGCGGGCGGCGGGTATGAACAGCCGAAGAAAGACATGTCGGGAGGAACGATTGCAGCGATCGTGATTCTGGCGGTGCTTACTTCGCCGGTGTGGATCGGGCTGTTGGGCGCTTTCTTCGGCGTGGCGGTTGCTTTGCTTGCGACATTATTCGGGATCTTCATAGCATTCCTGGGTTTGGGCGTCGCATTGATCGTAGCTGCGGTTGCGCTCCTGATTACGGGATTTGCGCTGTTATTCACAGTGCCGGTGGGCGGTATATGCGTACTGGGCGCCGCGCTGATCGTGTTTGCCTTCGGGCTTGTGTGCGTGTGGCTGATGGTGTTAATGGCGGGGATTGCAATACCGGCGTTTATCAGAGGCGTTGTTTCCCTGTGTAGGAGATTGTTTGGAAGAGGAGGTGCGAGAGCATGAAAACGGGAATGAGCAGATTTACGAAAGGCTGTCTGGTGACGGCGATGGTTACTTTTATTGTAGGTTGTCTGCTGTGCGGCGTGGGAGCGCTGTTTGGCGGATTCGGATTACTTCGCGGAACGGATATCGAAGGAATCACGGGGATTCCTTTCCGGGTGTATCAGCATGACGGCGGCGGTATAGAATTCGGTTTTATGAATTACGGCTGGGACGATGGGGTTGACTGGTCAGATTATGAAAAGTGGAACCGTGTCGGCAGGAATGACGGGGAAATACAGCTTGACCTGACCGCAGATACACTGCGCAATCTCTATATTGAACTGGGTGCATGCGAACTGCATATCGCGCCCTCTAAGTATGAACAGGTGGGCATCGAGGTGAAGGGGACTACGAAATATTTCCGGTATCTGGTAGAGAACGGTGACACGCTGCGGTTGACGCACAGGACGGGCCGCGGTGTATGGAACTGGGCAGATCACAGTATCACCACGGATACCAAAGTATATCTCTATCTGCCGGACGGCACCATGCCGGATTACATGGAGATTGAGATCGGGGCAGGCAGTATGGAGTCAACGGCTCTGCAGGCACGAGAGGCAGACCTGGATGTAGGTGCCGGCATCTGTAACATCGCAGACCTTGCAGTGGCGGAAAAGATAGATCTGTCAGTCGGTGCAGGCCGGATCACATTAGACTCGCTGGAGGCAGGAGAACTGGATATCGATGTGGGCGCGGGAGAACTGCAGGTAAACGGCGGCTGTATTGAGCGGGATGCGGACATTAATCTTGGTATGGGTAATGCGGAATTGTGCGGACTGATTCGGGGCAATATGAATCTTGAGTGCGGCATGGGCAATGTGACGCTCCGGCTCGATGACGCAGAGGCAGATCACAATTATGAGATCGAATGTGCTATGGGCAATGTGCGTGTGGGCAGCCGCAGCTATACCGGACTGGCCGATGAGGTATCCATCTCTAACGGCAGCCGCAGCACTTACGATATCGAGTGCAGCATGGGTAATGTGAATCTGTATTTTGCACAGTAGGTACCACGGAAAGGAGAAAAGATTGAAAATTAAAATTTTCAATCGCGAGATTTGTGTCTGCGCGCTGCTTGCCACAAACTCGTTTAATGCGACGTCTCAACATAGTTGAGACAAAAGCAGCGCAGAAATGGAGAAAAAAATGAGTAATGATTATAAGAAATTAATGCGCTCACGGACGAACAGGACTATATGCGGTGTGTGCGGCGGGATCGGCGAGTATCTGAATGTCGATCCGACGCTGATCCGTCTGATCTGGGTGTTCTGCTCGCTGGTAAGCTGCGGGACGGGACTGGTAGTCTATCTGATTGCGGCGCTGATCATGCCGGAAGACGATGGGATCGTGGGATAGCAGGAGAAAAGACCGCTGCCGGAGATTTATTACTCCGGCAGCGGTTATTTTGTGCCGCCGACTGTCAGGAAAAGTCCTGATTTCTTCAGTGCGGGGCGCAGCGCCATGTAGATTATCACGGATACAATCGTGGAGGTAAAGGCATTGATGGAGGTGGAAGCCACATTCCATGCCAGTGTCAGTTCCGCGGCGGGTTTGCCTAAGATCAGCAGTTTGTAGAAGTAGCCGACAAGCGGGTCGAAGATCACATTGAACAACAGTCCGCCGACGGTGGCAATGATCGTCCATTTTAATACTTTGACATTATCCTTTTCGGTCGTAATATGACCGATTCTGTGCGCAATCACGCCGGTAATCAGACCGATACACAACTTTAAGATAAAAGTCTTGGGGGCGTAGACGATATAGACAGGGTCGAACAGGTCGCCGACGGTCATGCCGATGGCGCCGCCCAGACCGCCGTATATGCCGCCGATCAGCAATGCGCCCAGTACGCATACGGCGTTGCCCAGGTGAATGGAAGTGGCATCGCCGCCGGGCAGTGTGATTTTGATCTGCAGGAAGGCAAACACGACATAGGAAAGCGCCGCGAAGATTCCGGTCAGTACAAGTTTCAACAGTTTCTCGTTTTTCATGCTAATCCTCCGTAAATAAATAGAAGTAAATTTACTTTTACTATATATGGAAATGGCATGTTGAAAAGCGCCAATTCAAGATTTTATGACCATACCAGAAACTGCGTTTGAAAAACAGGAAGACAGGATGCGGGAAAACGACGTAACAACAGAGCAGGGGAATATGCGCAAAGAATAGAAATATGAAAAATATCCCATACTAAGATACGGATGTGTCATTGCAGGCTGCCCTGACATGGTAGTGCGTGAAAAATACATGACCGGAAAATGAGGAGTAACGTAATGAAATTCATAAAAACAGACCGTATGAAGGAGGATTTCATATATTATGTATGGTTGTTTATGGTGATTTCTGTATTCGGATGGATGTGGGAGGGATTTCTGTACCTCCTCAAAGATGACATGTATGTCAATCGTGGATTTCTCACCGGACCATGGCTGCCAATCTACGGAATGGGCGCAGTTATGCTGGAAATACTGTTTCACAAATGGCGGGACAGACCGGTTTTGACATTTGTGTCATCTATGGTGCTCTGCACGCTGCTGGAATATGTGACCGCATGGTATCTGGAATTGACCTGGGGAGTCAAATGGTGGGATTACAGTGGGATGCCTTTCGAACTGCACGGAAGAATATGCCTTCTCGGCAGTATCCTGTTCGGAATCGGCGGTCTGCTTTTGGTGTGGGTCGTCAGCCCGCTGCTGTATATATTGTACTGCAAAACGCCTGTCAGGGTCAGAATCGGAATCGGAATCGCCGCAATCCTGGTGTTTACAACGGATGCGGCATACAGCGCGATCCGGCCTCATGCCGGTGCGGGCATTACTTATCGTCAGGCGGCAGCCGGTGCGGAAGAAAAGGTACGGGAAGCGGCCGGAGAGATACCGGATTAAACAAAAATAAGCAAGAATAAACAAGAATAAGCAATATATACAATTTCTTTATATCAGATTTGTGCTATATTACAATAAAGGAAACCTGTTGAACGGCGATAAGTTGTGTTATGATAATAGAGATACGGTCTATTGACCATGGCAGATAGGGAGAACTGCAGGCAGGATGACCGAATACTAGGGAAAAGCACCGGACGTTCGTACCGCGGGGCGGCACGACGGGAAGTGCGGGTCTGTCTGACAGACAATGAGGGGAACTTAAGATGTGGCATAATATCTGGTTTTATGTATGGTATGGATTAGCCGCTTTATGCGCGTTTGTCTTTGCCGTTAGAAGCTATGGAAAGAGAAGCCGTCTTGGCGTGTTCGGGGGCAACATGTTTCTGGCGGCGGGTATGCTTAATATAGCGTATCTTGTAAGAATTATTGTCAAAACATATTTTATGGCCTCACTGTGCACCAGCATCTATTTTGTGTGCATGGATCTGGTGGTTCTTACGGCGCTTCAGTTTGTGATAGAACTGACGGACCTGAAACTGCTGGCAGGTAAGGGCAGAAAATATGTCTATCTGTTTCTGGGCGTAATTACGCTGGCCGATGCAGCGCTTTTGATCTGTAATATATTTCATGAGTTCATGCTGCGCTATCAATATAATCTGTACAGTATATATGCGATTAAATTCATGTATGTTTCCAAGCCGATGTTCCGCATCCATCTGGGATTTACATTCCTTATGGCAGCGGTTATTGTGTATGTGCTTGTTGTGAAGGTGCTTGAGGTTCCCAAGATCTACAGCGGAAGATACCGGTATATGCTGGGCGGGCTGCTTCTGGTTCTTCTGTTCATCGGCGGGTATGTTTCGGGCTGGCTGCGGGTGAGCATAGATCTTTCGGTGCTGTTTTTCGGTTTTGTGGCGCCGATTATTTACGAGAACACTTTTGACTATACATCCAAGGGAATGCTCAATTCTACACGCAAGATGATATTGGAGTATATGGGAACGCCGATGGTGCTGTTCGATTATGAGGGGTATGTTGCGGATACAAACCGTGATATGCGGGACCTTTTTCCGGAATTGAACCGGCAGAGGAGGATCAGCATAATGGATTTCATGCAGATCGCCTCTTTTAAAGAACTCCAGAACACGATGACAGATCAGGTGTTTGAGTGGAAAAATGACAATGCGGACGATGCCAGGATGTACCAGTGCAACTTTACCTGCCTGCAGGATGAAAAGGGAAGAAAGATCGGACATCTTCTTATTATGAAGAATCTGGAAGTGGAACGGGACATGCTGACGCAGCTGTATTCCAAGCAGAGTTTCCATACCAGAATGAAGCGCATCATCGAGAAGAATATCTATCCGATTACGGTGGTGGTGTGTAACACGAACGGCATCGGGCTGGTCAATGATGTGTTCGGGTGGACGAAAGGCAACGAGATGCTCAGGCGTGCGGCGGATCTGCTGCGGGATAATCTGCCGGGGAGCGCCGTGCTTGCCAGACTGGAGGACGGGGATATGGCGGCCGGACTCGCCGAGGTTGAGCAGGAGTATGCGCACCGCCTTTTTGAGAATATCAGAGAACAATATCGTGCAGGAAACGATACGGGTATCAATACGGATCTGGAATACGGCATCGCGATTATAAGAGACGACAGCAAGAGCGTGGAGGATGCATTGAAGGAAGCGGCAGAAAGTATGCACACGAAGAAGCTGATGAACGTCACGTCGCAGAAGAGTTCCCTGCTGGATTCACTGACACAGACACTGACAGAGAGCGATTATGAGACGGAGGAGCATGTGGAGCGCACGCGGGAGATGGCTGTCAGGCTGGGCAAGGCGATCCATCTGTCCGACACCGAACTGGGCCGTCTGGCGCTTTTGGCTGTGCTGCATGATATCGGTAAGATCGCTATTCCGCACACGATTCTGTTAAAGCCCGGCAAGCTGACGGAGGAAGAGTGGGAAATCATGAAAACGCATACGGAGAAGGGATACCGGATCGCCAGCGCCTCCAAGGAACTGCAGCCGATGGCCGAGTACATATTGCATCATCATGAACGCTGGGACGGCAAGGGTTATCCGAGCGGATTAAAAGGAGAGGAGATACCGCTGCTGTCGCGTATCATTACAGTGGTGGATTCTCATGACGTTATGGTACACGACAGGCCGTATCATAAGGCGATGAGTCATGAGATGGCGGTGGAGGAACTGCTTCGGTGTTCCGGTACGCAGTTTGATCCGCAGCTCGTGCAGGTATTCCTGAAGGTGATCAATGACGAAGTCTGACGTTTTGAGCGGTCTGCACGGTGTGCGGCATATATTCTATGGTATAGGTAATTTCTCCGGTTATCCGAGTTTGCCGCAGGCAAATCTCGCAATCGAGCATAGCTCGATTTATTATAAAGAAATTTACGAAAGCAGGGAACCTTTTCCCTGCTTTTTTTATCATAAGTAACAGAGGAGTACCTATAGGGAAATGCAAAATACGGACAGGGAAAGGAGGAGGCGTGTGTCTGCGGTCGGATTAAGACAATTTGAACAGAATATACGGGAATATGCACCTAATATGTACCGTCTGGCGCTTGCCATGCTGCATAACAGGCAGGATGCGGAGGACGCAGTCAGTGAAGCGGTACTGCGGGCTTATGAGAAGATACACACGCTGCGTGAAGCAGACCGTTTCAAACCCTGGATCATGCAGATTACAGCGAATGAAGCCAGGAAGATATACGGGAAAAACAAGCGGGTCACCCCGGTGGAAGACATGGAGGCATACATGCCGGTATTCCGGGATGAAAAGCATGAGTTATGGGATGTGGTTATGCAGCTGGAACCGGCGTACAGGGAAGTTATTATGCTGTATTTCTATGAAAGATTTACGATGAAAGAAATCAGCAGGATCGTTCGTGTACCGGAAGGGACCGTGAAGTCCAGACTATCCAGGGCGAAGGCAAAGCTGCGTGAAATCATGGAGGCGTGAAGAAGAGCATGGCAGGCAGAAAGGAGTCGCATATGAAAGACAGATGGGAAGAGAGCATATTTCGCATGGCCGCACGGGAGCAGATCATGCTGCCGCGGCGTATGTCTGATAGAATAGAAGAAATATTATGTAAACCTAAAAACAGAGCGTTCAGAATGAACTGGAGGAAGAGCATTGTACTTGCGGCGGCGATGATCATGCTGGTTTCCGCAACGGCTGTGGCTTCGGCGGGTGCACTCAGGGAGCGCATGGAGGCCATGAACCGGGAGAAGCTCGAGACGTATTTTACGCAGATTTATGCGTCGAAGACCGGTGCTGACAACTATAACAGGGCGTATTTCGATACGGAAAAGGAACGGATGCGTGCATTGCGGGAAGTCTATGAGGGGGAGGCGCGCTTTCCGGAGAAAGAACTGACCATGATAGAGGAGGCTTCAGAGTATAAGGGCCGGGGTGTTGCATTCCTGGGTGACACGAGCACCTTTTTCTTTCCGGAGAAGGAGATGAGCGATGAAGAACTGCTGGAGATCATTGATTTTATGCATAAGCGGGATTACAGTCTGCAGAAGATGAATGAGATGATCGAAACAGGGGAGGTGCAGCAGCCGCAGTTGCATGAGGAAGAGGTTCAGGCGACGGGAGAGGAGATTCTTGCCACGGATGCGGTGTATGAACCGACGCAGAGCCTGACGATCCCGTATACGGGTGATCTGGAACTTGATCTGACGATCGCGGCGGGCAGAAATGAACTGTTTCTGGCAGGATATAACAGTGTACACCGGATGGAAATCGGCAGCAGCGACTCCGAAGTGTTCTTTGATGATTTTGATGAGGAGACGCGGGTTCTTGCGATGTGTCAGGACCAAAGCGGCGACCTCTATATGGCGGTGTGGGAACTGACGGCGGCGGAAGCGGAGAATGCATCGGCGGCAGAAGCAGAGAGCGCAGGAGGAAATGTGCCTGTGGCGGGAGCGGCTGCCGCAGGGCAGGAGAACGAGACGGCGGTGAGGAGGACACTGGCGGTATGGGTTGCGGACCGGGACGGAAAGCTGCTGCGCAGGATTGACCTTGCAGAGTACATTGACCCGGGCAGACAGGGCATGATCAGACGGATGGCGATCGACGGGAGCGGCCGTCTGTATCTGAACACGACAGGGCTGCGTTCCCTGAAGGAGAATCAGGAGTGTGAGATCCTGGTGCTGGACCGTGAGGGCGGTTATGTTACGCGGATTGCGCCCGACGAGTATATGCTCAGAACGCTTGGCGGTCTCGGCGTGGGGAAAGACGGCAGGGTGTACACCTATATTGAGGATTGTTATGATCCGGACGGTACGAAGTATCGCCGGGGCATTGCCGCTCTGGATGTGGAGAAGGGGACGCTCGGGGATATATATTTTGACATCATGCCGGAGAATACGTCGCTGCCGCTTGATATCGTGGCGCAGGGGGCGGAGAGTGATTTCGTGTTCTGGGGGTATGACGGGATATTCACCTACAATCTGGGCGATGAGAGCGCCGTATGCGTTCTGCCGCCTTATGAGGCACCCTGCGGTTTTGAGGGCGCGCGCTATTGCGCACTGCCCGACGGCCGGATCGTGCTGACGGAGGTTTTAGAATACCGGATCGAGGATCATGCTTTGGGGAAAAAGTTTCTTGCGGTTCCGGAGAAGACCTGCTTCTATTATGTGCCGGGCGTCAGGACAGAGTAAGTGTAATAGAGAATGACCGAATAAGTCAATAAAGGGCGGGTAAGGCTGTCATGTGTTTCAACAGGCGGCTTTATCTGCCTTTTTTCGTGTTCTGGACGTGTTTTTTATGACATTTTATAACAGAATATAAATAGCGTTTACAAATACCTTATGCTATAATAAAATAATTGAGCAAGATGATTTCAGAAAGATTTGCATTGCAGCATCAGTGGCGTAAAGCATAAGGAGGCTGTGCGATGAGGAATAAAAGGCAGAACGGGAAGTGTGTCAGGAAAAGGGCGGGAAACGCCGTACTGCGGCGCTGTATTTCGATTTCAGTGCTGTTTTTATGTCTGGGTACGGGAATACTCGGGCTGACCGGGTGCGGAGACGGGAATGCGCAGTATGGTACGGCTGACGGTGGTAAAGTATCGGGTGATACCGCTTCACATGGCGGCGAAAGAGAAATGCCGGCCGTTGCGGACGATCATGCTGAAAGCGGGAATGAGAAGGCAGCATCCATTGATTTTGATCATAAACTGGATGCATACCGGCCGTTGAAAAAGGAATATAATTTCTATTTTACATATAAAATAGTTCATCCGTGGTGGGATGCGGTTGCCATTGGAATGGAGGAAGCGTCAAAGCAGTATGCGGAGAGAGGCGTCACGATCAGTTATGAGTATCTGGCGCCCAGGGAGACTTCCGCGCAGGATCAGATCAACCGGTTGTCCGAGGCGTCCGGCAGAGGCTTTGATGTACTTGGCGTAGATGTGGCGGATGTGGATATCGTGACACCTGCGATCAATGATCTGATCGCAAAAGGCCATAAGGTCATGACGTTTTCGAGCTCCGATGCCGACAGGGATGACGGATGTGATCGGATAGCCTATGTAGGCAACACCCATAATTACGAGGACGGCGCGCTGCTCACGGAGGAACTCTGTGAGAAACTGGAATATACAGGAAAGGTTGCGGTCATGGTCGGAACAGTGGGCGCACCCTGTCATGAGGAACGGGCGCTGGGTGCGCGGGATGTGCTGGCAAAATATCCGGCTATGGAGATCGTTGAGACTGTTTATGACGAGGATAGTGTGGAGAAGGCCTATGGACTTGCCCGCAGATTGCTGGCGGAGCATGAGGATCTTAAGGGAATCATCTGCTGTAACATGAGCAATCCGGTGGGGGCCGCAAGGGCGGTTATAGAAGCCGGACGGGAGCATGAGGTGGTGATCGTCGGAATGGATCATGATCAGGAGGCGCTGCACTATCTGAAGGATGGAACGATTTATGCGCTTGGGGTTCAGGACTGTTATTCTATCGGTTTTGATACGATACAGGTGGCGGTGAAGATTGCGGACGGACAGCTTCCAGGGGAGCTTTATCCTGAGAAGACGGAGGAATCAACAACAATCATTTATCAGGGAGATGCAGTTGCAATGCTCAGAGTATTGTACGGAGAGATCAATTGAGAAAAGCAAGGATGGTGGAGGCAGAAAATGGAACAGGAACAATCGCTTTCTATGAGTATGAACGAGAAGCAGAAGAAGCAGACGATCGGGAATGCCGTGGCGGGGGGCGTCATCATTGCGGTAATTCTTCTTGTTACGACGATATGGGTATCTAATGGTGCAAGGAACGGTACCAGTCAGGCAGTGAGCCGGGTCAGCGATTTCTATCTGGAAGAACTGGCGGGAAGGAGAGCCCAGGTAGTTGCCGAGGAACTGAGAACAAATTTCTCTTATATGGAAAATGCCATTGCGATCATGGATGAATCGGATCTGGAATCCCAGGAGGCTCTGAGGAGATTTTTCGGAAGGGTCAAAGAACTTTGCGGTATTAATAAATTTGCGCTGGTGGACGAGAACGGGATCATATATACGGAACACAGTACCACGACCGGAACCGGCAGGTATAATTTTCTCTCAGAGGAACTGACAGTGCCGATCATCACCACAGCCAATCTATATGGAGCCAGAAAACAGGTGATTCTTGCGGCTCCTGTGGAGAACGTAGAGTTTCAGGGCGCTCGGATCGAGGTCTGCTTCATTCAGATCGATATTGAGGAAATGTTAAGCTCACTGACCTCACAGACAGACTACAATGAGACTTACTGGAGTCTGTACCATCGCACGGGTGAAGATCTGACAAATAATGATTTTGGAAATCTGGAAGCGGGAACCAATTTCCTCACGGAAATGCAAAAGGCTGATATTTATGGCGGATTCAGCTATGAGCAATTGAAGAGTGATTTCGCGGAGGGAAGGCAGGGACAGATTACTTTTCATTATGAAGGTTCCACCGAGAATCTGTGCTACATTCCGGTGGAAGGGACAAACTGGATGATGACGGTTCTGATCAGGAATAATGTTATAACCGAACAGATCAATTCCATCAGCTCCGGTATGATGCGTCGTGGCGTGATTCAGATTGTTATTACGATGGCAACGATGTTTGCTGTGTTCATGGGGTTCATCCTGCAGTTTCGAAAGAATGCAAGTATGGCCCTGGAACAGGAGAAGGCGGACGGAGACAAAATCAGAGCGGCTTATGCCCAGATCGAGAAGGAAAAAGCGTCCATGGACAATATTCATGCCGCTATGGATTCCGGTTTCTGGAGTATGGAGTTTAACGAGAAGGCGGAAATCATTTCCTGCACATGGTCGGATGTGTTCCGCAGAATGGTGGGATACGAGAGCGAAGAGGCGTTTCCCGGCAGAATCGAGTCGTGGATCAATCTGTTGTACGAGGAAGACAAGGAGCAGGCGGTCAAGGAATACTGGGATACTGTCATGGATTATACCGGTAATAAGACTTATGACGTGGAATATCGTCTGCACACCGGACACGCGGGCCTGCGGTGGTTCCATGCCGCCGGCAGACTGTCCAGGCGGGAAGACGGTTCACCGATTTGCTTTTCCGGGCTTTTTGTAGATATCGATGACGAGAAGAAGATGGAAGAACTGCTTGAGAAGCAGAAGGTTGATCTGGAGGATGCACTGGCAGCGGCGCAGCATGCCAACCGGGCGAAGACGACTTTCCTGAACAATATGTCCCACGACATCAGAACGCCCATGAATGCGATTATAGGCTTCACTTCGCTGGCGGCGGCGCATATTGACAATACGGAGAAAGTGCAGGATTATCTGGCTAAGATCACCACATCCAGCAATCATCTGCTCAGCCTGATTAACGATGTCCTGGATATGAGCCGTATTGAGAGCGGTAAGGTGAAGATCGAGGAGAAGGAGACGTCGCTGCCGGAGATCATGCATGACTTAAAGACGATCGTGCAGGCGGATGTCACGGCGAAACAGCTTGAGTTTTATATCGATACGGCGGACGTGGTAAACGAGCATGTGTTATGCGATAAACTCAGGCTGAATCAGGTTCTGCTGAATCTGCTGAGCAACGCCATGAAGTTTACCGGACCGGGAGGACTGGTGGGCGTCCGCATCGTACAGAAGGGAAATGCGCCCGAGGGCTGGGCAGCCTATGATTTCCAGATCAAAGATACCGGAATCGGGATGAGCAGGGAATTTTTAGAGCATGTGTTTGAGCCTTTCGAGCGGGAGAGAACGAGTACCGTCAGCGGTATACAGGGAACCGGACTGGGCATGGCCATCACCAAGAACATCGTGGATATGATGGACGGTACCATCACGGTCGAAAGCGAGGAGGGCAAGGGGACGACCTTTACGGTATCGCTGCAGTTTAAGACCTGTGCCGGTCCGATACGGCAGGAAGCGATTCCGGAGCTGCACGGACTCAGAGCGCTTGTGGCGGACGACGATTTCAATACATGCTCCAGCGTGACCAAGATGCTTACCGTGATCGGCATGCGGTCTGACTGGACGACTTCCGGCAAGGAGGCGGTGCTTCGTGTGCAGCTGGCGGCGGAACAGGGCGATGAATATGCGGTGTATATCATAGACTGGCTCATGCCGGATATGAACGGTGTGGAAGTGGTGAGACGGATTCGCGGGATCATCGGTATGGAGAAGCCGATCATTATTCTGACGGCCTATGACTGGTCGGATATCGAGCAGGAAGCAAGAGAAGCGGGTGTCACGGCCTTTTGTTCCAAACCGATCTTCCTGTCTGAACTCAGAGAGATTCTGGAATCTCCTTTCACGGTCCGGGATACGGAGAACACGGAAACGGAGGAAACAGTATCCTTTGAGGGTAAGAAGATCCTGCTGGTAGAGGACAATGAACTGAATCAGGAGATCGCGGTGGAGATCCTGCAGGAAACAGGCTTTGTTCTGGATGTGGCCGACGACGGCGCGGTGGCGGTGGAGATGATGAAGAATGCGAAAGCCGGGCAGTATGATCTGATCCTTATGGATATCCAGATGCCGCTCATGAACGGTTATGAGGCCACGAGGGAGATCAGAGCGCTGGATGATCCCGAAGTCGCTAATATCCCGATTATAGCCATGACTGCCAACGCTTTTGACGAAGATAAAAAGCTTGCGCTGGATGCGGGCATGAACGGACATATTGCCAAGCCTATCGATGTGTCGATACTTCTGGAAGTGCTGCAGGAAGTCTTACAGTAACAGTTATGAAAAACATAATTCATTGAGAACACGGCAGAGATGTGTTACTATTATAGAAAACAGATCGATATGGTATTGAGAAGAATCAGAATTTGCTGGTAAATGGAGGACTTCTATGAAAAATACAATTTTGGTCGTGGATGATGATAAGACAAATCTGGCGCTTGCGCAGAAGATTCTAGCGTCGCGGTACCGGATCGCTGCTTCCAATTCCGGTGCGGGAGCATTGAAGTATCTGGAGAATCACAGGCCGGAACTGATCCTGCTGGATATCAATATGCCGGACCTGGACGGATTCGCCGTGATGGAACGGCTGCGCAGTCAGGAAGCTACGAAGTCGATTCCGGTGATTTTTCTGACAGCGGATAATCTGGCGGAGACAGAGATCAAGTGTTTCCGCATGGGTGCCATGGATTTCGTCACGAAGCCTTTTGTGCCGGATATACTGCTCAGCCGTGTGGATAAGACGATTGAGCTTGACCAGTACAGACATAATCTTGAGAGGATGGTCAGGGAGCAGGCGGATAAGATTACAGAGGACGCAAGACGTCTCAGCAAGATACAGGATTCCGTTATTGTCGGTATGGCGAATCTGATTGAGAGCAGGGACGGCAGTACGGGCAAGCACGTGAAGAACACGCAGATGTATGTGCGGATGATTGCGAACGAGCTGCGCAGACGGAAGCTTTTTGAGGCGGAACTGACGGAAGAATACATAGAAGATCTCTGCAAGGCGGCACCTCTTCATGATGTGGGTAAGATCAAGATCCCGGATGCCATTCTGCAAAAGCCCGGGAAGCTGACGCCGGAAGAGTTTGACACCATGAAGACGCACACTACCCACAGCCGTACGATCATACAGATGATCATAGGCGATGTCGAGGATGAGCATTACGTGCGTATCGTGGAAGACATTGCGCTGTACCATCATGAACGGTGGGACGGCTCGGGATATCCTGCCGGACTGGCGCAGGATCAGATCCCGCTGGCGGCGCGGATCATGGCGGTGGCGGACGTTTTTGACGCACTGTATGAGGAGCGCTGTTATAAACCGCCGATGCGTCCGATTGAGCGGATCATGCAGATTATGGCGGAGGGCAGAGGGACACAGTTTGACCCGGTGATCATGGATGTATTTACGGAAATGTTACCGATGCTTAAAGAAGTACTCGGTATCAGCGCCGACAGTGTATAACGGAGGTTGACCGTGGAAGAGAGACAGTTTAACAATGACAGGACAAATAAGAAACTGGAGCAGCTTGTGCTCGGCATATTCACCGCATTTTCTCTGGCAATGTTTGTTTCATCCATACTTCTCGAATGGCATATCGTTGCGAAGGAATTGATTCTGGCGGCTGTGGCCGCCAGTTGGTATGTCGTGCTCAAACAAACCGGAGACCACGTGTTCCGCGCCAGGTTTCTCGCGGTGGCGGCGTGGATCAATTTCAGCATCTACGTGTTCTATTCCGTAAGTTTTATTTCGGTTCTGGCTTCTATGATGGTGCTCATCGTGCTGTTAGGAAGCTTCTGTATACCGCAGATCGTCCGGATCGGCGTTTTTTTTTCTACCATTACGATTTTGTATCACGCTCTGGTTCTAAGGTCGGTGAATTTCAGTACGGCGAATGATGTGCTGCGGTTTGGTCTTCATGCGCTCTCCGTGTATGTGGTATCGCTGGTGACAGGGCTTACCATACGAACCAGACAGGAAATGAATGAGAAACTGATTGAGAACATACGGGAACTGGAACTTGTGGAAAAGAGCAAAGATGATTTTATGGTGAATATATCCCATGAGATCCGTACGCCCATCAATGCTGTGTGCGGCATGAGCGAAGCGATTCTGCAGGAGGATATTCCCACGGGCGTGAGAAGGGATGTGATTGATATCCAGACGGCGGGCCGTAATCTCCTTTCCACGGTCAGCAATATTCTGGATTTCTCCGAACTGGAGGGCGGTAAGACGGAACTGGCGGAGGAGAGCTACAACATTACTTCCACGATCGCGGATATCATTAATATGGCGGTGACGCTTGAGAACGGCAGGAATCTGGAGCTGATTGTGGATTGTGATGCCGATCTGCCGAGCAATCTGCTGGGAGATGAGCAGAAATTCAGACGTATCGTCATGAATCTGCTGGATAATGCCATCAAGTTTACGAAGGAAGGCGGTATCGTCCTCAAGATCAGAAGCAGGAAAGAAGCCTACGGGGCTAATCTGATGGTCAGCATCAGAGATTCCGGCATCGGTATGGAGCAGGAGGATCTGGAGAGAATATTCGCAAGCTTCAGTCAGGTAAATTCCGGGCGCAACAGGGAAGAAGGCGGCATCGGTCTGGGTCTGGCCATCACGAAAGAACTGGTGCGCAGCATGGGCGGTTTTATCACCGTGGAGAGCGAACCCGGCAACGGCACGGAATTTCGGTTTACGATACCGCAGAAGGTCCTGGATGAGACACCGATCGTCTCGATCAGGAACAAGGGCAGCATTTATGCGGCGTGCTATATCAATATGGATAAATATGATTATTCCGTGGTGCGTGAGGGGTATGAGAAAAGCATACGCCACATTGCGGAGGAGTTCGGGATTATGTTCCGTGTATGCAGGAATCTGTCCGAACTGAAACGCCGGATGGAGAATGAGAACTATACACATATCTTTATCGGATGGGAAGAATATGGTGAGGACAGAGAATTTTTCGACGGGCTGGCGAAACAGATCAGGGTCGTATTGATTCTGGATTATGAGCAGGAGACTCAGATCGGCGGCAGCATGCTGCGGATCTATAAACCTTTCACCGTGTTGTCTATCGCGGCAGTTCTAAACGGGCAGAAGATATCGCGGGGAGAGGAGCAGCACATCAGGCACCGGTTTACCGCGCCGGAGGCAAAAGTGCTCGTGGTAGATGACAATGCCATGAATCTGAAGGTTATGGCGAGGCTGCTGCTGCCGTACCAGATCAGGACGGTGATGGCGCTGGGCGGTCAGGAAGCATTAGAGAAGCTGGGCACCATGGAGTATGACTGTGTCTTTCTGGATCATATGATGCCGGAGATGGATGGCGTAGAGACGCTTCACAGGATACGGCAGAAACCCGGAGCTTATTTCCAGACGCTGCCGGTGATCGCTTTTACGGCGAATGCCATAGGCGGCGCACGGGAGATGTTTCTGGAGGAGGGATTTGACGATTTTATTGCCAAGCCGATTGAGCTTAGCGTGCTGGAGCGTATGCTGCGTCGGTATATTCCGCTGACGAAACAGATAGAGGTTCAGGATCAGGCGGCTGATCTGCAGAAACGGTCTGCCCGCACGGATGAGATAACGGACTCCGGTGCAGAGCGGGGACAGCAGACGTATACCGCGGCAGGACAGGCGGCATCTGAAGAGTCAAAGACTGAAGGCGGGGCGGACGGACTGGAGGCGCTTACGGCTGCCGGCATCAATATATCCCAGGGAATCTCCTACTGCGGAGATCAGGAAGGGCTGCGGGAGATCATCGCGATGTATCATGCCCAGGGAGCGGGAAGGATTCAGCAGCTTCAGCAGTTGTTTGAAGAGCAGAACTGGAAGGATTACAGTATTACGGCGCATGCGCTTAAGAGTAATTCCAGAGGAATCGGTGCGAACGACTTGGCGGAACTGGCGTTCGGGATGGAGATGGCAGGTAAGGAGAACCGGCCGGAATATATACTGGAGCATCACAGAGAACTGTTGGCAGACTATGATACGCTGCTGCAGGCGCTTGGGCATAATTCTTTCATTTACCCGGAGGGATACCGTGACCCGGAGGAGAACGAAGGTGATGCCCGGGCGGATGGGACACAGATAACGGCGGCGGGCGACGGGAAGCAGGAGATCGACCGGCAGGAACTGGAGAGACAGTTTGCGCTTATCGGCGAGAAACTGGATAATTTTGAGACGGAGGGACTGGAAGTGATTCTGAAAGGACTGGAGCCTTATGCTTATCATGGAATGCTGCTGCAGAACATGACGTCCGGAATCAGAAAGCGTGTGGATGAGTTTGATTTTCTGGCTGCTGCGGCTGTGCTGGAGGAGTGGAAAGAAAAGCTTGCGTAAAGCGATTCGGGAGAAAGTGATGATCAGGAGAGGTTGAAGTGATATGAAGAAGAGAATACATAGATTTTGGAAGTCTCTGTTCAATGAGCGACTGGATTTTCGGGAAAGACTTAACCGGATGGTTCTGTTACTGGCATTCATGGCGGCCATTATCGGTCTGGGCCGCGTGCTTTTAGGGGCGGGATCTGATCTGATGTATGCCCTCGTGCCGATGTGCGTTGTGTCCGGCGTGGCGCTTCATATGGCGGAGGACCGGCAGAATATCAAGAAGGCATCCTGGCTTCTTGTCATTGCATCGAATGTAATCCTGTTTCCAGCGGTCTTTATCTTAAGCGGCGGCGTGGACAGCGGTACGCCGGTCTGGTTCGTGCTGGGACTGGTCTACATATTCCTGCTGTTTGACGGCAGGGAGGCGGCGGTTGCGCTGGGAATCTCTCTGACATCATTTTTGATCACATATTTTGTCGCTTATAAGAATCCCGGTATGATACCGGCGGCAAGCCGTTCGTATAGCTTTATGGATTCGTATATTACCATGGTGGTGGTGAGCTGTTTCGTCGGCGTCCTGATGAAGATCCAGTTTCTGACATATAATAAGGAGCGGATGCTGGCGGAGAAACAGAAGGCGGAGATCGAGCAGATCGCCCGTTCCAAGGACACTTTCTTCGCGAATATGAGTCATGAGATCCGCACACCGATCAATACGATTATCGGATTAAATGAGATGATCCTGCGGGAGGATATCTCCGATGAAATAGCAGAGAATGCCATCAATATTCAGAATGCCAGCAAGATGCTGCTGACGACCATCAATGATATTCTGGATCTGTCAAAATTAGAGTCAGGTAAGATGGAGATCGTACCGGCGCAGTATGAGGTCAGTTCCATGTTCAGCGACCTGGTGAATCTGATCTGGATTCGTGCCCACGAGAAGGAACTGGAGTTCAAGGTGGATATTGATCATGAGATTCCCTCGATGCTCTACGGTGACGAAGTGCGGATCAAGCAGGTCATCACCAACATGTTGACTAATGCAGTCAAGTACACACAGAGCGGCTCTGTTACGCTGACGGCCAAGGGAGAGCGGGTCGCCGCGGATCAGATCATGCTGCGGATCTCCGTGACGGATACCGGTATGGGAATCCGGAAGGAAAGTCTGGATGATCTGTTCAGTTCTTTCAAACGTGTGGATGAGGGAGATAACCGACACATTGAGGGTACCGGTCTGGGGCTGAATATTTCCAGACAGCTGATTGAAATGATGGGCGGCAGGATCTATGTGGACAGCGTGTATCATAAAGGTTCCACTTTTACAATAGAAGTCAGACAGCGTATCGTTAATGTAAGGCCGATCGGCATCATTAATTTTGCGGCGCAGAAGCAGCTCAATTATCGTGCGAAATACAAGCAGAGCTTCACAGCGCCGGATGCCAGAGTGCTGGTAGTGGACGATAACGATATGAACCGTATGGTAGCGATCAAACTGCTGCGCGGTACGGGAATCCAGGTCGATACGGCGCAGAGCGGCAGGGAATGTCTGCAGCGGACGGCGGAAAACCTGTACCATGTCATACTGATGGATCATATGATGCCGGAGATGGACGGGGAAGAGACGATGAAAGCCGTGCGCGCCCAGACGAAGGGGTTCTGCCAGAAGGTGCCGATCGTTGCGCTGACCGCCAATGTTATGACGAATGCGGAGCAGGTGTATCAGAACATGGGATTTGACGGCTATCTTGCCAAACCGATCAACGCCGCGCTGCTGGAGGCAAGTCTCCTCAAGTATCTGCCGGAGGAACTGGTAGAGTACACGGCACAGGCGGACAATAACGGGGAGGAAGGGGAAGGTACGATCAATCGTGTGACCAGCGTGCGCAAGCGCAAGGTTGCCATCACGGCGGACTGCATCTGTGATCTGCCAAAGGATCTGCTGGAGAAATATCAGATCGGACTGATGTACTGCTATGTCCATACCAGGGAAGGGCGGTTCTGCGATCTCTTCGAGGTGTCTTCCGACAGTCTGCTGAATTATCTGCAGACAGAAGGCAACTACGCGTATTCCTCGACGGCAGACCCGGCGGAGTATGAATATTTCTTCGCGGATAACTTAGAGCGGGCACAGCATGTGATCCATATTACGGCAACCGCGGACTTAAGCGGCGCGTATCCGAATGCAAAGCAGGCCAGCAAGAGCTTTGGCAATGTTACGATATATGATTCCAATCATATCAGCAGCGGGCACGGGCTCGTGGTTCTGTACGCCGCTTATCTTGCGGAGGAGGGTAAGGATGTACAGGAGATCTGTGAGGCGCTGGATGAATATAAAGAGATGGTGAACTCTAATTTCTTAGTGCCCAGTACGGACGTGCTCTGCCGTAACGGCAAGGTCAGCAATGCGGTTCATAAGGTCTGCAGTGTACTGAATCTGCATCCCGTACTCCACATGTCACAGAACGAACTGAAACTGTGGAAGATCGGGACAGGCAGTATGAAAAATGCACAGAGAAGATATGTGAAACAGCTTTTGCAGCACAGCAAACAGATTGATACAAGGATATTGTTCCTAACCTATGCGGGCTGCACGGTGCATCAGGTGGAGGAGATACTGCAGGAAGTGGATAAGTATGTGCACTTCGATAAGATTATCACGCAGAAAGCTTCCGCTACCGTGTCCAGCAACTGCGGCGTGGGTGTGTTCGGACTGATGTTTGTGAAGAAGAAGGATAAAGAGGAATAGACGTCGCGAATACGATAAAACAGTGGATTTTTCAATGTGTATTTGATATAATATATAAAATGCGCACATATTTTTCAAAAGAACTTGGAAATTTTATGTAAGAAGAGACAGCGCGGGCGGCATTGGGGTGTGGATATGGATGATTTGAATTTGAATACAGAGAAGCAGGAACTGCATTTTCCTATGATGGAAAATGATGCATATCAGAGAGCGCAGAATCAGGAGATCCGGCTTGGCAGAGAAGAGGGGCTGGATGTATCCCTGTATTCCGATCCGCAATATAACTGGCTGCAGATGGAGCAGATTCGTCTGGGTCTTAAGGATAAGCTGGATGTGTCCGTCTATGCCCATCCTGCGTATAATTACGAGACAATGCGGCAGATCAGGCTTTCGCTTTACTCGCAGGTAGATTTGATTCCTTATCTTCAAAGAGGATTTGCAGATGATGATCTGGAAGAAATCAGAGTCGCGCTGCTGAATAAACTCCCCATTGATCAATGGATACAGGATGACATGTGCGCGCCGCAGATTCATGAAATACGGATCGGGTTGTACGAGAATCTGGATATTTCCGTTTATGCCGATATTAAGTATAACTGGATGCAGATGCAGGAGATTCGTCTGGGACTGGAAAAGAAGCTGAATGTGTCTCTCTATACAAACAATCTGTTCAATCACGCACAGATGCGGGAGATCCGTCTGGGACTGGAAGCGGGAATCGATGTGTCTTCCTACGGAAAGCTGCTCTATTCCGCTACGGATATGAAAGAAAAACGTCAGGATCACATTAACAAAAAGAGAACCGGCACCGTGGAGCCGGCAGAAGAAAGTATCATAAAGGAAATAGAGAACACAGTGCAAAAAGCGGCGGCCGGAAATCTCGACAAAGAGAAGGAGAACGGCAAAGACAGGAAATCGATCGCCGATTCCTTCAGAAAATGCGAGTTTTCTATATCTATAGAAGAGAACGGCAATAAAGCATATGTTTATATCCCGTGGATGCCGGGCAATACGGTCAAAGAAGAAGATATCTATCGTGATTTAGAGAGAAGAGAAATTGTTTACGGTATCAAAACGGAAGCCATAACCGATCTCATCAGGAAGAAGCGTTTAAACGAGAAAATCCTGATTGCAGAGGGCATTCCGGCTGTGCGGGGCAAGGACGGCTGGTTTGAATGGTTTGTCAGACTTGATCTGCCCCGTATTCCCGCGCCGCTGCCGGACGGAAGCGTTGATTATGTCAATATAGAAGCTTTTGAAATGGTGGATGAAGGGGAGAAGATTGCGGTATATCACCGGGCTGAGGAAGGCAGTGACGGGAAGAATATATACGGTGAAATGATACATGCTGAAAAAGGAGTGGACAAAAAGCAGCTGAGAGGGATCGGGTTTACGATCGAACAGGACGGCACTGTTTATAGATCCAAACTCAACGGAAAATTTGAGTTTACAGGCGGGCGTATCATCATCTCAAATATGCTGATGGTAAGAGAAGATGTAACTGCCGTCACCGGTAAACTTGAGGTGGAAGGGTCCGTATATGTTATCGGCAGCATTTACTCCGGCGGCTATATCAAAGCGACCGGAGATATTATCATTGAGCATAATGTGGAATCCGGACGGCTGATTGCCGGCGGGAATGTCATGGTCAAGAAGGGAAGCTGTTCTAAGAACGACTGCTATATCGATGCAGGCGGCGAAGTTTCAGGAAGCTTCTTCGAGGCTGCCAATATCAATGCGGGCGGCAATGTCAAGGCCAACTATATTATGAACAGTAAGATCAATTCAATGGGCAGGGTTATCGTGTCCGGAAGCAAAGGGGTTCTTCTGGGCGGTACGATCAGCGCGGTAAAGGGTGTGGACACCTATAATCTCGGTAACCGGCTGCATATTAAGACGGTTCTGGATATCGGGAGAAACGAACTGTACGAAAAGGCGCAGGCGGAATATGCCGAAACCAGAGAACAACTCCTGAGTGATTTAGAGGCGCTTGAGAAAGAATGGAATAAAGCGGTGTGGATGGTTTCTGCCGGTAAAGAAGTACCGGAAGAGATACAGCATAAACTTCATGGCGCGATCGAAGTACAGACCCAGAAACTGGCGGAACTGGACGGCGAGGCTTCTAAGCTGGCGAATCTCACGGAGCAGCTCACGAAGGAGCCGATTTGTGTCAGAGGAAAGGCATATGAAGGCAGTGTAATCATTATTAACGGTATTAAATATACGCTGACAGCTGAAATGCGCAGGGTAGTTTTCAAACTACGGAACAAACAGGTTGTGATGGTTGCGCTGTAATAATCTATAGAAAGTATGGGATAATCATGAAACGTGACACAATATTGATTTTTGAAGATAACGCAATAGACCGCTCTATTCTGGCTGAACTGTTTCGGCCGGAGTATCAGATTCTGGAAGCGGAAAACGGTAAACAGGGAATAGAGCTTTTAAACAGTCATATCGGTTCGATTGCTATTGTTCTGTTAGATAATATTATGCCTGTAATGGATGGCTTTACGGTGCTGGAGCATTTAAAAGAAAAAAATATTCCAAGCAAAATACCGTTCATCATGATTACGGGCGAGGATTCCCACGAACTGGAGAGAAAGGGCTATGAGTATGGAATCGTAAGTTACATCAAGAAACCGTATCAGCCTGATGTCGTAAAGCAGGTGGTTCGCAATGCCGTGGGCTGGTTTTCATATAAGATGCAGCTGGAGTTAATGGTGAAAAAACAAAACATTAATATCCAGAAGCAGAACAGCGTATTGCGGCAGCAGGCCAAGAAGTTAAACCACGTAAATGAGATTCTGATCGATACTCTGAGTAATATTGTGGAGTTCAGAAATATGGAATCGAAGCAGCACATTAAAAGAATCCGTGAGTATTCTTTGTGCCTGGGTAAGAGTGTCATGAAACTGTATCCGGAGTATGAACTGACACCGGAGAAGCTGATACAGATCGGCTGGGCATCTTCACTCCATGATATCGGTAAAATTGCGATTCCGGACACGATTATACTAAAGCCTGCCAAGCTGACGGCGGATGAATTTGAACTGATCAAGTCTCACACCACGAAGGGGGCGGAGATCATACACAACAGAGTCCGGCTGAATGACAGAGCGATTTTCGACTATGCGTATGATATTGCAAGACATCATCATGAGAAATACGACGGCAACGGTTATCCGGACGGATTAAAAGGAGACGAAATCAGCATAGCGGCACAGATTGTTTCGCTGGTGGATGTGTATGACGCACTTACATCAAAGAGGGTCTATAAGGTAGCGTATGAATCGGACAGGGCTTATCAGATGATTCTCAATGGACACAGCGGAGCGTTTTCACCGAAACTTCTGAAAGCGTTTGCGGAAGTAAAACCGGGATTTGAAAGCTTACTGGCAGCATATCGTGATGAAGATTAACGGTAATATATCATACAGCAGGACGGATTGTGGGGAGAATGCAATTTGTCCTGTTTGTTTTCTGCATGTTATATGTAGAAGAAAGAATATTGGATCAGGACAGATACATACGGAAAAGGCAGGAACAGATGGAGAAATTCAAGAACAGATTCAAGAAAGATATACAGAGATTGTGCGAGACATTAGAGATGGCGGTTGCAGTGATCGTGCTGGCAGGTATCGTGATGACGATCTTCAGCCTGTTAAGCGATTTCGAGATTTTTCATGCCATGCTGGGAGATACGGCGGAATTTAAGCCTTTTCTGGAGGATATCTTCGTGATCGTGATCGGTATTGAGTTTCTGCAGATGCTGTGCAGACCGAACTCGGATAATGTCATGGAAGTGTTGATTTTCCTGGTGGCGCGTCATATGATTATCGGCGACACAACGCCGATGGAGGATTTTATATCGGTGATCAGTGTCGGACTGCTCTGTGTACTGCGCAGATATCTGCATGTGACGAAGGAAAAGGAGCGGGAGAAAGAAAAGAGCGCTGGCGGAGATGGCGCTGATAAAGGAAAAGATGTAAGAGAGGCCTGTGATATAGAAGAGAACGCCGGAAAAAATGGTGCCGGCAGGGGAAAAGAGCGTGCCTGAGAGTACATACAGGGTAAGGCACGCGGACAGAGGACAGATCCGGAAGGTTAGATGGAAAGTGTGTACGAAAGTGAGGCATGATATGGTCAGCAGTGTATTGGGTAAGGCAAGAAAATATGAAGAAGAGAGGGAAGGGCGGCCGGAGAACGGAGCAAAACCGGCTTTTCATCTGCGCACACGGGTGGGCTGGATGAATGATCCGAACGGGTTTTCCTATTATAACGGAGAATATCATTTATTTTATCAGTACTATCCGTATGCTTCCCAATGGGGACCGATGCATTGGGGACATGCAGTCAGTACGGATCTGCTGCATTGGAGACATCTGCCGACGGCACTTGCACCGGATACGGATTATGACAAAGCCGGGTGCTTCTCCGGCAGTGCGGCCGAACTGGCGGACGGAAGACATCTGCTGCTGTACACGGGGGTATATAAAGAGAGACAGCCGGACGATACCTTGCGGGATATTCAGATCCAGTGCGTCGCAGTGGGAGACGGAATCGAGTATGAGAAGTATGCCGGTAATCCTGTGCTCACACAGAAGGATCTGCCGGAAGACGGGAGCAGATTCGACTTCCGGGACCCTAAGATATGGAGGAAACCGGACGGCACTTACCGCTGTGTCATAGGCAACTGTACTGAAGAGGGAGACGGCAGAGTCCTCCTCTATAGCAGTCCGGACGGCTTCCGGTGGAAGTATGACAAGATACTGGTGGTGAACAATAAGCGTTTTGGCAGGATGTGGGAGTGCCCTGATTTCTTCACGCTCGATGGTAAAGGGGTGTTGATCGTGAGCCCGACGGAGATGCTGCAGCAGGGGTCTGAATACCAGAGCGGTAACGGGACGCTGTGCCTGATCGGTTCCTATGATGATGAGACGGATACCTTTATGGAAGAGCGGGATCAGGCGATCGACTACGGGATTGATTTCTATGCGCCGCAGACGGTTCTTGCGCCGGACGGCAGACGCATCATGATTGGCTGGATGCAGAACTGGGATACGTGCAGCACCTATACACCGGACGGAGCGTGGTTCGGACAGATGAGCCTGCCAAGGGAACTCACCATTCAAAACGGCCGTCTCTATCAGCGACCGGTAAGAGAGCTGGAAGATATGCGCGGTGAAGCAGTGCACCATGAGCATGTGTTTTTTACGGATGAGATCAGGCTTGCGGGCGTCGAAGGACGTAAAGTAGATATGGAGCTTGCGATCCGGCCGGCAGATACGGAGAATATCTATCATAAATTTGCGATGCGGTTCGCCCAGAGTGATATACATCACACGTCTGTCAGCTTTAGACCGCATGAGTCAATCGTCGAGATCGACAGGCGGTTTGCCGGCTCCAGAAGAGCTATTCTGCATCAGCAAAGCTGCCGTGTGAACCATCGGGACGGCAGCATTAAGCTGCGGATCATTCTGGATAAATTCAGCGTCGAAGTCTTCGTGAACGACGGAGAGCATGTGCTTACCGCGACGTTGTACACAGATCTTGCGGCGGAAGGGATCTCCTTCTATGCCGACGGGGAAGTGGTGATGGATGTGGTGAAGTACGCGCTGCGGTGATAGATTCTGAGAGGTATACAATGGTGGCGGAATGACCGCGTCATATGAAAGGTATAAAGAACGGATCGGCAAAGGTGACTGCCTGTCCGTTCTTTTCGTATGCCGCTATTGTGCATGCAACGTATCTACGATCGACATCGTGTGGATCTTTCTGACAGGGCCGCGGATCGCCAGGATCACGGAGAGGATCATGATCCCCGTGATGATTCCCAGTTCGGCAAGGGGGATGCTCCACGGTTCGCCCCAGCGGCCGGTAACCAGAAGTTCAAATAATTTACTGTTGAGAAGCAGTCCCAGGAGCACGCCGCAGATACCGCCTGTAACGGCATAGGCTGACGTCTCGGCGATGATCATTCTGGTGAGCTGTCTGTCGCTTAATCCGATGGCACGCAGACAGCCGTACTGTTTCATCCGGGCTTCCACACTCATGGCGACACAGTTGATGATGTTGCAGATGGTCACCAGAGCGATCAGAACCAGAAAGCCGTAGATAAATAATTTGAAGGCGTAATTGGCGCCCAGTATGCTCTGCTTGTCAAGACGCTGGTCGGAAAATGTGTGATCTGATCCGGCGAGCGCGCGTATTCCCTCTACGTCGTCATCAGTGGCCCTTCGGTTCAGCTGTATGTCGATGATGGTATAGTCTCCGGCACCGGTCAGCTGTGTGAAGGTGTCCTCCGAACAAATGATGATATTGCCTGTGGCCGTGTTGAAAGGGCATTCCGATACGGCACCGGTGATCGTTATTTCCGCGGGCTGTCCGGCTATCGTGAGCGTCACGGTATCACCGGTCTGTATGGTGCTGTGGTTGTTGTATTGGGCAGCCGTTACGATCAGAGCGGTGCCGGCCTGTGTCTGCACATCTTTGAGAGATCCATCGACCAGATATTTTTCTGCCCACGCAAACTGTTTCTCCTCATAGGAAATCAGCATGACAGTATGTTCCTGACCGTTTACCGCGGCGGGAAGATCGTAGGCGAACATTCTTCCGTAGGCTCTTTTGACTGCGGGATGTTCCTGCAGGGCGGACAATAGGGAACGGTCTACCGAACAGGTATTGTCCGTGCTGATAATGGAAATGTCCGGCGACCAGGGGCTGAGCGCCTTGATGGCGTGTTTCATAAAGTCCACGGTGGTGGAGAAGGACAAAAAGAGGATGATACTCAGCGCAAAGGAACTGACCACCAGCAGAAAATTCTTGCAGCCTGCCATGGCATGGTGTATGCCCAGCGCTGTATCCACTTTACAGAGGGCGGTACTGGCGGCTCTGCGCACGGGTGCGGACCGGACGGCACCGCCGGTTACTGCCGTCAGCGGCGAGACTCTGGCAGCTTTTCTGGCAGGCGCGCGGGAGGCCAGCAGTACGGTCAGGATACCGATGACTATACCCGAGACTATGCCGGGCAGGCTGACTGCAAAGGCCGGCATATCGGCAAAATACATCGGACTCAGGGCGCGAAGAACGGCGCACAGAACCCAGACGACGATCATGCCGGCCGTGATGCTGGCAGGCATGGCGCAGGTGCACAGGGAAATCGCTTCTCTGTATACAAGCCGCATGATCTGCTTCGGTGTGGCACCCACACAGCGCAGCATACCGAAAAACTCTGTCCGCCCGGCGATGTTGCTGTTTAGGCTGCTGGCAATCATCAGGATACCGGCGGTCAGGACCAGCACGGATAAAATGACGGCAGCAGAATAGATCACCATCATAAACTGATTGCCTTCATCGCTTTGCCCCAGAAGTCCCAGCAGCATGGCCTGTTCCCCCACCTGATCGTCCGGCAGATGAAACTGTGTCTTAATATCGTTTATAGTGCCGCGAATATTCCGGTGGCTGTGGAATTGAATCAGGAAAAGACTGCTATAATCGTCAGGCGTACCATTCTCCACACCGGGATAAAAAGTGCGGAATCCGGACGTGTTCATGAATACGCCGTAGATGTCTTTGCTTAAGACCATGGGGAGATCGGCGGCAAAGGCGGATATGGTATAGGGATGTCCGGTTCCGTTTCCGTCGCGGATGACAAGGGTGTCTCCCAGGGTAAGTCCCAGTTCTTTTTTTACATTCCCGCTTACCAGTATTTCATCCGCTGTCTTCGGAAAAGCTCCTTCCGCGATGGTATCGGGGTAGATCTGTGTCAGGTAGGATTCGTCGGCGCCGCAGATGACCACGTCTTTATCGTCGATGGTGTACCCCTGATCCAGTCTGTAATTCAAGGTGCCGTAGCAGGAGATCGCTTTGACCTCAGGGCGCGCGCCGATCAGAGCGGCTTCTTCATCGCTGATCCGGCTTACAGCGATATGCCAGTTGCCGTCCTCCCGCTTTGTTTTGAGGATCATGCTCCGGATATACATATCCGCCATGCCGAAGATGGTCGTCACGAGAAAGACTGACAGGAAAATACAAAAGACTGACATGCGGTTCTGTTTCCTGTGTGCCTTTGTATAGAGCGGAACGAGTTCAAGATAATTTTTCATCTCTGAAGCCCTCCCTCTTAGTGTCATGTCTCAGATCTGTCAGACAGCCGTCCGATACACGAAACACCCGGTCCGCAGACACGGCCAGATTATTGTTATGGGTGATCATGAGAATGGTCTGTTGATAATGTCTGGACGCTTTCATGAGCAGATCCATCACTTCCTGACTGTTTCTGCTGTCCAGATTACCGGTGGGTTCATCGGCCAGAATCAGCTTCGGGCGGGTGATCAGTGCACGGCCGATGGCGACACGCTGCTGCTGGCCTCCTGACAACTGGTTCGGCAGATGACGCCGTCTGTCCGCAAGGCCGAGGATATCCAGCATTTCTTCGATGGCGGCGGGATCGGGTCTGCGATAGTCTAAGAGAAGCGGAAATGCGATATTCTGCTCCACATTCAGTTCCGCCACCAGCTGGAATGACTGAAAGATAAAGCCGATGTTTCGCCGTCTGAATATGGTGCGCGCCTCTTCGTTCATGGTAAAAAGATCGTTTCCGTCGATGAAGATCCGGCCGGAAGTGGGAAGGTCAAGAGCGCCGATACAGTTTAGAAGCGTACTTTTGCCGGAGCCGGATTCCCCCACCACCGCGCAGAATTCCCCTTTTTTCAGATTGAAAGATACATTTTTTAGGGCATTCACCTGTGTCTCGCCTTTGCCGTAGGTCTTGCAGAGGTTTTGTACTTGTAAGATTTCCATAATAAGTAGAGTCCTTTCTGAATATGTCTGTTTGAAACCGGACAAAGAAGCAGCCGATGTTTCTATACGGTCATTTTACAAAGTACGTCTTACAGACAGGTGAATCCAGGCTTACGATTTTGTAAGGTGGGGGAGAAGTAAAGAAACCCTGGGGACGCCGGGGCTGATGGTGTGCCTGCACGGTTTTAAAGCATGCCGGTTACCCGAACAATATCGTAAATGTCGTTCCGGCATGGGGTGTGCTTGAGACGGAAACCGTGCCGCCCTGTCCTTCCACGATGGATCTGGCGAGGGGCAGACCGAGCCCGACGCCCGGTGCGTCAGAAGAGGCGCTGCTTCGATAGAAACGTTTGAAAATGTGATAGATATCTTCCGGTGCGATTCCTTCGCCGTCATCGGTAATCTGTATTCTCGCGGTGAGGGGTGAGGAATCCCATGTAATGCGGATCGTGCCCTGCGGTGCCGTGTGATCCAGTGCGTTTTTGACGATGTTGCCGATGGCTTCAGAGGTCCACACCGGGTCGCACAGGAGCGAGGCGTCGCCGCTGCCTTCCAGAAGGAGCGACTTGTTTTCCCTGACGGCGCGGGTGGTCAGTTCGCTTACTGCATGCGAGACTAATGCTGACAGCGTGCAGCGTTTCTTTTCGAAGACGACGCTTCCTGCGTCTAAACGGGTGATTTTAAGCATGGAGCCGATGAGTTGCTCCATACGTCTCAGGGCAAGGCCGGTCTTCGCCGCAAAGCTGCGTATGACATCCGGCTGATCCGGTTCGTTTTCCATGATTTCCTGATACATGGAGAGCGCCGCCAGCGGTGTTTTTAACTGATGGGAGATATCGGATATGGTATTCTTTAAGAAGATCCGGGCGTTTCGTTCGGTTTCTTTCTGGGCCTGCAGCATGGTGGCAAGCCGGTCTACGGCGGACAACATCTGGTAGACGGCGCCTTCGTTTGCCTGAGAAAGACGGCAGGAATAGTCGCCGGCGGCATAACGGTCGATCACGTCGGTCGCCTGCAGGTATATTTTTTCTCTTTTATGCAAAAAGAAAAGGCTTACGCCGGGCAAAAGAAAACAGAACGGCAGTATGACAGCCAGTAAGACAGACCTGGCGCTTCGCTGAAAGTAACGTAAGCCGGGCAGGAACTGCGCTTCAAGGGCCGGCCGGACACCGATTTTCGACAGAAGGTCAGAGGCTTCCCTGCTGTGTGCCGCGTCCGTTTCGGTGAGCGCCGCAGCGATCACGGTATCGGGGACACCTTGATCGAGCAGCGAGGAGGCGATTGCTTCCTCACGGGAGAGGAGCATTGTTTTGACGGAAGCTGTCAGGCCGTGAGCCGACAGCAGGATGAAGAAGAAAAGCAGGAGGCAGAAGGTGAGAAGAAAGGCGAAATATCTTCTGAACTGCCGGTCCTGCATGAGACTGTGGTTTGTTTTTAACATAAAGAATGCTCCGTTCCGCCCTCAGATGACTGATGGCATAAAATGATGATAAATTATGCGGTTTATGGTTCCCAACGGTATCCGAAGCCGCGGACGGTGATCAGGTGTTCCGGGCGGGAAGGATCGGCTTCGATCTTCTCGCGGAGCCGCCGCATGTATACGGATAAGGTGTTGCCGTCCACGAAGTCTCCCGCACTGTCCCATAATTCGTTCAGGATGAGATCCCGGGTGACGGTTCTGCCGGCGCTTCGCACAAGGAGGGAGAGCAGCCGGTATTCCGCGCGGGTCAGGTCTACGGTCTGTCCGTCCAGGCACACACTGCCCGCCAGAAAGTCGATCCGCAGTCCGCCGGACGTGATGGCTTCGGACGCAGGAGGACAGGGGGTCTGTGCCTGCCGTCCGGAAAGCGTATGTGCCGGCATCTGCCTTGAAATTGCAGACCGCCGCAGCAGCGCACGGATTCTGGAACAGAGTTCTCCGATCTTGAAAGGCTTCGTGATGTAATCATCCGCGCCGCTGTCCAGCCCGCGGATGACATTTACTTCTTCGTCAGAGGCGGTGAGAAAGATGATGGGAATCCGGTGATCCTGTTCCCGCACCTTTTCACAGACTTCAAAGCCTGTTCCGTCGGGCAGGGTGACGTCGAGGAGAAGCAGGCTGTATTGACTTGACAAGTCATTTGCGGGTGTTCTGAAAATCTGTGGATCGTCCGGACTTGTATCGGGAATGAGCCACCGGTCGGGTGTTTGTGCGTCGGTGTGTGACTGCAAAACGCCAGTTGACTGACAAAGTCGATTCAAGGCCTCGTTTACGGTTCGCACGGTCTCCACCTGGAAGCCGTTTTTTAGCAGGGAATATTCCAGACCGTCTATGAGGCTTGCGTCGTCTTCCAGCAGCAGTATTTTCGTTGTTGTCCGGTTATTATATCGCGTATCCAAATTGAAGTCACTCCTTTACGAGAACAGAATACCACATCAGGCGACGGATTCCTACCGTAAGTTTTCTGTGTGTGGCTCCGTAACAGTCCGGTCCCGGCTTTATGGTCACGCCTGAAGTACACAAAATCGCTGCCGCGCATTCGTGAGAGCGATTTGCGCCATCCAGACAACGCTTCACGGCAAACCAGACGATTCCGGAGAAAAGTATGTCTGCAATACGGACCAGGTCGAGAAAGAGATCAAGAAGTTGAAAACGGAAAAAACAGCCGGAGCAACGGCGTTGTGCATAAAAGTTTTGCAGAAAACCATTGACAGCAGGTCTTACATTATATACAATATATTCATCAGAAAAATTCTAAATAATGTGTGTTGTGCACATCCGGACAGTTTCTGTCATATTTTTCAGATGTTAATAAAATAGGGCAGGAACGACAAAAAATGCGGACGCTGCGTATGTTGTTATCCTGCCGTGACAAGGGAGGACAATGATATGCAAACGACAAGTGTAACAGACAAAAAGAGCAGGAAAAGAGTACACCACACCGTCAAGGACCGTCTGTTTCGATTCTTGTTCGAGGCTGACAGGGAAGCACTTTTACAGTTATACAACGCATTAAATGGTACAGCCTATACGGATGCGGCAGAATTGCAGATAGTAACGATCGAGAGTGTCATATATGTAGTGATGAAGAATGATCTTGCATTTGTGCTGGCGGGAACGTTGAACTTGTATGAGCATCAGAGTACATATAATCCGAACATGCCGGTTCGGTTTCTGATCTACCTGGCGGAAGAATATCAGAAGCTGGTTGAACAGATGGGAATGAGTCTGTACGGGACGACGCGGATTCCACTGCCAACGCCGCAATGTATTGTGTTTTATAACGGAGAAGAAGACGCGCCGGATGAAGAGATACTGAAGCTGTCGGATTCTTTTACCGGCAGGGAGCAGAAGCCGGATCTGGAATTGAGTGTGCGGATGCTTAACATTAATTACGGACATAATAACGAACTGCTGGAGCAGTGCTCTGTACTGAAGGAATATGCGCAGTTTGTGGCTGTTTCCAGACAGTATATGGCAGATGGTCTGGATGCGCAGGAAGCATTTGGTGAGGCGATTGATTATTGCATCGGCCACGGCATTTTGTATCATGTATTGAAAGACTATCGGGCGGAGGTATTGGGAATGTTGTTGGAAGAGTTCGACGTAGATAAATATGAGAGAACGATCAGGATGGAAGGGGTAGAGCAAGGAATAGAACAAGGAATAGAACAAGGAATAGAACAAGGAATAGAACAAGGAATAGAACAATTATCTGCCCTGACAAGTATTCTGCTGGAACAGAACCGGCAGCAGGATCTGAAACGTGCGTTAAAGGATAAGAAATATCGGGATAAGCTGTTTGGAGAGTTCGGGCTATAGTACAGATGGCAATTTCCAAATCTTTTCTCATTTCGTAAAATCTCTTTTTACTAGCGAAGCGGTCTGGAGGAGCGGGCATGGCTGCTGGTCAGGATAAATCCCTGTCAAGAGGCAGGTACCAGCGCCTCGCACGTGACGGCTCCGGCTTTACCTTTACAAGAAATCCAAAGGACACCGAAAGCTATTATGACCCGGGCGGGCGTTCTGAAAAAGGCTATAGTCAGCTTTACATACCGGTTTTGACTCACATAATCATTGTGCCACATGGCAGGCATTTTTTATTTCATAGGAAAGTGCGTCCTATGAAATAAAAGGGATGCGCAGCTTCGCGCGCGGAACAAAAGCTGCGCTTGCCAGAAAAACTGAACGCGAGGGTGTGCGAAGCGCACTTTTGTTCTACCTGCTTGTTTGCTGTGAAAACGTACGCTATAATGAACGTGACATATAAATCTTGTCATTCAAGACAAGGGCATGAAGAATAAAAGAGCCGGCACACAGATCCATTTATCACAAGCGATAGAGAAATGAAGCATTACAAATACGAATGAACGAGACAGGTTATTACGGAAGATTATCAAAAGATGTGATGTAAACACAGACAGGATTAAGAACGAAGAAAAGGATGACAGAAAACAAAGAGGAAGAAATTAAAACAACAAAGCATATAAACGATACGTAAGGGAGATTTCTATGTCAACGATTAATATCACAAATGCAAGAAAGGATCTCTGCAATCTGGTAGAGTCTGTCAGTCTGTATCATGAACCTGCGCTTATCGTCGGCAGGAAGGCAAATGCGGCGCTGATTTCAGTGTCCGACAGTCCGTATATGCAGGATGGTACTGAATATCAGGGTACAATCAAGGTTATCAGGATGTGGACACATTACGAGAGTGCAGAGAATATGTAGGGAGCGGCAGGCATGGCAAGTATCAAAGATGTGGCAAGAGAAGCCGGGGTCGGCGTCGGAACAGTGTCACGGGCAATCAATCATACAGGATATGTTTCTCCGGAGACAAGAAAGAAGATAGATGAAGCAGTGCAGAAACTGAATTACAAACCCAATGAACTGGCGAGAAATCTCTTTCGCAACAGGAGTGGCATTGTGGGAGTGATCGTGCCGGATCTGGATCACCCTTTTTTTTCCAGTCTGGTTAAGAACATAGAGATGCAGCTTTACAAACAGGGATACAAGACGATGGTCTGTAATGCGGTGGGCGTAAGTGACCGTGAGCGGGAATATCTGGATATGCTGGATCGCAATATTGTTGACGGCATTATCACAGGCTCCCATTGTCTGGACGGGGAAGAGTATTTAAAATATGAAAAGCCGATTGTCTCGATCGACCGTGATTTCGGACCGAAAATCCCTATTGTCGGAAGCGATCATGATATGGGCGGAAGAATGGCGGCGGAACTGATGCTGCGTGACGGACGAAAGAATGTGCTGCAGATTTCCGGAGTGTCGCCTCATATTCTGGCAAATGAGCGGCATGTGGCATTTCAGAAGACGCTCGAGGATAATGGTGTGAATGTGCTGACGTTGGTGATGGACTGGAATGTTTTTGACTGGAAGGCATTCTGTGAGGCGGCGCGTAAGATTATGAAAGAATATGATATGATTGACGGTATTTTTGCGGCGGATCTGGGCGCTGTGGCGTGTATGAATATGGCGCGTCAAGGTGGTATGCAGATCCCCGGGGATATCAGTCTGATCGGGTTTGATGCCACAAGCGTGACGCAGATGGTCTATCCTCATGTTACGGCGATCAGACAGAATGTTTCGCTGCTCGCGGAAGTATCTGTTAATACGCTTTTAGACCAGATTGAGCAAAGAAGAGATATCCTTCACAGACAGATACTGAATGTAGATGTCTGCTATGGCGGAACGACCATAAGCCGGCTTTCATAATACAGAGTATACATATAAGGTACATATAAAGTGGTAAAGCAGGGATTGTGCAGAATGTACAAAAGCAACCCCTGCTTTTTTGTATATAGAGTAAAAAATACAACGGAGTAATTGACAAATATCAGACATGTTTATATAATCATGATATGGAACGCGTTCCATTATAAAATGTACATAAAAAGTATAGAAAATGCATAAAAAATATAAGAGAAAATAAAAAAAGAAGCCAATTAGACAAAAAAATTAGTAAAAATAGAGCTAAAACAAGAATAAAAGGTGGAAACGGTTCTATAAAATGGGAGTAGGAAGTAAGAATCGGAACGGAGGAAGGATGAATACAGAACAATATACATGTCTGGAAATATTTGCAAGGCAGACGGCAGAGGACGGTAAGGTGGCGGTTTTTCCTAAAAAACCGACGGATGCGGAAGAGTTGCCGGTTATGGAGCAGGCTGCGGGAAAGACGTATCATGCATGGTTGAAATTTCAGGTGCAGCCGCATACGGAGTATGAAATCTGCTGTGATTCCTGTGATGTGTCACTTTGCTATTTAAGCGGAAATGAAGATATTATGGAGACCGGGGTGCGTTATCTTGAGAGAAATCCGGCAGACGGGCATTTCCATGCACCCGGGCAGGCTGTATGGTACGGGCGCAGGATGCGAGAGGCATACCACTTTGCTCCATGGAAGAACTGGATGAACGATCCGAACGGTCTTTGCTGGTTTCGGGGATACTATCATATGTTCTATCAGTTTAATCCGCACGAACAGAAATGGTCGAACATGTACTGGGGACATGCGGTAAGCCAGGATTTGATTCACTGGAGACATCTTCCCGTTGTGCTTGCCCCGCAGGATGATATTCTGGAAAGACCGGATGAGATCAAGGGCGGTGCATTTTCGGGATGTGCCGTTGCGCTGGAAGATGAGGTTGTATTTTATCTGACAAGGCATAAAGGGCCGCTTCAGGATTGTGAAGACACGGTGGAGCAGCAGTGGATGATGAGAAGCCGGGATATGATTCATTTTTCGGAGGAAAAATGTGTGATCGAATATCCGCCCGCGGGCACATCGTTTGATTTCAGAGATCCCAAGGTGATACGGAGCGGAGCAAAATGGTATATGGTTCTTGGAAGCGCTGTGGAAGGAAAGGGCGCAATACTTCTGTATGAATCAGACGATATGGAACATTGGGAGTATGCGGCTCCTCTGCTTCTGGAAAACAGAGAGAAAATCCGCTGTTTCGAGTGTCCGGACTTTATGGAACTGGACGGGAGCTATGTGGCGACGGGAGCATGGATGGAACATCGCGATGAGTATGGCAGATATCAGATGTGCAGATATTATATAGGGAATCTGTGCAACGGGAACTTTGAGAGAGTAAGCGACGGGTGGTTTGATTTCGGGAGTAACTGCTATGCGATGCAGAGCTTTGAGCACCGGGGAAGACGGATCAGCATAGGATGGATTTCTGATTTCTACGATGAGCATACAGCGTATGAAAACGGCGCCTGCGGCAGCATGACCATACCGAGGGAACTTCATGTCAGAAACAGGAAACTGTATATGACGCCGGTACAGGAAATAGAAGTGCTGAAGGGAAATGTTCTCTATGAAGGCAGGAAAGAGAATGTCACACTCGACAGGATAGACGGCAATGCATACAGGGCGGAAGTAATCTTTAACGGAAACACGCCATTTACAATTCTGCTCGGTCGGGACGGGGAAAAGAGTATTTCCCTGGTCAATGATCAAGATGGATTACGGATTTTGACCAAAAGAGTCAACAGTGAAGGCGTTTGTTTCAAGGCAGATGTGGATGAAGTAAGGGAACTGGAAATATATGTGGACGGGCGGACGGTGGAAATATATGTCAATAAAGGAGAAGCGGCGGGTACGAAAGTATTCTACAGCAGCCGGGAAGACGGGTGTTTTGCACTTTGCGCCGGGTCACAGGAGAAGATTGAAAGGATAGAGGTGGCTCTCATGCAATCAATATGGAGGTAGGGGAATACATCATCCGAACGGAATGAAGCGGTGGAGCATGGAGAAGAAAGGAGCGGTCAGAGTGAAAAAAAGAGTAATTGCGGCGGCAGCTGCGGCTATGGTGCTTTCCGGTTTGTGTGCCGGATGCGGTCAGACGAAGGAGCGGGTCAACGAGGATGGCGAATCGGTCATCACGGTGTGGAGTCCCACGGACGAACCGGCCATTGAAGAATGGTGGGTAGAGAAAATCGAACAATTTAATAAGGAGCATAAGGGAAAGATTCATTTGCAGAGAGAAGCGATCGTACGTGCAGATTCCTATGCATACGAGGATAAGATCAATGCGGCAATTACATCCAATGATCTGCCGGATATTCTCTTTGTAGACGGTCCTACGGTGTCTGTGTATGCGGCAAACGAGATTACGCTTCCGTTAGATGACTTCTTTACGCAGGAAGACTGGGATGATTTCCTTGATTCCTCCAAACAGCAGAATACATATGACGGTAAAATCTATGCGGTAGGGGCAACGGAAAGCTCGGTGGCGTTATTCTACAATGCGGATATGCTGGAAGAAGCCGGTATACGGATCCCGGAATCGAAGGAGGAGGCATGGACATGGGCGGAGTTCTATGATGCGGCGCGGAAACTGACAAAGGACGGCGTAGTCGGCACGAACATCATTATGGATAAAGGAGAGGGGCTGCCTTATGTTTTAGAGCAGTTCTGGATATCCAACGGCACGGATCTTGTGAGTGAGGACGGAAGTAAAGCTGACGGCTATATCAACAGTCCGGAAGGAATAGCGGCGGCGGAGTTCTTAAACAGTCTGATTCAGGGAGGGTATGCGAATATCGACCCGATTCAGAAGGAATTTCATAATGAAAGGGCAGCCACAATGCTTGGCGGTTCATGGGAAATAGCCACGTTAGAAAATGATTATCCGAATCTGAACTGGGGCGTAACATATTTTCCGGTGGCGGATGGCGGAATCCTGTCATCGCCCACCGGTGACTGGGCTGCATCCGTGACAAAGAATACGCAGGATATGGAGGCAGCCAGAGAGGTGATGAAGTTCCTCTTTTCAAAAGAAAATGTGACGACATACGCGCAGGCCATCTCCAAACCGCCGACGAGAAAATCCAGTTACAATGTATTGACGGAGTATAATGAATATCCCCGGTCCCTGATTAAAGAACAGCTTATGGAAACAGGTCATCCGAGACCGAGAACACCGTCCTACAGCGTGCTGTCGGCGGAGTTTTCAGAGGCGATGCTGAATATCTTCACAGGCGTGGATGCCAAAGAGGCGTTAGACGCAGCGGCGGCAGCTACGGACAAAGACTACGATAAATATTATGCGCAGTAGCAAATGCAGCGTAAATGTGAATAAGGAGGGGCTATTATGCAAGTATCAGTTAATAAAAAGAGTGAAAGAAAAGCAGCATATCTTTTTATCATTCCGGCAGTTGTACTGCTGGCAGCATTCCTGATTTATCCGGCGCTGCAGACTGTCAGATATGCTTTTACGGATTATAACATTATGCGTCCGGACAGGATTAAATTCTGCGGCGTGGATAATTTCATTGAGCTTTTTGGAGATAAAGATTTCTGGATTGCGGTGAAGAATACACTGCACTTTACGATTCTGGTGGTGCCGTTCCAGACGGTGCTGGCGCTGGCACTGGCGCTTCTGATCTCATCCAGGAGAAAAGGCGTATCCATTTTCCGGGCCGCTTATTTCAGCCCGCAGGTTACTTCCATGGTAGTTGTGGCAATTCTCTGGACGGTTCTGTATAATTCCAATCCGGACAGCGGTCTTTTAAATGCGCTCCTGGTCAAACTGGGAATGGAGCCCTGCGGATTCCTGAACGATCCGAAAACCGCAATGAATTCAATTATTTTCATGTCGGCATGGCAGGGCGCCGGGTATCAGATGATGATCTTCCTCGCGGGACTGCAGGGGATTCCGAAAGACCAGTATGAGGCGGCATCGATTGACGGAGCGGGGAAACTGAAGAGTTTCTTCTATGTGACGCTGCCGGGACTTAAGAACGTGATTTCTTATGTCATTATGATTACTGTGATTCAGGCGATGAAATTGTTTACGCAGCCTTACGTTATGACGAAGGGCGGTCCGCAGAACTCTACCAGAACGCTTGTATATTATGTGTATGAACAGGGATTCCAGAAGCGGAATTTCGGCTATGCCTGTGCAGTGGCGGCGGTGTTCTTCGTGATCGTGATATCTCTGTCGATCGGAATGAAGAAAATTATCAAGGCGGATTGACAGGACAGGAGTTTACGGATTTGCCGGACGCAGGAAGTGTGCGTGAAGAAAGTCCGGTAAATGAGTTGTCGGCTTACGCTGAATGGAAAGGAGAGTCCTTATGACACAGAAACAAAGAAAACGACTGGGCAGTCTTGCCTTTTATATCGGAAATACGATAATTGCACTGATATTTGTATCGCCTTTGATCTGGATGATTTCGTCATCCCTGAAGCCGGAATCCGGTATTTTTAAAGGGCTGAATTCTATCTCTACATTTATACCGAAGGAGGCTTCCCTGAATAATTATCTGGAAGTGTTCAGTCGGATCAACATGTGGAAATTTATCGGCAACAGCCTTTTTTATGTAATGGTAATTATTGCCTTTGACCTGCTGATTAATTCTCTGTGCGGTTATGCACTGGCGAAATTTGAATTTAAAGGAAAGAATGCTCTTTTGACGCTGGTTATCAGCCTGATGGTATTTCCGGCTGAGGCAATCATGCTTCCGATGTACAGAGAGATGGCGGATTTAGGCTGGATCAATACATGGCTGGCGCTTATCGTACCTTTTATTGCAAAATGTTTCAGTATCTATATGTTCAGGCAGTTTTTTCTTGATATTCCCAACGATTTGCTGGAAGCTGCCAAGATTGACGGATGCGGACCGATTAAAACATTTTTCAAGATTGTAATGCCGATTTCCGGGACGGTGTATGCAACGATTTTGATTCTGGATTTCGTAGCGCACTGGAATGATTTCATGTGGCCGTTACTGGTGGTTACGGGTGAGGAAAAGAGAACGATCCAGCTGGCGATTCAGACATTCTTCGGGTCCAAGCCGATTAATTACGGACCGATCATGGCGTCGCTTACCATTTCGGCGATTCCGATGCTGGTGATGTTCATTTTCTTACAGAAATATTATGTGGAAGGAATCGCTTCCACGGGAATCAAAGGTTAACGTGATTCGAGGCTGGTGGTTTTGGACTGCGCCATTTACTTGCGGCATGGCGCCATGTACGGGAGGCAGAGACATGAAAGGTGCATTCAGTATGGATTCCAGATTATATAAAGTGGTGGACAAGGCAGTCAGTATGATAAAACTGAATCTGCTCTTCGCAGTGTTTTCACTTCCCGTTATTACAATCGGGGCGGCAGGATGTGCACTCTATGATACGGCGATGAAAATTGCAGCGAATGAAGAGGGATATATTCTGCACAATTTCCTGAAGGTATTTCGGAGTAAATGGCGTCAGTCTCTGAAGGTGTGGGCGTTTCTACTGATTGCCTTTGCCGGGCTGTGTGCCAATTTTCTGTTCTGGACAAACCAGCAGGGAACCGTGCCGGAAATGATGCTCGGCGCAGTGCTCATGCTGATGGTGTTCTGGTTCTTCCTGACGGTTTATTCGTTTGCCCTGATGGCAGGAATGGAGACATCTGCAAAAACGACACTGCGAAATGCGGCGTTTCTGGCAGTGAAGCATCTGCCGAAATCGTTTTATATGCTGTTGTGGACGCTCATACTGGCAGCGGCAGGATGGCTCTGGACGCCGGTAATGCTGGCGGAACTTCTGGCGGGGATGGCGGTGTCGGCGGTCATTCACGGAAGAGTGCTGGTGAAGGTGCTGGAAGAGGAAGGCATTGCTTCACTGCGGAAGGTATGACCGCACATGCCCGTACGGTGATAAATCCGGGCAATGAAAACCGGGGATAATATAAGTGCGTGAAGGAGCTGGGAAGATGAAGAAATATGACGTGGTGGCATTGGGTGAACTGTTGATTGATTTTACAGTAAACGGCACAAGCCCGCAGGGCAATCCGGTTTATGAAGCAAATCCGGGCGGCGCACCCTGCAATGTGCTGTCAATGCTGACGAAGCTGGGCAGGAAAACGGCTTTTATCGGTAAGGTCGGGCAGGATATTTTCGGAATCCGCTTAAGAACCGTTCTAGAAGAGGCGGGGATTGACACTTCCTGCCTGGTGGCGGACGATACGGCGAGGACGACCCTTGCTTTTGTCGAGACTTTTCCGGACGGTGACAGAGATTTTTCCTTTTATCGTAATCCCGGTGCGGATATGATGCTGACGGAGGAAGAGGTGGACGTTGCAATGTTAAAAGACACCGAAATCTTTCACTTCGGAACGCTGTCCATGACCCATGAAGGTGTGCGGAATGCCACAAAGAAAGCGGTTGCGGCGGCGAAAGAAGCCGGGGCGGTGATCTCTTTTGATCCGAACTTAAGGGAGCCTCTGTGGAACTCACTAAAGGAGGCCGGGGAACAGACTGCGTACGGGTTGTCGCAGTGTGATTTCTTAAAGATTTCCGATAATGAGATTCGGTGGTTTACCGGCGTGGAAGATTTCGATGCCGGAATCAGTAAGCTGAGAAGCCGGTATGATATTCCGCTGATCGTATTGTCTATGGGGAAAGAAGGGAGCCGTGCCTATTATAAAGACATTCGCGTGGAGGCAGCGCCTTTTTTACAGGAAAGGACGATCGAGACGACCGGAGCGGGCGACACGTTCGGCGGGTGCTGCCTGCATTATGTGCGGCAATATGGTTTACATAATATGAATAGAGAAAGATTAACAGATATGCTTGTCTTTGCTAATGCGGCGGCGTCCGTCATTACGACGAGAAAGGGCGCGCTGCGGGTGATGCCGGGAGAGGATGAGATACGGGAGTTGATTGGAAAGTTTTGAAAATTCCGGCAGCAGGATTTGAAACGTGCGTTAAGGGATAAGAAATATCGGAATAAGCTGTTTGGGGAGTTCGGGCTATAGCACAGATGGAGAAGCAGGTTTACCGGTTATTCTATTCTGTCGCCGTAGGGTAAAGAGTGAATATACTGTTCCATGAATTTCCAGTCCGGCACGTAACCTTCCTCGGAATAGGTACGGGTATCATCGATGTATGGAGTGCCGTCGGCGTTATACAGAACAGGAAGACGTATGATCAGGGCAGGCAGCGTTTTGTTGGCCTGGCGTCCGTAGCTGTATTTATATTTGTTTTGCACGATGACAGTTATGATGAATATTTTTGATGCAGGTGAAATATTTTCTTTTGCGTCAAGCGTATACAGATCGCGCCCGCTGTAAAAAGGTTCATCCTGATAAAAAGTTGAAAGCACGCTCCCGCCGCCTGCTACGCTGATCAATCCGCTTTTTTGCGGCGCAACGTGCTCTATAACTTTAACTCTCGATGTTATTCCGTTATTTTCTGCAGTTCTTGCCACAAAATTTACGGAGTCGGGGTCGTCCTTATCTGTTTCTATACATGCATTTAGTTCGAGATTAACGCCGTACCTGACTTCAAAAATGTCTTCGATCTTAAATTTTTTCCACTGCTGTACATTCAGGGCGGGAGCACGTCCGGTCTGGTTCTTCGTTGTGATCGGTTTATAATGAAGTGAGCAAATATAACGATCCATAAATTCCCAGTCAGGGGCATAACCGTCTTTGGAATATTTGTATGTTTCGTCAACAAATGCTGTCCCGTCCGGATTATGACGGATGGGAAGCTTCATGGTATCATTCATATAGTTTTCTTCTGTCACTTTACGGCCGTATGCGTATTTAAATCTGTTGGCGGACAATACGGTTTTCAAAAACAGGTATTGCCTGTCACTGGGGTTATTATGATTCAGTAATAAAATTTTTGCCGAATCACCGACAACGCATCCTGACGGCTGGTATGAGACATATCCGGCAGACCCGCTCCTTGCCACGGTTAAACATGGTTTCTCTGACAGCGTATAGTTCATGGATTTGCAATAAACAATATCTATTTTTCCCAGAACGCCGTTATTTTCTTCACCGCTCTGAACCACGGTAAATGTTCCGGGATTATCTGTAATTTCTTCCTTCGTAATGCCTTTTCCGTTATGAATCGAAAAGACGGAAGAGAGCTTGAAATCTTTCCAGTCGTTTATGTTAAGGTTCATGGATCTTGCCCTCCCTGATCAGATATGCAAGATAGTGATTCAATGTTTGTTGAAAGTCTGCTTCTGTCAGTTTGCTGTAATCTGTTTTCATATACGCTTCACAAAGCCATTCCGAGTCACCGTCAACAACGGCTGTAGCGGATAATCCGTCGATAGCTATCTTATACCGATACAATCGGATCCATTCTTTTTCAATGGCTTTCCACCTGCTGTTTCCGACGGCATCAAACTGTTCAATACGGCCCAGATTCTTTTTCTTTTTAAAGCCGTCCTCTTTGTAATAGCCAAAGAAAGTCTCGTTTGCCGTGCCGTCCGTGCCGACATGCGGTCTGCCGAGTGTAAACAGCATACAGCATGCCGAGGCGGAGGCGCCCGGGTAGAAGATTTCATTCGGAAGGGTAAATACTGCCTCTAAAGTATTGTCTTTCAACATTGCCGTTTTGGCTTCCGTGAGAAGCCTGTTCGACCCGATTGCGACCGCTACCGGAAGAAGTACGGCGAGCTTTACTTCTTTATGGGCGTGTCCGCTTTTTTCTCTGTTATTATTCATCTCTTTAATGATATCCGAGACAAACTGAATGAATACCAGGCCCTTGGTAGGGTCTTCTTTGCCGTCTTTCGCTTTTCCCCATGCAGATTTATATACTTCGGGGATTCCGATGGGCTTTGCATTGTATGGCGGATTCATCAGGATAATATCAGGGTCCGCGTTTTCAATAAACTTTTTGCAGTCAAAAAGGCTTGCCAGTTTGATGTTGCTGTTTCCGTCACCGTGGATCAGCATATTGGTGGTAGCGAGCCCGTAAGCGTTTTCGTCCACTTCGATGCCGTATATATGTCTGGTGGCAACGATCTCCCTGAGTGCTTTTGCTTCGCTCTCCGTTTTGTCCTTTTGGCATTCTGCAAATTCTTTGACCATAGCCTGCACCAGAAAAGAGCCGCTTCCGCAGGTGCCGTCCAGGACGATTTTTGTTCTGTCAACCTCAGTTAAACAGCACATGAACTCGGTGATATGGTCAGGTGTAAATGCCTGATTCTTATCTGCCTTGCCGGTATATTTGTTAAAAGCAATAAAAAACATGTTGAGGATGTCCTGTCCCTCGGAACTGTCCGTATCAATATATCTATAGATATCCGTCAAAACTGTGTTTAATATTTTGATCCAGTCGGCAAGCGTCAGCTTTTTGATTTTCTGGTTGTTGAGGATATTATTCTGCAGCAGTTCAATTTTCTTTGCTTTGTTATCGGAGCCGTCGAGCAGGCTGCTTAACGTACTTTTGATTGCAGCCCTGATTTCGTCACTGGATGTCATCTGCCAGTGCGTATTAAATTTCTTAATAAGGGTGTCGTCAATTTTGGCAGCGCCTTCATTCTGAACCATTTTTTTAATATACAGAAGAGTTGTGCCGATAAACTGGCTTCGCAGTTTTTCGTCTATATCCATTTTATGGAGAAGTTCGTTGAGGGCGTATGTTCTCTTTAGAACCGTTTCGCGGTCATTTGTTTTATTCATATGAAATAAGGACTTATAATGAGCCATACTGTCAAGAACTGTTTCCCCGGGAAGAAAATGTTCATTGTCCATAACGGATCTCCAGACTTTGATTTTGTCATTGACGGTATTGGCTAAAATGCATATGATTTTTTCATTATAGCGCAGAGCCCGTTCTTCCATGAGATATTCCCGGAGCTGGTCCTCGTCTGCCGTGGTAGATTTTGATTTGGTTTCAATCAGGATTACCGTATCATCATCTTCCAGCCGGATGTCGAGTATATAGTGGTCTGGCACGTATCCGTTCAGGGCTTTGATCAGGTTCTTTTTTGATCCTGCCGCTTTGATGTAACTGTATTCGCCGTTTTCGATGTTGGGCGTATGATATTCACTTCCGATCCGGTTGATCATAGATGTTCTGTCCATGGCTGCTTATCCCTTGTATTTTTTGTGGTGCGGGTAATTCCTGCGCTTGTTCGAGTCCGCAAAGCGGAACTCGCAATCAAATCTGTTTGTTTTTAAAATGTTGTAGAATATAAAATTGTACCACATATAGAATATATCATTTGGGGAAGAAAGTTTCAACATGTTCTTTTTATAATTTATATTTCATGCATATGAAAATGTACGATATAACAATCAAACACGTAGAGCGCATATGGTGTGCATGATAACCGGTTTCTGTCCGAAACCTTGTCTTTGCAATGCTTTATTAACGATCAGATCATCCGGCTCATTACCGTAACAGGAGACAGCGCCTGTGATTATCCCTTTTATTGTCAGCTGCTCCTGAATGTTTGTTTCTTTGCTTGACCCTGCCCTCGGGACATAGTTTACACTATGTATCATAGATTTGATCGTACATAAGGGAGAAGTATTTTGAGAATTTTGAAACGGCTTATTAAATTACATAAATTTATATTCTGTATGGCGATACTGGTCACTTCCTTGTCGATCATTTTTCATCTATGCTGGAATCAGTTTCTGGCAGGTCTACTGGACATTCCGGGGGATAATGCTCATGTACGGTAAAGAAGCAAGCAACCGAAAACAAGAGATAGACCGCCAGCACCACACTATTCCGAACTATAAGGCATTTAAGAAGTGATTGCATTTACAGAACAAAACTTTTCCATGCTTATTCAAAACATACAGTACGGGAGTAGGATAGCCTATTCCCATTTTTTAAAGATTACCATTGAGAACCGTATCAAAGCACAGTATAATATCGAATGGAATACAGGCAAATGGAGAAAAGCAGAATGATACATATAGCAATTTGTGATGATAACAAACAAAGCGTTTCCTGCGCTGAAACCATTACCGATAAATTTTTTAAGGAGCATTGCGTGGACTGTATAATTCAGACATATCAATCCAGTGAGAATTTGCTGTACGACTTACAGGATGGAATCCATTATGACTTACTTCTTCTGGATATAGAGATGCCCGGAATGGACGGGATGGATTTAGCAAAAGTGATTTACGATACTATGCCCGCTGCGAAAATCATTTTTATCACATCTCATTTGGAGTATGCGATTACAGCTTATGAATTTTCGGTGTTTCGGTATATTCCCAAAAAGGTCATAGACGAAAAATTACCGTTTGCGTTGGAAGATTATTATAAACTGTACCGTCTGGAAAGAAATGAATTTTACACGGTTGAGATTAAAAATCATGTTGAGCAGTTACCATATAGAGAAATACTGTATATTTTAAAAGATGGAAAATATGCTGTATTTCATTTGGCGGGAGGAAAAACGCAATCGGTACGAAAAACACTGTCGCAGGTCTTTGAGGAAATAAGCAGGGAATATTTTTGTTTTGCGGACAGAGGGTGTATCGTAAATCTGGTAAATGTGATTGGTATAGATGATGCTGGTATACTCTTTTCGGACAATCAATGTGTTGTAATCAGTAAAGCGAACATTTCCGATTTTAAGATAAAAATGCTCCGCTTTTGGAGGAGACAAATATGATTGGCATTCAAATATGTGTAGAATGGCTGGTAACATTCGTTGAATCGTTATTTTATTTTTCAATTATCCATGTGTTAGCACCAACACAATTCAAAAAGAAAAAGCAGATTATTATGTTTTTGGCAGTTGCAAACATTATTACTGTTGGAGTAATTTTGTTGAATTTTATAGATATTTCATTTAGTCTCGCAACAATTGTTTATGGTGCTTTTGCATATTCATTTGGTGCATGTATACTGTTTCAGGGAAATTATTTTAGTTTTCTTTTTGTGGCGGTGGTTTATCTTACAGGACTGAATTTTGTGGAAGGTTCCATTTTAAGATTTATTGAGGATATTACTGGTTATGCGGTTTCAGCACAACTTCAAGCTGGCTTCAGCAATATGCGTTTATATTTGATTATCTTATTTAAACTGGTAGATGGTCTTATTGTGTGGATTGTCCATTTAATATTAAAAAGGGCAACGGTACAATTGGGTAAAGTTAGAATTGCATTGGCGGGAGCTGTATTAGGATTTGTCAGCGCAACCTATTGGATGTCAACAAATATCGTAACAAATTTTAAGGCGGATTTGTTTCAGACAATTTTAGCACTGGCGTTTGTCTTTATTATCTGCTCGGTTTATTTCTATTATCGTTTGTGCCAGATACGGAAAGAACAGGAAAGTATTGCTCTGCAAAATGAGCTGCTGGCAAAAAATTATCAAGTTGCAAAAGAATCTTATGAATCAAATGCCCGCCTGTATCATGATATGGGAAATCATTTTTCCATGATTCAAAGCTATCTGGCAGACGGTAAGGTTGAGGAAGCAAGAACATATCTTAACAGGCTTGGCAAAGACAGGGCTGCTTATTCTGTAGAACGGTTTACAGGCATTGAGGCTGTTGATTATATTTTGAGCCAGAAAGCCGAGCTTGCAAGACAGCAAAATATAGAAACAAGTATTCATGCGGAATATCCAAAAGACTGTAAGATAGACCCGGTTGATTTATGCACGATCTTGACAAATCTTCTGGATAATGCGATGGAAGCGTGTAGAAAGCTGCCGGAAGCATCCGCAAAAATACTTTCCGTAACAATCCGGCGTATTAACCAATTCATTATCATACAAATTGCGAATAGCTGTATAGATGAACCGGTAATCAGCAAAGGAAATTTTAAAACATCCAAGACAGATAAAAGGCATCATGGATGGGGAATGAAAAATGTCAGATTGGCAGTAGAAAAATATCACGGAACAATGGAGCATGAATATAGCAAGAATATGTTTACTGTAAGCATCATGCTTTTTTATCAATAAATTCGAGGGCAGTTACCCGTTGTTTTGAGGACAGTTGCGGTAGCTGCTTTTTTGTATGTTAAAGTATACGTATAGAAAAGGAGGGAAACGAATGCCAAAACTAATTCTTGCAATTTTAATCTTGATTGTACTGGCTGTCATTGCCGTGCTGGTTTATTTCAAACAGAAATAGGAGGAATCACTGTATGAATGAAAATATTATTCTGGATGTCCGGCATCTTCGAAAGGGATACAAGAAATATCCTGTATTGAGAGACGTATCTTTTCAAATTAAGCAGGGGCATATCCTTGGCTTGATTGGAAAGAACGGTGCAGGGAAAACAACGTTGATGAAGTCCATTCTTGGATTGAATACCAATTATCAGGGAGAAATCATCTTTCACGGAAAAAAGATGAAACTTTCAGATGAAACGCTGAAAGCGGAAATTGGCTCTCTTGTGGATGTAAGTTTTTATGATGATATGACTGCATATCAGAATTTGAAAGTTATTATGATGTTGACAAAAGCCGTTCACGCTGTAGAGCAGGATAAACGCATCCATGAACTTCTTTCTTTTGTGGGACTGGAATCATCCAGCAAAAAAAGTGTCCGCTCATTTTCCTTTGGAATGAAGCAGCGGCTGGCACTTGCGCAGGCAATCATTACCAAACCTGCTTTGCTGATTTTGGATGAACCGTTCGTAGGGCTTGACCCTATCGGGATTGAAGATGTAAAAAAACTGTTGCGTAAACTTTGCCGGGAAAATGGAACATCTATCATCTTTTCCAGCCACCAGCTTACCGAGGTCTGCGACCTTGCTGATGATATCATTATTTTGAATGATGGCATCATTGCGTATTCCAACACATATATGGATATGAAAAACAGTGGCAAGTCTTTTGTAGAGTTGATGAGATAGGGAGGAAAACTAACATGAGTTTAGCACAGGTTATCAAAACAGAACTATATAAGAACAGCCGGAGGAAGAGCAGCTTGATGTTGTTTATCCCTATGCTGTTGGCAATCGTTGTTACATTGGGATATGCGCATGGGGTAATCGAACTAAATCTAATAACTGGCGACACAGGCATTTACTCCTGCATGGATTTTGTTTTTATCGTCTGGAATGTATTGTCTGGGCTGGGCATCATAGGAATATTGCTCATTCTGTTTGCGGCATTCCAATTCTCAGGGGAGATTGAACGTGGTCAGATTAAATTGATGCTCTTACGGATTGGAAAAAGGTCAACCGTAGTCTGGGGAAAATATTTGGCTGTTATTATTGCGACAGTTGTTTTTATTGTGGGAACGATTCTGGTCTGTATTGGCTCTTATTATCTGTTTGTATCTGGCTTGCCAATGGGAACAGGAACATTCGCATCTGCAATGGATGGCTTTTCTACTATAAATGTATTGAGTTCCATTGCTTTGCAGATGATGATGTATCTGCTCTTGATTAGTATTACTTTTTTTGTTGGACTGTTTGCCAATCCATTCGTTACTTTTATCTTAACGATAGTAATGATGTATGCTGGAAATTATCTGGCTGGGGCTGAAAATTTTGTTTCAAGGCTATTTCCGAATTATTGGAGTAGCCAAATTATTCTGAATGGCACAGCTTCAACGATACCTGTATTAACATCCGTATTTGTCATAGTGGTTTTAACAGTGATTTTAATGTCGGTAACAACAATGTTTTTTGGAAAGCAAGATATAAAATGAAAAATGCTTATGGAAATAAAGCGGAACACTACAATATGGTTGAAAGATAGTAAAAACAAGGTAAATACAACACAAATAGCAAAACCAGCCGAGCTGGTCAACGGTAAAATGAACGGGCTTTTCATAAATCCCTATGAGGAATATTCCGTCACGATATGCGGTCAGACAATTATGTTGACCAGTGAGGAGCCTGCCGAAGTCCTGTCCGTCCTGCCGGAGAAAAAGAGGGAAATCATCTACCTTTATTTTTTCGGGAGATACACACAGCAGGAAATCGGGGAAATATACGGACGTTGCCGGAGTACGGCGTGGTATCACATACACAGTGCCTTACAAATGCTGCATGAAGAAATGGAGCTGCTTTTCCATGAGGAATCCTAAATTTGTGCCGTATGAAACCATTGTCCGGGCAACCAGCGGAGAGCCGGAAGCCGTGGACTAAAGCCCGACCCGTCCGGCAGTCAGCCGGACAGGGAACGGCAAAATTTTTTACACTTCTTTTACTTCTTTATCTCACATGAGCAATAGCTGCGGGCGGGTCACATGTAATACCGGCTGTTTTACCGGCCGGGATATTTATTATTCTTTTTTCTGCGGTCAGCGAATATTTTTCCGCGTATCTTTCCTCGTACACTTGTGAAATTTTTGCGCATGAAATGCGGATGGGGTATGTCAGATACTATTTGCAGGGCAATATTCGAGTGTTTCCGGTCATTCAGATCTATGACGCTTATTAGCTGATCAAAGGTGTTATGGCGGACAACCTTTCAGAATGGGAGGATATGAATGTTAAGAAAGAGAGGATTGCGGCGGGACTCATGTCGCTTTCAGGCGTACTCTCATTTGTACCGCTCCTGTTACTGCTTGGAGCTGGCGGGGCTATGGTGATGAACGGGGAGATTAGCATAGGGATTTTCTATATCTTTATCAATCTGTCGGGGAACGTCTCGGGATTTTTGCAGAATATGCCAGGCATTTATTGGTCAAGATGGTATGTATTGAAGATATCGGTACGCGGCGTGCGCTGCGTGAGGCATTATGGGTGTGACGGGGTGATTTTAAATATCGGGATAACAAAAATCAGGCAGGGCTTGACAAATATCCCGCAAGTTACTATATTATTTGTAATATGAACAAAAAGGTGATGACAAAGAGGAGTACATGACGACCGCCGCCAGAGAGAGCAGCCGCAAGCTGAAAGGCCGCTTCGGAAGAGGAATCATGGAAGGTAGCTTTGGAACCGGGACGCCGAACAGGAACGGTATGATCCGCAGAGACGGAAAGTACGGCAGGTACACAGTAAGCGCCCACGCCCGATCCCCGTTAGCGGATCAGGATTTCTGTGAACTGTATGGTGCGGACATGCGGCAGTAAGGCTTTTGCCGGATGATCATGTTTTAGCCGCAGTACAGAAACCGTCAAGTGAGAAACTAAGGTGGTACCGCGTATATGCGCCCTTTGCCGATGAAATAGATTGGCAAAAGGCGTTTTTTACGATATAGGAAATTCCTACGCTTATTCGAATCAGCAGAATATGCATTCCGGGCCTGCTGATTCATAGTACAATTACAATCAAAAAGGAGAGACAACCGTGAGCAAAGAGTTAGCCAAAACCTATGACCCCAAGGGTATAGAGGACAGACTGTATCAGAAATGGATGGACAAGAAATATTTCCACGCAGAGGTGGATGAGACGAAGAAACCTTTCACCATCGTGATTCCGCCGCCGAACATCACGGGGCAGCTTCACATGGGACATGCCCTCGACAATACCATGCAGGATATCCTCATTCGTTATAAAAGGATGCAGGGCTATAACGCCCTCTGGCAGCCGGGTACGGATCATGCGTCCATCGCCACGGAGGTGCGGATCATTGAGAAGCTGAAAGAGGAAGGCATTTCCAAAGAAGATCTGGGGCGCGAGGGTTTCTTAAAACGTGCATGGGAGTGGAAAGACGAGTACGGCGGACGTATCATCGGCCAGCTCAAGAAACTAGGTTCTTCCTGTGATTGGGACAGGGAGCGGTTTACCATGGACGAGGGCTGCAACAGGGCGGTTACGGAAGTGTTCTGTAAAATGCACGAGAAAGGCTGGATCTACAAGGGCAGCAGGATCATTAACTGGTGTCCGGTGTGTAACACGTCCATATCCGACGCGGAGGTGGAGTATGAGGAGCAGGCAGGTCATTTCTGGCATATTAAGTATCCGCTTGTGGATGAGAACGGTCAGCCCAGCAGGACAGAGTTTCTGGAATTTGCAACCACCCGTCCGGAGACAATGCTCGGCGATACGGCAGTGGCGGTAAACCCCAATGACGAGAGATATACTTATTTAAAAGGAAGACAGGTATGGCTGCCGATCGTGAACAAGCCGATTCCGGTTGTGGAGGACGAGTATGTTGACATGGAGTTTGGCACAGGTGTCGTTAAGATCACGCCGGCGCATGACCCCAACGACTTCGAGGTGGGCAGGCGGCATAATCTGCCCGAAGTCAATATTATGAATGACGATGCCACCATCAATGCGAACGGCGGCAAATATGAAGGACTGGACCGTTATGAGGCCAGAAAGCAGATCGTAAAGGAACTGGAAGCGGAAGGGCTTCTGGTTAAGATCGAGGATTATTCTCATAATGTAGGAACCCATGACCGCTGTAAGACGACCATCGAGCCGATGATCAAGAAACAGTGGTTCGTGAAGATGGATGAACTGATCAAGCCCGCGGTGGAGGCTGTGAAGAAGGGCGAAATCAAGCTGATTCCGGAGCGCATGGACAAGACGTACTATAACTGGACGGACAACATCCGCGACTGGTGTATCAGCCGTCAGTTGTGGTGGGGACACAGGATTCCGGCATACTATTGCGATGAGTGCGGCGAGGTGGTGGTTGCCGGGGCTGCGCCCGCGGTATGTCCGAAGTGCGGCAGCACACATTTCACGCAGGACCCGGATACGTTAGATACATGGTTTTCCTCCGCGCTGTGGCCGTTTTCCACGCTTGGATGGCCGGAAATGACGGAAGACCTGAAGTATTTCTATCCCACGGACGTGCTTGTGACGGGGTATGATATTATCTTTTTCTGGGTTATCCGCATGATCTTCTCCGGTTATGAACAGATGGGGGAGAAGCCGTTCCATACCGTATTGTTCCACGGACTGGTACGGGATTCCCAGGGGCGCAAGATGAGCAAGTCTCTGGGCAACGGGATCGACCCCCTGGAGATCATCGAGAAGTACGGCGCGGACGCGCTGCGGCTGACACTGATTACGGGCAATGCGCCGGGTAACGATATGCGCTTCTACTATGAGAGGGTGGAAGCAAGCAGGAATTTTGCAAACAAAGTGTGGAATGCTTCCAGATTCATCATGATGAATATGGAGCAGGCGGAGGAAAAGACAGGCAACCGCGGCTGGGAAGTATCATATGATGAAATCAGAAAGGATCTGGAACCGGCTGACAAGTGGATCATATCGAAGCTGAATACGCTGATTCAGGATGTGACGGACAATATCGATCATTATGAGCTTGGCATCGCGGTACAGAAGGTATATGATTTCATCTGGGATGAATTCTGCGACTGGTATATCGAGATGGTAAAACCCCGTTTATATCAGAAGGATACGGACGGACAGGGGAGCAATAACGCGGCGCTGTGGACGCTGAAAAACGTTCTGATCGACGCGCTGAAGCTGCTGCACCCGTATATGCCTTTTATCACGGAAGAAATCTTCTGTACGATCCAGAGCGAGGAAGAGTCCGTTATGATTTCGAAATGGCCGGCTTTTTCACAGGACAGAGATTATAAAGAGGAAGAAAAAGCGATCGAACTGATCAAAGAGGCGGTTCGCGGCATCCGTAATATACGTACCCAGATGAATGTGGCGCCCGGCAGGAAAGCGGCCGTATTCGTTGTCAGTGACGGTGCGGACGTGCGGAAGATCTTTGAGGAAGGCAGTCTGTTCTTTGCCTCTCTTGCAGGCGCTTCCGAGGTGACGGTGCAGGCTGACAGGAACGGCATCGCCGACGATGCGGTATCGGTAGTGATTCCGGGGGCAACGGTATACATTCCGTTTGCGGAACTGGTGGATATCGCCCAGGAGATCGAGCGTCTGCGGAAAGAGGAAAAGCGCTTAAACGGCGAGCTTGCCAGAGTAAACGGTATGCTGGGCAATGAGAAGTTCATGTCAAGGGCGCCGGAAAGTAAGGTGGCGGAAGAGCGTGCGAAACTGGAAAAGTATACGCAGATGCTGGCGCAGGTGCAGGAGAGGCTTACACAGCTGCTGTAGGGAGTCCTGAACAGAAATGTGAGAACTTATAAAAATCATACTCTTTTTGTCTTTAGGGACTGGTAAAGTGCGCTAAGATAGTGTAAAGTAATAGTAGTATAGTTAAAAGTTTTTTTAAAATATCGTTTTCAGCGTTAAGTTTTATGTATGTGGAAACGATATTTTAATATGATGTGCAAAACAGAATATATAGGATGAAGTGTTAATATAATAAACCGCGGGAAAGTGAGGTGAGTCACGTGAGCGGGGTCAAGTTTTCAGCGGAACAGATGGATAAACTGAAGAATGCCATGAACAGGGCGTCAATGCCGGGGACGTCATCGATATCGGTATCGGCTGAACAGTCTGTTTCGGATACGGCACAGAGTGACGGATGGAATCCGCATGGTACGAATCTTGCGAAGGGTACTTATTTGCGGATTGAGGAAGATGAAATGACGGCGTGGCTCTATCTGGCACCCCCTGATCACGGGCAGATCTATACGAAGGGTGAACTTATGACCTATCTGGAGAAAAGCGGTGTGGTCAAAGGGTACCACAGTTCCAATCTGTCTGCTATGATTAAGAAGCAGGTATACGACAGGGAAATACTGGTTGCAAAGGGTGCGGAGATCATACCGGGGCAGGACGGGTATTTTGAATATCTGTTTTCGCCGGAGGAATACGGCGTGCCTAAGATCAGAGAAGACGGTTCCGTGGATTACACGAATATGAGCGCGCTTCAGAATGTGCGCAAGGGCGACAAAGTCGCGATTTATCATTATGCGGTGCAGGGAACAGACGGATACACAGTATGCGGTACGGAGATGAAAGTGACGCCGGCCAGAGATCTGCCTCCTATGCGCGGCAAGGGGATTCTGCGGGAAAATAATATATATTATGCCCAGTCTGACGGCAAGATCGAGGTCAAGGACGGCAAGGTGGATATCCAGAATGTCCATGAGATCATGGGTGACGTGAATATGATCATCGGTAAGATAGAGTTTTTCGGTGATGTGATTATTAACGGTAACGTGGAGAGCGGTGTGACGATCCGGGCCGGACGTAATATCGAGATTCATGGCACTACCGGAGCCGCAACGCTTTTTGCGGGCGGTGACGTGGTCTTAAGCCGGGGGATTCAGGGCGGCGGTAAGATATCCGCCAGAGGCAGTGTTTTTGCGGATTTCATAGAGAATACAACGGTGGAGGCCGGTGGTATGGTTCAGTCCAATACGATTCTGAACGCACAGATATCGGCGAAAAATAAAGTGATCACTACGGGCAAAAAAGGCTGTATCATAGGCGGATATGTACATGGCCTGAAAGGAATCGAGGCGATGGCTGCAGGCAGTGATGTGGAAGTCAAGACGATACTGCACTGTGGATATGAGGCTGCGGCTTATGAGAAGCTGCTGGATGTGAGACGAAGAGAGAACGAGACGAAGGATAAATTGTCTGAACTGGTAGAGACTATGACGGAGGCACTGCGTGAGAAGCGTATGCGCGGTTCCAGCACGGCCGCCAGTACGGAGGCGAAGCTGTCCGAATGGAATCTGCTCAAAGACCAGTATTTCGAGGAACTGGATAAGATCGGCAGGGACCGGGAGACTCTGGAGGAGACCATGGAAGAGAGCCGGGGCGCCTATATTAAGGTTGACGGTCATATTTACCGCAATGTGATCATCAGTATCAATGCGGAACAGATGGTGCTGGACCGGAATACTTCTTTCATGAAATACAGTGCGGACAGAGGAATCATAGAGGGCGTGGTGATCGTTCATCATTAGCGGTGAGTAATCTGCAGGCATGAGGGCGGCATAGCAGGAAGCTGGAATAATATGATGAAACAAATAAATACTTACCGGGAGGCTGAGGCGTATATCAGTGATATTCCGAGGTTTACCGGGAAAAACAGCATGGAGGATACCCGCAGATTTCTGGAGCATATGGGGAATCCGACGCAGAACTGTAAGATAATTCACATAGCAGGCACAAACGGAAAAGGTTCCGTTTGTGCTTATTTGTGTTCGGTGTTAAGAGAAGCGGGAATCAGTAACGGCATGTTCACATCTCCGCATTTGGTAACGATGCGGGAGCGGTTTACACTGGATGGCAGAATCATGGACGAGCAGGAGTTTATGGCGGCTTTCAGGAAGGTGGCAGAGAAGCTGTCCGATCTGCCGCCGGAGCTTGCCGCTAAGGCCTATCACCCCAGCTTCTTTGAGTTTCTGTTCTTTATGGCGATGTCGTTCTTCGGGGAGGCGGGCGTGGAGTACCTGGTGCTGGAGACAGGGCTGGGCGGCAGGCTGGACGCAACGAATGCAGTACAGGATAAGGCGCTGTGCGTCATTACGCAGATCGGATACGATCATACGGAACATCTGGGAGAAACGTTATGGCAGATTGCCGGAGAAAAGGCGGGAATCATGCGCTGCGGTGTACCGGTCGTATATCCTGACAGACAGGAGGATGTGACAAAGCAAATGGAAGAACACGCGCGGTTTGTCGGCGCGAAGACGGTACCTTTGGCGATGCAGGCGATAAAAGAAATTAAGATTCATCATAAAACAATTGATTTTTCTCTCCATTTAAACTATTATGGTTATATTGGTTTTACTGTGTCCACCGCAGCTGTCTATCAGGTTGAAAATGCTGCGCTGGCTCTGAAAGCGTTGGAGCAGCTTAGGGATGACCGGATTACGGTGCCTGTGATGCAGGCGGGAATCCATGGCATGGTCTGGGAGGGCAGAATGGAGGAGATCCTGCCGGCCGTATTTCTGGACGGCGCTCACAACATAGACGGAATCCGGGCTTTGCTGGATACGGTGAGATCACAACCCTGTCACGGAAGACGCAGGCTGCTTTTTTCTATGGTGAAGGACAAGCAGTATGAAAGTGTGATCAGAGAAATCGCGCTGTCGGGGTTGTTTGACGAGATCGGTCTGGCGGCGCTGAATGGTGAGCGTGCCCTGCCGCTTCATGTGTTGGAAGATTCCTACGGGCAGTATACCGGATTGCATTGCAAGGCTTACGAAGATTTAGAGACGGCATTCGGCAGTCTGGCACTTAATAAAGAGGAAGAGGATATCGTGTATATTGCCGGTTCGTTATATTTGGCGGGCGAGATCAAAGCCCTTTTGCTGAAGCAAGTAGATTGAAAATGCAGGCTGAGAGAAAGGCATAGGCATTCGTATGATTAATTTTGAGGAAGAGTTAAAGAAATTCCATCCCAGCTTAGAGGTTGAGGACGCGGAAGAAGCGATATATAATCAGGATTTGACGGATATGGCGGATCTGATGGTGAAGGTTGTAAAAGAATCGAAGAAAATGGGCGTTACAGAATAGAGGATTGGCATAGATGATTTGTTATCAGTGTGGATGTAATCTGTCCGAGCACGACTTTTGCACGAGTTGTGGTGCCGATGTAGCCCTGTATAAGAAGATTATATATATATCCAACCGGTTCTATAATGAGGGGTTGGAGCGGGCAAATGTCAGGGATCTGACAGGTGCGATTACGAGTTTGAGACAGAGTTTAAAGTTTAATAAAAATAACGTGGAAGCGCGCAATCTGCTCGGTCTTGTATATTTTGAGACGGGTGAAGTCGTGGCGGCGCTCAGTGAGTGGGTTATCAGTAAGAACCTGCGTCCGAAGAAGAATATAGCAGATGATTATATTGATATGATCCAGACGAATCAGAACCGTCTGGATACCATCAATCAGACAATCAAGAAATATAATCAGGCACTTACCTATTGTAATCAGGAAAGTCTGGATCTGGCTGTGATACAGCTTAAGAAGGTATTATCATTAAATCCCAGATTTATCAGGGCGCATCAGCTTCTTGCTCTTTTGTATATCAACAGTGAAGAGTGGGAGAAAGCGAAGAGAGAATTGACGAAGTGTCTGGAGATTGACACGAATAATATCGCAACACTGCGTTATCTGAAAGAAGTGGACGAGATGCTTATGCCGGAGGAAGGCGTCAAGAATCCTCCGAAGAAAAAGCATAAATCAGATGACATTATCAAATATCAGAGCGGAAATGAGACGATCATCCAGCCCGTAAATGTGAAGGAGGGCAGGGGGGTCACATCGTTATTAAATCTCGGAATCGGAATTATTATCGGCGTTGCGATTGCGGTGTTTTTGATTCTGCCGGCCAGGATACAGACGGCCAAGGCCGGGATTGACGAGAATCTGCGCAAGGTGAGCGAACAGTTGGACGCGAAGACGGCCACCATAGACGAGCAGCGGCAGCAGATCGAAGAACTGACCGAACAAAATAATAATCTGGAGCAGGATCTGCAGGCATATCTTGGAACAGACGGTACCTTACAGTCGGTAGACAGTCTGATGAAGGCGGCGGGGGCGTATCTGACCAATCCGGAAGAGGTTACGGCAGTGGCGGATTATCTGGAGGAGATCGAGGCGGAAGACCCTGACGGTGAGACGAGTAATTCCGAGGCGTTTGAAAGCCTCTACAATACGCTGCTGGCACTGGTGGGACCGGATATTGCAAAGGCGTATTATGATGATGGATATGAAGCGTACAGACAGGAGAATTACGCGGATGCGATCCCGAATCTCGAGAAGGCATTCAAGTATGACGCAACCAACGGAGAGGCGCTTTACAATCTTGCCAATGCATATTACCGCATAGGCGAGGAAGAGAAAGCCAGAGCGACTTATTTACAGATTATACAGCTGTTCCCGGGCACCGAGAAAGCGAGCAAATCCGAAGCATTCTTAGAAGAGATGGGCAGTGAGGACTAGAAGCTGCCGGCCGGGTGATGAAGATGACGGCGTGATCTGCAGGATTGCTGTGAAACGATAACAGAGATAAAAGTAATAAAGACACGAAAGAGAAAGGACATGGCAAATGCCATGTCCTTTCGGCGTGCATAAGGTAAAAAAGAATCAGGAAGGTTCCGAGTTTGCGAAGCAAATCTCGCGATTGAGCGCCAGCGCTCAATCCAGGAAAGGAGTTTACATAATATGGAGGATTTTAAAATCATTGACAATTACCTGATGATAAGGCTTCCGGATGAGGTGGATCACCACATATCGGTTGACATAAGTGCAAAAGCGGATCGATATATTCTGTCGAAGAAAGTAGGAAATGTGGTGTTTGATTTTGAGCGGACAACCTTTATGGACAGTTCCGGGATCGGGATCATTCTGGGCAGGTATAAGAAGATTTCCTGCTTCGGCGGCAAAGTATATGCGATCAATGCCAACAACAGGATACGCAGGATATTACTGCTGTCCGGATTGCAGAATATTGTGGAAATCATGGAAAACAAGATGTAAAGCGGACATTTTCCGCAGTGGCGGAAGCAGGCGGTAGAAGGAGGTTAAGATATGTCCGGGAGAGCGCCGGAGATCGTAAAGGAGGACGAGATGATAGAGATAATTGAGAAGAGGAACACGGATAAGATGACAAATGAGATGCGGATTGAGTTCGCGGCAGTGTCGGACAACGAGGCGTTTGCGAGAATGGCTGTGGCGGCTTTTATCACGCCGCTGAATCCCACGCTGGAGGAGATGTCGGATGTGAAGACTGCCGTGTCCGAGGCGGTTACGAACGCAATTATACACGGTTATGAAAACAAGGGAAGTCTGGAGGACAGAATACATATGGGCTGTATCCTGCGGGGCGACGTGCTGGAGGTGGAGATCGTGGACAGAGGTGTCGGCATAGCAGATGTGGGAATGGCGATGGAGCCGCTGTATACTTCACGGCCGGATCTGGAGCGTTCGGGTATGGGATTTGCCTTTATGGAGGCATTTATGGATAATCTGGAGGTTTGCTCCGATGTCGGATTCGGAACGTCGGTCAGGATGTATAAGAAGATCGGTATCAGTTCATGGATCAACAGCGAGGAATAGCCGATGGAAGAGACTGCCACACTAATTGAAAGATCACAGGCAGGAGATAAAGCAGCAAGAGAGAGACTGATTGAGGAAAATCTGGGGCTGGTGCGTCATATCGTGAAGCGCTTTGCCGGACGCGGATATGATATGGAGGACTTGTTTCAGATCGGATGTATCGGTTTGATGAAGGCAATTGACAAATTTGACTTAAAATACGAAGTACGGTTTTCCACCTATGCAGTGCCTATGATACAAGGGGAGATCAAGCGGTTCTTAAGGGATGACGGGATGGTTAAGGTAAGCCGGACACTGAAGGAAAACGGCTGGAAAGTGAAACAGGCGGCTGAGCGGCTGTCCCAGCAGCTGGGCCGGGATGCCAGTCTGCAGGAGCTGTCGGAGGCAACAGGGATCACAGCAGAAGATATCGTGCTGGCGATGGACGCCAATGTGGAGGTGGAGTCGATCTATAAATCTATCTACCAGTCCGACGGGAATGAGATCTATCTGGTTGATCAGGTCGTGGGCGGCAGCAATGGCATGAATTATAACGGTGTTGGGCGGACTGTGCTGAGCGGCAGCAGTCATGAAGATACGGAGAAGGAGCGGATTCTGAATCATATGCTGCTGGAACAGCTCTTGGGAAAGCTTGACGACAGGGAGATGGAGCTGATTCGTATGCGTTATTTTCAGGATAAAACACAGGTGGAAGTGGCGAAGCATATGGGAATCAGCCAGGTTCAGGTGAGCCGTATGGAGAAACGCATTCTGTTGCAACTCAGAGAGGAAGTATGATACTATAAAAAAGACAGAAAACAGGCACTGCAGTGACATAATGTTTACGAAAATGAATTGGTTTACATAAAGTAAGAAGAAAAAATCAAAGAAGTACAGGTTTATATAGCATATAAATGGAAAAAAATGAAAATATAGTTTACATAAAATTAGAAAAGAGTGGATGTTATAGTTAACATAATATACAAACAAGGAGAAAACACATGAACACATTTTATTATGAGGTAGTCAGTATAGACGGAGACTACGCGAATCTAAAACGGACAGATACGGAAAGCGATGAAATCAAGCTTGTGGCGAGAGCGCTGCTTCCGCCGGAAATCATGGAGGGCACCCGCCTGCGGTATGAATTGATGACGTACGAAATAATACCCGGGTAAACAACACGCAGCGGAAATCGGGAGAAGCATACATAAGGAACAGGACAGATGAATGAGAGCACGATCAGAAACCGTAGAATACTCATTAAAAATATAGAAGACGGCGCATTGATTGCCGATACCAGAATCCTGAGATTCAACAGCCTGACTAATTCTGTGACCATCAGCGCCGACAGTCTGGCGGACAGGAAATATTATCGCATTTCGGCCTTTATTTTCGCAGAAGAGTGTCTTTACGAACTGCACGGCACGATCAAAGGCGCTATGGTGGATAATGAGATCGAAGTGTTTCTGGGCAGGGGCAAGGAGAAGGAAGACAGGGCAAGAACAAGATATCCGGTGGAACTGGAGGGTGTGATAGAGGCAGTGCTGATAGATGACAGGGAGATATGCCTTCGTAAGCCGATGCGTATCCGAACGATCAATATGAGTGCAAACGGTGTGCTGATGCAGGCGGGTGCAGGATGTTTTGCAGTGGGAGACGGTTTCGTGCTGAGGCTTAACATGGATAAGGGGTCAATCGTTCTGGAATGCGGGATTGTCAGAATAGATCAGAGCGATATGCTGACGGAGGAGTATGGCTGCCGGATCAGCGGCATCCGCCTGGAACGGGGGACGACAGATGAGCATCAGGAAACTACAGACACTTCCTGTTGAATATTTATGGGACGGACTTGTATTAAAGGATGATATTTTTAATCATACGGGTGCAGTGCTGCTGCTGCGTAAGGGTGAGACGATCACCAGGGCGAAGCTGGATAAACTGATGCGGTTTTACGGGGACAGCAGAAACATTATGGTGTATGAAGACACCTATCTGGAGATCGTTTCGGATGAGCACGTGCCGATAGAGACCCGTCGGGAGATCACCGAGAGACGAACAGGATATACGAGGCTGCAGCAGAATGTGGGAGGTCTTTTCCATAGAAAGGACTATGAGCAGTGGCTTAACGATGAGCAGATGGCACCGTTGATGCGTGAAGTCGCGGGAAAACTGCAGGATTTTGATCCGGTGATGATACTTTCCTGTATCAATTTTCCAAGACCCATGGATGAAGGATTGCAGCGGCACTGCCTCAACGTAGCGTTTCTGAACGGTATGCAGGCGGGGTGGCTTTCTCTGCCGCCGGAGGACGTGAATATGCTTGTTCTGGCAGGACTCCTGCATGATATCGGCAAGACGATGATTCCCGAGGATATTCTGAATGCGCCCCGGAGACTGACGGAGGAAGAACTGGCGGTCATGCGCCGGCATCCGGTCTACTCGGACGAACTGCTGCAGGGTAAGTTTGATGACAATATCAGGATGGCGGCGCGCCATCATCATGAAAAACTGACCGGACAGGGATATCCGGATGGTATTACGGGCGATGCGATCGGACTGTACGCCAGAATCACGGCCATATCCGACATTTATGATGCCATGGTGTCCGCGAGGAGCTATAAGGGTGCGAAACTGCCGCTCGACGTATTTGATATGTTCTATGAAGAACAGTTTGAAGGACTGGACCGGAAACTTGTCATGAATTTTCTCAAAAACATGCGGAGCGAGTATATAAACAGACAGGTGATCATGTCCGACGGCGGGAGAGGAACGATACGATATATTCCGATCAATGATGCGGATCATCCGATTATCCGACAGGGAGACGACATCCGGCAGACGGACGATGAATGGTACTGCAAAGAAATATTACCTGTTATTTAATATATTGAATCAATAAATATAAGCTCGGTACAGGCAATAAATGCCTGTGCCGGGCTTTTTGTGTCACAGACAAAAATCCCCCCCTGCTATGCAGGGGGAGGGCAAATCTTTAGATAAAAGAAACTCCTGTGTTAGTATAAAAGTAGGTCTGCAAACCACAAAAATACAACACAGGAAGTGCCCAAGATGGACACAACAAATAGTTTAGCCCATACAAAATGGGAATGCAAGTACCATATCGTTTTTGCACCAAAGTATCGCAGACAGGTGATATACAAAGACATCAAAGCAGACGTAGGACAGATACTGGGAGCGTTATGCCGCAGAAAAGGAATAGAGATCATAGAAGCAGAATGCTGCCCGGATCATATCCATATGCTGGTAAGGATACCGCCCAAATACTCGGTATCAGAAATTGTAGGATACCTGAAAGGGAAGAGTTCGCTCATGATATTTGAGAAGCATGCGAATCTGAAATATAAGTATGGGAACCGACATTTCTGGTGTAGAGGGTATTATGTGGATACTGTGGGGAAGAACACATCTGCAATCAAAACGTAAATCCAGAATCAGCTGAAAGAAGATTTAGAATACGACCAGATGTCTTTGGTAGAGTATATTGACCCGTTTACGGGTGAGCCGGTAAAGAAAAACAAGAAATAAGCCACTTGGAGTGACCGTAGGGAATCAAAGCAAACCAGCAAGCCCCTTATGGGGCGGCGCCGGTAGTCCTGACATTATTTATATAGCAATTAGGAAAGCGTATCCTGTGATAATCTTTTTTGTTCCGGACAAATGCATAAAAGAAAGATATGGCAGCATACTAAAAGCAAATCGGCAGGTTTTGTCATAGGAGTATAATGTTATGTCAACTAATAGCACGACAATTTATATTCATGCACAGCAGAACGTGGAACTGCAGTCGGACGATGTCTATGTGAAAGACATCGGGAAGCTGACGTGCGGTGATACACATATTCTGGCAAAAGCAAAGGCGGTCAAACTGCATCACTTCAAGCAGGGGGAGCCGAAAAGACAGGTCATCAGTCTGCTCAAGGTGATCGAGGAGATCAATAAAGTATGTCCGGAAGCAAGCGTGGAAAGCATTGGCGAACCGGCTGTTATGGTAGAGTATATCGACGTCAATAAACATAAGGGACCGCTGCAGTGGATCAAGCTTGTTTTCGTGGCAGCAGTCAGTTTCTTCGGAACGGCTTTTACGATCATGGCTTTTCACAATGATATCGGGATCAATGATGTCTTTACGAAAATCTATGAGATGGTCATGGGACAGCCGGGTGACGGCTACGGTATTCTGGAACTGGCGTATTCGACAGGACTGGCAATCGGTATTATTGTGTTCTTTAATCACATCGGCGGCAGAAGGATCACCAAAGACCCCACACCGATCGAGGTGGAGATGCGGGTCTATGAGACGGATGTCAATAAGGCGCTTATAGAGACGGCGGACAGAGAAGGAAAGACAATGGATGTCAATTAAAGAAGGAGAACAATAACGAATGATATTTATAAAACAGATTTTTTTGGCAGTGATCGGAGTCAGCAGCGGTCTTATCGTTTCTGCCGGCGTGTTTACGGTACTTATTTCGGTCGGACTGATTCCGCGGTTTGCCGGTAAGATGCACGTGGCGCGCAGAATATTTGTGCTGGAGGAAATGGTGGTGTTCGGAACGCTGTTCGGCGGCTTCTTCAGTATATTCAGCGACTGGGGGATGATCGGTGCATTTGTAAGAGGACATAATCTGTTCGGGAGCGAGGCAACGGAAGGTGTGTGGAATCTGCTCGGAATGCTGTTTCTGCTTATCTTTGGCACCTTTGCAGGTATTTTTGTAGGATGTCTGGCGCTGGCCATTGCGGAGATGCTGAATACGATTCCGATTTTCGCCAGACGAATCGGATTCCGGCACGGGCTGGGAATCGCGATTCTGGCGGTTGCGCTTGGTAAACTGACGGGCAGTCTGATCTATTTTACACAACGGGTGTTTCTATATGGAGGATAAATCCGGTGTAGAAGACTCGTAAGACAGGAAAAAATCAAAAGGAAGGAAGCAGTCATATGACACAGGAAAATCAGAAACCACAGACAATGCAGCAGAAGAAGGAGCAGGAGTACAGGCAGCATGTGGAGCAGGTGACGCCGAAGTACAGCCTCTTATGGCGCATGTGCAAAGCATTCATAACGGGCGGTATCATATGTATTCTGGGACAGTTTATCTTAAATTATGCGACCAATACGATGGGGCTGGATAAGGAGACGGCTGGCTCCTGGTGTTCTATGCTGCTGGTGCTGATCAGTGTACTTCTCACGGGCTTCAATCTGTATCCTAAGTTAGTGGAATGGGGCGGCGGCGGCGCACTCGTGCCGATTACCGGATTTGCAAATTCCATTGCGTCCGCGGCGATCGAGTATCAGAAGGAGGGGCAGGTGTTCGGAATCGGCTGTAAGATCTTTACGATCGCGGGACCGGTCATACTGTTCGGAATTGTTACGAGCTGGGGGCTGGGTGTGATCTACTGGATCGGGACACTGCTCGGGGTGGTGTAGAGCGCGGCTGCCCGCGCTGACATGTGCACCAGACAATAACAATAGATATTAAAAAGAAAAGGAGATAATAAGATAGCATATCTTACGGTAATTTATTATAATAAATGTAGGATTATAATAAACACAAACCGGAAGGATTGCGTTACGGGAATTGCGGTGTCACGTTTGTAATCAAACACAAGATTGCGGGATTACGGCAGGGGCGGACAGCTCCGGAACGGGGGTAGGTATGGAATAGAAAATGACAAATGCGATGAGGACAGGTGGTGAGGGGCAGCGGGGGAAACAGGCCGGCAGACTGACGCTGCCGACAGACGTGGATATGGTTGATGAGACGATACGATTGAAGCAGCTGCTGGGGGCGGATGCCTTAAGGGATTGTGACGGCACGAATATGCCCGCAGAACTCTTAAGCCAGGACGCGAAGATCTATGCGACTTATTATACGACAAGAAAAGACAATGACTGGGCGATGCAGAATCCGGAGGAGATACAGCAGGAATACCTGATCAGCGACCGTGTGACGGCGAGAGGGGACAGTCTGCGTATAGAGCTTATGAAGGGGTTTCATACGGAACAGCTTAAGGTTAATACGATTGACGACCCGAAACGCTGGTGGGAAGTCATTGACAGGACGACGGGTGAGGTGGTGCCTCCTGATCAATGGGCATATGATCAGGAGACCGGAGAGGTCACGATCGAGACGGTACCGTATCATCAGTACACCGTCAGCTTCCTTGCATTCCTGATCTGGGACCCGGTACATATGTATAATTTCATTACAAACGACTGGAAAGATGCGCCGCACCAGCTTATATATGATGTCAGACAGCCTAAGACGCAGGTTTATGTAAAGGAGAAGCTTAAGCGGTGGTGCGAGGAGAATCCGGATGTGGATGTGGTACGCTTTACGACGTTTTTCCATCAATTTACACTCACGTTTGATGATCAGAAGCGGGAGAAATTCGTGGAGTGGTTCGGTTACAGCGCCAGTGTCAGCCCCTGTATTCTCGAGCAGTTTGAGAAGTGGGCGGGATATAAGTTCCGGCCGGAATTTATCGTGGATCAGGGGTATCATAATTCCATTTTCAGGGTTCCTTCCAGGGAATTTAAGGATTTTATTGAATTCCAGCAGATAGAAGTGTCGAAGCTTGCAAAAGAACTTGTGGACATTGTTCACAGTTACGGCAAGGAAGCGATGATGTTTCTCGGCGATCACTGGATCGGCACAGAGCCGTTCGGCAAATATTTCAGGAATATCGGTCTGGATGCGGTCGTCGGCTCTGTGGGAGACGGGGTTACATTACGTATGATATCCGACATTCAGGGTGTAAAATATACGGAGGGAAGACTGCTTCCGTATTTCTTTCCCGATGTGTTTACCGAGGGCGGCGATCCGATCGGCGAGGCACAGGACAACTGGATGAAAGCGAGAAGAGCAATTCTGCGGTCACCTCTTGACCGGATCGGGTATGGCGGTTACTTAAAGCTTGCGAGTGAATGGCCGGGATTTATCGACCAGATTCAGAGGGTAGTGGATGAGTTTCGGCAGATACACGAGAACATGCAGGGAACCAGGGCATATACCGCGCCTTTCAAGGTGGGGATATTGAACTGCTGGGGCAATCTGCGCAGATGGATGGCCAATCAGGTGCACCATGCGCTCTGGTATCGGGAGATTTATTCCTATGTGGGTGTGATCGAATGCTTGAGCGGTATGCCGATTGAAGTTGAGTTTATCACTTTTGACGAGGTGCGGGAGGGGATCGATCCTGCCATCAGGGTGATTATCAATGCGGGTGACGCCGGTACTTCATGGAGCGGCGCAGAGAACTGGAAGGATGAGAGAATCGTGTGCGCGATTCGCAAATTCGTGGATGCGGGCGGCGGCTTTATCGGCGTGGGCGAACCGAGCGCCTGTCAGTATCAGGGGCGTTATTTCCAGTTGAGCGATGTGCTGGGCGTGGATCGGGAACTGGGATTTTCCATGAGCACAGATAAATATAACACGTGTTATGGCGAGTCGAACGGCAGACATTTTATTCTGGAGGATATCAGAGACGAGATTGACTTCGGCGAAGGCAAGAGCCGTATTTATGCACAGGGAGAGAACTATCAGATCTTAAATATGGACGGGAAGTACAGCCGTCTGGTGGTCAACAGGTACGGCAAAGGCAGAAGCGTCTACTTTACGGGACTTCCCTATTCTCCGCAGAATTGCCGGATTCTGCTGCGGGCAGTCTACTATGCTGCGCATCAGGAAGAAGAAATGAAAAAGTTCTATGTCACCGATGTGGAGACGGAACTGGCAGTGTTTGAGAAGGGCGGTAAAATCGCAGTGATCAATAACTCTAAGGAGCCGAGGCGGACGCAGCTTTATGTCTACGGGCAGATGAAGGAAGAACTTGATCTGGCGCCGATGGAGATGCGCTGGGTGGATTATGAAAAATAACATAAAGTATTTTATGCCGGCTTCATTGCGTATCATGCAGCGATAAAAGCATTATGCGGGTCTCCCGGGTGTATGCACCCGGGAGATTTTTTGACAACTTTGACACATCTGCATGGTAGGATATAAAATCAGAGGAAAAGAGTCCGTAACAGTGCGGCCGCCGGCACCACTGTCACGGGGGATAATACGTACAGGGGGCTGTATTTATGAATGTTCTGATTGTGGAGGACGATGAGGCAATCGCTAATTTATTGTATATGGATCTGTCCGATGAGGGATATCGGTGCACTTGTGCTTATAATGGCAGGGAAGCGGCGGATCTGCTGGAGGAGCATACGGATTATGATTTTATCCTGCTGGATATCATGCTGCCGGAGATCGACGGTTATGAACTGTTAGAGTATATCAAACCGATGGAGATCCCCGTTATTTTCCTGACGGCGAAAAGTGCTGTGGGGGATCGCATCCGGGGGCTTAAGCTGGGAGCGGACGATTATATCGTCAAGCCTTTTCAGAGTGGCGAGGTGATTGCCCGAATGGAGGCGGTGCTTCGCAGATACGGGAAAAACAGGAAGAATCTCACCTTTGCGGATGTCGAGATCAATCTGGAATCACGCAGGGCATATCAGAACGGAGAAGAAGTGGAACTGACGGTCAAGGAGTTTGATCTGCTGGTGGAACTGATTCAGAACAGAAATGTGGCGCAGTACCGGGACAGACTATATGAAAAAGTGTGGAACGAGCCCTTCCTGGGAGATACGAGGACGCTGGATACCCATATCCAGAGGCTGCGCAGGAAGCTGGGCTGGGATGAGCGGATCAGAACCGTGTTTCGCATCGGGTACAGGCTGGAAGGGTAAGGTGATGTTATGAAGCTGGGGACGAAAATGTTCTTCTGCATCACTATATTCTTCAGCGCGGCTTTTCTGATCGGCGGTTACCTGCTGATTACCTTTTTCTATGATATTACCATGGAGCGTGAGATCGAAGCGGCCGTGGAACAATATCAGTATAATAAATTCGTGGTGCAGGCGAATCTGATCACGCGGGGAGAAGAATGGATTGCGGAAGCGGCTGATGGAACGTATGATTGCAGCAGTATAGCTTCGGATATGAGGGAGATGACGGCTCTTTACACAACGGATGGTAAGGAGTTGTTCTCTGCGTTCCCGGTCGGGGCGGATACGGGCGGATTACTGCAGGATGTGGCGGCAGACGCGATCAGCTACAGGTTTGTTATGATCGGTGACAGGAACTGTCTGCTGACGGCAGGGATTGTATCTCATAACAATGCGAGCGTATATCTGGTGACGGGAACAGATGTAGAGAGGGTATCTGAGCAGCAGGAGCAGATGATCGTGAAATTCGGTGCCGTGTATGCGGTGACAATCGGTATCGGAAGCGTTCTGATATTTGGTCTGTCTTTGTTTCTAACTCGATCGGTCAAAACCCTGACCGGCGCCACGCAGAAAATTGCCGACGGCAATTACAGTGAGCGGGTGACGGACACGGGATCTGATGAAGTGGGGCAGCTTGCGCGGAATTTTAACCGGATGGCGGCTGCTGTGGAAGAAAAAGTGCAGGAGTTGTCGGAAATTGCAAGACAGAAGGAAGACTTTGTGGCGAATTTTGCACATGAACTCAAGACGCCGCTCACGTCCATGATCGGTTACGCTGACCGGATCTATCACAAAGAACTGCCGCGCAAGGAACAGAAGCAGGCGGCGTGGTATATCTGGAATGAGGGGATGCGTCTTGAGTCGCTGTCTCATAAGCTGATGGATATGACAGTGCTGGAACACAGGGATTTTGTCCTGCAGGAGACAGAGACAAGGCTTCTTTTTCAGGAATTAACGGCAGATACCGAATATTTGATGACGGAAAAAGGTGTAACTTTGCAGTGCAGCATCGAACCGGCATATATAGAAGTGGAATATGATTTGTTTAAAACGCTTTATCTGAATCTGATTGATAATGCGGTGAAAGCCGGTGCCGTCGGTATTCAGGTCACGGGCAGACGGTGCGGACAGGTGTATATGATACAGGTCGCTGATAACGGGAGCGGCATTCCGGCACAGGAGATTCAGAGAATTAAGGAAGCTTTCTATATGGTAGATAAATCCCGTTCCAGAAAGCAGCATGGCGCCGGAATCGGGCTGGCGCTGGCGGAGAAGATTGCGAGAATCCATGGAAGCACACTGGAATTTGAGAGTGACGGCGTAAGTGGAACGAAGGTGAGCGTACGTCTGAGATGTAAAGGAGCGGTTGATGATGAGCAAAAGTAGAATCTATGCATCGCTTATGTTTCTTACGGCTGTCTGCGTAATCTTCGGCGGGTGGTTCTTAACGGAGCGGCTGCTGATACGGAGAGAAGAGCGGTTCCTGAACAGTACCGGTACAATCGCAGTACAGTCTGAGGAAATCAGCTTTCTGGCGGACAACAGTTTAAAGGCTGCACAGGAGCAGGCGGAGGAGCCGGAAGCGTTTCAGGGGCAGGAGATGACTGAGGATACGCGGGCGCTTGTGCTGGCAGTGTGGGAAAACGGCGGCAGAGAGCTGCCTCACGAGCCGCTGCCTGGGCAGATGGATATGAAGCAGGCGATCGACACAGGCAAACGATGGGTTCAAACGATGGCGGCATATGGCGTTTTTACCGATGCACTGCAGGAATGCGATTTTGATGCGACGAGGGCTGAATTGTGTACGATTGATACACCGATGCAGAAGAGCATGGAAGCGATGCTGTACAGTTATTGGAAAATATGGTTTATCAAAGAAGGCACCTCGGTGGAATTGAAGATTCACGCCGCCAGCGGGGAGGTCTGGAAGGCGAAGGTTTCTGTGGAGGCAGCAGGCGCCTGCGTGGAAGTATTTGATATAGCCTACCTGCTGCAGTATGCGTTTCCTTTTATGGAGAACGGAACAGATGTCGAGTGGCTGGAATCACATGATCTTGAGGAGAGTGCGGATATAAGCATGGTGAAAGTGAAAGAGAAAGCGCTGTTCGCAGAGGCGAAGCAGTATCTTGTCCTGCTGGACAATAAATCGGTACAGGCGGTTATAGAATTTGCACTGCGTGGGAAAGAATGATCATTTGACAGTTATGACACATCTTATTTGCAAGTAGGCGACATCTCCTGTTTATGATGGAATCATCGAATGGGAGGAGGCGTCCGTATGAAAATGACAAGAGATATAGTAACGGTTGTTATGTATGTGGCAGTCATGGGATTTATCGGTTGTGCGGTGGGAATGGGGTTGACTCTGGGTCTCTTTATGTTATAGTGGTGCATGGAGAGGACGGCATCATGGAGAACATAAAAGTATTGACGATAGAGGATGATGAAGGTTTAAACCGCGGCATTTCTTATGCGCTGGAACAGGAAGGTTACACTGTCCTGTGTGCGCGGACATTGCGGGAGGGAAGCGCGATCTACGAGAAAGAGAATCCCGACGCAGTTATTCTGGATCTGAATCTGCCGGACGGGGACGGTATATCGTTCTGCAGGAAGATCAGGAAGTTTGAAGGGGATAATACCGCAGAGAACAAGGGACGGACCGCGGTTCTTATGCTGACGGCGCGTGACCTGGAGACAGACGAGATCATGGGGCTTACGAGCGGTGCAGATGACTATATGACCAAGCCGTTTTCCCTTTCTGTACTGAAGGTTCGGCTGCAGAACATCTTAAGCAGAAGATCGGCAGCTTCTGATCCGGCAGAAGGTGCTGAAGCCTATACAGACGACGGGCTGATGAAATCAGGAGATGTGGTGCTGGATACGAAGACATTCCGGGTTTTTTGCGGGGAGACGGAACTGGACTTGAGCATGACGGAGTTCCGTCTTGTACAATATTTTCTGGAAAATAAAAATCAGGCGTTATTAAAAGAACAGATTCTGCAGCGGGTATGGGATATAGACGGGAATTTTGTGGAGGAAAATACGCTCTCCGTCAACATCAGCCGTCTGCGTAAGAAATTAGGCGGCAGCTATATCCGTACGATTCAGGGAATCGGCTATCTGTGGGAGGACAAAGGGTGAATCTGCTTTCCGGGGAAAACATAGAGCTGCAGGCTGTAATCCTGATACTTGCAGTCTGCCTTACGCTGTGTCTGATTGCATTGATTGTCGGCACGGCTTATTTCTTGTGGCAGTGGAAGAAAATGGACCGCATTCTGGAGGATTTCCAGCGCTCGGATGCGGAAGCCGCTCTGCAGGGCGGCATATATGGGTCAGATATGGCGGAGACAAGAGAATCCCGTGTGATTAGTCAGCTCAGGCGAATCCTGAGCAGTATGGGGTACAAGGAGCAGCAGGCGCAGGAAGAGAAAAACAGAACCATGGAACTGGTATCGGACCTCTCCCATCAGTTTAAAACGCCCCTGGCCAATATCGTGATGGATATGGAACTTTTGCAGGACGCCGGACTCGAAGAGAGCAGACGACAGGAATTTCTCTCGCACGCGAAGAGCCAGGCAGATAAATTACAGTGGCTGATGGCGGATCTTCTGAAGGCATCCCGGCTGGAAAACGGCATCATCCATTTCGAGGCGCAGAATATCGGGATTAAGAAGACGATTGCGAAGGCGGTCAGTTCCGTCTATGCGCAGGCGGCCGCCAGAGATATTGAACTGACGGTGGAAGAGTTTCAGGACTGTACGATATATCACAATCCCAAGTGGACGGCGGAAGCGATGTCGAATATTCTGGAAAACGCGGTGAAGTATGCGCCGGAGCACAGCAGGATACGGATTACGCTGATCAGACTGGATCTCTATACGAAGATCACGATTACGGATGAAGGGATCGGCATTCCCGAGAGTGAATATAATCTGATATTTAAACGTTTCTATCGCGGCAAGGCAGTGGAACAGCAGGAGGGCAGCGGTCTGGGGCTGTATCTGGCACAGCTTATATTACAGCGTGAGAAAGGCTATATCACCGTATCCTCCAGAGCAGGGCAGCAGCTTTTCACTCTTTCTGTTAAATGCTGAGACCTGAAAGAATATATTTTATTTGGAAAATTCTGCCGCGCGAAATTCTATTTCTTACAAAACTGTCATATCTTTTCCTCCTTTTTGTCAGACTACCGTAAGAAGTATCTGATAATCTATAGTAGAAGACATAAGTGCGGTGCAGTTTCGCACAGGGAGGAGTCATATGAAAATATTAGAAACCCATGATCTAAAGAAATATTACGGGGAAGGCGATACGCAGGTCAAGGCATTAGACGGCGTGGATCTGTCCGTGGAGGAAGGCGAATTTACTGCAGTGGTGGGTACTTCCGGTTCCGGTAAGTCCACGCTTCTGCATATGCTGGGCGGACTCGATTATGCCACGTCCGGCACTGTAACGGTGGCAGGCAGGAAGATTTTTGAGTTGAATGAGCGGGATCTGACGATTTTTCGCAGGCGGCAGATCGGATTTATCTTTCAAAGCTATAATCTGGTGCCGATCTTAAGCGTCTATGAGAATATCGTACTGCCGCTGGAACTGGACGGGAGAAGCGTAGACAACGCGTTTGTTGAGAAGATTGTACGCACGCTGGGGCTGGAGAGTAAACTGGATAATCTTCCGGGGCAGCTTTCGGGCGGACAGCAGCAGAGAGCGGCGATTGCGCGTGCGCTGGTGACGAAACCGGCGATCATTCTGGCGGATGAGCCGACGGGCAATCTGGACAGTAAGACCACACAGGAGGTATTGGGACTTCTCAAGCTGACCGGAGAACAGTTCCATCAGACGATTGTCATGATTACGCACAATGAGGCGCTGGCCCAACTCTGCGACAGGGTGATCCATATCGAGGACGGCAGAATCGTGTCATCTGATAGGGAGGTGCGCGCATGATCAATAATAACGGTGCTGTCGTTCGCAAATTATCTAACCGGAGTCTTAAGAATAACCGTATGCGCAATCTGTTTGCGGTGGCGGCGATCGCGCTGACGGGGATTCTCTTTACGGCAGTTTTCTCTCTGGTGGGCGGCGCTATGCAGGCAGCGCAGGAAAGCACTATGCGGGAAGTGGGCGGCAGATTTCATGCAGGGTTAAAGGGCGCGACAAAGGAGCAGTATGAGAAAGTGGCTGCCGACCCGATGGTGGCGAAGAGCAGTTATAATATTTTCATAGGAACGGCGGATAATATCGTAAAATGGAGTGCGGAAATCCGATATCTGCCGGAGGAGGACACACTGCATGACATGTTCATCGAGCTGGAGGAAGGGCATCTGCCCGCGGCGGAGAATGAAATCGTCGTGAATACATTCGTGTTCGACGAACTGCATCTGCCCTATAAGCTGGGGGAGAAGATTCCGCTGACGTTTCGCTTTCTGGATCAGACGATTGAAGACGAGTTTATCGTGAGCGGCTGGTATCGGGGCGACTATGTGTCGCATGCCAGCGAGCTTTTTGTATCTGAGGACTATTGGAAGAAGCTAAAGGGCCCTCTGACGGATGAGGACTTCCTGCGGTGGAGGGAAGCACACCCGGAGGACCGGGATGTGGGGCTGTATGCCGGCAATGTTTTCTTTGATAAGGCGTCCAATCTGGATGACAAAATAAGGACTGTTATTATAAACGCCGGATATGAGCCGGAAACGGAACTGGATTATGGCGTCAACTGGGCGTATATGAGCAGCCGTGCAGAGTCGGCGGATCCCTTTGCAGTTATGATGATACTAAGCGCGGTTCTGGTTATCCTGATCACGGGATATCTGATTATTTATAACATTTTTCAGATATCCGTCATCAGCGATATCCGGTTTTACGGATTGCTTAAGACGATCGGGACGACGACGAGACAGATTCGCAGGCTGGTGAGACGACAGGCGATCCTGCTGTCAGCTATCGGTATTCCAATCGGGCTGGCGGCCGGATACGGGATTGGTAAGTGCGCTCTGCCTTTTGTGCTCAGCATTTCAGATTATAGCGGTGCAGATGCTTCTCTGCGGTTCAATCCGTGGATTTTAGTGTTCAGTGCGGCATTCTCGTTCTTGACGGTCTTCTTAAGCAGCCGTAAACCGGCGAAGATTGCGGGCAGTATCTCACCGATTGAGGCGGTCAAATATACGGAAGCGGGTCTGCAGGGTAAAGCGGCTGGCAGAAAGAAGAAACGGCACGCCGCACGGAGAAGATTCAGTGCGGTTTCCATGGCACTGTCTAATCTTGCAAGAAATAAGCGTACGACGGCCGTTGTCATAACGGCAATTTCATTCAGTATGATCCTGCTGTCGATTATTATGACTGCGGTGGGAAGCTTCAGAATCGAGCAGTTTATGGAGCAGCGGATTACGGGAGATTTCATGCTGGGCAATATTAATCTTACGTCCTCCGCCTTGCACAGCGGTGATGTTGAGATTGCGCCGGAATATCTGGAACTTGCGGATGCGCAGCCGGGGATTGAGAAGCGTCAGGAAATGTGGGTTCGCATCAGAACGTGGCTGAAGGTGGATGAAAAGGCACTGGGACAGCTCCGGCAATTAGATGCGCAGGGAAAACTGAGGCGGGATACGTACGACAGTGCTCGTCTTGATCAACTGCTGCGGGGAGAAGCGGCAATGAATGCTTATGTCTACGGCTACAGTGAGGAGCTGCTGTCCAACCTGCAGGTGTTGGAGGGAACTTTGGACACAGAGAAATTCCGGTCAGGCAATTATGTGCTGCTGACACCGATTCTTGGGGCTGACTGGCTGCCGTCGGAGGATCATGTCTATCACCCGGGAGACACGGTGACGCTGGAAATGTATACCGAGAATTCGACGTTTCGTGAGATAACAAATGAGGCGGGAGAGACAATTGACGTGGTATACGAAAATCTGGAGGAAAAAGAGTACGAGGTTATGGCAATTGTTGATATTCCTTCCTGCATGGATCTGCAAAGATATTCGAGCAATGGCTGTGATGTGGTACTGCCCTTTACGGAGATGAAGGAAGAGACGGCATGCTGGCAGGAATTCATGGTATCTTATGAGGTAGCCGACGAGGATCAGGCGGCTTTTGAGGCGGCAGTCAAATCATACGCGGACAGTCACTCGACGGTGGGATATCTGACGAAGGACAGTCTGCGCAAAGAATTTGATAGTATGGTGACGGTCATAGCTGTCGTCGGCGTATCCCTTGCCACTGTGATTGCGTTAATCGGAAGCCTGAACTTCGTCAATGCCATCGTAACGGGGATTATATCCAGAAGGCGGGAGTTTGCCATGCTGCAGAGCATCGGTATGACCGATGAGCAGATCAGGAAGACGCTGGTCTGCGAAGGCGGCGCATACATTGTAATTGCGGGAGGCATCAGCCTGATCGCGGGAAGTGTGCTGTCTTATCTGATCGTAAATGCGCTGAATCACATGATCCTGTTCTTCGAGTACCGGTTCCAGCTCTGGTCGTTTGTGATTATGATCCCGATCCTCATGCTGGTGGCAGTACTGGCGCCGGTGGCGGCGTATCAGAATCTGCGGAAGAAGAGTATTGTGGAGAGACTGCGGGATTAGTGTGAGAAGTACTTCTAGCCATTCACAGCATAGGCTGTTTCGTGGAGAAGTACTATGTCTGACACAGGAGAATTGAGATTTTGCGAAGCGGAATCATGTGGATTAGCGTGAGACTTTTCACACGGATAATTCACATCTATGATACAATTTAGCCGAAACTATGACGAAACACCCGGGTAGGATAGAGATATCCTGTTCGGGTGTTGTTGTAGTTCAGGGAAGTCCGTCATAAATATGAAGTATGACCGGTGTGAGATTCCGTGAAGCGGAATCAAGGAGGTTAGCGTGAATGAAAATACCATTCCCAGCGTGAAAAAAGCATTCACGCGGAAGAACCGTCCGCAGAGCGGACTTGCTGCAAGCAGCATTCTTCCCATGTTTTGAGATTCCGCAGAGCGGAATCGAGGAGGTAGTGTATGAATAGCAATAGTAGAAGAGTCAGAGAAGAGATGAGGCGGGCAAGACATCGGGAACGACAGATTAAGAAACAGCTGTTATTGATTGCGAAAGGTCTGATTCTGACGGTGCTTTTGCTACATATTAAAATACTGGATTCGGAGCTTAAGCAGGTACAGGTTGCGCTGAAAAGGATAGAGATTCCGCAGTATGAGATATCACAGGCTGTCGAGGAAACAAAACAGGAAGCGGATTATGTCAGCAGCATAGGGATCGTGAGTGTGGAACGGCCGGTACAGCGTACATGGACGGAGACGCTTCTGCGGCTGGACAGCCTGGGACAGGCAGATCCTGTGATTGCGAAGATCAATCAGGACAGGGACCGCTATCCGGAGAAAATGCTGACTGCACTGGCCAATAATCCGGAGATGGCGGATTATGTGGCAGGATACCTGAGCGGAAGCGGCAGTACGGCAGGCAGTCTGACGCAGGCGGAGAAAGAACAGGCTTTTCCCCTGCTGCTGCAGTGGGACCCGCGATGGGGATATCGTTCTTACGGCAGCGACAGTTATATCGGCGTGTCCGGATGCGGCCCGACATGTCTCGCCATGGCGATGTATTCCCTGACCGGTGATGAGAGCATGACGCCTGACAGGATCGCGGACTATGCGCTGGAGAACGGCTATTATGTGGAGGGGACGGGCACGGCATGGGCATTGATGAAGGATTTCCCGCGGTTTTACGGTATTAAAGTAACGGAACCGGAAATTTCTGAGTATGCGCTGCGCACGGAACTGGATCAGGGTAGTATTCTGATCTGCGCTATGGGAAAAGGCGAATTTACGGCGGCAGGACATTTTATCGTGATCTACGGATACGACCGGGAAGGATTTCAAGTCAATGATCCCAACTGTGTGGCTAGAAGCAGGAAACGGTGGGGATTTGATGAGATCAGAGGACAGATCAAGAACGTGTGGGCGATGCATGAGTAAAAATGTGTGAGATTATCAGTAAATAACTTCGGCTGTTATTTTTATGAAAAAGATGATTTCGATACAGAGAAATGATATACTGATATGTAAATACAGAAAGGGACAGGTACCAGTATGACACCGGTTAATCCACAGGCAACTTATCATGCGAAGAAACTGTTGCAATATCTGACGGCAATCGGCGGACGTAAGATCATCACGGGACAGCATACACAGACCGTGGCGATGGAGGAGATCGACGAGATCAGGAGGATCACGGGCAGAGAGCCGGCGCTTCGCGGATTCGAACTGCTGGCATATTCCCCGAATATCCGTTATGAGACAGGTGATGAACATTGCCGGACGGAGATCGACGAGAACCGTAACACACTGGAACAGGCCAGAGATTTCGGGCGAAAGGGCGGTATTGTCGCCTTTACATGGCACTGGTTTTCGCCTCTGGGCGGCCGGGATAAGAGCTTCTATGCGGAGAAGACGGAGTTTGATCCGGAGAAAGTGCTGCAGGCAGGAACCGCGGAGCGGGAGGCATTCTATCACGATATGGATGTCATGGCGGACTGTCTGAAGCCTTTTTGGCAGGAAGATATTCCGATATTATGGCGGCCTTTTCATGAAGCGGAAGGCGGCTGGTTCTGGTGGGGCAGGAAGGGACCGGCTGTGGCGGCTAAGCTGTACCGGCTGATGTATGCGCATTTCGTGAATGTACATCATCTCAATAACCTGCTGTGGGTATGGAACTGTCCGCTTAAAGAAGGATATCCGGGCGACGATGTGGTGGATATCATCTCGCGTGATTTGTATGTGGAGAAGGGTACTAAAACGGATTACCGCAAAGAATACGAAGAACTTGTTTCCATTACGCAGGCGGCAAAACCCGCGGCGCTGGCGGAGATCGGTATCCTGCCGGACATAAAGGCGCTTGAGAAGAGCCGTGTGCCCTGGTGCTACTATATGACATGGAGTAAGGGCTTTGTGATGACGGAGGAGTTTAACAGCCACGAGGCACTCCGTGAGATCTATGGCAGTGCGTATGCAGTGACTTATCCGGCACAAGTATAGCGCATTTATGATACAATATCTGGTAAGTGCACATAATATCTTGTGGTTGTAAATTGAGTGCCTTATGATATAATTTTTATATATTTATGGTTGGCGGACATATGATTAAGACATACGCAGAGAATAATACATTAAAAGCGGTAATAGATAGAAATTTGGATAATGACATATCAGATATAGTAGATCTAATTGATTTGCAACATGCTTTTTTGACAGGGAAGGAAGAGGTCCTTCTCTTTCAATTTACAGATTGCGATTTCATTAATGCAGCGGTGGCTGTTATCATAGGAACAATTCCGGAATACGCGTTTAAGCATGATAAGAAGGTTAAATACCGGTTTAGTGGTAAAGAGGAGCATCCTGTGCTTGCTTTTATGAAAGATGTCGGCTTATATGAATACTATAAAAGAAAAGCTGACATTAAATATGCGGGAGAAAATGCAATACCATTCAATAAAATAGAGAGCGAAACGATCATGGAAGAATATACGGATAAAATCACTTTCCAGAATAGAGAACTTTATTCGATTGAATAACGGAAACATGAAGATGTTCACGGATGATATATGTTGTATCGTGAACGCACAAGAGCCTAAGGAATACCGCGTATTAGAAAGCGCAATTAAGGGAACGCTCATTATCATCAGTATACTGGCAGATGAAAATCATATATATAAGGTAGGATAGAAGCAAGGTTCATGCGCAGAAAGCAGCGCAGAAATGGAGTAAAATATGAATGTAATAAGAGTAGCAGATGTTATAGAGAATGCCTTTTCCAGTAATCAGGCAGAAATAAGGGCTTCTTATAATGATCAGATCGAAGTGATAGAGGTCACAAGAGAGCGGCTGGAAGAATTTAATAAGAATATAGAACAGACACAGTGTGATGTGTTCGATTATCTGATTATTGAATATTTAAAGAGTATTGGAGTGACTAACTATATCAGTGATGATAAAGATTTCATGAGCGTGGAAGACATTCAACTGTTCTCTACATATGGGTGATAGTTATCCCTAGAATATTCTAGGGATTTTACTTTTTAATAGGTATGGAAATCAATGGTGTGTATTATAGAAAGAGGTTATATTCTATGAAATCAATTATCAACAGCCTTATCACAGCGCTTGCTATGTATTCCGGGATTCCCGTGCCACAGGTGGAACGGAATCAGACAAACACGAAGTATACGCTGTGCTTTGTTCCGATCATCGGGCTGGCCACAGGAGCGCTGCTCTGCGGGTGGAGCCGGGTTTGTGCGGTATACGGCTTCGGGCAGGTCTGTTTCGCACTGGTCGGGACCGTGATTTCTGTGATCGTCACAGGGGGTGTTCATCTGAGAGGGCTTCTGTACACGGCGGACGCCATACATTCTCATAAAATAAAAGAGAAGAGAAGGCAGAGACCGTGTGAATCTGGTGCAGGCGTCAGCGCCGTGACTGCCGGTCTCTGTTTCTTTATGCTGTACGGAGCCGGATTGACGCTGATCTGGAAGAAGAGCCAGCTTCTGCTTCTGGTGCTCAGCTATATCATATCCAGAACGCTCAGCGGTATGAGTATCGCATGGTTTCCGGAGTCGGAAGAGGAGGGGACTGCCGATAACCTGTTTCTGGCGGCAGACAGGCGGACTGTGCGGGTCGTACTGGTTACACTGCTGGTGCTTGCCATGATCAGCGCAGTGATCATTCATCCGGTCATCGGTGCGCTTATGGCACTGGCGGCGATGTGGGTGTGGACGTACTATTATTATATGACGAAAAAGAGGTTCGGCGGTATCTCGGAGGATACGGCGGGATATTTTATATGTCTGTGCGAGCTGTCAAGTGTTCTGGTGATCGGAATGCTTGGAAGAGTTATGTAAACAATAACGAGTGGTATGATCAGTAAATGGAATGAAGATTAAGGCTGTGTTAACCGAAGCAATCATAGAGGGGAAGCGTAAATGGGAGAAAAAAAGCTGGTAGTCGGCATTCTGGCGCATGTCGATGCGGGCAAGACTACACTGGCGGAGAGTATATTGTATACAAGCGGCAGCATTCGAAAACTGGGACGGGTGGACCATAAAGACGCATTTCTGGATACGGACAGACAGGAGCGCGACAGAGGCATCACGATCTTTTCCAAACAGGCGCAGGTTTGCTGGGAGGGTGTGGAGATCACGCTTTTGGACACACCCGGACATGTGGATTTCTCGGCGGAGATGGAGCGGACACTGCAGGTACTCGACTATGCGGTGCTGGTGGTGAGCGGCGCTGACGGTGTACAGGGGCATGTACTTACTCTGTGGCGGCTTCTTGCCAGATATCAGGTACCTGTTTTTCTTTTTTTTAATAAAATGGACCAGCCGGATACCGATCCGGCGGCACTGCTTGCGGAAGCTAAGGAAAGGCTGGATGAGCGGTGTGTGGCGTTCGGGGGATTAGATGAACAGGGCAGACCATACCGCAGAGAAGATGCGGCGTTCTGCGAAGATGTCGCTGTATGTGACGAGGAACTGCTGGAGCGGTATCTGGAGGCACAAGAGAGTGCAGGCGGACCGGAGCAGGGCGGGAAAACCGCAGAGAGCGCGAATTGTGGGGGCTGCGGTGTGAAAGCTGTGGAAAGGTCAGGAGGCGGAAAGCGACCGGGACACGATGGCATCATAGATGAGGAAACGATTGCAGACTTAATTGTAAAACGTAAGGTGTTCCCCTGTTACTTTGGCTCTGCGCTCAAAGTGGAGGGGATTACGGAGCTGCTGGACGGGATCGGCGTATATACACGTATGCCTTCCTACGGGGAGGCGTTTGGTGCGCGTGTCTATAAGATCTCCAGAGATGTACAGGGTAACAGGCTGACGCATGTAAAGATAACGGGTGGTATGATTAGGGTCAAGCAGACGGTTCTTACCCATGGAAATCATTACAGCAGGAGAGGATATGAAGGAGACAGTCGGGAGACAAAGCACGTACAGGAAGAAAAGATTGACCAGATCCGCATTTATTCGGGAGATAAATATACTGTGGAGCAGGAGGTGTCTGCGGGGACGGTCTGTGCGCTTTCGGGGTTATCTATGACATTTTGCGGAGAGGGGCTGGGCGCGGAGCGTGAAGACACTGTTCCGCTGCTGGAACCGGTTATGACATACCGCATTGTGCTGCCGGAAGCATGTGATGTGCATCAGATGTATAATAAGTTATGTCAACTAGAAGAGGAAGAACCACAGCTTCACATGGTCTGGCGGGAGCAGCTTAACGAGATCCATGTGCAGCTGATGGGTGAAGTGCAGATTGAAGTGCTGCGGAACCTGATCAGAGAGCGGTTTGATGTGGAAGTGATGTTTGACGAGGGGAGCATCGTCTATAAGGAAACGATCACATCAGCGGCGGAGGGCGTCGGACATTATGAACCGCTTCGGCATTATGCGGAAGTACACCTGCTGCTGGAACCGGGTGAGCCGGGCAGCGGCCTGCAGTTTGCTTCACGGTGCAGTGAGGATGTGCTGGATCGTAACTGGCAGCGGCTCGTCCTGACACATTTAGAGGAAAAGGAACATCTGGGTGTGCTGACAGGGTCACCGATTACGGACATGCAGATTACGCTTGTGGCCGGCCGGGCACACTTAAAGCATACCGAAGGCGGAGATTTCAGACAGGCGACTTATCGTGCGGTCAGGCAGGGACTGTGTAAAGCGCAGAATATTCTTCTGGAACCAGTCTATGCTTTCCGGCTGGAGCTGCCGGCGGCGCTGATCGGACGCGGCATGACGGATATGCAGAATAAAGCGGGAAAGTTCGGGGCGCCGGAACTCGCGGGAGATTTTGCGATTCTGACGGGAACGGTACCGGTATCGGAGATGACGGGATATCAGGCGGAAGTGTCGGCATATTCGGGCGGAAAGGGTAGAATATATGTGGAGTTAAAAGGGTATGCGCCCTGTCATAACGCGGAAGCGGTGATTGCGTCGATCGGATATGAGGCGGAGCGGGATACGGACAACCCGTGCAGTTCTGTGTTCTGTGCCCACGGAGCCGGTTTTGTGGTGGAGTGGGATCAGGTAGAAGCATATATGCATTTAGATTATGTGGCGGACAGAGGCAGTTTCGCACAGGCGCAAGACCGGCGGGATGAGTCGTTGAGGTTTGCGGACGAAGGCTTACCGGAAGCGGGCGGTGGAGGATATGGTGATCATGCGCATGCCAGGCTGGGCGGCAGGCGGAGAAGCAGCGCTTCGCCGGAGGCAATCGGCCAGGATGAGATCGAGGAGATCATGAACCGCACCTACGGCACGAAGGAGCGGAAGAAACAGGGCTGGGCGCGGACGATACGCGCCGGCGGCAATGCCGGGGCGCCGGGCGTTAGGGCGGACAGGTCTGAATCCGCGGGGGCGGATGGAAACGGCGGGAACGGGCAGGATAAATCATACGGGAAGCGATCCGGCAGCGACAGTCCAAGCAGCACGCAGGAGGAATACCTGCTGGTGGATGGCTATAACATTATATTTGCCTGGGATCATCTGCATAGTCTGGCGAAGGACAATCTGGACAGCGCCCGCGGGAAGCTGCTGGATATCTTAAGTGATTTCCAGGGCTATCGCAAGATGCACCTGATCCTTGTGTTTGACGCCTATAAAGTAAAGGGAAATACAGGCAGCACAGAGCGGTATCATAACATCGATGTCGTATATACAAAGGAAGCGGAGACGGCCGACCAGTATATCGAGAAAGTGACGCACAGGATTGGCAGGAAGCATCGGGTGCGCGTGGCGACTTCCGACGGGCTCGAACAGCTGATCATCATGGGCGCGGGCGCGGTTCGTGTCTCGGCAAGGGAACTGCAGGAGGAAGTGATGGCGGCGAATGAGGAACTCCGGCAGATGTTCCTGCAGGGAACGGACAAGCCGGCAGGCGACAGGAATTATCTTCTGGAGGGTGCATCCGGAGAGGTTACGGATTATGTGTGGCAGGTGCTTAAGAAGTAACAGAATCCGGGCAGCAGCAAAAGGAATTTGCCTGATTGCCGGGTGGTGTGTTACGATAATAAGAAGGGCACAGGAGAAAGCAGAATATTCTGTCAAGAAGAGAGTACGATATGATGGCAAATGAAACGATAGATATGAAAACAGAAGACAGCGGACAGGCAGAGCACAGAAGCGGCGGTAATAACGGGCTGCCGGACGATATACCGGAGAGAGTGTGGAATACTTATATGCAGTCTTTTCTGGAATATCAGCCTGCACAACAGCGTAAGCTGATTAAAGGCTGCGAGAAGCAGATCGGACAGTTCGAGCGTCGCATCGCGCGCAAGAAAGGACAGGAGAATCATCAGATACTGGCCGACATGAAGGACCTGCACAGACGTGCCGCTGCGATTGGTTATACGGTGGCGGTTAAGGAGCAGAGACTGCGCAGGAAATTCAGACATGCGCTGCGTATGCTGATCCGGCTGGATATCACTTTTCTGGAAAAGATGACGGGCGGCGCCAATCCGGAAGACATCGTACAGATGGCAGGAACTGCGGAGCTGCTACGCGGCAAGTCGCTGTACGAGATCTATAAAGAAGATTATATGCAGTATCTGGTGGGACAGCGGATCGAGGAACTGATGGGAGCGGAACCGGAGAAGCAGTATCCGGAGGCGAGGGGCATGAAGCGCCATTTTATCCTGCATATCGGTCCCACCAACAGCGGCAAGACCTATCAGGCGCTGCAGAGACTGAAACAGGCGTATCACGGCATCTATCTGGGTCCCTTAAGACTGCTTGCCTTGGAAGTCTACGACAGGATGATGGCGGCAGGCATCCCCTGCAATATGATTACGGGCGAGGAGACGATCCGCACGCCGGGCAGTTTCGTGCAGGCTTCCACGGTGGAAATACTGGATATCAGGGAAATCTATGATATTGCGGTGATTGATGAAGCGCAGATGATGGCGGATGAGAACAGGGGCAGTTTCTGGACGCGTGCGATCCTGGGTATCCGCGCCGAGGAGATTCATGTGTGCTGTTCCGGCACGGCGGAGGAACTGCTTGTGAAGATGATCTCGCGGTGTGGCGACAGCTATGATGTCGTGTATCATGAGCGCAACACGAAGCTGGAGTTTATTCCGAAACGGTATGACATGAGTAAAGATGTGGAACCGGGGGATGCACTGATTGCTTTTTCCAAGAAAAATGTGCTGGCGATTGCGGCGACACTGGAAGGCAGGGGAATCAAGGCGAGCGTGATCTACGGCAATCTGCCGCCCCAGACGAGGCAGGAGCAGGTAAGACTGTTCACGGAGGGCGTTAATCAGGTGGTGGTGGCGACAGATGCCATCGGTATGGGTATCAACCTGCCGATACGACGTGTGGTTTTCATGAATACCATGAAATTTGACGGCACCGGCAAGCGCAGACTGGAAGCGGAAGAAGTCAGACAGATCGCGGGACGCGCCGGCAGGTACGGCTATTATGACGTCGGGTATGTGCAGTCGGCGATGGAGACGGAATATGTCGGGAAGATGCTGGAGGAACCATTTTATCCTCTGAAAAGGGCGAGAGTCGGATTCCCGGAGGTATTGCTGGATATTGATATGGAACTGGATGAGATCATCGAGGCGTGGGAGAAGACCGGCAATCCGCCCATGTATGACAAGATCTCAATGGACGAGAGCGTGAAGAAGTACCGCTATCTGAAGAACTACCGCAAAAAGCTGACTTACATGGAGGATCGTAAATTTGTGCTGTCACTGATCACCTGCCCCTTTGACGTCAAAGACAGAGAAGTTCTGCGGCTCTGGTTACGATACTGTGAGAAGCCGACCGAGCAGCACTATTGTCCGATGCTGCCGCAGGATTTCAGCCTGGAAGGGCTGGAGTCCTACTATAAACAGCTAGACCTCTATACGCAGTTTTCCGCCAGAATGAACTGGGAAGTGGACAGAGAGGAAGTGGCGGTCAACAGGGAGTGGGCGCAGCATGAGATCGGTGAACTGCTGCAGGAAGACAAAGGCCAGTTCGAGAAGAAGTGCCGCGGCTGCGGTACAGTGCTTCCATGGGATTATGCCTACCCGATCTGTCAGGCCTGTTACCATGATATCGGAGTGGATGACAGCGCACGGCGTTCTATGCGAAGATATCCGCATAACCGCCAGCACCGGTAATCGTGTGGGAAGAACTTCTAAAGATATCCAGCCATTGGACGGGACGCCAGGAGGTACCGGAGGCAGTTTCGCAGCTTCATCTCACACAGGAGAAGAGGAAAATGATCTATACCTATTATATAGATGTGACACAGTTTGAGGATGAGGCGCTTTTTCAGGAAAAATTAAACCTGCTGTCCCCTTACAGACAGCAGAAGATTGCGCTGCTCAAACATGAGAATGATAAAAACAGAAGCCTCGGCGCCGGGATTGCGCTGGATCACGCGCTGGAGACTTACGGTCTGAGGGAGCGCGGCATCGAGTATGAGTTCGGCGAGTGGGGTAAACCTGTGCTCAAATACCACCCGAATATTCATTTTTCACTGTCTCATTCAGGCGACTATGCAATCTGCAGCATAGGAGACAAGCCGATCGGCAATGATATCGAGCGTATCAAACAGGGACGGCTTAAAGTGGCTGACCGCTTCTTTGCACCCGAAGAGCTGGAATGGATGTATGCAGTGGAGGATGAGGAAGAAGTCAACCGGAGAATGTTCCGGATCTGGACGATGAAAGAGAGCTTCTTAAAAGTGACGGGGAAGGGAATCTCCCTTCCGCTCGGGGATTTTGCTGTGGTGATGGATGAAGAGCATGATAAGATCCGGGTGAAGCAGACATTCAACGCGAAGTATTATCATATGAAGGAATACGGGGATATTCCGGGATATCGGGTAGCGGTGTGCTGTGCGGAGAGCAGGGACGTGGCGTACAGTATGATTCCGGTGGCGGGGTGAAGGAGAGTAAAAGCGGGCAGCTTGTGTAATCTGCCGGCAACGTTTGTATAGATTTATAAAAAACATCCATACTATTTCTTAGAGAGAGTAAAGGAGATAGCGGGATGTTAGGGAAACAGAGTCTTCAGTTTGTAAATAAGCCGTATCTGATCAGCAGCGGCGCCATCGTGGGGAGCAAGGAAGCGGAAGGTCCCATGGGACAATTGTTTGATAAGGTGTGTTATGATGATAAATTCGGAGCCGATACCTGGGAGGATGCGGAGAGCAGCCTGCAGAAGGAGGCGCTTGCCATTGCACTGCAGAAAGGCGGTCTGCAGAAGCAGGATATCGAGCTGGTCTATGCAGGCGATCTGCTGGGACAGTCTATCGCCAGCAGCTTCGGGCTTGCCGGATATCAGGTGCCGCATGTCGGTCTGTACGGGGCATGTTCCACCTGCGGTCTGTCTCTTACCATGGGGGCCATGACGGTGGAAGGAGCATTTGCGCAGAAGGTGGCGTGTATCACATCCAGCCATTTTGCCAGTGCGGAGAAAGAATTCCGTTTTCCGTTAGCGTACGGCAATCAGCGCCCGAAATCTGCCACATGGACCGTGACAGGCAGTGGTGCGTTTATTCTTTCCGCACAGCCCGGCAGACAGGTGCGAGCGAGAATAACGGGCGTTACGATTGGAAGAATCACGGATTACGGCATCAAGGATTCCATGAATATGGGTGCCTGCATGGCTCCCGCTGCGGCGGACACCATCAGACAGAATCTGGAAGATTTCGGCAGGACGCCGGGGGATTATGACCGGATTATTACGGGTGATCTGGGTACGGTAGGGCAGAAGCTGCTCTTCGATCTGTTAGCCGAGAAGCAGATTGATATTACGAAACAGCATATGGACTGCGGCATAGAGATCTATGACAGTGAGAAGCAGGATACCAATGCGGGCGGGTCTGGCTGCGGGTGCAGCGCTGTGGTGCTGTCGGCATATATCCTGAAGAAGATCGAAGAGGACATATGGAAACGAGTGCTATTTATTCCCACGGGCGCACTCCTGAGTAAGACCAGCTTTAACGAAGGGCAGACGATTCCGGGGATCGCCCACGGGGTGGTGCTGGAGCACTATGAAGGGTAGCAGCTGAGACCGTCCGATTTCAGAGAGTGTGTGTTCAATGGCTTCCGCAGTGCTGCGGAAGCTATTTAAATTACCATAGTGGAACTGTGTGAATAAATCGTACTGTTTTGCGCCGAGATGATCATGCGCATAACCTAAGTCTTCCTGCAGGCAGGCTGCCGAGGGTATATTTTCATTTCAGGTCTGTGCCGCTGTTTCCTTATCATTTCCATTTTCACTTTTGTGTGTACTCACTGCATGTTTCGCTGGAATCGACAGATCCATATAATCACATACAGCGGTAAGCATTGCAAGACAATGTGATAAAATATCATGTGTCATATCTGATTGGATCACACGACGATATTCATCGCATATCTGCCCGGGAAGACCGGGGATATTCTTCAGGTCGGCAAACTCCTTTTTAATCCGTAATGATAATAGGTGTGATTATAGATTGCCACGGCATCCGCCAGTGTCATAATAAGACAGCCTGCATATTTGCGTACAGATGCAGCATTGCTGTCGGAAAGTATATGCTGCCAGGCCTGCCGTGCATCAGTGACTTTCCTGGCGGTAATAGAGCAGGTGAACTGCCGGTCGTTCAGATTGTCCGTTAATTTAGACTGCAGTGCCTGAAATCTGGAGAGGTCTTCTGCCGTACTGGAGTAAAGAATCTCGACGTCTCCGATCAGCGGTAACAGAACTTCTTGTAGATCTGCTATATTCTCAGTTCTTTCCCATGACACGGGAAAAATGTCATAGCCGATCCCGCAGAGGATGAAGTCAGTTGCAAACTGATATGCACGTTCTGTTTTGGGAATAAAATAACAGTTAATATTAGATTTGGGGTTAGCGGTTCCGTTGATATAAGAACCGTATAGAGCCACGATACTGATATCGTCCGTATATTCGTTTATGACGGTTTTCTTGATCCGGTTGATTAATTTTGCATTGTTTGTGTTGGTCATAAGAGTATCTTCATAGGGGATTTATTGATGGGGTATTGTTTGGCAAATATTTCTTTTTACATGAGTATAGCATGGGATTATTGACAAAGCTATCGTTACCGACATTAATATTTTGTTATATAGCAGGACGCTGATTAACTTGGAAATGCAGATAACGAACAGACTTAATTGGCAAAACCGTTCGGTTATTTATCTGTGCCGTTCCTATGACAGCCTTACCAACGGTCAGAATTATTCTGAAGCAAAATCTGTTGTGCATGTTGGGTTCCTGAATTATGCATTATTTATAGAATGCACTGAATTTTACATAATGTATAAACTAAGTAACGTAAAAATCATCAAAAATATAGTGACAATATCACGCTGAATGTGGTAAACTTATATCGTATAGATTTGGCGACCGAGGAATACTATGAGGACCTTTACAATCATGAGATAGAGCAGCTGCGGGCAGGAGGTTAAAGAATACGGTATGCATTTGCAGGTACAGACAGGTAAATATGCATAGACGGTGTAGAAGTAAGGAGAATTATGGAAGACGGAAAAGTGATCATAAAAGAGGAGACGGCAGCTTTGGAAAACCACGGAAACGGAGGCATTGACGTGGAACAGGATGTGAAGATTCTGGTTTCCGGAGCGATTCATAAGGATGACAGGACGTTTGCCCGGATAAGCTTCATGCGTGGTACGGATTGGGCGGAAGGCATCGTGCCGGACGGGGTGATTGAGAAGTCGCAGGGCTTTACGGAGGAAGAAATCAGAGGACTGGAGGATTATCTGGTGCGGGAGAAGGATATGCTGATCAGTCAGGCCAAAGGAGTTAATCCGCTCAGGAATATGCTTGGCATGTAACGGTCAGGAGCGGCCTGTGGAGATAAACGCATGAAGAACAACAGGAAAGAAGGTCAGATACCATGCGGGAGATGGAATTTAAGATGGAGCGCCCCGGATTATTGAAGGAAGGGGATCATGTCACCGTGACGGAAGGTGTTCTTCCGAGCAATTACTATTATACGATAGATCCGTCGCTGGCCATGTCAGGTAATTTTCCCTTCAGAGAGCGCATGATGGAGCGGGAAGGTGTGGTAACGGAAGTGATTGAGAATGCCAGGGGTTTCTATGTGAGGGCGCAGTTTGGCGGGGAATAGACGAAAGAAAAGAGAAATGGAAAAAGCAAAAAGGAACAGGAGCAACCTGGAACGAGAGCAAAAATAAACAAGAACAGTAAATAAACAAGAGCAAAAAGCAAGAGCAGTAAAGAAAGAGAGGCAAATATTATGTTAACTAAAGTAGCTACGGACAAAGCACCGGCGGCAATCGGACCTTACTCACAGGGCATTATTGCAGGAGATTTCCTGTATGCATCGGGACAGATTCCGATTGATCCTGCGACAGGAGAGATTAAGGGCACCGATATCACGGAGCAGGCGGAACAGGTTATGCGGAATGTGGGAGCGATCCTGACAGAAGCAGGAACAGATTATACGAAAGTTGTGAAAACCACATGTTTTCTGGCGGAAATGGCTGACTTTGCCGCTTTTAATGCAGTTTACGAGAAATATTTCACCGAAAAACCGGCCAGAAGCTGTGTTGCCGTGAAGCAGCTTCCCAAGGATGTGCTCTGCGAGGTGGAAGTAGTCGCATATCTGGGATAGTTCACGGAGTACCGGGAATTGATTGAAAGGCACAAGTATATATGAACAAGGATAATATCATCCTCATCGGTATGCCCGGCGCAGGCAAGAGTACAGTAGGTGTAGTACTTGCCAAAAAGCTGGGCTATGCCTTTGTGGATTCGGATCTGGTCATTCAGAGCAGAGAAGGAAAGCTGTTACATGAGATCATAGAGGAGCGGGGCATAGAAGCATTCTGGTCTGTGGAGGAGAATGCCAATGCCTCCATTGATGTACACAGAACCGTGATTGCCACCGGCGGCAGTGTCGTATACGGGCGCAGAGCCATGGAGCATCTAAAGCAGATTGGCGTGGTCGTATATCTCAGGCTGTCCTGCGACGCTATTGCCGACAGGCTGGGAGACCTGAACGAGCGCGGCGTGACGCTGCGGGAAGGCCAGGGACTGACGGAGCTTTACGCGGAGCGCGTGCCCATGTATGAGGAATACGCGGATGTTACGATAGAGTGTGAGGGTTTTTCCATCCGGGAGATCGTAGAACATGTATGTGAGATCATCCATATCTGAAAAAACTCTTTTCGCATAATTTCTCCGGATTTGCAGAAAATAATTCTAAAAAGAACGTGACACTGTAATCTATGTTTACATCTTAGCGTAAGACGTGACATAGGCAGCGTGGAAACGGAGGAAGTAATGGATTATTTCAATGCATTCTGGGTAGGCGGTCTGATCTGTGCGCTGGTGCAGATTCTGATGGAAAAGACGAAGCTGCTGCCGGGGCGTATCATGGTGCTGCTCGTATGTACGGGTGCGGTGATCAGCTTTTTCGGCTGGTATGAGCCTTTTATGGAGTATGCGGGCGCTGGTGCCAGTGTGCCGCTGCTCGGTTACGGGAATATTCTGATGAAGGGCGTCAAGGAAGCCATATCCGAAAGCGGATTTATCGGGCTGTTCCAGGGCGGTTTCAAGACCGGTGCAGTGGGGTGCTGTGCCGCGCTGGTGTTCGGTTATCTGGCAAGTCTTGTCTTTAAGCCGAAGATGAAAGGATAAGGCGGAAGCGGTTTCCCGGGCAACGGGCTTTTGCACGAAAATTCAGTGCACAGCCCGCTGCCGGATGCAAAGCCGTCAGTTTATTATTTCTGCTCTGTCAGAAAATCATACTGCGACATAAACAGCTTATAATACTCTCCCTTTAACTCCAGCAGTTCATCGTGTGTTCCCTTCTCAAGTATATTTCCCTGATCTACATACATGATACAACTCGCGTTCTTGATCGTGGAGAGTCTGTGGGCGATGATGAAGGAGGTACGGCCTTCCAGCAGGCGGTTCAGGCCTTTCTGCAGCAGGATCTCGGTTTCCGTGTCGATGCTGGAGGTTGCTTCATCCAGAATCAGGATCGCGGGATTCTCCAGCAGTGCTCTGGCGAAACTGATGAGCTGCCGCTGTCCGGCTGACAGGCGGCTGCCGCGCTCGTTGACCTGGGTCTGGTAGCCGTGTTCCATCTCCATAATAAAATCGTGCGCGCAGACGGTTTTGGCGGCATTGATCACATCCTCGTCTGTGGCGTCCAGATTCCCATAACGTATGTTATCCATAATCGTGCCGGAGAAGATGAAACTGTCCTGCATCATGATACCCATCTGCTTGCGCAGAGATTTCAGCGTCACCCGGGAGATATCCGTACCGTCGATCAGGATCGTGCCGGAGCCTACATTATAGAAACGGCTGATCAGATTGACAATGGTGGATTTTCCGGCGCCGGTAGGCCCCACAATGGCATAGGTGTCACCGGGGTTGGCAGTGAAGTTTACTTTGTTCAGAATCTGCACGTTATCCTCGTAGCTGAAACATACATCCCGGAAAGTGACCTCTCCGCGAATGGGCGGCATTGGTACCGCGTCAGGCGCATCTTTAACATTTACCGGTTCATCAATCGTCTCGAATATGCGTTCGAGATAGGCGATTGCCGTGAGGAGCGAGTTGTAGAAAGAGGCAAGCGTGTTGATCGGCTCCCAGAACCTCGATATGTAGGAGGTAAAAGCGATCAGGATACCGATCGTGACCCCGTAGAGTTCACCGGAGATCCAGCCGATGCCCATCACATAGATGAAGGCGGTGGTCACGGTGGAGATGGAGTCGATACACGGCCACATGATAAAGTTATATTTGACGGCACGCATCCAGGAGCCGCGGTAGCCGTCGCTCAACCGGTTGAAGATAGAAGTGTTCTCTTCTTCCCGTACAAAAGACTGGGTAACCCGTATGCCGTTAATGCTCTCTGCGATATAGGCGGTCAGATTGGACTGCTTGTTACTCTGCACCTGCCATGCATGCCGCTGGCGCCTCTTGACGAAGATAATGACCGCCATCAGTACGGGGAGCCCGCACAGACAGATTAGTGTGAGCCGCACATGAAGCGCAAGCATAAAGAGCAGGATAAAGATCAGGTTGCACAGATCCGTGATCGTGTTAATAATACCGTTGGACAACAGGTCGCTTAAGCTGTTGACGTAGTTGACTACGCGCACCTGTATCTTGCCGTGGGGACGCTCGTCATAGTAGGAAAAAGGCAGTTCCTGCAGGTGGCAGAAGATATCGGAACGGAGCTTATGTACCACGGACTGGCCGACGCGGCTCGTAATCCGTATTTTAAAACGGATGCAGACGCAGGCGTACAATACTATAACGAGTGATATTAATGTAATAATCACAATGGCGCGTATATTTCCTTCCGGAATATAAGTGTCCATGATCTCACTGATAAAGATCGGAAAGAGCATGGTCAGCGCGGAGGAAGACAGCATGAGAAAGAGTGCCAGCGCTAGCTGCCCGCGGTAAGGTTTCACATATTGCAGCAGACGTTTCATCTGTCGGATGTCATAGCTTTCCTCGATGATTTCATCAATGTCATATTTGTTTCGTGCCATATTGTTGTTTCCTCGTTTCCGAGCATGTTCTGCTCATATCAGTCTGCAGGAGCCGGATCAGCAGTTCCTGATGTATTTCTCATATTCTCCGTACTGATGCCGGAACACAGTTGCATAATAACTGTTATTCTTAAGTAGTTCTTCGTGCGTGCCCTGTTCCACAATGTGCCCGTCATTCAGAACCAGAATCAGGTCGGAATCTTTGATGGAGGATATGCGGTAGGCAACCACGAAGATCGTGCAGTCTCTGTCCAGCGTGCGGAGCTGATCCTGTATGTAGCTTTCCGTTTCCATGTCCACGGCGGAAGTAGTGTCGTCCAGAATCAGGATGGAAGGGTTCTTCAGCAGAGCCCTTGCCAGCGAGATCCGCTGCTTCTGACCGCCGGAAAGTCCTACGCCGCGTTCACCGACGATCGTGTCATAGCCTTCCGGCATCTGGCGGATAAAACCGTCCGCATCCGCCATAACGGCGGCTTTCTCGACTTCTTCAAAAGGGCAGTCCGGCCGGCTGTAAGCGATATTTCCCTCGATCGTATCCGAGAACAGGAAGACGTCCTGCATGGCCATGCCGATATTCTGCCGCAGATTATACAGATCCAGATCCTTGACGTTGCGCCCGTCCACCAGTACTTCTCCGTCCGTCACGTCGTAGAAACGGCACAGCAGATTCATGATCGTCGATTTGCCGGAACCGGTGGAGCCCAGGATGCCTACCGTCTGCCCGCTCTTCACATGAAAACTGACGTTATGTATGATATCTTCGTCATCGGCGCTGTAGGATACGCCACGAAACTCCACATCCCCCCGCAGACGTTTACAGGGAATCGCATTGACGGGATATTTTACATTAGGCTCTTCGCTGTAGGTGGCGTAGATTTTTTCCACGGAGGTGGTGAAACGCTGGATATCGTTGATCCGCCATCCGATCTGCCGCAGCGGGTTCATGAGCATCCACAGATAGCCGTTCACCGTTACATAGCTGCCCAGCGTCATTTCTCCCTGAATGACCATGATACTGCCCACGAGCATGAGTATGAGGGTGAGCAGATTGGAGAGAAATTCAAACAGCGGTACGTATTTTGTCCAGATTTCCGCGGCGGCAAGCTCGGCGTCGCGGTAGCCGTCGTTTTCCCGGTTAAATTTTCCGATTTCATAGTCTTCCTTGGAGAAGGCTTTGACGACGCGGTTTCCGCTGATATTTTCCTGTACAAATGTATTTAAGGAAGAGAACTGTTCCCGGATCTTCCAGAAACAGGGGCGCCCGTTCTTCGTCTGGCTTAAGGTCACGAGGAAAGACAGCGGCAGCACGAGACACATGCACAGTGCCAGTTTGACACTGACCGTAAACACCATGACCAGGGCAAACAGGAAGATGAAGACATTTTCATACACCTGATAAATAACAAATGCTATGAAATGCCGGATGGCGTCCATATCGCCCGTCTGCCGGCTGAGCAGATCACCGGTTCTCTTCTTATTATAAAAGTTAAAGTCCTCCTGCAGCAGTTTGCGGTACACGGTATCGCGCATTGTGTAGAGCACATCCTGCGAACATGTCTCGAAGATCAGCTGCGAAAGATAGCGCAGCAGACCGCGCAGGATCGTAATCAGCAGGAGAAATACGATCAGCCTTGGCAGCTGTTCATACTGTCCGGCGATGATCACATCGTCCACGATGGCGCCGGACACGATCGGCTTGACGATGGCGAGCACGGAGATCACCGTGACAAGCACCAGTCCGAAGATCATGCTCCGGGTATGTTTATGCAGGAAAGAATAAAACCATTTCATGGGGGTCATAGGTATGTACCTCACTGTTCATCAGGTTATGCGGCCGCACCGGACCAGGCGGGCGGCAACAGACTTCCGGGTCTTTTCGGCATTCGGATCACATAAGGAATCGTATGCGCTTAGATATGAATATAGCCCGAATGCCATCATAAGTAAAGGGGTAAAAATTATATATTTTATATAGTATTTTTTAGACATGAAACAAGGCTTGTAATCAGGTATCACAAAGAATAATTTTCCGGATAAAAAAATCTGCAGATAATTGAAGACAATCGAAGAAGTCATTCGTTATAATGGATAGAGTTACTTGTGAAAGGGGGCAGACGATATTAACAGGGAAGAACAATTGTCAGCGCTGATTGATTCTTACCAACATCTTGTTTTTTCCATATGTTATAAAATGACATCGGACTATTTTGCCTCCGAGGATCTGGCGCAGGAGACTTTCCTGTCGGCTTACAAACATCTTGGGGAGTTTGACGGTAAATATGAGAAAGCCTGGCTGTGCAGGATAGCGACGAACAAATGCCTGGATTATCTGCAGAGTGCCGGAAGGCGGGTGATTCCGACAGAAGATGTGGTGATGAACGAGACGCGTACTTATGAGGGGGCGCCAGAGATCGTCTGCCTGGAAGAAGAGGTGCGGCAGACTTTACTGAAAAGATGTATGTCACTGAAGCCGCCTTATGATGAGATCGCAAAGGCTTACTATTATGACGAAATGAATGTTGCGGAGATCTCAGCGCAGAGAGGCATGAAAGTCAAGACGGTTCAGACACAGATTTATCGAGCGCGGGCTATGCTGCGCAAATTATATGGAAAGGAGAAGGGCGCATGATATACAACATGGATGATGAAAAGAAAAGAGTGAACAGACGGCGGAATGACGACTTCTCCGGCGGCATGAGCGACGAGGCACTCACGGAGTTGATCAGGCAGGTAGAGGCGGAGGAGATGCTGCACGCCCCCGGACAGCTTAAGGAAAATATATTCATGCAGCTGCGGCAGGAAAGGCAGGCTGCGAAGAAAAGGCAGGTTTTCATCTATCGCGCTAAAGTGCTGGCAGCCATGGCGGCGGCTCTTACGGTATTGATCTTTATGCCGGACGACCGTGTGGAGAGTGTGCAGAAGGCACCCGTGCAGCAGGAAGAGAGCGATTCTCTGGAAGAGATCGCCCAGAAGCGGCAAAGAAGCAGGGACGATGAGTGGGAAAAGTACCTTGCCGGGCAGGCGCGCGGCGGCGTGAGAGGGTTTTTTGACAATATCAATGAGAAATTGACACAGTTCGGGACGGACTTATATCAGAATATTAATTAACAATAGAAAATGGAGGAAAATAGAATGCAAAGAAAGAAAAGCAGATTTTGGTTGTTTATGTGGTCGCTCATACCGGGGGCGGGTGATATGTATCTGGGATTTATGAAGATGGGAATCAGCCTTATGCTCGGATTTATGGCGCTGATCGTCGTGACCGGGATTACGAATATCGGCGCACTGGCGGTATTTCCTGTTGCCATGTGGTTTTACAGCTTCTTCCATGCCAACAATCTGGCGGGGTTAGACGAGCATACCTTTATGGCGGTAGAAGACAGGTTCCTGTTCGGTCTGGATGAATGGAACACGATAGAGAAACTGGGTTCCCATATGACCGGCAAAAGGAAAACTGTTGTGGCGGCTGTATTTATCCTGATCGGCGTGATTACGTTATGGCAGGCGGTATTTAATCTTTTATGTGATATTTTCGGATGGGATAATTTTGTCTTAAGTCAGATTTATTACTTTATGAGAGATGATCTGCCGCGCTTTGTGGTCGGCATTGCGATTATCTGGGCGGGTCTGCTGATGATCCGCGGTAAGAAAGCGGAAATGATCGTTGAAGAAGGCATGCCCGTGCAGTACGGCGAACCGGAGCGGCAGGGCTATGTTACACAGAACGCACAGCAGGATACGGTGGCAGATGATAACGAACCGGATCGACAGTAATATTGCATAAGGAGGGAGAGAGCATGGAACGGGAAGCAGTTATGAACCAGGAAGCAGCGATGGGTCAGGAAGCGGGCGGGGCGCGACAGACGGTGGCAAACTGCGGGAAAGAGGTCAGGAATGTGCCGACCCGCAGAGTTGGAACGGTGTCTTTCGGCATTACGCTGGTGTGCTACGGTATACTCTTTTTGACACACATTTTTGTACCGATGGTAAGATACAGTTTTATATTCAGGTGCTGGCCGTTGGTCTTTATTCTGCTGGGTCTGGAGATTCTGGTGGAGAGTCATAAATGTAAAAGCGGAGAGTGGAAAATGATCTATGACTTTCCGGCAGTGATCATGTTGGGAATCATGCTGCTCTTTGCGATGGTCATGGCGGCAATTGATTTCGAGATGGCTTATCAGACAGGCGGCGTGACAGTATTCTTCTGATATGGCGTGTCAAAGTTCCTCGTACGCGATCGATTTGAGCGAGAGGAATCGTCTGACAGCCTGATCCCAGAGCACGTCAGGCGTTTTATCCATAACAAAAGTATGAAAGGCGGTGCCGGTCACCAGAGTCAGACCGGTGCCGTCATATTTTATGTTCAGCACGAAAGCCTTGACCTGTTCCGTGGATACGGCAGTATCACCCTTTTGCAGGATCGAATCTACATGGGAAGGGATCAGGTGGAGTACAAAGCGGAAGGCGGAAGGCGTACGCCTGCCTTTGATCAGGTCAAAACAGATCGGGCGCATGGTCTTCCAGGCGGAAAAGTCATAGGGGCGGATGGCCTCATCTTCCCATTCTTCCGATGTATAGAATTCTCTGTTCTGATGTCCGTCAATACGGAATGTATTGTAGGTGCTGATGGAAGCCTCCTCCAGCAGAAAAAAATCGAAATCCTCGCTGCCGAGCAGTTTTCCCATAAATTGTCTGATGTTCGTGATTTTCAGTGCGATCATAAGTACTCCGTTTCTGAATAATTCGTATGCGGTAATGTTTCATAAGACTGCAAAATGTGGTTATAGTATTTTAGGGTGTAGATAATTGTTGCGCTTATTCGGGTTCGCGAAGCGAATCCCGCAAACGGGCTGATAACCGTCGGTATCAGTATAGCACAGAGGATATGGGGAAAGAAAGCGAATTATTTTGATTTGATAACATTTGTAATAGTTCAGCCCGCGCCATTCGCAAAGGCACTTTCAGTGCTTTCTCGCTGCTTTGCAGCTGACTTTGCTCATAAAAAGGCGCTCTGCTCATAGCTGACCAGATGTACGCATTCATGCAAGCATGATTCGTTCATCTTATCATCTATGGCTGAACTGTAACTAACATTTACTGTTTACAATGTGTGACAAGTTATGCTATTATAGATAGTAATGAAAACTACATGAAAGGGTTGCGGGGGCTTTATGAGTTATAAGATCGTAGTAGACAGTTGTTGTGAACTGCCGGGAAAATGTAAAAATGATGAGAGATTTCAGACTGTTCCGCTGGGACTGGAAGTGGGGGATGATCTGATCTGGGATGACGAGACTTTTAACCAGAAGGAATTTCTGGAGAAGGTAGCGGCATATCCGCAGTGTCCGAAATCGTCCTGTCCTTCTCCTGAGAAATTTATGGAGGCATACCAGTGTGATGCGGAGGAAGTCTATGTGGTGACGCTGTCATCCCATCTCAGTGGAAGCTATAACAGTGCGGAACTGGGTAAAAGCTTATATCAGGAGAAGTACGGAGAGAAGAAGATTCATGTCGTGGATTCGGAATCCGCAAGCTGTGGAGAGACGCAGCTGGCTATCAGACTTATGCGTTACAAGGAGGCCGGCCTTACTTTCGAGGAGACTGTGGAGAAGATCGAAGTCTTTAAGCGTAAGATGAGAACGTATTTTGTGCTGGATAATCTGGAGACGCTTCGCAAGAACGGACGCCTTACCGGTGTCAAGGCGCTTGTCGCTTCAACGCTGAGTATCAAGCCTGTTATGGTAGGCAATCTGGGCGTGATCGAGCAGAAGAGTCAGGCGATCGGCATTAACAAGGCGCTTGCCAAGATGGCGGACTGTCTCGTTGCGGATGTGTCACATACGGAGAAGAGAACGCTCATGATCACACACTGCAACTGTCCCGAGCGCGCACAGTATATGCGTGAACTGATGGAAAAGCGTGCATCCTACAGAAACGTAGTGATCATGGAAACGGCGGGCGTCAGTACAATGTACGCCAATGACGGCGGCATTATTGTGACATTGTAACAGGGTGGTTTATGTTTCACTGCGGTATGTTTCAATTGCCTTTTTTACCAGTGAGAGTTCAAACGGAGAAACGGTAAAAGCGCGTCCATCCTTCATGGAAAGCTTCAGTAAAGACAGTTTCTCGATATAGGAGACATTGACGAACACCTGCTCCGAGATCGGGAAGAAATGATCATAATCGGCAACTTGCGCGTAGAGATTGTGCATAGTGGACAGCACATCGATCTGTCTGTCCTCTGTCAGAGTCACGTGCGCGTAGTTGCCGTCTTTTTCTGCATACAGGATCTCATCCTCATAGACATAGAGGGTATCCTTCTCGCCGCGCAGTTCTATGGTTGGAATGACCTGGGACTTCTGCGCAATACAAAAGTCCAGCATTTCGTCCAGTTCGGCGACGCGGACCGGCTTGTTCAGATATCGGATCTGGGTTTTTAACTTCCGGAACAGGATCTCGTGATTGGTGTTTTCGACACCGTCCGGCGGCAGCTGTTCCATAGCCGCTTCAATAATCGCGCGGTAATTGATTGTGGAGACACACAGAACGATCGGCGCGGTCACGCCTGCATCGATCAGCTTTCCGGCAAGCTGGAACCCATTGACGGGACCGGATGTCATATCAATAAAGAAAGCATTGTAAAGCATAGGCGCGTGCATGACAGCTTCCACGTTTCCGAAAGAATCAATATAGAATACACCCGTGGTGTGTATCCGCCTGTCCGAAGCCCGTTCTAAGAGCCGCTCCATCTGTTTCCTGTCAGCAATATTATCATCACAGACTGCAATATGCATAAACGCCCCTTCTCCCATTATTTACTTTAAGGTATAATCTTCCGCTTATTCGAGTTTGCCGAGGGAAAATCCCGCAAAATAAAATCTTCCGCTTATTCGAGTTTGCCGAGGGAAAATCCCGCAAAATAAAATCTTCCGGC
>CAJTPS010000003.1:206397-230982 GCA_910578555.1 uncultured Lachnospiraceae bacterium
CGCTTATTCGAGTTTGCCGAGGGAAAATCCGCAAAATAAAATCTTCCGCTTATTCGAGTTTGCCGAAGGAAAATCTCGCAAAATAAAATCTTCCGCTTATTCGAGTTTGCCGAAGGCAAATCTCGCAAAGTTAATTTGCGAAGCAAATTAACTTTTTTTACATTATCAGAAATTCAATCGGCGAGGTCACCAGCGCGACGACAATCAGAATCTGTATGATCAGGATGGCTGGCATTCCGTACAGGAAGTACCAGTGCCTTGTCTTATGATGAAACAGGTGCATACCCGCGATGGAACCGATGCTGCCGCCGATTAAGGCGAGTACGAAAAGTGTGGACTCCGGAATACGCCAGGCACGTTTCCTGGCTTTATATTTATCCACACCCATAACTATGAAACTGATCAAATTGATGGCAGCCAGATATATAATAATTAGTGTAATTGCGTTCATAAGAATATCCCTTTTGTATGATATCATGTGAGATTAATGAAGTATATTTGAATAGATACATTATTATCATATCACACGAAAGCTGAAAAAAAAAGCGTGTAACTGCAAAGTATACGGGCGGTAGGATAAAAATCCCCACAGCATGGAATCATAAACTGCTGCGGGGACTGTTTTTTCATAAACGGAATTAACGTGTGCCGGCTTAAATCAGCTTCACGCCGTTCTCCTGCATCTTCATGGCGCGTACCTTGCTGGAAAGACCGAACAGGTTGATAAATCCTTCCGCGTCGTGATGGTCGTACATATCGCCTGTGGTGAAGGAAGCGATGCTCTCGTTGTAGAGTGTGTACGGAGAAGTGGTTCCTGCCTTGATGATGTTGCCCTTGTACAGCTTGAATTTCACTTCACCGGTCACATACTGCTGTGTGGACTCGATGAACGCCTGCACTGCCTCGCGAAGCGGGGTGAACCATTTTCCTTCATATACGATCTGTGCAAACTTGCTGCCCATGTCTGCCTTAAGCGCATAGGTATCGCGGTCGAGGATCAGCTCCTCGAGCTGCTGGTGTGCCTCGTAGAGAATCGTTCCGCCGGGGGTCTCATACACGCCGCGGGACTTCATGCCTACCACACGGTTTTCCACGATATCTACGATACCGATGCCGTGCCTGCCGCCCAACTCGTTTAAAGTGGCGATGATCTCGGACACTTTCATCTTCTTGCCGTTGACGGAGGTGGGAACGCCTTTTTCAAAAGTCATGGTCACGTACTCGCCTTCTTCGGGAGCCTTCTCCGGTGTTGTGCCGAGAACCAGCAGGTGCTCATAATTCGGCTCATTAGCGGGATCTTCCAGTTCCAGACCTTCATGGCTGATATGCCATAAGTTACGGTCGCGGCTGTAACTGGAATCCGCGGAGAAAGGCAGGTTGATGCCGTGCTGACGGCAGTACTCGATCTCTTCCTCGCGGGAGTTTAAGGTCCATTTCTCATTTCTCCATGCAGCGATAATCTTTAAATCGGGAGCGAGCGCTTTGATGCCCAGCTCGAAACGGATCTGGTCGTTGCCCTTGCCGGTAGCGCCGTGACAGATCGCGGTAGCGCCCTCTTTGCGTGCGATCTCGACTAATTTCTTCGCGATTACCGGTCTTGCCATGGATGTGCCGAGCAGGTATTTATTCTCGTAAACGGCATGTGCCTGTACGCACGGCATAATGAAATCATCGCAGAACTCGTCTGTGAGGTCTTCAATGTAGAGCTTGGATGCGCCGCTGGATAAAGCGCGCTCCTCGAGTCCGTCAAGCTCTTCCGCCTGACCGCAGTTACCGCACACGCAGATCACCTCATAGTCAAAATTTTCTTTCAGCCACGGAATGATCACGGTCGTATCCAGTCCGCCTGAGTAAGCAAGAACTACTTTTTCTTTCATAATGTAATCTCCTTTTGTGAATTGTGAGTTGTATGTATTGCATTTATATTAGGAAATCCTGTTCCCGAATGCATTTGTTCCTAAAACAATATACAACAGGTTCGTGCAAAATGCAAGTGTAAATTTATGCATATTTTAATGAATAATTCAATAAAAACTGCATAAAACAAAAAAAAGGTTGAATAATATGCAATAAAGGCGTATTATTATGCAAGCTGGAAATGAGGGGAATGCAAAAGCCGGGCGGTTACGCTGACCGTAACGGGAAATACGTTTGCGCAGGGGCAGTGAGCGTGATATAGTGATGAGAGACATACAGCGCATATATAGATGAATTATGCTCCGAAAAGTACTTTATGCAATCAGAAACTTTGAGACTTCGGAATGGAGAAAATGCGTAACAGGGAGAGCGAAGGCTGCACGGTTACGAAAATACAGAAAGGAATTACATATTGCTATGAAAACAAAGGTATTTATCGATGGAAGCGAAGGAACAACAGGATTAAGAATTAACGAGCGGTTTCAAAAACGTGACGATATAGAGCTGCTGCACATCAATCCGGAGCTGCGTAAAGATCCGGATGAGAGAAAGAAACTGATCAATGCGTCAGATATCACTTTTCTGTGCCTGCCGGATGCGGCGGCGAGGGAATCCGCCGCACTGGCAGAGAATGATAATGTGGTTATTATCGATGCATCTACCGCCCACCGCACAGAAGAAGGATGGGCATACGGATTTCCGGAATTATCCGCCGCCCATAGAACAGCCATTCAGGAGGGAAAGCGCATAGCGGTTCCGGGATGCTACGCCTCCGGTTTCATCTCTCTGGTGTATCCTCTGACAGCGGGGGGCATTCTTCCGAAGGATTATCCGGTAGGCTGCTTTGCAATCTCGGGATACAGCGGAGCCGGAAAGAAAACGATTGCGGCTTATGAACAGGCGGACAGGCCTGCAGAGTTATCAGCGGGACGGGAGTACGCGCTGACACAGCAGCATAAGCATTTAAAAGAAATGCAGAAGATCACAGGGCTCGTGCGTACCCCGTTGTTTTCTCCGATTATTGACGATTATTACAGCGGCATGGTGGTTTCCGTGCAGTTATATGCCGATCTGCTTGCCAGAAAAGAGACACCCGCATCACTGCTGGACTATTATAAGGCGTATTATCAGAACCAGCGGTTCATTCAGGTGAGTACCACAGATGACGAGATTGCAGCCGGCGGATTTCTGGCAGGCAACGGACTTTCCGGCTGGGATGGCCTGAAGATTTATGCCACGGGAAACGAAGAACGCATTGTTGTTTCCGCACAGTTTGACAATCTGGGCAAAGGTGCGTCCGGCGCGGCCATCCAGTGTATGAATATAATTCTGGGATGCGATGAGGCCAAAGGGCTGGATCTGTAGTGAGATTTTAGAAACGCCGCTTGCACGTTTACAGTGCCCGAAAGCTTTAGAAAGCGAGGATACATTATGAGTGATATTCTGGAATTTGCCAATAGAGAAGAATTCAGAAAATGGCTTGGTGAGCACTGTCTGTCAGGCGATGGGGTCTGGCTGCTGTTCGGCAAGGCCGGCGGGCCTAAAACGATCAAAGCGGGAGAGGCGCTCGAAGAAGCACTCTGTTTCGGCTGGATTGACGGACAGATGCAGAGCATTGACGATAAAACATACAAGAAATATTTTGCCATGCGCAGAGACAAGAGTAAGTGGTCTGAGAAAAACAAGGCGCTGGCGGAAAGACTTGAAGAGCGGGGGCTTATGACTGATTACGGCAGAAAGAAAATAGAGGAGGCCAGGGAAAACGGCCAGTGGGACGCGCCGAAATCCGCGGCGGTCACGGAGGAACAGATCGCTTTCGTATCCGCGCTGCTGGAAGAATACGAACCTGCCTGCACAAACTGGAAGAACATGTCCCCGTCGGTAAAGAAAACTTATACGCGGGCGTATTATGATGCGAAGACAGATGCCGGACGCGAGAAACGGGTTGCGTGGATGGTGGACCGGCTCGACCGGAATTTAAAGCCGATGTAACTGTGACAGGCACAATTCTTTTACATGTGTTTCCATTAAGGATCGCAAAAGGATATTAAGCATCGAAAAGAAAGGGGAGGGGTTACGTATGTTTTCATCTTTTGATACTTTAAATGATATTTTGTCTGCGCCGGGTATGAGAAAGTGGTTTCATTTCCTATATGCGGAAGACCAGCTTGACTGGTTTCCGAAGGAACTGCGGGATCAGCCGTTACGGCTTGCTGCTTTCAGAGGGCAGACGCCATGGGGCGGCAACCTGCAGGGGATTGCGGAGCAGATGATCGATACGGCAAATCTGGTATTGGAACTGCAGGCGGGGAAGCGGCAATGCTTACATCTGCATGACTGGAATGCCTGGGAGCCGGAGGAGGGAGCGAGCCTGCAGGACCCGGAGCAGACTTTTATCATCACACCGCCGGCGGATGTGAATGTGGATACGCCAGGACCGGCGCTGATCATATGTCCGGGAGGCGGCTATGAGTTTGTCAGTTTTCAGAACGAAGGCACGCCGATCCAGATGTTAGCCGAGAAGAAAGGATATGTATCCTTCATCCTTCGTTACCGGGTGGCGCCCTCGCGTTATCCGGAGCCGCAGATGGATCTGCTGGAAACGATTCGATATGTCAGGGAAAATACGGCAAAATACCACGTTGATCCCGATCGGATCGGCATTGTCGGCTTTTCAGCCGGCGGGCATTTATGTGCTTCCTCAGCGGCACTGTATCAAACGCTGCTGCCGGAGGGAAGACCCAACGCGGTGGCTTTGGGATATCCGGTGATCACTTTTGAAAAAGAGATCACCCATGAGGGCAGTGCTCTGGCACTGATCGGGAAGGACGATGAAGCGCTGCGCCGTGAACTTTCCGTTGAAAATCTGATCACATCGGATTATCCGCCTGCATTTGCCTGGGCCTGCAGGGACGACGGGACAGTGCCGTGTGAAAATACGGAAAGGCTGGAGGCGAAACTGGAAGAAGCGGGTGTCGCCCATGCATGTCACTATTATCCGACCGGCGGACACGGCTGCGGTCTTGCATATGACAATTCAGCCTGGAAGTGGAGTGTTGAAATGTTTTCTTTTTTGGAAAAGAATCTGTAAAATATATCTCTTTTGCCGGCGGATGAATTTGTGCCGATGTGTCACAAATTCTGTTGATTGCAGAGCAGAATCTGAAATTCTGCTCGCATCCTCAGCGCAAAGCGGTTCGGAATGGAGGAAAAAATGAGAAAAATCAGTTTATTTACTCCCTTTTCGGAATTGTGTACCCATAGAAAGCGGGATTATAAATATACATTGCAGGCATTAGGCACATATTTTATAATCAATTATATAAATTGATATTTAAGGAGGCGGGTATGTTAAATAAAAACGACTTTGACTTGTGGGCAGATGGATATGACAAAACTATATGAACATGGTTGTTCCATCTATGGGCAGGATTTCTCGTCGAGAATGATTGAATTTGCATCCGAGAAAATGCCGGGTTCACATCTTTATCAGGGGGACTTCACGAAGGTGCGTCGGCAGAAGAGTGGATAAAAAATATGTGAACTTAGAAAGAGTGAAGAAACGTGTGCTGATGGCGGAGGCAAATCGGGCTTTGGAGGCATGGCGCTGGCAAAGGTATGCTTCCTGCTGCGTAAACGCTCCGGAATGGAGAGGAAGATGAAACGAAGAGACAAGGTTAATTACTACTTAGACTTAGCCAGGATGGTGGCACAGCGGTCTACCTGTTTGAGGCGGCATTACGGTGCGGTGATCGTGAAGAATGACGAGGTGATCTCCACGGGGTATGTGGGTGCCCCCAGAGGCAGAAAGAACTGTACGGATATCGGGGAGTGTATCCGGATCAAGATGGAGATTCCGCGCGGGGAGCGGTATGAACTGTGCCGGAGTGTTCACGCGGAGGCGAATGCGATCATCAGCGCTTCCAGGGACAAGATGATCGGCAGCGCGCTCTATCTGGTGGGTGTGGAAGCGGACACGGGCGAGTATGTGAAGAACTCCTGCAGCTGTTCCATGTGTAAGCGGCAGATCATCAATGCGGGCATTGAGACAGTCTATGTCAGAGATACGGAGGATGAATACCGGGTGATTCCGGTTCAGCAGTGGATCGAGGACGATGAATCATTGAACGGGACGTTGGGGTATTAAATCGTGGAGGATAAGATGATACGAGCGATGACAATAGAAGATTATGAGGGTGTCAAGGCACTCTGGCTGACCATCAAAGGGTTCGCGATCCGGAGCATAGACGATTCCAGAGAGGGCATCACCCGGTTTTTAAACAGAAATCCGGGCACCAGCGTTGTGGCGGTAGAAGACGGCAGGATCGTGGGCGCGATTCTGTGCGGGCATGACGGCAGACGGGGCTGTCTGTATCATGTCTGTGTGGCGAAGGAATATCGTCTGCGTGGTATCGGCAAGGAGATGGTAGTTTACTGCATGGAGGCGCTGAAGAAGGAGAAGATCAATAAAGTATCGCTCATTGCCTTTACTGCCAACGATATCGGCAACGCGTTCTGGCGGCAGATCGGGTGGACGAAAAGGGAAGATCTCAATTACTATGATTTTACTTTAAACAGTGAAAATATTACGGCCTTTATTAAAGAGGATATATTCTGAAATACCGGCCGGGAACCGATATACTCCATGAAACAGTTAACCGGGAACACATGGATGTGATCCAGATTCATAAGGACATGAAGGAAGTGACAAGATGAAAATCAAAGAGGCAAGAGCGGCGTATACGGCACAACTGGATATTCTCAGGAGAAGGCAGCGTGAACTGCTTAAGGAGAAGGAGGCTCACGAGACGCAGGCATTCGGTGCTGCAGGCAATATGTCTCTTGGCGGTGACGGGAGCAGCGGGGGCGTTGTGTTCGAGGTTTCCGAGGAATACCGCAAGCGGGCCGAAGAACTGCAGGAGAAAATCGACCGGGTGAAGGAACAGATCGAGGAACACATTAAGCTCAGAGACGAAGTGATCGAGGCGGAGGTCGGCATCGCCAACGCGGAGGTGGCGAAGCAGCAGGGAGAAGCCATGCAGGATTATGGCGAGGAAATGGCAAAGTGTCTTGAGATTGCCAGACGGATTGCGAACGGGGACAGGGTGCCGGCGCAGGATGAGAAGAAGCTTATGGACTTTAATATGGAAGTCTATATGGCGGCCAAGAACATGGCGGCAATGAATATGGATAAAAAGCACAAGGATTATGAGACTCTCTGGGGAGAAGAGGAGGAGAAGGGAGAGAGCCCTGATCCTATGGAGACAGCTGCGGAGTCGGAGATCAATGTGGAGATTCCGGAGATCGATCTTGCACTTGACGAATAAAGGCACAGCGGGCAGCGCACGGTTTGCGGATGTTTGTGTAAATTTAACTTTTCAACAGGAAGCAAATGTATTAAAATAAAAAAATATGTGAAAAAGCTGATTGCAGTAAACTGCTCTGTCATGGAGGATGAATATGAAGATTATAGAAGGCGGTGTCACGGCGGCGCAGGGGTTTGAGGCGGCAGGCGTCGCGGCGGCGATCAAATATCAGGACAGGAAAGATATGGCGATGGTGTACAGCAGGACGCCATGTAAAGCGGCGGGCGTTTTTACGAGCAATGTGGTAAAAGCAGCGCCGGTCAGATGGGATAAGGAAGTGGTAGCCCATTCTCCATACGTGCAGGCGGTGATCGTTAATTCGGGGATTGCCAATGCAGCGACCGGCGGGCAGGGCTATGACTGCTGCAGAAGGACTGCGGAGAAGACGGCTGAACTGGTTGGAATCTCAGCGGATGCCGTGCTGGTGGCATCCACCGGCGTCATCGGCAGTCAGCTTCCCATAGACAGGATACTTGCCGGCGTGGAGAAGCTTGCGGCGGATAAGGAAGACACGCAGGAAGCGGGTACGATGGCGGCGGAGGCGATCATGACGACCGACACCGTATCCAAGCAGGCAGCGGCGCAGATCGAACTGGGCGGCAGGACAGTGACCGTCGGCGGTATGTGTAAAGGCGCCGGTATGATTCACCCGAATATGTGCACCATGCTTGGGTTCGTGACGACGGATATCGCGATTTCCAAAGAGCTTCTGCAGGAGGCGCTGAGCGAGGACGTGATTGACACATTCAACATGATCTCCGTGGACGGCGATACCTCCACCAACGATACGCTGGTGGTGCTTTCTAATGGCATGGCGGGTAATCCGGAGATTACAGTGAAGAATGAGGATTATGAGAAATTTAAAGAAGCGCTGCATTATGTGAATGAGACGCTTGCTAAAATGATGGCGGGGGACGGCGAGGGTGCAACGGCGCTTTTTGAGACGAAAGTCATTCATGCCGCAACGAAACAGGAGGCGCGGATCTTAAGTAGAAGCGTCATCGGGTCTAATCTGTGCAAGGCGGCGATCTACGGGCATGATGCGAACTTTGGAAGGTTCCTGTGCGCGCTTGGCTATTCCGGTGTGAACTTCGATCCGGACAAGGTAGAGCTTTATTTTGAGAATAATAAAAAGAGTATGCTGATCTACAAGGACGGCATGGCGGCGGACTACAGTGAGGCGGAAGCGTCACAGATCCTCGCGTCACCGGAAGTAAGAGTGCTTGTGGACATGCATATGGGAGACGCCGAGTCCACAGCCTGGGGCTGCGACTTAAGCTATGATTATGTGAAGATTAATGCAGACTATAGAAGCTGAGCGGTTGTCTGTAAATAATAATATTGGAACTATAAAAGCGGATTATGCAGAATATCAAGCATAGGCCGCCAGAAAAGAGGACAGATACAGTCATGGAACAAAGAGAAATGGACAAAATTCTGGAAAAAGCGGAGGTGCTTATTGAGGCGCTGCCTTATATCCAGAAATTTAACCGGAAGATTATCGTAGTGAAGTACGGCGGCAGCGCCATGAGCAACGAGGAGCTGCAGAAGAATGTGATCAAGGACGTGACCCTTTTGAAACTGGTAGGCTTCAAACCGATTATCGTGCACGGCGGCGGCAAGGAGATCAGCCGCTGGGTCGGCAAGGTCGGTAAAGAGGCAAGGTTTGTGAACGGTCTGCGTGTGACTGACGAGGAAACCATGGAGATTGCCGAGATGGTGCTCAATAAAGTCAACAAGAACCTGGTCAGAATGGTGGAGGAACTGGGTGTCAAAGCGATCGGCATCAGCGGCAAGGATGCCGGGCTGCTGCAGTGCACCAGGAAATGTCCGGACGGCGAGGATATCGGTTATGTGGGTGAGGTATGCGGCGTTGATCCGAAGGTATTGTATGACCTTCTGGAAAAAGATTTTCTGCCTATCGTTGCGCCTACAGGACTGGATCAACAGTTCGTGACTTATAATATCAACGCGGATGATGCGGCCTGTGCTATCGCCAAAGCGGTGGGGGCGGACAAGCTGGTGTTTTTAACGGATATTGAAGGATTGTATCGTGATATTAATGACAAATCGAGCTTCATATCACGGTTGACGGCTACGCAGGCGGAGGAACTGATCGGCAGCGGCTGTATCGGGGGCGGTATGCTGCCCAAACTGAGTAACTGTACGGATGCCATCAAAGAAGGAGTCAACAGAGTGCATATTCTGGACGGACGGATTGCGCATTGCCTGTTACTCGAGATTTTTACAAATCAGGGTATCGGTACGGCGATCATTGCGGACCATGATGAAGCTGCAATGAAGTGAACATTTATGAATGCTGAGGAAGTAAAGAACGCGGCCTGAAAAGGGCATTATGTATAGAATTTGAGATCAGGAGACAGCAGAATATGAGTACAGCAATGCAGAATTATATCGATGAAGCCGAGCAGGCACTGCTTCATACATACAACCGTTATCAGGTCGTCTTCGAGAAGGGCGACGGCGTGTATCTTTATGATCTGGACGGAAAAAAATATCTGGATTTTGTGTCCGGTATCGCGGTGTTTGCGCTTGGTTATAATAATAAGGAGTATAATGACGCCTTAAAGGCGCAGATCGACAAAATCATTCATACTTCCAATTATTACTACAATCTTCCGGCGATCGAGGCGGCGAAGAAGCTGAAAGAAATTTCCGGTATGGACAGGGTATTTTTTACCAACAGCGGCGCGGAGGCCATAGAGGGTGCCATCAAGACAGCCAGAAAATATGCTTATCTGAAGGACGGCAGGACGGATCACGAGATCATTGCCATGAACCATTCTTTCCATGGCAGAACCATGGGAGCATTGTCCGTGACAGGCAATCCGCATTACAGGGAGGCCTTTGAGCCGATGATCGGCAATATCAGATTTGCGGACCTGAATGATTTCGACAGTGTTATGGCGCAGGTGACGGACAAGACCTGTGCGATCCTGTTCGAGACCGTGCAGGGCGAGGGCGGTATTTACCCGGCGACGGAAGCATTTATGCAGAAGGTGAGAAAGCTCTGTGATGAGAGGGACATCCTGATGATTCTGGATGAGATCCAGTGCGGCATGGGCCGTACCGGCGAGATGTTTGCATGGCAGCGCTACGGGATCAGACCGGATGTGATGACTTCGGCCAAGGCGCTTGGGTGCGGCGTTCCTGTGGGCGCGTTCATGATGACGGAGAAAGTGGGAGCGCACTCTCTTGCAGCGGGTGATCACGGCACGACCTACGGCGGCAATCCGCTTGCCTGTGCGGCGGTCTGCAAGGTGATCGAGCTTTTTGAGAAACACCAGGTCCTTGACAATGTCAGGGAGACCGGCGCGTATCTGAGCGGGAAACTGGACGAACTGGTACAGGAGTTTCCATGCATAGAGACGCGTCGCGGTGCAGGTATGCTGCAGGGTCTTGTCTTTGACAGACCGGTGGGCGATATTATTGTAAAAGCCATGGATAAAGGGCTTGTTCTGATTAACGCGGGAACGAATATTATAAGGTTTGTACCGTCCCTCGTGATCACGAAGGAAAATGTAGATGAGATGACGGCGGTTCTGCGGGCGTGTATAAGTGAAGTATGCGTGTAGTACGGCGTCGGAAGCATAGAAACAGTATACAGAATATAGAAGGAGAAGAAAGTGACTCTGAAGAAAAGAATAGTCACGATTCTGGCGCTGGCGCTTTGCGCGGGCGGTATCTACGGAGTCGGCAGACTTGGCATTACGGTGCAGCAGAACGAAGAACAGGAAATAGAGAGCGATTCCCTTTTCGGGCGCAGGGAGACGTTGTACCTGTGGTATACGGACGAGGCGCTGACAGATTATCTGAATAGTGTTGTGGTATCTTACAGCGAGTATCAGGATGACGTGCGGGTAGTGCCCGTATATACGTCCGGGCGGGAGTACCTGGAGACAATCAACCAGGCTTCGATCCATTCGGAGGAGGTTCCGGATCTGTATATTGTCAGCAATGATTCTCTGGAAAAAGCATATCTGGCAGGACTTGCGTCGGAGGTCAGACTGCCGGAGGGCGTGCTGCCCATGGCGGACTTTTTCCCGGAGACGGCAGTGAGCGCTGTGACTTATAAGGAGAAACAGATCGGATATCCTTTCTACTTCGAAACGAGCTGTTTTCTGTATAACGAGACTTATCTCAAGGATTGGGCGGGTGTACAGATCGAGGCGGAGAGGGATGCACAGGCGGCCGAGGAGGCGCAGGCGCAGCTTGAGAGAGAGGGAGAGCCTTCCGAAGAAGACGAAGACGGGGCAGCCGCAGAAAGCGCCATCACAGACGAAGAGATACAGGCGAAAGTGGAGGAAGCGCTTCCTAAGACGATAGACGATATCCTTGCCTTTGCGGACGTTTATGATGCGCCGGAGCAGGTAGAAGCGGTCTTTAAATGGGATGTGTCCGATATTTTCTACAATTATTTCTTCGTGGGAGATTCTATTGATGTTGGCGGTAAGAACGGGGATCAGGCCGATTCGATCCATATCTATAATGAGAACGCGATCAAGTGTATGAGAGTGTACCAGAACCTGAATCAGTTCTTCTCCATTGACACGAAGGAGATCAGTTACGACGGCGTCCTGCAGGATTTCATAGACGGTAAGATCGTCTGTACGGTTGCTACGACGGATGCGCTTTCTAAGATCGAGGCGGCTGTGGCGGAAGGGAACTTTAATTATGAATATGGTGTAACCACGGTGCCGGATGTCAGCGAAGAACTGCCTTCCGCATCGCTGTCCGTAACCCAGTGTGTGGTGGTCAACGGTTACTCTGCGAGAAAAGAGATGGCGAATGACTTCGCGGCATATCTGACGGGGTCGGCCACGGATACACTGTATGCGAGGACATGTAAACTTCCGGTGCATGACAGCGGCAGCACTTATGATGATCCGGATAAGGAGGCTTTCTTACAGGAGTATATGGATTCCATTCCGATGCCCAAGATGGTTGAGACGAGTAACTTCTGGGTGGAACTGGAGATTGCCTTTGCCAAGATCTGGGAGGGTGATGACGCGAACGCAGACTTGAAGGCGTTGTCAGAGAAAATCATGTCTCAGGTCGTGGGCGGGGAGTATACGGAGGAATATATTGACGTGCCGGAAGAAGTTGAGGAAGCATATGAAGACGAGGATATATCGTCTGACGCAGAAGCGGCATCGGATGAGGACGGTGAATAACGCGGAACTGCTGCTTTAGGATGTATATTTATAATACGAAGCGGACATGATAAGACAAGGTGTAAAGACCTTGTCTTCTTTGTATAATCAGAAGGGAGAGATATCATGTTTGGATTTTTAATCGCGCTGTTGTCAGGGGCGCTTATGAGCGTACAGGGAGTGTTTAATACGCAGGTAACCAGGACTTCGGGGATCTGGGTAGCCAATGCGTTCGTGCAGTTTACGGCGTTAGTCGTCTGTCTGGCGGCCTGGCTTGTTACGGACCGGTCTTCTTTTGCCGCGTTGTGGAAGGTGGAACCGAAGTATATGCTGCTTGGCGGCGCTATCGGCGCATTTATCACCTATACGGTGATCAAGGGAATGGAGATGCTGGGGCCGGCCAGAGCAGTTATGCTTATCGTGATTGCACAGTTGACCGTTGCATATCTGATTGAATTGTTTGGCCTGTTCGGTACGGAGAAACAGCCGCTTGAAATGCGTAAAATCGTTGGCATGGGTGTCGCGATTGCGGGAATCGTGATTTTTAAGTGGACATAGGAAGTAATTTATTTTACAATGGAGATACGGTGCATAGCGGGAGCTTCCTGGAGGAACCGACAGCGTTCGGAAAGGAAACTATGTATAACGTAAGGAATAGAAATAGAAGAGACAGAACAGGTAATGGGAATATGACGGAAGCCGGAGGCCGGAAGCAGCGTGACGGCGTGCGGATATTCGCATTGCTGGTCTGTGTTATGCTCTGCGGGTGTACGCGCAGAGAGCAGCTTGTGCTGGAGACCGGAAGCAGCGCCGCGACGACGGAGTCTGTGTCGGAGGGGACACAGGAGGATATTCTGAATCCGCCGTCAGAGCAGATCGCTCTGAAACCGGACGATTTGCAGAAGCATGCGGAACAATACGCAGAGGAAATGACGGTGCAGGAACAGATACCGCCGGAGGCACAGTTGATCTGTGTGCATGTCTGCGGCGCTGTGAAGAATCCCGATGTGTATGAGCTTCCGGCGGGAAGCAGAGTATTCGAAGCCGTGAAGATGGCGGGAGGGTTTACGGAGGAAGCAGATGAGAGTTATGTAAACCAGGCACAGACGCTGTCAGACGGCGTGAAGCTGGTGATTCCTACGACTGCGCAGATACAGGCGAATGCGCAGGAAGAGCTTGACGGTAGAATCGGCGTGGTCGGTATGACGGAAACGGAGGCCGGCACGGACGGAACCGATGTCGGCACGGATGGCACCAATGCCATGGTGGGAGCGTCTGATGGCAGGATCAATATCAATACCGCCACGCAGGAGCGGCTGTGCGAGATTCCGGGAATCGGTGCGGTCAGAGCGGCGGCGATCGTGTCATACAGGCAGGAGCACGGCGGATTTACAAAGATAGAGGATATCATGAATGTAAGTGGTATCAAGGAAGGAACTTATGTGAAGATCAAAGACAGTATCAGAGTAAATTAGGGGCGAGATCAGCAATGAGACAAAGGGTTTTGGTAGTTGATGATGAGAAATTGATCGTGAAGGGGATTCGTTTCAGCCTGGAACAGGACGATATGGAGGTTGACTGTGCCTATGACGGCGAGGAAGCGCTGGAACTGGCAAGGCAGAATCAGTACGATATGATTCTGTTAGACGTCATGCTTCCCAAGATGACAGGATTTGAGGTATGCCAGCAGATCAGGGAATTTTCTAATGTTCCAATAGTTATGTTAACCGCAAAAGGGGATGACATGGACAAGATTCTCGGACTGGAATACGGTGCGGACGATTATATTACGAAGCCTTTTAACATACTGGAAGTCAAGGCGCGCATCAAGGCAATCATACGCAGAACGACACGCAGGAGCGGGGACAGGGAGTCTGTGAAAATGGTTGAGAAGGGCGGTATGCGTCTGGACTGCGACGGCAGAAGGGTCTACATAGGAGATAAGGAGATCAATCTGACGGCCAAGGAGTTTGAAGTGCTGGAGTTACTGATGAAGAATCCGGGCAAGGTATACAGCAGGGAAAGCCTTTTGAAGCTCGTGTGGGGCAATGACTATCCCGGAGATGTCAGAACAGTGGATGTACATATCAGAAGGCTGCGCGAGAAGATCGAAAGTGTACCCGGCGAGCCGGTTTATGTGCGGACTAAGTGGGGTGTGGGTTATTACTTTGCTTAAGGACAGATTATATAAAATAATATTTCTGAGAAGTCTAAAGACGAGAATCTTTCTGATTCTGCTTATCGTAGGGCTGATCCCGTGTGTCAGTATGCGGTATGCGATCTTACAGAACTATGAGCAGCGTGCGGTTAATGTCAGAACATCGGACATTACCACGCAGCTTAAGATTCTGGCGAATCACCTGATTACCAATCATTATCTGCAGGACACCTCCTATGAGGTGATCAATGCCGAACTGGACCAGTTGTCCGGCCTCTATGACGGGCGGGTTATGGTTATTAACAGCGATCTGCGCATCGTCAAAGACACCTATGGGATCAGCGAGAACAAGACCATCATATCAGAGGAAGTGGTGCGCTGTATCAAGGGAGAAAGCACGAACCGGTATGATAAAGATAACGGTTATATCGAGATGACGGTTCCGATCACAGAGACCGTCCGTTTCGAGGATGCGCCGAAGGGAATGGAAGAGAAAGAGATCGTGCGGGGCGTTATGCTGGTCAGTGCTTCCACGGATAATATCAGAGTGACGATGGAACTGCTGAGCCGCAAGGCGCTGATTGTAGAGGTGATCGTGATCCTTGCGCTGTTCGTGGTGTCGGTTCTGGCGGTGCAGGCGCTGATCCGGCCTTTTGAAAAGATCACGGAGGCGCTCAATCAGGCGCAGGAGGGATATACCGACGATCCGATTTCCGTGCATGATTGTCTGGAGACAGAACATATAGGGGATGCTTTTAACAGGGTGCTCGGCCGGATGAAAGTGCTGGATGACTCTCGTCAGGAATTTGTATCCAATGTGTCCCATGAACTGAAGACACCCATCACTTCCATGAAGGTGCTGGCGGACTCGCTGATCAGCCAGCGGGATGTTCCCATAGAGGTATATCAGGAGTTTATGTCTGATATCGCGAAGGAGATTGAGCGGGAAGACAAGATCATAACGGATCTGCTGGCGCTTGTGAAGATGGACAGGACGGCGGCGGATTTAAATATCACCGAGGTGGACATTAATATGCTGGTGGAGCTGATCATGAAGCGGCTGCGTCCCATTGCACAGAAAAGGGACGTGGAACTGGTGTATGAGAGTGTGCGCCCGGTCACCGCGGCCGTGGATGAGGTGAAGATGACATTAGTCATTTCCAATCTGGTGGAAAATGCGGTTAAGTATAACAAAGAGCATGGCTGGGTCAAGGTGACGCTGGATGCGGATCACCGGTTTTTTACCCTGGAGGTGGCGGATTCCGGCATCGGCATTCCGGCGGAGTCGCTGGATCATATCTATGAAAGGTTCTACCGCGTGGATAAGTCGCGGTCCAGAGAGATCGGCGGTACGGGGCTGGGACTTGCGATTACAAGAAGCGCTGTCCTGATGCACAGGGGTTCTATCAGGGTGGAGAGTAAAGAAGAAGAGGGGACGGTTTTTAAGGTGAGGATACCCCTGTCCTATATCCCTGTGTGAACCATGTATTGTCAGCAGAATGACGCAAAGCATAGAAGGAAGACAGCCTATGAATAAAATACGGATTGCCGGATGGCTGATCATACTGTCCGCGCTGTTGTGCACGGCGTGCGGCAGAGAGAATCGGTCGGTGAGCGGCAAAGTATATAACATATACTATGTGGATAATAATGAGACGAAGACGCTCATAAGAGAGTATGCCAGCGAAACGACGGAGTGCCAGGCGCTGCTTGCGGAACTGCTTGCACAGTTGGGAGCGGTTCCGCCCAAGTTTGAGTATAAGGCGCCGCTTGCGGGTGATTTCGAACTGCTTGGCTATACGATCGACAACGGGCAGATCACGATGAATTTTGACGACCACTATAGAGAGATGGAGCCGGTCAGGGAAGTGCTCATGCGGGCGGCGATCGTCAGAACCGTGACCCAGATTCCCGAGATCAGCCATGTTTCTTTTACGGTACAGGGCGAGCCGCTTACGGACAGTAACGGCAATGCCATCGGCACGATGTCGGCGGATCTGTTTATCGACAATGCCGGCAATGAGATCAACGCTTATGAGAAAGTAAATCTGCATCTGTATTTTGCGAATGAGGACGGCACCGGACTGGTGGAGGAAAATCGCAGGAATGTGGTGTACAGCAGCAATATTTCTCTGGAAAAGCTGGTGGTAGAGAAGCTGATTGCAGGTCCGGCGGCGGAGGGAGCGTATCCTACGGTCAATCCGCAGACGAAGATCGTCAGTGTATCGATTAAAGATGGAATATGTTATGTAAACCTGAACGAAGATTTTTTGAACCAGCCGTATAATGTCGGAGCAGATGTAACGATTTATTCCATTACCAATTCGCTTGTGGAACTGTCCAATGTAAATAAAGTGCAGATTTCAATCAATGGAGAGACGAATATTTCATATCGTGAGAAAGTCAACCTGAGCAGTATATTCGAGAGAAATCTGGATCTGCTGGCAGGTCCGGAGAAGTAGAAACGGAGCAAATATGATAAAAATACGAAGACCGCTGTGTGCGGCCGGGGTGGTTTATGTGGCAGTGATTATTGTCATGCTGTTCACGACGCCCTGCGCCGCGCCGGTGTACGAGGCTCTGGACAAAGAGCAGGTAACTGTGGCAGGGTATGTGGACGGCAGGGAGTACCGGATGAGCCGGGAGGAGAAAGTGCCGGTCGTAACCCTGTCGGAAGCAGTAATCTTAAAGGAAAGTCAGATTTCCGTTCTGGAACAGTTCTTATCAGATTCTGAGAAGATTCCACAACATAAAATGCAGCGTATCTGGAAAGAAAATAAAGCCAAGTTGAGTAAAGAAGGAACCGCGGGGGTCGAAGGAGTCCTGTGCTATATGAAAGAGACCGGACTGCCCGAGATAGGGAGTCTGGTGATTGTGCGCGGAAGCTATCGGGCGTTCACGCATGCCACAAATCCCGGCGAGTTCGACAGTGCTGACTATTATCAGATTATGGGGCAGCAGGGCAGAATCATGGAATGCAGACTGCTTTCAAAGAGCAGGACGTGTGACGGTTTCAGAGAGTGCATGTACCGGGTGAGAGAATATTGTTCATTGCTGCTTGACGCCTGTTATGAGCCGGAGAAGGCTTCTGTCATGAAAGCCATGCTGCTGGGGGAAAAGGGCACACTGGATGCGGATATCAAAGCGCTCTATCAGCAGAACGGCATCATTCACATACTGGCGATCAGCGGACTGCACCTGTCCGTGATCGGCATGGGGTGCCATACGATTCTGAAAAAGATCAGGCTCCCCAATTTGGTTAACATAATACTGTCAACCGGGCTCATGTACTGCTACGGGACGATGACCGGCATGGGTGTCTCTATGCTGCGGGCCTTTATTATGTTTGCGCTGCACCTGCTCGCCGGACTGATCGGCAGAACATATGACCTTCTGACGGCGGTGACCGTGGCGGCGCTTGTGATTTTGGCCGGTCAGCCGTTATATTTGCAGCACAGCGGATTTTTATTTTCCTTTGGCGCCATCTGCGGTATCGGTATATTTCTGCCGGCGGTGCAGCAGAATCTCTTTGGACAGGGCAGAGTGCAGAAAACGCTCTTTGCGGGTATTGCCGTATCGATCTCCACACTGCCGGTGTATCTGTATTTCTATTATGAGTTTCCGCCTTATTCGGTGCTTCTGAATCTTGTCGTGATTCCCTGTATGACGTTTACGCTTCTGTGCGGGCTGCTTGGTCTGGCGGCTGCGGCTTGTTTCCTGCCGCTTGGCGCGGCGGTGTCCTGTCCGGCGGCGGTTATGCTGGGATTTTATGAGAAATGCTGTGAACTTTGTGCGGTACTGCCGGACGGCAGATGGGGAACGGGATGTCCGAAACCGTGGCAGATATTTCTGTTTCTTACGATTCTGGCCGGGCTGTGCGCTACAAACCGTAAGCTGCCGAAGTTGTATTTCTGGTCAGGGGTGCTGTGTGCGCTTTATATGCTGACGGTCAGACTGCCGCAGGGACTGCAGATTACTATGGTGGATGTGGGGCAGGGGGACTGCATCTACATGACCGAGGACAGCGGTATACATATGCTGATTGACGGCGGCAGTTCCGACCGCAGTGACGTGGCCGGGTATCAGATCATCCCCTGTCTGAAACATGCAGGGGCATTCCGGCTGGACGGCGTGGTGGTCACACATCCGGACAGCGACCATATATGCGGCATCCGCGCGATGCTGGAGGAGGCGCACGCGGCCGGAATATCCATAGACACCCTGTACCTTCCCGATGTCGGGCCGGCAGGCAGGAACGAGGCATACCGTGAACTGGAAACATCGGCGGCCGGGGCAGGTGTGAAGGTGCGTTACATCGGTGCTGGGGACACTTTGCAATGCGGAAGAGTTATGTTAACTTGTTTACATCCGGAGAAGGGATGGGATACCGATGACACGAATGCATATTCTACCGTATTATATCTTACATACGGCGATTTTTCGGCGCTTTTTACAGGAGATCTGGAAGGTGCGGGAGAGGATAAGGTGCTGGACAGAATCAGGAAGAGACGGGATATACAGGATATTACGCTGCTGAAGGTGGCGCATCATGGATCGGCAAACGCGACCGGAGAAGAGTTCCTGCGGACGGTCAGACCCGGGATCGCTCTGATCTCGGCAGGACGGGACAATCGTTACGGACATCCTCACGCGGAACTGTTACAACGGCTTGAGAATTTCGGCTGTCTGATCTACCGCACCCAGAGGAGCGGTGCGGTGACTGTGCGGGTGCAGGGCAAAAAGGTACGCGTCAGCGAATACCTGAAAACGGGCGACACGTTACGGTGAAGCCGGCGGCGGGACATTTTTCGTAACCGGAAGATGAATTGTTACGGCGGACAGCATGATATAAATTGACGAAAGTGCAAATAATGTGTATTGTATTTAAAGGAGGAGAAAACAAAAGCTATATATTGTAACAGAGGGGAAAAGGTTGAAATGATATATTTCAGCCGCGGGAAGAATATGAAAAGAATATTGATCGTAGACGACGTGGAGATCAACCGCGAGCTGTTATGCAATATGCTGTCGGACGAGTATGCGGTTGACATGGCGGCGGACGGAGAGGAGGCGCTTGCCATGCTGGAAGAGGAAAGAAGTGAAACGGCGGCGATTCTTCTGGATCTGCATATGCCCAAAATGGACGGTTTTGCGGTTATACGTGCGTTGAAACAAAAGGGATGGCTCAACAGGATACCGGTACTCATTATCAGCAGTGAACATGCGACGCAGATCGAGAACCGTTGTCTGGAGATGGGAGTCAGCGATTTTATTCATAAGCCTTTCGAGGCGTCCATCGTCAGGAACAGAGTACATAATGTGACGGAATTGTTTGCCTGCAAGAATCAACTGGAGCAGAAGGTCGAGGAGCAGGAGGCAGCGCTTGAGAAACAGCATCGGATTATCGAGATGCAGGCGGAGAAACTGCGGGAATCAGAACCTTTTAACCGGTTGATGATGGAATACCGTGCCGCGATCATGGAGGTGGAGACAAGACTTAAGGTACTCAATGAAGAGTTTTCCAGAATGTATAACAGGAATCCCTTTGAATCCATCAAGAGCCGTCTGAAAACGCCCGAGAGTATCTATGAGAAGATGGCGCGCAAGGGTCGTCAGGTGACGATGGAGAATATCAGGGAGTATCTGACGGATGTGGCGGGACTGCGGGTGATCTGTTCTTTTCCGGACGATATATACCGTCTGGCGGATCTGCTAATCAGGCAGGATGATTTTATACTGCTTCGCGAGAAAGATTATATCCGCAATCCCAAGAGGAACGGCTATCGCAGTCTGCACCTGATTCTGAATATACCCATTTTTTTGTCTCATGAGAAAAAGTATGTAAAGGCGGAGGTTCAGTTCCGTACCATTGCCATGGATTTCTGGGCGAGTCTGGAGCATAAGCTTAAATATAAGAAAGATGTGGCAAACACGGAGGAGATCGAAGGGCAGTTAAAGGCGTGTGCGGACTCCATAGAGGTTCTGGATTACCAGATGCAGGATATCCGCGATAAGATCGATCAGTCTCAGGATATGGACGGCGCGGACGAAGCCGGCGGCAGCGGAAATATTTGATTAATCAGGCGTTATATCGTATACTGAATCTATGAAAAAACTGGCAGAAGAAATTAAATCCGGACAACTGAAACAAATATATATCCTTTACGGAGAGGAAGCGTATCTGAGAAATCAGTATAAAGAAAAGCTTAAGAAAGCGCTGCTGGACGGCGGAGACGCCATGAATCTTCACTGCTTCGAAGGAAAGGACGCGAAGGCGGGAGAAATCATTGATCTGGCGGAGACCATGCCTTTTCTGGCGCAGCGCAGGGTGATCGTACTGGAGAACAGCGGACTGTTTGCCCGCGGCGGGGAAGAACTGGCAGGTTATCTGGAGGCGCCTTCCGATACGGCATACTTTGTGTTCGTGGAGAGTACGGTCGATAAGCGCAGCAAGTTATATAAGACAGCCGCCTCGAAAGGGCGTGCCATAGAGTTTAAGGCGCAGGATGAGGCGACTTTAAAGCGATGGATCATGGGGTTTTTGAAGAGAGAGAACAAGAATATCACGGAGCGGGATCTGAACCTTTTCTTAGATAAGACGGGCTCGGACATGGAGAATATCCGGGGAGAACTGGAGAAGCTGTTGTGCTACTGCATGGAGCGTGACGTGATTACGGCGCAGGATATCGAGGCAGTCTGCATCAAACAGGTGACGGGTCAGATCTTCGATATGGTGAGCGCTGTGGCGGAGCGGAGACAGCAGGCGGCGATGGCACTGTATTATGATCTGCTCTCACTCAAAGAACCGCCTATGCGGATTCTGTTTCTGATTGTGAGACAGTTCAATCTGCTCCTGCAGGTGAAAGAATTAAAGAACAAAGGGCTTGATGCAAACGCCATCGGGGAAAAAACAGGACTTGCGGGTTTTATAGCCAGAAAGTATGTGGCACAGGCGGCGAAATTCAGGGAAGCGGATCTGCGCCAGGCGCTGGCGGATTGTGTGGAGGCGGAGGAAGCGGTCAAGACCGGCAGGATGAACGATATCATGAGTGTGGAACTCTTAATTGTAAAGTACAGCGCGGCATAGAAATACGGTGTGGAGTAACAGTTCAGCCTTGCACTATTCCGTGAGTTATGCAAGCGCCAAAATGCGACTTTGGAGCATTTTGTGTGCATCAGACGTGACAGTGAAGCCGAAGGCTGAACTGTTACGGTGTGGAAGGATGGAAAGCATATATGTTTGAGACATTGTTTTTTATCATAGTTATGGTAGTATTCTATAAGAGGATGCAGCGTGCCAGAGGGGAAGGCGGCGTTAAGGGCAGTCAGTCTCTGCCGGATACTACGGTAACGACGGCGAATCAGAGCGGTATGTCCGGACAGAGCACAGAGAATCCATACGGCAGGGGAACATCCTACGGTGGTGCCATGCAGGGCAGACCTGCGGCACAGCCCGTGAACAGACCGCCGCTGCGGCGTCAGGCGCCGGTCAGGTCCGCGATCGAGGAGGCCAGAGAGGACGGTAATTCTACGACTGCATATCTGATGGAGAAGGCGGAAGCTGATGCGAGAGAACACGCGCAGGAGAAATTGGAGGAACAGCAGCGGCTTCATGAGACAAGAGGCGGGCTTGCGGTGGCATTAAGATATCTGGAAGGCGATATGATCCCGCGGGGTAAGAGTGTCGTGCGCTGCGGATACTGCGGTGCGGAGAATCTGGTGCCGATGGCATCCGGAACGCGCTATAGCTGCTATTTCTGCAGAGAGCCGCTGTAACGGAATCCTATAAATATTATAATCTGTAAAATGGAGGGACAAGAGATGAGTATGAATATTGTATGTCTGGATCTGGAAGGCGTGCTGGTGCCGGAGATCTGGATTGCCTTTGCTGAGGCGAGCGGTATTCCGGAGCTTACAAGGACGACCAGGGACGAGCCGGACTATGATAAATTAATGGACTGGCGGATCGGGATTCTAAGAGAGCACGGGCTGGGACTGAAAGAGATTCAGGATACCATCGCAGCCATTGATCCTATTCCGGGTGCAAAAGAATTTCTGGATGAGTTGAGAAGTATCACGCAGGTTATCATTATCAGCGATACATTTACGCAGTTTGCGGGACCGTTAATGCAGAAACTCGGATATCCGACGATCTTCTGCAATACACTGGAGGTGGCACCGGACGGTGAGATTACGGGATTTAAGATGCGCATAGAGAATTCTAAACTGACGACAGTCAGAGCGCTGCAGTCTATCGGATACGAGACGATTGCCGCCGGTGACAGCCATAATGACCTGGGAATGATCAGGGCGGGGAGGGCAGGCTTCCTGTTCAAGAGCACGGAACAGATCAAGAAGGACAATCCGCAGATTCCGGCATATGAGACGTACGAAGAACTGATGACGGCAATCAAGGCCGCGCTTGCAGACTGATACACAAAGGCGCAGTTTTGCGTGCAGGATAAAGGCCGTACCGGTCAGGGGAATTGAATGTGCGGTGTGTGAAGCGCACTTTGGTTTTGAAATAAAAAGGGGAGAAGTGGCAGCAAGGAGCTTCGGAACGGAGGAAAGTATGAAATGCAGACGTGTGGCACTGGAGTCAGAAGTTGAAAAGTATGAAGTAGGCAAAGGGATGGAGGACGGATTTGAGCTTTGGGCGGACGTGGTAACGAAAGAGTGGATCGTCACGGATATGACCGTAAAAATCACCAGAGACAACGGCATGATCGTGTGCCCTTATGTTATGCATCGCAGGGGGCGTACTTTCCTGAGGGAAGGAGATTACATCATTACCGATTCAGACGGTACGAAACACGTGTGCGGCGAGGATAAGATCTTCAGCCGTTACGAAAGAATAGAATGATTTGAAGATAGTGGTTTGGAATGGCTAATAGAGTCCGGATTATCGGACTCTATTTTTTGTATCCTTATATCAGAATATGACCGGAGAGGAGGAGCGATACGCATGATGAGGAGAGGATACAGAATATTCACGGCGGTTCTTATACTGATCATTATCTTTGGCATAAAGGGAACGGTGATGAGTAAAGAGAATGCTAAACTGCGTGCAAAGCAGAATCGCTATTATGCGGCAATGGAGGCGGAATATCGGGAGAAAACACAGGAGTTACTGGAAAAGGAAGGTTACCGCAACTGCGGGATCAACCTCACGTGGATCGCTTATGAGGACGGCCGCAGAGAATATACGCTGCTTTTGCACCACAGGAAGCTTGACAGGCTGTCTGCGGCGGAGAGAGCCGTATTACAGAGCAGACTGACAGAGACGGAATTTCATGAGGAGGCGTGCAGTTTCCGGTATGAATTGTAACATATTGACAGAACCGAACATATGTTTTAGAATGAAGAAACAGAACAAATGTTCCGGCGTGATGGTTTGACACAAGTTATGCAGAACAACTGCAAATCGACGTGCAAATTGACATGACGTGAATTGCAGTGATAATTCCGTGAGTTCGTAACATTTCAGACTTGCACTGTTTTGCGGGTTATATTTTCGTATACAGAAAGGAATGACATTTTCGGGATTTGGGATTATACTAGTAGAAGTATAAAGAGCGGCCGGTGATCTGACACAGGATGACTGTCCGAAATAAACCAGATTGGAGCATAGTATGAGACCTAGTCCTAAACCACAGGAAATGTACAGACATTTTAAAGGTAATATATATCAGATTCGCTGTCTGGCGAAGCATAGCGAGACCGGTGAGATGATGGTGGTCTATCAGGCGATGTATGACAATTTTCAGATCTATGTCAGACCGCTTGACATATTTATGGAGGAAGTAGACCGCTCCAGATATCCTGATGTGATACAGAAATATCGTTTTGAACTGCTGCAGGATATAGAACTGTCGGTGCCGGCACAGGACTGCGGATCTGCACAGGAATGTGAACCGGCACAGGACTGCGGATCTGCACAGGAATGTGAACCGGCACAGGACTGCGGATC
>CAJTPS010000003.1:231080-249422 GCA_910578555.1 uncultured Lachnospiraceae bacterium
TCTGTACAGGAGTGTGAGTCCGCACAGGGCTGCGGATCTGCACAGGAATGTGAGCCTGCGCAGAAATGTGAACCCGTACAGGCAGTTGAACCGGATGAACAGATGAATATTGATCCTCTGGTAATGGATTTTTTAGACGCGGATACTTATGAGCAGAGACTGAACATTCTTGCTGCCCTTCGCCACAGAATCACTGACGACATGATCAACACGATGGCAGTCGCTGTTGACCTGGAGATCAAGGATGGTGATGTGGAAGAGCGGTATGAGGAATTGAAGAACTGCCTGCTTACGTTTGAGAAATACGAGTGTAACAGACTGCGTTAGCATAAGAGTACCTGCACTGCAGGAGACAGAGCCATCACCGGAAGATCGTGACAGGCGGCGCAGAGCGCTGCCGCAATTATGACGGAGGTGGCTTATGGCATATGATTTAGAGCACAGGCTGGTAGTAGGCGTGTCATCCAGAGCGCTGTTCGACCTGACATATGAGAATACGATCTATGAGTCGGAGGGTGTGGAGGCATATTGCAGATACCAGATTGAGCATGAGAACGAGATCCTGCGTCCCGGACCGGGATTCCCGTTAGTTAAGGCGTTATTGAATCTGAATAATCTGCCGGACAAGGAAGGCAGTGTCGAAGTCATCATTATGTCCAGGAACAGTCCGGATTCGTCACTCCGCGTCTTTAAGACGATAGAATACTACGGATTGAATATCACCCGTGCCGTGCTGGCAAGCGGCGCTTCTCTTGCTCCGTATCTGTCGGCATTTAAGACGGACTTGTTTCTGTCGGCATACGAAGATGATGTACAAAGTGCCATAGACTCTAATATTGCGGCGGGTATTATCTGTACGGACGGTCTTCAGACCTATGATTGCGATCATCAGATCAGGCAGATACGAATTGCTTTTGACGGGGATGCTGTATTGTTTTCGGATGAGTCGGAGAGAATCTATCAGGAGAGCGGACTGGAGGCCTTCGAGGAGAACGAGAGACGCAATGCCAATAATCCTCTTAAGGCCGGACCGTTTGCGCGGTTTCTCAAGACGCTGTCGGATCTGCAGACGGATTTCACCGCGGAGGAAGCGCCGATCAGGACAGCGCTTGTTACGACCAGGTGCGCGCCTGCACACGAGAGAGTCATCCGCACGCTGCGCGCGTGGAATGTGCGTATAGACGAGGTGTTTTTCCTGGGAGGAGTGCGCAAGAAGGACGTATTGCAGGCGTTTGGCGCGCATATCTTCTTTGATGATCAGACGCTACATACCGTTCCGGCTTCGGAGGTAGTTCCGGCGGCAAGAGTGCCGTATAAGAAGAAAGTTCCGTGTGAGGAAGCGGAGGAAGGACCGGACAGCAGTTAATTATGAAATATAATGAGATTGTTTCGGGGAAATTTATAGAGAGACTGAACCGGTTTATTGCCTACGTGGATATAGCGGGCGAGCGCACCCGCGTGCATGTGAAAAATACCGGACGGTGCAGGGAACTTTTGCGGGAGGGCGTGCAGGTCTATCTGGAGAGAAGCGGTAATCCGGAGCGTGCAACGGCTTATGATCTGGTAGCGGTTGATAAGGATAGAAGGCTGATTAACATGGATTCGAATGCACCGAATAAAGCGGTGGGCGAGTGGCTTACATCCGGCGGACTGTACGGGGATGTCAGTATAGTACGTCCGGAAACAACTTTCGGCCGTTCACGATTTGACTTCTATATAGAAAGTGCATCCGGCAGGAAAGCGTTCATTGAGGTAAAGGGCGTTACGCTGGAACAGGACAATGTGGCGGCGTTTCCGGATGCGCCTTCCGAGAGGGCGCTGAAACATGTGGAAGAACTGATAGAGGCTAGAAAGCAGGGGTATGAAGCATATCTCATTTTTGTGGTACAGATGAAAGCAGTCAGCCGGGTGGTGCCGAATTATAATACACAGCCGGCTTTCGGGGAAGCGCTTGGCAGAGCGAGGAGTGCGGGTGTATGCATTATGGCTTATGACTGTCTGGTACAGGCAGACAGTCTTACGATTCATGAGAAGGTACCCGTTGTGGTAGATTCACTGGATCTGATTGCGGTGCCGCTTCTTGCATGGTATGATGAGAACCGGAGGATTCTGCCGTGGCGGGAGGACCCGACTCCCTATCACGTATGGCTGTCGGAGATCATGCTGCAGCAGACGAGGGTGGAAGCGGTCAAATCCTACTATGACCGGTTCCTGAGAAGACTTCCGGATATAGCGGACCTCGCGGTGGTAGAGGAGGAGACGCTGCTTAAGCTGTGGGAAGGGCTTGGTTATTACAACCGTGCCAGAAATTTGAAAAAGGCGGCGCTGCAGATTATGGAAGAGTACGGCGGCACGATGCCGGGGAATTATGAAAGTCTTCTGAAGCTGGCCGGGATCGGCAGCTATACGGCAGGTGCGGTCGCCTCGATCGCCTTCGGTCAGCCGGTGCCGGCAGTGGATGGTAATGTGCTGCGGGTTCTGGCAAGACTGCGAACGGATGACAGAGATATTCTGGATGCCGGAGTGAAGAAGTCGATTGAGGCGGAACTGAGAGGCGTCATACCGGAGAACAGGCCCGGTGATTTCAATCAGGCGTTGATGGAACTTGGCGCCATGGTCTGTATTCCTAACGGGAATCCGAAATGTGAGAACTGCCCGTGGGGAGAATTTTGTCAGGCAAGAATACAGAACCGGATAACGGAATATCCTAAGAAGGCCCCTAAGAAGCCACGGAGCATAGAGTTGAAGACGGTTCTGGTGATACGATACGGTAATCTGGTTGCCCTGCGGCGCAGACCGGACAGAGGGCTGCTGGCAGGATTATACGAGTTTCCCACACTGGAGGGGCACTGCGGGGAAGAGCAGGTCATAGCCCATTTGAAACAGGCGGGCGTCTCGCCGCTCAGGATACGCAGACTGACAGAGGCGAAGCATATATTTACGCATAAGGAGTGGCATATGACAGGGTATGCTGTTCGGATCGACGACCTGTCAGGCATGGGAGAGTATGTTTTCGTCGAGCCTGAGAAGATCAGAGATCAATATCCGGTGCCTTCTGCATTCGCGGCATATATGGAGCAGATACGGGATTAGCGGCGGATATGTATATGGAAGCGGTATATTAATTTGGGCAGAAGCGTGGCAAATTTCCCTGATCGCAGAGCCGAATTGAAGATTCGGTTTTCGGTCCTCAGCATAGAACGCTTCGGAATGGAGAAAAGGATGAAATTATTATCGGTGGCGGTACCTTGTTACAATTCAGAGGCATACATGCGCAGGTGTATTGACTCTCTTTTAGCCGGGGGAGAAGATGTGGAGATCCTCATTGTGGACGACGGTTCTACAGACAGGACAGGCATTATAGCGGACCAGTACGGGGCGAAGTATCCTTCGATTATTAAAGTAATTCATAAGGAGAACGGTGGTCACGGATCTGCCGTCAATGCAGGATTGGAACATGCTTCCGGGCTGTACTTTAAAGTGGTGGACAGCGATGACTGGGTGAAAGAGAGCGCATATTATGCGATTCTGGAAGTGCTGCGTGACATTACGACAGGGGATTCCTCTCTGGATATGCTGATCAGTAATTTTGTCTATGAGAAGGAGGGCGAGGTCAAACACAAGGTCATGAAATACCGCCATGCCCTGCCGGAGGGACGCATCTTTACATGGAATGAGGTAAAGCATTTCCACAAGGGACAGTATATCTTAATGCACTCGGTTATTTTCCGCTCCAGACTGCTGCGGGAATGCGGGTTAAAGCTGCCGGATAAGACGTTCTATGTGGACAATATTTTTGTGTTTGAACCGCTTCCTTTTGTACGGAATATGTATTATCTGGATGTGAACTTCTATCGTTATTATATAGGAAGAGAGGGGCAGTCCGTCAACGAGGAAATTATGATATCAAGAGTGGACCAGCAGATCAGGGTCAATAAGATTATGATAGATTATCTGTGTGATAATAAGGAAAAAGTTTATGCCGTACGTAAACTCAAAAATTATATGATCAATTATCTGGAAATTATAACGGTCATATCTTCCATTCTGCTGATTCGTTCCGGAACGGAAGAGAATCTGGAGAAAAAACAGGAGTTGTGGTCGTATATTAAGAAGAAAGATATGGGACTCTATGTGCGTCTCAGATATGGTGTTCTGGGGAACTCTATGAATCTGCCGGGCAAGGGCGGCAGAAAGATATCGGTGGAAGGTTACAAGATCTGCCGGAGATTCTATAAATTCAATTAGCCGATCTCCGGTTTTCTCTTGCGGCGCTGCTGTAAGTTATGATAAAAGTTGAGCAGTGTATCGGTACGGTATACGATTCCGTACATTGCAGCAGCCAGAATGAAAGCTGTCGCAACATCGAATGCGGAATGCTGCTTAATAAACATGGTTGACATAATTATGGATACACACAGGATGAGGGAGCCGATGCGTATTCCCTTATGGCTTTTCAGACGATTGCTGTGCATAACGGCAATATGGCAGCCCAGTGAATTATATACGTGGATGCTCGGCCATAAGTTGGTAGGAGTATCTGCTTTGTAAAGCATGCTGACCAGATGTGTAAACACGTTATCTCTGGGCATAATATAAGGTCTTAAGTGATGACCGTTGGGCCATAGCGTGGACACCAGCAGGAAAATAGTCATTCCGGTAAACAGGAAGGTACACGTTCTGAAATAGTCGTCCTTATCCCGAAAGAAGAAATATGCGACGACCACAGCAACGTATGCGAACCAGAGCAGATAGGGCACTACGAAGATCTCACAGAACGGAATATGATCATCAAGCGCCACGTGAATGACCCGGTAGTGGCTTGTGACAGTCTGCTCCAGATGGCTGAACCATGCCAGATATATGATTCCGTAGATGATTAACGGAACGGCGTGCCTGTACTTATCTATAAAGCGAACGGCGGGCTGCAGTTTGTGGAACATAGCTGCCCCGTATTGTCTGATTTGTTCTGACTTATTATGATAGTTATCCATATTGCATACATCCTCTTGTGACACTGCTGTTTATAAAGTGAAACGCAAAAAGAAAATTTATGAAGCAAATTTTCTTTTGCTCATAGAAGCTATCATAACAGAATAAATTAAAAAGTCAAAATAAGATTTTCATAAAGATTTCTTAATTTTTCATGAAAAAATGTTCAATATGTTCATAATTTTGCAGATACAGGCAGGATTGGCATAATCTGCAGGTTGTTTATCAGGCATTTACCGTAAAATACGGGTCTGGTGTCTGCCGGATTATACGAGAAAACGAATACGCTGTCCGAGGCAGGAAATACTGATACGGTCGGATTTCAGGTACACTTCACCGTCGGTATGAACCCATAGCGGCACGGAGGCCCTGACACGGACGGAGGAGGCCCGATAGTGGTTGATCCGCGGGAACATGTAATGCTTCCCGAAGAAAGCAGTGGGCAGGGCGAACAGGATCAGCAGCTTGGGAAGATTTCCCACGACGCACAGATCCAGAAGTCCGTCCGTATCGTCCGCTTGCGGGCAGAAACGGAAACCGCCGCCTTCATAGGGATGGATCATGAAAGCAGAGAAGAGAAATTTCGGGATCTTGATGGTATCTTTGCCGTCGAGACAGATCCTGCAGGATACGGATCTGGCAGTGATCAACTGTTTCAGGGCAATGCCGAGGTAAGTCAGCTTCCCCAGCTTGAAACGGTTTAATGTATTCTTAATAGGAGAGAACAGAGCTTCCTCGCACACGGCGGCATCAAATCCGATTCCGCTGCTGACGATAAAATACCGGCTTCTGTGTTCGGGACGCTTATGCAGCCTGGATACGATTTCAGTATTGTCATCGTAGGTCAGTATGCCGAGGTCGATTCTGCGGGAATGGGTACCGTCCAGAATCTGCAGCAGAAGTTCCGTCGGGTTACGGTGCAGCTTTAAGGCTCTTGCGAGATCATTGCTGGAACCGGTAGGGATATAGCCGATGTTGACCTTATCGAAGTCGGCGATACCCTGCAGAGCTTCGTTGACAGTACCGTCTCCGCCGAGCAGGATCAGGTTAAGAGGTGTTTCTGCGCCTGAGGCAGCCGAAGTGATCTCCTCGGCCAGTTCCGATACATGCCCGATATATGTGGAGATATAAGCTCGGTAGGGAACGTTCTTTTCCAGTAGTACCGGCTCCAGGGTCTTCCAGATCGCTAGCCCTTTGCCGGACTTAGATGTCGGGTTGATGATAATATGATACATGGCGGTTACCTCGTCTTTCGTAATATGATACCCGTTGACATTTGAATCGCAATAACAATCTAAGTATATCATATGAATGACGGCCCGGGCAAATTAACGTTGCGCCGCAATTATCTCCTGTGATATACTAATAACAATTTTATGATATAATCCGGTACATAAGAAGTAGTTATTGACAAGCAGGTAATATGAGAAAGAAAGGCAGGAACAGAAAATGTATTCATTAGACGAAGTGAAGATGATTGATCCGGAGATTGCGCAGGCGATTGAAGACGAACAGCAGCGGCAGAATTCGCACATTGAGCTGATCGCTTCCGAGAACTGGGTGAGTAAAGCGGTTATGGCGGCTATGGGAAGCCCGCTTACGAATAAATACGCGGAGGGCTATCCGGGTAAGCGGTATTACGGCGGCTGCGAGTGTGTGGACGTTGTGGAAGATCTGGCGAGAGACAGAGCGAAAGAACTTTTTGGCTGTGAGTATGTCAATGTGCAGCCGCATTCCGGTGCGCAGGCAAATATGGCGGTATTCTTTGCGGTTATGGAACCGGGAGATACTTTCATGGGTATGAACCTGGATCACGGCGGACACCTGTCCCACGGATCACCGGTCAATATGTCCGGCAAGTATTTTAAATGTGTGCCTTACGGCGTGAATGATGAAGGCTTCCTTGATTATGATAACGTGCGCAGGATCGCACTGGAATGTAAACCGAAAATGATCGTGGCGGGTGCGTCCGCTTACGCGAGAACGATAGATTTTAAGAAATTCAGAGAGATTGCGGATGAGGTCGGCGCGGTACTTATGGTAGATATCGCACATATCGCAGGTCTTGTGGCGGCAGGGCTGCATCCGAGTCCGATTCCTTATGCACATGTGACCACGACCACGACACATAAGACACTCCGCGGACCCCGCGGCGGTATGATCATGTCCAGTCAGGAAATTGCGGATAAGTACAATTTCAATAAGGCTATTTTCCCGGGGATTCAGGGAGGTCCGCTGATGCATGTGATCGCGGCGAAGGCTGTCTGCTTTAAGGAGGCACTCGACCCGGCGTTCAAGGAATACCAGCAGAATGTCGTGAACAATGCGCAGGCACTCTGCAAGGGACTGCAGAACAGGGATGTAAAGATCGTGTCAGACGGCACGGACAATCATCTGATGTTAGTTGATCTGACCACCTATGATCTTACCGGTAAAGCGGTGGAAAAGCTTCTTGACGAAGCGCACATTACGGCGAATAAGAATACGATTCCGAATGATCCGAAGTCACCTTTTGTCACAAGCGGTATCCGTCTTGGCACACCGGCAGCGACATCACGCGGCCTGAATGCAGCGGATATGGATCAGGTTGCGGAAGCAATCTCTATTGTGATCAAAGAAGGAGAAGCCGGCATTGACAAGGCACGTGCCATCGTGAAGACGCTGACGGATAAATATCCGTTGATCTAAGGGGCTGACCAGCTGCCAAATGTGCAACAGGGAAGCCGAAGGCTGACTTGATAATATCCAGAATATTGACATATATTCAGACCCTTTGTTACAATAGAATCATTAGAAATACTGTTCCGTTCCGACACCATGTACATGCTGCATGGTGTCGGAAGCATATACATTTTTGGCTGCAATTCACACCGTTACCTTCGATGGACGTTTGAGGTCGAAGGTAATCTGCCTGCATTGAAATATGCAAAGCATTACCGGTGTGAATTGTAATATTATACTTGCAGACATCAGGGGGAGATCGGTATGTACCATTGTCATACTTATTTATATCTGGCAGGCTGTACGGAAAGAGCATTTGAAATTATTAAGGATACGGAACCGCTTGCGCATTTTTCACACAGTTTTGTTGAAAGCGTGGCTGTGGATAAAGAACTGGCAGCGAAGGCGGACGTGATTTTTGCGAATCTGCACGGATGGAATGTGCAGGATGCGGTACGGTTAATCATAGAGAGTAAGCGCGGAGAAACCGGGCTTATTCTGCTTGCGGATAAAGAGCAAATACCCCTTATAACGGACCAATTAGAGGGGGTTATGGACATCTGGGCAACTCCGATGTCGGACGAGGAGATCCGGTTCCGTTTTCTGAGATGGCAGAAGACATACAGAGACAGTAAGGACGCATGGCAGACAAAGCAGTTTCTCGATGCTGCCATCAACAGTACGCCGAATCTTGTCTGGTATAAAGATAAGCACGGCATACATGAGAAAGTAAACAATAGCTTCTGCTCCACTGTAAATAAGACTATGGATCAGGTGGAAGGCCGTGGTCACGCTTATATATGGGATGTGGAGGAAGATGACCTTGCCTGCATTGAATCGGAGCAGAAGGTCATGAGCAGCAGGAGAACATGCATCTCCGAGGAGACGATCCAGGTCAGTGACGGGCTCAGAACTTTGATTACATATAAATCGCCTTTGTATGATATTGACGGCAGCGTGATGGGGACAGTCGGTCTGGGGATTGATGTTACCCGTGAACGCGAATACGAACAGGAAGTCATTAAGAAGGCGCGCACGCTGGAGACAATCTTTACCAGCATAGAATGCGGCGTATTATGTCATTCTCTGGACGGTACGCGGATTATAAGTGTAAATAAGGCGGCGCTCAGGATACTTGGGTGCGACTCGAAAGAAGAACTGATGGAAGAGGGCTTTGACATGGTTGCGGCCTCTGTTTTTGAAGAGGATAAGCCGGGCGTTCAGAGCAGCATGAAGGAACTCAAGGAAGTAGGCGACAGCTGCAGCGTGGAGTATCGCGTACAGCATAAGAACGGGGAGATCGTGCATGTTCTGGGTAATGTCAAACTGTTAGAGGAGAATGGAGAAGTATTCTATCAACGGTTCCTGCTGGATTGTACGGCGCAGAAACAGCAGGAGGAAAAGAACGCACAATATCAGATGGAACTGATTCAGGCGTTGACCATTGACTATAAGCTTGTATGTTTTGTCGATCTTGATACGGGCCGGGGGACTGTGCTGCAGAGTGATGATCCCGAAGGACAACTGTTCGGGGGGATTTTTAACGGAGACATTGTGTTCAGAGAATGCATGGAACGGTACGGGCGTGAGTTCGTTCATGCGGAAGACAGAGAAATGTTCCAGATGGCCGCTGAACAGGAGCGCATCAGAGCAGAACTGCAGGGGAAGCGCTCATATTGTGTAAGATATCGTGTTGTCAGAGCGCAATCGGTAGAATATTTTGAAGTAAAAGTCGTGCGTGCGGGAATCTGGGAAAGACAGTTCGGCATGGTTATCGGATTCCGAAATGTCGATGAACAGATCCGCAGCGAGATGCAGAAGAAAGATATCCTTGAGAGTGCGCTTGCACAGGCGAATCGGGCAAATAAGGCGAAGAGTGTGTTCCTTTCGAATATGTCGCATGATATCCGTACGCCGATGAACGCGATCGTCGGCTTCACAACACTGGCGATCACGCATATTGACCGCAGTGATCAGGTGAAGGAATATCTGGAGAAGATCATGGCATCAGGAAATCATCTGTTGAGTCTGATCAACGACGTGCTGGATATGAGCCGTATCGAAAGCGGTAAGATTCAACTGGAAGAAAAGGTCTGCAGTCTGCCGGATATCGTGCATGGTCTGTGTAACATTCTACAGGGAGATATTCGTGCAAAACGGCTTGAACTCTATATTGATACGGTGGATGTCTTAAATGAAGATATCTATTGCGACAAACTGCGTCTCAATCAGGTGCTTTTAAATCTGGTCAGCAACGCAGTGAAGTATACACCGGAGGGCGGGACGATCAATGTGCGGATCACGGAACAGCCGGTAGACAGAGAGGGCTATGCCGGATATGTATTTACGGTCAAAGATACCGGAATCGGTATGAGTGAGGAATTTTTGCAGCATATTTTTGAGCCTTTTGAGAGAGAAGAAAATTCAACGATCAGCGGTATTCAGGGAACCGGGCTTGGCATGGCGATTACCAAAAATATTGTGGACATGATGAACGGTAATATAGAAGTGCAGAGCGAACAGGGCGTCGGCACGCAGTTTGACGTATCTTTTATCTTCCGTACACATGTCAGGGAAGAACTGAAGCAGAATATTCCGGAGTTAAAGAACTGCAGAGCGCTTGTGGTAGACAGTGATAAGGACAGTTGTGAGAGCGTGTCTCATATGCTCGGTCAGATCGGCATGCGTGCAGAGTGGGCAGTGTCGGAGGAAGAAGCAGTACTGCAGAGCCGGGAGGCGGCTATGCAGGGAGATGATTTCAGGGTCTATGTGATCGGCTGGATGCTGCCGGAGATCGATGGGATCGGTATTGCCCGCCGGATACGGGAGGAGATCGAACAGGAGGCAATCGTTATTGTCCTGACGGCATGTGACTGGGCGGATATTGAGGATGAGGCGAAGCAGGCCGGCGTTACGGCATTTTGCAGTAAGCCGCTGTTCCTGTCGGAGTTAATGGAGTGCCTTGACTATGTCCTGCATGGAGAGAAACATGAGGTGAAGGAAGATAAAACAGGCATGCAGAATCTCAAAGAGGCGCGTATTCTTCTGGCAGAGGATGTGGAACTGAATCAGGAGATTGCAGTGGAAATTCTGGGTGACGCCGGGTTTGTGACGGAAGTTGCCGGCAACGGTCAGGAGGCTGTGGATATGCTTCGGAGGTCTGAGCCGGGGTATTATCAGCTGATTCTGATGGATATTCAGATGCCGGTTATGAACGGTTATGAGGCAACGAAGGCAATCCGCAGACTTAAAAATAAAGAACTGGCGTCGATACCGATTCTTGCAATGTCCGCCAATGCTTTTGAGGAAGATAAACAGGAAGCTTTGCGGAGCGGAATGAACGGACATATTGCGAAGCCTATAGATATTGACAGCATGTTTGAAACATTGCGCAACGTGCTGAGCAGATAAAAGGCGTCGGCAGGACGAATCAAAGAGAGATATTCTTTTGCTATTGTTTACGGCGGAGAGTATCTCTTTTCATCATAGAAAAGAATTTCCTGCTATGTAAAAATCTTTTTGAAAATATTCGTAACAGTTTAGCCCGCGCCACTCGCAAAGGCACTTTCAGTGCTTTTCCGCTGCTTCGCAGCTAACTTTGCTCATAGAAAGGCGCTCCGCTCATAGCTAATCAGATGTACTCATTCATGCAAGCATGATTCGTCCATCTTATAAGCTATGGCTGAACTGTTACAAACATTGTACAATTTATACTTGCCAGAATTGTATAATTGTGCTAATATATCTTTCGGTGAAAAACAAGTGTCTTTGGTAAGAAGACGACTAAAAACACTTGTACGCATGGTGCAGACCATGTGAACAGGATATAAAATGCGTGTACCGATAGGACAGAGAGGTGTGGTGCGGTATGCAGGAGACAGCGGGTTATTTTGTTGTAAGACAGAAAGCTGTTCCGGAGGTGCTGCTGGGGGTTGTGGAAGCCAAGCGGCTGGTGGATTCGGGAAGGGCTTTATCTGTGCAGGAAGCGGTGGACAGGGTAGGCATCAGTAGAAGTTCTTTCTACAAATATAAAGATGATATTTTTCCATTTCACGATAATGCACAGGGAACTACGATCACGCTAACCTTTCAGATGGACGATGAGACGGGTCTTTTGTCAGACGTGCTCAAGATCGTGGCGGACTGCGGGGCGAACATTCTGACGATTCATCAGAGTATTCCGATCAACGGGGTAGCATCGCTTAGTCTGAGCGTGCAGGTGCTTCCGACGACCTCAGATGTGTCGAAGATGATCGAGGCAATGGAGGACATGCAGGGTGTTCATAATGTGAAGATCGTGGCGCGGGACTAGTGCACCGCGCGGGAAGCATCGCAAATATACAATAAGGAGATATGACAATGATTCATGTAGCGGTATTAGGGTACGGCACGGTGGGCAGCGGTGTCGTGGAGGTAATCGAAACCAATAAGAAAGATATTAACAAGAGATCGGCGGCGGAGTTGAATATTAAGTATATTCTGGATCTGAGAGATTTTCCGGGAGATCCTTATGAGAGTAAAGTGGTGCATGATTACGAGGTAATATTGAATGATCCGGAAGTTACGATTATCTGTGAGACGATGGGCGGCATTAATCCGGCGTACGATTTTTCCAAGAGGGCGCTGCTTGCGGGTAAGAGCGTGTGCACGTCCAACAAGGAGCTGGTTGCGAATCATGGTCCGGAGCTGATTAAGATTGCCAGAGAGAATCGCTGTAACTATATGTTTGAAGCGAGTGTCGGCGGCGGGATTCCGATTATCCGTCCGCTGAACTATTCCCTGACGGCGGAGCGGATCGACTCCATCACGGGTATATTAAACGGAACGACGAACTATATTCTGACGAAGATGGACAAGGAGGGCGCCAATTTCGAGGATGTACTGAAAGAAGCGCAGGAGAAGGGATATGCGGAGAGGAATCCGGAAGCCGATGTGGAAGGATACGATGCCTGCCGCAAGATCGCGATTCTCTCGTCACTTATGTGCGGTAAGAACGTAAAATATGAAGAGATCTATACAGAAGGGATCACGAAGATCTCCGCGGCGGATTTCTTATACGCGAAGCAGATGAATAAATCCGTGAAGCTGCTCGGTATGAGCCGTGACAAGGAGAATGGATTCTTCGCGATGGTGGCGCCGTTTATGATTTCGAAGGATCACCCGCTCTACTGTGTAAACGATGTGTTTAACGCGGTCTATGTGCACGGGAATATGCTGGGCGATTCCATGTATTACGGACGGGGTGCTGGTAAGCTTCCAACGGCGAGCGCTGTAGTGTCCGACGTGGTGGACTGCGCAAGACATCCGGGTAAGACCGTTATGTGCTTCTGGGAAAACGAAGATGTGAAGGTAGAGAGCATTGAGAATGACAACGGAAAATTCTTTGTCAGAGTGGCGGCTGACCGTAAGGAAGCTGCGATGGAAGCATTCGGATCTCTCGCGGAGGTCAATGTGGGGATCAGTGAGGAATTCGGTTTCATGACGCAGGTTATGACCGAGAAGGAATTTAACGAAAGGATCGCCTCCATCGGCGGCTGCATTAACAGAATCAGAATTTTAAGCGTGTAAGCGGCGCAGATCAGAATAGAAGAAATCGAGGAAGAAAGTATTATGAGAAAAGTAGTGAAATTTGGCGGCAGCTCTCTGGCGAGTGCCGGGCAGTTCAGGAAGGTCGGCAATATTATTCGGGCGGATAAAGAGCGTAAGTTCGTCGTTCCGTCCGCGCCGGGCAAGCGTGATGCCGATGATACAAAGGTAACGGATATGCTGTATGCATGTTATGATCTGGCGGAGCAGGGCAAGGATTTTAAGAAGAATCTTCAGGCGATCAGGGACAGATACCAGGAGATTATTGACGGACTGGAGTTGAAGCTGTCTTTAGAAGAAGAATTTAAAGTGATCGAGAAAAATTTCAAAAATAAAGCCGGTTCCGATTACGCCGCTTCGCGCGGAGAGTTTCTGAACGGTATCATCATGGCGAATTACCTTGGTTATGAGTTCCTCGATGCCGCTGAAGTGATTCTCTTTGATGAGAGCGGAGAGTTCGATGCGGAGGGAACGAACGAGAGGCTGCGGTCCAGACTGGATAGCGCTGCGGCGGCGGTCATTCCGGGCTTTTACGGCGCATATGCCGACGGCAGGGTCAAGACATTTTCCAGAGGCGGCTCCGATATCACGGGTTCTATCGTGGCAAGGGCAGTGAAAGCGAATGTATATGAAAACTGGACGGATGTGTCGGGATTTCTGATCGCTGATCCGCGTATCATATATAAACCGGAGGGAATTGAGACGATCACTTATAAAGAACTGCGCGAGTTAGCGTATATGGGGGCGTCTGTGCTGCATGAGGACGCGATCTTCCCCGTCAGGAGAGCTGGTATTCCTATTAATATCCGTAATACCAACGCGCCGGAGGACAATGGTACCTGGATTGTGGAGAGCACCTGCCAGAAGTCGAAGTATGTCATCACGGGCATTGCCGGTAAGAAGGGCTTCTGTGCCGTGAATATTGATAAGGACATGATGAATTCCGAGATCGGATTCGGGCGGAAGGTGCTGCAGGCATTCGAAGAGAACGGTATTTCGTTTGAGCATGTGCCGTCGGGTATTGATACGATGACGGTGTTCGTGCATCAGGACGAGTTTATGCATAAGGAACAGCAGGTCGTTTCTGCCATCCACAGGCTGGCAGATCCGGATCGTATAGATATTGAAGGGGATTTTGCGCTGATCGCTGTCGTGGGACGCGGCATGAAGTCTACACGCGGTACGGCAGGCAGGATTTTCTCCGCACTGGCGCATTCCAATGTCAATGTCAAGATGATCGATCAGGGTTCCAGTGAGTTGAATATCATCATCGGTGTTTCCAACTCGGATTTTGAGACGGCGATCAAGGCGATCTATGATATTTTTGTGCGGATTCAGATCTGACAGATGGAAAGAGGGCCTGGAAAGGCTTGCTTCTTGATTTAAAAGTAGTGACTCGAATCGGACGGAGCAGGTATATGCTTTGCTGGCAGTGCCTCTGCAATCGGAGGTAAACTGCTCTGTTATAGGGAAGAAAAATATCAAACAGACAGGACGGCGCATTGTGTGGCAGTTCCTGTCTGTTTTGCATACAGATATTCCGGAAAAAAGAGGACCGGTATGTTAATAGCCGAGCGGTTCCCCGACCAGATATACCTTGATTCTTCCTGTGTGTCCGCTTCTTCTTGTCACAACGATCTGATTACAGAAGCATTCCGGTGAAAGACAGTTATGGCAGGTCCCGGTTGCGGCACAGGGAAGATTCCTGCTCAGCCGTATGGCGTTCGCCGGGGAAGCCATATTGCGGACTCTGGAAATGCCGCTTTCCACGTCTGTGACGACCTTATTCATGCCGACTACGAGAATGACATGGCGCGGGCCCTGGATCAGACATGCGACGCGGTTGCCGTTGCCGTCGATGTTGATCAGCTCGCCGTCTAGTGTGATGGCATTGCTGCTCATCAGGTAGTAATCGGCAAGAACCGTCCGGGCATAGAGCGCGCGGGATTCCTCCGGATCTTTGGCGGCGGCGCGGTCGATCAGCTCGTATGCGCCGTTATGTACGCCTTCCAGGAGACCCGATTCCTTGATGCTTTCGCTGCCGCCCCAGCTGATGACAGAACCCTCGGGTATGGAATGAAGAATAGATTGCGTGCACGTGTCGGCGGTTTCGAAATAGAAACCTTCCATATTGCGTCTGGCCAGATTTTTGATTATCGTATCAGCCTGTTTTGCAAGAGCAGTCAGTTTGTGTGACATGTATTACCTCCGTTTCCGCGCACATTTTCGACGTGCGCTGTACATTTTTTTGATGTTTACGCTGAAATTTCTTTCAGTATACCATTTTAAGAGAAAAGTGTGCAAGACCGCATACTTTTCATGTGTTACATACTACAGTTTTTAAAGATTTAGGTGGAATTAACTGTTAAATATAGAAAAAGAATATAAAAATGAGATAATTTGTATAAAATGGAAATAAAATGAAAAAAATTAATTTTTTTTATAGAAAAGTGTTGACAAATCTGGAGCGGGTAGATATAATAAAAACATAAACAAGAACAATTCATATAGATACTCTAAAGAAAAGGAGGTACGGTCCACCGAAAACATAATCTGAAATCCATTTAAAGTACAAATGAATAAGGAACCAATGACAAAGCAAAGAGAACGTAGTCGAGTACATAAGAAAAAGTAACGGATCACAGAAGAAGAGAGAATAAGACGTTACAGTATATGCATACGAAAGAGAAGTGGAAAGAGTACGAAAGAAAAATGGAGGTATGGACCATTGGATAGTGTAGTTTAGAAGCGGGTATTAATTCCGGAAGGATTAGTACCCGCTTCGATTTTTGCTGCAAAAACGGGTGGCAAGGGACGGGCATACCCATTGCGGCATTGCATGTAGTTCGGATCAGGACAGTATGAGAGAAAAATAAAAATGTATGGCATATTTCCTAAAAATAGGTTATAGTATACTTGCTACATACTATATCTTGTATGCTGGCACACAACAGGAGAAAACCGTGAAGAAAACAATCATGATAAATTTTCTTCGTACACATTGTTTATGTCGTGGAAACGGCATGACGGAAAGAATGAAAATATGGGAAAATTATTTCACGAAAGAAACAGATATTCGGATGACGAATACGAAAATGAAGAATTAGAGAATGAGGAACTCGAGGAAGAAAGCTTTGAGGATGACAATGCAGATGAGGTGAATGAGGCGGAAGCGCCGGATGAGGAACAGGCGGAGGACGACGAGGAAGAGGACGATGAGTATTACGAAGAGGATGAGGAGATGGACCGACGTACTTATCGGAGACGCAGAAGAATCCGTAACCAGGTTATATCCTATGCGGTTGTGCTGGCCTTGCTGGCAGCGCTCATTGCAGGAGGCGTATTCGCGGGCAGCAAGGTGGCTCATATTGTGAAGGAGAAGAAGGCGGCCAGGGAACAGGAAGAGATGAAGGCGCAGATTCAGGCGGAGCAGGAAGCGGAGGATGCGCATGATGTGGTGATTGCCGCGCCTGAGCCTGTGGAGGAAGAACCGGAGGCTGATCCACTTGAAGAGGTGGTGGAATCGTCTATTTCAACGATGCCGCTGGAGGACAAGGTGGCCGGACTGTTTATCGTGACGCCGGAGGCACTTACGGGTGTCAGTACGGCTACACAGGCAGGCGAAGGAACACAGGAGGCGCTGAATAAGTGGGGCATCGGCGGACTGATATATTTTGATAAAAATATAAAGGACAGAGAACAGATTATGGAGATGCTGTCCAGCACAGTCTCTAAAAGCAAATACCCGATCTTTCTGGCGGTAGATGAGGAGGGTGGTTCCGTCAGCAGAGTGGCGAAGAGCGGGATCGATGTGGTACAGATAGATGATATGGCGGCGATCGGAGAGACGGGGGATACGACGCAGGCACATGAGGCCGGGCTCGCGATCGGAAATTATCTGAAGGAGTTGGGCTTTAATCTGGATTTTGCACCGGTAGCGGATGTGGCAGGTTCCGGTGAGAGTGTCATGGGAGACCGGGTGTTTGGATCGGATGCGCAGCTGGTGGGCGACATGGTTTCTAATCTGGTTGAAGGTATTGAAGGGACCGGCGTCAGTTCCTGCCTGAAGCACTTTCCGGGAATCGGGGCAACGGAAGAGGACACCCATGACGGCAGGGTAGAGACGGAGAAGACGTTAGATGAGATGCGCAGCCTGGATTTTGTCCCGTTTAAGGCAGGCATAGAGGCCGGAGCGGATTTTGTTATGGTCAGTCATATTACGGTGGCTTCACTGGAGGAAACCGTGCCTTCATCAATGTCTAAGACAATTATGACAGATGTGCTGAGGGACGAACTGGGCTTTCAGGGAATCATCATAACAGATGCGATGAACATGAGCGCGATCACGGAATATTATACCACTGAGGAGGCGGCTGTTATGGCGATCCAGGGGGGCGCAGACATGCTGCTCATGCCGGACGACTTTGAGAAAGCTTACGATGCGGTACTGACGGCCGTAAAGGACGGTACGATCACGGAGGAGCGGATTGACGAATCCCTGAAACGTATTTACCGGGTCAAATACAAAGACAGAATAGAGTAGAAGAGAGCACGAGAAAACAAAAAAGTTGCAAAAAAATCAAAAATTTAGAAAAATCTGTTGACAGGGAAAAATGTATATAGTATACTATCACTTGTCCGAGCGATACAGAAGCCGGACAGATGATATGCGCGAGTGGCTCAGTTGGTGGAGCACGACCTTGCCAAGGTCGGGGTCGCGGGTTCGAGTCCCGTCTCGCGCTTAGTCCTAAACGATATCCGGAGATCTTCCGGATATTTTTTGTTTACAGTTACATTTGATTAGATATCATGTGTTATTGATTCTTTTGACATGATAGTCGTAGATCCGTTCGAGCCGTTTCTGCGCAAATTGATACATCTTTTCAAGCTCTAATGCATTATCAGTGAGAAACATCCGGCATATGTTTCCCCTCAGCATAGCAGACTCTTCATGTGCTTCCTTTATATCCATCCGATTCACCTCCCTTCAGTCTGAAATCAAGCCCCTTGTGCATGTAACCTAACAGGGCGTTATAGTTATCC
>CAJTPS010000004.1 GCA_910578555.1 uncultured Lachnospiraceae bacterium
TATCTGGAGGATGGCCGCTGCAGCTTCACAAACAATCTCAGCGAGAACGCGATCCGTCCGTTTGCAGTCGGCAGGAAGAACTGGCTGTTCAGTGATTCTGTAGAAGGAGCCAATGCCAGTGCTGTAGTCTATGCAATGGTTGAGATGGCAAAGGCGCACGACCTGAACATTTACGGATATCTGAAATTTCTGCTGGAACGTCGGCCAACGAAAGAGATGACTGATAATCAGCTCGCAGAGCTTGCACCCTGGAGTGAAAAACTCCAATCTATCAAAAATCGCATGTGAATTATAGTGAATTACTCCAACTCGCAAAGGGCTGGGGTAATTTTTTATCTGACCGCATTATTATTTGGCGGTTACGGTATATCAACTCATTTCTGCTTCATTTTCAAGATATTTGCATGTGTTTTTATATCTTACGCAAAGGCATATCTTTTCTAATTTCCGTACTTCTCCATCTTCTCTAAAAGCTTCCAAACATTACAACCGACGTTATCAACCAGTTCTATTTCGTCCGAAACAAATTCTTTTGCTCTCTTAATTGCTAAATCTATAAATGGCATATAATTTTTTTGAAAATTAATCCCGCTTTTTGTATGATGTGCCTTCCTTGACACTTCTCTACTCACAAATGTATGTGCTGCTGAGACTTTCTTGTTTTCAATAATCATATCCATTTTATCCGCATATTCTGATTTAACATCCGACAAATGAAGCAAAAGCCAGAACTCAAAACACGGGTTTGCAATATAACATGCATAATTTTTCTCTTTGCAGTAACGAATACAATCTAACATGTTAATTTCGGAATGCGTCTGCATATCCCTGTCAATTAATATTCCAAATTCATCCAGATCACTTCGATAGTTCTGCAGATACTTTCTATAATTTATATCATATCCTATCTTCATTAATTCTGTTATGAAAGCATTTCTGCTTTTTCTGGAAATCGTATCTTTTCCATCAAGATAATCCTGAATAAATTCTATTCCGTATTTTTTCACAAACTCAACCGGTATATCTTTTATCAATGATTCGTTTCCATTTTCTCTAAGCCTTAGATACTCCTCCAGAAGCTCTATGACTTGGAATGGCGCACTTCCAGTATCCTTGCTACTCCTCTTTAGCACTTCAACGTCAACTTTTGCATTGATTCCTAAACGCCTTCTGTGTGCAGACACGCCTTCAAAATATTCCTTTTCAGTCGCATTTCCTTCCACTGATAAAAAGAATATTTTTGTCGGTTCAATTTTATCCTTTTCCTCTTCCCTCTCATATACTGTAGAACTTAATCTATATTTATTTTTCACAGATTTCCTCCAGTATATTTTTGTCATCGAATATAGGAATCGCACCGTATCTACCCAGTAAGTATTCTTTTTCAATTTTCTTATCAAATCTTTCCTTAAATAAATTCAAGGAAAATACTTTTGAAGCATGGTCTTCCTGACGTTCTACAAACCAAATCTCATCTTGTCTCAGCAAGTCCAAGTCCAAAAGATTTGAATCATGGGTCGTTGCAATTAGTTGGCAATCCTCATTTGCTGTTAGATCATAAAACAACTCAAGAAATTTTCTTGTTAAATTTGTATGGAAACTTCGATCAATTTCGTCAATCAAAATAACACTCTCTGCGCTCTCGTAATATAATGGTATAAGATCAAACAATCTCTTTGTCCCGTCTGATTCATCTGCATATTCAAACTTATCATCCGAATTTCCATGATCCAGCAACAGCTTATTGTAAACAATATTACCGTCCTCATCTTTATGAAGCTCAAATATTTGTTCATCAACCTTAAACATAATCGGACTCTCACTCGCCGCATTTGATATGTCAATTTTAATTTTTTCTGCTTCACTTCTTGGAATATTATATAGGATTTTATCAAAATCCATTTCTTTACTTTCCCCACCGACAAAATCAATTCCCGTATCAAAAAACTTCATAAGCGCTGAAAAAAATTCTTTCTTATGGTCATTTGCCGCAACCTCATTCAATCCATTGTATTTAGAAGTCGGAAACAAAATTATCATATCGTCAAACCACTTGTATATTTTTTTTATTTCAGCAAAAACACCTTCTTTTTCATTGGCCCGAAGTGCAATATCACTGAGAATACTTTTTTTCTTATATGCATCAGATATGCTTTCATCAAACCCTTCCAAATAAAAATCCATTTTATTTTGTTCAGCCTTATTTGCAAATCTGGCTTCACTGGTAGCATGGCTTATACCATCTTCTCCGACCACACGATTTAACAAGTAAGTTTCCTCTCCTGTATCGCTAATTCTTACCAGCCATTCACTCAATACCACTTTTTTGCTATATGAAACAGCTACGCCATATGAATATTCTACATTTCCAATCATAATCCTGTATTCAAACACCCCTGGCACGGTATACATTTCATTGATAATTCTAAAATATCTTTTGTTCAAATTTACATGGTCTAATCCATTTACAATGATTTCTCTTGAAAAACGTATTGCTTTTACAAGATTGCTTTTACCACCTGCATTTGCTCCAAATATTAATCCGCTCTTTAAAATTCTTCTGTTGTTCCTAATTGCAACATGTTCTTTATGTCGGGTAATTTTGCTCGCTACAAAAGATATGCTTTGTGTTTCTTTAAATGATTTATAGTTACTTACAGAAAATCCAACCAACATTTTTTTACCCTCTTTCTATTAGCTTTTGCAGTTAGCAAAATTCATTATATTGTGTATTATTCACACTTGTCAACTTATATATCCTATTTTTTTATCATTTTTATTAACCATCGTATCATTCTTGTGATTTTTTCACTTTTACTATTGATTTCTTTTGCAATATGTGCTATCCTATATCCATAGTAAAAGCACACTTTGGCGCCAAGTGCTAATTTGGAAGAAAAAAAGATGGTCATTTTGACCATCCTTTCAAAATGAACTTGCATATACAAATTCAAAGTCGCATTTGAATAATAACATACTCTAATATAGATTGCAATCATTTTGAAAATATTTCTTCCTTTCAAAAATAGACGAAAGGAGGGCACTACTATGGAATTTGATGGTGCAAAAATTATTGAACAAGGTGTTACATTTGCAATCGTAGCCGTAAAGTCATCTGCACTTACCAGCCCAGCCAAGGAGAACATCCGCGCAAGTTTTATTCCTTTTTTTGGCAACATACCGATTGTACTAATGGCGCAAAACGCCCGCGGAATCCCTACTTACGACGGCAGGCGTGATATTGTGCGATTTCTTGCAAATATCAATCCTGTTAAAATTCCCTGGAAACATTATTACGTTACATCAGCATAGAAAGGAGTTTAATAATGCCTAATCAACATGTCGTACCAAATAATGGGCTATGGCAAGTAAAACGAGAAAACGCACCTAGAGCAACCAAGAATTTCAATACTCAAAAAGAGGCCATTTCTTACGCTCGCGATCTTGCCATTAACCAGCGCAGCGAAGTGGTTATCCATGGACGCGATGGAAAGATTCGAGACAAGGACAGTTACGGAAATGATCCTTGCCCAACCAGAGACACAAAATTTTAAAAAAAGGGGCTGATTAACCCAGCCCCTACCCTTCTTATATAATACTGTAATCTTCACGTCAGCCTTGCCAGCACCTCAAATGTGCCGTTGATATCCAGCTTGCCAAAGCCCCACCGGCGATCCGGATACACGATATTCTCCGACCTGTCAGCGCCGCGGATCAGAAAACTCTTGATCGCCCGGCTCTCCACCCCGGGTACATAACCGTTCACCACCGCCCACTCCATAAACTGTGCCGCGCAGCCGCCGGCAAGCGCAGCCGCCATGCAGGAACCGGTTTTGGGACCGAGCACCGTGGAGACATCTACGCCCGGCGCACACAGATCCGGTTTAATACCGCCGTTTTTCGTATACCCCCTGCCCGACTCCGGAAACCAGCTTCCCGATAACCCGTTGTATGCCGAAATGGTAATCACCCGCTCCGCGTTGGACGGCTCTGTCAATGTCACATTCGGATTTGGCGACAGAAAAACCACTTCCGTATCCAGGAACTCCGTAATCGGCAGCCACATATGAAATCCACCCGTCCCGCCTTCCTGCCCGTCCTCCGGAGAGTAAATGCGAAGATTCCATATACCGGGCGTAGGGTCCTCGAACCGAAAAAAAATCAGCTGCTCTCCCGCATCACGTTCCACAATCATATTGCTCACGAAGATGCGCGTTCTCTCAAAAATAAAGTCGATCTCTCTGCTTTCTCTGCTGCGGAAGTCGATCTCCTGTGATGTTTCTCCACCCGGAGACCGGATTCGTGCCACATAGGCGTCCGGAAGTGCACCCCAGAGTTCAAGGCAAAATCCCTTCGTTTCCTCCGCCACACGCAGTTCCACTACATCCGGCACAGTGCCCGCATAATGATGCTCTTTATCGCCCTCGTTGCCACCGCATACGACGATCGCGCGGCTTCTCCGGTTGGCTACGCTGTTCAGGTAAGAGGCCAGCGGCGACGTTCCGTTATGGCTGCCCAGATTGGTGCCGATTCCCAGCACGATCACCACCGGTCTGTGCATGGCAATCGCCATTCGTTCCAGATAGCTGACCGCCTCCATAATATCATTCTCCTGATAGACCAGCGCGTCGTCTGCAATCAGATAATAATCTTTCAGATACTGCTTTGCCTCCTTGACTTTAACAACTGCAATATCCGCCTGCGGCGCCGCACCCCTGAATGTTAATCCCTGATTTAATATACTGCCCGCTGCTACGGACGCAACCTGCGTCCCGTGTCCGTTTGTATCCGTGGTAGGTACAAGCTGTTCCGGTACCGGTGTCTGCAGCGCACGGTCTATTTCCGCACGCGTATATTCCGTACCGTACAGAAACCCTTCCGGCGGTTCTCCATCCTGAATCGTCTGATCCCAGATCGCCATGATCCGGCTGCTGCCGTCCTCCCGGCGGAATACGTCCAGCTCGTAACGTATGCCGGTATCTATAAACCCGAGCACAACACCGGCTCCCTGAAGAGATAACGGCGGGTTCTGCACACGGATACTCCCCGTCTCCGCCAGGTTCTCCGGCTGGAAGACCTCTGCGCCGGTCCCGCCTTCTATCTGCATTAGCCCGTATACAGACGGAATCGCCGTATAACCGTATACGCTGACGGAAACCGGCGGAATCATAGACCGGTTGACATTCGCCACACCGTAGCCCGCATCTATTTCATGAAAGCAAAAATCAATCGGCGATGTTGCGGACAATTCATCCGCCATTACATAATCCGTAATCAAATCAGCAAACTCGTTGGATATTATTTTCTCCCTGCAGGTCATAATATGTTATCACAGCCAGTTCAATATATGCATTTTCAATAACGCAAGATATTATTTAGCTGTTCTTTCTGCATATTTTCCTATTATATTATGTTCTCACTGCCTGTTCTGTTATTATTGATTAGGATTCCCCGCACTGCACACGGTATTTCTGTACGCAGCCCGTTCCAATAACATGCGATATATTAATTTCTGATATAACTTTCACCTCTCTACTATATTGTTTCAAAAAATATACCTTCGATTGCCAAGGATATACACACCTTTGACAATCGAAGTTCTCAATCATGCTGCAGGCAAAACGCTTTTACCCTTCAATCACATTCAGTTTGTCCGGATGTTCCATGGCGTTGCTTCTGATATCGATGATCGGACCGCCGTTTCCCTCTATATATTCTCTGGTAATCGTCACTCTGCCGATATTGTCGTCCTTGGGCACCTCATACATAATATCCAGCATAAACTCTTCGATAATGGCGCGCAGCGCTCTGGCTCCTGTATCCTTCTCCATCGCTTTCTCAGCAATCGCCTCCAGTGCGCCCTGGTCGAACTCCAGCTTTACTTCGTCCAGTTCCAGCAGCTTCTGGTACTGCTTCAGAATCGCATTTCTGGGCTCCGAAAGAATCTTTACCAGCATATCCCTGCTTAAGCCCTCCAGTGTAAAGACGACCGGAAGCCGGCCGATAAACTCGGGAATCATGCCGAATTTCTTGATATCCTCCACAGTAACCATCTTCAGGATGTTCTTTTCTTTATCATATTTATCCCGCAGTTCGGCATTGTATCCAATTGATGTCCGTTTATTTAATCTCTGTTTAATAATTTCCTCTAAATCCGGAAAGGCACCACCGCAGATAAACAGAATGTTTCTCGTATTCACTGTCGCAAGCGGCACCATGGCGTTCTTGGAATTAGCGCCCACGGGCACCTCCACCTCCGCGCCCTCTAACAGTTTCAGCATCCCCTGCTGTACGGACTCACCGCTGACATCACGGGAGTTGGTATTTTTTTTCTTAGCGATCTTATCGATCTCGTCAATAAAAATAATGCCCTGTTCCGCGCGCTCCACATCATTATCCGCCGCCGCCAGCAGCTTTGACACCACGCTCTCGATATCATCGCCGATATAACCGGCTTCCGTCAGTGACGTCGCATCTGTAATCGCCAGGGGCACATCCAGAAGTCTTGCCAGTGTCTTGACAAGATAGGTCTTGCCGCATCCGGTGGGACCGATCATGAGCATGTTGGACTTCTCGATCTCGATCTCGTCCATCGTGCCGGTCGCCACTCTCTTATAGTGGTTATATACTGCAACGGACACCACCTTTTTAGCATACTCCTGCCCGACCACATACTCATCCAGCTTCTCTTTGATCTTATGCGGCGGCATGATGTTCCTGATATCAATCTCAGCCTTACTGCTGTCTTTCTTCTTTTTCTTCGGCTTCTGCTTGTTCGGAATCCCGCCGTCACCCTGCAGATCTGCCAGATTGACGAAGCTGATGTTCGGAAATCCCTTACCGTTATTGAAATCAGACATCGTAGGCTGGTTCAGCATACCCTGATAGTCAAACTGGCTGACGGTATCCATCGTTTTATGCATGCAGTCATCACAGACACAGATATGATTTGGCAGATGAAACATCTTGCCGGCCTTGCTCTCCGGCCTGCGGCAGATAAAGCAGACATCCTCGTAATCACTGTGCATTTCATCGTCTGCACTGCTTATTTCCTGCTTTCTGTCACCGGTCCGCTCTTCTTTCGGACCTTCGTCCGTTTCCCCGTTCTGCTCTTTCTTCATGCTTCTGAGCGCTTCTCTTTGTTCCGCGCCGTCTTCCAATTCCCTGAAATCGTACGTTCTGTTCTCATCTTCCGTAACGGTTCCGTTTATATCATCATGTCTGTCGTTATTCATCCTCAGCCTCCGCTTATATTCTGATATTCGATTCCCCTCTTCCTTTTTAATCATAGTATAAAAAGAGGCATCCCACAAGTAAACAATTTCTAAACACGAAAGGCAGCCTTACGGCCGCCCTCCCTTTATCTCTGTTTATTCTCTATTTTACCCAGCGTCAGCTGTACCGTCATCTCGGCGTATCCCTGAATCCCCACTGACATAACCGTGACATCAACCGTATCGCCCATGGCATGGAATTCCAGTTCTCTCTGCAGTTCATCCATGGAAGTAATCCGCTCACCGTCAAATGCCGTGATAATATCACCCTTGCGCAGTCCCGCAGCAGCCGCTGCCGTATTCTCATAGACCTGTGAGATATAGACGCCTTCCGGCATATCGTACGCTTCAATCACATACTCCGTGACCGTGATTCCGGAGATGCCGAGATATCCTCTCTCGTCTTCCGCCACCTTATTCTTGGTTTCCTTCAACATCAGTTCTGCGATGATCGGACTTGCCGCAGAGATGGGAATGGCGTATCCCATACCTTCTATCGCACTGCCGCCAATCTTGTTGGAATTGATTCCGATCACTTCACCCTTCATATTCAGAAGCGCGCCGCCCGAATTACCCGGGTTGATCGCCGCATCTGTCTGGATAAAAGTACCGTCTGCACCGTCTGACAATTCGATCGTCCTGTCAAGCGCACTGATCACGCCTGTCGTGACAGATTGGCCATAGCCGAGAGAATTGCCGATGGCAATCGCAGGCTCCCCGACTACCAGTGAATCGGAGTCTCCCAGCGTCGCTACCGCGATCTCATTTAAAGCAGCCTTGTCAATATCATCAATCTTAACCGCAATGACTGCCAGATCCATCTTGGCGTCCGTACCTTTCACTGCCGCCTCCGCTTCGCTTCCCTCCACGAACTGTACCGTCAGTCCCTCGGTATCCGAGATCACATGGTAGTTCGTCGCAATCAGAAGTTCCGTGTCATTCTGTCCTACAATAATGCCGGAACCACTGGCGTCCGCCTCATTGACATACTGCTGCCCGAACCAGGACATCGTCTCCGCATAATGGTTGTTGATCGATACAATGGCAGGCATGACTTCCTTCACCACCTCCGAAACATCCACCGCACTCGGGGTAACACTCTGTGTCACATGCAGTCCGTTCGTTGCCGTATTACCGTTCCCGTCTGTTTTCTGTGCTGCAGCATTTTCGGAAGTAAGACCTTCCGACATCGTTTCCGCCGCCGGTGTGGTCTCCGCCTCTGCACGGCCATTATCTGACATTCCTGTCAGTGCCTGTACACCCCATACGCCGAGTCCAGCAAATACGCCGAACAACAGCCCCAGTGATACGCAGACCAGTGCTTTCTTCAGATAGCTGCCTTTAAACGGTTTCTTATCCTTCTTGGGCTTCGCCTTCCTTTGTTCCGTCTGTGTGCCCGCCTGCGTATAATCATTCGGATACGTATTGCCGTACTGATAGCTTCCGGTACGGTTTTCATACGGACTTCGCTGCGTTCCCTGCGAATAGGTGTTATTCGGATATACATTCCTGTAATATTCCCCGCCGCCACTGCCGTATGGATTGCCGTTTTGCAGGTTTCCATTCGAAAAGTTTCCGTTCTGATAACTGCTGTCAGAGGCACTCCCGTTTTGGTTCTGTATCTGATTCTGCGCTGTCTGATTCTGATCGCCGCCTGTCGATCCGGTATTTGTGTTTGGATAGTTGTTATTATCGTACATAGCGTTTGCTCCTTTCCATGTATGTGATCCGGTTTCTCACCGTTTTTCTTTGACCTTGAAGTCAGTATAGTATCTAATTGTGTATAAATTGTGATAAAAATTTATGAAATTTGTGTTTTTTTAACGCCTCATCCTGTTGTTATACAGAATGAGGCGTTTTTCTACTAACCGCCATGATTCAGCTTTGCGGAATCACAGAATGTGGGAAGAATGCTGCTTGCAGCAAGTCCGCTCTGCGGACGGTTCTTCCGCGTGAGTGCTTTTCTCACGCTGGGAATGGTATTTTCATTCACGCTGCTACTCCACCGTCACCGACTTTGCCAGATTTCTCGGCTTATCCACGTCGCATCCCTTGCCCACGGACACATAGTATCCGAACAGCTGCAGCGGTATGATCGCCAGCGAATTGGCAAAATGCGGATTCGTTTCCGGAATATAGATCACATAATCCGCCGCCTTCTCGATCTCCTTGTTCTCCTCACAGGTGACTGCCAGCACGAACGCACCCCTTGCCTTGACCTCTACCATATTACTGATCGTCTTGGCATACAGTTCCGGCTGTGTAGAGACTGCCGCAACAAGCGTTCCCTCTTCAATCAGCGAGATCGTTCCGTGCTTTAATTCTCCGGCCGCATAAGCCTCGGAATGAATATAAGAAATCTCCTTCAATTTCAGGGAACCTTCGAGCGAAATCGCATAGTCAATCCCCCTGCCGATGAAGAACACATCCTTGGCACCGATATACCGGTTGGCAAATTTCTGTATTTTCAGTTTATTATTCAGAAGCATCTCGATCTGATCCGGCAGGCACTTTAAATCTCCCAGAAGAGAAGCATAAGTCTTATCGTCGATCTGCCCGCGCACTCTGCCCATCTTGATCGCCAGCAGATACAGGGCGATCAGCTGCGCGCTGTAAGCCTTCGTAGTCGCCACGGCAATCTCCGGTCCCGCCCATGTATACATGACATTATCCGCTTCTCTGGCAATCGAACTTCCCACGACGTTGACAATTCCCAGCACTTTAAATCCGCGTGCCTTAGACTCCCTAAGCGCCGCCAGCGTATCCGCCGTCTCGCCGGACTGGCTGATCACCACTACCATAGCGCCCTCCTCGAGAATCGGGTTGCGGTACCGGAACTCTGACGCCAGGTCTACCTCAACCGGAACACGCGCCAGACCCTCAATCACGTATTTGCCTGTCACGCCTGCGTGGTATGCCGAACCGCATGCCACAATATGAATCTTACGGATCGCTGCAATCTCGTCATCCGTCATATTCAACTCTTCTATCACGATATTGTTGTCACGTATTCGCGGCATAAGTGTATCCGTCACAGTCTTGGGCTGCTCATACATTTCCTTCAGCATGAAATGCTCATATCCCGCCTTCTCCGCCGCATTGGCATCCCATTCGATGGTGACCGGTTCCTTGCTCGTCTCTTCCTCATCCACCGTATAGAAATGCATATGATCCGCACGCAGACGCACCACTTCCTGATTGTCCACGTAATAAACTTTCCTCGTATATTTTAAGATGGCAGGAACATCGGAAGCAATGAAGCATCCGTCATCATTCTGCCCTACGATCAGCGGGGAATCTTTTCTCGCCGCAAAGACCTGATCCGGGCAGTCCGCAAAGAGAATCCCCAGCGCATAAGACCCCTCCACACGGTGCAGTACTTTCGTCACCGCCTCGAGCGGGTTTCCCTTATAATAGTAATCAAGCAGATGCGCCAGCACCTCCGTATCCGTCTCAGAGACAAAATGATATCCCTTATCTGTCAACATCTGCCGAAGCTGCAGATAATTCTCGATAATACCGTTATGTACCACGGTAATCGTCTCTGCCATATTAAAATGGGGATGTGCATTCGTATCGCTGGGAACGCCGTGTGTCGCCCATCTGGTATGCCCTATGCCGCAGGTCCCGGGCATAGTCTCGCCGCCATGCGTCAGATTCTCCAGTACTTTCAGTCTTCCAACCGACTTCGTAATATTGATTTTCCCGCCGTCATAGATTGCCATACCTGCCGAATCATATCCACGGTACTCCAGCTTGGATAGTCCGTCCAATATAATCGGGGCAGCCTGTTTCGTTCCGATATAACCTACGATTCCACACATACTAATCTCTCCATTCCTGCATAGTCTATAAATATCCGCGCACGTTGCCGCTTTATGATCAGGTCTGTGTCCGGTGCGCACAGACACCGCATGGTCCTACCGCCAATACTCTTTATTGGAAGACATGGCGACTACTGCTTTACCCGGCAGCATCTGATAGTGCCTTCCAAGAAAATATCCTATGTACTTAAATCCGCTCTGGATGAGAAGATAGGGAATCTGCCGTCTGAGTCCTTTCCTGCGCAGATACCCCGCCGTCTGTCTGACCAGACGTAAGCCCTCCGACTCTGCCGGATAGGCCGCAAACACCTCCGGATGCTGCGCCTGTGAGACACCCAGATCAAAATTTCTGTGAAACTGCTCCCTGCAGCCGTAATGATGGGAGTGATATACTTTTGCCTCCGCGGCATATGCAATACCATATCCCGCTTCCACAGCCTTCGCGGCATAGATCATATCCTCATTAAATATCGTATGCTGAATAAACCCGCCCAGTGTATCAAATATTTCCCTGTTGTATGCCGCACACACATTAGAGCAGAAGAAAGTCTTAATGCCAAGCGTCTCGAGATCCGCCTTTGTCTTGACCGACGACACGCCCGGATAATTGAAGTTCCTCGTATACTTCTCGATCTCACTGCTGCCCTCGCCCGCAAGCTGTCTCGCATACGCTGCCGCCACACGCTCCCCCTGAAGCTGCTTAAGCAGTTCTTCGACCATATACTCATCCGCCGGAACAGCATCATCCGTCATCATAATAAAATAATCCGCATCAGAAAGCTGTACCCCGCGGTTTCTTGTTTTACCGTGATCAAACTCCCGCTTCGATATGTGTTTTACAACCACATTCCGGTAATTTTGTTGATAAGAGGTACCGTATAACAGCCTGTCAAAATATTTCTGCTCGGTATTCATAACGATGATCCTGTTTACCGGAACACTCTGTCTCTCCAGTCGTTCGATCAGCATCACGAACTTGTGATCGGGCTTATATGCGGGGATGATAACATCTACTTTATCCACGCTTCTCTCTCCTACAGATAAAGGGGCCTCTAATAACAGGCCCCTTTGCTCCATTATCATTTCTTCAAATATCCGTTAGTATCAGAATAAATCTTATCACTGCATTCCTTCACACGCGCGGAAGGTTCATACTCATAATCGTTAAACAGGAACTGGTGCAGCCATTTAACATTGTCCTCCAGACTCACCGGAATGACACAGGAACCCTTGGAACCGACCGTGCCGGTAGTACGGTTTGACTCCTGCGGGAATCCCGCCGTATCGGATATATAGTAACTGCCCACATTGCCTAACATCTCCACGATCTCCGACAGATCAAGGGAAGTATAAGTCTCTTCGAATACGGAGTTCGCTGTTTCCGTCAGCTTCGGAAGCGATGCTTTCTTCGCCTGATCCGCCACTGCAGCCAGAACCTCACGCTGTCTCTCCGCACGCTTGAAATCATCGCCGGCCGTATAACGGATACGGCAGTAACCCGTCGCCTGCAGACCGTCCAGAAGCTGATAGCCTGTAGAGGAAACTGGTGTGTAGGAGCGTTTCAAGTCTTCAGCAATACAGAGCTGATAGTTGTTCAGATGGTTGATCTCCGAATCGTCCACATCGATGTATACGCCGCCCAGCGCATCGATCGTGTCCGTAAGTCCGGCAAAACCTACGGTAACGAAATCCGTAATGTTCATGTCCAGATTCATATTCAGCATACTGATCGCCATCTCCGGACCGCCCTTCGCGTATGCCGCATTACATTTATTGTACGTATCATTACTCAGGTTCAGGTACGTATCACGGTATACCGATACAAGTTTACATTCTCCCGTGTCCTGATTGATGGATGCGATCATAATCGTGTCGCTTCGCGTACTCTTCGTCAGTGCACCGGATGTGGAATCCACACCGAACAGGGCAATATTCCGATAGCCCTTCATGGTCGTCTCCTCCGCCTTTTTGACCGTATCGTTGATAATGATGTCGTCATCATCGATCTTAACCTTGCCGCTCTTGCTGGCCGACATCGTCGCATACAGGACAAACACCGCGATTACAAGGATAATGATCTCTATCACAAATATAATGATTCTTCTGCGTTGCTTCTTAGCCTGCTGCTTCTTCCCGGAAGGTTTCTTACCGGAACCTTTCCTGCCGGAAGGATGACCACCGCCGCTTCTGCTTCCCCCGTTCCGTTTCCCGCTTCCTGAGGAAGATTTCTTTCTCGGACGTTCATATTCATAATCATCTTCATCTTCATAATATTTAGCCATACGTCGTACTCCCTTGGTTTAAACATCGTCGTAAATGATACTCAGCGCAGCAGTTCGGCCTTCCGCCGAACCGTAGCCTGTCTTATATTTTCTCACACTGCAGCATAAAAATCAAGCTGTAGCGCAAGCCCAACTATGATTATACTATATCTTGACATAATTGCAACTAAATCAGCATTTATTCCGTAAATCTTTCTATTTTCTTAATAATTCCGTGTTCTTCCGATTAGTATCTCACTAGTAGGCGTTTTTATTAATAAAGCCCTTGAATATCGTCAAAAACATAATCTTGATGTCAAAGGACATCGTCCAGTTCTCAATATAGAAGATATCGTACTCGATCCTGCGCTTAATGGAAGTATCACCGCGGTAGCCATTGATCTGCGCCCAGCCGGTGAGTCCCGGCCTGACCTGATGTTTGACCATATAACGGGGAATCTCTTCCTTAAACTTCTCCACAAACTGCGGGCGTTCCGGTCTGGGACCCACCACGCTCATGTCGCCCTTAAGAATATTAAAAAGCTGCGGAAGTTCATCAATGCTGGTCCTGCGCAGGAATTTACCCACCCGCGTAACACGCGGATCGTCTTTCGTCGTCCACCCCTGCTGTTCCATGGACGGCTTCTGCACCTCCATGGTGCGAAACTTATACATCTTAAAAGGTTTATTATGCAGTCCGATCCGTTCCTGCTTAAAAATGACCGGTCCCCTCGAGGTACAACCGATCGCGACCGCCGCAAGGAGCATGACCGGGGAAGATACCACCAGACCGGCTAATGCAGCCGCAACGTCCACCACACGTTTGGAGATCCAGTTGAGCGTATTCGTGAGCGGCACATACCGGATATTGATCACCGGCAGTCCCATCAGATCCTCCGTGTAGGGACGGCTCGGAAACATACTGTTATAATCCGGAATAAATTTGGTATGGACACCCGATTTCTCACAGATATCCACGATATGCTCCAGATTGTCATAATCTTTCAGCGGCAGCGTAATCGCAATCTCGTCCAGTTTATTCTGCGGCAGTATATAGAGCAGGTTCTCGATCGTACCCACTACTTTCACACCCTTATACAGCGTGCCGCTGGGTACGCTGTCGTCAAGAATCCCTCTTACCACATATCCCCACTGGGGATTGGCATTGATACGGTTGATATATTCCTCTGCCGCGCGGGAATACCCGACCAGCAGAATATATTTCAGATTGTACCCTTTTTCCCGGAAATATTGCAGCAGCATGCGGATCAGAGAACGACCAAGCGTCGTAAAGAGAATGTTGATAATGAAGAAATACCCCATCATCGCTCTGGAAAAGTGAATCTGCGCTACCAGATACCAGCCTGCCATCAGCAGGATCAGTCCCACCACATTCGCCTGAAAAATGTTGAGTATCTCATATTTATGGACCGTGGCCCGCTTCGGCGTGTACAGATTAAAATTATAATACAGGATCAGATAACCTGGCACGATCACGTACAGCATCTCAAAATATGTAGCAATGGAATATACACCGACGGAAGCGTCGATGTCAGAAATCGGGCTGGCAAATCTGATATACCAGGCCAGCAAATAAGAAGCCGCTATTACTACGGCGTCTAAGATGACGTGCAGTCTGTTAAAATATTTCTGATTATCTTTAATCATGTTGCAAGCCTCATGTCACAGTATCTCTATACTCAGATTATTCACGAAATTGTCATAGAGCTGAACCACAGTATTATTTTACAATATTTCGACTGAAAATACAAACAGTAGTTATCACCGCCGCAGACAACCCCATATATTATACCATAACTCCATCTGTATACGGATATAGCTGCGTAGATTTTCCCTGTTATAGCGCACTCTGCATGCCCTGCCTGCATCGGATGCGCACAGCCTGATCCCCTTACACAGTCCCTTACAATAGACCGTGCCCAGATCCTTCTTAACGAAGAAAACAGCCTTCACCGCGAACCCTGCCAGAAGAAGCGGCATATTCAGCAGAAGCTGTGCCGGCGGCATATTCTTGTACGCCAGATATACACTGTTTCTCGCAGAAAGGTCTACCTTAAAGCCGTTGTGCCTGGAGCCTGAGACAGCGCTCCCCGCGTGATACACCACGGCTTCGGGAATATAAATATTATGATATCCGCAGATTCCGGCACGATACCCCAGATCAATATCTTCCAGATAAGCGAAATGATTCTCGTCGAAAACCCCGATCTCCCGAAACAACTTCCGCCTGTAGATCGCCGCACAGCCGCAGGCCGCAAAGATCCTGCCCCTGCGCTGATATCCCTCCTTCGGTCTGTCCTTGCCGCGGGCATAAGCCCATCCGAACGCACAGTAGAAATCTCCCGCATCATCGATCAGGTCAGGTTCGTGCATGCTGCGAATCTGCGCCGAACCGGAAAACACCTCCGGGCGCCCCTCCATCGCCCGCTCCATCGCCCTCACGAAGCCCCGCTGTACCTCCGTATCATTATTTAACAGGATGACATACGCCGTATCGCTGGCCGCTATGCCCTCGTTAACCGCTCTGCAGAATCCATAATTCTGATCAAGACAAATCAGTTCCGCCCCCGGAAACTGCTGCACAGCCTCCCTGCTGCCGTCCGTAGAACCGTTATCCACCACGATGATCCTTGCCGGTTCTCCCTCCAGAGAACGCAGGCATTTCTCTATATAGGCAATCCCGTTATAATTCGGAATCACGATTGTAGAGCGTATCCTTTGTCCCATACCTTCTTCACCATACCCTTCCCGCAGGTATCCCATAAGTCCCCCGCTAACTGCAGAGAATGCCCGTCTCCCGGACATTCTTCGGTGAGGGGAAACTGCAAGGCTGCTTCCTCTCACACACAAATCTCAGGATCCCATAACACCCGATATCCCCGGCTTGCCGCCGCGCGTCCCAGTTCCATACCAAGCTTGCGGTATCCTGTCTCATCACAGACCAGCCGTGACACATCCGCGATCCGCACCTGTCTGCGCCCGCCGCGCGTCTTACAGCAAATCGTTTTCTCCTCATAGGGAATCCCCGTGATCTGTGTAAAAACTTCCCGCAGTTCCTCTCTGACCTGCATACAGCGCGGGTCTGCCGCCGCCACATCCTGCTTCAGCGCCGCCCGGTGGGTATAGCCGCCGCTGTACTCCTTATGCAGACCCTCATAGAGACAGGCGCCTGTATCATCCATCGCGCCGCCGCAGATCCTGCCGCCGGCACCCAGAATCCTGCCGCCGACGATCCCGATATCCGGTCTGGCTGTCAGAATATCCGGCAGATAAGTGATTTCATAGAACCCCAAATGCAGGCTGTGCCCGACCGTAATGTTCCAGCCCCGCCTGTTGCCGAAATCGGCAAGCGCTTCCCTCCCGGCCTCATAGGCATATGTTTTGCTGGCCGTGTTATCCGCCGTTGAATCCGCATGGCAACGCCAATGATACAGCACTTTCGGTATGTGTATGACCTCACCCGGCAAATCGCCGGTCAGCGTCTCTCCATACAACCGGTCGATCACCCGAAGCACCAGGTCATAATCCTGTGCGCCGTCATACTTTCTGCGCAGCAGCAGACTTTTCATGAGTTTTGCCTCTACCGCCATAAAGTGACACACGTAATTATTTGATAAAATTAAATCCAGATTGAATTTCTCTTTCTTGTTCGGAGCCATAAAATAGCAACTGCTGCTATCGTATTTGTCTTCGTCCGTGTATAGAAGCGCCGGCGTTATCCCCTGCTGTTTTGCACTACGAACTGCCGACACCATATGATACAGGGCATCCGGCGCCAGCAGATCATCATGGTCGAGCAGCGCAATATATTCCCCCGACGCCATAGCGATTCCCGCGTTGGTGTTATCGGATATACCTCTATTCTCTGTCAGGCGGCTGTACCTGATGCGGTTCTCACCGGTCCGTGCCGCAATCTCTCCCACAGTCTTCTCCACAGTATCGCCGGCACTCGCATCTACGATGATCAGTTCCCACACCGGATAGCTCTGTCTGCACACGGATTCTATCATCTCACGCAAGAACTGCTCCTTCGTCTCATAGGCCGGCACCACAATACTGAACTGTTCCCGGCCGGCCGCCGTCTGTGCCCGTTGCGCGGCCAGCTGCTCCGCCGTCGGCTCCCTGTAGAAATAATCCGCCTTCCGCTCTTCTTCGATCCGTTCTCTGGCCGCGTAATATGCGTGACGTATCCCGTTTTTCTGAAGATACTGAACGGCTTTCCTGAAATTACTGATCCTGCATATTCTATTTCCCATATCTGATCTCCGTGACGTATCCGTATGCACGCTGGTAATTCTATCATGCCGCTTACACCGGCCGTGGCCCTAAATGATCATCGCCCTGCTCTGCGCAGGGCGATCTTCACCGCATTCTTGATCTTCTCCGGCATCCTTATGAGATTCACCGGCCGCATTTCCCTGCTCCTAGAGATATGCTTTCAGATCCTGTGTCAATTTATTCAGCTTATTCTCTGCGTCTTCAAGGCTTGTGCCCTTCACGCCCATGTAGAACTTGATCTTCGGCTCCGTACCGGAAGGACGGGCGCAGCACCAGGAATCGTTGGTCAGGTCGAAGTAAAGCACGTTGGACTTCGGAAGCCCGGTTTCGCCTGTCTCTCCCGTCTCCAGATTCAGCGTCCTGCCTGTGGTATAGTCTCTGAACTCTTTCACCTTCAGATCGCCGAACTTCTTCGGCGGATCATTTCTGAGCTTGTTCATCAGCTCCTCGATCTCCTTGGCGCCGTCGATTCCCTTCATGGTGATGGAATACTGACTCTCCTTGAAGTAACCGTATTTCTCATAGAGCGTGATCATCTGATCCCATACGGTCTTGCCGTTCTTCTTGCACCATGCCGCCATCTCGCACAGGCACATAACCGCAACGATGGCATCCTTGTCTCTGGCATGAGTTCCGGCAAGACAGCCGTAACTCTCTTCCAGGCCAAACACATAATTGTTGGAGCCTGTCTGCTCGAAGAGCTTGATCTGTTCACCGATGAATTTGAAGCCCGTCAGTACTTCGATAAATCTTACTTTATAATCTTCCGCGATCGCACGCGCCATATTCGTGGTAACGATCGTCGTAACAAGTGCCGGATTCTCAGGCATGCTGCCTGTAGCCGTTCTCTCTCTTAAGATGTACTCCGCGATCAGCATACCGGACATATTGCCCGTAAAGGGAACATACTCGCCGGATTTCGTGTCAAGCGCATAGATTCCCAGTCTGTCCGCGTCGGGATCGGTCGCCAGCACGATGTCGGCGTTCTTCTCCTTTGCCAGTTTAAGCGCCAGCGTAAATGCCTTGGGGTCCTCCGGATTCGGGTACTCCAGCGTCGTGAAATCCGGGTCCGGCATCTCCTGCTCGGGAACGACATATACGTTCTTAAAGCCAAGCTCGGAAAGGATTCTTCTGACCGGCACATTGCCTGTCCCGTTAAACGGGGAATAAACAATCTTCATATCCTCCGCCATATCCTTGATCACATCCGGATGAATGATCTGTTTCTTGAGTTGGACCATGTACTTATCGTCGATCTCTTTGCCAATCACCACGTAGAGTCCGGCTTTCTTCGCCTCTTCCTTATCCATGGTCTTTACGGTGTGATAATCCGTCACATTATTCACTTCTGTGATAATCTCCTGATCTTTCGGTGCGGTTACCTGTGCGCCGTCCTCCCAGTAGCATTTATAGCCGTTATATTCCGGCGGGTTATGGCTCGCAGTGATCACGATACCCGATATACAGCCCAGTTCTCTAAGCGCAAAGGATAATTCCGGTGTAGGCCTCAGCGCGTCAAACACGTATGCCTTGATGCCGTTCGCCGCAAGACAGAGCGCCGCCTCATCCGCAAACTCAGGAGATTTTCTTCTGGAATCATAGGCGATCGCAACGCCTTTATCCTCTCCACCCTGTTTCTTTATATAGTTGGCAAGCCCCTGTGTCGCTTTGCGAACCGTATAGATATTCATGCGGTTCGTACCCGCGCCGATCACGCCGCGCAGACCGCCGGTGCCGAAAGCAAGATCCTTGTAAAACCGATCCTCGATCTCCTTCTCATCATTTCTGATCGCCAGAAGCTCCTGCTTGGTCGCATCGTCAAAATAGGAGTCTTCTACCCAAAAGTCGAATTGTTCTTTGTAGCCCATGGTTTACCTCCGTTTCACATAATAATTATCTCATACTTCAATATTATTAAAATAAAGTTAATCAATCATGCTCATTTTAGCACAACAGGAAGGCTTCCGTAAACATTTTTTGGAAATTTGACCGTGCTACACCCTCAGCGCGAAATCGCTCCTGTCCAACGAGAAATTCGGATTATAATAAGGGTCTCCCGCTTTCAGCACCTCTTTCCATTTCCGGCGGAAGGCCTCAGACTCCTTATTGTACCGCTCCGCTTTCTCCCCCTGATCGTCCAGCCCTCTGGACACGGACTCGAAATGATACAGCTCCGCAAACGGCGTAAACACATTGACATATCCCGCCTTCCACGCGCGGATGCACAGGTCCACGTCGTTTAACGACACCGCAAAGTTGTCGTCCAGACCGCCCAGACTTTCAAACACAGCCTTGCGCATCATCAGGCACGCACCCGTCACCGCCATCACGTTCTGCGCATAGCACAGCCGCCCCATATAGCCGAGATTATTGCTGGCCACACGATAGTGGCTGTGCCCTGCGGTCCTGTGCTGTCCCAGCCCCAGCACAACGCCTGCATGCTGGATCGTCCTGTCTTCATAGTAGAGCTTCGCGCCTACCGCACCCACATCATCCCGCTGCGCATACATGAGCATCTCTTCGATCCAGTCCAGCGTGATCACCTGCGTATCATTGTTCAGCAGCAGAATATATTCGCCTTGCGCATGAGATACCCCCAGATTATTGATCTTCGAATAATTAAAATCTCCCTCATAGGTGATCACCCTGATATGCTGGTTTTTCTGTATTTCCTTATAATATTCAAAAATCTCTTCCGTAACGCTGTTGTTTTCCACCACGATAATCTCATAATTATCGTAGGTACTTTTCTTCACAACCGAATCGATACAGCGCTTCAGATCTTCGACATGATCCTTGTTCGGAATCACGATACTCACCCCGGGATTACCCTGTATCTCATATTTGATCTGGAAAATCGTCTCAAAGGCCTTCGTGGAGGTGATCTCAAAGTTCTTATAGCCCTGCTCCCGCAGGTGTGCTGCAACTGCACCCTTAGCCGCCTCGATGGCATAACTCTTGGCGCTGATATCCGCCGCCACACTGCCGGCATGGGAACGCCAGTAATAGAGCAGCTTCGGCACGTGCACGATACACTTCGCCCGGCTTGTAAGCCGCAGGATCATGTCATGATCCTGACTGCCGTCGAACTCCGGACGAAACAACTCCGTCCCGTCTAACAGCCTTCTGTCAAAAGCGCTGAAATGGCAGATATAATTATTTGCCCGCAGATTATCCGGCGCAAAATCCGGTTTAAAATGCAGAGTGATCATGTCGTCAATCGTTTTACTGCCTTTAAAGGTCGCCTCATCACAATAGATATAATCTGCACCGCGGTCGCAGATGACCTTCATGTATTCATAGAGTACACCCGGATGCAGCACATCATCGTGGTCGAAAAGCGCGATATAATCACCTGAAGCCATACTCAGGCACGCATTGGTGTTGCCGGATATTCCTTCATTAGACGGAAGTTTCCTGTAGTAGATGCGGGTATCCTCTGATGCATACTCCCTGCAGATCCGTTCCACATCACCGTGCTCCGCGTCGGAACCGTCAGCCAGACACAACTGCCAGCCGCCGTAGGTCTGCGCCCGCACGGAATCGATTGCCTGCCGTAGAAACTTCTCCGGCGTATTATAGAGAGGCACCAGAATGCTGAACCGGATATTTCTGCAAAACTTCGTCTCCCGCTGCCTTGCGGCTTCCTCCGCATCCGGAAAACTCGCCGTACCATGCTGCGCGCGTGCTTTTAGTTCGATCTTCTTCGCATCCAGCTTGCGGGCAATCCCTTTCAGACTGCCGTATTGGCCAATCCTCTGCTTCGTCCGGCGCCCCCAGTGTACCGCCATGCGCAGCGGCTTGGATATCCGCCAGAGCACACTGCCCTTGATGCGATGCAGTTTTTCCTCCAGAACCGCGCCCTGCTGCTCGGTCTGCGCCAGCTTGTCCGCCAGAACGCGGCCTTTATCCCGCTCCCGCTCATAGGCTGCCTTATAATAACGGAGTCTCTCCTCCTCCGTAAGCTGCTCCAGTTCTTTCTGTTCCATGTAACATCCTTTCCTTGCTTTAAATGTTCAGAAGACGCTGCTGCCCTGCACGAACATTTCATGCATAATCCATGTCAGGGCATTTTACTGCGATGACATGCCGACATATACCCTCATCCGGCTGCACCGGCCGCTTCCGGCATCGATACCGTACACGTCTTATCGCTCCATGCCAGCAGCTGCTCTCCCTGTCTGCCCGTGCACAGCATGCCGACGCGGTATGTTCCCTCCGGCAGATCCTCCCGACGAATCCGCAGCACGAAACCGGCCAGACCGATATTGTGTTCCGTCGGCAGAATCGCCTCCACGTCTCTACGGTGCCAGTTCGATGGCACGGCAGAGTAATCCGCGGCGCTGCCGCCTCTCCCGCTGCCGGGCAAATCATCCCGCCGGAGCAGAACACGCTTATCATAACACGCATTATCCATCCCGGGCACATAACACCACCCCATAATCCACACAATGTCAGGCTCATCGGCATGTATTTTGTGCTGTAGTTCTGCCCTGTCCACAGTCAGCCGCAGAAGCCCCTTATTGACTTTATTAGTCATCCAATCCTGCATCGGTTCCACGGGCGCCGTCAACAGATGTTCCTCATATGGGAACTTATAATTGCACACATAATCCGAAGCATTGTCGATCAACGCCCTGTGATAGAACGGATCACTCCCGTTCATCTGCGGATGCCTGCTGTACAGGTCCTCCTTCTCCGCAAGAAGCCGCTTCCATTTCTCCTCATCCTGTTCGTCCAGACCGCGGCTGAGAGACTCATGATGATACAGCACCGCATCGTTGCGCTGTATATTGTAATATCCCGCCTCTATCAATTTGAAACAGAAGTCCACATCATTATAGGCGACTGCCATGGTCTCATCCAGTCCGCCCACTTCTTCATATTTCTTGCGGCTTACCATGAGACACGCCGCCGTCACGCCAATCATATCATACGTTATTCTGTTCCGTCCGTAATAGTAATCCCTGTCGTCCGGAAATGTGATCAGTTTATGAGACGGTCCGATCTGCAGATTCGTGATGCCTGCATGCTGAATATTCTGCGTATTCGCGTACCACAGCTTCGCTCCCACCGCCCCGGCATGCGGCTGCAGCGCCTGTCCTGCCATGCGGCGCAGCCAGCTGCGCTCTATGATCTCGATATCATCATTCAGCAGCAGGATCAGATCGCCACCCGCCTGTGCCACACCCATATTGCACATTTTAGAAAAATTAAACGGCATGGGCTCATAGAGATAGGTAAAACCGTATTTTTTCCGCAGCAGTTCCATCTTCGCGCGGTTTTCATCATTGCTGCCGTTATCCACCACGATCCACTCATAGTAGCGGTAGTCAGTCTTCTCCCGAAATGACTTCAGACACCGCTCCAGAACCTCCGGATGATCTTTGGAGGGAATCACAACGGAAACCAGATAGTGCGGCGGAATCTGTCTGACTTCACTCTGCGCCCGGACGCAGCGTTCCCTTCCGGAAATGGAAGTGTCGTAGATCACGTGATACAGATCCGGCTCCTGTCCGCTCGCCAGAACGCCCTTAACACCCCGTCTGGCAAGCGCCCGTTCCCGCACGGACACACATTCTTTTCCCGCGCCCTCAATATAACATCCGTTTTCTAATTCTGCTTTCAGAAGCTGCCGGGCTAGCCGGAATCTCTCTTCCCTGTCCGTGCACGCTGCCAGTTCCTGCTTCGCCTCCCCGGAAGGCTCATACAGTCTGTGATAGAACACGCCGTCTATATGACGGATTCCCTCATGCAGCGGTACGCTTTCAAGCCTGCACCGCCTGCCTGCCGCTTCTTCCAAATGCAGGCACAGATCATAGTACCAGACCGGTTGATCCGCTCCTTGCTCTGCTTTTTTTCCCGTGACCTCGAACGGTAAGTCATCTATAAATCCCTTCCTGACTGCCAGCAGATGTCCCCAATAATTATATGCCATCATCGTGTCCGGCGAATAGCACGGTTTGAACCACGGATGCATACGGCAGGACAGATCTTCCCAATAAAAATCTTCATCCGCATAAGCAATTTTGCAAGTCCTGTTTTGGCTAAAACAGGATTTAATTTCATCCAGACATCTGTTATCGAGAATACCCTTCCCACACGCCAAAACGACGATATCAGTCTGTGGAATATCAATCGTTATCCATCCATTCACTTCTATCGGAGTTTCCACGGCATGTCTATAACCACCGTCATTATAACTATTGTTATTTTCCCGTCTGATCCATTCCGCATAAGGGTGCTCCTGCAGAAGTATCTCTTCTGCATAGCGGGAGAGACAGGGATCCGCCGCCGGCGTCATATCCATACTCCCGGCGCGGTGCCGCTCTCCTTTCACAGCGCGGTACAATCTGCGAAAAGGCGCCGTCATCTTCCAGAACGGGCTTGCATAGATACGGTTTAAGTTATCGTTCAAATCTTCCTGCCGTCTCTGCGCATCCCCGATCTTTCCCGCCAGCGTACTGTTATTCCTGCGCGCAGTCTCATATGCGGTTTCATAATAAGCTGTCCAGTCATAGCATTTCGTTCGTCCGCTCATATGTCAAAACAGTCCCCTTTTCTGCATATGTTTTACCGTCTCCTCCGGCAGTCTGGTCACTTCCATCGCCGCCTGCAGCAGATTGTTCTCTTCCCCGGCAAGACCTGCCAGCGATACCGTGATATTCGGGTCTGCAGTGGGAAAGGCATAGGTATTATCGCCGACTTTAAACCCGTTGACCTGTATCTGTCTGCCTTTCCACGGAACCGGTACGCCGTTGTATTTCATCTCGCGTATATACACGATACAATAATCGCTGCACGGATCAATCCGCAGCGCGCTTCTTCCGCCCGGAACGGTCACCTCCAGTTCCGTCACGCCTTCGGGCGTAACGCGGACCTGTTCCGACAGTTCGTCCGGAAAGAACGACTGCTCCTCGTTAAATCCGCTGCCTGTATCCTCATAGATCTGCACGCGGTCTTTCTGCGCGCCGGGCTCCTGTCCCCTGCAGAAATCCTCCACCGTATAGACAGGAAAGCCGATCGCCTCCCTTATCTCCGCCATAGACAGATTCCTGCCGGTCACATATTTCTGAAATTTCATTTCCAGTCTGCGATACTGTTCCGCTTCAGCCTGATCGATTTCAAGTTTCTTCATAATTAAATCAAGATTTAATTGATTTCTTTTTTCACTTTCCAGCAGATAGCAATAGACTGCCCGGAAAGCAATCTGCCTCGTCTCGATCTGCTTCTCAAAGCTCCATTCAAAATCAATAACATTCCAGGCGTTATTAACATCATCCGGTACAATAATATTCGCAAAAATCAGATCATAATCAGCGACCGGCTTCTCCTCGCCCCAGGCGATCCGTTTCAGATACTCGTCAAACAGATTCTGAAAACCTTCCACATCATTCCATGCCAGACATTCGTCAAGCAGTTCTTCCAGGCTTCTCCCCTCGAGATACTGCAGACGCAGATAAGGCGGCTCCGGTAAGACACTGGCCGCAGAAGTCGTATTCACCCGCTCCAGACTGCATCGGTTGACAGCCAGGCCGCTGCCTGCATAGCGCTCACATAGCTTCTCATAGATCTGTGCAGTGTGTTCTATATGCTGCCACGCCTCATTTGATAACGGATGTTTTTCTATAATTTTGCCGTCTTCACCGTCCCGCAGAACTGTCTTGACCTGAAATTCTGCCTTTCTGTCGCCCGAGTACTTCACGTATTTTTCCTCGGGAGCGGGACCCAGCACCATCATATAAGAATTAGAAAACAGCGGAAACTGTCCTTCCTGTATGATCGTGTCAAACACTCTCTTCTCGTCGAACAACCCGAGTCTGTCCCTGTCGAAGTTCCTGAGGTTGGTCGTAAGTTCCCCCGGCTTCGGCAGCCTCTCGTCCGAATAGAGACATGTCATAAATTTGTAGTCGGGATAGGGATAGTACATCTGTGTCTGCTCGTAGCCGCACCGCCTCGCAATGTCACGCAGTCCGGCAGCCGTAAACGTCCGGACCACACCGCCGTCCGGATAGTTCTCCAGACTGCTGAAATATGTGCCAAGATGGTCTTCCCGACATCCGGCCCAGTATTTCAGGCCGAATTTATTCTCTATGGCTATGGCAATATTACCCTGCGGCTTCACATGCCTGCTGATAATATTCAGGAAATCCTCATAGGGTGTCCCGGATTGTATATACGCCTGGGCATACTCAAATACCCCGATCAGGCAGATATAATCGTAGTCACAGGGAAGATCCGGCTCCACATCCTGAAAATTACCCACATGGATCGTCACATTGTCGGCATCCATATGGCGATAGGCGTTGATCCGGCTCCTTTTTCTGGACAGATCGATGCAGGTAACTTCTCCCGCCTTTCTCGCAAGCGATCCCGTGATCGCGCCACAGCCGGAACCAACCTCCAGCACCTTCATATCCCTGGTGATCGGCAGCCACTCCACGATATTCTCCCGCTGTGCGGAAAGATGATACAGAATCGGCCAGCTCGCCCGCTCTTCAATGATCCGCTGATACTCCACCGACGAATAATTCCGGACAATATCCAGCAGTTCATCCTCTACCTCTCCGTCGCAGTAATAGTCCTCGCCCGGATAGTGGGTCAGGTCCAGTTTGATTTTGCCGATTTGCTCTTTCTTCTCTGTTCTGTTATCCTCTTTCATGCTCATCTCTATTTCTGCACCGTTTTAATCTGTATGGCAATACACGTACTGCCGGTTCACGGCAAACAGTGCGCCGCCGCTCCCGCTGTTCAAAGCTTCCTTCCTCCGTCTGCCCCTGTGTCATCCCTCAACACTCCGCACTTCAACCTCAGAATTCATGTCGTAGAATCCTACCGTATCCTTATCGGAGATCACAGACAGGTTAAGTACATCGTACAATCTGTGATACACCGTAAAATCATCATTCTCATATCCGGTAACGCCCAGCGACAACAGATAGTCGCCCCCCTGCAGATTCATCTCCTGTTTAAAGCTCACTTCCCGTATATCCCCTGCATACACAGGATCCAGAAAAGCCTTTTCAAACATCGTATTCGTACCTGTGATCTCTGTTCCGCGTACATTCTTGATCGTAAAAGCAAAGATGGGCGCCTGAATGTCCTCTTCCATCCTGACTTTCATGCAGATGGAAAAGGTACTGCCTTTTATGATTGCGGATGTTCTGATTCCCTGTTCATCCGTAATATAGTATTCCGTGATCACGGCTTTCTTAGACCCGTATTCCAGAAGCTCCGGATTCTCCGCCACTGCTGCGTCCTGCTCCGCACTGCCCGCTTTCCCGCCGGATTTCATACCCGCTTTCCCGCCGGACGCGGCTCTTCGCAATTCTTCGTCATCCAGCAGCCTGTCCTGCTCCGCCTCCGGCGCCGCGTATTGTCCTACCAGAACCTGCTTGTAGATGTCGATCATCTCTTTCGGTCTGCCCTCCCCCAGCTTCGTCCCCTGGTTAAGAAGCACAACACGATCGCAGTATTTACTGATACTGCTCAGATCATGGCTGACAAACACGATGGTCTTCCCCATCTCTTTAAATTCCTCAAATTTGTGATAACATTTCGCCTGAAAAAAGACGTCTCCCACTGACAAGGCTTCGTCCACGATCAGAATCTCCGGCTCGATATTGATTGCCACCGCAAAGGCAAGACGCACGAACATACCGCTGGAATATGTCTTCACCGGCTGATACACATACTCGCCGATATCCGCAAACTCCAGAATCGCCTCCAGCTTCTCATCAATCTCCTTCTCGCTAAACCCGATCATGGTACCGTTCAGATATATATTCTCAATGCCGTTATATTCCATGTTGAAACCCGCGCCGAGTTCCAGAAGCGCGGAGATACGGCCATTTACCTCTACAGTGCCGCGGGTCGCGTTCAGCACCCCTGTAATGATCTTGAGAATCGTGGATTTCCCGGAACCGTTCGTCCCGATGATTCCCACGCACTCCCCCTGTCTGATGGTCAGATTAACCCCTTTCAGAGCATGATGCTCCGTATGATGCTTCCCCCGCCCGAAGCCCAGCGCTTCCCTGATCCGGTCAGAAGGCTTATCATACAGCTTATATATTTTTTCTACATCCGTAACCTTAATCGCAATATTGTCCATATGTCATTCCTTGTCTATATATGCTGTCCTGCCGGAACATTTGGAAAATCCAATTTCAGAAGCCGGCACAAGAGACTCCGCCGTGCCGCAGCTTCGCTTCGTCTCGCTCGCGCTGTCGCCTTCTGCCCGCAGTGCCGCAGCTCGATTCCGCTTCGCTCCATCTCGCCCGCAGGCTGTCGCCTTATCGTAAGCCGTGTAAAAAGCTGCTTATGTGCAAGCACAACGCCGCTTCTTACACGGCTTGCGGCACTGCTCATAGCACATCCGCAAAGTGTACCCTAAGTTTCCGGAAGATCAGCGTCCCGATACAGAACAGACTGATCGTAAAGATCCAGAAATAGGTAGACGAATAAAAGTGCTCCCAGAACCATACTTCCTCGTAGATCGCACTGCGATACCCGTTGACCACATAAACAAGCGGATTCAGCTTAAAAAGCGTCTTCAGGTTATCGGTATTAAGCATCGTGATGCTCCACAGAATCGGGGTCGCCCACATGCCGATCTGGAGCGCGATATTGATGATCTGCTGCAGGTCCCTGATAAATACCACGAGCGCACAGGTCAGATAGCTCATTCCCAGCACCAGCAGGAACAGGCAGAAACTGTAATAGATAAGCTGCAACGTGTAGACCGTCGGATAATAACCATAGCCTATGGAGACGAGCAGCAGCACAATCACAAAGAAAGCATGGATAAAAGTAGCCGCAATCACCTTGATGATCGGCAGAATACTGATATTGAACACAACCTTTTTCACCAGATAATTATATTCTACAAGCGCCATCGTTCCCTGTGTGATTGCCTCGGTGAAATAGAACCAGGGCACCAGCCCGGCCGTCAGGTAGAGTACGTAAGGTACTTCCAGCCCGCTTGCCACCATCTGGCTTCTCGTATCAAAAACCTTGTCGAAAACGATCCAGTACATCACCACAGTCACTATCGGCTGCGCCATTGCCCATACGATTCCCAGATAAGAACCGGCATACCGTTTCTTAAAATCATTCTTCGCCAGCTTCCAGATCAGTTTCCTGCTCTGAAAAAGCTCTGACGGGATCGTCAGAATCCGCTCATAGTAAAGCGCGAAGATCATACAGGTAAAAGTAATCAGCACACAGCCGCTGACCTTCTTCATGCGCTCCGTCACCTGATCCGCGAGCGGATTATGGTGATTGACAAGCACCAGCGCAAGAATCAAACCAAGCCCCCAGAAAATAGCGATTCCTGCGGGCTTGCCCAAATGTTTTGTTTTCCTTACAGACTGTTTTGAAGGTTCCGTCTTATCCATACTCATAATCTTCCTGTCCCGGACAATACCGGCTCCGTCCTATTTACGATATTTCTCCGTAAAAGCTGAAAGCCCGTCCTCTCTCTTCGCGTCCTTCTCGGACAGAATCGGCTGATCTCCTTCCGGGATGGGCCATTCGATACCGATCTCCCGATCATTCCAGATGATGCCGCCCTCGTCGTTCGGATGGTAGAAATCCGTGCATTTATAGGCAAACTCCGCATAGTCGGACACGACATAGAAACCGTGCGCAAAATTCTTCGGGATAAAAAACTGCTTCTTATTCTCCGCCGAGAGCAGCACACCGTACCACTTGCCGTAAGTCGCAGATCCCTGCCTGAGATCCACTGCCACATCATATACCTCGCCGCTAAGAACCCGCACCAGCTTGTCCTGCGGATAGTTGATCTGAAAATGAAGGCCGCGCAGAACGCCCCTGGTGGACGCAGACTGATTGTCCTGCACAAAAATCTGATCGATTCCCGCCTCTTTATAGTCATTATAATTGTAGGTCTCCATGAAATAGCCTCTTGCGTCCTCAAACACCGTCGGCGTTATCACTTTAAGCCCTTCGATTTCACATGTCTCCACCGTTATCTTTCCCATAGTCTGTATCATCCTTTCTAACGATATAAAGTATCTCTCCGGAAACGCGCTGCATACCGGCCGCCCTGCGGCATATTGTGTTTTCTTTTATTCCTCGTCTGACGATCCTACCGGCACATTGCCGCTGTCACCGTCTATGACGCCGGAATATCCCGCCGCACCTTTCGCATGATTGATGGAAGTGTCGATATTCATGTAGCACAGATTCAGATCGACGTTTGTCTCAATACCGTCCACCGACCCCTTCGACGTATACTGCCACATGTGATAGTATTCGTCGTATACGGGGATATCCGCGTATTCCGCAAGCCAGGTCTTGTATTCTGACACCTGCGTCATATCCACTTCATCGTTCAGCCAGTTTCTGGAACCGTAGATACCGGTCTCATATCCCGCCGAGGCAATCGTCTCCAGAAACGCCTTATGGATCTTCGTGCGTTCCTCCGCGTTCATCGCGTCGGCCCGTCCTCTGCCGCCTGCGCTCTCGCTGTCTAAGAATACCGGATAATCCACGTCATAGTCCTCGATCAGGCTGATCACCATACTGGCTTCTTCTACGGCTTCCACCTCATCGATCGCCTGTGTGAAGAAATATACGCCCACCGGAATCTCCGCCTCAATAGCGCCTTCAATGTTCTTCTTATACATAGGGTCCAGTACGAGCGCGCCCGAGGAGGCGCCGCGGTATCCGCAGCGGATAATAGCAAACTCAATACCGGCCTCCTTGACCTTCATCCAGTCGATCTCTTTATTCCATTTGGAGACATCAATGCCAAGCCGTGCATTGTCCCCTGCAAATTCCAGTTCCGTATTCTCACTGCCGTCCGCCGCTTCCTCCGCGCCGTTGACGGCTCTGTCCTCTCTCTCGACATCGATGTCATCCTCTGTCATAATGAGATACTCGATATCACTCAACACACGGTATTCGATCTCCTGCTTCACCTGGATCGTCGTGATCGTATTCGGAACGATAAATCCTTCCGCCTCCGCCAGCGACACGCTGTACTCTCCGGCGCGCAGTCCCTCGATATATATGATCCCGTCCCGGTCGGAGTCCGTATACTCTCCCATTTCCTGTATCCTGACCGTAAAAGGCGTTCCTGTCACCAGCCTGCCCACGCTGTCCACGATCATGATACGCAGGTCCTTGGCCACAGAGCTCATCATCAGGAATACATTCTTGCCGGCATGCGTCTCTATACTCTTGAACTTCACTTCCGGATCAAAGAAGGTTTCATCACGCAAAAAAGCAGAAAGATCGCTGCCTCTGCGTCCGTCGCGCTCCCCTTCTTCCATTACCGCCGTCTCCTGTACCTGCTCCTGTGCCGCAAGCCCCAGCTTCTTCTTGACTGTCTCAAGATTGGCTGCCGCGATCACACCGGTCAGCACCACAAACATAAGCACCATGGCGATCAGCATTCTTTTCATTCTTTTAGAGTCCATTGGCAACCTCTACCATATACTGTCCATAAGCAGTCTTCATCAACGGCTCCGCCAGTCTCAGCAGCTGCTCCTTCGTGATAAAACCTCTTTTATACGCGATCTCCTCAATACATGAGATGTACAGCCCCTGTCGCTTCTGGAAAGCCGCCACGAAATCCGCCGCGTCAAGGAGGGAGTCGTGATTGCCCGTATCCAGCCACGCGAAGCCGCGCCCCAGCGTCTCCACATGAAGCTCCCCTCTGCGCAGATACTCATTGTTAATGCTCGTGATCTCTATTTCGCCTCTGGCGGAAGGCTGCACATTCGCTGCAATCTCCACCACGTCGTTGTCATAGAAGTATAAACCCGGCACCGCATAGTTGCTCTTCGGGTTCTCCGGCTTCTCCTCAATGGAAAGCGCCCTGCCGTTCTCGTCAAACTCTACCACGCCGTACTCTCTCGGATCTCTGACATAATAACCGAAGATCGTCGCCCCCTTATCTCTGGACGCCACCTCTCTGAGCACTCTGGAAAAACTCTGTCCGTAAAAGATGTTATCGCCCAGTATCAGCGCAACGCTGTCATCACCGATGAAGTCCGCGCCGATGATAAAAGCGTCCGCCAGTCCTCTCGGATACTCCTGCACGGCATACTCCATATGCAGTCCCAGCTGCTCTCCCGTGCCGAATAATTCCCGGAATACCGGAATGTCCCTCGGTGTGGAGATGATCAGGATCTCCCTGATCCCTGCCAGCATCAGGATCGACAGCGGGTAATAGATCATCGGTTTATCGTATACCGGCATAATCTGCTTGGATACCGCTTTCGTAAGCGGATATAATCTGGTTCCCGAACCGCCTGCTAATATAATGCCTTTCATATCTGGTCTGCCTTACCTTTCTCTACGATCGTATCTTAGCCTTACTGCCTGTACATCTCTTCATAATACTTCTGATAGTCCCCGCTCGTCACATTCTTCATCCACGCTTCATGTTCAAAGAACCACTGGATCGTGCGGCGGATGCCTTCCTTAAACATCGTCTCCGGCTCCCAGCCGATCTCCGCTTTGATCTTATCAGGCGCGATAGCATATCTTCTGTCGTGTCCCTTGCGGTCCTCCACATACGTGATCAGATCTTCGCTCACTAACGCTTTGCGGGGATCTTCATCCGGAAGCATCTCCTGCAGTGTCTCTATAATAATTTTAATGATCTCAATGTTCTGCTTTTCATTGTGACCGCCCACATTGTAAGTTTCGAATAATCTGCCCTGTTCCTGCACCATGTCGATCGCCTTGGCATGATCCTCCACATACAGCCAGTCGCGGACATTTTTACCGTCTCCGTATACCGGAAGCTTCTTGCCCTGTAACGCGTTATTGATGATCAGCGGAATCAACTTCTCCGGAAACTGATACGGCCCGTAATTGTTGGAACAGTTGGTAATGTTGGCCGGAAAATGATAGGTGTCCATATAGGCCCGCACCAGCATATCAGAACTCGCCTTGCTGGCGGAATAAGGGCTGTGCGGCGCATACGGCGTCGTCTCATAGAAATAACCGCCGTCCTCCTCCAGAGAACCGTACACCTCGTCCGTAGACACATGCAGAAACTTCTTGTCCGGCTTGAAACTGCCGTCCGGAAGCTCCCATGCCGCCTTCGCGCAGTTGAGCATCACCGCCGTGCCGAGCACATTCGTCTGTACGAACACCTCCGGATTACGTATGCTCCGGTCCACATGACTCTCCGCCGCAAAATGCACCACCCGGTCGATCTCGTTCTCCGCAAAAATCTTCGCGACCGCCTCCTTGTCACAGATATCCGCTCTGACAAAGGTGTAGTTCTCTCTGTCCTCCACACTCTTCAGATTCTCCAGATTACCCGCATAAGTCAGCGCATCCACATTGATGATCCTGATTGCCTGATCGTACTTGCAAAACATATAATGAATATAATTGGAACCGATAAATCCCGCTCCTCCTGTTACCAGATATGTCCTCATATTCCGATATTCCTCCGTTTCATCCTGTCTTATATGCCATGTCTTATTATGATTTAAATGTTATAAAAAAGCAACCTTTGTTTCAAATGCCACAAAACAGCCATAAACTTTTAACCGCCTCTAATAATGCATATAACTGATATTCATATCGACATCTCCCTTGATGCCGCTGACTCTGCCCCTGGAAGAATACTGCCACATATCATAGCGTGTCGCCGTGTAAGTCGGCGCACTCGCATACTGCGCCAGCCAGATCTTATAGCCGGTCAGACTGCCCGTATTGATCTTCTCCGTAAACCACGTCTTATTCGCATATATTCCCGCAGAGTAGCCGGAGTTCTGTACCGTCGCGCAAAACGCTTTACATACGGCGGTTCTCATATCCCTGCTGACGCCGTCTCCGCGTCCGCCGCTGCCTTCCACATCAATGAAGATCGGATAATCCAGACCGTATCCACTGGCAAGACTCACTGCCATGGATGCCTCTTCTACCGCCTCCACTTCATTGACCGCCTGGCTGAAGACATAGACACCCACTTTCAGTCCCGCCGCCTTCGCACCTTTGATATTGCTCCTGAACTTCGGATCTTCTATCAGTACGCCGGTGGAGTAGCCTCTGTAGCCGCAGCGGATGATCACATAAGATACGCCGGAATTCTTCACCGCGTTCCAGTCGATGCTGCCGTTATGCTTGGATACATCGATTCCCATAGTGCCGGAATTGGATGACATCTTTCCATCGCTTCCAAACATATATTTTGCGCCCTGAATGACCTGCTCGCCCGTCACATAATTGCCGTTTTTATCATAGAAGTAGACATGTCCGTCTATTGTCTGCCAGCCGGTGTACCTGTATTCAGATACTTTCGTTGACTTTTTATAAAAAGCATCCCGCTTGTTATAATCGTCATAAACCGCCTCTTTGTACTCCCCGTCGGCGTTCTTATAATACATCTGATTGCCGTCTTTATCCTTAAGCTTGGCGTTTCCGTCTACATTTGCCGCCTTCTTGACCTTAATTTCACAGACAGCCTGTACATCCTCCGTGTCTTTGTTCTCGCAGACCGCCGTAATCTTCGCGGTGCCTTCCGCCACACCCGTCACGACGCCCTTGTCATCCACTTTTGCAATTTTATCGTTATCGCTTTTCCACTTAACCTTGCCGCCTTCAGGTTCTGTCCTGGCTGTCAGTGTGACCGACTTACCGACAGGCACCTCCTTGTCGCCGCTTATGCTGATCTTCGTATAAACCGCACCCTCGGGGGCCTTCTTCACCTTGATCTCACAGGTCGTCTCAACATCTGCCGTATCGCTGTTCTCACAGATCGCCCTGATCCTCACAGTGCCCTCTGCCACGCCTGTAACAACGCCTTTGCCGTCTACCCTGGCGATATTTTCATCGTCACTCTCCCACTTGACCTTGCCGCCCTTAGGCTCCGTCTGCGCCGACAATGTGATCGTCTTGCCGACAGACACCTCCTTGTCGCCGCTTATGCTGATCTTCGTGTATACCGTACCCTCATTGTTCTGATTATTGCCGTCCTGATTGTCATCGTTATCATCATCCGGTTTCTCCGGCCCATCCGGCTTTTCCGGTTTCTCCGGTTCGCTGACGGTCACAGAGCAGGTCCGCTCCTGTATCATGCTGCCAATCACCACACGTGCGGTAATCGTCGCACTTCCCGTGCCGACACCTTTGACGCTGCCGTCACTCACCGTTGCCACATTGGTATCGCTGCTGCTCCACTCTACCATATAGCGGAAGCTTGTACCGCTGACCTTTACACTGAGAGAGGCGCTCTCCCCCTTATCCAGATTTAAGCTGCCGCTGCTGATCTCTACGGATATATCTGCCGGATCTTCTTCTGTCTCGTCCCCTTCTTCCACCAGTTTTCTGTATGCGCCGCTGAGTGTCCAGGGATCAGGGATATTCTTTTTGGATACTTCTTCATAGACCGCTGTTCCCTCTCCGACCGGCGTTTTCGTGGATTCCACCCATTCTACCGTATCGGTCAGCGCGGATTCCACCACCGTATTCTGTACCGTCTTATCCTCGGCAGCTGCATTCACCTCGGACTCTGCCTTGACTTCATCCGCCACATCCACCTTCTTATAGGCTATGGTATCCGTGACTTTCACGCTGCTTTCCGAGGCAGGCAGCTTATATTCGGCATATTTATCCCCTGCGAAAGGTTTCACTGTCACATGATAGGTTCCCGCATCGATTCCTGTCTGATAAATAATGCCGTCCTTATCTTCATCCATTAATCCGAAATTCTTCTTACCATTGGTCACTTCCACCTCAAAAGGCAGTCCGCCGATCAATTTGCCCGTCGATTTATTGACGAACTTGATCTTAAGATCCGACTGAATAGACGTAAGGTTCAGCGCAACTTCGATCTGTCTGTTCCGGTCCGGCGTCTCCTGCTCCTGCCCTTCATCCTCCTCCGGTTCTCCCTCCGGATCAATCATGCCGGACAGCCTGGCCGACTCCGTGACTGCCACAAGGCCGCTCTCTCCGATCACGGAGATTCCTTCCATCTCTTCCCCGACAGTTGCGAATGCCTCCACCTGTTTCTCCATGGATTTCGCATTGGCATAGAGTGTGCCCGTGACAATCACACCGGCAAGAACCACGATCCCCAGCATGGCTACCACCACATCCAGAGTACTCATATCTGCCAGAAAATGCCGGAAGCGGACGATCATGCTGTCATCTTCGTCATACTCCCCGTAAGCTTCATCATACTCATCTTCTTCATAATCCTCGTCATCATCGTCTTCGTACTCCTCGTCTTCATCGTCTTCATAGTCCTCGTCTTCATCGTACCCGCCGTCTTCGTACTCCCCGTCTTCATCGTACCCGCCGTCTTCGTACTCCTCGTCCTCGTAATCCTCATCTTCGTCATATTCCGCGTACACTTCTTCATCATAGGTTTCATCATCCTCGTACGCTTCTTCTGCATAATACGTTTCATCCTCATATGCCTCTTCCACGTATCTCACGGCAGACGTTCTCCCCTGCGCCTTCTTCCGGCTGTGCCTGCGCTGATAAGCTTCTATCGTTTCGTCATCCAGACAGAGAAATTCTAATGTATCGTCTGTCACATTGTCATCATCCTCGTCGTCAAACACGCCGTTTTCTTCCACGAGAAATTTATCTAATTCAATTTCTTTACGATATTCTCTTTTTCTTTTTATGTTATTTTTTGTATGATTCTTTCTGTTCTGCATTTATGTAAACCCTTCTTTTTTAACATTTTTGTAACATTATAGCACAAAACCTCAATGGATTCAAGGTTTTTTACTTCCCGCATATTTCCACAAAGATTTACATAATGTAAACACCTCCGCAATGGGTGCGCGCGATATTTTACATCGCTTAATTTTCCATAATATGGTAAATTTCGCTTGACTTTATCCCATTAAACTGACACAATACAAGTGCAACCTTACAATTACAACATTCATTTTAATGCAAAGGGGATTTTACTATGATGTACATGCATTATTGTAAGCGTTGCCATCGGGTCTATATGCTCAACGGACACAAACAGACCTGTCCGAAGTGCCGTGAGAACATTACGGAACTGAAGATCAGTTACATGGAATATGCCGTTATGAGCCTGGATGCTAGGGAACAGTTCTGTACTTGCTGTGCTGACGATGAGCAGCTGCAAAAGTTAAGTACCACTTATCGTATGTTCAAGTACAGCAAATGGTACAAGGAACTGCAGACCCAGGTTTCCGATGACCGCTATTATTACTTACTCCATGAAAGCACGGAGCCCGATGGAGAACGCTGTGTCTGTGGCCTGAGCGCCATCTGACACGAAAAAGAGCGCAGCCTGAAATTTATTTTCCCGGCAGCGCTCTTTTTCATGTAAAACAAAAGTTTTTATTAAAAAATTTTTAATCCATGGATTTTTATGAATTTTCATAGTAGAATAATGGATAGTCATACAGACCGAACTGTTATGAAGAAGGAGATATCTATGGACAAGAACCGACAAGAAGAACAAACAGAGAAGAAGAAACTGCGTATCAATATCCACCTGATCCTGCTGGGCGCGATCGTATTGATTGCCGGTTTCTCCGCATACAGACTGTATAAATGGAATAAGGGCGTGCCCTCAGACTATGATCCGGACTATCAGACCACAGATTTTGATATCGAAGCGATGGACAGCATCATTCCGCTTGCCCCCGACAAACTGGAAGGCCGCGAAGATGACGGTGTCACGACAATCCTGTGCCTCGGAGACGATCCTTTTTCCCTGAATCAGGGACCGGGAGGACTGGCGGAACAGATTGCCGAAAAGACCGGCGCAGCCGTCTATAACGGCTCCTTTACCGGAACCACCATGGCGGCGCAGTATGAATCTTACAACGACGGGTATATTCTGGATGCGTTCTCCTTCTCTTATATAGCACAAAGCCTCGCTTCCGGCGACTTTGACCTGATGAAGACGGCTGCCTCCTACAGCTTTGACGAGTCTTTTCCCAAGACGACAGCTATGCTGGAAACACTTGATATGAACAGTGTCGATCTGATCTGTATTATGTATGACGGCAGTGACTACATCAACAAACGGCCTTGTGACGATCCCAACGCGCCCTATTCCACCATCACCTACACCGGTGCTCTGCGGGCAGGCGTAAAAGCGATTCAGGAGGCTTATCCGCACATACGGATCGTCGTGATGTCCCACACATTCTGTCACGCGATCAATGAAGAAGGCAACTTCGTAAACGGCGACCGCACAGACTTAGGCCACGGCACTTTAAGCCATTATCTGCAGAAAGAACTGGATGCCGCCAACGACTGCGGTATTTCCCTGATCGATAATTTCTATGGCTCCATCAATGAGGATAATTATCTGGATTACATGACGGATTATATCCACTTAAATGATGCCGGCAGAGAACTGCTGGCCAGAAGATTCGTGGAATGTATCTTCCCGGATCTGGCAGCGAGCCCGGAGGAATAATGGTATTTCCGTTGAATGCTAATACTCCACCGAGAACAGCGTCTCAAAATCAAACCGGTCTATCATATCCCGTGTTTCGCGCAGTGCCTGTGTCATCGCCTCCACACTTGTGATCTCACAGGCGCCGTCCGCAAAACATTCTGTCATATAACGGTTGATATCCCTGTGATAGTGGGTATAATCCGCATAATTATTCAGATCCGTCACGATCTCCTCCTGATTCGGGAAGTAAAAGATCCGCACATTATCATAGGCAAGCAGCGTCTCCGCGATATGCGCATACTCCGCCATGGTTGCTTCCAGATGGTTCTCCTGTATCACATCGTTCCAGTACAGAATGCTGTAGGGCGGGAAGAAAATATAAAACGTCGTGTCCGCATTCTGTTCGATATAGGGGCACAGATTCGTCCGCAGATTCCGGTCCGTGTTCTCAATGTATGCCTCCGGCGCCGCCTCCTCCGCCACCGGCTCAGCCGGCACATAATTGTGCATGACCCACTGGATATTGTAGTATTCGTCCGTCCACCAGCTCTGGTACACGGTAGCCAGGTCTGTCTTATCCGGGTCTGCGAGCGGTCTTAAGATATAGTTTAAGACCACGTCTTTATTCCAGAGATACTGCACGTCATTCAGATAATTATCATCATAGAGGTATTCCGGGATCGGATATTTCGTCTCCTCCACGCCGCCGGTGTAAGTCGTCACATCAACTCCCAGGAAGACCGCGCGCACGTCATGTCCGCTGTCAAAGATAATATCCATAATATTCGCCTGATCTTTCGGATATGCGCCGCTGTAGTTCAGCTTCAGTGCGGAAACGCCCAGCAGTTCCTCAAACCAGTGCGTATTGAAATTCACCGTCATGGAAGAACCGAGAATCACGCTGTCATACTCCATATGCTTCGCCATGCCTGGATTCTGACTGAGCTGGTTGTCCACCAGATAGGGGAAATTCTCAAGCGGCGCATGGTACTGGAAAAAAGGGTCCACGAAAATCACCAGCGCACCTGCAAGAGCAAACAGTATTAAGATGACGGATATGGTCGATATGACCCACTTCTTGAATCTGTCCATAACTTATTCTCACACACTCTCTCTTGATCTCATCAGAAATTAAAATACAGAAATGTACTCACTTTAGAAAATGTAAGCACACACCACAGCGCAAGCACGGCAAAGACAACCGTCGATCCGGCTCTGAACTTCATCCGTTCCACCCGTCCGGCCGCATTCGGACCGATCATCGCCAGATACAGTCCCGCCGCCAGAATCACCCACATGAGAATATATCTGCTGCAGGACATGCGATCCAGATGCAGCACCTTGATGACATACCAGAACTCATCGACCTGAAAACACTCGGCCAGTTCCAGAGAAACCTTCTGCACGCTTCCTCTGACGGCAGCCGTGAGCATGCGGTTCGCCTGTGCAATATTTTCTGCACGAAAGTAGACCCATGCAACAGCCACATAGCCAAACAGCAAAATACGTGACACAGCTGTCATAATAATATGCCCGATCCGTGCCGGCTGACGTTTTCCCGACTGTACCGTCGGAGAATCCCCGCCCCGTCCGGCTTCCTGTAATGACGGGATTCCTGCATAATCCCGGCACAGACGCGGCTTCAGGCTCCTCTGCCACAGTCTGGTCAGCACATACAATATGCCGTGCATGGCGCCCCATACAAGATAATTCCAGCCCGCACCGTGCCACAGACCGCTCAGCCCGAATACGATCATCAGGTTCAGATACATGCGCGCCGCCCCTCTGCGGTTGCCGCCGAGCGGGATATAGACGTATTTCGTGAAGAACCGGTTCAGCGTGATATGCCATCTCTTCCAGAAATCCACGATATTCACCGCCTGATACGGCGAGTCGAAATTGACCGGAATCTCTATGCCAAGCATCCTGCCGATCCCCCGCGCCATATCGCAGTAGCCGCTGAAATCAAAATAGAGCTGCAGTGCATAAAATATGATAACCAGAACCGCGTCCGCGCGTCCCAAAAGCTCCACATGTGCATAGCCGTAGTCCACACCCGCGCCGAACGTATCCGCGATCAGCACTTTCTTCGCCATTCCCAGGATGAAAAGGCTCATCCCTTCTGCAACACGCTGCCAGCGCACCTTCTGCGTACCCATCTGCGCAAACTGCGGCAGCATCTCCCCGTGATTGACGATTGGTCCCGCGATCAGCTGCGGAAAGAAAGATACAAACAGCGCGTAGTCTGTCAGTGAACAGTCCCGCACTTCCCCGCGGTATGTGTCCACGATAAAGGAAATCTGCTGGAACGTGAAGAAGCTGATACCGAGAGGCAGCAGAATATGCCGCAGCGCCGCGAATGTACCAAACAGCGCATTCATGGTGGAAAGAAAAAAGTCGAAATACTTGAAATAAAACAGTACGCCCAGATTGAGCACAACCGCCAGAATCATGACCATCCTGCGGCGCAAAGCTGCCGCCGGAGCCGGAAGCGCAGCCGCCCCGTGCCGGATAACTGCCGCCGCCGGCTGTCCGCTGTCAATCGCCCCACGGGACAATATTCTGTGAAACAGGTAATTGCCGCCGATGCTGCACACCATGATCAGCAGATAGGACGTATTAAACCAGCCATAGAACCAGAAGGACATGGCGGTCAGAAACACTTTTGCAGCCGCAGTCCTGTGCATGCGCAGCAGACCATAATATCCCAGCAGGCACATAGGAAAAAAAAGAAATACAAAAACATATGAGTTAAATAACATCCGGTCAGACCTCCTGCGACGTTTCCGAGTCCTGATAGATCAAATATTCTCCCACCTGATCATACAGCGTAAAACCATAATCTGTCAGCGGCTCGGTCAGTTCCCTGTCCTCTTTCAGCACCACATAAGCACACGGATACTCCCGTGTAAGCCCGACAAAAGATGCCGTCTCGATCACTTCCGCCTTCTCCATCGCCTCATACATGGCATGGTGGTAATCCCATCTGGCAATCAGCATCTCCCGGCCGTAGGGCAGTTCGATCTGCGTGCTGTACTGCCTGATGTAATAGATGAGATCCGCCGGGACAAGCACTGTGATCCGCCCCTCTTCCGGCTCGATCAGGTCTACGATATCTACCGCCTCCTGTGGGAGATGCCATGCATTCTGCGCTTTCGTAATATGCTCGCTGTCATAGACGTAATTGCCGCACGCCGCAACCGCAATGCAGATGACCGCCAGCCCGATCCGCCGGTGTCTGCCGCACAGCCTGATCAGACCATACGCGCTGACCAGACTCATCTGCAGCAGCCATAACAACCTGTAATACGTCTCCGAATCTTCCAGAATACGGACGAATACTTTACGAAACAACGGACAGAAGAACAGCGCCAGCAGCAACGTGGGCGCGTACACGAAAATCGCACGCCGCCTCTTATCCTTCTCCGTCAGCCACAGATACAGCAGCACGAAGAGATAGATGCCCGCCAGATATCCATTCTCATGAAATCCCATATAATTCTTAAAGACCACAACACTCTCTAAAAAGATGCCCCACATAGACTAGTCTACTCCCTGTATTATTTCAACAGATAACTGTACGCCGTAACGACATAAATCGCCATATAAATCACATTCGGGATGCATACTGCCCCCATCTTAAGAAGCACTCTGTAATCCCGCTCTGTCACGGTCAGCGCAAGCGCCGTCAGTGCCATCAGTATACAGGCCAGAAATACCGCAATCGAACTGCACACGCCCGCCGTCATATTGATACAGACAAACACAAGCCAGAGTCCGGCGTCATCATAACGCTTCCGCTGCTTACGGACTGCTTCATTCTTCTCTGTCACATCCGGCTTCCGGCCGGCTGCTTTCCGCGCATTTCCGCCCGCTTTACGGTCTGCCGTCCTCTCCTGCGGCATCCCCTTCCTCCTGTCAAAGATCCACAGGAACATCCAAAACAGCGCCGGAATCACCAGTGAACCCGCCACAGCCTTGCCCTGCCATGTTCTGGTCAGGAAAAAGGTCTCGTTCGTGTAGATCGACACGTTGCCAAAGATCTGGAACATCGCCATCAGAATCATGAAAACCGGCAGATTCTCCCGATGAAGGAAAGTGTTATCCTCCATCTGCCTCCTGCCTGCCCTCTCCTTTTTTGTCTGCTCCCGTGCCGTTTTCTCTTTATGACCGCTGTGTGGATTAAACCGGAAAAGCTGCCGCCCGATCTCATAATATACGAGATAACTCAGCGGAATCAGTACAAACGGCAGGATCGTATGTGACACGATCGTCGCATGGATACCGCTTTTCACGGCAATAAAAGCAACCCACATCGGAAACACTGCCAGCGCGTGACGAATATCCAGATCCGTGGGCCGTCCCGTATAAGGCAGAATGCGATACATCACGTCAGCCTGCTGTGCAATCAGAGACTCCACCACATAATAAGCATCGTCTCCGTCAAAAGAGGCGTAAGCCGCCGCCTTGTACAACTGAAATCCCAGCAGTCCAAAGAACAACAGCCATTCGATCCGCTCCGCCCACGACATTCTCTTCCCCTGCGCGGCGATGTGCTCTCTTACTCGCTTTACAAAACTGACGTTTCTGTCACTTTTCTGCCTTATCTCAACGTCTTTACCTGTAATCAGATCCGGCCTGTGGGCCCTGTGGTTCCGGTATGCAAGCCACACGCCCGCCGCCGCGCACACCATACTGCTTATCATAAAGCATACGGACGCCGTCTTGAAATTATCATATTTTACAAAAAGTACCGCCGGGATCGTCACCACTTCAAAGAGCGCCCACATGACGAAGTACCCCGCAAGCAGCACAAAACCCGGCCCGCGCCGCTTAGCCGATATGAAATTCGCCGGGATCAGACCGATGCAAAACGGTATGACCGCAAGCCAGAATAATAAACCCAACAAACCTGTTATGTGTAACATAACCCGCCTTCCTATATGCCTGCTTCCTGCAAAAACCTGTCTGCTATATTTTGTAATCCATATCTTCTGGTGCTCTTCACCCCGTTATCGGATAGCGTCCTCGCGAACGCGGGGTCATCCGCAATTCTGATCATCGCCTCCGTCAGGGCACCGCAGTCGCCTACCGGCGTCAGGAGGCCGCTGATCCCGTCCTCAATATACATCCGTGAACCGCCCACCGGACAGTCCGTGGAAATCACGGGTACTCCCATTGCCAGAGCCTCTATCATAGAATTGGATATCCCTTCATAATCCGATGACAGCACAAACATGGCGCTGTCTCTGATCTCCTGCCGCACGTTCGAAGAAAATCCTCTGAAAACAGTTTTATCATGAATCTGCAGCCTCCCGGCCTGCTGTCTGAGTTCCGCCTCCAGCTCACCGACCCCGAATATATGAAGCTCATAATCCGGATGTGTCTTGCCAAACTCTGCAAAGGCCTCCAGCAATAATCGATGATTCTTCTGTGCCTCCAGTCTGCCGACAGAGACGATCCTTTTCTTCCGTTCCCCCGCATAGGGTTCCGGCATGTCCTCCGCGATCGGATTCGGAATCACCGCCGAGATCCGCTGCAGATCTTCGGCAAAGCACTTCCGCATATCCTCGGTCTGCAATATCAGTTTTTCCGCTTTACGGTATGACCAGTCGCGGAGCCGCTGTCCGGATATGCGGGTCGGATCGTTTCTCTCCGCCACCAGCAGCCTGTGGGGAATCCCCGCGGCTGCAAGCACCGAAAATATAGTGCCTCTCACACAGAAAGAGAAAATATAGCACCGCCTGTTCCTGCGGTAAAACCGCCGCATTTTAAACAGCCTTTTCAACTGGATCAGCGGATTCCCGTCGGATGGCTGTCCGGCGATAAAGACTTCTATTCTCTCATCCAGAGTATAGGCAACATGATCTCCCGCAAATAAAAGCACTGCTGCCTCATATCCTCTTTTCACATACTCGTTCGCCAGCATGGCAACAACCCGCTCCGAGCCGCCGCCCGGCATGTCCGGCAGTACAAACACGATCTTCGTATCTTTATCCATTATTTCCTCTCGTTTTCCTTCTTCCACTTATGATACAGCAGACGGCCCGGAAGCAGAAACAATATAAACAACAGTTTCCGCGGCGTTTCCCCGTACAGCCTGCCTGCCGGTGTACCTGCGAACCCGCCGTAAATAATATACAGCAGCGTCATCTTTACCTGCACCTTCAGACATACGCCATCGTCATGAAGATATACCAGAGAACGCTGCTGCATCCCTCTTGGCGAATGCATCTTCATGGCCCTTCCGCTGTTCGTGAGTCCCCCCTCCAGATATTCCCCGATATAGATACATTTATTAACATGCACCATCTGATAGGGTCCCGACATCTGCATCCAGACCAGATCCTCCGGCAGAAACCGTTCGCCCTCGTGCTCCGGAAACGGAAACTGCTTTAAGATCCGCGTATAGAAAACCTCCGCCTTGTCGCCGCCGATCCCGCCGTTGATCCGCACGTCACGATAGGTCGATATCTCTTCGTCCTGTTTGAAATAGGCGGTATTGACCTTCCCGTCCGGATAACACCGAAGGAAAGAATAGCCGCAAAGTCCCTCTCTGCCCTTGTACTTCGCGTGATACGCAAGTATCGTCTCCACTGCATCGTCAGGCAGATAGTCGTCACTGTCCACAATAAAAGTCAGCTCTGCATCTATCATGGAAATTCCTGTATTGAGCGCTCTGTGCTTACCGCCGTTTTCTCTTAACAGATACCGGATCACAACCTGCCCCTGTGCACAAAAGTCCTGCACCGTCTGTTTCGTTTGATCCGTACTGCCGTCATCTACGATCAGCCACTCAAAATCCCGTACCGTCTGTCTTTGCAGGCTTCTATATAATTTATTCAAGTGTCCCGCCCGGTTGTAGGTTGGCGTTATGATCGTAACCGCCGCGTTTCCGTTTCCCATTCCTTATCCCTCTTGTCAATGGTCGTTCTGCTGCGCCGTCCGCAAAGACGCTTTCAATGCTTCACAGCTTTGCGTAACCGTTCAGCCGCGCCCGTTCATAAGTCACCAGAATGCGCATTTATCAAAAAATCATGCATTGGTCAAGCTTCTACCCCGCATAATATCGGTATTATACCACACTGTACATTTTCCCGCAAATATGGTACACTGATGACTGTTAGAAAAATCGGACAGGTTCGGTTGCGAACTGCGCTTCGCTGACCCGAATAAACGGAGGAATTTCCCATATCATGAAAAAAGTATACGTGATCGGCGCCGGACCCGCGGGTCTCACCGCCGCATACGAATTGTTAAAACAGAGCAAAGAATATGAAGTCGTCGTGTTAGAAGAAAGCGACGCCATGGGCGGTATCTCCAAGACCGTCAATTACAAGGGCAACCGCATGGATATGGGCGGGCACCGTTTCTTCTCCAAAGTGCCGGAGGTAAACGAATGGTGGAATAATATGCTGCCGCTGCAGGGTGCGCCGACTTACGACGACATTGTCCTGAATCGCAAAATGCCCCTTGTTCCCGGCGGTCCCGATCCCGAGAAAGAGGACCGGGTTATGCTGCGCCGTCACAGAGTTTCGCGCATTTACTATAACAGAAAGTTTTTCGACTATCCGATTTCTTTTAAGCTGGAGACTTTCACGAATCTGGGGCTGATCACCGATATTCAGGCTGGTTTTAGTTACTTAGCCTCCGTGATCCACAAAAGAGAAGAAAACTCCCTGGAAGATCTTTATATCAACCGCTTTGGCAAAAAACTGTATTCCATCTTCTTTGAATACTATACGGAAAATCTCTGGGGCAGACATCCTAGCGAAATTGCATCCGACTGGGGTAACCAGCGTGTGAAGGGACTTTCCATCGCGGCAATCATAAAGGACATGTTCTCAAAAATGCTGCCCGGTAAGAAAAACCGCAAAGTTGAGACTTCTTTGATCGAAGAATTCAGCTATCCGAAACTCGGTCCCGGTCAGTTGTGGGAGGTAGCAGCCGAAGAAATCAAGAAATTGGGCGGCACGATCCTCACCGGCTGCAAAGTGACCAGGCTGCACAAAGACGAGACCGGTCATATCATTTCCCTGACCTATGAAACAGACGGGGAAGAGAAAACCGTAGACGGGGATATTTTCATCTCTTCCATGCCTATCAAAGATCTGGTCGCAGGTATGAACGATGTGCCGTCAGAACCCGCCAGAATCGCCGCGGGGCTTCCTTACCGCGACTATATGACCGTCGGTCTCCTGCTGCCGAAATTGAACCTGAAAAACAAAACGAAGATGAAGACCATAAGCAATATCGTTCCTGACTGCTGGGTCTATGTACAGGACCGCTCCGTACAGCTTGGCCGTTTTCAGATTTATAATAACTGGTCGCCCTATATGATTAAAGATTTGGAAAACACCGTCTGGGTCGGCCTGGAGTATTTCGTCACCGAGGGCGACAAATACTGGACAATGCCCGATGAAGAATTTGCAAAGTTTGCAGTGAAAGAAATTGTGAGCATGGGTCTGATCGACAGCCCCGAAGACGTGATGGATTTCCATGTGGAGCGTGTGAAGAAAGCATATCCTGCCTACTTCGATACCTACAGCGAGATCGACACGCTGGTCGATTACCTGAAAACCATCGACAATCTCTACTGTGTCGGACGTAACGGCCAGCACCGCTATAACAATATCGACCATTCCATGGTCACCTCTTTTGAGACTGTGAAGAATATCATAAATGGTATTGAGAACAAAGATAACATCTGGAGTGTCAATACCGAGAAGGAATATCATGAGGCCGGCAGTTAAGCCTCATGATTTTATTTTCTGAAACGTCTCCACAGGCTCACCGCGATCCCCGCAAGCAACAGGAAGTAAAAGCTGATTCCCCGCGAGACATATAATGACGGCATCAGCGTGCCGCCCGTGAAGACCGTGCTGAAAATGCTCCTGTACATGAGTTCCGTGATCCCTTGTGCACCCGGCACCGGAAGCATATCCACCGCAATATAGACCGAAGCCTGCAGCATCATCACCGTCAACATATCCACGCCTTCCAGTGCAAATCCCCGATAAATGATCCATGTCAGAATAAAAACACTGCACCTTTGCAGAAGCGTAAACAGACATACATTCCATACCTTCCCTTTATGCCGCATCAAAAAGCTCACCGCATCCCGATAGCCATCGATAAACCGGTCGATCTTATCCTGCCTCACCGCCGACGGCTTCAACATTCTGCACCGCACGAGCAGCCCTTCGGTTCCCGCGATCACGCGCCGCACGCCGCCCGGCACCAGCATGACCGCAAGCAGAATCAGTACCAGTATCATATTCAGCGCCAGACCTAATAAATACAATGGATAGTAACCGCGCAGATAACCCTTCAGCGGTCCGTTCCAAAAGAGCAGTACGGCAATGCCGATGACCACCAGCACAAATTTATAGAGCAGCGCCACCGTCATCAGGACGACCGACGATTCCGACATGCTGTTTTTATCCTTGCACATATAGTAGAGCTGCATCGGCTGTCCGCCCGTGGCGGACGGTGTGATTCCGGAATAGAAAAAACCGATGAAAGAATAGGAAATGCACTGCCGCAGGCTGCTTGTACCGTGCATGGCCCTAAGCAGATACCAGATCATCATGCCTTCCGCGCTGACAAAGAATATAGACGTCAGGACTGCAGCCCCGAGCGCCATCGGAGAGAGCCTTCGCAGAGAAGCGCCTACCTGCTCCATATCCTGTCCGCGGAAAACCGTATAGAAGGACAGAAGCATGACCAGCAGGAAAAAACCCGTTTCCAGTATCCTCTTTTTCTTTACCCCTATGCCTCTCTCTGTATCTTCCGCCGCACTCCCCTGCCGGTTCCCGTTCATGATGTCTTCTCCCCGTTAATTATGTTTCTGCTGCTGTCTTTCCCGGTATGCCGGTTCTGCTCCGCTCCCCGCCGTCGCCGGTTACATGCACGCGGCAACAGTACCCTTGTGCATACGTACTCTTCCTGTCGTAACAGTTCAGCCGTCGGCTTCCCTGTTACAGAATCTGCCCATTCCAGATCGCCTTCGGCGATAGGCAGATTCTCTCTTAGCTAAATTTATACGTTTTCACGGACTTTGCAGCAAGTGCAAAGTCCTGAGCGGAACTGTTATCTCCCGTCCTCATCACCAGTTCCGCCAGACTGCCTTCAAACAACACCTTTTTATCCGGATAGAGATAGAAATCCTTCGGTGTCACCAGCGAAAAATGTTTATCAAACATACATATGCCGCTGTCGGCGAGCACTCTCGCAATATAAGAAGAGCAGGTATAATGATTCTTCTGGTAAAACGGTCTGCCGCAAACAATAAACGGCAGGCCGATCACCGCATAATGATAGTGCCAGCGCCGCCTGTAGTCGCTTTCCAGCTGTTTTCTGACCGCCGCCTTCTGTTCACTGCTGCACGTAAGCTCACAGACCATATAGTCCGCCGTCGGAAAAGCCCGCAGAATCTTCCTCTTGTCCTCCCTCTCAAATCCCGCAGACAACGGAATCTGCGGGTTTCTTCTCCCGAAGCTGTACGCCTCTTCCAGACACGCATCCATGGAAAGCACCACATGTATATATTTCTGCCGCAGAAACCGCCTGATCAGGTAAGCGAACACCCCCGGCGTATCCACCAGCGCAAAATAAATATGTGCCATAATCAACTCATCCCTTCTACACGAACTTGAGGAAGAATGCCCGCACACAGGGCGGCATTCTTCAGAACATAACTTAGTTGTACTTAGGCTGCGTATCTTGCCACTCTATCGTATCTTTCGAGTTTGCGCAGCAAATCTCGCAATTGAACTCGTTCGATTTGTTCATTGGAACTGATAAATCTTGCGCGCAGCGCGGTATCCGCTCTTGGTGAGCATCCCGCCAAGCCGCCCGGGCAGATAGGTAAGACCGCTCAGGGTCGTATATTTTAACCGGTAGTACAACTTCGCGTTTTCCGCCTTAATATGATTCCAGAGCTGCCTGCGCTTGCCGTACGCCTCCCGCGAATCAATCAGCAGCAGATGAATGGAAGATATCGCCATCATAATGGAGATATTGCGGCACATATATTCCGCCAGCTTCGGGTATGTCTCCTTCACTTCTTTCAAGTCTACACACTCGGAAACGATCTTTGTCACCTTAATCTGCTGGTCTATGCGGCTCATCAGCACTTTTTCATTGACAGACTGATCTCCCCTGCCAATGTAATAATGATACAAATCAATGTCCATATAGTAGATATGTCTCACATACGGCAGCGGTTTATAGGCAAAAATATTATCCACGTAAAAGGTATGCTCCGGCAGCACCACTTCCGCCCTGCGCAACAGACCGGTCCGGAAGACCAGCGCATGCATGATCAGATACTGTGAAGTATGGAATCTGCCGATATCGTTCCAGTCACATGTCTCCTCAACCGGAAAAATGTTTCTGTAATGTATGGCATGACTCGTGCCTTCATCCAGATGATCGTAGATATAATTGCAGACAAACAGATCCGGAATACTGCTCACCATCCCCGCTTCCTTCAGCGTGCAGAATCTTCTGATCCTGTGCAGCAGCTTCATATAAGCATCCGCATCCAGCCAGTCGTCCGAATCCACCACCTTAAAGAATATGCCGCTTGCCAGTTCCAGACCTTTATTGACTCCCGAGCCGTGTCCGCCGTTCTCTTTATGCACGGCCCGGACGATACCCGGATAAAGCGCCTCATACTGATCCGCGATCACACCGGTTTCGTCCGTGGAACCGTCGTCTACAATGATGATCTCGACGTCTTCCCCGCCCGCAAGCAGCGAGTCGATACACCGCCGCATATAATCCTGTGAATTGTAGCACGGAACCGTGAATGTAATGTATTTTGTGCCTTCGTTTTGCCCCTTCGTGTTCTGCATGTTGTGACCTCCTGTGATTTCTTTTCCCCGATGTTCTCATATTCAGCATAGCATCCTGATCTTACGTCCTTATTACAGACAGATTACAGATATGTAAGATTGCCATGTCGTTTACTATACCTATCATAACGAATGAATCTATGGATTTTCTTCAATAAAATATTAAGGTATTCTTAAAAAAATAAATCTGCCCTGCAGATTGCCTTTACGGGATCTGCCTGCAGACCCGTATAGCCGTAAGAATTTCCTGTACAATAAAGGACTCCGCCGCACTCCGAAAAGTTTACTTCTGTCCAGCAAAAGTATCTTTTCGGAATGTGACGGAGCATATATTTTCCGCTCACACTGCTATTCCATTATTCTTATACACCGGTGGCGCCTACCGTACCACTCCTTTTGTCAGTGCGTCAAGCACCGCATTTTTCACGCATTCCATACCGGTCGGCGTAAGATGTGTGCCGTCGGTCGTCATTTCCTGCAGATTATCGATCTCAATACCACAATTGTACAAATCGATTACAGCCGCACCCTTATTGTCCGCGATCACGCGGATCTGATTCGAGTAGTCCTCAGCCGTCAGTCCCAGATGATTTTCAAATACAACGAAAGGCTGATCCGTCCCCCAGTCGCCCACCGGTGCCAATGTACAGCAAAAGATCTGTGCCGTAGGATAATAGCTTACCAGTTTGTCCAGGATCATACAGTATGCATCGCTGAAGTTCTCTATATCTCCTTCTTCCACCAGTTTCGTCCCGTCATTATCGCCGATCGGTATGCCTTTGAGCAGGTCGTTCGTACCCATATAGACAACGATCACGTCCGGAAGTCTGCCCTGACTGCCTGCCAGAAAAGAAAGTCTTCCGTCGCTGCAACCGGAACCAGGATCGTCAATACGCAGCGAATCTCCGATGCATGTACTGCCGGAACTGGAATTATTCGCGCACAGTTCCATCCCCGTCTCATCAATCAGGCTTTTCCACCAGGTTTGTGACACATCTGTCAGTTCTCCGTCAAAAGGATAAAACACGTTAAACCCCTCTGGAATCCAGCCGTCATACGTGGAGATACTGTCCCCCAGGACCGATATACCGAGCCCTTCCAGCGACACAGTCTCCGCCGCATGTTCTTCCCCGTTCTGAGCGGTTCCGTCATCCGCGCTGTCCGCTTCTGCCAAAGCGCCGTCTTTATCGCCGCCGCTATTCGCTTCGGTGGCACCATCTTCCCCTGCATAGCTGTCCGCTGCCACACCGTCAGCCTGTTCTGTCCCTTCGCCCGCTGCCGTACTCTCGTCCGCCTTTGTATTTTCATCTGCTTCTGCGCTGGCGCAGCCGCACAGTCCGGCACAAAGTAACACAATACATGCCCCGATATATCCCAGCGCTTTTATCCGCCTCTTTTTTCTCATAACAGTTTACTGCGTCCGTCTTCCGATCGTAATCGCCGGACTGTCCTCCTCACGTATGATTATTTTCTGAACACAGACTGTCTCGCCCCGTGCATCCGGTCATGATGTTTCAGCACATCATCCACCGCGTCCATGCGCAGTCCGGCATCTATGAAATCACAGTTCTTACAGAAAGGATAATTCTGTCTGCCGTCCCGGATCGCCTGCCGCAGCTTCTGATAAGGTACACTGTTCCAGCCGTCCTTTAAAGATACCTTATTCAGATCCGCCAGATCAGTCACCTCAAAATTATCACAGCAGCAGATCCCCAGTTTGCCGTTCGGTGTGATCCACATGTCCGTGTAGGGCATAAGACACGTCTCCTTAATGACCTTGTCCGTCGCCGGTTTATTCGGGGAACTGCCCGCGCGATTGCTCAGCACTTCCTTCAGATAGCGGATCTGGATCAGGATGTCCACATCTCCGAATTCCTCCGGATGCGCCTTGACATAGTCGTGTATCACCTGAATGTTGTCATGCATTTTCATGTTCAGGCAATAATTGTTGATGATCAGCTGATCCACATAGGGCACGATCGACTTCACCTTATCCACATCCAGCAGCAGCCCATTGGTGGACATGAAAATAAACGCATCCGGAAGTTTCTCTCTGGCATACTTATGAAATTCAACGATTCGTTTATCCAGCCACGGCTCGTTATTGCCATAAAGTGTCAGATGCCCTTTATAATTCCAGTCATGAAGCTGGTCAATGATAGAATAATACATCTCGTCTGTCATCTTCATATAAGGACGCTTCTCTGCATGGATATTGGCAGTGCAGAACTCGCACGTACTGTTACAGCGGTTCACCGTCTCCAGGTTCACAACCACCGGATGGGGCGTCTCCTCCTGCGCATAGAAGTATTCTATATACTTCTTCTGCTGCTTCCTCCTTACTATAAACTGCAGTTTCAGATAACTTTTACTCGCTAGTCTGGGCAGATACTTTCTGGCGTTCCAGCCAAGCACTCCCGCAAAATTGTGTACTCTGATAGACATGTTTTTCTCCATTTCTACTTTTATTTAGGTTTCCTTACACCGCCTCATATACATAAACCGTAATGCTCCCGTCCTGCGCCGCATAGCTTTCTATAAGCCGCAGCCCTGTTTCCTGCGCGTTGGTCAGTTCCAGTCTGGAGAAAATATACTTTCCCCCGAGCGCGCCAAAAGCCTGCGTATCTATATAAATATCATAATCTGTCGCATACGCCGTCTTCGTCGCGCTGACAATACTCAGATCCGTTCCGGAGTACAGATACGCACGCGCCCCCCAGTCATCGTAGTAGATTCGGCTCTCCTCCACGCGCGCAAGCGCCGGCGCGATGATCTTACGGAAGTCTTCCTTGTACTGCTGGGAATAGAACCCCAGATAGCCGTCCAGTGTGGCGATCCCGTTATATTCCAGCACTGCGGGGTGGAAACCGTAGGCCGCCGACCACTCTCCCTGATAGCCGATGTCCTTCTTGATCTCTTCAAAAAGCGCCTGCGCATAGAACTGTTCATAGCTTAACTCGTCCACTTCTGTGCCGTGGAAATGCTCGTAAGCTCTGTTGTAACATGTATGATACAGATCATTATACCGGTTCGGCGTCAGGATGACCGCCAGTACAGCAATGCACACAATGATATTGGCAGCCCACATCTGCCACACACCCGCATCGTACAGACGGATCAGCACCAGAAGAAGCGCCCCGTACCACAGAAACGGATTAAAGAAGATCGTCCGGTTAAACTGCCATCCTTCCAGCGGCGGAATCAGCCGTTCCACCAGTGACCGCAGCGGCTCGAAATCATAGAGTCCGTACACCACGCTGTTAAACAGTATGAAAAGCATGAGAAAATTAAAAGGGTCTTGCAGGATCTTCTTTCCCTGTTTCCTGTACAGATACCGTCCGTTGTTTACCACAAAATATACAACGCAGACAGGCAGTACCACTCTGCCGTGTATATCGTCCGCATGAAATATTCCTTCCCGCCAGACCGTGCCGATCTCCCGCACGATCTCCGGTATGGACAGGCTCGCGTTCACCATGGAGGAGCGGATCGTCACCTCGTCACCAAACAGTATCTGCCCGAACAGCCGGTACTCACACACCACATAGCCGAGCGCCAGCACAACGAGTGCCGCCATAAGCCGCCACACCGGTTTCCGGTCCCGCACAGACAGCCAGACCACGGCGATCACAAGATATCCTAATATAAAAAGACCGTGATAAGAGAAATAAGACACAAGCGGATAGCAGAATAACGCCGCATACCAGCCAATGCCGGACTGCCTGTAAATCTTAATCAGGACATATACGCACAGCGGAATCGATGCAAATGCAAAACCGAACGCCGGAAAAAACCAGATGATGCCGTATGCAAACCCGGTCATGTAAATCGCGGGCCTGTACCGCATGTAACGCTCCGGAAACAATTCCGCCGCCAGCAGCCGGAACGAAAACATGCCCATCACGATCTTACACAGAATACCGGTCACATACGCCGTATACGTTGGAAAAATCATGTAAAGCAGGCTGTACAGCGACAGTTCCGACGGCAGGTTATCCCTGCTGACGCCTCCCAGAAAAGGGACGTCCACGCCGTGCTTCCAAAAAGTTCCTGTATTCTTTAACATCTGGAACTGTGCCAGAAAAAGATCCATGTTATCATGCACACCGATATAACTGCGCTCCCCGTAACCAAAAAATATCCCCGCACTTAAGAGCAGGAATCCTGTGACCGGAAACAGGAACCAGTATTTTGTTATCCATATGAACCATTTCTGTGCAGCCAGTCTCTCCATCTGTTTTTTCATACATCAGTCTCAGCCTTTTTCATACTTTCCTCTATTCGTATCCTATCGGGCCGCCCCGGATTCCCGGCCTGTGCCTGAAAGCGTACATCTATCTCTATATCCGGCATCACGCCCTATGCGAATCCTCCGTCTTCTTCCCCTTTCGGAATACAAACAGTTTCTGCCCGAAGAAGTTCATCACAATAAAGAAACACATCCCGAACAGCATGGCAACATTATCCGTCAGCGCTTTCGAGTACGTTCCCTCTCCCAGGGACAAGAGGTAAGTCACAAACGGCTGTGCCACACTAAAAGCGATCAGATAACACACGATGATATTGACCGCAAACCGCCACGGCAGCCATTTGTCTCTATTCTCCACCTTAAAGGTCACTTTTCCATTAGCATGATAGGAGAACACGCTTCCGATAAAATAGGATATCCCGCTGGAAAGCCAGTAATTCATGTGAATGAGATTATAGAGCACTGCCATGATGATCCATCCCATCAGCGTATTGATCACGCCCACCATCCCGAAATGGATCACTTCCATGATAAAGTCTTTGTATTTTAAATATAGAGATTTCATATTTCACTCCATTTCCGCAGTTCAGTTAGAAAACTTTCAATCTTCACTTTTCCCCGTCCCTTAAAAATGATACAATAATAAATCGAACAAGTTCGATTGCGAGATTTGCTTCGCAAACTCGTATAACCGACAATCCTTATATAACGAAATCCGCCTCGCAAACATCTAAAAAAAGAAGGAGCGCCTATGTCAGCATTAAGAGTACATCATATCGGATATTTAGTCAAAAAAATAGAGAAGGCAAAGCAGACTTTCGAGCTGCTCGGTTACCGTACGGAGCAGGACGTCGTTTATGACGATATCCGCAAAATAGACATCTGCTTCATGGTCATGGGAGACTGCCGCGTAGAGCTTGTCTCTCCGGTCTCGGAAGATTCCGTCGTAGCCGGACTGATCAGGAAATACAAGAACAGTCCTTATCATATCTGTTATGAAACCGACAATTATGAAGCGGCATACGCTGAACTGACCGCCAGCGGGTTCCTCGCCATCGACACACCGACTCCCGCTCCCGCGCTTGACGGGCGCAAGGTCGTATTCCTCACAAGCGCTGCGGTCGGCATGATTGAACTGATCGTTCCCGCATAACTGCCTGCAGTGCGCTCTGTCCGTGCACTATCCGCCGGTCCCCATCGCCGCTTCTGCCGCTGCCGCACCATTTCTGCAGTGCAGCGCCGATTATGCGTCGTTCCTGACATACATGGTAATCGTCCCGCATATGTGCTCCGTGAAGTCTGACAGATCCAGACTTGGCTCATAGCACCAGTGCCGGTCCTCTTTATTATACATTACAATGACATCGATCTCGTCAAACGCCGCCTGTTCGTCCTCCCTGGGACCGAACGAGCGGTTGATTTTATGCAAATCCTCTTCCCAGTAGAACACTTCGTCATATCCGTGGATTCTGAACCAGTGGTACATCGTTTTATTGCCTTCCAGATTCGGTCCAAAACAGGAAAGCACTTTCTTGTCCGTGCCTGACACCAGTTCCAGCGTGGAATTAAGCGCCGTCTTAATGCTCTCACCGCGATATGTAAAATAATGCGCCTCCCGCAGCACAACCCTGCCATGCGCCGCAAGCATCAGAAGAAGGCTGAGCATATAAACGATCCGCCGTTTTCCACTGAGTGGACGCAAATTACATCCAACAATCACAAAGAAGAAAGCAAACCCGAGTACACAGGGCAGAATATACCGCTCCGCAATGGCGGTCTTGCTGTATGTGACACATTGCGGCACGATAATCGCCGCGGCAAGCAGCACTTCCCATATAAGCTTCTTCGTCTGCTCCCAATAAGTCAGAAGGATAAGCCCCATAACAATACCGAATCTCACGTACCATTTCAGATCCGCATGCGCCGCCGTGCTCCACGCCTGCACATACTGATCAAGCGTCACGCTCTCGTCCAGCCCTACATAAGAATAGTTATTCGTACCGATCACAAAAACGATCAGAAACATCTCTACCGTAAAGAGAATACCGATCGCTACAAGATACGGCAGTCTGCGCCTGATTGCCGCCCACAGTCCTCTCATACTCACTCTGCCGCCCTGCATCTCTTCATACAGCACATATAATCCCACAAAAGGCAGCAGCAGGATAAACGGCTCCTTATAAATCGACATGAGAAAGAACGCGCCGACACTGGCAAAGGCATACCATTTTCTGTCCGTCCCAAGCCACTTCAGCAGCAGGTAGAAGCCCAGCGCAAACATCATGATATCATAAGATTCCTGCGGTCCCAGTTTCCACCAGACCGCGGACTGATAACCCACCATCACGGTAAGGGCAAACAGCGCGGCATATACCATATTACATTTCATCTGCCTTGCACAGTAATAGAGCAGCACAAGCGCAGCCACGATCTCCGACGCCTTTACAACTGACACAGCTGTCAGATTTGTGCCAAACACCGCTGTCATTAGCACGCGATTAATATAATACAGAGGTCGAAACCGCAGAGTCAGATCAAATCCTACAGCCTGTCTCAGACACTCCCACAGACTCTTGCCGTCCAGCGTCATCCAGTCTATATACTGCGCAAATTCCCAGTCGTCCACCAGATGAAATCCGGATGTCAGCGTACCCATACCGATCACAACACCGTAAACCAGTACACTGAAAATACAGCACACTATGGCAGCTTCTTTTCCCTTACTCATTTTTTCAAGTTTATCATAAAATACCTGTATACGGTCTATCAGTCTGTTCGCCATATTTTCCTCTGTTTTCGTACTGTTTTAGCCTGATTCCTCTGAATCACCCGTCCTCTTACCGACATACCGGTCAAAACCACTAAATGACTGCCGTCTAACCGATCTGGCTTAAGATAATATCCGCCATCTCGCCCACATTCTTCATGGACACAACCTGTCCCATATTAAACTTCATGCCGAATTCCTGCTCTACGGCCGCCAGCAGATTAATATGCTCTAAGGAATCCCACTCCTCAATATCATCCGCCGTCGTCGTCTCCGTCACGGTGATGCTCTCATCGTCAAACACATCTCTGAATACTTCGTTTAATTTTACGAATACTTCTTCCTTGCTCATAGATTTGTCTCCATTCTCTTTACGTTAACCTTGCGGTTACCATCATCTCTCCATACTATAATATCATTTCCACTTTTTTGCAACTGCGCCGTTTGATAAAGCCTTCCTCACTGCACCGCGATCACCGCATTTTTCTTCTCATAGTCCGCCGGTATATCGAACCTCCAGACCGTGGCTCCCTCCTCCGTCTCATGCACCTTCGCAAATCCCAGCATTTTATAGAACTCCTTCACCATGCCGTTCTTGGCAGTGGGATAATAGTATCCCATGATCGTTCCGATCCCGCAGCCCAGGCAGGCTTCCACCATGCCATCCATCATGGCATACTCCATATCACGCTTTAATACACGACAACTCATAAGCCACAGCTCTATGTGCAGAACACCGCCTGTCCCCCCGTCAGACGCCGTCCGGTTTTGCGCCGCGCCGCCCGGTTTATCCCTGCCGACTTCCGCTGCCGTCTCTCCGCGCTGATACACCGGCACATCCTCCATGCGCCCCTTCCTGCCGATCACAACGGAAACCACACCGTTATCTCCGAACTTGTCTTCCAGCTTACCGTACCGCGTAATACAGGTATCATCCGCGGCAAACCGCTCTATGTCGCTCTGTGTATATCTTCTCGTGGTCAGGTTAAACTGATTGCTCTTATTCGTGAGCTGCGCGATCCGTGACATGTAGACCGGCTCAAAAGCCCGGATCGTCCCCTTCATATCTAATGAAAGCAGATACTCCCGATAATCCCCGAAGCTTTCCTGCTGCTGTTTTCTCGCGATATTCGCCTTATACATCTCGTTGCGCTTCCTGTCATCTTCCGACAGGTCAGTCACCTCAAAGAATCCCGAATGGTCCAGTATGCGAATATACTGCTCCGGCGTACCAATGTCAGGAACTGACACGCCTGTCACCTGCGTCCTGACAATCTCCCGTTCCGCCGGATTATCATCCACAAACACAAGACTGTCGGGCAGAATGTTCAACTCTCCGGCAATCTCCGTAATGTTCTTACTCTTAGGCTCCCAGTTGGCCTTGATCAGAATAAAATCATCCGGCCTCAGCCTTCCGTCCGGATGATTCAGCCCCGCCACGGCATTGTCATACTCATTCTTGGAATCAATGTTAAGCATGACGCCGATCTCCTTCTGTGCCCTGACATAACCCTGAAATTCCGAGTAGACCTGTCCCATGGACGTCTCCTGTCCGATCTCCAGGTTCTCCACACCGTCATCCCCCACGATGCCGCCCCAGAGCGTATTGTCCAGATCCAGCACGAGAGATTTCTTATTTTTACCGAAAACCGCTTTCATAATGTTGGCCAGATTATGGGCAAATTCCGGAATCGCCTGCATGCACATGGCATACTTATACATATGCCAGTAGAAAGGGTCCGCCCACCGGTCAAGCCCGTACGCGGCGGCCGCGTAGTTGATATCATGGATGTAGAAACTCTCATGTTCCCTTGCATACTCATAGAACCGCTCGTTCAACCGGTTTATAAAACTGATCCGTCCCTGCAGATACACCGCTTCCTGATTGCCTAATACCCTGTAAAAAGGGTACTCGAAATTATTCTGAATCACGGGACAATGATACCGTCCGGCGATCCTGTCCCACATTGCCCTGAAATGCCCGTACTGCTCCTCCAGCAGGGCATCGGTTTGCTCCGCCGTATCCTGCACGGAAGGATATGCCGTAATATTGCGGTTAGATGTATGAATATAGATCAGATCCGGTGCAAACGCGGTAAGTTCCGGATTGTCAAACATCACGTCCTGCCAGTACTGTGCATATTCCGACTCGTAGAACACCGGCTCTATTCCATGATACAGCAGAAAAACCTCCAGCACGCGGATAATATCATGGGTTGTGCTGCCGCCCAGTACCGCGATCTTCTTCTGCAGGAAAGCCGTCTGCCCGGCCTGTCCGCTCTCCAGAAGCTGCCGCTTGATTTTCTTCGACTTTTTCAGAATATATTCGCTGTCAAAGGGATATTCTAATTCTTTCATATCCTGCCTCCATTCCCTTTCATGTCCGTTCACTGTCTTTCTATCATAACATAACCCATGCGTCTACGGCAAGAAACCCCTGTCCTGTCACACGGGCAGTAACCGGTCTGCAGATCCGCCGTACCAAAACAGCAAAGGCTTACCGATACCGATAAGCCCCTGTAACATGTTATGCCGTTATATCTTAAGTCTTTGCACCAGTCCGATCCGGCATTCGGACTGCTGCGGACCATTACTCCTCCGGATAGAAATCTGCCTTGATCAGCCGGCTGGCATACTCCGCATAGGCAGTCCGCCCTTCCGCCGTCAGATGAACGCCGTCTTTCAGATATTTATCCGCAGTATACGCGTCTATTCCGCTCTCTTCCATCGCATTGTAGAAGAAGACATGATCCTCCTTATATTGCTCCGCCACATTGCCTGCCGTTCTGGCAAATTCCACCAGAGTGCCGTAGCCGTAATTCAGGCTGTAGGCATCGCCCACAAATGTCTCGCCGTTATAGAACTGGCAATAGTGGGGTGCGATGATCAGTATCCCCGCATCCGGAAAAGCTGCGTGAAGCTGCGTGACCGCCGCATCCAGTGCTCCCGCATACGTGTGTGTGGCATCCACTGCCAGTTCACCGCCGCCTTCTATATACTTGCTCTGGTAGATCTTTCCGGTCAGGAAATCATTGACTCCGTACTCGATCACAAAGTAATCCGTCTTGGAAAAATCACATTCCCTCAGAATCTCACCGGCACGGTAACCGTCGAAGATACCCGGATCGATATTGCCGAGAATGGCGTTCACCACCCCCATAAGGCTTCTGGAATCCCATGTCGGAAAATCATTATCCTCTCCCGGAAGCATCGCCGCGGTTGTTCCTCCCATCGCCATATTATATACCTTCGCATTACAGGAACTTGAGATCAGGGAAGCCACACCGCCGCTCTCCCGGTCGCTGTCTATAATGCTGTCACCCAGAAAGACGATCTGCATATCATACTGTTTCGTATCCTCTACCGGCAAAGCCGACATCTGCAGCGAATTATCCGACACGGAAGCCTCCTCCTGCGTGTTCGTCAATACCTTCTCCGTCTTCTCCGGCTCTATGACAGCGCTTTGTTCTCCGCCTGCCTCTTCCGCCGTCTCGGTCCCCACATTCGGATCACCTTTCAGTTGGTTCCACTCCGCCTTCAGCTCCTGGACCGTCTGATGGTTTTCCTCCTCAAGCGCCAGCCGTTCCTTCTCTACTCTGATCTGTGCCTGTCCGTATATGATCTCAATCATCGCCAGAATGCAGAAACCGATCAGTACTGTCAGCAGCAGTACGCCGCTGTTCTGTCTCCCTTTTCTCGCTCTATTTCTATCTTCCATTTTCATCCTGCCTTTCCCGCTGCGCTTCGGCGGTATGTACCCGTACAGCATTTCCATACACTGTTGCAAATCATTGCAGCGTGAAATATTCTTCCCCGCCACCACAAGGATATCACTTTTTCATCTGCTTGTGTACATTTGTTCTATTTATTAATGAAACTTTTTATAAATCTTAAGAATTGCATTTTAATTCTGTTTGTATCTGACCCCTATTATAGTATATAATAAAAAATTAGAAATATGCATTTTCCGCGATTACAAAAGAAAGGATATCCGCTCATGTCGCTTATTACGCAAGGCTCACAGCCTGCCTATGCACAATCTGTTTCATCCGGCATACACAGGAGGCCGGGGTTCATGCACACACCCAAAATGTCATCTGCATGGTCGCGGTGTCTCTTCTTTCTTTTCTTTCTGATCTTATTTTATCTTGTGGAACTTCTGTGGATCGGACCGGTGGACGGGATCAACGATGACTGGGGCATGTACAGCGCTCTCTCCGGAGCGTATCTGGGGTATCCCGAAGCGCATGTGCTCTTTTTCCTGTACCCGCTGTCATGGCTGCTGTCGAAGCTGTACACGCTATGCAGCTTTATCCCCTGGTACGGGCTCTTCCTGCATGGCGTTCAGATAGCCTGTCTGTATGTGATCTATCATCGGTGTCTGCAGATATGGAAACGGCATAACCCTTCCGGTTCTTTCCTGAAACCCGCCCTCGCGCTCCTGTGCATTCTCTTTCTAATCGTTGATCTGAATGTGCTCTCGGAAGCCCAGTATACCACGGTCGCGGGCCTGGCTGCCGCAACGGCGCTCTTTTGCTTTATCACGACGCGTTCCGCCGTTTCCGCCGGTGCTTTCCTGACCGGCAATATACCGACTTTTATTTTCGCATGGCTCTCATTCAGTATGCGCCAGAATATTTTCTATCTGATGCTTCCCATGGCCGGCATGCTCTGGCTGGCCAAATGGGTCAACGCTTACCGCAACGGCTGCGACAGGATCGCTTACAAGCTGTTCGGTTTTGCGCTCATCCTCTCCGCGGGTATGGGGATACTGTACGGTCTTAACGCTGCCGGATATTCGGAGCAGCATTGGAAAGATTTCCGCCAGATCAATCACTACCGGGAGCGGGTCGGAGATTTCTACACATGGCCGGAATACGAAGAGTGCGCGCCGGCCTTGCAGGAACTGAATATCACCGAGGAAGAATATAACTATCGGCGAAACGGAGCGCCACACACGGGTTATGGCATGTCTGTTGACGACTGGAAGGCAATGCACGATATTGCAAAAGACTGTTATCTTGCCCGCACCAGTCTGCAGGACCGCCTGAAAAATATTATGACAGGCATGATCACTGCTTTCTTCTACGAGGATGGGATGCAGCCGGCCAACCTGCTTGCATTCCTGTTGATCGCCGCAACCCTGTTCCTGATTCTGCTGCGACGCAATTACAGCGCGCTGTTCGTTTACCTTCTCTATCTGACAGGGCGCACGGTAAGCTGGGTGTATGTGTTATACGAGGGACGCTTCCCGAAGCGGATCGTCCAGCCGCTGATTACCGCAGACTATATGATCCTGTTCGGCCTCCTGTTCGCTTTTAATCTGTTGAAACTGGAACACGTTAAGCGCTATGCCGTTATCCTGCCCGTCATATTCCTGTTCAGCGCCGCTTCCCTGATTATGACGAAGCACAATATTGACATCAATTATCACGCGCATCAGGAGACATGGGAAGGGCTGAAGTCCTACTGTCACGCCCATCCGGACAATCTCTACATATGGACTTATGGTTCCGGCACTCTGGAGAATTACTGCGAATCGCCTTTTGATCTGACATTAGATACTTATAATAACTTTATTTATACGAATTGGGGCGTTGTACTCAATCCCAACACACGGACAAAGCTTACCCGCCACGGTATCGGACATTTCGGACAGGACGTCGTTGACAGCGACAGCACCTTTTTCATCCTGCGGGATGCGCCCTACAACGATGAACATCCCGTCATCATGTATTTCCGGCATACCTATAATGCCTGTATGGAGACAGCGGACACGTTCACGGCAGGCGGCACCACCTACATGGTATATCAGCTGCGGCCTAAAAACTGAACGTTCTGCTGCAGACCGTTCCGCGCCCGCTTATTGCTTATTCGACGCGGCCAGTCCTGCGTGTCACCAGGGTCAGCCGATACTCAAAATCACGTCTGTTCTTAAGCGCCATATTGGATAATATAAGTCCTGCGAACAGCGACTGCACTGCTGCCAGACCGATAAACCCGCAGACAAACAGCGTAGGAAAGCGAAGCACAAGCCCTGTCTCGACATAAGAGACCAGAATAGGAATAAACATAATCACTGCAATGATTGCAAGTACCGCGGAACACAGACCGAAAAACTCCATCGGTTTATAGTCCCTGTACAGCTTCAGGATCGTGTGCAGAACCTTAAATCCGTCGGAGAAGGTGTTTAACTTCGACTCGCTTCCCTCCGGTCTGTCCCTGTAATCCACGATCACATTCTCGATCTGCATGTTGTTATATACGGCATGGATCGTCATCTCCGTCTCGATCTCAAATCCCGTGGACAACACCGGAAAAGTCTTGACAAATCCGTAGCTGAACGCACGGTATCCGGTCATAATATCCTTGATCTCACAATGAAACAGCCGGTTGATGCTGTTACGCACGATCGTGTTACCGAAGTTATGAAAAGGTCTCTTATTCTCCGTAAAATAGGTTGAGGACAGTCTGTCGCCCACCACCATATCCGCATTATGACAAAGCACCTTATTAGCCATCTCCCCGGCATATTCCATGGGATAGGTATCATCGCCGTCTACCATGATATAGCACTCCGCCTCGATCTCGCGGAACATGCGGCGGATCACATTGCCCTTGCCCTGCATATGCTCATATCTGACCACCGCGCCCGCCTCTCTGGCAAGCTCTACCGTGCGGTCCGTGGAATTATTGTCATATACATAAATCACCGCATCGGGAAGCGCCTGTTTCGCATCCCTGACCACTTTGGCGATCGTCTTCTCCTCATTATAGCATGGAATCAGAACTGCTATTTTATCCATCTCTTTACTGTTTATCCTTTCCGACATTCTGCCCCTTTTTCTATTGTGTGCGGAATCCGCATGTCTCATTCTATCATACAATTACGCTCTTTACTATCTGTTTTCTTAGAGAAATACCGATTTCATCAGCACATTCTCAGAATCCCTGATAAATAAATTCCCCCGCGCTGTATCCCGGTCCGTAGCAGCCGAGCAGGATCACACTAAACAGCAGGACATACCAGATCAGCCAGCGCATCGGCAGCGCTTTGCACGCGATCGCGTCCCTGACAGAGCCTTTCTGCTGCAGCAGTGACACGCCAAGAAGCAGCAGCAGAGAAGCGACTGCAATCAGCATCTCGATCGGTTCCAGCCCTAATTCCAGAAGCGCGCCGTTCCACAGTACCGACGGATTCCATACCATCACCGCCTCCCGGATCATGGCAAAAGCATCTCCGACCGATGACGCGCGAAAGAACAAATCTCCGATGCACACAAGGAAAAAGGTTCTGACAATGCGCACAATACCGGCTGCCCTGCTCCCGGAATCGATGTGCCATTTCTCCATCAGCCGCGCACAGGGCGGCGCAAGCAATTCTTCCGATACGATATAGAACCAGTGCAGAAGTCCGGAACCGATGACAAACTTCCAGTCGCCGCCATGCCAGATCCCCACCGTCAGCCACAGGATAAACATTGCGGCAAAAGTCGCATACTGTTTCCCCTTCTTCTTGCCGAACTTCTCCCGCCATGAGCGGTTCAGATTCGTAAAGAACCCCGTCCGCAGTACCGGATAGAATACATACTCCTTCATCCATACACCCAGCGTAATATGCCATCTGCGCCAGTATTCCGAAATGCTGCCCGCAAAAAAGGGTGTCTTAAAGTTCTCCGGAAGCAGAATCCCGAAGCTCTCCGACATGCCGAGCACGATATCCATGCAGCCTGAGAAATCCGTATAAAGCTGGAACGCATAGCAGATCGTTGCCACCCAGATAAAGGTGCCCGGATAATCCGTATACGCGCCGTACACCGTATCGACCAGCGTCCCCAGACGCTCCGCGATCACCAGCTTCTTAAAGAATCCCCACAGCATGCGCTGGAGGCCTGCGGTCACGCGCCGGTAGTCAAATACGTGCGGCACAAAGAACTGTTCACCGTGTTCCCTGTACTGTAAGATCGGTCCCGATATGATGGCCGGAAAATACATGCCGTACAACAGCAGCTTCAGATAATTCTTCTGCGCCTCTGCAATCCCGTAATACACGTCGATCACATAGCCCAGCAGTGAAAAAGTATAGAAAGACACACCGAGCGGAATCAGAAAGTCCACACTTCGGATCAGTTCCTCCGAACTGCCAAGCAGGCGTGCAATGCCGTCTATCGTGTAGATACCGAAATTGATATATTTCAGTATAACCAGTATTCCAACATTGACTAATATAGTCATTGCAAGGGCGCTTTTCCGCTTGCGGGTCTCCTCTGCCGGAAGGGAGAGCAGTATGCGGCCTCCCGCATAGCACGCCGTCACTGACGCGACAGGATAGAGGATCAATATTCCGTTCCCGCTGAGCAGATAGTAGGCTGCGCTGCACGCCAGTAAGAGGCCCCACTGCAATCTTTTCGGAATTACGTAGTACAATATTAAGATGACCGCATAAAAGCATAAAAAATAAAATGATGTTATTCCCATATCCATTTGATTCTATCATAAATAAAGTCTGAAAGAAAGGTTGTTTATACGCGAGATTTATAATTTGCATAATTCTTCCAAATAAAGTAAAATTGCTATAGCCAGACGTCAGCACCCGCAACGGACCGGTTCTGCAAAGTATGGCGCATAAGGAGAATGATCATGCTTTTTAACTCTATGTCCTTTGGTATATTTATTGTCATTGTGTTTCTGTTATATTATCTCGTACCGCACAGATACCGCTGGTGCTTTCTGTTGGCCGCCAGCTATGTGTTCTATATGAATCTGCACATCGGCTACGGATTCCTTTTATTCGGGGCGACCGCTCTGACTTATATTCTGGCAAGACGGCTCGAGCAGGCACCGACCACAGCGCTTAAGAAGCGCTGTCTTCTGAGCGGCATCTTACCTCTGGTACTGCTCCTGCTGATCTATAAAACCGCAGACCCTCTCATCGACCGGCTGAATCTGTTAGTCGGTGCGGGACGGTTGTCCATACAGCCGGTCACTTTACGAATCCTGCTGCCGGCCGGCATCTCCTTTTATTTTTTTCAATCCATGGGCTATCTGATCGATGTCTATCGGGGCAAAATCCCGGCGGAACGGCACTTCGGCTACTACGCGCTCTTCGTCTCCTTCTTCCCGCAGCTTCTGGCCGGACCGATCGGCAGAGCTGACAGCCTGCTGCCGCAGTATAAAAAGATACGCCCGTTCCGGTATGACAATGTAACTTACGGTCTAAAGCTGATGGTATGGGGCTATTTCAAGAAACTGGTGATCGCCGATGTCTTCGCAGGCGTCGTCAACCAGGTATACAATAACGCCTCCTCCTATGTCGGACTGGTCTTTATCATCGTCACTGTCATGTTTGCCGTGGAGATTTATTGTGATTTCTCGGGATATTCCGATATTGCCATCGGCTGCGCAAAGCTGTTTGGCATTGACCTGATGACCAACTTTAAGAGTCCGTATTATTCTTTCTCCATCAAAGAATTCTGGAGCCGCTGGCATATCTCTCTGTCCACATGGTTCCGGGATTATGTATATATCCCGCTGGGCGGCAACAGAGTATCGAAGTGGCGGCACAGTCTCAATCTGCTGATCACATTTCTGGTGAGCGGTTTCTGGCACGGCAGCAGTCTGACCTATATCCTGTGGGGCGGCATCCACGGTCTGCTGCAGATCCTTGAATCATGGCTTTATCCGAAAACGCGTAACGGGACGGCCGTCAGCCGCCGCAGGCACTTCTGGCAGCTTCCCGTCACGTTCGCGCTCGTGTGCTTTACATGGATTTTCTTCCGCGCCAATACGATGCAGGACGCTGTCTGGATCATCTCCAGACTCTTCTGGGATATCGGCAGACCGATGAATTACCTGCAGACCGGTATCACATGCCTGGGTGTCTCGCCGGCCGCCGCCGCCGGTATGCTCCTGTCCCTCATCACGCTCGCCGCCTACGATCTGGCCTCTCTTCGGGGCGATGTGATCAATTTGCTCTCCCGGAAGAAGTGTTTCGTCAGATGGCCGGTATATGTGCTGTTTCTCGTTGTGATCGCTCTGTTTGCCCCTAAGGGAGTGGCAACCGAATTTATCTATTTTCAGTTTTGACGGAGGAAATTATGAAAAAAAATCAAAAAACAGACGCCGCACGTTTTGTGTTGAAATGTCTTCTGATTCCGGCGGCAGCCGTGCTCATTATTTTGGGATTAAACAAGCCGTACCGCAAGATAGACGACGGAAAATATCTGGATCTTTTGAAGTTCGACACGGTCGGTCGTGAATACTGTGAGATTCATGTCGGCAACCTCGGCAGTTCACACGGCGCTTACGACTTTGATTACAGCCATATTCAGGAACGCGGATATGCATGCATAAACTTTGCCAACCCAAGCCAGAGTTATAACTATGATCTCGCGATTCTGCACGAATTTGGACAGTATATGGTGGAGGACAGCGTACTGTTTATCCCCGTCTCCTACTTCTCCTTCAACAATGAAGTGGTGAACAGCACGGAGGCGCAGGCGATGAGCGTCCGCTATTACCGTTTTCTTTCACCGGAGAACATTCCGGACTACGACCCCTATATCGATCTGGTAACCCATAAACTTCCTGTTCTGTCTGCCGGCAAGGACATCTTACAGCTGCTCCCCAGGCTGAATACCGTTCTGACTGCCCATGCCGCAGGCGACGGCATTGACGAGGCTGCGTTTGCAAACGGCGCCGCAGAACGCTACAGCAGGCATTTCGATCATAAAGACGAATATTTTATGCCTGAGCGGATCGAAGAGCTGCGCGGCATAATCAGCTACTGCAAGGAGCACAAGATTACCCCGGTTCTGATCACGACTCCGTTCTCGAAGCCCTACATTGATTTGGTATCGCAGGATTTTCTGCAGGAATTTCAGAATACAGTCACCGGAATCGCAACTGACATGAGTGTCAGTTACTACGATTATTCCCATGACGAACGTTTCTATAACAATCTGGTCCATTTTTCCGACGCCGACCACCTCACAGAGGAGGGCGCCGCATTTTTCACGGATATTTTATGGGATGAAGTGACGGAACTGTACAGGTTCCGATAGCGCATATGGAAGCGGTACGCGCCGCCGGGTCCGGCTTCAGAACTTCTGTCCGGATACCAGCCCTTTTATCTGTCCGACCGCTTCCATCTCCACGTGACGATCCTGCCGCAGATAAAAATCTCTTGCGGCCTCTTCACCGATCTCCTCCGTCACCTCCTCTGGCAATGTCAGCCCGGGATGAAACAGAATCTCCAGCACGCGTCCGTCCCGGTCCGCTTTTGCCGCGATCTTCGGATACAATCTCACGATCCTGTCATAATCCATATGTCCGCTCATGACAAGCCCCCACAGATACATCCGCTCCATACCGTGCATCTTTGCATAGCGGTCCGCCTTATGGGAGTAGAGGTCTAACAGTCTGTTCTTGATAAAGTTCACCGGGCGGTATGTCTTCCACAGAGAGACTTCCGAGACGAACACCCCCAGCATTTCTTTGGAGTTACGTATGTACTCCACTTCATAACGCTCCTGCGCGATCACCTCTGTCAGTGCCTCCCAGACGACAGGAATCATATGCGCATGTTGGTGCGAGTCGATCCGGAGCTTCTTCTGGCTGCATGGTATTCCATGTTCCTGCGCAATCGCCATGGCTTTCCTGACAGCCTCCTGCACAGCAGAGATCTGCGCTTTCACTTCCCGTTTCAACTGTTCTTTCGCCCTCCTGCGCTTCCACGGCAGATACGAGCACATGAACAGTCCGCCCCAGGACAGCCCCATAAGCCCGCTCTCCCCTCTGACCAGCATCGGAACCTGATCCGCGCCCGCAAGGCAGCGTCCTTCCACAAAGTCAAGGTGCACAGACATCGCCGGCAGAAACGGCAGCCCGGGGATCGCCTCGTACAATAATTCCATGCATTCCCGGAAGCACGATGTATTGGGCACGATACTGATACTGTCAAGCTGCCCCTGTACCATACAGGACAGCATGTCTCTCGAAGTATTGACGGTCAGCGCATAATCATCCGCATGAATATCTGTTTTCAACATACACGAACCTCTTCTCCACACTTATTTTAGTCTTCCGTTTCCTGCATATAGCAGAAACCTTCGCGAAAACCATCACCGCGCAGTCCCAGATTCGGTAACTGTTTTCTTGCAGACGTGCCGGGAAAGGCGAAATATCCTAATAAATCTCCCTCCTCCGGGACCCATACGGTCACATTTCCCACCTGCCGTTCCACTGCAGGCCATGCCGGATATTGTTCCTGCTTCACCCATAACCCGGGTTCCATCTCAGGAAGCGTTCCCAGTTTACTGATATAACTCCAGCATACGGGAATCATCACAAGAACCAGCGCCGCGCTGACGATCCTGTTTATGTTCACATTCCGTTTCCGCTTATTCATTTCACCTGTAAAAACCGCTGTCACAATCATGAAATATACAATACCGTATCGCATGAGCGGCGCAGTCACAAACCAGAATGCAAGACTCAGGAGCACGGTTATGATAAAAATAATCTCTCTGGTCTGTCTCGCGCATATATATTTCCATAAGCGGCATATAAGCCCTATGGCGCAAATCATACCGACCGCTATGAGAATCTGGTTTACCGGCTCCTGTCTGCCAAACCAGTGCGGAAGCCATTTCGACAGCGGCGTGCCGTATTCATTGATATCGGTAATGCCCCGGCCGTACATTTTAATATCCATACTGTCAGAAGCCAGCACACTTCTGTCCATCTTCCAGTCAACCTGAAATAAATCTATACCGGCATACGGATAAATCAGATAACCCGAAATAATAACATTCCGAAGTAAAAAAGGGAGCACAATCAGAACTGCCGCCGCCGCATTTTGCGCAATACGCCTGATATCTCTTTTACGAATCAGCAGATACAACGGATACATGGTAAGCAGCACAATGACTGCCGCTGACAGTTTCACCGTCAATGCATAGATACCGGTCAGGCAGACAAAGCACCACGGTGCGTCGGAACAAACCTCCGCCTCTGCGAACTCACACCACTTAGTGCACACATACACCGCAAGGAACAGCGCCCATATATCCGTTCCTGAAGAAGATATGTTATACCGCGCCGTAACAATATAAATAACACCGGCACATTTTAATAAATCCGAAGTCCTCCACGACTGATCCTGATGCCGTCTGATCGTCATCACGGCATATCCGATTCCGAAAACACATAAAAACCCGTTAAGTGTATGCAGTGACTGTCCCAGAAGCCATTGCAGGCTGAACAGCGCCTGCAGGCTCATAAACGCACTGTTATAAGCCAGCCGCATATGCAGATTACCCAGCCCGGGCACCACGCCGTATTCCTCTATCCAGTGAATCGCCTGCGCATGATACAAACCGGTATCATAATGCCCTGCCACCTGTGCCGTCCATACCATCGTTGCCAGAATACAGAGGAGTAAGGCCGCCGTTCTATAGGGATGCTCCTTAAGATAGCGCACATGCACCGGACTTTCTTTTCGGCGGATGCAGCCGATCGCCCAGCTGATAAGTATTCCGCACCCGCACACGCCGAGAATCGTACAGGCAATTCCTGCCACTTTATAGAACAGACTGAAGAACTGCGCATATAGATTAAGAAAAATAAGACCTGTCATGATGTATATATCTGCTTTTCCCATTGTTTTGATATCATCATGCCAGATCCTGTCAACGATTGCCTTCCCGAAAATAAGCGCTGCGATGCCGATCACCAGCCAGCTGCATAATATCATTAACATGTCTTGTCCTCTCCGTCGTCTTCTTTCCAGACAAAGGTATCTATGATATAACGCGGTCTGTGTTTTGCCTCCATATAGATTTTGCCCACATATTCTCCGATGATTCCCAGCGATAAAAGCGTCACGCCGCCGATCAGCAGGGTAACGATCATCGTCGTCGTGTAACCGGGCACATTGTTGCCCCGCACCCAGTCCACCAGGCTGATTATACTCATGATGAAGCTGAAAATGAATACAATAAAGCCGAGGGCGCTGATCATTCTGAGCGGTCTGGTGCTCATGGACGTAATGCCGTCCGTCGCCAGCGTTACCATCTTGCTCAGCGTATACTTGGAATGTCCCGCTTCCCTCGCTTTCACGTCAAAATAGACCACATCGGAAGGAAATCCCATAGTCGGGATCAGCCCGCGCAGAAACAGATTCGTCTCCTTGTATTCCGCCAGCGCGTCCAGCGCCTTTTTGGACATTAACCTGTAATCCGCGTGATTCGTGATCACTTTACTGCCCAGCAGGTGCATCAGATTATAGTACAGTGTCGCAGTACCCTTCTTGAAGATACCGTCAGAATGTCTGTCATTGCGCACACCATACACTACTTCGCTCCCCGCCATATATTTTTCCAGAAACTGATCCAGCGCCTCGATATCCTGCTGTAAGTCCGCATCGATCGTCACCACCGCGTCGGCATATGCCCGCGCAGTCATCATCCCCGCCAGAATCGCGCTCTGATGCCCGTAATTGCCCGCCAGGCTGATCACCGAAAACAAGGAATCCTGTGCGGCGATTCCGTGCAGCAGCCGCAGCGTATCGTCCTTACTGCCGTCATTGACGAACATGACCTTACTGCCCGTCTTAATCCGTCCTGCCTGTGCCAGCCGGCGCAGCTTATCCCCGAGTACCCGTGCGGATTTCTCAATTACCTCTTCCTCGTTATAGCACGGTACAACCAGGTACAAGACCGGAATGTTTCTTCCTTCTTTTTGTACGCCCGCACTTTCCTGTGTTCTCTTTTTTTCCTCTGTTCTTCCTGTTTCCATACCCTTATTACGCCCCTCTGTTCCTGTCAGTGCGGTCTTTGTCAGCGATGCCTGTCTACACTTTATAATATCCCCGATACCACTCCACAAATTTGCCGAGTCCTTCTTCTATCGAAGTGTCCGGTTTGAAATCATAATCCCGCATCAGATCGGTGACGTCCGCATAGGTCTGATAAACATCTCCAGGCTGCATCGGCAGGAACTCCTTCACTGCCGTTGTGCAAAGACACCTCTCCAGCGTCTCTATATAGTCCATCAGCTTCTCCGGTTTATTGTTACCGATATTGTAGACCTTATAGCTTACGCCCTGTTCATTCGCCGCCGGCGGATTACAGAGCATGTTCTCCACACCCCTCACAATATCGTCAATATAGGTGAAATCCCTGTACATATCGCCGTTATTATAGATCTGGATCGGCTCGCCGGCCAGAATCTTCTGCGTGAATTTGTAATACGCCATGTCCGGTCTGCCATACGGTCCGTAGACCGTAAAGAAACGCAGTCCCGTCACCGGGATATGATATAATTTGCTGTAAGCGTGCGCCATCAGCTCATTGGATTTCTTCGTCGCCGCATACAGACTCACCGGACTGTCCACTTTATCTTCCGTGGAAAAAGGAACCTTTTCATTGCCGCCGTAGACGGAACTGGAAGAAGCATAGACCAGATGTTCCACCGGAAAATACCGGCATCCCTCCAGAATATGAAAAAATCCCATCATGTTAGACTGCATGTAGGCATCCGGATTATCGATGCTGTAGCGCACGCCTGCCTGCGCCCCCAGATTCACCACCACCTGCGGCGCGTATTCCTGAAACAGGCAAAGCACATCACTCTTATCGCCCAGATCTCCCTTAATAAACGTATAGTTGTCATGCTGGCTGAGAATCGCCAGCCTGTCCTTCTTCAGCTGCACATCGTAATAATCATTGAGATTATCGAAGCCGATCACCCGCGCGCCTTTTTCCAAAAGGCTCTTAGACAGGTGAAATCCGATAAAGCCGGCTCCTCCCGTAATTAAATATGTTTTCTTGATATCTAAGGACTTCATCGCTCCTCCATTTCATGAAATCTATGCCTCTTGTCCCGCCCGCAGGGCATATGGACATTTACCGTTACCGACCGATGCTGTAGTACTCTACACCTGCGTTCTTCATAGTTTCCAGATTATACAGGTTACGTCCATCGTATACAAGCGGAATCTGCATCTGCGCTTTAAAGGTTTCCGGTGCAATTGTCCGAATCGTCTCCCACTCCGTAAAGATAAAGCAGATATTCGCACCCTTTAACGCTTCTTCCGGCGTGGACACATACTGCACCGTTCCCTTTCCGTTCTTCCCCTCGGGGTATTTCGCTCTGAAATGATCTGTGGCGACCGGATCGTAAGCGTAGATATTCGCCCCGCCCTCTAAGAGAAGCGGTACATTATCCAGTGAAGGCGCCTCCCGCAGATCATCGGTTCCCGCCTTGAAAGCCAGTCCCAGAACCGCAACCTTCAGATCCTGAAACGTGATCATCCTGTTACTTGCCTTATGGAACAGTTTCGTCTTCTGCTCCTCGTTTACATCTACCGCCGCCTCCACAGTACGCAGCGTATATCCGTGCTGTCTGGCAAGGTACTTCAATGCTTTGGTGTCTTTCGGGAAACAGCTTCCGCCGTATCCCACTCCCGCATTCAGGAACCGGGAGCCGATCCTGGTATCATAGCTCATACCTCTTGCCACTGCGTCGATATCCGCGCCCACAAGCTCACACAGATTGGCAATATCGTTCATGTACGAGATCTTGAGTGCCAGGAAATCATTGCAGGCGTACTTGATCATCTCCGCCGAACGCCTGTCCACGGATACGATCGGGAGTCCAAAAGGCTCATAGATCTGCTTGAGTATCGCCTCCGCCTCTTTGCTCTGCGTTCCGATGATGATTCTTGCCGCGTGCAGCGTATCGTGTACTGCGGAGCCCTGTGCCAGAAATTCCGGATTGGACGCCACTTCGATCTTCACGTCCCTGGTCAGGAAATCTCTGATAAACTGCTCCACTTTATCATTTGTCCCCACCGGAACGGTGGACTTCACAACTACGAGACAGTCCCGTTCCACCGATTCCGCAATCTGCCTGGACACTGTCGCAATATAGCTCAGATTCGCGGAACCGTCCGGCTGCTCCGGCGTTCCCACACCGATAAAGATCGCATCCACATCCCTGTAAGCGTTCCGGTAATCGGTCGTATAATGCAGTCTGCCCGTCGCATTATTCTTCCGCATCAGTTCTTCCAGTCCCTCTTCAAAGATCGGTGAGACACCGGAAGCCATCAGTTCCACTTTCTTCTCATCCACGTCCACACAAGTGACGTCATGTCCCTTTTCCGCAAAGCAAACGCCCGCAACAAGCCCTACATATCCTGTTCCCGCAACCGCTATTTTCATGATTCACTCCATTTCAGCGCTGCTTTCTGCGCATGAACGAGTTTGTGGCAAGCAACGCGAAGACACAAATCTCGCGATTGAAAATTTTAATTTTCAATCTTTTCTCCATGCCGGAGCAATTTTTGCGGAGGCCGCGAACCAGATTTCAAATCTGGCTCTGCGATTTCGAGCTTGTGGCTCCGACACAAGCCCGTGATGATAAAATCAGCACATCAGTGTGATTTTTCAATCATTTCTCCTGTCCTCTTCTGTTATAATTTCTCCCGGCTGATCAGCTTTCTGATCTTACGTACGCCTCTCTCCAACAGCGTCGGTCCGTGATACTTCATCGCCTTCTCTTTATCAAATAAGTCTCTCAGATCCGGCTGACTGTCCACATACTCCCACCATAATGCGCCGAGATTTGAGTCATAACGCTTCCACGGTTTATCACCTGCATAGTGCAGAATCACGGGATGCGCTATCGCCTCTTCACATTCCTGTCCCGTAAAAATACCTTCGCTGACAAATCTGTCATAGTCCTGCGCTTCCAGATAAGTAAGCCGGTTGTATCGCGGCGGCAGATACCGTATCGCGCCCTGACAGGTAATGTTCAGAATATCCTGATCCTGATAATACAGCTTCTCCCTCGCCCACCGGCTCCACTGCGTTTCCAGATTGCGGCTGCGTATCTCCTGCAGATTCATAAGCGCCACACCGGCATTGATATATCGTCCCCGCATTGCCTCCAGATGTTTCCAGTAGGGTCTGCCGCTGTTCCACTCCCACTTGTCGGAAAGGTTCACCGATCCTTTCACCGCCGCCAGCACACAGTCCGACATATCTGTCTGCCATAATTCCAGCAAATGCCCCAGAAAAAACACATCCACGTCCGCGTAGATTATCCTGTCCGCCTCCGGCAGTAATCTGTGCAGTATAAGGCGCAGATAGGTACCCGTTGATATCCCTCTGACCTCGTAGGCATCCTCATACAGATTCTCTACTGCCTTCACAGTCAGAAGAGACTGCGGATCTCTCTTCCGGACGATCTGTTCAAGAGGCGTTTCCACATAAGCTGCATCTTTGGTACATACACAGTATATATGGTAATGTATCCGGTCTGTCACCCCGTGGTCCAGAAGAGACGCAACCGTCACCTTCACCTGTTCGGTCAGGTTGCCGTCGAAGCAGAATGCAATATTGATATTGTCATTGTTTCTTTTATCTTGCATACACATTTCCTGTCTGATACATAGCATTCGCGTCATCCGCCCGTCCCGGCTGCATGTATTCCATGATATAATCCTCCTCCGAATGCTCGTAGAAAAGGTATCTTCTCTCTCTCTGATCTCCGCTCTTCCAGTCGAAGATCTGATCGCTTTTCGCACCGTTCATCAGTCTCACATATGCTTCCTGCAGATCCATATAAGAAACCGGCGCATCCGACGTTTCAAAACCATGTTTTTCCTTTTTACCCTTTACGAAGAAAATGGGGTTCTGCTGTTCAAAATAATCCCCCCAGCCATAACCATGATCGGCCATGACAATAATTGCAGAATTATCGTATACGCCCGCTTCTTTCAATTTATTTATATATTCTCTCGTAATCGTCAGGGACGCCTTGATATTATCTTCGTAAGAGCCGTTCTCCGGCTTGATCTCCTCTACCTTCTCATTGTATATAAAAGGCGCATGCCCGCCCTCGATATGCATAAATCTGAAACAGTTGTCCTCCGTGTAGCTGACCTCTTCATGCAGGATCTTATCATAAAAAACGCTGTTTGACATAGTGAACATCTCTTCCCCTTCCGGCGGAATCTTAGTCGTATTAAAATCCTTGAGATTCACAAATGTATGCGATTTCAGACAATATGGCGCATATTTAAACCCTACAAGCTGAATCTGCCATTTCAAAAACATCGGTTTATTATTAATGCCTCTCTTACCGGGAAGTATGTTCCCAAACCGGTTCTTTCCGCCGTCGTTCGACAGGAGTTCCGCCTCATACAGACCTATGCGCCATCCCTCCTCCTCCAGCGTTGCAAACAAGGGAGATTCCGCGTATGCCTGCGCTTCGTATTCCCTGAACACAGTCTCGTTCTGATACCATTTTCCCGATAACATATAAGGGATCGCATGTCTGGTTGCCGGATAAGCCCCGAGCATGTTCTGAAAATAAGTAAAATCTGTGAAAATATCCTGATACTCAGGGTTTTCCTCAAGAATCGCATTCATATTCCGGGCATCCACAGCGTCTAACACCAAAATCAGTAAATTGTCATTCCGTGACAGCTGAAACATATTTTTGGTCGTCACGCTCAATCCGGGCTTGCGCTCAAATCCGCGGTTTGTCAGCGCAAGTGTGAGCAGTGTCACACAAAACATCAGCGTCATACAGATACCGGCTAATTTGACCATGTTTTCAAAAGTGCGGTGCTTTATCCTCCGATAAATAATAATAACCGCAGCAGCAGCCACAACCCACAATACATAAGATTGTATATACTCCTTCTTATACAGACTCCAGTCTATCGGTTTCCCATCCAATAACGGCAGGCTGCCTGTCAACAGATTCCCCTGCACATACAGGCAGATAAAGACAATGAAGTAAACAGCAAGCCCGAACCGGTATAACGCCGCGTTCCATTTTTGCAATAATGCAAACACCAGTATACTGATCAGGCATGATACCGCAAAAACAGGAAACATAATCGGCGCAAGAAGATACACGTCAAACCAGAATTCATCCTGATTTGTAAACAGCAGTTCTAACGGCGCATAGAGAAACAGCATAAAGCACGTCGCCACCGACAGCCATATTCCTCCCTGGATCTGTTTTATGCTATATCTTCTTGTCTTTGATTTATCATTGTATTCTTCTTGTCTTTGTCCGGTCTCTGTCACTTCAGTCCCCCCATAAACCCTTCCTTATTTTCCCTTGCACTCTCCTTCGGTCTTCCGAGATCGCTTCTGGACTCCAGTGACACCGGAACTTCCCAGAGAACCGGCCCTGTTTTCTCCGCGACCCATCCGCCGATCCGCTCAACTGCTTCCTGTGTATCCAGTTTATCTGCCTCCCGGTAACCTGATGCCAGCGCAATACGGGCAAATTCCGTCTGTCTGCATCCCGTAGGCATAGCTCCCACAGATTCATGTGCCTGATTGTTGATAACAATATGATAGAAGTTCTCCGGCGCCTGCGCCGCAATGAACGGCAGCGCACCCATGTGCATCAATGCCGCCCCGTCTCCGTCAATACATACAACCTTTTTATCCGGTCTGTTCCGTGCTATTCCCAGTGCAATCATGGACGCATGCCCCATGCCTCCCACCGTCATAAAGATATTATCGTGGTTTCCGTAGATTGCATGGCTCTGTTCATACAACTCTCTTGATATTTTACCGGTGGTGGATACGATAACCGCCTCCCGCGGCAATCCTCTCAGGACAGCGGCAAGTACCGTCTCCCGTACCATCTGGCTGCCGTTCGTCCATACAAAGGGAGCTTCTTTCTCAAAAGTTCCTTTCTTGACAACCACCGCAAACTGGTCTCCCTGAGAAAGAATCTTATCCGCCTCCGACAGTATTGCATCCATTTCCTCATCCGTCGTATTCTCATCGATCACGCTGTAAGGTACCGACAGTGTCTCCAGCAAGGCGCATGTGATCTTTCCCTGAAACACATGCTGCGGCTCGTCTTTAACCCCCGGTTCCCCGCGCCATCCCACAATAAGCAACAGCGGAATGCCATACACATCCCTGTTCGCAAGAGAAGCCAGAGGATTCACGATATTACCGATTCCTGAGTTCTGCATATATACACATGCCGGTCTGCCGCTGCCAAGATAACTTCCGATCGCAAGTCCGACCGCCGCTCCCTCGTTGGCGGTTACATAGTGCTTCAGGTTTCCCTGATATGTCTGTACACCGTCGCAGAACTGTTTTAAAGTAGAATCCGGCACGCCTGCGACCGTACTTATTCCCATTTTCTCCAACTGCTCTAACAGTCTAGATGCTTTCATTGACTCTCTCCAATTCCTCTATCGTATCGATTTCCACAATCTGTCCCTCATCCACCGGTTCTATCGTCATTTTCAGCCGGTCAAGATTGCGGTCAACCACCTCGTCCCAGAACAGATTGCCGTTTTCTTCCAAAGCATACGCTTTCTCTATCGCTTCTCTTAAGATCATTGCATCCGCCTGCTTAAAATAAGAGACACCCGCCATATTGTATAGATCTCTGCCGCCCTTGCCGATGCGGGATATATATTCCCCCTGCCGCTCAAACACCCAGTCTTGTGAATATCCCTGCTGCATTCTCCCGTAATAGCAGGACTGTTCCAGTTTCCTGGTAAAGACAGAAGCATCCGCAACATACAGATCCGATTCGCAGATAAAGCAGTTCCCGATCCCGAGCGCCTCTCTTGCCGCATAAATGGAGGAAATATTATTCTTCGATTGGTATTCCGGATTATGCACCAGCCGGACCTGCGGATATTTCTCACACAGAAAGCCAAACTGCCCGCCAAGATACCCTGTCACGATATAGATCTCCTCCACCGGGCGCTGCAGTAATCCCTCGATCACGGTTTCAATCATTGCCCTGCCGCGCACCTTAACCAGGGGTTTCGGTATCGAATTGGTCAGCGGTCTCATGCGGCTGCCCAGTCCGGCCGCCATCAGAATTGCAATCTCTCTCATGCTCTCATACCCTCTATATCTCATCTATCAACCGTATGATATCCTTAAACGGCATCAAGGCGGAATCAACCTCCAGTGCCCTGTGATTTCGCAGAATCTGAACCGCCGTATTCTGCATTGCAGGGAATGCGCTCCGCGTCAGTTGATTCGCATAAATGACAATATTGACTCCCGCCTCCGCCAGTTCCTCTTCGGTTATACTGTTAAAGGATGTGGGCACTACCACAATCGGGGTCTTAGTATCTTTCCGGCGAAATCTCCTGCAGAAATCCACGATCTCATCCGGCTGCTTCCTGCGCGAGTGAATCATAATACCGTCCGCTCCGGCCTCAGTATACGCCATGGCCCGCTCCAGCGCATCTTCCATGCCCCGTTCCAGAATCAGGCTCTCGATTCTGGCTATGATCATAAATTCCTCCGTCCGCAGCGCCCTCTTGCCGGCGCTTATTTTCGCACAGAAGTTCTCAATGCTGTCCTGTGTCTGCTCCACCTCCGTGCCGAACAAAGAATTTTTCTTAAGCCCCGTCTTGTCCTCTATGATAACCGCAGAAACACCCATTCGTTCCAATGTCCTGACATTATATACAAAATGTTCGATCAGTCCGCCCGTATCCCCGTCGAGAATGATCGGCTTCGTCGTCACATCCATCACATCATCAATCGTACGGATTCTGGAAGACATATCCACCAGTTCTATATCCGGCTTACCCTTCGCCGTCGAGTCGCACAGGGAAGAGATCCACATGGCATCAAACTGATCCGGTCTGCCGCTGCTCTCCACAACCGTCTTCTCCGCGATCAGTCCGGTCAGACCCGAATGCACCTCCAGCGCCTTGACAATCGGCCGTATACCGATCAGCTGCCGCAGCCGCTTACGTCTGAATTCAGGCATGGCAAGTTTCTCTCTCATCTGGTCGTCTATACGCTTCACGTTCTCATTGCAGGTGTAAGGAATCTCTATCAGCTGCCCCCCTGTCTTCGCAAGGTTATCAATAACATTATCCCTGATGACCTTCTCCGGACCTTCGGTCCAATTGTCGCCATGTACCACATAATCCGGCTTCAGTTCCTCCAGAATATGATCATACATAACGTCCTGCTGAACCAGAACGTCCTTAACCAGACCGGTCTGTCTGACGATCTCCATACGCTGTTCTAACGATATGGTCGGAAATCTGTTAAAACCAACCATCGCAGCATCGGACAATACGCCGACGTATACCTCGCCGTACGCCGCCGCCTTCTGCAGAATATTCAGATGTCCCTCATGAATCACGTCCGTGCAGAAACATGTATAAACCTTCTTCGCCATATCTTCCCGCCTTTATTTATGATATCCGGTCGTTGTATTGTACCGGAACAGCAACCCCGCAGTGCTGTAATGCTTCCTGAAACACACTGAAAAACTCCCTGATATCTTTCTCGTCGATCGCACCCAGCGCACACAGCCTGAACATGCCCAGATTCTCAACTTTGCCGGGATAGATCGTAAATCCCTTCTCATAACAATAATCGTGAATCTTCTCAAAATCCCAATGTTCATCATCCGGATACAATGCTGCCGCAACCAGTCCGGATTCCAGTTCTTCCGGAATGTAGATCCTAAAGCCCATCGCGCTCAACCCGGTCCTGATCGCCTGATAAACCCGGCAGTGCCGTGCCCACTTCCCCGCTTCCCCCTCTTCAAAATATTCCAAAAGCGCCTGCCGCACCGCATATATCACCTGCACCGGCGGCGTAAAATGCATCTCGCCATGAGCTTTCGCATACGCATACTGCATATACAGGTTGCAGTAATAAGAACGCTTCGGATATTCGGCGGAAGCCTCTATCATGGATTTTCTCCCGATTATGAAAGATAATCCTGTCATCGCCATAATCCCTTTCTGTGCCGAAGCCATACAGAAATCTATCTCATCCTTCTCCATATGGATCGGGCGCATTGCATAGGTCGAAGTTGTATCTACCGCAAACACTCCCTGGTAACGGTGTACCAGCGCGCCGATTTCCCTGAGCGGATTCATAAGACCGGTTCCCGTCTCATGATGCGTTGTATAGACCAGGGCAATATCGGGATTCTCCTGCAGTGTTTTCTCAATAAGCGGCAGATCCGGTCTGCTGTTTAACGGAAATTTGAGATTTATATAAGGCAGACCGTAATATTCGCATATATCCGCACCGCGGCTGCTGTACGCGCCGTTATTGATAATCAGTATCTTCTTATGCGCCGGAAGCAGAGAATTCAGGCAGATGTCCATATTGATCGTCCCCGAACCGCAAAATAAAACCGCCGCGTACTCTTCAGGATCTGCATGTACGATCCGCAGCAGCCCTTCCTCCACTTCGCGCATAACAGATACAAATTCTTTTTCCCGAGGACAGATATCCGGAACCACCTGCGCCATCTTCACCGTATCGGTGGTCGTCGCGGGACCGGGATTTAATAAAATATTTCTTCTGATCATGACGATTCTCCCCTATCTGGCCGAACGTTCCACAAGACGGTCAATAATATACTTAGCGCCCGCCTTACCGCTCATTCCAATGTTATAGATATATTGCTCCTTTAGCTTCTGCATGGAAGCCGGCGCAAACTGTTCATCACCAAGCAGCCGTTCCACAGCAGGTACAATTTCCCGGCCGATCTCTTCCTGCGCGACCGATATTCCTACTCTGTCACGCAATTCTATATCAATCGGAACTGTGTCCAGTTCCTGATAATCCGGATTCACGATCTTCATCGGCGTATTGATAAACAGCACAGGTTTCAGCGTGGAAAATGCGTATTCATAAGCAATGCTTGACCAGTCTGTTATCAGCAGATCCGCCATGTATACCGTTTTATTGGATGAAAAGTCTTTCTGAAACGTCACATCATATGCCTGAAATGCAGCCGCCAGTGCATCGATCCTCGACTCGTAGTGACGCACATACTGCGGATGCGGCCTTACAATAACATGGTGCTCTGTCTGCACAAGCCGTTCCAGCAGCTGTTCAATACAGGAATCCAGTATATTGTCCTTCTGCCATGAAGGCGCAATCAGAACGGTCTTCCGGGATTCGCGCGCTGTCTTTTGTTCCTCCTGTACCATCTGCTTATAGGATTCCGTCATATTATCAATGACAGAAGACCCCCATTCAATCAGATTCTTGCCCGGCAGATGAAACTTCTGCTCCCGCTCTGCAATTTCCGACTTATTCTTCGGTCCCGATGTAAAAATCGTATCAAAATGGTCAAGCGCCTCCTTGCGGAACGTCAGATTGGAACTGTTTACATCGTGCGGAACATATATATACTCGATATCTTTTTTCACATAAGAACGTTTCAGCTGAAAATTCTCTAAATCGGGAGTCGTCATCACCATGATATCCGTCTCCATCTTCATCATCAGAATAATCATCGTATTCTCATTGATATAGTACGGCCTAAACTGATCGCTTTCCAGCCGGAACACTTCGTCTTCGGGATCGCTTGTAATATAATGGACAACTATATTCGTCCGCCGTATAATCTCCTCGATTATATTCCGATAGTATTTATAAAACCCGTTCTTTTCAGAATAAAACACTACTTTTTTATCCGGCGTTTTGAGGAATCTCTTATAATCCGCCCTGCCCTTCGCCCGGTACGGATTTGACCTGTCCTCTTTCTGCTTAACGGTCATGAACTCTTTCGCTTTCCTGAGTTCTTCCTTGCTTTCCTCCAAAGCCTCATAGTCAATATAGTGCTTCGGATTGATCCAGATATTTAGAAGAATTAACTGTACCACCGAGAGAATATTACTGCAGCTCCAGTAGAATCCCACACCTGTTGAAACAAAGAAACCTAAATAAAGCGAAAGCGCTACCGAGAAAATCATCGTTCCGTATTTATTGAGCAGCCCCTGCTCGGACTGCAGCACATTGGCCTTGTTCTGTACATAACACATGAAAAAAGCGGATAACGCCGCCAGCAAGGGGATCACCAGGGTGATCCCGCCTGTCTTTACGGGAATATCCGTCAGGCTTGTCCCTCTCTTAACTGCCTCCACCACGCCCATCAGCAGCGCAAGCTGGATAAACAATGGTACCAAATCTGCAAGAGGGCTGTATTTCTCTCTCTTAAATAATTTATATTGTTCCTCGGAAATTGCATCCTGATTACCAAAATAAGTCGCCTTAATATGATTCATCTCGGGCGACATGCGTACCGTCTTAATGGAATTCTTCTGTACCCACACAGATAAGGGCAAAAGGATTATTTTGGTCAACAGTGTAAAGATAAAAACAGCCGCCCAGTAGTTATGGCAGAACGCGTAACTCAGATTAATGAGTGCAAGCAAACCGTTGACTACAATATCTGTTATTGTGCTCATAAACGCCTCTTAATCATCTACATCCTTAAACTCGATCGCTGTTCCTTCCGTATCTGCGTTCGACTTGTTCTTTCTGAAAAAAGCAAAAATCCTGTGTCTGAAAATAGTAAATACCGCTCCGATCGCGATCAAAGCACCTGCCACAGCCTGAATAATATACGTAACCGCCGACGGGTCAATATACGCCTGCGCCGGTATCGTAAACAAATACCAGAAACATCCTGCAAAGTATATAAATTTAAAGATTTGTAATCCCGAACGTTTCATCTGTTGTTGTCTCCTTTCCGATAACGAATCTAATATATTATATCCTATTTATAAAGGATATGCAATTATCAAATACTCTATTAGTTTTGCCATCTGCAGTTATTCCATGCACCTTGCGCTTTGCCGTAAAATAAGTTAAGATGAATACATCTTAATGATGAAAAGGAGTCTCCCATGCATGCTATTCCTCTGTTGAGTATTATCGTTCCGGTATATAATGTTGAACCATATTTAGTGAAATGCCTGGACAGCCTTCTTGCCCAGCGTATTTCCGATTACGAAGTAATACTGGTAGATGACGGTTCCACAGATAACAGCGGCGCCATTTGCGACAAATATGCTGCACAAAACGCCGTCTTCCAGTGTATTCATAAGCCCAACGGCGGACTTCCTTCCGCCCGAAAAGCCGGTTTTCAAATCAGCCGCGGACAGTATGTAACCTTTGTTGACAGTGACGATTGGATATCTCCCGATATGTACGCAGCCATGTGCGGTGTCATTCCCGACACCCGCGCCGATATTGTGATCTGCGATTATACCGCCGTCATGCCTGACAGGGAAGTGGTCTGCCGTACTCCTTTTGCGCCCGGATTCTATGATAAGGCACGGCTGGAACAGGAAATCTATCCTTACATGATTTATTCCGGGACTTTTTTTAAATACGGCATTGCACCCAGTCTTTGCAACAAACTGTTTCGCCGCGATCTGCTGCAAAGCCATCTGATGCACGTTCCTGACAATATCGTTGTCGGTGAAGATGCTCTTGCCTCATACAGCTGCATGCTGGAAGCAGACTCCATGTATATTCTGGACAAATCCTTTTATTACTACCGGAGCAATCCCTCTTCCGTGAGCCGCTGCTCCATACCGTTTAAACGTTTATCCGAGAATCACATCGTATTCGACACGCTTCAAAGTGTGATCGATACTGCCGCATATCCGCATATGCAAAGGCAGCTCGACTATTACTATGTGTACCAGAGCCTTCTGGCCCTTACGCTTGTCTATAAAGGCATGCTCCTTGCCGGTCAGGACTTTCGGCAGTCCTTTCTGGATGAATGCGGCGATCCGCTGATCCGGTCGGCTTTTGCCGCGGTGCCCGTCCGGGATATCGCCGGCTCGCATAACAAGCTGTACGCTGTCTGCATCCGCCACAGACTCTACGGTCTGTTCCGGCTGTTACTGAAGCACTGATACACAGAACATCCGTCTCTTTACTTCTGCCGGCCGGGCTTTCACTCTACGGCTGCAACACCCACCGCTGCTCCTCGCTCTCATTCAGTGTTTCCGGTGTCACTTCTCCGTTCCGGTAAGTAAGCGCCAGATCATCTATCGTAATGTAATATCCCCCGCCATTGGCAACACGAAGTGTCCACCGATAAGACACGGTTTCCTCCGGCACATGGAACATGTTCATATCATCATCCAGATATGTGATCACCTCGGCGCTTTCACCGCTGCGGTCGACGGCCAGCGCCTGTTCATTCCCGCGGAAGCGCATACACAGGCCGCCGCTTTCCTTTAACACTAATATCTTGTTCCCGATATCCCTGATCTCTGATACTTTTGTCGCGGCTCCTTGTTCCTCTGCCGCAGAATCTGCGGCGGCACCGTCCTGCGCAGCCCCTGTCGTCTGCCCTGCATCCGATATGCGCGAGGGGACCGGCACAAATGTCATTTGCCCGTTTTGCACTGTCAATGCGGTATCCTGTGCAAGATAAGGTGACAGGTAATAGTAGCCTTCCGATAATCCTGCGGCAATACCGCCTGCCGCCGCGCCGGTTTCTCCACGGTGATAGAACTGCCGCGCCGCGTCCTCGCCGTCGTTTAACGCAATCGTACGGTCAAACAGATTCGTTCTGCTAAAAAGCGCCAGCAGGCACACCATGGCGAACAGCGCGCAGACAGGCATCCGCACTTCCTTTTTGCGTATCACGGTCAGCAGATTGTATGCCCCGCCTTTCACTGCCTGCTTTCCCCGGATCTTACTCTGCCGCACGGCCTCTCCTGCATGACAAATAACGCCATCCATCCATCTGACCCAGTCCGCCAGTCCCTTGACCGCATAGGGAATCAGAATCACAAAATACGGAATCGTATAGGAGGCGCTGGACTCCCAGAAGAAATGGAACAGCCAGCCGCCCAGGAACACGACCGCCCCCATCAATTCATATATATTGCGGCTCTTACGGTTCAAAATCAGATACAGAATAAAACCTGCCAGAAACAGTGTCTGCGCATAGTTTAACAGGATCGAAAGCCTCACGCTCCCCTTTCCTTCAATCAGACTGTGTGCGTACTCCGGCATACTGCCCGCCGCCGCTCTTCCCTTCGTGCGGTCCAGGCAGATAAATGTCGGATCGTTCCACTGAAACGCATTCTTACGTGCAAAGAAGGGAATGCCTTCATCCAACGGATTCTGTGACATTCTTGTCATAATTTTCCTGATGTCTGCAATCGAAGCTTCCGTGATCTTCTCCGTATCATACTCGTATCTCTCGAAGACTTCATTGATATATCCGCTGTAGCCTCCCGGTCCCAGCGGTGTCTCCTGCAGTCCCATGACGATCCACGATACCATCACTTCCCCGTCCCCCGCCTCGTATCCGGACAGATGTTCCACGTACCGGCTGCATATCTGATTACAACCCGCCACTCCGAGTCCCATCAGCGTCAGACAGACAAGAGAGGCAATCCACTGCCGCCCGCGTTCTTTCTTCGTCAGCAGAGCAGCATAAACTGCATCATAAAGCAGAAAGCATCCGATCGCCACCAGATAGATCAGACAATTCATCTTGATCACTGTCGCCAGACCCATACACAGCGCCGCCGGTATCATATAACGGTACCGCCTTGTCGCCAGATACTTTGCCGCGAAGTACAATGCCCCAAGAGACAGCGCCATACCGGGCAGTATGCCGTACAGATATGTCACATAGAAAGATAAAGGCACCCACAGAATCAGCGCCGCATACACCATGGACGGCAGCTTCTCATCCTCCTGCCAGAAGATCGCAGACAGCCTGACGAGGAGTCCGTAGACCGCCGCCAGCGCGATCACATTGACAAACTGCAGACCGATATAATTATCCATTCCAAACAAAAAGGATAGCAGATAATAGAACAGAATAATGCCTGACTGAAAAGGATACCGAAACAGGTAACCGCCCTCCGCATATGCAGAAAAGTCCCCTCTGCGCCACTGCATGGCAATTGCATACACTTTCGCCGGATCGGAACCGGGCGCCAGTCTCGTCGCAAAGATCCAGACAGTGCCCATAACCAGAATAATAATCGTGCCGAACGCATACAACCGCGGCAGACGTGCACGCAGACGGGGCGTACCCCTGTACAGCAGCACACCCAGAACCGTCAGCGCAGCGAACACCAGCAGATGTTTCCATGGCTGATCCGCAATATTTAATGTTCGCTCCTGCAGCGAACCGTCTTCCTTTGTAATCACTCCGACGAAACTGGTACTGAACACGCTCTGCAGGCACATGCCTGTCGCAATGAGCAGCAGCAGAATACGTATCACATTATTTACAATCTGATAAAATGCTCTCTGTATTTTCATATCCACAATCTTTCTGTCCGCAAAGGCGCCATGTCAAAACTGCCTGAGCACACGTATCGTCCTCTTCACAGTAATCAACAGCGGGTGGGGCACGCCGTTCGTCTTAAGCGCCAGATATCCCTCCTTAAAGGAAACCAGATAATTACGCAGTCCCGCATTGCTTGTCCCGCCGTAATACATGGCAATCAGAACTTTCGGCACATATGCCAGACGATTCTTTTCATCCTTGAGAAAGCGGACCATAAATTCATAATCCGCAGCGCACCGGTAACCGGTATCATAAGTGCCGTACCGCTCATAGATCTCTCTTTTCAAAAAAAGTGTAGGATGTCCCGGCATCCAGCCGTCTGTGATCCGCCCGTTCCCCATATGCCACGTTCTGACTATGCGCTCTCCCTCTACATAGACCAGATCCGCATGTGCGCCGACACAGTTCTCACCGCCCTGTTCGATCGCCCCGACCAGCTTCGTGACCGTATCCGCCGTACACAGTCTGTCATTACACACTGCCACAATATCGCCGCTGCACATGGCCCACGCCTTATTCATGGCGTCATACAGCCCCTTATCAGGCTCCGTGATCCACCGCACGGTCAAGGCGCGATCGCCCTCCGTCTGCTCTCGCTCCGGATGTCTCTCCGCAAATTCACGAATGATATCAACCGTCCCGTCACAGGAGCCGCCGTCCACGATCACCACCTCAATCGGTGCATAATCCTGCTGCTCGATACCTGCCAGCGTGACCGCCAGATCATTCTTCACATTATAAGTTGTCACCAATAAAGATACCTTTTTCGTCATAAAGAGATTTTACCTTATTTTTACAGAATATGCAATCTTCCCGCTTATCCGTGCCGGCTTACCCGGCGCAAATAAAGACCGCCTTGTCAGACTACAAGTGCAATACGGTATGTAATGTATATTTTATTGCAAAAATAACAACATATAATTGTGCACTAAATATCTCTATCACTTTTTGAGTACTTTTTGTATTACAACTTATCGTTGTGACATAATGCACGTAATAACAACAGAAAATGAGGTAATCCATTATGAAAGAACTTCGTGAAAGAATCAGAGACCTGCGTGAAGATCATGATTTGAAACAGAAAGCGGTAGCCGCCCGGCTCGGCATCTCACAACAGACCTATTCCAATTATGAAAACGGTCATCGCGAGATACCGATCAGTGCGGTTGTCGCTTTAGCAAATTATTATAAAGTCAGTACCGATTATCTTCTGGGTACGGATAACGGCTACCCGGGCAGCACGAATCTGGCAATGCTTATCTGGATAATGTTACCATGCATGACGTCGTATACGATATCCAGAAACTGCAGCCGGAAGAACGCAAGGATCTCGTGAAATATATTCGCTATCTGAGTCATAACGACTGATCCCCTGCTTCCGGCTGTCGTCCGGACAGGATGTGCCTGTACGGCACATCACTTATTGATCTTAACGTTCATCGTTACCGCCGGACCGATCGTATTGGTTCCCTGCCCGTCATATACAACGTACATCGTTACCTTGTTGCTGGAGCCGCCCGCGAAGGAAACCGTATTCCGCAGTTTCACATGCACATCTATAGAACCGTCCTCCCTCGGTGTACCGCATCTGATCTCAAAGGAATCCTGTGATTTCGTGTCTTTCTCTCCGAACACAACATCCGCAATACTGCCGACGCTACCTTCTTTGGGTGTAACTCTGAAGGTAGCCTCATACCCTTTATTCGACAGATACAAGTTCAGTTCTTTCTTATCAGCCGTCACCTTCGGCAGTACCTGCGCGGTCTTGACATTCAGAACTCCCGGCACCCACATGCCGTCATAGCCGCCGTAGTTGGCAAGTCTGACCCACATCTTGATCGGATATGCCTTCTTGTTCTCAAGGCTGACGCCTTCGTGCGGCGCTACATAGATCTTGCCGTCAAGAACCTCCGCACGGAAATACTCACTTTCATCGTCGCCCAATGCAGGCTCTCTGCCGCCGGCATCGAAAATCAGAACTTCCTCCACCGTATCTTTCAGGTTGGAAAATACCGGTGTATATGTAATACTGTTCTTTAACGTATACTCTCCCCGTCTGTCCACCAGATTCAGCACACCCTTGGCCGACATCTTAATACCCGGCGTAGCGCTGTAGACCCTTACGGTAAACTTAACGGCTTTACCCTCGAATGTATTGCCCGCACTGCTGTATACAGGCTTCATCGTGAACGCATATTTCTGCTGGCTCACTCTGCTGTTTAAGGAAATAAGCAGTTTATTATCCACGATATCCCAGTCAAATTTCTCCTTGACCTCGCTCATTCCCTTCGTTGTGCACTCGATCGTGTCAACTGTCGAGATCCCGTCGATCTCATAGCCTTCCGGCAGTTTGGCGTTCAGCGTCAGTTCTGCCGTCTCCGTATATTCACCGTCTGTCACAGCCGACAGGTTCAATGCCGGAGACCCTTTCACCGTCATAGAGGGAAGCGTGCTGACCACCTTGACTGTCAATGTAACCGGATTATAGAATTCTCCGTTAATGCCCTCTACATGTTCGCACTTAAACTTATAGGAACCCGGCTTAATATCCGGATCGACCGAAACCGTTCCCTCACCGTTCATATAATCGATATAAATAAACTCAAACTGATCTGCATTCTTCGCTGTGGGTGCAGGTCTGAATTCCTGACTGTCCGAAAGATTCGTGTCACACTGATTGGAGTCCAGATAAAATTTCTCTACCTGTTCCGTATAATTACTGTTCAGGTTGACCGTTGCTTTTCTCAGTTTAATCTTCGGATCGGCACCTGTCGCCTTGACATTATATGTATACTCAAAAGTTTTGCCTTCCGCCCAGGTATCGTTTCTGACCGACAGGACAACTTTACCGGCGGTAAGAGAACTGTTACCGTTTACCTGCAGCACAATCTGTCCCTGCCCGTTTATCTCAATATCTCTGGAAACCGCATCCACGTTACTCTTTGTTGTTTTCTCTACCGTCCAGTCACCATCCAGTTCGACCGGCTTCTTCGTCTTGGTGTCCATCAGCGTGAGCACGATCGTTCTGGCTGCCGGCGCCGTATTATAGGTGTCCGACGTCCTGTCTAGCTTATAGGACGGTTTGACGGTCTGCGTCGGAATCGTAATTTTATATTTCTTCACCGCACGGTCTTTATATCCCTCAAAGTGCAGCACCAGATATCCGGTGGAGATCAACTTGCCTTTCTCCGTAAGAATCATGTTCTCATTCTTCTGGGTGATAACGCCTGTCTCCGGATCGATCTCAAAGTTCGCGGTAAAAAGCCGGTCATCCTTTTCCGGATCATCATCCAGGGGTTCCAAATCATAACGTGACACCCTCTCATTGCCAAGATTCGTGATAACAGGCTTCACCCGCGTTCCGTCATTGGCATAGAACAGGTTGATCTTCGGCTGCTTCTTGTCGAAAGAGACCTTGGGATTCGGCAGGGAAGACTTTACTGTGATCGTGACCGGAGTCGGGTTGACCTTGCTGTCCACGCTGACTTTCACCTTATACGCCTTCTCGTATATTGTAGAATATCTTGGATTAATCTTATAATAGTGCACCGTATTCGAACTGGAGGCACGGTCATACTCCCATTTAAAGTCACCCGCAGTCACCTTATCATTTTCCGCTTCCACAAGCTTAAACGTAGCCGGATCAATCGCTACCCCGTAAGCGGTGATAACACGCAGTACCGCACCTTCCTCCTTATTTGGATTCAGCGTGAGCGCTGTTGTGGATAAACGCGGCGTCTTATCTCTGACCTGTATGATAAACTTGTGTGATATGATCTTCTTATCAGCATTCGTCACCGATGCGGTAATTGTAGCTTCACCGCTTGCATTCTGCGGAATCGTCACAGTATTCGTAGTAACGGCATTCGCAGTAGATGTCGATGCAAGCCTGGCAACACTGCTGTCGCTGGTGGTCCATTTCAGAGCCACCGACATATCATCCAGATCGGCGTCATATGCTAACGCCTTTAATATAATCTTCTCCTCATGTGCGTTAACGGCATTAATGTCCATGGATGCCGTCTGCACCGTCTGACCTCCGACCGTCTGTTCCGTTATTGTAATGATGTCTCTGTCATAAGAATCGGCTGTTAACTTCAAGGAAGATACGTCCGTCTTGGAGACATGTACCCGCGCCTTGTCGATAATTTCTCCATTGACGCCGGTCACCCGCATCTCGATATATGCCAGTCCTTCCTTTAACGCGGTAACTACGCCATTATCAGCCACTTCAACAATCGTCGGCTTATCCGTGCTGAACCTCACCTTCGATGTCGGAATGACATTATTGTCTACATCGAGCAGAAAAAGCCGTGTAGTCTGCCCGATCTTAAGTTCGGCGCCGCCGTCTCCGTCAGAGCCGTTAGAAAATTCATATGTAAATCTTGTGCCCGTGATCGTGGTGCTGCCTGCCTTATCCTCAAATTCCACAGAAATCACCGCGCCGCCTGCAGGCATAGTAAAGAAATACCAGCTATCTGCCTTATTATATTGGATCTTCACACCATTGCATTTTAAAGAACCGCTGACCAGTTTGCTTCCTTCATCGGGTTGAACGCTTACATATATTACTTTACCAGCCTCGACACCTTTGCCGCCATTTGCCTTATTCGGATCATAGGCATCATACTTCTTTGAATCAATGATTTTATCTGTCAGTAAAATGATTTCGCCTTTTCCTGTTCCGGTCATATCGATCGGTTCTTTATATTTGTAGAACCCTGTATCCTGCAAATTCGTCGCTATAAAGTTGATTTTGCGGTTCTTCGTATATGTCTCAGCTGTGGAAGGTGACCATCCGATCAGATATAAAGTCTCCACGTCCGGAAAAGCATCATCTTCTATGTCACACTCCATATTCGGAATCTGCACACGAATCAGGCTGGAACAATCCAGATACGCGTTCCGTTCGATCTTATTGACGCGAAGCAGTTCCATGCTGCCCAGCTTATAGCAGCTCTTAAATGCGTATGCACCAATCATTCTTGTTTCATTATTGTTGCCACCGCCAAAAGTAACCGAAGACAGAAAATGGCAGTCCGCAAATCCATACCGTGGAATCGCCGTAAGTGCCCGCGGCAGAACCACATTTGTCAAGGCGCTGCAGGAAGCAAATGCATAATCGCCCATCGTACTGATATTTTCCGAAAAAACAATGGACTTCACCCCGCGGCATTCCTGAAATGCATGCTCGCCTATACTCGTCAAAGAATCCGGAAATGTGAAGCTTGTATCAGAACAAAACTGCACCAGCGTTGCGCATCCATAGAACGCATAGCTGCCGATACTATGCAGCCTGCTGATGCTGATGCTCTTCATATATACCATAAACAGCCGTGAGTCACCGTAAAACGCACGATTGCCGATGCTCTCCATCGTAGCCGGCATTGCAAACTGCGTCAGCGCACTGCATCCTTCAAAGGCGCTCTCTTCTATGGCAGTCACGCCCGTGGGAATTGTCATGCCTCGCAGAACCGTACATCCCTTAAAAGCCTCCGCACCGATCACTGTCAGACCCGTCGGCATTTTAATGTATGTAATCTTTGTATTGCCTGTAAAGGCACCGGAACCGATACGCCTGATCCCTTTGGTCTCGTCGAGCACCACATTGCCCTCAACCTCACTGCCGTCCTCGTTCGTAATACCGGTCAGCGTACCGCTTTCGTCCACGGTATAGACATAACGTGCATTCGCATCATAGGTGATGCGCATACCCGTTTCATCCTGGAAAGTCATCATTCTGGGCGCAAGGCTCTGAACCGCCTCCTGCTCCTCTTCTGTCTCTTCCTCCGTATCTTCTTCCACGTCTGCCGGCACGTCATTCGCGCTTATATCTTCCGTAACCTTATCATCAGGGTCCTGCTCTTCCTCAGATGCATCAGGATTCTCCGGATCACTCTGATCGTCCCCTGTCGTATCACCCGGCTGCTCCGGGTCGTTCTGGTCGTCTCCCGCCGTATCACCCGGCTGCTCCGGATCGTTCTGATTGTCTCCTGCCGTATCACCCGGCTGCTCCGGATCGTTCTGATCGTCTCCTGCAGAGCCGTCCGGTTTATCCGTCCCGTCATCCGTGATCTGTCCGCCGTTCCCCTCGTCATCCGGCACAACTTCTCCGGCAGGAATCTGTGCCCCGGGCGCTTCCGCCCCGGCCGGACTGCCGCTATTCTCCACCATAACGGCCCCCCCTGACACATCCGGTCCCGCAGCCAGAACCGACATGCCGTTCGTGCCAAGCGCAAGACTCAGTGCCAACAATAATGCCAATACCCTTTGTTTCTTCATTTTCCCTCCACCTTTTCCTGTATATCACCCTGAACCATGTTTTCTCTTTCGAAGCGCAAACGTACCTTTCATCCATCCCGTTTCCCGCGATGTGCTTTTATATGCAATAAGCGCAAGTTTATCTCTTTTCTCGACAAACTCACGCTTATTGTATCATTTCTAATTGTATGGTGCAAGAGGTTACACTACAAGATATTGTGTTTTTAAGGAAAACTTAATTTTTAAAACAGAATATTTTTCCACCAGACTAATGTCTTTGATCCGATCGTATAAGTGACCTTTTTCTCCCCGCCATAGTTACCGCATCCTCTTATAATCACAGAGGCCCTGCCCTTATTCGTATGGTTTGCATAAGTGTTTTCGTCGATCACATAATCTATGCCATACTGCAGTTCTTCCCCGTTCACGGTAATCTTCAGTTCTTCCGGCGTCAACTTAATCTCCTGTCCGTTTCGGTATACCTGCGCTTTCGCAGTGACTCTCGCTTTCGCAATATCCGCCGTTACGATGCGGTACGTGGCAGATATCTGCGGCGCGCCACCCTCTTCGCCTGCATAAGAGCCGATTCCCTGTGCCGTAACGCGCAGCAGTGCCTTGGCCGGCGGAATATCCTCCGCCGCCACCGGATCGCCTGCTTTCCTCTCGATCTCATTGCCTGCGGCATCCTGTATTTTCACATCCGCCGCATAGGTGTAGAGCAGATTCTTATCATAGTCTTTACCTGCCGCAAGTTTGCTGCCGTTGCAGTCTTTGAGCATTACTGTGCTCTTGTACGCGTTCTTCCTGTTCTTGTAGACGATATCCCCGGCAGTCATCGTGATCTTGCCGTTTTGTTCCATCCGGCCGTCCGTGATCGTGTAGTACCCTGTCATACTGCCCTTGAAGTTCCCTTTACCGGTCACCGTGATCTTCGGCAGTTTCTGCTCGTTCCATTCCCCCGGATCAGCGGGTGTGACTGTATTGTTATTCGCATACCGGATCGTATAGTCCTTACCCGGTGTCAACTCTCTCCCGTTAAAATACAGGATCACCACCGGCTTCGCACCGCCTTTGACATAAGGAGAAGTCATCTCGATCCTGTCGGGCAAAGCAGCCAGCGTCTCGATAGGCTTCAGCTGTGCCGGCGCATCCTGCGTGTAATATTGCATCGTGATCGCAGCCGCGGCGGCACCGTTCTCATCCGGACTGATATCATAGCCTGTGATCCGGTATGTCTTTCTTATCTGTCCCGTATATTCGTTGATCCCCTTGAAGATGACGGATGCCGTGCCCGCTTTACCGGTATTCGCATATACTGCCACGTAATCACCCGTCAGCCCGTTATCCTCGCTTTCACGCAGTTCCTGCCCGTTTAGGGTCAGCCTGTAGGCGCCGCGGGGCTGTCTGGCATCCTCCTCATTGCCCGTATACTCTCTGCTGGTGATGCCTTCTGCCTTCGCTCTCGCAATCGACGTACCGACAATCTTATAGTTTACTCTCTTACTGCCCGTATAGCCGCTGCCTGCAACCGCCGTGATGGTCGCCGCAGCTGTTCCGATTGCGGTATTATTGGTATAAGCCACCGTATAGTCCCCTGTCAGGCCGCCGTCTGTGCTCTTTACAAGTTCCTGCCCCTTATAAGTCACCTTCAGTTCCGGCATAATGCCTTTTCCCGCTTCCTTATCGACCAGATCATTGCGGTAAGTCTGATTGGGAATCTTCGCGACAGACACCTTACTCATCAGGACTTCCTGTGTGATGGTCTGTCGTACTGTGATCGTGCCGCTGTAGCCGCCTTTACCCGTAATAACAATGGGATAAGCGCCGGCCGTCTTATACGCGCCTGTCTCCGTCAGCGGATATGACACCGTATAGTCCGTATTCCGCACAAGCTTCCTGCCGCCGCGGTATACCGCCGGCGCGCTCCTAATGACTTTGCCGCTGTACGCCACGGTAATCGGGTCCGCAATGATATCCGTATCTGTCAGTGCTTTGGGAATAATATTGAAAGTGATCTTTTCCGTTCCCGTATAGTTTCCTTTGCCCTTCACGGTGATGGCAGGTGATGCTTTGCCTTCCTGATTCACATTTTTGTTATTCTTATATGAAACCGTATAGTCCTTATTCAGCGTAAGTTCAATTAATTCTCTGTCGCCATTTTCGTAGGTCACACTGTCATACACCTGTACGACCGGCTTGATCGCACTGCCGGTGTATGTCTGATCCCCGACGGGCAGCACATAGAATCCCTTCCCCTGCTCCTCATAATAAGGATAGAGCGTAACATTTCTGCCGTGAACCGCTGTCGTTTCGTCAAATCTGCTGCCCGTGCCGTTCTCACCCGTATACCAGCCGATGAAAATACGCTCCGCCGGATCGTATCCGGCCGCCAGCAGCTGTTTTTCTTTCTCCTGCAGTATCTCTGCAGTCAGCGTGCCGCCGTAAAGCACCTTCTGCGGATCGCCCAGCACGGTCATACCGTTCTGACCGGGTTTCATGAACGTAACGGTACAGTTTTCCACGATCACGGTATGATTCGCCGTATAACCTGCCTCGCAGCCGGACACCTTCGCCGTGATCACCGCCGTGTTTTTCTTCGGATTATTTCCCACTGCCGTCACTCTGCCGTTCTCTACTGTGGCAACGGCCGGGTCGGAACTGCTCCAGACTACCTGCGTGTCGGAAGTCGTATCCTTCGGATAATACTCGGCGGACAGATTTATGCTCTGTCCGGCAAGCAGTGTGGTCCGATTCGCCGGATCTGTCTCCTGCGCGTTGCGGTTCGTCAGCGTAATCTTGTAGATCGGCGCACTGACAAACACTTTACAGGAAGCCGTCCTGCCGCCTGCTTTAGACGCTTTCGCGGTGATCTTCACCTCTCCCTTGCCGGCTGCGGTTACGACCGCCTTGGAATTGTCTGCCGGATCTGCCTTTACCGTAGCGATTTTACCGTTGGAAGTTGTCCATGTGATCGTCCGGTCTGATGACGTGTCCGCAGGGTCAAAGGAAACCTGCAAGACTGCCGTATCCGTATTCTCCGCTTTCTCCGCGTCGCTAAGGCCCGTGGTATCCTGCACCACCGTGTCGGGACGGCGCAGATATATCTCCTCTTTGTTCAGGGTGATCGCCTGCAGGGATATGACCACCTTAACCTTACAGGACACTTCCAGAGACTCCGACGTTCCGGGTACCCGGTAAGCCGCCGTCACAACGGCCTCTCCCGCCTTTCCGGACTGTGCGCCGCCCGCAATCTTAATCAGACCGTTCTGCACGGTTACAATCGATATATCGCTGCTGCTCCACGCTGCCTCGGAAGGATTCACCTCAACATCATCCACATAGAACTTTAACTGCCGCCCGTTCTCGCAGTCGGCGGTCTTACTTCTGTCCAGCGTGATACTCGTCTGATCCAGGCGCAGCGTCGGGTAATACTGATCTTCCGGCATATTATTATAGACCGGAATCTTGAACACAAATGCGCTGCTTAAGGAACCGGCGTTAGCATACATTTTCCGTGTACTGGAAGACTCGCTTGCAGGCGCCTGAATATTCTGCATATATTGATGCTCATAGACCCCGTACGGGCTGTTCTTATCTACATTAAATTTCTCCAGATATATGGTATCCTGATATTTCAGAATATAATTATTGCCGATCGTAGCTGCGCCGCCCTCCAGCGATTTATAGCGCGTATTCCATCCCTTGCTCTTCGCATATGTCAGCCCCTTCACGATCTTCTCAGCTGTGGAAGCGCCGTTCACACCCACGTTAAAGAAGTTATAGTACCCCTCATATCCCGGATACGTACCGGAAATCAGCCCGGAAGTACCCTGCCCCTGTTCCTGATAGACTCTGGACGCCAGATGAATCGGGCTCAGCTTCCTGCCTCTGCCGATCTCATAGAACGCTCCTGCATAAGTGCGTCCTGCCGCATCATCCGCCAGCTTCCCTTTCATAAATGTTCCGTTCAGGAAATTCTGCACCGCCGCCTCCGTATGATAAGAGGCGTTGAAAGTCAACTGCTCAAACTGGAAAATATAAGTTTCCGTCAGGAAATTGCGCGGATCCATGTGATAAGCTACCGCCGGCTGCGTCGCATAATACCATCCGCTTTCACTCGGACATGCTGCCCCGACCCAGCCCTTGGATGTGTTGTTCGTCGTCTTCTGGATCAGGCTCTTGGCTCCCATCTCCCTGGAAACCGACGTATTGAAATCCAGTCCTGTCTTCATCGGTACAAAGGTCCAGTTGGGATGTGCATTTTTCAGGCTTCTGAGCGCACTCTGATAAGACCCCGGAAAAGCGTTGATATCCGAAGTATCTATGGCGTAGGGCAGCAGATCGTAAGCTGCCATCCCATACGCAGTCATGCCGTATTCCTCTCCCGCCTCCAGAATCGGGCGCAGGTATTCTTCCTCCCAGGCAATCCAGTCTTCATCCGAATATGCCAGATAATAACTCTGCACATATCCCGTGCCTTCCGTACCGTTCAGCCAGTACTGCACCTGATACCAGACATCGTCCTGTGTGATCGACACACCCTTAATATACAGTGTCTGCCCGATCTCCAGCGTCGCTGCCGCCGGACTGTCCTGCTCCGCACTGCTGCGGGCTGCATAGCTGTCCGTATGATAGAGGAGCGCCATCAGGTCCTTCTCCGCAAGCAGGCGCTCAAAGGCCTCCTGTGCCGATTTGATCATCGCCTGCCTCTCTGCATCCGTATCGTCTATGTCATTCTCAGAAACAGAGTTCTCGGAGACAGAAGCAAGAGCATTTTCCGAAACAGTGCTTAAATCGTTCTCTGAGACATCATCTGTGCCGGTTTCCCCGTTGTTGCCGGTATCGCCCGGAACATCATTCCGGTCAGAATCGTCCGGCACTTCGGTATCGCCGGTATCCGCACTGCCGTCAGTGTCCTCCGGATCATCATCCTGTACGGAATCGTCCGGTTCACCCATATCATCGGCATCTTCACCGCCATCGGGATCTTCCGCAGCCCCGGGGGTTCCTGCGTCATCCGTACCGTTACTCTGTCCGGAATCATCTGTATTTTCACTGACGTCCGCCTCTTCCGTCTCTTTCTGCGTCGTCTCTGTTCCTGTCTGCGGCTCCACAGCCAGTACATGCATCGGCATACTTCCCATGCACAGCATCAGACATAAGAACATGGCAATCCATCTGTATATTATCCCATAAGTTCTGCACGTTCTCATTCTAGATCTCTCCCTTACTGTCTTTATATAATTTTGTCGTTTCCATAGTTTCTTCCGTTTCTGCTCTGCTTTATTGCGTCAATTCATATCTACCGTTTTTTTATCATATCATACTTTTTTCGGATTTCCAATGTTAAGTTATGTAAATCAAAATGGTATCTCTTTATGTGCTTCTTCCATCAAAATGCGACAAAAAGACGCCGGATTCCTCCAACGTCTTCTCTCTTCTATCGCATTTTATGATGATTCGATATCAATCCTGTATTCCGGACTTTCTGTCCCGTGCATCGCAGTTTTTGTCCAGAAACTCCCCGATCTGTCTGTTCATCGTCTCTTCTATGTCCCCACCGTCACGATAAGCGATCGTCCATTCCACGATCTTCTCCATAGCCTGCTCTACGTTCCATACCGGCCTCCAGCCAAAGACTCTCTTTAGCCTGGCACAATCAAGCTTTAAGAAGTTCGCCTCATGCGGACCGCCGTCATACTCGTTGCGCCAGCCGGCCTGCTGTCCTGCAGCCCGGTTCCACTTCTCACAGAAGAGTGTCACGATCTCTCCTGTCGTATAGCAGTCCGTCTCATCCGGTCCCACATTATAACATCCCGCATACGCCGGATCTTCATACTGTTTCGCCGCCAGCATCAGGTATACCGCAACCGGCTCCAGTACATGCTGATACGGTCGCGTGGAATACGGATTCCTGACGATGATCTCCCGCCCTGAGAGAACCGCACGCACACAGTCTGGAATAATACGGTCTGCCGCGAAGTCGCCTCCGCCGATCACGTTGCCGGCCCTCGCCGTGGAAACAGCAGCCGGATGTACAGTTTCACCGTTCTTGCATTCTGCCGGATTCATAAATGAATTTTTATAGCTGCTCGTGACTAACTCCGAACAGGACTTCGAGTTAGAATAGGGATCATAACCGTTCAATTCTTCATCTTCCCGATATCCCCACTCCCACTCTCTGTTCAGGTACACTTTATCGGTCGTCACATTTACGAAAGAGCGCACACACGCATGGGTGCGGACGCATTCCAAAATATTGACGGTTCCCATCACATTCACTTCGTAGGTATAGACAGGATTACAGTACGACTCCCTGACAATCGGCTGTGCCGCCATATGAATGACGATCTCCGGCGCCGTCTCATCGAATACCCGCTGCAAATGTTCCAGATCCCGGATATCCCCCGTCACGGAATTGATCTTATCCGCTATCCCGCTCAGTGCAAACACGCTCGGTTCCGCGGGCGGCTCCAGCGCATATCCTGTTACCTCCGCACCGGCCCGCACGAGCAGCATACACATCCATGTGCCTTTAAATCCGGTATGGCCCGTGACCAGCACTTTTTTCCCTTTATAAAAATCTAATCCGAAATCAAATTGGCTCATCGTGTTTTTCTTTCCTTTTCATGTTACTGTGCTACCGCGCTGATCAGCGTCCGCGCCATATAGTCGATCATCTCATCCGTCATGCCCGGATAGACTCCGATCCAGAACGTATCTTCCATAATGCGGTCCGTATTTTTCAGTTCTCCTGCAATCCGATATCCTTCTTTCGCAGCCCTCATTTCATCGAAGCAGGGATGCTTCGTCAGATTGCCCGCAAAAAGCATTCTGGTCTGAATGCCATGTTCTTCCATATACTGTACGACTTTACCACGGCTGACACCCTCCTTGCAGGTGATCAGAAAACCAAACCAGCTTGGATCGGAATGTTCACAGGCCTCCGGCAGAATCAGCTTATCCGTGATGTGCTCCGTCTCATCCGCCGCCAGCAGCGCCGTCTTTAACCTGTCGAAGTTATGCCGTCTTCTCTCCACAAAAGAGGGGAATTTCTCTAACTGCGCACAGCCGACCGCCGCCTGCATGTCCGTCGCCTTCAGATTATACCCGAAATGGGAATACACATACTTATGATCATATCCGATCGGCAGTTCGCCGTACTGTCTGTCAAAACGATGTCCGCACAGGTTATCCCGCCCCGACGGGCAGACACAGTCGCGCCCCCAGTCTCTGAAAGAACGAATAGACTTATGCAGCAGCGGGTTATCCGTATATACCGCGCCGCCCTCTCCCATGGTCATATGATGCGGCGGATAGAAACTGGAAGTCCCGATGTCTCCGATCGTTCCTGTCAGTTTCCTCACACCGTCTATCGTATACGCGGAACCGAGAGCGTCACAGTTGTCTTCCACCAGCCACAGATCATGTTTCTTACAGAATGCGCTGACTGCCTTCAGATCAAAGGGATTGCCCAGCGTATGCGCAATCATAACCGCTTTCGTCCTCCCGGATAAAGCCTCTTCCAGCATAGTCACATCAATATTGTACTGCGGGATCGTCACATCCACGAACACCGGCACTGCGCCGAACTGAATTACCGGTGCTACCGTCGTCGGAAATCCCGCCGCAACCGTGATCACTTCATCTCCCCGTCTGATTGCACGCTCCCCCAGAAGCGGAGATGTCAGCGCCATAAAAGCAATCAGATTCGCCGAGGAGCCGGAATTTACGAGGGAGCAGAATCGCACGCCCAGATACTCCGCCATCTTCTTCTCAAATTCGTCCGTATACCGTCCGGCCGTCAGCCAGAATTCCAGCGCGCTGTCCACCAGATTGATCATCTCTGCACTGTCATAGACTCTGGATGCGTACGGAATCCTCTGCCCCTCCTCGAAAGGCTTCCTGACATTGTGATAAGTATCGCAATAGTCTTTTACTAAACTTAATATTTCTTCTCTTGCCTGCTGTTCTGCTTTCTGATTCATATTTTTAATCCTTTCTCTGTATCTGTCTGATCATAGAATCATCCTATATCATTTCCGTTTTATTTACTTGATTCTCCATATATTTCTTTTAATCTGTTCAGCTTGTCCTGCCTCTTACGCATTGCATTTGTTGCCGTTACGTTAATATCCTTCCACACAAAACCTGTTTCCTGTCTCCTGCATTCGACAAATACATCATACAGTGTCTGCACAATTACCCTATACTTTCGCGAAGAAAAGTTTCTGGCTAACGTTCTGGCATCTGCATCATCAGACATAAGATATGTATAACTCATTTTTTTGGCCATATAGAATGAACGGATTTCTCCAAGGCTTTCCTCCTTCTCCGCATAAGTATAGATATCCTCTCCCGCCGGAAAATCAAATTTATTTATCCGTTCATAAGCTTCTTTGAAATAAGACTCGTATGACCCGCTCTCCTCTTTTCGCAGATAATCGTCATAATGTACGATCGTTTCTGCAATATGAACTCCTGAATCATATGCACTACCAATTTATCGTCATTGATATTATCCATCATATATTCCCATCGAAAGAAGTCATCTGCCTAAACAGATGACTTCAGTCCTTCCTCCAGTAATGTTTCCTGCACATCACAATAAGCATCAAATAAATCCAAGATCTCTCTTTTGTACTCTGCAGTGGAAAATTTACCTCTGCACTCCATACAACCCGCCTGTTCGTAACTTCTATCGTCTAATACATTATACAGAGCATCTACCGTAACTCCTAATAGCTCCGCCATCTGTTCCTTCTCCTCACTCTCAAGAAAAAGACGTGCATCCATCACTTGTTGAATTTCGTACACGGAATATCCCAGTTTCTCAGCGAGCTCTTCAACATTCATTCCTGCTCTGTTCATGTAAAATCGCAGGTTGTTTCCAAACACTCTGCTCTGTTCTCTCATTGTAATCCTCCCGTTGCAGTTGAACCTGCGTTATTAATTATTGTATTCTGTATATCGTCAGATTCTATTAATAGTATACCACAAAATGTCCTAAAACAGTATAATAATTTTTGTTTTCAGACCGCCGCCTGTGTCTCCTGATCATATACCTTTACATACTTAAGCTTTACCACACCTTCCATGGCGCCTTTCCTTCACTCCACAATCCTTCCAGATATGCCCGGTCATGCACCGTATCCATCGGCGACCAGAACCCCGGATGGCGATACGCCGCCATCTGCCCATCCCTCGCCAGCCATTCAAACGGGGAAGCCTCCAGCATCTCCGAACCGTCCCCGAGATAATCAAACACCTCTCTGTTCAATACCATGAATCCCGTATTGACCCAGGACTGGTCCTTTCTCGCCTTTTCCTTAAAGCTCTCGATCATATCGTGATCGTCTATCTTGATAGCGCCGAAACGGCCTTCCGGCTGCGTTGTCGTGATCGTGGCGATCCTGCCGTGCGATCTGTGAAATGCAAGCAGTGCAGGAATATCCACATCCGCCACGCCATCCCCGTAAGTCAGCATAAAGCTTTCATCTTCCCCGATATAATCCCGTATCTGCAGGATACGGCCGGCAGTCAGCGTCTCCAGTCCCGTGTTCGCCAGCGTCACCCGCCACGGCTCTGCAGTGGAGTTGTGATACTCTCTCGATTTGTCCTGCAGACTGAATGTAGCATCTGACTGATACATATAATAATGGATGAAATAGTCCTTGATCATATGTCCCTTATAGCCGCAGCAAATAATGAAATCATTGTAACCGTAAGTTGAATAGATCTTCATAATATGCCACAGGATCGGTCTGTCCCCGATCTCCACCATCGGCTTCGGCTTTAAGACCGATTCTTCACTGATGCGGCTGCCCTTACCGCCGGCTAAGATGACCACTTTCATAACTGTCTTCCGTTTTCCTTTCCTTATCGTCTTGATCCTTTATCCTTCAAAAATCACCCCGGCACTACGTCTGTTGCCGCTTCACCACGACCCGCGTCCCGTACACGACACGATATGCCGCCTTGTCATACAGATTCTGATAATTTACTACTTCCGGCTCATAGAACTTCGGATTTAAATCCTCCGGATAGGCCGGGACCTCAATTTCTTCCATGCCGTCCCTTCTTGCCAGCCTTATATTGTTCCGCCATACATCTGCGGTCCGATGCACCTCCATAAGCTCCGAACCGTTCCCGATGATCATAAGCAGAACAATGACCAGCCCGATTCCGGCGGATACCGATCTGATAATTGTGATTTGTCTCTCCCCCGACGCAATCCGTCCTGTCACACACCGCTTCCATTCGCACAATACCCTGAGCACCCCTATCATCAGCAGCACATTCGCCGCCAGCATACCGTAATTCATCACTCTCGCAACGAGCCCCCATGTGATGGCAGACATTGCAAAACCAAGGAACCATTCCAGATTATGAATGACCGCAGCAGCCATTTCCTTCCACAGAAGCATTCTCATGCGCAGCAGTACAATGACAGCTGCCGCCAGTAAGGGAATCACCACCACCGGAACGATCCACATCTTATAGGCCACAAACATATGAATATAAATACTGTCGAATAACCTTTGCATCACAGGCACCGTCCGCAGCGTTGACTCATGACTCTGGGCTGCGCGGTTAAAATTACCCGGCGCGAAGAAACAAATGCAGAATCCCGCAAGATATCCGGCGTACATAAGCAGATGCCGGATCGATATTCTGCGGCGATTTTCCAGCCAAAGCCGGATCAACTGTGTCAGAAGAACCGCCCCGAAGATAACGCCGTATGCCTCATGAGAAAGCCCTGCCGCCAGACCGACCGCATTGATTCCGATCAGCCTGCCTGCCGTTAAACTTTTACTGCTTGTCCGCTCTGCTGAGCGGCTGCCCGCAGGTCCTCCGAGAAAGCGGCTGATCAACCTGTAGAAACTCAGATATAATATAACTGATACTACATATATATTTGTAAATACATACATCAGCACCCTTGTCATATATGCATAAGAATAATTCGGCACAAAGAAGAGCAGCAGCCCCGTCAGCAGCATCAGTTCCGGCGTATTCATCCCGGCCCTGATGCTTCCGCAGATGGCTTGTACCGTAAGAAGGTATAACATGAGTACCACTGATACAACATATACGCTGAATAATACCCAGTTTACGCCGTCCGGCAATGAAAATATCCATCGAATCAGCGGCGCAATCGCTCTGGCTGTCACTCTTCCGTCCCATGTGACATACGCATGCTCTATCTTGTTCCATGTAGCACGCAGAGAATAATCCAGATTCAGTGTGCATTCTCCCTCCACGACCTGTTCATCCAGATATTCATCATCCGGATTATTGGACACCAGCCATCCCACATCGTCACCGTAAAGCGGAACATCATAGCGCAGCAGAAACAGGAAAACCGTAAGCGCCGCCATCATTATGATACTGCACGTATTTCTGTAAATCCTTGTTCTCTCCATCGCCCGTCCCCTCCTGCCCGGCCGCATATCTGCTCCGGCTGTACAGCGCTCCGTCTCACTATTTCTTTTTCATCAGATAAAACTCGACATTTTCACTGTAGGTGTAGGTTTTCTCTATATAATACAAGTTGTTTACATATTCTGCAACGTCCTTATACCGCTCAAATGTTTTCTTAGAAGTAATGATGGTATCCTCGGACTCCAGATCATCGTATAGCTTGTTCAGAATCGCATCCCTTGTAATAAATACATCGGCCCAGTCCGTCGTGTAACTCCTTGTTTCCCAGCCTAATATGCTGTACAGCTCCGGGATATTAATACCGAACGCATACGTATCCTCCTGCGCATCCTCCCGAATCTGATCCCGCAGCTTAAGAATCTCCTGTCCGGAAGCATCGCTTCTGCTATACAGCGCACTGCCAAGATGTAACGTTTCTCCGGCAATCAACGCAACCAGTACAAGTACTGAAAGTGTGCGCATAGTTGTGCTCACCAGCTGACCATATTCGCTGCGCTTCACCAGACCGGCAATCCCGCCGATACATATGATCGCTTCATAATAGCAGATCGTCAGATTCATATAAACCGCACGGTTCATGAAATAAGTCATAAGTCCCAGTCCGATCACGGACGTTGCCGCATAGATGCATTCCTTCGGATCGATCTCTTCCCTGCGCAGAATCTTAAGTCCCAGCCTCGCAACCATACTGAGAAAAAGGAACGCCACCGCCATCCATGGCCAGATTCCCGGCCATAATCCCAGCATAAGCTCATCAACCATATATTGCCTGGTAAACAGCGGAAACAGAAATGTCTGCCATGTGATCCATTCCCCTCCCACTGCAATATTATATAATCCGACTGTCATATAGGCCGCCGGCAGGCTGGTGATCATCACCAGACATTCCAAAACGATTCCCCATACGCCTGTGCCTTTTTTTGCATAGACTGCAGCAATGCCTGCAGAAACGGCATAGACCAGATATCCGATCAGGCATACGCCCCCGCTCTCTTTATTCCACACGACTGACAGTACTAAAATCAGCCAGGTAATTGCAGGATAGACATACCGCCCGAAAGGATTCACCCGGGTTCTGTGCTTATTTAGAAATACCATCCATGCTATCAGTATGACCGGACACAGAATTCGCATAGGATATAGCTGCCAGTAATTTGCACTTCTGAAGATATAGACCCACAGAAGAGAGGCTGCGCACAGAATACGGATCTCTTTCTGTTCAATCAGATTGTGGAGTACATATATACACAAGCCGACGCATAACATTGTGAGTAAAGACATGCTCACGCTCAGACCGAAATATTCGCCTTTGGCAAAAATCTTCACAGGAATCGCCAGCAACAGGGCGTAATTACCATACACGGAATTGGTAATCTCCCCGTAAGGCACTCCATGCATCACGTTATATATGGAATTAAATACCGCACTGCCATGAAAATAGTCCGCGCTCAAATATTCCGGAAAATGATTCAGAAACCCGCTGCAGCAAATAATCAACGCATAATACAGTCCGAAGCAATACCGTTCCTTCTTCCCGTCAACTTTCAGATTTGCCGCAACTGTTTCATAAAGTAGTGCAAGTATGATCAGTATACCCAGTACAACCGGCGTCGGGTACATATGCCACAAATAAGTGTCCGCATTCCCGTAAGCCACCTTCGTGTCCTGTCTCCAGCATATATACATAAAAGGCAGCAGGCTGAGACATGCGATGCCGCAAAGCGTATTCAGAACCTTCGCGCGCCCAAAAAGCTCCAACTGCAGTATCACATTCACCGCCAGATATGCAATCAGAAAAGAAAGACACATAGCCGCATACTGTGCGAGGTTACTGCCTCCGGTCTTCTCCTGGATAAACTTACTCCGGTTGACAACATTAAACACAACGACAGCCGCCATGCCGGCTCCCCAGACCGATATGAATTTTTTCCTGTTTCGAATCAGCGTTTCCGCTTGCTTTTCTACCTTCATTCCAAACTATTGACTCCCGATTTATTTGCGGCATTTTGTATAGCCGCCGGTTCCTGCCGTTTCGTACCCCCGCATTTACCATTCAGTTCCGGCACCGCCCAATCAATGACCAGGCAGAGAGGAATGCAAATCATAAAGCAGCACAGCGTAACGGTTACAGGAAACAAATATGCTCCATACCGCATCTTCTGAATGGGATTGCACAGTGGTTTGACAAAATTAAATAAAATATAGTGCACCGCCATAATGAACAAAGAAAATCTGCCCATATAAGCAAACAATCTGACTTCCTGGAAAAGCATAGCAATCATAAATAGCCCCAAACTGCCTAAAACCGCTCCGCACAGAAACAAATCATATCTGCCGTATATGCCCAATGCCATAACGACGCCATAACATTCATCTTTTTCCAGATAGGGAAGATTCCATGTGGCAAATACATATGCAGCCGCAAACAGGATCAGTCCCAGAATCAATTTAACGTAAAACGGTTTTTTCTCCAAATAATCTCCGGCTGCCCGTAATAAACCCCCGATTATCATAAACAGACAGCCGGAGAAGGCAATGTCAAATCCGAAAAAACGTCCTTCAGGTGAACCCGGATTGCACCACAGACTGATGATTCCGCATAGGATCATTGCAGACAGATCCCATCCTATTCTACCGCCTCTGCCGTTTATCTTCAAACGCATATTAACATATAGCTGAAACAGTAAAACAGCAATAAACATACACGGTAAAAACCATAATACAGAGTTTGTGCCCGCCTGTCCTAAAGCGTAATTGTTCCCGATCACTACTTTCTTAAAAAAATGCGCATTGACAGACGGCGCATAAATTATTGTCCACAGCACATACGGAACAAGCAAAGACCTTACTCTCTTCAGCAAAAAAAACTTAAGCTCCTGAAAAGATGTGATCGATCTCTTGGAAGAGGCAACTCCATAGATCACGAAAAAAACCGGCATAAAGAAACATGCGATCGTTCTCCTGACAGGATTATAGTTAATAGAAGAATGCACATAAACTACGCTTAAAACAGCTAAGAGCTTTGCCACATCCAGGTAATTCTTCCTCTCCCTCAAAGTCGTTCCTCCCGCCACACTGTTTCCTGTTCCGTACCTGTAATGTTCTGATCAATGCCTGCGGTAAATGACATTGCCGTCCTTGATCGTCATGAGTACCCGGATATCCCTGATCTCCATCGGATCAACCTCTAGCGGGGACCGGTCCAGCACCACCAGATCTGCACGTTTCCCTGCTTCGATACTCCCCTTGGAATCCTCCTCGAAGTACTCATAGGCCGCCTGTATCGTCACTGCTTTCAGCGCATCATACACGGATATCTTCTGATCCGCCCCGATCACTTCTCCGCTCCGGCTGATCCGGTTGACCGCACACCAGACGGAATGCAGCATATTCGGTTTCGTCACGGGCGTATCCTGATGGAAATTCACGGCTACACCGCGGTCAAGGGCATCTTTTACCGGACTGATATGATTTCCTCTCACACTACCGAAATTCTTCATATGAATATCACCCCAGTACCATACATGTCCGACAAACACGGAAGCAATCATTCCGAGCTTTGCCATTCTGTCCAACTGATCGTTGCGCACTGTCTGGCAGTGTATCATGACCGGACGCAGATCTTCCTTGCAGTCTGATTCGTTCAACGCCTTCTCATACAGATTCAGAAACTGTTCGCTGGCAGCATCGCCGTTACAGTGAACCAGTATCTGCTGTCTTTCTTCAATCGCGATCCTGATGCATCGCAGCGCTTCCTCATCGGAAAGCCAGGGATACCCGCAGTATCCTTCCTCGCCTCCCAGATACGGTTCTGACATCCATGCAGATCGTCCCTGCGGCGACCCGTCCAGAATCAGCTTATATCCGCCGATTTTAAGGTGATTCTCATATCCTTCGCACAGATTCTTAAACTGTGTCCGCACCTTACTGCCATCCGCCGTCAGAAGCGGATAGGCAACTACGTCCACCTGAAGCTGCTGCATCCTGCCCATCTGGTCTAACAGCATAATGTCCTGCATGGAAGAAGCGCCGTCCTGAACGGTCGTCACACCATTCTCTATATAGATCTGCTGCATCAGCCGCAGCATTGCACTTATATCGTATTGCAGCTGTCCCGCGATCGCCTTCTGGATCTGCTGCATCGCCGTCTCCTCCAAATATCCGTCGGGCTCGCGTCCGTCACCGCGGCGGCCGATCACACCGCCATCCGGATCCGGTGTGTCTGCGCTGATTCCTGCAAGCTGCAATGCCGCTGAGTTAACGCAGGCCATGTGCCCGGAGATATGCATAGCCAGAATCGGAATCTCACAGCTTACTTCATCCAGTACATCCCTGTCCGGATGTTTTCCTTCCGTCAGAAAATTATGATCATATCCATATCCAATCAGCGGCGCATTCCCCGCATTCTGTCTTCCCTGTAAATAACGCTTCATCACATCAATAATGTCGCTGTATGACGTACATTCCGATAGATCCGCACAAAGCGCCATCTGCCCGTTCATTACCATATGGCTGTGCGCATCGATAAAGGAAGGCATCAGACATCCGCCCTCCAGATCTGTCATGGTAAGCTCCCCGGCAGACAGGGCTTTCATCTCATCCACGCTTCCTGCCGCCACGATCCGGCCGTCCCTTACCAGCACGGCTTCTGGCGCTGTTGCGTCCGGATTCTTCCCGGACATGGTAATAATTTTTCCGTTATAGTATAACTGTTCCATGATATCCCCCTTTGCTATGTGCTATTTCCAATGATACGACTTCTTCCCCCACGACTTTGTCACCTTCAGCAGGATCAGATACGCGACCGCACAGACTGCCAGTCCCGCCATGGTAACAGTTAATGTCAGGCTGTCTGACGCATAGGCAAGAATCAGAATGTATATCGGCGTGCATGCCAGCATTACCAGATTCATTGCGCCCAGCTCAACGCTTGTCGTCGTTTTAAATTCCGGATCAATGATCCTCACAAGTGCGATACCGCTTGGCACCGTGCCTGTGCACGTGCCGAACAAGCCAAGTGTTCTCTCGAAATCATTGCTGCCTCCGATCCTCTGACCGAAATAGAAACATACTCCGAAAGTCACCGCGGTGATAACCAGAACAACAACAAAGATCGGCACAAGCCACTGGCTGATAATGTTGACTGATACCGCCATGAAAGCGCATACCACCAGATAATCTGCCGTCCATCCGGTAATCTTGCTCTGCAGTACGTTCTCCTGCAGGAAATCCAAATGCAGCTTTTTCATGATCCATTTCACAATATAAGCCGCATACATACCATTCATAAACATCATACTGCTCATGGAACTTCCTAAAAATCCGGGTATGTAAGACAGAACATGACCGATTCCCACAGCCAGAACATAGCATATGCCAATCAGTGCAAAGTGAAATGCCAGCGTCTCTATATTGCTGTTACAGGTCGTATCCTTGACCATATACTCTGTCTGTTCTTCTTTGCGGAAATATCCCTTCAGAATCGCTTCATCTATCTTGCCGCAGTTCCTGGCAATCCCGCGCTTCACGCCAAGCTTGGCCGCCGGGATGCCGATGAGAAAAGCCACAATAAATCCGATGGAAGCAAATGTAATCGCCACCGTAGAAGCGTTACTCCACCCGTACTGTTCAAAAATAGCCCCGTAGGCCGCCGACTGCCCCGGTCCCTGGCAGAATGCGAACTGAATCAGCATTCCATAGCCGGGAGTCATATCCGTAACATCACCCATCAAATACAGTATTCCTGTCGCAATCAGTGGTGTCAGCGCGTACAACAGGCACCAGACCAGTCCCATGGATACCGAGCCCTTTACTACATTCTTCGCACTGCTGTTCTCCCCTTTCGGTGTGCTCGTCAGACTGATGGAAATAAAGGATACCGTGAATAAATGATTAACCACGGAAGTAAACATCTCCATGTCCGTACCGACTTCTATTCCCGTCTCCATCGTGACATTCATAAATATAATGCCGAGTATGCCTGCAATCACGCTGGTGGGCACCAGCATATTACGAAATGCCGGTATCTTGGCCCTCAGAATCATACCGATGCACAACATGATACTTGCCCAGCCAAATGCCATCATAAAACTCATATCTATATCCTCCCCTGCACTTTAAAGTGCACATTCATTTGCCAACCGCAGCATCTCCTGCCTGATTCCCTGTCCGGTAATAATCTGCTGCACCACCATCTGCGGAAACGGATTGACCTCGATTACCGCCCATCCCTGTGGCGTCAGTGCGAAATCAAAACCGATGAATCTGGCATATGATGAAATCTCATCCATCACACTGCCTGCCACACCAAGCAGTTCCTCCCATGCCGGAATGCGGAATCCCGGAATCACTTCCTTACTGTCGGGATGCAGTATATATTTTTTGCCGTATGAATCGTACCCGCACGTATATACATATCCGTTACTCTCATCGATTCTGGCCCTGATCGCGCCGCTGTTGTTATCTACAAAGCTGCCCTTCTGTCCCATGCGGAACATGGACTGTACAAAATGATCCCTGCCCTGCCTGTCCCGCAGCATGATCAGTCTGACTCCATTAGCCGACTGCGGGTGGAACTTCGCAAGAGACTCGTCCTGACAGATCAGTTCATCCGCCATGCCGCCGCCCTCCGCGCACAGATTCTGATACAGCGCCTTGACATCCGCTCCCTCAGGCACTTCTATTCTACGAATACCCTCTCCGCAGGAAGAGCGCAGAGGCTTAAACACAAATTCCTTCTTACCGTCTATAAAGTCGCAGAATAATCCATACGAAGAAGCAGAATCATGCCCCCCCTCCTCGATTAAACAGCATTTTCTGCCGAAAAACTGTCCGATCTGCTGATACATCTGCCATTTATTGCGGATTTTCTCATACTCGTCAAAATTGTAACAGGGACGGAATATCACAAACCGTTCTTTGTCCCCCATATATTGATTACGCCCCTGATCATTCTTCCAATAAAATTGAAACTGAAAATATTCCTCGGGGGCAATCCCGTACATCTCGCAGCTCGCGTAAATATCCACTTCCAGACGTTTCCTGCTCTCAGCTTCTATATGCGGGGCAAACTGTTTAAACGCCTGATCCATATTATCCCAAAACTTAACTTCTTCCCGTTCTCTGTCGGCAAACCGATTGTAAAATTTCTGTTTTACATCAAACGAATCCGGCGCCGCAAGCATTTCCATAACGGCAGCCCGTCTCTCCTGATCTCCGGAATCCGGCTGATATTCGGCAAAATGCGCGTTTTCATCAAAATGTGTCATCTTGTTTACTTCTCCTGTCTGTTATCATATTTGGATTTCTCATTCCTGAACAGCATTATCATCGGTATTCTTCTCATCAAAGTTCAGCTTTTCCCCCACGATCACACCCGGCTGGTGAGATATCTTACGCAGGATCACACCTACATATTCGCCGATAATCCCCATAAACAGAAGCTGCACGGAACCTATAAACATCATACCGATCAATGTGGGCGCAGATCCGGTAGGGAAATAATACCACATCGTCAATTTCATGATCAGATAGACTACACCTATAATAAAGCTGATCACGGACATGCAGAATCCTGCCACTGTCATAAGCCGCAGCGGCGTTGTTGACGTGTTGATCATGGAATTTAAAGCAAAAGTAAGATATCGCCACACATTATAACTTGACTTACCGCTCTTGCGCTTCTGCTGCACATACTGAATCATTTTTACCGGATAGCCCATATCTGCAATGGCGTTTCTTAATACGATATCGTCGTCCGTCTTCACCCACTCATCCAGAACTTCCCTGTCTGCCAGAAGAATACCCGACATATGTGCATACTGGGGCACGTCCGATAACAGATTAATGATCCTGTAGAAGAGACTTCGCAGGAAATACTTGATCTTTCCTTCCTCGGACGCAATCTTCTGCCCCGCCACTACCTTATAGCCCTCTTCCCAATATTTCACAAACTCCGGAATCAATTCGGGCGGCTCCTGAAAATCGCACGGAATCTGTATATAGATATCACCGCTGCAATAACGTCCCGTATTATGTCCCGAACGTCCTCCCGCCCCGTAATTACGGTTATTCATCAGCACCTTAATATGGGAGTCGTCAGCGGCCAGTTCACGCAGATACTGCTTCGTCGCGTCAGTAGAACAGTTATCGGTAAAGATGATCTCATAATCATAGTCTAACTGCTGCATGACCTCTGTCAGCTTAAGGGCCATAGCTTTCACGTTACCTTCTTCATTATAGCAGGGTACCGCAATACTGATCTTTTTTCTCATAAACACCTTTCCATTCCGTATCCGTTTCAGGATACCTCTTCCGCATATGTTTGCGCCAGGTACTGCAGACTTCTCGCAAATCCGTCCTCCACCGTGACCTTTGCCTTCCATCCGAGACTTTCCAGCTTGTCCACATTGACCGGCGTCAGACGTTTCACAGGACTTGCACAGTAACCGGCATCTGTTCTCTTCTGAAATTCGACCCTGAGTTCTTTCTCCGGAAAAACGCCCGTAAGGATCTCCGCCAGTCTCCTGATGCTGACATACTGTGCAGGATTGCCGACATTATAGCACTCTCCCGGCACGCCCTCCAGCAGTATCTTAAACAGAGCCGCAACCGTATCACTCAGATAACAGAACGCCCTGCAGTCCTCACCGTCGCTCTTTAGTACAATATTATTGCCACTCAGAATGTTATTGGCAAACTCAGAGAACACCCGCTTGTCATTCCTGACATCCATTGTCGGACCGTAGGTATGATGTATCCTTGCGATCCCGACCGGCAGACCGAATTCGCGGTAATAGGCGCCGCACATTGCCTCCCCGCATCTCTTACTCTCGCCATACACATTGCCGGGCGCCATCCAGTCCAGAATACCTGCCGTCTCCTCCGTGATCCCCGCTGTCTCTGCTATATTGCCGTATACGCTGCCCGAACTGAAGAAAAGGAACCCCTTCACCGAATGCTTCGCCCCGTACCTTAACAGTTCGTAGGTGCCGACCACATTGGGCAGCATTGTCTCAACCGGCATTTTCCCGTAATACTGAGGGCTGGCCAGGCTGGCCGCATGAATGATATAGTGCAGAGGTTCCGACACTGTGAGCGGTGCGTTGACATCTCCCCGCACCGGATGAAAATATGCTCTTTCAAAATATTGCCCGAATCGCGCGCGGGCTTTATCTTCACTCCGTATTCCCGCATATATCTGTATATGATAGTCATGTGTCTCATTCAGCCAGATCAGGAACATCACCAGATAGGAGGCAATCATACCCGCCGCACCCGTCACATAAATCCCGGCGCCATACAGCTTCTTCCATGCCGACGACGACAGATAGATTTCTTCCATATCTTTCTGAATGATACCATTTTCCAAAAAATTATTCTGACATCCCATCACGGTATCCTCACTCTTCACTGCTCTTGACTAACGGGATATACATGTTTTCTTTCAGTTCACCCCTGTCAAGGAACGGCGCCATATCCTCAAGCGGCATGGATGCCATCCGGCCGTCCTCAAGCTTACGGCTTGACGCCTTCGGCATGGTTACCTGCGTCTTCGTAACAAATACCTGACAGATCGCATACGTCTCGCACGCCAGAAATCTTCGCAGCGTATCTTCCAGATCATGCACATTTCTTGATTCAAAATAAGGGTACTCATAGGCTGCGGCAATTCTGGAAAGATCCGGAAAGCTCAAATCTCCACTCTCCTCACCGATTCCTACATGCGTATGTTCTTTAAAGAAGGAATTCTGGGTAATACGGATGGAGTGATATCCTTCATTATTGATTACCACGATATGCACGGGAAGCCTGTTCTGTTTAATGGTCTGAAGTTCCTGCAGATTCATCTGGAAACCACCCTCGCCCGTAATCAGGACTACCGGCCTGCCCTCGTTTGCGATGCATGCGCCGATCGATGCCGGAAGGCAGTATCCCATGGGCGAAGTAGAGTGATTCGTAATCACACGCTGCCCCTTTTTCATAACTGCCGCCTGTCTGCATATCACACGGGAATTACCGGAAGTAGTGACATAGACCGCATTTTCAGGCATCAGTTCAGAAAGCACCTTATAGAAAACATAAGTGCTTCCTCTTCCGTCAGGCGTCTCATATTTATCCGGCGTAACCACGGGATACTTCTCTACCCACGCTCTGCACTGTGCGATCCACCCGCTTCGATCCGGAAGCTGATCTTTCATGCTCCGCAGTCCTTCCGTTAAATGTCCGATAAAGTCCGCTGCATCCGCGCAAACCGGCAGATCAATGTGCAGATACTCCCGTTTCAGTTCCTCCGGGTCCACATCCACCATAACCTTATAGGCCGCTCTCGCCCATGTATCTGTATTATATCCCGTCTGCTTATAGCTCAGGCGGCTTCCGATCGAGAGGAAAAAGTCACTGTTCTGAACCGCAAAATTGCCCGCCCTGTCCCCTGTCGCTCCCGGCCGTCCGGCATATAGAGGATGATCATCCGGCACACAGTCTAATGTTGTCATACCGGTCGTCACGGGAATCCCGAGCAGATCCGTTAATTCCATAAACTGCTCATAAGCGCCTGCAAGACGCACACCCATGCCGCAATACAGAACCGGTCGCTCCGATTCCTTCAGTTTCTCCAGAATCAGCGGTATAACTTTCTTATCAAAATCCGGCTTTTCGGAATATCCCTCCGCCGCAGCATCAAAACCGGGCAGATCATCCGTCTCAACAACCGCAGACTGAATATCCAGAGGAAGGTCCAGCCATACCGGTCCCGGTCGTCCGGCTCTCGCAAGAAAGCATGCTTTCTCAAGCACATACCGTATCCGCATCGGGTCGGACACCATCTCACAGAATTTCGTCATTCCCGCGACAGACTTGCAGATATCATACTCCTGTTCGCCGTTCGTTCTCAAGTCAAGTCCCTGCCCTCTTACTGTCAGCGGATAACGTACCTGTCCTGAAAACAGAATCATGGGAATAGAACCCATATATGCGCACAGACAGCCTGTGATTGCATTCGTCGCCCCCGGACCGGAGGTCACACACACTGCCGCCATCTGATTATGAACTCTGGCGTATGCCTCCGCCGCAATCGCCGCCGCCTGTTCATGATGATGATAAACCACATGCAGTCCCTCTTTATGGCCGAACGCGTCGTTAAGGTGCATGGCACCGCCGCCGACAACTTCAAATAATCTGGTAACCTCGTGCTCCACCAGATAATCCGCAATATAATCTGCAACTCTCTTTTTCAAAGACTGTTCCTCCTGTCATGACTGCGCCCGGACCCCGTCCGCATATTTAATGAGTATACCATATTCCGTACTGTTTTTCAAAAACATTGTTTTTCATAAACAGAAGTAAAAATATCATAGGTAATTTCCATCTCTGTCATGCGGCGCTCCCCGGCGGCGCCTGTATCATTTATGCACCTGAATCCCGCCTTCAAATATGTTTTACAGGCCGCTGTATTATCGGCATACACCTGCAGATAAACCTTTTTAAGGCCGAGTTCGCAAAACGCAGCTTTTAAGGCGGCTGCCGTCGCCTCATATCCCCATCCGCCGCTCCGGCAGCGCTCCTTGTCTATTAACAGACGCCCGTACTCGGCCGTCAGATCATCCGGAGAAATATTATAGATGGCATTTCCGCCGATAAATCGATTCTCACTGTCATAAACGGAAAACATACAGTCGCCGGACGTATCAAGATATCTTGTATACCACAGCTTCTGTGCCTCCTCCGTGATCAGTCCGGAGAAAACAAATTTACTCCTGTTTTCTTCACGGTTTCTGATTAATCTGTATTGCTGACTGTCCTGCTCCGACAACGGCTGCAGCCTTACTCTTCCATATGAAGCGGTATATTCATGTTTCATCCGAATGTCCTCATCTATGACAATTTACACAAATGCATTTCTCCGGTACAGCCGGAAGACTCACTACTTACTCTGGTCATGGACTATCTTTACCAGTTCATCACAAATATATTGTACATCGTCAAAGGTAAGTCGCATGTGCATCGGTAAGGATAATATATGCTCACTCACATACTCCGCATGCGGACATGTCCCTTTCGCATAAGCATACATTTTATACACCGTATTATCAACATAGTGTACGCCCGGAAATATATCCGCGGCATTTAAAGCCTGAAGAACCTCGTCCCTGTTATCCACCAGTACCTGGAATAAATGATTCGAACTGCTGCACGCATCCGGCACATGTACTAATTTTATTTCCGGGGCATATTGTTCCAGTCTCTCTCTGTACCATGATGCCAGTCTGGCCCTGTATGCATTATCCCTGTCAAGATACTTTAACTGTACGATTGCAATCGATGCGATCACGGAGTTGCCATGTGCTTTCTCGCCGATATATTCCACATCATATTTCCATTTATAATTTCCTGAATTTGTAGTTCTTGTGTATGTATCCTTATTGATTCCCAGCCAGCCCTTCTTGCGCGCTATCTCATCAAACCGGCCGTTCTTAAAACATATCATCCCGCTGTCGGCCGTCGGCAAATTTTTGACTGCCTGAAAAGAATATACCACGACATCCGCCTCTTTTCCCGGGATAGTGCCGTCCAGTCTGGTGCCCGCCATATGCGCCGCATCCAGAATAAGTTTTATATTATGCTTTTTGCATATCTTTGCAACCTCTGTGTAATGTCCTGTATTTCCTCCGATTCCGACAAAGATCACCGCTCTCGTTTTATCCGTTATTCTCTCTTCTACCGATCCGGGGTCCAGACACATGGTATCATCGATATCCGCAAATACCGCCTTTAATCCCGCCCGCGGAATCGCGTGGTTTGTTGAGACAAACGTAATGGGCGTAGTGATAATTTCATCCCCGTCCTCCCAATTGTATTCTTCTTTTAAAATCTCCACCGCCAGATTTAAACCTATGGTTGCAGAATTGAGAAAATATGCGTAGGGTAATCCTGTATATTTTTTCCACTGCTCCTCAAATTGAACTGTTTTAAATCCCAGACCAGTCCACCCGGCCTCCAGACACTCCCGGATTTCCTCCAGACATTCCTCTACTTCGAATTTAGGACTAAATAATTGAATTCCCATTTTCATTCCTCCCGGATTATAATTTATTGTTTATTTTTCTTTCAAATGATAATAGATCTGTTCCAGTTCTTTACCGTAATGCATCAGAGACAATTCTTCTACAGCGCGTTTTCTGGCCTTCTCTCCGTATGCTTTTTGCATTGAGACGTCACCAACAGCCTCGACGATCCTGTCCGCCAGTGATCCCGCATGGTTAAATTCGGCATATATGCCGGCATCCCCCATGACTTCCCGTGCAACGTCCCTGTCAAAAGCAACCACCATCATTCCCATAGCCAGATAATTATATAATTTCCCGTCTCCTTCGGTCGGCGCGATTTTCGGAGCAACCGCCACCGGTGACAGACTTAAATACTCCGGTACTTTTTTATACTCTATCTTCCCCAGAAATACAATATTTTTTTCTATATTCTTCTCTTTTGCGAGCTGCTTATACTTCTCCACATTGGGATACCCTATTATAACTGCCAGCAGATCCGGCACTTTCTTCACGGCTTTCCCGATCGCCTCTATTAAGACGTCTGTCCCCTGGTACTCTTCCAGCAGTCCCATATACAGGATACGGGGACGGCTTAAATCAATACCGTGTCTCTCCGCCAGTTTTTCATTCGCTTTTCTGGGATAAAACATATCGGTATTAACACCGAACCTTACTTTTTTATAGCCTTCCTTCTTTACGCCCAGTGCTATAAGTTCTTTTTCCATATTATCGTTGAACACAATATCAAACTGTCTGGTGACAATAAATTTTTCCATCCACAGAAGCAGTTTATATCCCGCTTTCCCTTTTTTAATGAAATTGTGCTGCAGGGACTCTCCCGTCAGCGACCCCTGGATGTCAAACACATACGCCGGCTTTCTGAAGAAGAATCTGCATCCGTACCCGATCAGGGCGCCTTCATGGAGACTCGCGTGAACAACATCCGGCTTAAACTTCCGCATCGTCTTGAAAGTAGTGACAAACATACACGGCAGCAGCAGAATCTTCGTTTTGGATGGTCCTGCCGACAGTTTTTTGTACCACGGAAAATTAATGGTCCGCACGGTTTTAACGCCTTCTACGTCCCGTCCCAGTCCGTATGTGCATACGATCACTTCATGTCCCAGCTTCTGTAGTGTTGTTACTTCATCATAAATCTGTGTGTGACAGCCCCTGTCAGCGAAGAAGGGCGTCGGTGCAATAAATAATATTCTCATTGTTTATTCCTTTTATAAAATTGTCTGAATGAACTGATAATGACAAATACGGTATACGGTATTAAAGATAAGTCTGTTGCCAGCGCTGCGCCTTTTGCTCCGTACAGCGGTATCCAAAGATAGTTTAACAGCAAATTAATGATGATTATGCTGACATAACAAATACTTCTTAGGCGTGCCTTTCCCCTGAAATCCAGAAATGCCGAGCAGAAATTTGATATCCCCTGCATTGCATAATACGGAACCAGTAACCGGATAATGATTCCGGCTTCCGCATATTTCGTCCCGTACAGGAATAATATTGCTGCAGGTCCGATGAGCATTAAAGCTGCGGAAACAATTATTGTGATCCATAAATTAACCCGGTAAACCTTATGAAATTCCCTCTTCTTCTCCTCAAAATTCTCAGCTGTGATTACAGACAGAGAGGTTACGGTTCCTACTGTCAACGCATAATTTACATGCGTGGCTTTCGAACAGAGATTCTTAACAATGCTGTAGGCCGCCACCTCCGCTTTGGTGCTGAACAGTCCGAGCATGAAAGTATCCATTTCTATTAAAACCAGACTTCCCAGACCGATCACTGCTATCGGCAATGCATATTTCAAAACAGGCTTAATATATTCTTTATATGCCGTATCCATATGACTGTACCGGAATCCGGCATCTCTTTGTAATATTCCCATTCCCAGAAACAAGATACCGGTTCCGCTGATCATATAGCCGAATGCGACCGAACGAACGTTATGAGATATACACAGCGTCAATATGGAAAACAGCAAATATCCCCCGTACTCACACACGCTGATCAAAAACAAGTTTTTATACTTTTCTAATCCTATGCATATTTCCTTGAAAAACTCCGTAAATGAATTTAAAATGACCAGGAACGCGGACATCTGCAATAACGTCTTTAATTCCGGATATTTATCCGGATAACCCAAATGAACAGACAGCAGAGGCATAATGATTATGATCAGTATCCCCACTGCTATGCTGACACCGGTTCTCAGAATCAAAGAGGCTCCTATGCAATTAGCCCTGTCCGTCACACCGGCGGTTTTTGATACATACACTTTTGCAGACGCATTGATTCCCAGCCAGCCTATATAGAACAGCATGGTTAATATCGAAAAAAAGTAAACCCATTCCGCATACTCCCCGACGGTAAGAAATCTTGCGATTATAATATCCAGCAGGACAGTAAACAGCATGGCTGCTATTTTGCCTGACAGACTCCATATCGTATTATTAATCAGTTTGTCTTGCTTCAAGTTTATTTTCACTTTTAAATCCTATCATAAAGCTTATTTCCGTTATGCGCAATGGCATCACCGCATATTCTTCTAAAATCCGACGGATACCGCAGCCGGCTTATATACCGTCCGTATCCTGTGTCGTCCCGTTCTCTCCGGTATCCCGGGAGCATATTTCCTTGATGCTGTACGGACTGTCCACATGAATACCGTAGTACGTTTTCATCAGAATCTCACTCATCAACCCGAACACGAACAGGAGCAGGCCGATCACACAGAAAAATATGGTCATCAGCGGCGGTAAAATATTATTGGACATCTTTCTTCCGATAATCCATAATGCAACCGACCAGATACCGCATACACCTCCCAGTCCCAGAAAAATCATGCCGAGCCCGCCGAGTATGTGCAGCGGTCTTGCCGCATATTTATTCCAGAACCACACAGATATCATGTCCACAAAACCCTTGACTGTCCTGTGCCAGTTGTACTTCGTCCGCCCGGCAGTCCGCTCTCTGTGATTGACTACGATCTCACCGACCTCAAACCCTTTCATTTTAAGAATCGCCGGAATAAAACGATGCTGTTCACCATACAGATTGATCCCCTGAAAGCACTCGCTTCGATATATCTTCAGCGAACATCCGCTGTCGTGGATTCCGTCATGAACCAGCAGGTAGCGAAGGGCATTAGCGCCTCTGCTTACAAAGCGCTTCATAAAAGTATCTTTCCTGTTCTTACGCCAGCCGGAGACAATATCCAGATGATTACGCAATAAATAATCCAGCATCTTCGGAATATCGGCGGGATCATTCTGCCCGTCACCGTCCAGCGTTACGATAAATTCTTTCGAACTGTTCTTGATTCCTGCATCCATAGCTGCCGTCTGTCCAAAGTTTTTACGAAATTGTATATACTTAAGCGGCTGCAATTTCCTGCATATCGCATCAGTTTGATCGGAGGAACCGTCGTTAATAAATATGATCTCGTAGTCATATCCCTCTTTCTCGCACACCGCTTTGATCTCTTCATGCAGTTTTACCACATTGCCTTCTTCGTTATAGACAGGCACGACTACCGAAATTCCTATCCTTTTGCTCCCGCTCCCGTTTTCTTCACTCTTCATATTCCTTATTCTCCTTCCGTTTCCTGGCGCCTGTCCATATCCGTCTGCACGGTTTGATCTCAGTTAATATAAAACAGGTATGCATCCTGTTGATATTCCACATAAGAGTAGTTCGTGCGAAGCGTATTCATAAACTCCGGCGTAATCCAATAGTCTATTTTCCTCGCACTGTCCGCCCCTACCACGACAATATACGGTTCCTGTAAAGTCTCAAAATAATCCAGCAGCGCCAGAAAATCCTGCTCCGTATATTCATATCTGTTATTGATATCGTCTTCCAGGCATATGTCTTCGTCCCATTCCAGATCATGAAACGCCGCTTCGGCATGCTGATTTACCCAGATGCAAAAACATTTTCGTCCGCCGCGGATCTCTTCCGCAGCCTGCGCGACCAGACCGTCGTAATCGTCAAAGAAAACCTCTCCCACAACGTAAGGCATTGTATAGAATTCCCGAATATGCATGGTCACTCTGGGGTAAGAGAAAAGCGCGGTCAGAACGGTAACGGCCGCGATCCCGCCAACCGACTTCTTCGAAACCGGAAAATGATCCAGCCAGAGTATGGTCACCAGGATCAGAACCGGTAGGAACGCCGTAAACGAGCGAAAAAGCCGCTGGTCAAAATAAAATACATTATATGCAAGAAAAGGAATCAGCCCTAACAGATAAATTCCCAGCAGATTATTCTTTAATTCCTTTGTCAGCAGCAGACAGCCGAATCCAATCAGCCCGATCGTCAGAAAGATTCCTTTCGTCAGGAAATACCCTATGAAAACAGGCTGCGAAATTCCCGCCCCGTTTTGGCTGAATATTATCTTTGACAAAAAGCCGGGACACGGAATCACACCGCTTCGAACCGCCACAACACATGCCATAACGGCAGCTAACGCAATACCGCATGCAATCAGCACCGGAATCAGGCGGTTCTTTGTCTGTAAATAAGGAATAAGCCTGATTCCTGCATAGTTTAACGCCCACGCAAGAACAGCGGTTCCCAGCACCGCCAGGGAAGACTGCTCTGCGGGCTGAAACAGCCACAGTACTAAAGCCGCCGCAAAGTACAGGAAATGAAGAAGTATGCGAACAACTCTCGAAGAAACATGTGCCAGTCTGTACAGAATCAGTGCAAGAACAGCGATGACCGCCTCGTCGCACACATACATACGGATGTACATATGATTAACAATCAGCAGGCTGTGTGTGCACATGAGAACACCAAAGCAGATCATGCTGTATATATGCTCTGTCAGATGACAGATCAGATACAGAAATGCGGAAACACTTATCAACCCCAGAACATATGGTATCAGTTTATACATGAAATAGTTTCTTCCGAAAACAGATGTCAGAAACCGGATCAGCAGATTCAGATAGGGAGCGCGGTTATAGCGGGAAACAGCAAAAAAATTCTCATCTGCAGCAGAGATATGGTACAACTCATCATGTGCAAAATCTCCCCCGAACCGAATAATAAAAAACAATGAAAATACCGCATAAACCCCAAGCAGAATAAACGCTGTATTCCTACGCTTCCTTTCTGAAACTTCCAACTGTTCACACATAACATTTTCTCCTATCTTACAGGTTATTTCTCCGCCTTCAGCCACGGTGCCACTCCTGCATTCCACAGATTCTCCATATTAAACCTGTCGTGATGCGTCTCCACAGGCGCCCAGAATCCCTGATGCTTATAGGTGACTAATTGTTCTTTGTCCGCTACTTTTTCTTTCAGCAGTCTGTTCAGATTATAGTTGCCGTTCAGAATACTGAACACTTTACGGTTAAATACATACAGACAGGCATTGATCCAGGCCTGATCATTGCCCGAAACTTCAGAACCCTTGAGCAGATATCCCTCCGGACTGATCTCAACCGCCGCGTTACGTCCGGTCGGTCTTGCCACTGCCATCGTCGCCATCCTGCCGTGCTCTTTATGATATGCCAGCATTTCATTCATATTGATGTCCGACAGGCAGTCTCCGTATGTGACGATAAACGTATCATCCTGAATATACTTCTCGATCTGTGCGATCCTGAGTCCTGTCTCACTGTACATTCCGGTGTCCACCACCGTCACCTTCCAGTCCTCCGTGCGGTTCTTGTGAATCTCTACCGTATTGGTCTGCAGATCAACGGTAATGTCAGACTGATAAATATAATAATCCATAAAATATGTCTTGATCATATCAACCTTATAACCGCCGCATATAATAAACTCATTCAGTCCGTATCCTGCAAAGCTCTTCATGATATGCCACAGAATGGGTTTCCCTCCTATTTCCGCCATAGGCTTGGGTATGCCCTCCTGTTCATTGCTAATCGTACTTTTCTGTCCCCCCGCCAATATTACTACTTTCATTTCCGATCTCCTTTCCGGACGCTTCTGGATCATATGATAATCCCTTCCGACAAATCATCTCTTTGTTTCTTTCCCTGCAAGCCTGACTGCAAGGATCACACCGTATATCAGACAGAGCATGACCATCAGGCTCAAATAACACACCGCCGCGCCGATCGTACCGCACCGCGATACAATTTCCTTTAAACCGGCGGCGGCAGTCACCGCGATCAGGCCGTATGGCCATAACAGGTCTTTCTGCTGACGCATGATCGTCAGCACTACGCTCAGATAGCCCGAAACAGCAAGAAAACCACCCGCCGCCATTAGAATCATCAGTTCCCTTTTGTATGCGGACAATTCCGTATGATAGAGCCATGACAATACCGGAATTCCCAGCACGTATGCCCCCGCCATACAGATTACAGAAATCGCCCCGATCACTCCGATCTGTTTCAACACCCTGTGCACAAACGTGTTGCGCCGGCCGTTATCCCATTCCACCGCCATCGGCACAAGTGTCGGCTGATACACGAAGTTATTCAACAGGCCGATTACAAAAACAGGCATTGCCACAAACCCGTAACATGCCTGTGTCTCCTCCGCCAGACATGCGTCAATCGCATATTTAGGCGCATTATTGACATAGAAGGACAGGAAGGTTATTCCGAATAATGAGAAAACCACTCTGATCAATTGCTTCATTTCCCGCAAACTGCCGCTTCGTAAGACATGTCCTATCTTCCGGTCCTCTTCCCCGCATATCTTACCGTAAGATAGATACAACATCAGAGCAAAGAGTATAAGAGAAACGATCAGACACACCAGAAGCGTCATTCCCAGATCCCTGCTGATCCATAATGAAACGGGAAAAACGATCAATATTCCCATCCATCTGAAACAGAACAGTCCGGCACCCGCATCCATTCTGTTTCTTCGCTGATAATACCCCCAAAAAACATCTTCCAGCGCCTCTACCGCATAGATCATGCAGACCATGCCGATAATCATGATCTTATCCGGACTATACTGCAATACTGCCGAAGCATACGCCAGATATCCAAACACAACTGCAGTCATTACAAGAACCGTAAATAATCGGGTCTTCAAGTAGACGGCAAACGAAAATTTATTTTCAATATCCGTCACCTGATAATTGCGCACGCCAAATTTTCCGACCGTCATCATCAGATTACCTATGGCAAAAGCAATGGTCAGCATACCTGCATCGGCAAGCCCCGTAATCCTCGTAACGATCATGGACATAACGACCGCTTCCGCCGCATTGATCAGACCTGCGGCCGTATTCCAGATATAATCTTTTTGGGTTTGATTCCACTTAAATGTCAATTCTGTTTTCGCTCCAAATAATCGTATATATCATCGATCGTAATAAAATCGATCAGCTCACTGTTATGATTAACAACCGGAAGCAGACTGATCTGCTTCTTCTTGAAGATCGGGTATGCCTTAGCCATGTCCTTCTCATATAAGTGCAGGAAAGATCCTCTGATGATCTGATGCACCGGCGTATACAGATTCTGTCCCGCGGAAAGCGCACGCAGAATATCCCCCTGGCTTACCACACCGATCACTTTATTGGAATCATTGGTCACAATGGCAACTCTGTTATTATAGCTCTCGAACTGTTCTAATACTTCCTTGATTGTATATTGCTCTTTCACACAATAGCGCTCTAAATCCATTGTACATATCTCCCATCTTAATATGTCAACTGTTTGACTAATAATCTCTGATCAACCGGCGTGTTCACAAGCAGATCCAGAATCCTTTCCGACGAATGACCGTCTCCGTACGGGTTGACGCACTCCGCGGCAAGATAATCTCTGAACTGCGTACTGACCGCTTTCTCGATCGCCTGCGCCACCTCTTCCAGTTCAAACGGAACGTCAATCACATTGATTCCCCTATACCGCAGATTCTGTCTTCTTCCGATATTGACCGCCGGCACCTTGAATGTCGGCGCCTCCAATAATCCCGAACTGGAATTTCCTACAATGCACTTCGCGTTCCTGAGTAAGCCGAGATAATCCTCCCGCTTCAGATTCGCATACATATAATATTCTCCGACACGGTAGTCCTGAATCGCACGTTTGACCCCGTTGGAACCGGCATCATTGTTCGGAAGAATGATCACCTTCGGCATATCAAACCGGTTCAGCGCCTTAATAAAAATCTCCGCCTGCATCTCCGCCCTGTCCGCTTCCTCCGTCACCGGATGCATCACGCCCAGCAAATACCCTTCCCTTAAATGCACGCAAAGTTTCTCTTCTATATCCGGAAGCTCCGTATACTGTGCCGCCACCATTTCATCGATCTGCGGCGCACCCACATTATGCACCCGGAACGCCTCTTCTCCGAGCTTGATCAGCCGCTCGGCAGCATCCTGATTGGAGGCAAAGTGCATGTGCACCAGCTTGCCGATCGCATGACGGGTCATATTATCAATATTACCCGACACTTCCCCCGCCTGAATATGCGCCACCGGCGTATAAGTATATGCCGCCGCGATTGCTCCCATCAGCTGCTCGCCGCGGTCTCCGGCAAGCAGTATCCAATCCGGTTTCTCATTGGCAATAATATCCGGCAGCGAAGTCAGAAATATCCCTAAAGATTTTGCCTGCGTCACATGGCTGTATCCGTCCAGCGACATATGCACCTTATAGTCTATATGAAAACCGTCGTTTTCAATCTCTTTATAGGAATTACCGTATGCGGGAAGCAGGTGCATGTTCGTCACCACTAATACTGCCTCCACGTCGTCTCTCTTCTCGATCAGGCGCAGGATCGGTCGTATATACCCCCACTCTCCTCTGGAGCCGGTTATGATCATAATTTTCTTCATGTTCTGTCCGCCATTGCATATGTCAGTTTCATCCCGTCCACCGACAACTGCTCTTCCTCTCCGTATAATTTATGCTTCCAGATCTTCCCACTTTAACAGCACATTTTCCGCAATATCCCTTACCGCTTTCCGTCCGATTACCTCCGCCATGCGATGGGATGGAATCCCTGTGCCCGGTCTCTTAGACCAGATCATTTCCTGGGTGATCGTTTCCCCTGCCTTGATCTGCCGCAGGGAAACAATACTTCGAAACGCCCATGAGCGGATCGCATCCTCATCCCTGTGCACACACTTCTCGCTTCCGGATGCAAGTTCGATCTTGCGAATGCCGTCCACCAGACGATACAGGTCTTCGAAGTCAATGGAAACCGTCTGATCCGGTCCCGGCGTCTGCTTGCTTAAGATCACGTGTTTCTCTATAATGGAAGCGCCCAGCGCCGCCGCCGCATAGCAGGTATACAGATCCGGCGTATGATCTGAGTGCCCTATGACAGCCTTCGGAAATGCCTCCATCATCCTGGGGATGACGCCGAGATTCACATCCTCATACTTCGGCGGATACTCCGAAAGACAATTCGTAAACGCTAATTCCACCCCTGTCTCTTCCAGCGCCTCGTATGTTCTCCTGATCTCATCCATCGTACACATACCGGTCGATACGATCATCGGCTTCCCCAGACGTGCAATCGCCTGCAAGGTAGGAATATCGGTCATCTCTCCCGAACCGATCTTGAATGCCGGCACGCCGATCTCATTCAGTTCATAAGCCGCTTTCAGGCTAAACGGCGTACACAGATACATGATACCGATCTGTTTACAGTAGTTCATCAATTCAACATGCTGATCGAGAGTCAGTGCATGCAGTTTCAGAAAATCATATAACGGAATGTCAAAATTAGAGGACATCGGCACATCCTTCAACATCTCCTCGTCCGGAAGATGATGCTGGAATTTGATGCAGTCCGCGCCTGCCAGGCGCGCCTGACGGCACATTTCCTTCGCCGCTTCCATGTCACCCATATGGTTATCACAGCCCTCCGCAATAATAAACGCCGGCTGCCCCTCGCCGATCACTCTGTTGTCAATCGTAATTGTACGCATATTACCTTCCTTTCTCACTCCGTCTTTAAGAGTTCTTCCGCCAGCAGAATATCAACCGGCTCGTTAATATCCACGCCCTCCCGCTCCGGAATCACATATCCGTTCACACGGTGTCCCAGGACAGAGTTCGTCTCTGTCAGCGATTGTCTGTCTGTTATATATACCGCACTGTTCTCAATGTAGATCGGCTCCCGGTCCTGCCTTCTTCTCGGTGCGTCCGGATATAATCTGCGGTAATGATCCTGTCCCTCTTTGATCCAGTAATCGGTTCTGGTCTCCGTAAGCGTCAGAAGCGCATCATATTGATCCCTGTCCGCCTCGTACTTGTCAAAACACGCTTTCACCGTAGCGGCCTGCCGCAGCGGCGACGTTGCCTGCAGAGTCACGACTGCATCATAGACACAGCCTTTCCTTTCTTCCATCACCTTCAAAGCATGCAGAAGCGCCGACTCTGTACTTGCCTTATCCCCGGATATCTCTTCCGGTCTGTCTACGACTTCCGTTCCCGGTGTCTGCAGAGCCACTTCCCTGATCTGCCCGGAATCCGTACTCACCACCACGTCCCCGTCGAACTCCACCTGTCTCATCATTTCCAGCGAATATGTCAACAGCGGTTTCCCGTTTAACGGATATATATTTTTCATCGGAATGCCCTTTGAACCGCCTCTTGCGGGTATTACAACCAGATATTTCATATTAATCTCCATTCCGGAGCGTTTACGCGACGGGGTGACGCAAATATCAAATTTGCGTCTGCCATCAAACAAATTTGTGGCGCTCCTGCACAAATTTGCGTGTGAGAAATCAGCACATCAGTGTGATTTTTCACACTAATCTCCATTCCTCCAGTCTTCTCTGTCCGGCCGTCTATTTCAGAATCTTTGCAAGCCAGGTCTGCATCCCGGTCCGGTAGCATCTCCGGATGATCTGGTACACTTCGCCGTAGTCTATCCTGTCCTGCGTCCTCATCTGTTCCAGCAGAACGTCAAGCTGTGCGCATAAATACGGATTCGCCGCGAAATCATCCGGTTTGCTGTGCTGCGCGTAAGCCGTGATATGGGGCAGATGCAGCGTTTCATTCATGCCGAATCCTCTGATATCCTCCTCGATCAGCAGACTGGGAATCATTCTGCTGAGACAGTATATATGGGTATGCACACGGAAACCTGCATGAAGGTCGATCTCATCAAGCGCCTTGAATTTCTCGGCGTCGCTTGACAGATCCACACATCTGACCCCCTGTTCGTCCGCCCATTTCTGCAAGGTAAGATTATAGTCTTTAGAATACTTGGTGATATACCCGTCGTTAAATGTAAGCAGTATCTCTGCTGACGGAAATCTTTTCTTCAGGAAAAGGATCAGCTCTTCGATCTGGGCCAGCTTCTTCCCGTGATCCTGTGCGTTCTTGGTAAGCCCGTGATTGGAGACAGCTATCTTCCTGATCTCTCTGTCCGCAAAGGAACCGCCAAAAACCGCATCCGTTTCCGGCTTCCCGAGCATTTCCAAATCATACCATGCCGGACATCCGGCCATCACCGCACCCCGGATGCCGCTGTTACGAAAGATCGTATCTACGACCCAGTCTCTGGTTGCAAGCTGACCGCCGCGTTCTACCACCTGATTGAAATAGCTGATCATCTCATCCGAATACGGATATTCATAGAGCGTGCTGTCCTCACCATCAGCGCCGTACAGTCCGGTTCCCATATAGTGGATCGGCGTTGTGATCTCGTCAAAATGCTGATAGAAGAAACTGGTTTTCACATACGGTTCCGCATACTGTGCACCGCCGCCGCCGGTTACAATCGCATCGTATGCATTGATCTGATCAATATCAAACTGTGCGTCATTCTGGAGATTCAGCGTTATCTGCGCTTCCGGACAGGCAGCCTGCAGTACGCGCATGATCCTGTCATAAATCAGAAAATCTCCGCCGTTGCTGTACGGTCTTCCGACTACTAAAATCTTTTTCATTCTTATAGCCATACCTTTCTCTATCTTTGTCCATCTGCCCCGACGAAATCCGCAATGATCTCCGGGACTTTTTCCCCGATCTGTGCCGCCTCGAAGGAAACATTATGCAGTGCCTTCGTATACAGCTTAAGTTCTCTGGTCACGTCCCTGCGGGGTTGTGCCGCAATCTGGTCCAGTGCCCTCCTGCATTCTTCCACGGTACGCACATGATACGTCAGCGGCGCCGGATTTTTTACCGAATATCCGAACGCAATCGCCGGCACACCGAAGAACTGGCACTCCCAGAGTGCCGTACCGGTCAGTGATGCAACCGCCACCGCATTCTTCATCAGGTCGTAAGTGCTTGTCTCTATCTTCATCAGTTTTACTTTCGGAATGTTCGCAATCTCCGTATAATAATCTCTCGTGCGCATCAGTGACAGCTGTTCCGGATGCGTCTTCACATAGATACTGATATTGTCCGGCAGCGCCCGGTCCAGGATTCGAAGCGGGATCATCTGATCCGCGTACATACCGCCTCCCATCGGATTAGAGGTTGCCTCCGGCTGGTACTGCAACGGAAAATAAATGTACTTTTCTCCCTCTGCCGGCTCCCCTGCCAGCGACTGATAATATTCCCTGTACTCTATGCTCAGTTTCTTCGCCGGTCTGACGAACCGCCAGCGCTTCCACGCCACGGGTATCATCTGCACAAGCTTCGGTATCTTTACAACCGCAGCCTTAAGGAATGCCGGACTGTTACCGTATCTGGCATAATCCTCTCCCAGAATCCCCTTCCAGATCCTGATGATATTCGTCTCATAGAACCGCTGCCGCAGCCTTCTGACAAAAGGATCGACACGCATATACCACGGCTTCATCTGATCCGGCTGCAGGGATGCCCACCTTGCAAACACCTCGGCCGTCTTCCCCTCCAGCGGTATCTTATCAGCACTGCTGTGCTCGTACTGCTTCAGCAGTCTGGCATACTCTGCCGTCAGTTTCGGATCATCCACCATATAATCGTCAAGCGGGTATCTCCGAAACGGGATAAAGCAGCTGTGAACGATCTTAACCGGTATCTCAAGATATCTGCACAGATGATAGATCACACAGTCAAACCCTTCGTGCGGTATTGCAGACAGGAATACATGTGTGATCTGCTTTCTCTGCAGAAAATTATACCAGAAAAACACGTTGTGTATATATACCGTATAATGGCTGTTCCAATCCGGCTCGATCCGGAAATCGGGGTATAATTCAAACCGCCTCTGCTGGTGCATGATCTCTGTACTGTACCTGTTCATGTACTGTATGACATCGTCTTCCAGTGGGATATAGTTCTCCTGCGCCTGCTGATAACTGTCATAGATCCCCTGCGCCGCGTGATCGCGCAGAACACATTCCCCGTATGCCTCATAGACCGGCAGCTCTTCTGATCTGCCCACCACCATATATAAGGCGTCCGGTTTCGTTCTATCTTTAATATCCTGTATAATCCGGCCGCCCAGTTCCTTCTCCGACACCAGACTCATCAATAAATTAAGCATGGCCGGCCTCCCTGTTATTCTGTAAGACCGCTTTGCCGCCCGCGATCTCATATACCGCATCACAGCTCCTGATCGTAGTCAGTCTGTGCGCGACAATAATCAGTGTCTTATGTCCCTGCAGAGATTCTATCGCTTCCATCACCGCAGATTCTGTTTCGTTATCCAGTGCGGAAGTCGCCTCATCCAGTACGATAATATCCGGATCATAATACAATGCTCTGGCGATCGCAACCCTCTGTCTCTGACCTCCCGAAAACTTTACACCCCGCTCTCCCACGATCGTGTCCAGTCCGGCCGGCAGCCCCTCTACGAACTTCTTAAGCTGCGCCTGTTCCAGAGCCTGCCATACGGCTTCCTCGTCGATTTTATCCTGCTCTATGCCGAATGCCACATTATTGCGGATCGTATCATCTGTCAGATATACGCTCTGCGGCACATATCCGATCGTATGGCTCCAGGTTGCCGGAATCGTTCTGATATCGATCCCGTCCATGTAGATCGCGCCCGTCTGTGTGGGCAGGAGTCCCAGAATCATATCCGCAAGCGTTGTTTTCCCGGCTCCGGATGCCCCGATAAAGCCGACCGCCTGTCCCTTCGGAATCGTCATATCCAGATCCCTGATCACATACTGCTCCGCGCCCGGATACTGCCAGCTTACCTGTTTCAAACAAATCTCCCGCTGAAATGCGTGTACCGGTTCCTCTTTATCCTTCGCCGCCGGTATCTGTTTCGCACTGATCTTATCCGAAACCGCCTGCGCTTCGCAGATATTTTTGTACACGTCATTCATGGTTGCTCTGTAGTATACAATAATATTATAATTGTTCGTGATCTTACCGACCGATGGCAGAATACGGAATGCCGCCATAGCAAAAGCCGCCGCGTTTGAGACAAACTCTGTTCCGTTCTGACCCGCCAGGGATTTGACACACAGCATTGCAATAAATACAACAATACAGATCCCCTCAATCACATATGCCGGACATTCCGAGGCAAAATTCTTGATCGCGTTTGCCCGGTTTTTGCCCGTCACCGCCTCTTCATAGCTCTGCGCAAAATAGTCCTGTCTTCCTGTTACCAGCACATCTTTAATACCGTTAAACGCTTCATTGACTGCTTTGATGCAGCGCTGATGGTATCCCAGCGAGTTCTGCCCCTGGCGGCGCATGTTCTTGTGAAATACCGCAATGATAATCAGCAGCGCAAATGCGGCGGAAATTCCAAGTGTAACCGCCATCATGCAGTCCGTCACGAACAGTACAATGATGATCAGCACCGTGGACATACACTCCATAATAATCGTGAACACACTGGTCAGTGTCGAGGATATGCCCGTAATATCATAAATAATGCTGCGCAGCAGCACCGTACTGTTTGTATTGATATGAAACGTATAATCCCTGCCGAGATAGGAATTCATCAGCCGCATGGAAGTTTCCTGATCTACTTTGCGAAAAAACCGGTTCTTATAATAAGACAGAAAAGACATGTATACATTCTTAAGTATATAAATGGCAATAGTGCCTCCCGAAATCAGCAGCACCAGTTCCGTCGTGCCGCCAATATGCAGAAACTGCCACAGCCGCTGCTTGTCCGGATCCTGCAGCAGTTCCAGTGGCGAAAGAATAACCCCCACCATCGGCACCAGCACGGATACGCCCAGCATCTCCAGAACGGAACCTATAAACATCAAAACAAAAACGGCAATGCTTCCCCGTCTCTGCTCTCTCGTAAAGATCTCATAAAATTGTGTGTAGATCCCTTTAATCTGTTTCAAGATTCTCATATGTTGTAGCAGTCCACCTTGTATTGATTCATATTATCCCTGATCCATGCGATCGTCCGGGCAATCCCCTCTTCAAATGTATACTGCATCCGCCAATCAGTCAACTGCATGATCTTCGTATTGTCTCCCAGCAGTCTGTTGACCTCGCTCTTTTCAGGGCGAAGCCGTTCCCCGTCGCAGACGATATGCGCCTGCGGATTGATCTGCGCAATGATCTCTGCGGCCAGATCTCCGATCGAAATCTCCCGCCCGGTCGCTATATTGATCTCCTGTCCGATCGTCTGTCCGGATTCGGCAATCGCAATAAAACCGTTTGCCGTATCCTTTACATAGTTAAAATCTCTCGTCGGCGTAAGCGAACCCAGTCTGATCTCTTCCTTTCCGGCGAGAAGCTGTGTAATGATCGTCGGAATAACGGCTCTGGCCGATTGCCTCGGTCCGTACGTATTAAACGGCCGTACAATAGAAACCGGAAGATTAAAGCTGCGGTAGAAGCTCTCCGCCAGACGATCGGCACCGATCTTAGTCGCCGAATACGGCGACTGCCCCTGATAAGGATGTTTCTCATCAATCGGCACATACTGCGCAGTTCCGTATACTTCTGATGTCGAAGTAATGAGCACCCGCGACATGTCCAGATCTCTTGCGGCCTGCAGCACATTCAGCGTGCCTTTAATGTTCGTGTCTACATAGGAATCGGGCGAATGATAGCTGAACGGTATGGCAATCAATGCCGCCAGATGGAACACCTCTTCCGTCCCCTTCATCGCGGTCCTGACACCGTTGGGATCTCTGATATCTCCGGAGAACACCTCCACCTGTTTCATCATCTCTTCCGGCAGCGTGTCCAGCCAGCCCCATGTATTAAATGAATTATAATAGACAAATGCTTTGACATCATATCCCCTTGTGACCAGTTCTTCCGTCAGATGGCTTCCGATAAATCCGTCCGCACCCGTAACCAAAACTTTCTTTCCCATAGCTGCTCCTATCTGTCACCAGGCTGTTTTGCTCAGACAGCCGCCCGCATTGCTCATCCTGTCTGTACACTTCACAGACTCTCTAACTTTTCCTTCATTTTCTCCAGTTCATCAAACTGCCCCATATCCATCCACGCATCGTCTGCGATCAGATAACTGCCTACCCGTTCCCCGTCTGCGATGCACTTGTCGATCACATCGGTTATATGAATAAACGTATCGCCAGGAATCTTCTTTAAGAAAGAAGGTTCTATCACATAAAAGCCGGTATTCACATAATAGTTGAAACGCGGCTTTTCCTTCAGTCCTGTCACCTGCCCGTCCTGTTCCATCTGGACCGTTCCATACGGGATCTCAAACCGCTTCTGTGCGCATACCATCGTAATCATGTTGCCGCTTTGCCTGTGATGATCCAGAATATCCGCATAATCGGCATCTACCAGGATATCGCAGTTGGACATGAAAAAAGTGCCCTGTACCTTATCCGTCAACAGTCCAAGACCACCACCGGTTCCGAGATAAGTATCCTCTTCCACAAAGACAATATTTCTCGGCTCCTCACTGTCTGTATAATATGCTTTGATAAAATCCTTCTTGTAATTAACGATCATCATGACCCGGCTGCAGTCGTACTGCGCAAAACGGTCCATAATATGTTCCGTGATCGTCCTGTCTCCCACCGGAATCAGCGGCTTGGGAAGGATATCCGTATAAGGCTTCAGTCTTGTTCCCTTACCGCCGGCCATAATGACAAGCGGCAGATTCAGACTGCGCTTTTCCTGTACGGCGCTATCCCGGAACTCTTCTTTGAAAAAGCGGATTCTGACGATCTCTCCCTGCTCATTGACGATGGGCACCGCCGTTATGGAATGTCTGCGCATAAGCGCCGCCGCCTGATCCTCATGCTCCTCCCGCAGGTAGATCGGTTCCTTATGCGCAATCTCACACACGGCACGCTCCAGTCTTCCCCCGCCCAGAATATATCTGCGGATGTCTCCGTCCGTTACCACGCCGCGAAGTTCTGATCCCCGACATACAAAAGCGATTCCGCCCGCCCCTGCATCGATCTTCTTCATCGTATCAAAGACACTGATATTTTCTTCTACAATAAATTTACCAATATCCATCTCTATTTCCTCAGACCGAGAGCAGGACATCGATGATTCTCTCCTGATCCTCTCCCGTCAGATATGCCGAAAAAGGAATTGAAAACGTTCTGTCCGCATAAGATACGGTATTTTCAAACGTCTCCTCCCCCGTAAAGCAGCCTGCAAATACTTTCATGCAATGCATGGGATTCGGATAGTAGATAATCGTCGGAATCCCCGCCTCCTGCAGTTTTGCGCGCACTTCATCTCTCCGTTTCCGGTCCCCGGCCAGCAGCGCATACTGCGCATAGGAGGATACTGTACCGTCACATATATGCGGAATCACAAATTTATCTTTAAGCGCCTCGTCATATCTTCCGGCAATCTCCTGTCTCCTTGCGATCTCTTCATCCAGCCGCCGAAGCTTCGGCAGCATGACTGCCGCCTGTATGGTATCCAGTCTCGCGTTCATACCGACTCTCACATTATCATACTTGCTGCTACCCTTCCCATGCACCCGCAAGGACTTAAGCAGATCGTTCATCTCCTCGCTGTCGGTAAATACCGCGCCGCCGTCCCCGTAACAGCCGAGCGGCTTAGACGGGAAGAAAGAGGTAGCCCCGATGTCTCCCAGCGCCCCGCATTTCCTTCCGTGATAGGAAGCGCCCATTCCCTGCGCGGCATCTTCAATCAGCAGTAATCCGTATCTGTCCGTAATTTCCCGCAGCCTGTCATAATCCGCCGGGTTGCCGATAAAATCTACCGCCACAACAGCCTTCGGTCTCAGCTTTCCCTGCGCTGTAACTGCCTTGATCTGCCGCTCCAGGCTATCCGGACAAATATTATAGCTGTCCGGATCTATATCGCAGAATACCGGCTCCGCTCCCAGCATATATGCCGGTTCCACCGATGCCACAAAGGTCATGTCCGGACAGAAGACCGCATCGCCACTGCCGATCCCGTGCGCCATATAGATCAGCTGCAGGGCGTCCGTTCCGCTGGAACAGCCGACCGCGTATTTTGCTCCCACATACGCGGCAAGCTTCTCCTCAAACTCTGCAACCTGCTTACCCATAATGAAACCGGCATCTTCCACAACCCGGCTGATGCCGGCATCAATCTCTTCTTTTAATGCATGATACTGTGCTTTTAAATCTATAAACTCCATGCTGTTTCTCTCCTACACACTCGGGGCGGTTTCCACACCCGGCCTTGCCGTTTCACTGTTCTAACCGGTCTGCAGCCGACTGCAGTGTATTATTGTATCGCTTCACCGGTCCGCCTCACTTCCTCTGCAAAACCGTCCGCCGTTACCCTGTATCTCCGGCCGCATTCAGGACAATCCCGCATTTCTGCCTCCTCCGCTTCCCGAAGCCTGCAGCCGCACATACAGACATAACCTGCCATTCTTCCGGGATTACCCGTCACCAGCTGATAATCTCCCACGTCATGCGTCACCACGGTTCCTGCTCCGACCATGGCGTAGCGTCCTATGGTATTTCCACATACAATCGTTGCATTCGCGCCGATTGTTGCGCCCCTCTTTACGACCGTTTCCCGGAACTCATGCTTCCGCTCAATGAAGCTGCGCGGATTGATCACATTCGTGAACACACAGTTCGGTCCCAGGAACACATCGTCCTCACACACAACGCCCTGATACAGCGCGACATTATTCTTCACTTTCACACGGCTGCCTATACGCACGCCGCTCTCAACGAACACGTTCTGTCCGATATTACAATCCTCACCGATCACAGAACCGCCCATAATATTGCAGAACTGCCATATTCTCGTCCCTCTGCCGATCTGCGCCTCCCCGCTGATCAGGCTGGTGCGGTCTGCCTGATAGTCTTTATCCATCTTCTAACGATCCCCTTCAAATCTACCCGCAAAATCCAGTGTGCTGCACTCTTTCACAGGAAATTTGACAGCCTGTCCAGTATATGCAGCCTCATAGATTGCCAATACCATTTCAAGAGCCCTGCGCCCCGCATGCGCATCCACGTAAGGCGCTCTGCCGCTGTTGATCGCATCAACCACATCCGCATAGAGCTTGGAATGTCCGAAGCCGTATACGTTGGGCGGATTCTCATGACATTCCTTCTTGACTTCCTCCGGATCATCCAGATAGTCCGAGAAACGCCATTCCTCAATGATATTGACCGCCTCTCCGCCTGCCTTGACCGTACCCTTCTCACCGAAAATATACAAAGTCTCCTCCAGATTCCTCGGATAGACATTCGTGGTTCCTTCCACAATACCATAGCTGCCGTTCTTAAACCGGATCAGCGCCAGACCCAGATCTTCCGCCTCGATATAATCATGTTTCAGCCGGTCCGTAAATCCTATGACTTCCTCAACCTCATCACCCATCATCCACCGTAACAGATCAATATCATGGATACACTGGTTCATCAGCGCGCCGCCGTCCTGCTCCCATGTGCCGCGCCATTTGGCACGCGCATAGTACTCGTAGTCTCTCGCCCATCTGATATGCGCCGTCCCGTAAAACAGTCTGCCGAAACGCTGCATCTCAATCGCCTCTCTGATCTTTAAGACAGATTTATTAAACCGGTTCTGGTGGCATGCGCACACCTTGACGCCTCTTTTTTGTGCCCTTTCTATAATCGCATCCGCATCTTTTAACGAAAGCGCGATCGGCTTCTCGATGATCAGGTTACAGCCGGCATCAATACAGTCCAGCGCAATCTGCGCATGCTTGCCGCTCTCCGTCGCAATCGCGACTAATTCCGGCTTGACGGCATCCAGCATGACGCGGTAGTCCGTATACTGCTTTACGCTGTCCGGCAGTTTATGTTTCAGCATCTTGTCTCTCATATGATCCGGTACAATATCACAAAGCGCCGCTATTTCCAGATGATTATTCTGCGCCGCAACAATGTGGTTCGGTGATATTCTTCCGCATCCGATCAATGCATATTTCATCTTTCCCTCACTTCCTGTATAAACCGGTTATACTGCTCCATATAATTCCCGATATTACTTCTAAACTCCCTGTTCTCCTGCTTGAAACGGGAACACTCCCGGATCACTTCCGCCAGCGATTCCTCGCTCTCCGGTTCATAGAAGTGTATCTTCTCCCGCAGTTCTTCTCCCGACTGCATCTTCGCGCGATCCGCCTCATGCCCGGGAATGATGACGCCGGCCCCGGCGAAGAGCCCTTCATAAATTGTCCTGCCGATACAGAACTGCGGCTCCCCCCGTATGATATAATCGCTGATGCGATAAATGTTTCCCGTGTTTTTCATCTCTCCGCAGAATATGACACGACCGTCATCTTTGGTCATTCTTTCGCATTCGCGCCCGTAGGCATGCTCGTGATTGCCCACGATCAGAAGCCTGCTGTCCGGATTATCATGTCTCATAAATGAACGCAGCACGAACTGCGAGCCTTTATTGTCACCCACCTGGCCCAGCATGGCAAAGATCGTATGCTTACGCGCCACGCCGCATTTCTTCAGGCTTTCCTCATAATCAGCCGCCTCGACCCACGTCATATCGAACGGATTGTTTAACACCATCTTCCTGTTATTACGCACAACCGCTTCAATGGGGATTCTCGTTGATTCGTCTATATATATAATTCCTGCAGCCCGTTCCAGCGCTTTCACGAACTGCCCCATCCGGCGGTACTTTGGATTAATGATCTCTCTGGCATGAACAACATACCGGGCTTTATCATCAATCACCGGGAACAGCACAAGAGAGTTCAGATGCACGTAATCATAACCGCCCCGGCTGATCACTTTTTTCCTTTTGCCCTTACAAAACAGCGCCATGATATTATTAACTATGTGTGAACACTCGCGAAACAGACTCACTCTGTCGTAATACTGACAGCGGTATCTGGGCATCCACACCGTGTAAATATTCTGCAAATGCTTCCCGAGAAGCTGTCTGAGTTCTGCCTCATCCGCCTTGCGGGTAAAACTTTTGCAGATCAGCAGATCATAATCGTATTCCAGGTTCTGAAGAACACCCGCAATGCTGCGATTAGCGCCATATATAAAAATACCTTCATGCAATACGAACAATGCCTTCATTCTATTCCTCCGAACCTGCGTCTCCTATTATATAGCATTCCCCTGATATCTGCAAGTTAAGCCGCCCGGGACGTTGTCCGGCACCGCACGGCGGGTACGCCGTTCATCCTCGTTCGCGCACCGCAGATACCAGACGGTTATCACTCAAATTTAACATGAAAAACATCGACCCAGTGTCCCGCACAGATGATTCTCCACGGAAGATAATTGCCTCTCTTGATCTCTCCTTTATTATCATCGAACCACTTCATGACCCTGTCGGCATCTATCACGTATTTCAGCTGTTCGCACGCCTTGCAAAGCTGCGCCCTGAACTGCTCGAAGTTTTCATTGATCCACTTTTCCTCCGGTGTGACAAAGCCCAGCTTGCTGACTCTGTTCCTGATCTTATCCGGCAGGATTCCCTCCAGGGCATCCCGCATAACCGACTTCGTCATACCCTTCCGGATCTTATAGTGTACCGGCATGGAATAAATGCTCTGCGCCAGCCGGTAATCAAGAAAGGGAACCCTGGATTCAATGGAATGTGCCATGGAATTTCTGTCTTCATAGTGCAGCAGCGAAGACATACTGTACTTCATATGATCCAGTGAATATTCCCGCGGACTGCTCACCTGATAGATCTCTCTGCCTTTGACCGCCTGCCCGATCAGTTGTTCCGAAAACGGCAGTCCCGCATATCCGTATCCCAGCCTGCGCTTGAGATACATTTTCAATCTGTTGGGCATATATGCCGACACAAAAGCATTCAGGATCACATCCCTGGCCGACACATAAACCTCCGAAGTGCGGCGGTTCCTGCAATAATAATAGAGTTCCCGTCCGAACCTGATCAGACGGAATCTCCTCAGATAATACGCGAAGATCACGCTGTAGAATCCCGTATACCCCGCGAGCTGCTCGTCGGCGCCCTGTCCGTCAAGCATTACCGTAAGATTCTGTTCTTTGGCGCTTTTGAAGACATGCCACTGTGCGAAGATCGAAGTAGAACTGAAGGGTTCATCCATATGCCAGATGATCTTGTCCAAATCCTGAAACAGATCCTGCTCCTTCGTGAAAATCTTATGCGGCGTGACCTGCGTATGCCGCACCACCTCATCTATATACTCCTGCTCGTCGTATGCCTTGTCCTCAAAACAGGAAGATATCGTGTGCTGCTGCGCTTCTTTGCCGGATGCCGCTATGATCGAGTCGGCCATGCATACAATGGCTGAACTGTCCAGTCCTCCCGACAGACAATATCCCACCGGCACATCCGCCTGCAGCCTAAGCGCGACAGACCGCTCAAACAGCCGCCGGAACTCCTCACATGCCTCCCTGTAATTCTTCCTGTCCGCCCGCGTCCGTCCAAGATCATAATACTGTTCTACGCTACATCCGCCGGTCGCAACATGCAGCGTCAGGCAGTACCCTCCCCTCAGCTGTTTTACATCTTTAAACAGGGTTTCCTCCGTATAGTCAAGGTCCCCGAGAATCAGATATTCCAGCAGTCTCTGACGGTTCGCATACGCCTCCCCCTGCCGCATCAGCAGAATCTGTTTGATCTCCGATGCGAAGATAAACGCCTGCCCCGAATGATAGTAGTAGAACGGCTTGATCCCGAAACGGTCCCTGGAACAGAAGACGGTCTGCTGCTGTTTGTCATAAACGGCAAACGCCCACATGCCGTTCAGATGTCTGACGCACTCTTTTCCATAGCAGTCATACATTGCAATCAGCACTTCCGTGTCTGTCTTCGACGCAAATTCATATCCCTTGTCCTGCAGTTGTTTGCGCAGTTCGCGGAAGTTATAGATTTCTCCGTTATAGACCATAACGTATCTGTCCCGATATGTGAAAGGCTGGTGCCCCTCTCTGCTCAAGTCGAAGATGGCAAGCCGTCTGTGTCCCAGCGCGACACCGCCATCATAGTAGGTGCCCCTGTCGTCCGGCCCCCGGTACGCGACAAGATCAACCATCTGTTCAAAGATCTCTTTATCAATTTCGCCGTTCTTACGAATCATTCCACAGATTCCGCACATATTCCTGTCACCATTTCCTGTCCTGCCGGGACACATACCCCGCAATAAACTCCCGATACCGCCTGTCACTGTCACGGGCAAAAATATCCTCCGGTCTTGCCTGTTCCGCCGTATCTGTGCGATCCGACTGCAGCAGCCGTACCAGTTCCTCTTTATCCGCAAACCATCTGCCCACTGCCCGGTGGATGTTTCTGCTGTACTCCGTATCCCAGATCATCACCTGTCTGCCCAGTGCCGCCGCTTCATACAGCGCGGTAGAGTCGTCGCCGATCACGACCGCGGCACGGTCAAAAAAGTAATTGATATTCTCCCTGATATACACGCTGATGCGGTCATTTTCCATCGTCTTAAAGGCCTCATACTGTTTGATCTTCGTCGGGTGCACCTTGACGAGCAGTCTTCTGTCCGGCATCTTGTCATACAGATACCGGATCAACTCCGTATAGGTCTCCAGAACCGAAGGAAGAATGAGAATGGCCGCATCTATCCCTTTTGTGACAGCATTGTCACTTCCTCCCGTCATGCCGAAATTTCTGTTAAAATTCGCACTGCCCAGGACTTCTGTATGCACGGGAAGCCTGATCGTCCGCTCCCAGAAATGTCCGAATGTCAGGAAATGATCCGGCAGATACGCGCGGTATTCCTCACTGTCACATACCGCCTGTGAATAGTTGTAGGCAAAATGCTCGCTGCTGATCAGCCCGTGCTGTATTTCCGCCGACGGGATTCCCATGTCCTTCAGCACCTTGATCTTACATGCCATATGACTGCCGTCACACGCCTGTGCCACGAAGACGAGCCTGGGCGAGATGCGCGTAAAGACTTTATGATAATACTGATAAATCAGCCTCATATTCTTGGCATACCGCTCCAGTTCTATGCGGATCATACGCCAGTGAGACTCCTGCAGCGCAAACGGAAGCTCGCGCTTTAAATAATCGATCATCTGCCCGATCGTGTTCCTGTCCTGCCGGTTAAGCGGAGCCAGTTTTTCATGAAAAGCACACATAATCTCGATCGCATCCGCTTCATAGGTCTTATATTTTTTCGGATAGAAATGCCGGAACAGAGGCGCGCTCTCTATAATGGCCGTACTCTCATGCAGAGCAACAAAATCGTCATAGATCCGGTTGTAATATACGTCGTCTTCATCTTTGACATTACCGATCACATGATATAAATACAAAATATCCGTCTGTTTACAGGAAAACAGCGGATTCGTACTGATTTTAAGAAACTGCAGCCACTTATAACTGAGAAGCCGGCCTTTCTTCATATTTTGCGCACTGCTGTCGATCAGACCCGTGCTCTCTCCGTATGCACTCTTATAGATACAATTCCAGACCACATTTCTGATAAACGGCCATACTAACATATTCTGATACCGGTAGTGAAATGTTAATACCTGTCCGCTGTTCTCGAAGTTTAAAAACTTTTCAAAATTTTCGCTGATTGAAGCATGCATCCCCGATACGCCCTCATTTTCTCACAGATCGCCGCATACATAAATATTCGTAAAATTATAACATACTGCCGCCGTATTGTCCACCTAACGCGACCCTGCCGCCATAGCTTCGATCTCACCGTACGCAGGATACTTCTGATAGAAATACCCCGCGAGCACCTCCATCAGTTCGAAATCCTCCTCACTGTCTATATCCAGTATACCTGTATCTTTCATCTGCCACACTACTTCCCTGCGGGGCATAACACGTTCCGCCAGCGCATACGATCTGCGATAAGCATAGATCGAGGCATTCATGTCATAGCATGCCGGACACTGCTGCCTCGTTGTAAATCCGGTCTGCGTTACGGTATGATAATACCCGTCCTCCCCCTTCGCCACCATGTTGAAATACGGGGATCTGCGGGAAGGCGTCACACTGTACGCGATGTCCGCGTCTGCATTCTGCCATAGCATCTCAAGCGTCCCTCTGATATCCTCCACTGTGCGCAGCGGGGAGGTGAGGTCCAGATCGATCACCGTATCATATGTTATATTGGTCTGCTGTTCGCACTTAATCAGGGTATCCCGAATCACATCCTTCTTCGATACCACATCACCCGCCAGTTCCTCCGTCCGCGTAATATAGAGATACCGTGTCAAAAGCCCGTCCATCTGCTGCCGCAGCAGTTCACTGTCCGTATTAACCGCAAGCACGATGTCTCCATATGCCGCTCCGAATCGCTGTCGGAACAGTTCATATGCCGCTGCCGTATATGCCGCTAACGGTCTGCCGCAGAATATTTTCGTGTTTTTCCCCTTAACGCCTTTTGAACCTGCTCTGGCGCAAACGGTAAATAGAATATTGTTCTCTCTGTTCAACCGGTTCACCCGCTTTCTGCCTCTGTCCCTATTCTGTAATTTCTGATTCTTCTAATGCCATGCCCTGTGTCAGAGCTAACGTCCTCATCGCTTCCCCAATGTCATTATCATTGCCGCACACACCGTTAATAATGTCAAAAAAGTGCGAGATCTCCCTTCCCTGATACGCATCCCTGTCTTCAGACAGCGTAATATCCTCGTCTGCTCTGCCGAAATGAATCCTGCCCTTTCCAAGATCCGCCGTGACGGTCTCCGAAGGCAGATAAATCTCCAGATTCCGTTTCTCTTCCCTGCCGAAATAATCCAGATGTAATTCATAGATCCGGTCTTTGGAAGCGCCTATATACACGGCGATATCCTCGCTGTCCGTCTCCAGTTCCGAGATTTTCTGCCGTATGCTCTCCACCCGGTCCGGTCTGCCGAACAGCCATACCAGATAATCCCACTCGTGAATCAGGTCAACCGCCACACCGCCGCCCATCGCCTTATGCGCACTGTAAGTTTTCCTGTAATCCTCGCCCGGACGCCAGTCCGGAAGATAAGTAGAGCATACCGCGCGCACGGAATATGCCGCACTGCAGTCGATATGCTCCTTCACATATTGCAGTGTCTTCGTATACCGCAGCGGACATGCCACATAGCAGATCAATCCCTCTCGAAGGCCGGAGAAATCACAGTTCACATTATCAACGACCGGTTTCTCGATAAACATGCTTCTCGTACAGTTCTGATACCGGATGATACTCTCTTCATGCATCGCAGTCGGATTGGAAATAAAGATAATATCGTAATCCTGCGGAATCTCATCATCATAAGAATACTGCGTGCAAATATGCTGTGCCAGACTCTCGTCAAGCGCCGTTCCCGCACCGCTTCTGATCGCGTCGATCCGGTAATCGCAGTCATGTTCCTGCAGGTACCGCACCGTATTACGCAGATGCCGCCTTCCGATGGAACCGAGCCCGCAGAACGCAATCTTATAAATTCCACCCATTTGTTACCCCTCGATCCTGTCAATCAACTCCAGCGTCCGCTTGTCCTTCTCAAAATCATACAGCGCCGCCGCCCCGTCCTTTACCTGCGCAAAAAAAGCTTCTATTTCGTGAAAATAACTGTTTTCTATGATAAAACGGTCATATCCTTCCCTGTGTTCCACCATATCATACAGTCTGACCGGCATGTCCTCTTTGCGTTCATAATCATAATATCGCAGACTCTCTGGCGTTCCGTTCCACGACAGATACATATCCTCCGAGAACACCTCCAGATTCCTTACCGCCTTCCTTGACACAACATCGACCGCAAGCGAACCGCGGACGCCGTTCTCATGCTCCAGTATCACAAGATAGCTGTCCGGATAATCAATCTGCAGCCCGGTATTTCTTCCCTTTACCGCATGTACCCGCTGCACATCCCCGAATGTATGAAGCAGCCACGGCAGTTCAATGGCAAATATTTCTCTGCACCCGTTCGTGCGCCGGTCGCCCACGAAATAGTCCCTGTAGTTTTCCCACGGATGCCAGTCAGGCAGATACTGCCCGATATGATAAACATAGCTGACCGTACTACTGCTCCCCTTTACCATGCGGTCAATACAACCGATCTCTTCCCGATACAGAAATGTGGAAGACAGAAACAGCACTCTTCCCCGTTCCCCGGCCAGCTTTATATTCTCCCCGTAGCCGTCGGAAACCAGATTGATCTCCGTAAACACGTGCATATTCAGACACAGACAGCGATGAATCAGACTGCTGTGCGAGAGTGGCGAAGTGCATATGAAAGCACAGTCATAATCGTTCTCCCGCATATGTTCTATACTGTCCGCTGTCTCTATTCCGTATTCACGCTCCGCCTGTTCTCTTCTCTCTCCTGAAGTGTCAACGCCGCATATGCCGATCGACGCATCATACTGCCTGATCAGGCGGATTCTTCTCTTTCCCATGGACCCGAGACCGATCACGATCACCTTCATAACACTCCCGCCTTCCGTTTTCCCGTCAGCGCACAGTCTTCCCGCTGTCGTCCATAATATCATAAAACTTCTTCTTCAAATCGATCTGTCTGCCGCCTTCTCCCGACAGATATTCCCTGATCCGGCTGACGATACGCCCGGATGTATTCCCGTCACCGTAAGGCAGCGTCTGCCCCTCCATCGCTTCTCTGAACTCTTTCGTCTCCGCACGGCGCATCGCTTCCAGAATCTCTCTCCTGTCCGGTCCGCAGTTAATAATACTTGCCGCCTGTATTCTTCCCCTCTGTCTGTCTCCGATATTTACGGTGGGAACGCCCATCGCCGGCGCCTCCAGTATCCCGCTGGAGGAATTGCCAATCACCATGGAGCAGTATTTCATCGCCGTCAGGTAGCGGATCATACCCAGAGAATCTATCAGCAGGGTGTCTTCTTTATGTGTCTGTGCGTATTCTTCCAGCCGCGCGTTAATCGTTCTTCCGCCGGCATCCGCGTTTGCCTTCGTGATCAGATAACGATACGCCGGCGCTTCCGCCATCGCCTGCAGCAGTTCCTCCACCTGCCCGATTCCGGCGCCTTCGTCCAGCGTGGTCGGATGAAAAGTAACCAGACAATACTTTTCTCCCAGGTGAAACTGTATGGACTCCTCCAGCTGTGCCCTGCCGGGCAGTTTCTGACTGAGAATATTCTCGACACCGAGCGCTCCGACACAAAATACCCTGTCCGGATGCTCACCCAGTTGAATCACACGCCTCCGGTATACTTCCGTACTCGTAAAATGCAGAAAACTCATCTTGCTAATACTGTGTCTGATCGCATCATCAATCGCGCCTTCCGTCACCTCACCGCCGTGAATATGCGCAATCGGAATCTGTTCATTCATAGCCGCAATGCAGACCGCCAGCGTCTCATAGCGGTCACCGAGCACCACCAGAAGATCCTGTCTGTTCTTCGCAAAAAAATGTCCGAAGCGTACAAGTGCATTTGCCATCGTTTCGGACATTCCGACCGCACCGTCTCTTACCGATAAAACAGGCAGTTTCGCTGCAATCGCGATGCCGTCTTCCTCGATCTCCCGATACGTTTCTCCGAACGCCTTATCCAGGTGCATCCCCGTCACGACAACATTCACCTGAAATCCGGGTTCCTTGTGCAGTCTCACTATCAAATTTTTCAACAGACCGTATTCGGCTCTTGTGGCCGTCAATACACATATTTTTTTCATCACAAGGTTTCTTTCCGCTTCCCTGAACCGCTTTCTATGACAAAGGATAAATTTGGCTATTATTTTATTATACTGTTGCCCGAAAGTCAAGCGGACGGAAGTTAATACGTCGTTATATAGTTTATTTCATATTTTTTTTGCGTCTTCTGCCGTCAAAAACAACTATGCCTGCCATGAGCGCTGCTGCCGTTACGGCGGAAATACACGCGCCGGCTCTCAGAAGCGGTGTCTCATAGACCAGCCGGACCGTGTGTTCCCCCGCCGGAATCCGCAGCGCCATATATTGAATATTTGCCCTCTGCAGCTCCGTCTCGCCGCCGTCCACATAGGCGCGCCAGCCGGACGAATACGGGATTGCCAGGCACAGCCATTTCTCGCTGTCCATATGAACCGTACCGGTAATCGTATCGTTGCCGGTCTCCATATTCTCCAGCGTACAGCGCTTCAGAGCTTCTATCCTATCCGGGTAATGTCCCATCGGCTGACAGACCACCTCGATACTGTCATAAGTATAAATTCCGGTATGAGGGAACGAGATCGTGACATCCGTCACCGGTTCCTGCGCATATCCAAGATTCGTCGTAAAATCATGCCGTCCGCAGTACATCATATAAAAAGGTGTCGTATATTCCAGGGTGCTGACCACTCCTGCAGATGATTTCATCGGTATCTTCATGTATGTCACCGAATCCCCCTGAAACATGCGATTCCTGATGATCTCCTGACGCCTTTCGCGTGGAAGCAGATCCCATCGCGTTCTATTATAAAGATTCAACGGGTCCGTTTCCCGACCGCCAAAGTACAATTCATATTCGGACGTACCGGCATAGTGAAGCCCGTCCACAAGTACGTAAGTCTCACTGTCTCTCATCCCTTCAAATGACAAAGTCACGGAAGCCCCCGGCGCCGTAACGACAAATGCATTGTCCTTCTGCGTAACCTCATTACTGTTACAGGTGATCGTACAGTCCTGCACGCGGCTGCTCAATGTCACCGCTGCCTCCCCGGAGCGCTCCGCCTACTCCAGAACAACAGCCTGCAGCAGCGCCTCCTGTTTCTCGACCCTGTTCAAGCGATTCCATGTCCCGGTAGAAACGGCCTCTTCATAAGTATATGAAAGCGGCAGCGAATAATCGTTTCTATATATGGAAAAGTATACCGCCGTCGAATCCGTAATGCTTTGTTTATGACTTTCCGACAATTCCGTAACTCCTAATTCTGTCTTCAGCGCCTCCATCGCGGCGGCGGTGGAATCTTCCCGTATATCAAATGTATTCATATAAGAAAATCCATAAGGAACCTGCTGCGGCCCGTCTGTCCGTGCCGCATAGTAGCGTACACCGGCAAGCGATGTCAGAGCCGTACAATTATCATAACCAGTATAGTGAAACGGGGAATTCTCGCCGGCATCCAAAGCCGCACGGAACTCTGTCGCATAAGGATTGGCAAGTGACCAGTAATAATCTATAGAAGATACCCCTGCCAGCAGATTTGCATTGGTCGTTATATTACTTCCGGCATAGCGGTAAGGCTCACCGTGCAATTCATTTTCCGCTATCCTTTTTACAACCCGCGCCTCCGTCTGCAGAAGATAATCCGTTTCCCTGATCAGGCTTCTCGATTCCGCTGATTCACCGGAAGCGGCCGGAGAATACATCCAGAAACTGCGCATGCAAATACTGATAACGGTTATCCCGACCGTAATCGCCTGAAGATGAAGGGCCAGTTTACACCGCTTCTGTTCCCGGGCGGCATCCGCCTTTTCCTGCACGCCCGTACTGTCACTTGTATAAATCAGCAGACATAACAGAATAAACAGCAGTGCCAGAGAGGCCATCACCTCCTCCGTACGCGAATAATCCAGCAGCAGACACAGGGCATAATAGCCGATACTGCACGCAAGCACAAAACCGGCGTCACGTCTCGTAAGCGCCATCAATGTATCCCACTTAGCCGTCAGTATATAAGATACCAGAAGCGCAAGCGCAAAGCACCAGCGGTTCGTTATATAAGAAAATCCGTGCAGCGCCTGCCCGAGAAAGGGAAGCATGACAACCGCCATACAGATCGCAAAGAAAATTTTGAGTATTTTATCCTTATACTGCCCTTTCCTGCGCAACAATAAAAACAATGCCGGAATAACCGTTACGGAATATCCCATTTTCAGCGTATTCGACTGCGCATTTGAAATAAACATGCCCGGAATCTGGCTGTAATGTGCCGGCGAATAAAGCAGCCGTACCCCATTTTGGATCGACATACGGCTGCTGCCGATATATGTCCGTATGACAGGCAGCACGACGACTGCAGACAGCATTACCCCTATTACAGACGCACCCGCAATGCGCAGCAGCGGTTTCCATGCTCTGCGCAGGTCGGCCTTATACAGTGTAAACAGACGCACCGCTACATATACGACCGTTATACAGACCAGCACATAGAAAAAGTAGAAATTGCTGACTGCGGTAAGAAACACTGCCGCGGTCAAAAGCCTGGACCGCCTCTTCCTGATCTGCTCTTCAACGCCCAGGAGCAGCATCGGCAGATACATCATCGGCATCAGATAAATCTGCTGTCTGGTAGCATGCAGCATCGCCCAGGCGCAAAATGCATATGTCAGCGATCCTGCCAGGACTCCGTACTTATTGCGCAGCCCCGTCCGAAAGCAGAGCAGAATAAATAATAAACCCGCCAAATACATTCGAATCAGATTCAAAAGCCCGAACAGCACCCACATGTACCTGGCAGGCACCAATACGGCAAGCAGACAAAGCGGATCACCGATTACATGGCATTGAAACGTTGTTAAGATATCGCCGCCCTCACCGATCGCAAAGTCCCACTCCGGAATGGAGAAAGAATGATCGATCAGCACCTGCCTGATCAGAGAGCGCAGATATCTTCCCCAGTAGACTAACGTCTTATATTGCTGTGTCCATCCGTCAGACTTCCATATAAATGTGCGCTTCGACACCCAGAACCAGCAAAACACTATCGCACTGACCAGCAAAAAGCAAACGCTATACCGTAATATCTCTTTCCTCAAATTTTCGGAATATTTATTTTTTCCCCGTAAAAACATATTCTTTTCCTCTCCTTACAACAGTCCATCCGGCCGGACAATCATATCATCCTGCTCATAATCCCTGTCTGCAGCAAGTCCGATCACCTCATTCCAGCGCATGGGTGATATGCCGTTTCCCGGCCGCTTGGCCGTAAGATTATCTTCCGTAAACAACTCGCCTTGGTGAATCGCTTTCTTCGCCACAATGCTCCTTCGCGCCACATCCCGGTTCTTCAGTTCTGAAGGAGAAGGCCGCTTGATCCCGTCCCCCAGCGCAGTCTCAATATTGCGGATGGCCTGTACCATCGCGCGCAGTTCCCCGGGTTCTAAGCTCGCCTTGTGGTCCGGTCCTGCCATATTGCGGTCCAGCGTAAAATGCTTCTCGATCACCACCGCTCCCATAGCGGCGGCCGCAATCGGCACTTCGATTCCCAGCGTATGATCAGAATACCCTACGGGCAGCCCTGTCTCTTCCCCTAAAGCACGCATAGCGCGCAGGTTCACGTCCTGCATGGGCGTAGGATACTCCGTATTACAATGCAGCAGCGTGATCGCACCGCTCCCGTTTTCCTGAAGCACCCGAACCGCCGCTTTCACCTCTCCCATATCGCACATACCGGTAGACATGATGACCGGCCTGCCGGTTCTGCCGATCTCCCGCAGGTAGGGATAGTTCGTGATCTCACCGGAAGGAATCTTCATGACGGCAATGCCGCAGTCCGTAAGCAGCTTAATGCTGTCCGTATCAAACGGCGTGGACAGAAACATGATTCCCTGTTCTTCGCAGGATCGGATGAGTTCCTGATGCATCTCCTCCGTCAACTCCAGTTTCTTCAGCATCTCATACTGAGACTCCTGTCTGTCCGACGTATTTCTCTTCTGGTATGCCGCCTTCTGCGCATCTTTACGCACAATGCAGTCTGTTTTAAACGTCTGGAATTTCACTGCATCGGCGCCTGCCTGCGCCGCCGCCTCTATCATTTTTGCGGCAAGCTCCGGACTCCCGTTATGGTTTACCCCCGCTTCCGCTATCACAAATATCTTACTCATTCCGGATTTCCCGCCCTTCTTACATTCGTTTACCGATAATATGCCGATCTGCCGAACTTCTTCCTGCGATAATCCGCTATACCCCTGCAGGTCGCCAGCACCAGTGTCTTCCTGCCGCGCAGCAGCCACAGCATACAGCACGCCGCCCTGTTCACGGCATAATAGAGCAGGAATAACGGATATCTTGCTCCCAGATGCAGCCGGTTGCACAACAGCCAGTTGCGTGCAATATAGTAAGCACATAACGGGCTGTCCGCGCCTTTGGAACTGGCGCCGACTTTATGCCAGACAACCGCCCGCGGACAGTAATAGATTGCGATTCCCATTCTCTGCAGTCGGAAACAGTACTCCGTGTCCTCATAATACAGGAAGAATTTTTCATCCAGAACCCCCGCCCGGTCGATTACCGTTCCCGGCAGCAACAGGCAGCAGCCGGTAGCGAACCCGATCTGACATTCCTGATCAAACTGTCCTTCCTCTTTCTGATCCAGTCCGGTGTGGCGCACCTTGCGGATCAGCGGCGACACTTCACCACCCGCCGACCAGAACACGTCTCTCCTGTCACTATAATATATTTTCGGCGCAATCATGCTGTCCGGATGCCTGCCCGCACATTTAAGCAGCTCCGCCAGCAGATCTTCCCGCACCTCCGTATCATTGTTGAGAAGCAGAACATAATCTGCGCCCCATGCCTTTGCCCGGCGGATTCCGGCATTATTCGCATAAGAAAATCCATAGTTATCGTTAAGAAGAATCATCTCTACTCTGCGATCAGTCCCGTAGCGCTCCTGTATGATCTGCATGGAATCATCCTGTGATGCATTATCCACGACATATATCTTCATCTCGCCGGGTTCTCCCCCGCAATTTTTCTGCGCGAAAAGAGAATCTATGCATGCCGTATTATATTGTCTGCCGTTATAATTCACCAGAATCACTGCAATTTTCATGCTCATACCTCTTGTCCGCTGCAGCATACATTTTGTACATCCGCACGCTTCACTGCCGCAGAAGAAATCATCTCAGGCTTCACCGCTTCCCAGCATCTCCCTCAATAACCGATCATATTTGCGCGTAAGCTTCTCCTGATCATAGGCCGTGAAATCCACTTCACCGATCCTGTTTACCGGCTCCTGCATGACCTTGATCCAGGCCTCCACATCGTAAGGGTCCGTCACATAATTCGCCTTGCCCTGCGTCACTTCGGGAATACATGTCCTGTCCGTCGCGATGACGATCGTCCCAAAGAGCATCGCCTCGACAGGCGGCATCCCGAATCCCTCAAACACACTGGGAAACAGGAATGCCCGGCTGTATTTATACAGGGCATTGCGCTCGGCATTTTCTACAAATCCTGTCAGCGTGATGCAGCCGTCCAGCCCTCTGTCCCGTATCTGCTTCTCCAGCGCTGTCCTGCTCTCACCGTTTACACCGGAGATCAGGAGTCTGCCGGGCAGATCGATCTTTTGCTCCCTGATCCTGTTGATGACTTCAATGAGCGTGTTCAGATTCTTATGAGGTATCAGCTGTGCGACCGTATAATAATACGCATTCTCCTCCACGCCATACTTCTCAGACAGCTCCGTCATCGGAATGATCTCGTGCGCATCTACCGTAATGGGATTATAAATGGTCGTGATCTTCTCCGGATTCACATGATACCTGTTGATTATGTCGTCTCTTACCCAGTCGGATATTGCCACGATATGTTTAGACAAATGAACATCCAGCCACCAGCACAGACGTGAATAGGCAATCTCATGAAAAGGATGATATTGCGGATAATGCGCTGCCTGCAGATCGTGGATCACATTGAGATAAGTTATGCCGCCATTAAACAGAGGGCGGCAGTATACGGGAATAAAACATTTTCTGATGTGCCTGCCGCGCAGCAGTCTGTTCTGACAGAAGAACTGCCAGAGGATGCGCTTTGCGATATGTGCGGACTCTATGTTGACCTCCAGCAGAGTAATCCTTTCGTCCTCCGCATAATGCTCCAGTGAAGCCTTATTATCTTTTGAAACCATCAGATAAAAATGAAAGTCTTCCTTCAGCCGCAGAAAACCGTCCAGCAGATTTCTGATATAGAATTCGGTTCCGCCCACCTGTCTGGGCCGCAGCCATAATAAGTCGATCGCAATTTCCATTCTTTCAGACATCATGCCGCCTTTCCTGTTGTGTCTTTTGTCCGTCTTCCCGCTTCCCGGGAATCTTCTCCGGTCTGTCGTTCTTCCCGTCCTCCAGCTCCCGAATCCGCTTATCCAGAATACCGATCTCCTGGACGAGCAATCTGATTTTCATATTCTGTCTGGACGCTATGGAAGTAAGCGCCATCAGAATCATAAGCATAAACCCGATCGCGATAATAAAAAGACCGTTCATGTTATCCTGAATACCAAACAGATGTATGATGCGTTCCAGCAGCTCCGGAAAAATGACAAGGATGCCCATCACTACCCCGGCCAGAAGCCACAAAAGCGTATATTTCAGGTTCAACGCACGGTTTTTCAGGAAATATAATATAATGATAAAATAACATATAACTGCTGCAATCAGTGTAACGCGTAGTGTAGACGGAATCATCTCTTCGCCCTCCTGAAACCATAGCTTAACCGGCCGATCATAATCGCCAGTGTCACCTTGACCATATAATAGACAGACTTTCGAAGCGTAATGGAACTCGTACCGCCTTCCCGTGCCTTCATCCTAACCGGAATCTCCACGACCCTGCCTCTGTGCATAATGGCGGTGACGATGGCCTCCGGTTCCGGATAATCCGTAGGGTAATCCCTGGCATAGATATCAATAAACATTTTGTTCACTGCCCGGAAACCACTTGTCACATCCATGATCCGCTTCCCGGTAGTCAGCCTGATCAGCAAACTTAATATGCCGATGCCGATGCGCCTTGACTGAGAGGACTGAAACCCTTCTTTCTCAAGGAATCTGGAGCCGATGACAATATCCGCTTCCCCGTCGAGAATGGGACGCAGCATATTCTCCAGATAAGCAATGTCATGTTGTCCGTCCCCGTCCATCTGCACTGCGATATCGTAACCGTTCTTGCGCGCGTATACATATCCCGCCTGAACCGCGCCGCCGATACCGAGATTAATGGGCAGATCCAGGTAACTGAAATGTGCGCTTTCACAGATGCCCAGCGTATCGTCCGTGGACCCGTCGTTGACGATCAGATAGTCGTACTGCGGCGCCGTGTCCAACAGATGACGCATAACACTTTCGATATTCTCCGACTCATTATATGCCGGAATAATAATCAGCACTTTAGCCTCCATCATATCATTGATCTCCCCTGTTTCTCTACAATTTCCGCTGCGCAAATCCCCCCAGGGCAGTCCCTTTCTCTTAACGTCTGCCGCGGTGTCTGAAACGGTCTGCAATCCGTTCCACAAAGCCATGCAGATATAATCTCCACAACTGCATAAACAGCAGGAAATAGGCTATATAGAAAATCCCGAAATTATATACCAGATATCTCTGCTGTCCAAAAAATACCAGCGAGATCACCAATACAAGAATCAGGTTCGTACTCAGTACGCTGCACATGAACTCCCCGTAAGCATTGTCCGCTTTTTTATCCTTATACGCCCAGATCATCAGTGCCGCCGCAGTTACATATAAGAACAGGGTGACCAGATGACACAATAGATAGATCTGTTTGATCTGGAAGAAGACCGTACAGATGAACGCCTGCGGCAGCAGCATTAGCGTGTGATACAGGAATCTCCCGAAATGCGCCATAATCAGAGTCAAGCCGATCTTAATCTGATTCGTGTTTCTGACGGAAGAATAATTATTGCTGTATATAAGCTCCGGATAATTCTCGGTATAAAATCTGTTCTGCCGGTAGTAACAGTGTCCGCCAAGGCGCCCGATCCCGGCTACAATATCCTGCCACATCCACAATCCCGTCTGCGCGTACTCATAGCGGTACCCCGCTTTATCCACATGCGGATATAAGAAAAGATACAGTTCTCTCACCTGCTCATCCTCAAACAGAAGATAATCCTCATAATCAGCCTCATACATCCCTCTGGAAAAAATCAGGGTAACGTATTGACTGGTCGTGATTACCGGCTTTGCCGGCGTTACCTGCTGCTTTTGCTCTGTCTCCGGTAACTCCGAAGCGGCATCGCTCTTCATCTGCTGCTCTTTCTTCTGTTCTTCCCTTCTCATCTCGGTCTTCATATTCTGAAAATCGGCGCTGACTCTCCCGACAGTCCATACACCGGCAAGCCCTATGATCGCACAGCAAACCATGCCGGCCAGAAACCGTAATACCTTCCTGCCCTTTGCTGCTTCCGCAGCCCCGGGCCGCAGAACCGCGATATAGACACAGACCGCACCGCACACTCCGAAAAGAATCTGCATCTGCGAACGAATCAGCGCCATCAGCAGAGACATAGCGCACAGAGCGGCGAGCCATTTCAGGCTTTTACTCCACACGGCCTGTAATAACGCCGCCATAAACAAATAGAATAACGCATACGCGACACCCTCTGTCACGATCTCATGCGTTGTCATTGCCCCCGGCATATTCGTTGTAAAAGGGATCAGTGCAAAAGCATAACAGATATAGGATTCCCAATATCTGAGCCGGAACTTTTTCCTGATGAGAGCGATAAACACGATTACACACACAGTGGCAAGAACCGCCTGTTGTATCACCACCGCATACAGATATCCCGCTTCCCCGAACAGCAGCTTATTGCCGTGCAGAAACAGCGGATATCCCGGCATGACGCCTTCCATCGCGGAGTAGAGATTCATATACGCCGGGCTGTCATCATACAGCACATACCCTCTCTCACCGGGGATCAAAAATATAAACAGTGACAGAATCACCAGCGATATATAAAACAGACGTTCTTTTTCTTTTCCGCTGCGCTGTACAAACTTACTGTATTCTGACATAACCGTCTCCTGTCTTCGATGTCATCTTCACTGTTCCCCAAACACTTCGTCCTTACTCTTCCCGACTACCTTGCCGTCCTCAACCTCGTAGATCATATCCACATTGCGGATGGTCGTCAGTCTGTGTGCAATGATGATCATCGTCTTCGTTCCCTGCAGATTCTCCACTGCCTCCATTACGGCCGCCTCCGTATCATTGTCCAGTGCCGAGGTCGCCTCGTCGAGTACAAGTATCTCCGGATCATGATAGAGCGCCCTCGCAATTCCGATACGCTGTCTCTGTCCGCCGGATAATCTGACACCCCTGTCACCTACAATCGTATCCAGGCCGTGCGGCAGGCTGTCTATAAATTCCGTAAGCTGTGCCTTAGACACCGCAAGCTTTACGGCTGTCTCGTCTATCTCAGATGCTTTCACACCGAAAGCAATATTATTGCGGATCGTGTCGTCTGAGAGATAGATCACCTGCGGAATATAGCCGACCTGCGCATGAAATGTCCTGGGTTTCTCATGCACATTCAATCCATCCGCCATAATCCTTCCCTCCTGTGGTTCGAGAAGCCCCAGTATAATATCCACCATCGTCGTCTTGCCGGCTCCGGATGCACCGATAAAAGCCACTGTGCTGCCCTTGGGAATTGCAAAATCCGCCTCTCTGATCACCGGCTCCTCCACATTCGGATAAGTATATGTCACATGCTCCACGCGAATCTCATTCTTCAGATTCCATTCTTCTTTCACTTCGCTGTCCTGTTTCTCGACATAAGAGGCAATCTCATTCAGATCATGATAGACCAGGTCAACCGACGGCAGTGCATACAGAATGCTCGTCGTATACTCATTGATCTTACCGACGCTGGGCATCAGCCGAAGCGCCGCCACCGCGAAGACTGCCAGCTGCGGCAGATAATAGATAACATCCGCCTCCCCGAAATATATCTTAATAATAATCGCAAGCAAAAGCCCCGTCATACACACGGCTTCCACGATATATTTCGGCAGGATGGAGATTACCCTGCTGATGCGCAGTCCTCTGGCAAACCTTGTATAATAGCCCTGGTACTCATCAATAAAATACTGTTCCCTGTCCAGAATCTTAATCTCCTTGATACCTCCCAAAGACTGGTTCATCCACTGGAAGATCATCCCTCTGTAGCGCTGGTTCTTCTGTCCAAGCCCTCTCGCATACTTCTTCGTGATAAAAAAGAATAGTCCGACACACAGACAAAGCAGTGAAAGAACAACGATCGTGATCGATTTACTCTCAATCAGCAGAAAAATGCCCAGCACAGCACATGTCACAACTTCCGTGATCAGCTCCAGAGAGTACAGAATCACCTGCATAAACTGTCCGGTATCCTCCTGCAGGCTCCTCTGCAGAGTGGCAATATTCTTGTTAAGGTGAAACGTATACGGCTCCTTCATGTAAGTGACCAGCAGCCTCGTAGACAGGTTCTTCTGCGTATCATAAGAAAACTTGAACATATAGCTTCTCTCGCAGATCAGGTATACATTCTTCACAACATAAATCAAAATGATGAAAGCAGAAAGAAAAGCCAGAAATTCTTTATTATCCTGACATCCGAGCGTATCGTACATCCATCTCAGATACCATGTTTTCTGAATCGCATCCAGATTCATAAGAATATCGGCAAACGGACTGAAAACCGCGACGGCCGACAGTTCCAGAAAACTGCCCGCAATCACTGCCACCAGCAGTAACGCAAGCTTCTTCTTATCTCTCCTGTCAAAAATATATCCCAGTTTATGGAAAAGTCCCTTCATTCCTGTTTTATCCATAATCTCCCTTTCCGACACGCCATAACCCGCTACTGAAACAGCGCCTGGCACAGATTCGCATGAGAATTGTTATCGCTGATCTTCCTTGCCGGCACACCCGCCCATGTCGTTCCCGCTTCCGTAATATCCTTCGTGACAACCGCACCGGCACCGATGGCTACATCATCCGCAATGTGCACGGCGCCCACTACTTTAGCGCCGATCCCGAAGAAACAGTTGTCTCCCACGACCGCCGCATCATGACTGCCGCCGTCCGCCATGATCACCACGCCTTCCAGCAGCCGGCAGTTCTTGCCGATCTTCGCATTGGCATGTACCCCCAGCATACCGTAGTGCGGGATCGCCAGTCCCTCCTCGAATACGTTCGGAGAAATGATGAACCCGAGCAGGATACTCAGTCTGTGAAACCGAAACTTATAATATTTCCGAATGATCGCGGCTGCCGGACCTTTTTTACAATTTGTATAGTATTCAATCTTGCGCAGCAGGATCTCAAATTTCCATGTCTCATCGCCGAACAGCTTCGGCCTCCTGTCTTCGGAGTGCCCGAGCGCGATCCGGTCCTGCTGTAAATAATATCTGTACTTTTCCTTACTGTCTATCATATCCTTTTCTTACCTCTGCCCCATCTGCATCTGTTCAGACCGCCGTACTGTCCTGTCACAGCCACACCTTCACCTGCCGTAAGTATTCCCCGTACGCCTTATCACGCACCGCCGCCTGCCGGTTAGCCTCCTCGCCGGCAATATTATGTTTCTCCAGCGGCACCTTATCCTTTGCCTTCCTCAGATACCACTCATACTCCATATCCATATTACCGATGTCCAGGACACGATAACCCCGCCGAAACAGTTCGACAGCCAGAAACTTCGCTGCAACACCGACGGACAGCAGGAACATCCTGTCCTTATCATACAAAAGACATGCATCCAGTATCGCCGGCAGCGCAACGTAAGCATCGCTGGGCGGACAGATGATCCGCTCTATGCCGGAAGCGCTGTCGAACAGGTTATTGCCGACGCCGTTGTGCGTTCTTGTCCCCTCTACGATCACAATGTCTCTATTTTCCCATATTTTTCTGATTTTTGCAAACCATCCGTCACACATGCTGCGATCCCCGGCAAAGTAATAACAGCGTGAAACAAATGTAGAGCCGTATACACGATGCTTGTTGCAATAACGCTCATATGTCTTCCTGTTAAAAAGCAGATGATCTCTCCAGAACTGCCTGCTTGCCTTATGGTGATCCGACAGTGTCCGGAAAATATCCGGGACCGTCACCATAAGATCATCGTATTGGTATGCCAGAATCTCCGCAAGCCCTTCTCCGATCTCCGGAGCCGCCTGCTGCAGCATCAGGTCTATGCCCCTGATCATCACGATCTCGCCGTCCCCGAAGCGCACCATGCTCTTGTCGGTATGCAGCAGTTCGTCGATTGTCTCGTCAATCGTATGCACTTTAATCCGGTTTCGCAGGATGCCTTTTTCATACAGGAAATAGACGATCGCCGCCAGAATGTCCTTAATCTTACGCTTCATTTAATTCTCCTGTCGCTCCAGCAGCTTCTCCCGCATCTGCATAACAGCGCCATAATACTTGTCATAATTATATTTCTCCACAACGGCCCGATACCCTGCCGCTCCCATCGCCTTCATCCGCTCCCTGTCGGACAGCATCGTACCCAGTCTGCGCTGCAGATCCTCCCGGTCGCAGTCTCTGAACTGATAACCGGTAACACCGTCCTCCACATAGCACGCCGTCCCGTTGGTATCACTGCAGATCACCGGAAGGGAATAGCTCATGGCCTCCAGCTGCGACACCGAAGCCATCTCGCGGGTACTCGGGATCACATACAGATCAGCCGCCAGATATTCCGCTTCCATTTCGCTGCGGGGCACATTCGTCTTTACCGTCACGATGTCCTCCATATGATGATCGGCCACATACTGTCTGACCAGCCCGCAGTTCTCCTTCTGAAACGGCATCGTTGCCTCGCCCACAAGTGTCACATGAATTCTGCCCGCACTGCAATCATGCGCTTCCCTGTCCGTCGCCGCACCGCCCTTCTCCTTCTGCAGCAGTTCCTCCACCACCTGAAGAAGCATTAAATGATGTTTTCTGGGCTCATATTTCCCGATACAGAGAATATGTATCGTATCGTCCGCATAATATCTTCTCTCCTCCGGCGCCCTGCGCGGTTCCATGATAAAAGGCACGAAATAATCATTCTCTTTGACAGACATACCCGGTTTCTTTACTCCCATAACCGGCGTCATGCGCATCCCCGGCGACAGCCGGTCCGCAATGCGGTGCACAAAATCTCTCCCGGCAGGTTCGGACCACAGCGGGTTCTGGTTATAGAGAATGCAGGGATAACCCTTCTTCCTGCAGACCAGATACGCTGCCATGGAGTAGACCGAGCGTTCCCTGAGGATCACAATATCCGGCGCAAAATCGCAGATCAGTTTCCGCAGCTTCCGCAGCGGAGGAAATCCGTGCTGTATCTTATATACGATCGCCTCCGGTCTCCTTCTGTGGATCACTTTCACATACAGAAAATCAATCAGCCGGTACAGCGTTGAATAGCCAAGGACGATCGGCGTAACATAGGAATAATCCTCTATCATAGCGGCATAATGGCTGATAAAACAGACTTCATGCCCATGTTCTATCAGCCCTTTCATTATATCCGTCTGATTGGTATGATAACGCGGAGCTACATACAGGAATCTCATATAAACTTATTCTCCTTCAAACTGTATTTACCGCCCTTTAAGAATTTATGCTTCACAACCCACCAGCCGGGTACCCAGATATATTTATGCATTGCCGGTGATGCAGAACCGATCATCCAGCAGTTCCTGTCGCAGTTCTTCGTGCATTTCCTGACTTTCTGCGCCTGCTCGGAGTTCCACAGTTCATCCCAGCTTTGCTCCCTGAGATTACCCATCACGGCCTTCTTTTCCATGCCGTTGCAGGGAATAACATCGCAGAACGGGTCAATAAAAAATGCATTCTTAGACATGTCGCAGGGCAGAAGTCTCTTATTGCCGTAGATATAATTGATCAGCCCATGGTTGAAATAAGCGCGGAACCACTTCTTAGGCGATCTGCTCTTTAACAACTCATTGATCAGTTTCTCGAAATTCTCTGCCACTTTATGCTTATCGTCGATCTTGTTATCGGTCTTCCTGAAGTAAAAGGAATTATGCAGCGTTGCCGTGGCGAACTCCATGCCCATGTCATTGGCAATATTGTAAAGCGGCACCAGATCTTCACAGTTCATATCCTGTACCGTCATGCCGAAGCCCACATCCGGATGCTTCATCTCCACCAGCGTCTTAAGCGTGTTATATCCCCGGTTAAAGCCGTCCGGTATCCCGCGGATCGCATCGTTTGTCTCCTGTAAGCCCTCGATGCTGATACGAATCCCTACCTTCGGAAACTGTCTGCACAGGGCGATGATCCGGTCCGTAAAATACCCGTTGGTTGATATGACAATCCTGTCAGATTTCTTGTACAATTCCCGCACGATATCGGGGATGTCCTGTCTGATAAAAGGTTCCCCGCCCGTAATATTCGTAAATGCCATTTCCGGCAGCTTCCTGATCTCCTCCAGTGTGATCTCTTCCTCCGGTCTGGTAGGGTCCCTGAAGCAGTCACACATGTTGCAGTGCGCATTACACCGGTAAGTTACGATGACCGTGCCGTATAGAGTTCTTCTTGCCATATATAATCTCCTCATAACCGATATAATCAGGCGCTTCGCACCTGCCATCATTCGCAATCCGCGCTTCGCGCTTCTTGCTCATAACTGATAAAATCAGGCGCTTCGCACCTGCCATCATTCGCAATCCGCGCTTCGCGCTTCTTGCTCATGATGGATGTTCGTCAAATGTATGCACAGATTCATGCAAGCATGATCTATGCATACACTTTCCTCACTATTTTATCACAATATTCCTCAATTGTATCGAATTTTATTTCTTTGCAGTTCTCGCTGTATTCGCGGCACAGTCCGGGATCATTCCAGAGAGTCCTGATATGCTCTGTCAGTTCCTGCACATCACCGCCGCGGAACAGTTCGCCGGTCCTGCCCGCCTGCACCAGTTCCGGCGCGCCGCCCAAATCCGAGACAAGCACCGGCGTGCCGTACATCTGAGACTCCATCACGGAGAACGGGCAGTTCTCATACCACTCGGAAGGATACACGCTGAACCGCGCTCCCTCAATCAGGCTGCGCAGCGCATCCCCGGTCACAAACCCGCGGTTCTCCACATTGAATGCCTGATTCACCTGTTCCTCCAGCGGTCCCGTGCCTGCAAAGATAAAAGGGATATCCGGAAGCGCCCTGCACGCCGCAAGCAATGTTCCGGTGCCCTTTTCCTCCGAGAAGCGCCCGAAATACAATACATAGTCTTTGCGCTTTGGCGCCGTCTCATTCCTGTCTGTGCCATTTTCCGTATTCACTGCCGCCGCGGACTGCCGCGCGCCGTCTCTCTCGATAAAATTATGCATCATAACCGTCTTATCCACCAGCAGCGGGTCCGTATCAAGCTGTTTTTTCATAAACTCACTGGGGCACACAATCACATCCACCATACCGTAAGTCTTCCGCTTCGCATAATATTTGGCTTCAACGGTACCAAGCAGACTCTTTACCCGTGAATTATGAATGCAGCGTCTCTTACCACATTGCGCATAATCACCGCCGCGGCAGGCAAAACAGATCTCACCGGTGGACGGCACCCGCATCATATGGTTTGGACACACCCACTGGTAATCGTGCGCCGTATAGACGATCCGCACATGTCTGCCATGCTTCTTCTCATACGCGCGGACGGCATAAATGACTGAAGGAGTCAATTGAAAATTGATATTATTGAGATGTACTACATCCGGCCCGAAATCTTCCAGCACAAGACACATCTTCTTCTTCGCCTCCGCAGAATAGATAATGCGGAACGGATATAGCAGTTTCTTCAGTCCGCCGCCATGGAAATCCATATCTGACGTATAGATCTGCGCATGGTTTCCCACGATCCGTCCCTCATGCTCCATGCCGAAGAACTGCACTTCATGCCCCGTTTTCTGCAGCTGCTCTCCCAGCTTAAATATATATGTCTCCGATCCGCCGTTGGGATACAGAAATTTGTTCACCATTAATATTTTCATACCAGCCTCCATGATTCCCCTCTGCTGAATCATACCACGCGTGAAGGGCATTTCTCTTCACGCTGGGAATGGTATTTTCATTCACACTCACCGCGATACAGTCTGACCGTCTCGTCCACGACCTCATCCCACCGATACTTGCTGCAGATGAAATCGGCACTCTGACTGCCATACGCATGCACAACTTCCGGATGCGCAAGCATAAACTTAAGTTTTTCACGCAAATCCTGCGTATCTCCCTTGCGGAATACGAATGCCTTGTCCTCCACTACCTCCGTATTTTCACATATGCCGCTGACAAGACAGCAGTCTCCGAAGCTCATCGCCTCCAGCAGGGTGAGCGCCATACCCTCCACGTCGCTCGGCAGTACAAAAGCATAGGCATTGGAATACAACTCTTCCAGCATCTGCCCCTGCACAAAATCCGTCATAATGATACGTTCATCCCGGGCTGCCATCCGGTGAATCTGTTCCATGTATTCCACCGCGTGGCTGTTACCGCCGGCAATCACCAGTTTCATATCCGTCCTGATTCCCGCAAACGCCTCGATCAGATAATGAAGCCCCTTCTCCGGCACGATCCTGCCTAGCGATAGCAGATAACCATCCTTCTTAAGCCCGTATTTCTCCGTGATCATCTGCGCCTCGCGCAGTGCAGGTCTGTTGATGCCGTTGGGAATATAGGTAACCTGTCTGTGATAAGTATCCGCAAAATACTGCTGTACATTCTTAGACAGCACGATCACCTCATCGGCATATTTCGCCGCCATCTTTTCTCCGAATTTGATCACGTATGAGGCGAAATTACCCCATTTCGCACGCTGCCAGTCCAGTCCGTGGACAGTCACCACGATCCGCCTGCGAAAGAGTTTCGGCAGCCACAGCATAGCGCAGGGACCCTCCGCATGATAATGCAGAACGTCGTATCTGCCAAACAGCGCCCGGACCGTTGCAAAGAAACTGTATACAATGGCATTCAGGCTGCTGTTCTTAAAGGTCGGAATAATGTATACCCTGACCCCCTTATAGAACTTCCTGCCCTTCCAGCCGTATTCCTGGTCATATTTCTTGCCGGACACATGATGTCCGTAACGATTGTAAGCATCCACCCGGTGCCCGAGAGCCGCCATGCGCACAGCGAGCTCCTCCACCACGATCTCGACACCTCCCTCTCTGGATGGTATCCTCTTGTGTCCGATCATGGCGATGCGCAGCTTCTTGCCGTCCTCCGTATTGACGGCGCGGCGCCGTTTCCTCTTCCTGCCGTCCGCTTCCCCCGTGATCCTGCTGCCAGCCGCATCCGTCCTGCGTACCTTGTGCTGCTCCTTGCTTTCCTTATGCACATAATACAGAAAAGCAAAATTTGTATTCAGATAGCGCGGAAGCATACGCCTCGGGTCCTGCATGATGCGGAAGACCCATTCCAGACAGAGCTTCTGCATCCACATTGGCGCGCGCCTCACAGTACCGGCCACAAAGTCAAAAGCCGCTCCCACACCGATCATAAGTCCGCCGACTCTCCCTCTGTGTTCGTACATCCACTTTTCCTGCTTAGGAGCGCCCAGCGCCACCCAGATGAAGTCCGCACCGCTGTCATTGATCCTGCGAACCGCGTCCGCGTCCTCTTCCTCAGTCAGTTCCCGAAAAGGCGGCGCATACATACCCGCGATCTTCGCCTTCGGGTATTTCGTCAGAACGGCCTTCTTAAGCTGCTCCAGCGTGCTCTTCGAGCCTCCGTAGAAATAGTGTGTATACCCCTTCTCCTGCGACAGATCCAGAATCACCGGCATCAGATCCGGTCCCGGCACCCGTCCGGCATGCGCATACCCCCTGCGGCGGCTGACGATCGACAGCGGCTGTCCGTCCGGCAGCGCCATCGCAGCGCTGTTCTGCACCTTACGATACTCCTCATCCCGAAATGCCATTACCGTCGTGTGCACGTTGGATACACAGATATAATCACCCCGCAGCGCTTCGAGATTCCCCGTGATATAGTCAATCGTCTTATCCATATCTGTGACATTGATATTCGTTTGTAAGATCGTACAATATTCCAGATTATCTTTCCCCACAGTTTCCTCCATTCCAAAACCGCCTCTGATTCCTTCTATCTTCTCTCCCGGTTATCCCCTGTCCGGCGCTGTTCCTGTTTCGACATGCCGCTCTTTCGCCCGCTGTGCTGCACGATTGCGTAATATATCACAATGCACGCCGCGCCGGCCAATCCGCCGATCAGTGCGCTTCCCACACAGTACCTGACTGTCTCAAGCTGCACCGCCCTGCCCTGCACCAGCTGCATCGGCGTATCCGCGCCGGCGTAATTCATGATTTTCCAGCCCGCATAATGAGGATCATCCATACCCTCTACGTATACGCAGCTGTCTTCATCTTCTTTTCCATCCGTATAGAAGCGTTGTACCACATATCCTTCCGGTGCTGTATACAAAATCGTACACGCCAGCAATCCGGCTGCCGCACCGGCTGCCGCCGCGCCGATCATCCTGCCGCGCCCTCGCTTCCAGATATTGCGGATCTCATCCCACAGCAGGTCCAAAAGTCCGGCTAACGGCACTCTGACCACCCGCTGCATACGCGGGAACAGACTGTATTCCTTCACACCCTCTTTTGACAGGAAAAGCAGGCTGCCCAGGAATATAAGCGTAACATTTTTAAACGATGTATTAAACAGCAGCGGTTCCGTCCATCCTGCCCCCAGGAAGCAGACGAGAATCACAAGTTCTCTCGTCCGCTGCTTCCAGGTATCATAGAACAGCAGTACGAAGTAGCCGGCAATAATCAGCCCGAAAGCGATCAGACCGTAATTGATATAGCCCCATACATAGGAGTTATCCATTGTCATGGAAGACTTCACGATCTTAGAAATATCCGCTCCGAACAGGCTCCGGTATTCCGATCTGAGAAACTGTTCCGCAAGCCAGATTCTGGTGTTTAATATAAAATTCAACTTCTGCACGTGATATGCCCATCTGTTATTATACAGGTAGAAAGGCGCCACAAAGGAAAGCACCAGACAGACCGGCAGCACCAGATTTGCAAGCGCCTTCTCCACGATACAGAACTTCGGACGCAGTCTCACGTACAGACCGCCCATCAGCAGCACCGCCACGATCCCGAACCCGGTGTAGCTGATCGAATAGAGAAATACCAGCACATTACCCGCCATCATACAGATAAAATGCCGGAACCCGTAGCGCTCTTCCAGTTCATAGATGATAAATGCACACAATGCCAGATATGTGATGTGCAGAATATTCGGATGTGAAAATCCGAGGCTCCAGCGGAAAATATGTCCGAGTCCCATCTTGGCATGCACACGATACACGGTATGCTCCAACCGGAAAAAAGAGAAGATGCTCAACACAACCGCACAGAGGGACCATACCCAGAGCCCGGCATGAAACACCTTCTTTACGGAAATATCCTTCATCCCCAGCACCGTAAAGGCAAGAAACAGAATGCCCCTCTCGCGGGAGTTATAAAATACCACCGCCGTAAGAATTAACAGCGCAGTCTGCACGACCCATTGTCTTTTCGTGTACGGCGTGATCAGGATCTTGACGATTCCCAGCACAAGCGCCGGAAGCACCAGCAGTTCAAACAATTTCTGTCCTTCATAAAGTCCCAGTCCTTTCGTGACGGACAATAAAATAAAGAAACCGAAATAACACGCCTCCGCTAATGTGATCTCTATGCTGTTGTCCTGCGCAATTCTGCAAATTTTTTCCTTCATGGACATCCTCTTTTTTCCACCATACTTCTTTGATGACTCAAACAATTTTATTGTGTTTTCCCGCACACTTTACTCTGTCACAACATCCTCATCATATCCTGTCCGCCGTCTACAGCATAAGCGCCGGACCGAGCGCCCACGGATACGCGCCGTATCGCTGCGGATACTGACCGAAGCCCTCACACTCGCCCGAACAGTCATACACCTGTCCGCCCCTGACCGATCTGTGTACCGCATTTCTGCCCGCCTGCAGTGCCTGCTCATATTTCGGCTCTGTCAGAATATGCAGTTCGATTCCCTGCTTAAGCGCGGCACAGATTATCCCCGTAGCGGAAGTATCCGCCGGACCGTCCATTGCCTGCAGCTGCCATGAAAAATATCCTTCCTTATGCTGATACGGCAATACCGCATCCACCAGTCTGATATAGGAATTACGGAGGCGCCCGGCGCCGTATTCCGTGATCATACAGCCTGCCATACCCCGAAGCAGCCATCCCGCCGCACGCCCCCAGCCTATAATGCCGTACTTATAGGCATCGCTCATCGCATACCCGTGGTAAGGAAGCCCTGTAGACCCGTCCATGCCGTACGCCACAAAATTCACGATCTGTTTCACCGCCAGTTCCATGGCCTCGGTTCTGTTGTATACTGCTCCGTACCGATAGAGAAACGGACATGCCAGTCCGATCGCATCCACAAACACATATCCGTTGTTCTGCGCTGCCCGGTATGGAAAGCTTCCTGTTTCATCCGTAGGATAATGCATAACATAATCGGCAAGCTTCTCAACCGCCTTCCCGCACGCTTCGACATTATCCGCACGGACAACCGCATTCTCCCGCACGGACGACCGGTATTCCCCGTATGCGGACAGCAGTGTTTCCCCCGCCAGCAGATCATCCAGATAATACACCGGACATCCCTTCTTCATCCACCTCTCATAGTATGCCGCAAGCGCCTGCTCTGCCTGCGAAACCGTCTCACTGCGCGATATCCCGTCTCCTTCCGCGGCCGGAACCGTCGTGCCGGCCGCGCCCGTCTGTTCCCCGTCAGCCGCTCTCACCGACTCCTCCTGTCCGCAGCCGGTGAGAGACAACTGCCTGTACTCCCACAGACCTGCCGCCAGCAGCCCGGTCGGCCAGAAAATCAGGTCCTCCGGCGCAGTCTGGCGTCTGAGAAGATATTTTTTAATGCACTCTTTCACTCTGGTTCTACGATCCCGCAGCCCGTATGTCATTAATTCGCTGCAGGCAGTCCGGGCAAGTTCCTCCCGATCTGCTTTACTGTATGGTTTCCCTGTTGTCTCCTGTGTCATATCCGTACCTTTCCTTCCCTGTCCCGGCACACACCGCCGCTATATGCTTCCTACCTGCGGCGGATCTTCCTCAGAAACGGCACTCTTGCAGCCGCAAGATTCCATAAATACTCAAATTCCCGCGTCTTTTTAAAAAGCAGGAAAAACGTCAGATTATAAACAATTGAAATTAATATGATCATCGCGATAAACGTTACAATATTCACCTGCACCATGATAAATGCCTTTACGGGAACCAGAATCAGCACGATCCCCGCAATCACGCCTATGAACCTGGCCGAATCCTTGAAATACGGCCATGCTTTCCTCGAAAAGCAGGCTCTGTACACGATCACCGGCTGGATCAGATTGGCCAGCACCCCGGAGACAACCGTGCCGACATACACACCCGCCAGGCCGATACACTGAATGCCGATAATCGACAGCACAAGATTCACAACCCCCTGAAACAAGGACAGATACTTGTCCTGCTCGAATACCCCTGCCGCAATCTTAAAATTCACCAGAACGATCCTGTCACCTTTGAAGTAGAAATCAACCAGCATCAGCGTCAATACGGTCTGCCCCAGTCCCCAGCTTTCATTCAGCCAGATTCCCGTGACCAGAGGCGTCAGAAGCAGCCAGAACCCGACTGCCGCGAACCCGTACAGCCAGCAGGCGGCAAAGCGGTATACCTTAAACATCGCATACTGTTTCTCTTCCGATTCCGTCGCCACCAGATTACCGAATCCGGCAATCACGGAGTTAAAAATCACACCCATAAAATTCAAGGCATATGTGAGAACCATCGTATAATTGCCCACGATACCGACCCAGCCCACATCCATAAAATAAGTGATGATAATACTGTCCGTTGACATTCTTGCCACGTCACCTATTTTATGGAACATCAGCGCCTTCGTCTTGGTGACCACCACGCCCGTCTCTTCTTGTTCCAGCTTCCTGACGTTCCGTTCCCGCAGATAAGGATAAAGCCTGTTAAAATAAATGCTGACAAATACTTTCTGTACCAGTTCCACCGCCGACTGTGTCAACAGAAACAGCAGGAAGTTCTTCGTCACAAGCAGGATAACGATCTGTGCGAACACTGTGATCATCTTCGTGACCGTCGCAATATTTGTCTGAATATAACTGCGCTGCTGTGCGTTTGACAGACTGTACTTATATGCCACGAAGTAGGTGCTGACCGTATTAAAGAGAAAAATCAGATAATACAGGATCAGCTCCCCGCCGGTGATTCCCTGACTGTCTTTCACCAGATACGGCAGGAAAGGAATCAGAACGATCCCGACAACCGTGATGACCCCCGCAATCGCCAGATACGCCCGTTTATACAACTGCATATAGGACTTGATCTTCTCCTGATCATTCTCCGCAACCGGTTTGTACAGGCTGTAATTGAGTGCGCTGCCGATTCCCAGCTCCGCAAGCGACAGCACGCTCAGAATATCCGTGTACAAGGAATTGACGCCCAGCAGTGTCTTATCCAGAACCATGATAAAGACGGTCCTCTGTACGACGCCCATGATCATGATGATAATATTACTGATGTAACCGAAGAAAATATTTTTCTCAGCCTGCCTGACTCTGCCCATCGTCCTGCCTTTCCGAATCCCCGGTCTGCTGTCGTCCGGTTACCTGTTCCCATATTTTGCGGACTTCATCCCCTGCGGCTTCCGCTCTTGCAATATACGCTGGCATCCTGTCAGTAAGCCTCTTTCTGATTTGCTGCTCCCGCTCCATCACCCAGTCGTAAGCCTGTATCAGTTCTCCCGGGCTCTCTAAAGCCTGCACCGGCAGAACATAATGCTCCTCGCTGCCGAACAAGTCTCTCGCAATGCCCCTGGCCTTCACGGAATAGCCCACCACCAGCGTCGGCACGCAGCTAGAATATGCCGCGATCGTCGCGTGTGTCCTGGCGCCGATAAATGCTCTGCACTGAGAGATGATATATTTAATCTTCTGACAGGGCAGATCCGGAAACAGCATGACTCTGCCGTCACACTCATACCCGCGGTATAGTTCCCTGAGCGTCAGTCTGTCGTCGTTATAATTCCACATGACATGCGGGATCAGCGCCACACAGTCATCCGTCGTCTGTAAGATATGATCGATCAGCTTGCGATAGTTCGCAAGTGTGATGCCCTCCACTTTCTCGTGGCGTACAATCATGGGACTCACATTGATCCCGATCGTTCTGCCTGCCGCAAACCTTTTCGGCAGATCCATCTGCTCCGGCTTTAGCGCAAATGCCGGGTCGGGAAACGCCTTGACGTTCTCCGTAACGCCTGCCGCCCGAAGCGCCTCCTCCGTAATGGATTCCCGCGGCGTGATCAGCGCGTAGCGCTTCATGTCCTCGACGACCTCCGGCTCCTGCAGAAGTTCCGGCTCAATCGAGCAGCCCCACAGAATCGTCTTCGCACCGGCACGGTTAAAAGTGCTGTTCGCAACGATCGCTTCCCGCTTAGACAATTCATAGCAGTACATATCGCCGCCTGTAGACAGATACAGAGGCGCCTTGTTCCTGCCCAGCACTTTATGAAAGCGGTACCGCATAAACGATTCCGGGTCACGGAATACGGCACGCCAGATATAATAAAACACATGCGCAAAGAAATGTTCCGCAATCTTCCTCTCCTGCAGGATATCGCACAGCGGTTCCAGAGAATAGAACCGGTCCTCCTTCTCGCTGTTCGTCACCAGGAGCCTGGGAATATCCTCCAGCATATGACATGTACTGTTTATAATTGCCTCACAGCCATGGTTTCCGCTGCCGCCGTGTAAATACATCACTAACCGATTATCCATTACCGTTCCCTCGTTCTCTCCCGCTCCTGCGCTTCCTGCCCGCAGCATCATGCCGCTTCACAATCATTCTTAAGATGTGCAGAAGCATCTGATTCGGATACTGCATACCGAGGTAGAGAAGCGCGTTCGCCCTGCTCGTGACAGACAGCGGCGTACTCATAATTCTGTCCCGCACTTCCGGTTCCGTAAAAATGCCCTGTATCTTCTGCACATAATTTTTATCCGGATTGCGCAGTTCATTTTTCATCACATACATCATCATATAACAGTATTCCCTGTTCAGCTTCGCCTCTCCGTCAGTCACATTCCGGTCACGAACGATCCGCAGGATCGCCTGATACCAGTTCGCAACGCTTACCGCATTGTCAGGGTCATAGGCGTGTACGATGGAGTCCTCGACATAGCGGTAATGATAGAACAGCGCCTCCTCCATGATCACGATCCTGCTGCTCTTGAGAAGCGCCGGATAGATCAGGTTAAAATCATCCCCCATGCGCAGCGACGTATCATAATACTTCTCATTGCCCTCGAAAACCGACTTTTCACACAGCTTCATACATCGTGACATCGGAATAATTCTGTTTTCTCTGCCCAGAAGCCGGTCTTTGATCTCGCTGTCGAGTTTCGTACCCTCGTACACCCCCGGCGGCAGCGGCTGAATCACCGGAACCGTCTCCTTCTGCTTCTCCAGCACATGATTGCAGCAGATAACCTCGCCCTTACGTCCGGCAAGGCATCCCGCCATCTTCTCCAGCATATCTTCACTGACATAGTCATCACTGTCGATAAAAGTGTAATAATCACCCGCAGCTTCCCGCAGTCCTGTCATGACCGCCGCCGTAGGGCCGCCGTTTTTCTGGTGGAAGACCCTGACGCGCTCGTCCTTCGCCGCATACCTGTCGCAGATTTCTCCGCTCCCGTCCGTGGATTCATCGTCCGCCAGAAGCAGCTCCAGATTCCTGTAGCTCTGTGCCAGTATACTCTCAATACACTGCGCCAGATAATCCTTTTTATTATATACGGGGACGATCACACTGATCCTGTATTTTTGTTTCTGCATTATATTGTTACCATCCCTTTCGTGTAAATGGCATTTTCATTCAACCGGCTCTCCACACTTTTCTTCAAACAGGCATTCCGTCCGGTGTCACAAGCACCCAGCCCGCCCACAGCTTTTGCATCTGTTCCGGTACGCAAACCTGCGTATTCTTGTGAATCGACGGGCGGATCATGACTTTATCCGTATGAGGATTCAGCCTGGCGCCCCAGAAACTGAACGTGCTGTTCGCACAGATGTTATGCTTACACCGGCTCATCAGCATCATGTCATAGAAGCTGTCCTTCCCGTGGTTCCAGTCAACAATCCGGTATTCTTTACCACGGTAGCGCTCCCGCACATAGGGGATATCATCCGAAAACAGATAGAACCGCACGTTCGGAAACCGCTCCCTGATATATCCGATCGCCGTCTCATAATACGTTTCGGTGCAGATTCCGCCAAAAAGCGCCCGGTTGATATCATCCAGATAGTCGCCCCGCCTGATGTGCACACTGACCGACATCTCTGCCTCCATCTGCCGGCTTACTGCATCATTTTTCTCCTGCAATATCTCATCCCTGTTTCGCGGAAAAGTAATCTCCGCCCGCAGCGTATCCATAATATCCGCATAATATTTCTCACACGCCCAGTATCCCACCAGATACTTGTGCTCCATACCGAAGATCTGCTCATGATACATACCGCTTTCTTCAAAAGAAGGACTCAGTGCAGGTCGCAGCTTACGCCTGATCTTACTGCCAATGCCTTCCGGCTCTTCCCACAGTCTGCCGAGCACGGCGCGTATCTCCTCCTCAGATGCAACCCTGTAGGGAAGCGGCTTCAGATAGTCAAGTTCCAGTTCTCTCCCCGCCGCCATGGCCGCCTGCAAAGCATCATTGCGAAACCATGAGATATCCAGCCTGACGTCTTTACCGATCTGCTCTAATTTCCTGTATAACGCGTACTGCTGCAGCTGGTTACCCAGGCCGCCCATCGCTCTGACAATCAACATATGCGCCGCTCCTTACCTATTATGCAAATGATACAGCCACAAGTATAAATGCGGAAACACACGGAATAAAACGGCCTTCAACCGATATCCCGCAGACAGCCGCCGATACGCTCCCGGAATCTGCATCGCTTCCCGCAGGCTTTCTCTGCACATCCTGACATACTTCTCGTTGGCACGTCTGCCAGCAGCATCCAGCCCGGCAAGTTTCCCGGCCGTAAGCATGATTCCCGTCATCCATAGCGCGGTGACCTGCGCATCCGCTCCTTCGTCCATGCGCAGGATCTCTTCCCGCGCGAGCCGCCAGCAGGTAATCTGATCCATATAACGCGGCGTAAACGCCCTGTTAATCGCCCCCGACGGATTCTGATAATAGCCATAACCGGCATACGCTGTCTCCGTGATGGTATGGACATGCGGCAGAAGCTGCACCAGAAACAGCATGTCCTCCCCGATCGTGAGTCCTTCCCTGAACCGTGCTTTCCCTATGAGTTCTCTGCGGTACAGCTTGCTCCAGCATCGGCTGTTGCCGCACAGTAATTCTTCCTGTAAATATGACCCGGCATCATAAGTCCTGGTCTGCATGGCCGGTCTGTCTGCTCCCGATATATCGTTCTCCGGATCATCTGCCTCACGCGGCTTCGCCTTTCTCATTTCCACCGCTCCTGCCGCCTGCCGCCATTCCTCCTCGCTGCTCCACATGAAGAATTTACAGCCGGCGGCATCGCTTCGCGTCTTTACCATGCAATCATATAATATCCGGATCATGTCGGGAAGAAGTCTGTCGTCAGCGTCAACAAAGGTGATAAACTCCCCCGCCGCCGCCTCCATGCCGGCATTGCGCGCAGCGGAAACACCCTTATCATCCAGATTCAGAATCCGCACATTATCATAAGACGCCTGCAGACTGTCGCATACCGCCGCGGTCCGGTCTGTGGAGCCGTCATTTACGATGATGATTTCCAGATGCCCGCAGGTCTGGCTCTCTATGCTTTCTATACACCCTGTCAGATAATCCTGCCCGTTATATACCGGCACGATCACACTGATTAGCGGCTCCTCTTTATGCAATTCGATACCCATGCCTTTCCCGCCTCCGGTACATTTACGGCCGTAAAGCGTAAACAGTCAGATAATCCGATCCTTCACCTGCAGCGCCCCTTAATCCGTCTCCCCGGAACCGTTTACCGACTCATATATAGCCATAAGACGCCTCATGTTATCCTCTATGGAATATTCGGCCGCCGCTTTCCGGCGGGCGTTCTCTCCCAGTCTCCGGCACAGATCCGGTTGTGCCAGCAGCTTAAGCAGCCTGTCCGCGAGTGTCCGCGTATCCTGCGGCTTCGCAAACAGTCCTGTCTCCCCTTCTATGATCATATCGGGAATCCCGCCTGTCTTCGACGCCACGATCCCGCAGGCATACGCCATCGCCTCGAGTATGGATACGGACTGTCCCTCAAAGTAAGAAGGCATAACAAAGATATCGCACTCCTGCAGAAGTTTCTGTTTGGCTGCTCCGCTGACCCATCCCAGATCGGTCACACACTCTGTCATCGCCTGTGCCTGATCCTTCAGTTCCTCGTCCTCCCATATGCCCCCGAGATACAGATGTACATCCGGGCACTTCTCTCTCAGTTCCGGCATGACCGTCAGCAGTTCTCCGATGCCCTTCGCCCTACATAGTCTTCCCAGAAATAATATCTTATGAACGCCGTACTGCTTAGGCTCTGACGCAGGAATCCGTATGGCATCCGGCAGTACCGTGATCCGCTCCGCACCGATAATCGTGCCGAAGAACTCCTTCCACGCCGTGCCAAGTACAAGGAAAGCGTCCCCCATGGAAAGTACCTTCCGCACGCGCCGCCGCCCTGCATCACCTATTTCTTTCCCGTAGAAATCCGGAAAATTGCCGCCATGCTGGTGAATGACGATTCTTTTGCCGCGCCGCTTCCCCGGTCCGCTCTTCCTCCCCCACAGATTCGCCGTCCGGATAAAAACAGATTTCCGGTAATAACTGGAATCCGAAGCCATATTGACATGCACGATGTCATACTTCGAAAGCTGCCGGAGGAACTGAAAATATGCTCTCACGGCGCATACAAGCTTAGCCGCCTTAGAGCCTTCCACCATCGTGCCGATATAACATAAATCAATTTTCTGATCCAGCCCGGCGGCATAATAATTATTTACCACGCCGGATATCCCGCCGTGGACGCTTCTGTCGGGACCGATCATCAATACCTTATACTTAGCTTTCCCCATCATATGAACCTTTCCCGTCACTTCGAGCCTTTTCCCGTCAGAACAACCCAGATGGTTCTGAATAAAATCTTGATGTCCAGCCCCAGCGTCCAGTTATCAATATACTCCAGATCCAGTTTCACTACTTCATCGAAATTCACGATCTCACTGCGTCCGCTGATCTGCCACAGCCCGGTGAGTCCCGGCGTCATGCTGATGCGCCTTCTGTAATGGGAATTATACTGTTCAAACTCGCCTTCCGTTGGCGGTCTTGTCCCCACCAGACTCATATCGCCTTTCACAATATTCAGGAACTGCGGCAGTTCGTCTATGCTTGTCTTGCGAATAAATTTACCCACTTTTGTGATGCGCGGATCATTGTCCATCTTGAACATCAGGCCCTGCATCTCGTTCTGCGCCTCAAGTTCCTTCTTCCGCGCTTCCGCGTCAATGTACATGGAGCGGAATTTATAGATCTTGAATCTTCTCCCGTTCTTACCGATTCTGGTCTGCGCAAAGAAAATCGGTCCCGGGGAATCAATCCGTATGGCAATCGCCACGAAAGGCGTGATTACCGCCGTGAGTATACAGCCCACCAGTCCGCCGGCAATATCAACCAGACGCTTGACCGCCATGCGTCTGTAGTCAAAGTGGTTAATCGAGTATGTCACCACTGTATAACCCGCGAAACTGCCTACCCTGACCTCCTTCTGCGGGCGCTCGATAATATCAATATTATAATGGCACGCAACCCCCATGGATTCCAGATCATAGATCATATGCTTTACGTACTCTTTGTCTTCCTCCGGCAGATTGATAAACACCTCATCCAGCGGAATCTGTCTCGCCAGATCCAGCACATCACGCCCGTCTGCATTTACACAGACGCCGTCTATCATCGCGCCCTTACAGTCTGCATCCACACAGGCAAGCGCGACAATCTCGTAGTTAATATCCATGGCTGCTTTCAATCTGGATACCGTCTTCTCCAGCACGGATTCCTTCGTGATGATCATAATCTTTACAATGTTGGACTTCGCGGTAAAGTAGACCCGCAGCGCCTTCTTCATCCCGATCCTTACACCCCATACAACAAAGATGTCCAGCACCGCAAAATATCCCATGACAAGACGGGAGACCCCGGCGCTTCGCTGCATCATGAACAGGAAAGCAAAAATCGCCAGTTCCATAAAAATATTAAATTTAACGACCGCTACGAACTCAACGAGGATACCCCGTTTCATGAACTCTCTGTTCCAGTCAAACAGAAAGCTGTAGACCGTGCAGAACAACAGAAAGCAGATGAGCACCAGAAAGTGCAGTTCCGGCTCATCCACCCGTCTGAATTTGTGAAAACGTATTAATAATGCAATTATATAGGAAGCGGTAATGCTGACCAGATCCGTGAAGAGCAGCCAGTATCCCTCGATCACTTTCATTTTACGGTTCATTCTGATCCCTCAGGCATATTCTGCTTATTGACAAAAACAATATATCAATTTAGAATACCATTTTTCGGGAAAAATTTCAATCACCAACACCGCCGCTGCCTTTCTCAAAATTTTCAACGTAATACTCCGAGTATTTCGCGAGTTCCTTCGCATACTCTGCGCCAAGTTCTTCCAGCAATGTCTGCCTGTCCGAGAAAAGATTTGTCCCGAATCCAAGCCGGTTCCCTTCTATCTCTACATCCAGGGCCGCCAGTATTGTCGGGAAATAATCCAGCGTATCAAATATTCTGTTTTTCAGATGAGACGTATCCTGCCTTTCCGGTACATTGAGGAAACAATTATATGTCCTTCTGGCATATCCGTCTATGTCGTCCCAGAAATCAGTTGCCATGGAGACATGATCTCCGAGCAGGACCACCGTTGTATTCTCATACCATTCCTGCGCCTCGATCCACGATACGAATTCTGCAGCCTGCCTGTCCGAACAGGCGATTGCATTTGCGTATGGCTGTTCATACTGGTCATCGCACAATTCGCAGATATATCCCTCAGGGTGATGTGTGTCTATCGTCAGCATAGTATAATTGAATAATTCACCGGAATTACCCAGTCTGTCCAGTTCCGCCCTGGCGATCGCAAAAAGTCTGGCATCTTCATATCCCCAGAACACATGATAGTCTGCCGGAATGTACCCTTGTTCTCTGGCGTATAACCAGTCCTGAATATGATAATTTCCATGCTGCTCATAGAACAGCTTCCTCCCGCCGAATTCAGCCTCCGAGCCGCACAGGAAATAATTCGTATATCCTTCCGCTTCTAAAATATCTCCCAGAGTAATCAGACCGGGCAGGAACTGCGCATACTCCGACATAGAGTTGCCCGCTATCATGGACTTAAACGGAACACCCGATGAAGTTCCGACAATTGCTCCCATTGTAAACTCGCATCCCCTGCATGTTCTCCCGCCGCCCAGCAGACTGCTGTCAGAAACGCTGACATTGTTTCGGGCCAGTTCCGTCAGGTGCGGAATATAATTATTCTCTTTACCGCCTCCTGCCTCTCTGGAGGCATAAGTAGTTTCCATGGATTCGAGATAAATCAGAATCAGGTTTCTCTTCTCGTCCGGGAATTCAAGTATGGCGCTTTCCGGAACAACATACTGTTCTTCAAATATCGTCGTCTTATTGCTGATATTGTGTATATATTCAAATACTCCTATATCCCGGGCATTGACATAGCAGATCAGGCAATAACCGGTCATCATTCCCCAAAAATATATTCGGGAAAAAATTTTCCATTCTTTTTTATTTTTACCGATATGCAGTTTTGTTTTAAAATTAAAAAAGACGATGGAAAATGAGAAACTCATATCATTTCCAAAACATTTAATCATCCAGTATATGCCTGCGATCAACAGCGTTCCTCTGATCGTCCGCAGAAGGCAGCTGGTAAAGTAGGAACGTACAATTTCACTGTTGGTTCCGTTTAACGGCGTGTGCATTTGGAACATAATTGTGGAAAAATTCACATTTTCCCATGCAGTGTTTACCCATGCGGCCGAGTTCACCAAAAGCAAAACAGCAAACGTAATGATTATGATAAGTACAGAATCTGCCCTGACCGCTTTCCTTTTTATATGCTTCATCTTAATCCTGCTCCGTATTGTCCTGAACCTCTTTTGACCCTTCCACCTTAAAGGACACGCCGATGTTTTTCCTTCCGATTTCCTCCAGATAAGGCGTTAACCACGCAACCGCAATAGAAATCACCAGATATTTGGTTAAAAACGGCATACTTTGGAAGGCGGACGCATCCACTCCCCCGATCCCCAGCACGTATACGACCACGCATTGGGATATCAGTACGTTTATCAAAACCAGAATCCCGTACTCAATGATACTTTCCGGTACGCTCCATTTCAACTTGCTATTTCTTTTATGCCGAATGATCAGCGAAATACACGCGGGTAAAAACAATGCTATGAAACTCATTCCTTATCCTCCTTTAAATCCTCCGGGTTAATGCCATCCGTATAAATCCCTCTGACCCCTTGATCCAAAAATTCCTTTGCCGCAGCAACTTCATTCACGGTATGCACATATACATCCCTGTCATACCGCTCTGCTATTTCCAGAATGCCTTGTGTCGCTCTGTCCCGCGGCATTGTGATCGCATCAATATTATGGTCCACACTCCATCTGCATATGTCTTTGAATTGCCCAGGAGTCCCGTCCCAGTACTGATACATTGTAAAAATATAAGACCGGAACGGATACACCCCCGTTACCGCATCATACATTGCGGGATTATAGATCTGAATCACCAGCCTGTCCAGCGCTTCTTCCGCACCGCATTCTTTTGCTGTCTGTACCATGATGTTAAATTGCTTTATAACATTCTCCCAGTCCGCATACTTGGAATCCGTCACGATCCAGATATCCGGATATTCCTGCATAAGCAGACACAAATCCTGAAACGATAACGGTGTCAGTTTCCCCTTGATCGGGATCGACAGGAACTGCTCCTGCGTCGGTATATTATCTGAAGAAATCCCCTCTTGTATCGCCTGATCCCAGTCATGCCGTAAGACTACCTGATTGTCGCTCGTAATCTCCAAATCTACTTCAAACGTCCTGTACCCTCTTTCATAATTCTTCATAAAAGCCTCAAGGCTGCCTGTATATATGCTCCCCTCAACGATTCCGAATGAATGGCCGATCTCGGTACTTCCCTGCCATAAATTATTCCTGCCAAAGCCTGCCATGCCGCTATAGATCATCCATGTAAGACCAAGGAACACGGCACACATACATATGAATACGACCCAATAGCCTTTCCAGATAAGAAAAGACCGTTTTCCCGCACCTATCCTCACATGCCATTCAAAGGCTAACCCGTCTTTATTGCATACAATATAAAAAATGTATACTACTGCAAAAGCAATCATAAAAAGTGCAAATCTCTTCAAGTAGTCCCTGTGATCCACAAACCCGGAACGCAAATCATAAAACAGTATTTTCCAGGACTCGGAGCTCTGTCGGTTTAATCCCCAGACAACGATTTCACATGCGATAAACAGAAACAGGATTCTGCTGACACAAATCACAGTTCTCCTGACGGTATTGATTTTCATAGGTCTTTCTCATCCCTTCAGCGGCATAAAACACATATTAAGCATTATGTTTTTATCTATGAATTATACCAAACTTCTCCATTTTCATCAACAGAAGATTCCCTCTGTCTGTGACGCGCATTTCTCCGAAAGTAAACAGACAGACCACCTGTTATACTCTCAACAGGTGATCTGTCCGTTCTGGTATTACTTATTATTTAATATGAAGGAAGTCAGCTTACGATTATGAGAACAGATTCCACCACCATCTCATAATAGATGATGTAATTCTGAAAGTAACTTTCTTCTCGTCGCCATAGTTACCGATACCTCTGACGGTAACACTGGCAGTACCTTTGTTGACATTCTTCTCATAGCTGCCCGGTACGATCTCATAATCCACACCGTATGTCAGCTTGTTCTTGCCAAGCTTCGCCTTGGAGAAATCATTTGCGTCCAGCGTAATTGCCTTGCCGGTATAAGTCTGCGCTTTGGCAATAATGGTTGCCTTGCGGATGCTGGCTGCTACGATCTTGTATTCTTTAGAGATCGCATTTTCATAATTACCCTTACCTGTCACTTCAACTTTCAGCCGTGTACCCTTGTCAAACGGACCGGCATTCTGCTTCTGCTCTGCCCAGTCACCGTTCACCATAGCATAATACGTCACCTCATAGTCGGTGTCCTTAATCAGGCGTGTGCCATCAGCATCTTTCACAACAGGCTCTGATATGAAATTACTCTTTGTGTCGGAATAAACCGCATCGGGTACCGTCATCGTAACTCCTGTCTTCCAGTCAGACAAATCCGCCTTCACGATACTGAATGCGTCCGCATTAACCTTGCCGGTGAAAGAGCCCGTTCCGGTAACCGCTACCGAAGGCTTCTTGGCCGCATTTGCATCCGCTACCACCTTATTGTTCATGTAGGTCAGCTTATAATCCTTGCCTTCTGTCAGTCTCTTATTCTTATAGGTTACGGTAACACCCGGTTTCGCACCCTTCTTGGAATAAGGAGCCGTCTTGTCCACAGTAACCAGCAGGTTATTGCCCAGATCCGTCTGTGCCCACTTGATTGCATTGATCTTAAAGGTCTTCTTGATCGTTCCGGTATACTTACCTGCACCCGTGAATGTCACTGTCGCCGTTCCCGGTCTGGTGTTATTGCTGTAGCTTACCGTATAGTCTTTACCCTTGGTCAGGGTTACACTCTGGCCTCTCTTGGCAGTCAATACTGCATTGGCCTGTTCGGCATTACCCTTAATCGGATCGATATCCAGTTTCCCCTGCCACTTCGCCGTATCTACCTGCGCTACCTTAGACAGCTCTGTGCCTGTAATCTTGAAGGTCTTCGTTACGCTTCCGTAATATCCCTCCGCTGACACACCGGTAATAATGACATTGGCTTTTCCTACGTTAGTGTTGTTGGCGTAGGATACGGTATAGCACGTATCCGCAACAGGTTCACTTCCGTTCTTCACCGTAACTTCCGGCTCAAGCGCTGATCCGGTATACTCCTTGGAGGTATACTCCAGTGTGATCTTCAGCTTGCTCATATAAGTGCCGGTATCCTTTACCGAAACCGCCTTGGTAACCGTGCCCGTATAGTTCTTCAGACCCGTAATTACCATTTCGTATTCGCCGACTTCTTTCACGCCATTAACCTGCGTCTTCTGTCCGTTCGCACTTAACTGATAATACACTACCTGATATTCCTTAGCCGCAAGTTTCTTACCGTTATTGGTAATCTTCGACAGCGGTTTCTGCACGCTTCCGTTCGCAATTACAACATCCTTGTATTCGATACCCAGTTCCGCAACATTCTTCGGTACGATATTGAACTGTGCGGTCTCTGACATCTTGTAGTTGCCTTTGCCCTTGATCGTAACAGTCGCTGTTCCGACTGCTTTATTGTTCTTGTAGCTGACGGTATAGTCAATGCCTTCCGCCAGTCTGGTTGTTCCGTCATATACCTGCAGTACGTCTTCCGGAAGCTTAATGCTTAAACCTGTGTAGGTCTGATCCGGAATGCGTTTGATCTGCATGCCTTCCTGCAGGTCCATTCTAAAGTTCTCAGTGCCAAGCACTACCGTACCGCCGTCTGCTGCAGCGGGAACGTTGATTACGGCATTACCGCTCTCGTCTACAGGGTACTGTGTGCCGCTGTAGTAATCGATAACCGCCATACCCGGTGTCTGTCCGCTTAACGTATAGGTCTGTTCTGCACCTGTAATGTTCAGTGCAACCGTCAGCGTAGTTCCGCCATAGCTTCTCTTAAAGACATCAAGCCCGCTATCTGTGCTGACTGTCTCACGGGAGCCCTTCGCAAACAGTTCGGAGTACATATTACGAATCGAAAGCATCTTCTTGTAGTGTGCAAGTGCCTGATTGTCACCAGTTACCTTGGACCAGTCGAAGTCTTTACGGTTCGTCTGGTACGGATAATTCTCCTCACCATTGCTCTCACCGATTTCTTCTCCGTAATAGATATAAACCTGTCCTTTCGCCGTAAGCTGTAAGGATGCAGCTACCAGCGCCAGCTGTTTCGCCTCTTCTTCGGTTTTATGCTTTTCATCAGTCAGTCTGTGTATAAAGCCCTGCTGGTCATGATTGCTTAAGAAAGCACCCAGAGAAGCAGTATTATCAATCGCACCGTTTCTTGCAGACAGGAAGCCTTCTACACCCGACAGATCACCTGTAACGAAGTTAGCTGCCTGTGCCGGGAAGTCAAAGTCAAGCAATGCGTCCATACGTCCTGTATTTAGCATACCCGTATCTGTTGCATAACCTGCGCCTGCCCACTCACCGATCATCTTGAAATCGGGATTGATCTCGGTCAATGCATTCTTAAATGCCGACCATGTCGTGTCGTCCACGTGTTTAACCGTATCTACACGGTAGTAGTCGATCGGATAACGGCTGATCCAGTTGGACTGCCACTCTACGATCAGTTCTCTTACTTCCGGGTCCTCTGTACGAAAATCAGGAAGCCCTGACAGAGAACTCATCTGGTCGCTGCCGGAAACGATCTCGTCGTTACCTCTCAACATCTTAATTGTTTCACCGTCTTCGTTCTTAAAATTCGTATTATAGTAGTCCGTGATCTCATCACCGTAACCGGCATGGTTGAGCACTACGTCTACCATGACTTTCATGCCCTTCGCATGAGCCGCATCCAGCAATGCACTGAATTCCGCCTCTGTTCCAAGATGGGCATCGATCTTCGTGAAATCTTTCGTCCAGTAACCTGTGTAACCCCATGCCTGTTTCACAACAGGATCATTAACGCTGTTTGCAACAGTCTGGTTCTCCACGATCGGTGTGATCCAGATCGTATTCACACCCAGATCCTGCAGATAATCCAGCTTCTGGGTCAGACCCGCGAAGTCACCGCCGTGGTAGCTGGAGTTCAAACCGTCATTTGTATCCGGATCGTAACTACCCGGCACACCGCCGTCATTGTTCGAGGAATTACCGTCGAAGAAACGGTCTGTCACTGCGAAGTAAACAACTGCCTCATCCCAGTCAAAATCAGAACCCTTACCGCGGTCTGTCACTGTAACCTTAACGTCTGTCTTATACTCATTGTTATATACATCGTATATGGTGATCGGAAGCGTCTTCACACCTGCCGACGTACCCTGTTTTACTGCGATGGTAACTGCCAGCAACTCCGGATCGATCTCAACAACGCCGCCGCCGAGCGCGCTCAAATCTACCGTCGCTCTTTCGACTACCTTAAGCTCATCCGTGTCTTCGATCTGCTCACCTTCTGAATCTTTGGCATTTACCTTGATTGACAGGACGTTATTGTCATTATAATCCATCGTATCATTCTGGATCTCAGCTTCCATCTCTACATCCAGAAGATCATATTTCAATACCGAATATTCCGTTTCTGCAACTGTCTCTTTCAATTCGTTGAAAGCATCCAGTACATACTCTGCCGCGTCACTCGCTGTCTTCTTTCTGGCATAGCGATAGTAATGGTCACCCGGAACAAGCTGATCCAGAGTCCACTCATACCGCTGTTCCTCTGCATCGTATGTCATCTTCACGGTCTGAACAGAAGATGTTTCTGTCTGCTCATCCGCTGCCGTCTCAGCATCATCCGCCTTGGGCGCGATCAACTCGAGCGTTACATCTTCATAGCCTCCCTCGCTGCCTGCAAGGAATGCATCGTCATCTCTGTAGTAGAAATTGATTTTCTTCTCTTTTGTATCAATCTCGTAACCTGTGTTGTAAGGGTAGGTGTAGGTAATGCCTTTGCCTTCCTCCATTTTGATCTTAACGATGTTCTGATCTGCGGGCATCGGGCAGTTATAATCGTTACCGTCTTTCTCTCCCCAATGCGCTCCGCTATCATCTGTACGCTCCAGACAGAAGCTGATGCTGTCAACTCCATTCATAACCGGAACTAACGCCGTACCTGTACCGTCCTTGTCTTCGTCTTCAAAAGGTACAAAGCTATCACCATATCCGCTGTTCCATGTATAGAAGAACCAGTCACGATCCGTCTGTGTGGTCCGGGCATATTCTACAACCAGATATCTGTCCGCCCCCTCTTTGATCTCTGGAAGCGTATCTGTCAACGGCTGTCCGAATACATAATACAGAGTAACTTCTTCTTTGCCTTCTGTATTATTGTATGTTCTGTCTACTCCATCCTGCCAGCCATCCCAGGAACCCTTCGTACGGGATTTCATACCCAGGCTGGTAAAGCTCAGTTCTGCCGTTGCCTTCAGCCATTCCCTATCATCGGCAAGCTTTTCCTTTTCGGTGAACTCAACTGCAATGTTACCGCCGCCACCGCCATTTTCCCAAACCCAGAGATCTACGGCGTCCGTGCTCATTTCATGCATAGAGTCATAATAGTAGATCGTATAGGTATATGTCGTGCTTACGACCTTAACCGTCACTTTAGATGTCTTATCTCCGGCTGTCGCGATCAGATCAAAGGTTTCGACATCTGCCGGGAAATCACTCTTAACTGCCACAGTAGCCGGCTTGTCTGCCGTTGCCGCCGTAAGCGTCACTTTGTCTTTCCATACTGCATCATCCGGCACCGAATAGGTTACGGTTTCGTCTGTGGATTCCGCTGTTACATTTAACTTCGATGCGTCATCAGTAACAGTATACTCTTTGAATAATTTTAATGTCGCCGGTAATTCAACCGCCGCACCGCCAAGTACCGCATCCGGTGCCTGTCCGTTTACAAGACCCGGAACGATCACAATATTGTTAGAACCTATCTCTTTTACATGCAGCTGTTTCGGATCAACGGCCCATACACCATCTACTTCAAACCCGTATTCATAAGAACCCGGTCCCATCTGGAACGTTTTCTCCCAATATCCGGTTGCAGGATCATAGGTCATTTCTTCCGACGGCCAGCTTGATCCTGTCATCTGCCCTTTGATCGTCATCTTATTGGCAGAAGGTGCAAAATAATAGAAAGTCACTTCACCTTTCTCGCTGTCGATAACCGGAAGTTTGCCGTTTGAATCTTCCACGAGAGCCGAAGCCGCAACCTTAACAGTAACGGTACAAGTCTCACTGCCTCCTACCTGTGTTGCCGTCATGGTAAAAGTTTTGCTGACATCCCATGCTGCACCGACTGTAAGCTTCTGACTGCCGGCACTGCCGCTTAACTGGATAGTACCCTCGGTATCTGCTGCCGTAGTCTCGGCAGTCAGGCTGTACTCTACATTTACACCATCAATCTGAGCCGATAATTCCGTTTCAACTTCACGCGTTACGTTGATCGTAGTGTCGTTCATACCGATGATTGTGAAGGAACGATTACCACCAGTTTCATATCCCTTCTCGCCCGCCACAAATTTGTATTCATATGCACCTGGATTAAGTGTTACAGTCGTACTCCAGACACTGTCTGCACCTTCCGTCAGGGTCGCCAGAGTTGACCAGCTTTCACCACTTTTGCCACCCTTAACTACAACAGGTTTCTCCTGAGACGGCGTAACAGGTACATTCTCTGATCCGTTGTACTCGGTAAACGACAATTCCGTTGCCACACAGGTAAAGGTCACTGCTTTCTCGTTAACCTCTGCCCCTGTCGTAGCAGTAGTGGCTGCCGGACTCTGGTTACCGCCGCCTGCTTCATTATTATCATCTGTATTAGGCGCAACGGGAGTATTCGAAGAATCGTCGCTCTCCGTATTCCCCGTCTGCGTATCGGGCGCCTGATCCGCTCCCGCATCATCTCCGCCCTCATCGCCTGTGGTATCGACTGCATTCGTCCCCACAGGATTTTGCACATCCTGATCCTCACCGGAGACTTGTCCGGTCTGATCGTCTTCCGGCTCACCTTCGTCGGTCTGCTCAGTCAGTACAGACAGCGTATCTTCCACACCGGGCTCTGCTGCCTGCACGGTCATGGACAGATTCGCCGGAGTTGACGTGATGAGCATCGCCGATGCCAATATGGCACTGAGCACTGTCTTCCAACATCTCTTTCTCATTTTCTTCCTCCTGTTCTGTTTCTTTTTACGGAAAACATCCTAAAGATTCCCCAGAGCTTTCCTCGCTTTCACGAAAATTCAACTTTGCCATCCCACATATGTAATTGGAATTTTCGTATTTTTTCGTATTTATTATAGCTCAAAAACTTAAATTCCTCTATTGACTTTCTGCCACACGTTTTCACTTCTTTTTTATCTATTTTTACTAAAAGGGTGGAAAATAATACGAGAAATGCGGTCAAAATGCGAGAGCTTCCATCAACGATAAGTGTTTTATTTTTTCTATACTGCCTGATAAAGCCGATTGTGTATAATATAGATTTTATGCCGAATGTCATTGCATAGTATCTATTTTTATAATATATTAATCATGTCGATCAATATAAAGGAAACTCATGAAAGAGAGGTTATCTAGTTGTCAAAAAACTTTACTAAGGAAGATGTAATACAACAGAAGAAAGCAGGGATCGCTTTATTGATTTTGAAGAAAATTTTATTCCGACTCAAAATATCGCATATAAAAGAGGAAACATTATTAAGTTAAACTTTGGCCTCAATATTGGAAGTGAGTATGGCGGGCTGCATTATGCAGTCGTGTTAGATAATAAAAACGAACATAACTCTCCTGTCTTAACAGTGGTTCCGCTTACTTCGATTAAAGATTCCAGGCAAGTACATAATAATAGTATAAATCTTGGAAATGAGATATACCGACTGCTAAAATTGAAATATGATACAATTTCAAAGGCTTTACAAGAGGAAGCAAATGAAATATCCGACATGATTGATTTATTCGATTCACTTCTTGCAAGTACCGAAACCGCCCTGAATACCTGTAAAGAGGGGCATGAAAAAAACTCGCTGCCTGAACGATTGCAAGGCACCGCAAAATATTTAGACGAAGCCTCTCGTGTGCAGCGCATATGGATCAAAAAAGCCGACCATAATGTAGCAGAACAGGTTTACCTTGATAAAATTGGTACTGAAATATCCAGAACGAAGGAAGGAAGCATAGCGCTCGTTAATCGGATCACTACCATAAGTAAAATGAGGATTTATGATCCAAGAAGTCTCACGGGTGTCCTTGCCGGTGTTTCCCTTTCAGAAGATAGCATGGATAAAATAAACAAAAAGATGAAAGAGCTCTATGTTTTCGAGAGAAAATTTTCATAAATTTTAGAAACCCTTTAGAAAGAATTCAACGAATACTTTTCGTTGACTGTGGGCACATTATACCATATATTAAACAAGGAGGATAGTTTATCTCTCCTTCAAACATCGCCTTAAGGGCATAAAAGAAGATATAAGTTTATTATGTGAAGATCTCGTATTTATACGAGGTCTTTTACGCACGCTACGGATCTTCCCAATAATCATTGAACCATAGAATAGTTCTTATATCCCGATAAATACTAGCTTTTCCCATATTTATCGGAAATTTCATCCTGCGCCGTCATTTCATTATATCGTGAGCAGGAACATCCCTCCTATCCGTCAACAGATAATACCCCGTCATCATCAGCAGGAAATTCCTGCCGATATAGACCGAAATCAGATGCGCCTCCACCACGGTATAGACCGCCAGCGTCGTAAACAGCAGCAGTCCGCAGGCGTCTTTCCTTTTCCACAGCTTCCACAGCAGCATAAGCTGCGCAGTCACATAGAGTATCCCAGGCACAACTCCATAGCGGTAAAAGAGTTTCACCCACCCCATATCGAAGTAGTAATTCATATTATTGGGCTCGGAAAACGCCGACCATGTATGGATCATGCCGTCGTTCTTCTCGGAATCCGTCAGCGATACAATCCTGCCGTTAATATACCGGTCGATCCGCCCCAATGTCACGATATGCTGATTGTCCCGCGGATTCAGATAATAGAATTCATTCCATTTAGCGTCGCGCACCCTCTGGGCGCAAACCGCCGCATCCACGGAGAAGCCGAGACACAGTGCAAACATGAGCAGCCCGCACACATAGATTAACGCCTTCTCGCGCAGGAATTTACTGTAGCTGAGGATACACGCCCCCGCCAGAAAAGCAGTTGCAATCAACATGCTTGTCTTGGAGCCGGTCAGCATATAGACTCCCGCATTAAGCAGCATAATAAACAGATAAAGATACCATTTCATGCGTGCAAACCAGACATAGACTCCCGTCACCACCAGCATAAGGAACATGCACGACAACGCATTGGGGTGTCCCATTCCCAGTGTATAGCGGGTCTCCGCCGCCGGTTCCTCACCGATATAGAGCGTTGATTCCATCGGTTCGTGACCATACGCCTGCGTCAGACTGATTTCCCCGTATATGCCGCTTACGGACAGCGCCACGATCAGCAGACAGCCGGCCAGTGTTACCTGAAACGTATATTTTAACATCTGCCTGAGCGGAATGTCCTTACACGCCGCCACGAAAGTCACGATACGGATCAGATCGTTGGCTCCGGTGACCCGGTAGGACACCAACGCGGCAGCTTCCAGCAGAATAATCGCACACCACTGTCCCTTGCTGTAATCCGTCAGGATCAGCTTACAGGCAAAAATCAGGAAAGTGATCTGAAACAACCGCCCTTCGATCGGGTTAATATAGTTGCTTTTATCAATTATCACGATCAGAAGTTCAATGGTCAGCCCGATATAGAAAAGAAGCCACGGCAGCCTGCCTGATTTGATCTTACGGTATAATTCCATTCACTTATTCTCCTCTCTGCCCTGTGCTGCATGGCGTCCGCCAGCCGCATTCCCATACGCTGTGGCTGCATGCCGCTCACCGTCACCGCCGGTCTGTTGAACCGCTGTCCGGCTTCTGCGTCAGTGCCGCAGCACCCGTGCCGCCGCTCCATGCGCCCTGCGCAGCCATTTCTTGACCGTCAGCTTCAGCTTCTTCCACGCAATCCCTGCCCGGCCGGTTTCGGGCGCAATCAGAAAAGCATACTCTTCCTGATGTTCCCGCAGATATTCCGGATAACTGTCATCTATCGGCACGCGGACGAACTTCGCATTGCGGTCAAAAATATCCTCACCGCACAGCAGCCTGTCCACCGCCTCATTCAGATACCTCGATTTATTGTATTCCTGATGGGCCGCCGCCTGCACTTTCACACCGATTCGCTTCGCCACATCCCGCTCGCCGTCACCGCCCATATAACCGAAATGCCAGCCGCCGTCAGCCACGCGCACACTGCGTGGATCATCCGGAGAGACCTCGCGCAGGAATACAATGCCCTCCCCCGGCAGATTCCGGAAACTGCAGATCTTGGTTCCAAGCCACTGCTTTCTCTCTACTCCTCGAAATTCTCCGGTAATAGACAGCAGATTGCCCGAGATCTCCTCCATGTTGAGGAAGCAGTAAAACATTCGCTGCGCCAGATGATAAATTTTTCCAGCGTCAAACTCCCGCACGATCTTCTCTAATACTTTCGGATTCGGTATTTCATCCACATCACTGAAAATCACGATATCATCAGGCTTCGCATCCGACATCGCGCGAATGAGCTGGTTCTTCTGGAACTTATCCCGCTCATGCGTCGTCACGCCGCTCATCGGCGAATTATCCACCGCCACATAGCGGATCTTATCCTCAAATTCGCGAAACATATCTCTGTGTTTTGCGAAAATCATCTCCTTCGGTTCACCCGAAAAGGTCACCGTGGACTCTTCCAGCACAAACCTGTCCACATAAGGCGACAGAATCTGCATTCTCAGCTTCAGGATATCCAATTCATTGAAAAAAGGGATACAGTCATATATCATGTGTTATTTTTCCTTATCCTTCTCCAGAATAACAGCGGTCTGATCACGTCTTTGATCTTACGCCACACAACTTTCCATGGATTCACGAATCTCGGGTACTGCCTGTTCCTGCCTCTCCATTTATGGAAGATAAACGGCTTCTCCACATCCATGATCTCCGGAATCATATGCTCGTGTCCAAAATACTTCGCGACCTCGATCGGCGCGAAGCGCATACCCGCATCCTCGATCACATTCTTATATTTGCAGCACAGAAATGTGTCCTCGTTATAGTTGCCATCCTCCATCTTCTCCCATTTGAGCCCCGCCTGCGCCGGGAAATCCAGAAGTCTCTTGCTGCGGATGGACACGCTGTTTCCTACGCGGCAGATCTGTCCTTTGGAATCGCGGTAGGCGTAATCATTTGCGGGCAGCGGCCACGGGGAACCGATATAGTCATACGCAAGAAATTCATCCCGCCAGCTTTCCGGATGCACCACGAAGCCGTCCGCATGGACAAGAAGCATGTAGTCCGTGTGAATATGCCTGCCGAGTTCATAGACCATTTTATAATTAAATTTATCAATATTGTCCAGTCTGGAGGTATGGGAATACCGTATGGTCTTCGGCAGAGTAAGCGGCTTCCTGTGGGTAATTAAGACCACATCGCCAAACTCGATCTGCCGCATACTGTATTCCATCGCTTTGATCGTCTCATATAGATCCACGCTGGTCATTGCCGCCAGCGTAACATTCGGCAATTTTAACTTCTCAACCATCTCTTCCTCCGCACGCCTGCCGCCTCCATCGTTACAGATACGGCACAACCGTCCTATATTCCGTTACAGCCAGGCCCGACGGTCCTACCGTAACTGTATTACTGCTCCACTATCTTCACATAATTTTTATGATAATACTGCATAACCGCCAGATTCAGCCAGTTACCCGGGTCCTGTGACAGATCGCTGCAGTCAAAAAGCGCGGGTTTCGCAGAATAGGGCGCAAGTTCCACATCCGGGATCGTCTCGTCCGTGTAGATGACATGCCGCTCCATCGCTTCCTCATAGAACGTCTGCGCTTCGCCGTTTGTTACCGAGCGCAGCGCCGATATACTCGTATACGTATTCTTATCCGCAGTGCAGACTAATATCACGAAAACCAGCAGTACACAGACAGCCGTCAGCCTGCTGCCCGCCTTTTCCAGAAAATAACCGAACGCCGCACATTCTCTGTGGGCATAATACCCCAGCCAGTACGCCGTCACCATAATCAGGCATAGATACCAGACCATTTGGATAATATTATTCACTCTGGAAAGCCCCGCCAGCCCGAGTGCATAAAGCGTGGGCGTAAACATTGCGGACAGTACACAGAATGCGCCGACCGTCACCCACACGGGATGTGCGAATGTCCTTTCGGATTTTTTGACAAGTTTCCACAAAACCGGCAGAAGCAGCAGCCAGATGACGATCACGAACGCCGGCGTCCACCTGATGATATAGACGACCGCATGATAAAACGACAGCAGAACCGACAGCAGCGCCGAATATCCTGTATCCGTATCCAGTTCACTGCGAAGCGCGTTACCCGGCGCCAGTATATTAAACAGAAAGCCTGCGCTTCCCGTCACAAACGGAAGGCATACAGAAAGGAGTTTCTTCCTGTTCACCACGACTGCATACAACACCAGAAGCGCCATAACGACCTCTGCCTGCAGACCTGTCACCAGATTGCCTCCGCCCACAATCACACTCAGGATAACGGCAGCCGCGCACCAGCCCCGCGCAGACGCTTTTTTCTCCGACCACAGACTCATGGAAGCAGCCGTCAGCATATAAAACCATATGGACTGCATCAGAACATAGTGCGTCGCGCCATTGTACCAGTAGATTCCTTCAAATGGTGCATCCATCACCTGATAAAACATGAAAAGCAGCACAAACATCACGAAACTGCCGCCGGCCTTCTCCACGCCCAGCCATCTGTGCAGAATATGTCTGCCCAGCACAAATACAGACGACGCCAGCATACCGATCATCAGAAGCGGTACCACATATCCGATCTCATAGTTGAAATTCATAGGGCAGAGCGCCATCAGAAAGCAGGAAATATAGGTGCCCTGCCATTCGCGGTAAAACTGCATATTCTGCTGCCATGCAGCCTGCACGGACGCCCCGAAGGACCCTGTCGCCATCCATACGTCATGCACGCGCCTGCCATAGTCATAGTCATCGACGCACATGACATTGTATCTGCCAAGCCACAGAAGCGGAATGAGTGACACTGCAAACAGGATACCGGCATATACTGCCAGCCTCTTCACAGGAATAGCGTCAATGCGCACGAAAATTCTACTGCACATACCCCGCAGTGACTCCGTAAGCCTGCCATATATGTTATTCTCCTTCTTATTTATACCGCTCATCCCGTTATCTATCCTTTTGCATGACCTGCAGCTGCACCGGCAGCCAGCTTTCTACACCTTCGCTTTACCCCTCTCGCAATCTTACACACATACGCCTTTTTATAGACATACCACGCATGCAGCTCCATCATTTTGAGCCGCATTCCTTCCGGGCGCACGTTGACATTTCTGTACTTGGGAGATGTTTTCTTATACGCCGCCAGTTCTTCCTTACATTCCTGCGCGGTGAAAACCCTGCCCTTGCGGTCCATATAGTGCCAGCCGGCATAGATGTTCTGCTCCGAAGCCCAGTAACCGTCCGACACATTGTGCCTCGCCCAGTATTTCGGCGCCAGAATATATTGCACCGTTTCACTGGTAAATGCAGGAAAATAAGTGAACGAAGAATTGGATAACAGTAGATATTTTGCATTTTTCAAGACACTGTAATCCTTGGCGAGGTCGAAGTTATATGCCGGAATACCGGGAAGAAGCTTACCCGCCTCCTTCACGTCATTGGTAATAATCATAAACTCCATATCCGGATTGACTTTCTTCATCTGCCTCATACCCATGATCCAGTACTTCTTACGCAGATACAGTTCCGGCGAGCCCATATAGTCACTGCACCGCAGGTGCATGATACACAGATTGTCCCTGCTGTACTCCTTGCAGTCATACTCCGGCTTGACGGCAAGCCACTTCTTAATCTCTTCTTTATGCTGTATAAAATATGCCTCCGCCTGCAGATTGCCGTAGATCAACGTGTTATCCTCAATCTCAAACAGGCGCTCATCCGCGTCAGTCACGTAGACGCCGTGTGTCAGGTCATGCCTGGAATTGCCGGCAAAAAAACGGGTTTCCTTCTCATAAAACGTCTTCTCATAATCTTCCTTCTTAGAAGGCACGCCCATATCCAGATCCATGAAATACAGCCCGCAGTCGCTGTGCATATTGTTGGCGAAATGCTCCGGGTCCAGCACGCTGAAGCGGTATCCCCTGTCCTCGGCGATACATCTGGTCGTTACATAGAAAAACAGCTGGTTTCCAAGCCCGAAGCCTTCCTGCGTCTCAATTCCTAACATGATAATGTCGTCTCCATAATCTTCTCGTCCTCCACCTTATAGATGACGTCGCATTTGGCAATCGTATTGAGCCTGTGTGCGATAATCACCATCGTTTTTCTGCCGTGGAAGCTGTTAATTGCATCCATAACCGCCTTCTCCGTATCCGTATCAAGCGCGGAAGTCGCCTCGTCAAACACAAGAATCTCCGGATTGTGATAGAGCGCCCTCGCAATGCCGAGACGCTGTCGCTGTCCGCCGGATATCCTGACACCCCTGTCACCTATGGTCGTATCCAGTCCCTCCGGAAGCTCCTCTACAAATTCCTTAAGCTGTGCCTCTTCCAGCACTTCCCATATGCGCTTATCATCTATCCTGTCCGCATCGATGCCAAAAGCGATATTGTCGCGGATGGACTCATCAATCAGATAAATGGACTGCGGAATATAACCGATCTTTGCAAGCCAGGAAGGATAGTTATCGAATATATTGACGCCGTCGCAGGTGATCTCCCCCGCCTGCACGTGTAATAATCCCAGCAGGATGTCCACGATCGTCGATTTACCCGCGCCGGAAGGTCCCATGATCCCCACAGACTGTCCTTTCTTCACTTCCATATGCGCGTCCGTGAAGATATTCTTGTCCGTATTCGGATAGGCATAGGTGATATGATCCAGTACGATCTTATCCTGCAGCGCAAGCGCCGGAAGCTGCTGCCGTCTTTCACCGGTAAGTCCTGTCACACTGCCGTTCACGTCCTTCTTCATATTCTCATTCAGATTCTCATACAGATAATCCAGGCAGGGCTGCGTGTACGCGATCTCCGACAGATACGTGTTAATGCGGTTGATGCCGGGCAGCATACGAATCGCCGCCATGGCAAATGCCGTCAACTGGGGAACCAGTACGTTCATATCTCCGCCCCGCAGCATATAGATCAGAATAAAGAGAAACATGGACGCCATGAAGACCGTTTCGATCAGCAGCCGCGGCAGATTATTAAACACCGCGTAGTTCCTCGCCACGTTCGCGCCGATGGCGCCGCTTTCATAATAATTACGCACGAAAAATTCTTCCCTGTGCAGCACCTTCACGTCTTTTAATCCATAAATGGACTGTATCCGCCACTTGGCAATACGGGACTGTATCGCCTGATTTCTGTGTCCGATCCTGTTTAGCCTCGGTTTCAGCTGCTTTGTGATAAGCAGCGTCATCCCTAAGAAAATCACCACGACAAACAGGCACAACACCGGGCTCGCCACCACCAGTACGATACATAGAGAAACCGCAACCACGATCTCCGTAATCATCTGTATCATCACAAGGATCAGTTGAAACGCATTCGGTATATCACTGTCTGTAAGGCGGAATACCGTCGGTATATCCGCGCCCAGATAATCTTCATAAGGGCGGTTTAAGAACTCCCGCATCACACGGCTGATCATGCGGTTACGGTTTCTGGTCACAAAAGTGTTCTGTACATATGTCAGGAACAACAGATATGCATTTTTCAGGACATACAGCACGATCAGCGCAACCAGCATATAGGTCAGAAGCTGCCCGCTGGTCTCTATATGCAGAATCCGGGCAACTCTGCCCACCAATGCATTATCCATTATGGCATCCGGATTCATGAAAGCACTCACCACCGGCAGAAGCAGCGACACGCCCAGCGTTTCCAGCAGACCGCCGATCAGAATCAGCACACCCAGACCGACCAGCTGCCGCTTCTGCTTTGCGTCAAACAGATAGCCGACCTTCTGAAGCAGCGTAACCTTCCTGTCCATATGATTTCTTTCCGTATTATTATCTTCTACTTTTTCCTGTTTACTCATCTACGATTGTTTCCTCTGTCTCCGTTATCATCGCGCTCTGCAGACATGATCTTCTGCATATCTTCTCTATAGAAATCGCTGCAGTCCCATCCGTTCAGCCACCGGTCCGGCGCATACACCGTCTTATGCGGATCATCATCCAGATAGGAAGCCCACCAGCTGAAGCTGCTGTTGGCAAGTATGTGATGTCTGCACCTGCTCATCAGGACAAATTCCTGATAGTCGCTCTGTCCGCCAAGGTCGATCAGTTCCATGTCCGTGTTCTCCAAAAACCCGCCTGTACTCTCACCGTCGCCCGCCTTACATAAATCTGCTTCCTGCGCAGCGTACTTTCCATACGCAATCTGCTGCGCCGCCCACTGTTTGTCATTGGTGAACAGATAGAATCTGCTGTGGGGATGTTCTTTCTTCATCTGCTCCATTGCTTTCCTGTAATACGCCGCCGTGCAGATACCGCCGAAAAGTTCCTGGTTCTCCGGCAGAAGATAATCACCGCCGCGGATATGCACGCTGACGGACTCCTCTGACGTAATCTGCGCGAGATACTTCTCAAATAATGACTCTGTCTGTTTCGCTCCGGACGGTTCCTTCCGTTCCGGTTCTCCGCCGTCTGCTGTCGCGCAGCCGCACCCGTTTCTACACTCATGCGTTCTTATATACCGTAACAGCCTCTCTACATCATAAGCCTCCCGGACCTCCGCAGATACGCCGCTGAAATACTTCTCCGTCTGCCAGTATCCTTCCAGGTAAATATCGTCCCAGGACAGAATCTCCGGTTTATACCGCTTGTCCGCCTCGAAATAAGCCTTCTTGTTCCTGCCGCGCAGCTTCCTTCTGATCCTGTCACGTATCCGGAGCGATGCATCCAGCATACATTCCAGTTCTTCCGCCGTGGCTGTCTCATAAGTGATCCCGAAAGGCGCAAGCGCCGGCGTGCGCTGTAGGTCATGCTCGAATCCGGTTCTGTCGTCCATCTTCACATCTTTACCCAGGCTCTTCAGTTGTAGATACAGGGCGTACTGGAACATCTGGTTGCCCAGCCCGCCCGCAAGCTGTATGATTATCATTTCGCCTTACTGTCTCACCCTTTCAGCCATGGTCTGCTCCCTGATTTCACCGGTTCAGCCGCGCTTTTTCATATGATTAAGGCATCGCTTAGCCGCTACTTTAAGCGGGATCACCACCTGTTCTTCCCACCGTATTCTGCGCCTGTAGCGCGCCGGAGACTTTAAGAACAGCTTCATCTTCTCATAATCCCGCGGGTCCGCAACCGGACAGTGATATGCACGCGCATAATGTTCCCTGTTATCCCGGATCACCTGCGTGATCTGCTCTAAATACTGTTCTTTTCCGGAAGCATTCGACTTTTGCAGGCGGTCATAGAAGAGCAGCAGTCTTTTATAAAAAAAATAATCATGAATGTCTGCAAGATCCTCTCTCCCCAGCTCCTTAAGAAACTTCGTCTTCTCATAATAAGCAGGAATCTGATCCGTAAAAGTACGAGGATTAATCTGCGTATTCATGATGCTTCCCTCTCTGTCTATTATATAGTTATAATAAGCAGTGTCAAGGTAAACACAGCGCTTTGCATGGGCGAGCGCCATCGTTGCGAACATGATATCCTCATACCATTTTCCCTCCGGAAAAGCAATACCGGTCAGAAGCTGCCGTCTGTACAGCTTATTCCACGCGGCGTTCTGGATAACATATTCCTTCGTCTCCTGCACATAATACTGTAATGCTTCCTGTTCCTCAAACACGACCGCCCTGTCAACGGACCCGTCTTCGGTATGCGTCTTATGCACCTGCCGGTAGCGGCAGACCGCAAGGTCTGCATCCTGCTCCCGCATGGCGCCGAGCATCTTCTCGTACATATCAGGATCGATCCAGTCGTCTCCGTCCACGAAGCCGATATAACTGCCCCGCGCCGCAGCAATCCCGACGTTTCTCGCATCGGCGGGTCCTCCGTTCTTCTTATGAATCACCCGTATCCTCGCATCCTGCGCGGCAAGCCGGTCGCAAATCACCCCCGTGGCGTCTGTGGAACCGTCGTCCACCACGATGATTTCCAGATTGCCGTAGGTCTGACTGCGGACAGAATCTATCCCCCGCTTAATATATTCTTCTATATTATAGGCCGCTATAATAACCGAGATCAGTACTGTCTGATTCCTTATGCTGATGGATGGATGGAAGTGTTCTATTATTCTCATCACATGGCCTTTCTTCGAGTCTGTATTTGTTTTATTAACTCATCATTTAACATTTCATATGTTATATAACACCATTTTCATAAATAACACGTGTGCATCCACTCCTGAAACATCAGCACATACCATATCTGCACGCGCCAGACATCCCTCTCGATATAGTCATTCCACAGTCTGTGCACCACGTCCGCGTCCAGTATTCCCTGCTCTTCCAGCGTCTTTCTGTCGATCAGACTCTCCGCCCACTCCCGCAGTCCTGGTTCCTTCAGCCATTTATGCAGCGGAATGCTGAATCCTTTCTTCGGACGTTCCATCAGTTCACGGGGCACATACCGGTAAAGTATATCCCGCAGGATCTTCTTGGTCACGCCGTCCTGCTTCCGGCAGGACAGCGGAAGCGTCCATGCGAACTCCACCACATCCCGATCCAGCATAGGAACCCTTGTCTCCAGCGAGACCGCCATAGCGGTGCGGTCCACCTTGCACAGGATATCGTCCGGGTGATACATCAGCAGATCCATCAGCATCAGATTATGCTGCGGTTCCTTCAGGAGCCCTGCCGGGTAGGCGTCCATGACCGTATCACATCCCCCTGCCTGCAATAACGCCTGTGGTTGTACCAGCCGGAAACCTTCTCCAATCTCGGACTGCAGATACATATCCTCGATGCTGCGTGCGCCCAGGAGTCTTGCCCTGACCGCCGTGCCGCCGTGACCGCACGCACTTGCAGCGCCCAGAAGCACGCTTGCCGGCTTGCGCAGCCCGTAAGGAATCTTCGCCGTCTTCCGCCAGATCCTGTCGATGGAAGTATAGGTATTATACCCGCAGAATAGTTCGTCACCGCCGTCACCGCTCAAGGACACCGTCACGTGTTCTCTCGTCATCTTACTGACCAGATAGGTGGGTATCTGCGACGAATCCGCAAAAGGTTCCCCGAACATCTGCGCCAGCTGCGGAATCACACTGCGGGCATCCTCCTCCGTAATATACAGTTCCGTATGCTCCGTTCCCAGATGCGCCGCAATCTGTGCCGCAGTATCCGCCTCATTGAACGCTGCATCCCACATGCCGATCGTAAAGCTCCTCACCTTCCGCTCACTTATCGACTGCATAAGAGATACCACCGTGCTGCTGTCAATGCCTGCAGACAGGAAAGCGCCCACCGGCACGTCCGCCATCATCTGTCCGCGGATGGATTCTTTCAACAACCGTTCCAGTTCTTCCGCCGCTTCCGTTTCACTTCCCTTGAAAAGATGCGACTGCCCGTAAATCGCCGCCTCCCGCATGGACCAGTAGGTTTTGATGTCGTATTTATGAAATGGAATCTTAATTTCCATGTATTTCCCGGGTTCTAATTTATAGATGTTCTGATAAACAGAATGCGGCGCCGGAATATATCCGTATCGAAAATATTGTCCCAGAATCCCCGTATTCACAGGATTATCGAAACCGTCAAGGGCCGCAACAGCATTCAGATCGGAAGCAAATACAAATTTGTCCCCCTGAACGAATCCATAGTACAGCGGCTTCTCCCCCACCCTGTCACGGGCAATGAATAACGCGTGTTCTTTTTTGTCATATACAGCGATGGCAAACATGCCCTTCGCCATACGGAGCGTCTCCTCCAGGCCGTATACCGCAACCGCTTCCAGCAGAACCTCCGTGTCTGATGTGCCTCTGAATCCGTTCACCTTCTTCTCCTGCAGCAGTCTGTCGCGTATCGCGTTATGATTATAGATTTCTCCGTTATATGCCATAGCATAACGCCCGTCATGTGATTCCATCGGCTGCGCGCCGGAAGGAGTCAGATCCACAATAGCAAGTCTTCTGTGACCCAGAACCACCGTCTGATCTTCTGAAGCCCAGATCCCGGACGCGTCCGGTCCTCTGTGGTGCATCTTTTCGTTCATCCGCTCTATATTCCGCTGCCAGTTGTTACCCCAGTTACATAATCCGGCAATTCCACACATGTTTCTGTTCCTTTCACGCTACTCGTTGATAACCGCATAATCTTCGTTCGCGATCCGCCTGGCTATTGTCTGCCTCGCCGTCTCCATCTCACTCTGCCATCTTGTATATGCCTCATCCCAGGAGGTATATGCCGCTTCTCCGCGTTTATCTGTAAATTCATAATATGTCTGCAGATACGTCTGCAGGAAATCCGTGCATTTCTCCGCCCCGACCGCATTCGTATGACTGCCGTAATCCGCGAAGTCCTCCTCGTAAATAATGCCGATCTCCTCGTAATAATTATTCATATTCAGGAATCGATACCCCTCAGCGGTCACGATCGCTTCCATATAATTATACATCTGCTGGTCTTCTGACGATTCCCCGTAAGGCGACACGATAAACAACGCGTCATGCCCGCGCTGATGCAGATACTCCAGCAGATCCCGCAGATAAGCCTCCTGCTCCGCCGGAATCGGCTTTGTGCCTTCCATCCCGCCGCAGTCCGGCATAGGCAGCGGTCCCACTTCATCTTTAAAGGTATAGCCTTTCAGCGGGTGCGGATTATGATAGGTCATATTCGCCCACTCCGAAGGAAGCGCAAGCATCTTCCAGTTGGTGTGATATTTCATAATATCCAGATAGAAGCTGAGTCTGCCCTCCTCGGTATCCTCCGGCACCATCGCCCGGATCGTCTCGTTCCTGAGCGCCGAGTAACGCAGATTATCCGTCACGCCGCGGGTGTACGCCATGTTCTCGCGAAGTCCCGCATCCTCCATGGTAAACATTCTCATCTCGAAGATATACAGTGCGGGAGATTGCGTCTTCTCCGCTTCCTTCACCAGATATTTCATGGCAGCCGGCCGCTGTACATTGGAAGACAGCGGATACATTGCTATGCCGCTCTCCCCCCAGAGCTTCGGTGCCGCATAGTAAGGGAAAACCGGACTGGAACCGATCATAATAATATCCAGTGTATCCCTCTTCTCCGCGTAGAATCCTGCGAAACGATCCTTCACGTCGCCGTTCGTCCGTACCATATAAGACACTGCAGTCAACAGCAGAAGGAAAATTGCAATAAAGCCTGCAGCCTGCAGGACTGTCTTGATCGTATTCTGTTTTTCAGCGTTGGTTTTTTCATTTTGTTCCATGCTATGACCTTTTCATAATCCCTTCGAAATACTCCTGCCACAACCGGTTCACGCGCTCCGGCGCCAGCCGCTCCTGGATCTTCACCGCCTCCCGGCCGAGTCTGTCAGCGTATGCCGGATCGCCGAGCAGTCTGTCCATCGCGTGCTCCAGCGCCTGCTGATCTCCGGCCGGAATGATCAATCCGTCCACGCCGTCCGTCATCAGTTCCACCGTTCCGCCGCTTGGCACATCTGTTGCGATCACCGGCAGTCCTGTCGCCAGCGCTTCGATCAGCGCATTGGATACGCCTTCTGAATAGGAAGTAAGCAGGAAAAGAACCGCACGCTCGATTTGCACCGCCACATCGGGGATCACACCCGGCAGAGATACAGCTTCGGACACCCCGAGTTCCCGCGTAAGGTTCTCCAGATATGTCCGCAGTTCACCCTCCCCGTAGATCGTCAGGGTATACTCCGGATACCGGTCACAGATCGCAGCAAATGCACGGATCATCATCTCATGGTTCTTGTTGGCATCCAGTCTGCCGACCGCAACGATCCGCCTATCCCGCTCTCCTTCATATCTCGGTCTGATAAAATCAGGATTCAGGGAGTTGGGCAGGATGACCGCACGTCTCTGTACCTTCTTATTAAAGAAATACTTCGACCGTTCCGTCTGCAGCACGATACCGGCGGCGTGAGGAAACAACAGATTGGCAAGCCGCCGCATCAGTCTGCCCGGATATTCCTCCTTCGCCTCGCCCACCACCGACACCACCGGTCTGGTCTTCGTAAGCATTGTAGTAACAACTGTCATGAAATTATTTTTTCCGATACAGGACAATACCAGATCGGGTTGTTCCTGCTTCCAGATCCGATGCAATTTGCGAACGCGATTGATAAAATTAAAAACTCGACTGTTATTTAATTCTTCCGGATTCAGATCGGAAAGCACCCGCCTGATTGCATCCGGAAGTCCGTATTCCTCTTCCTCCGGATATTGATATTGCGTGACCATTGTCACCCGGTATCCTTCTCCCAGAAAGAATTCTGCCAGATTTACGAAGACTCTTTCGGCTCCTCCCTTGTGCAGAGAGCCAATGTAGAAAGCAATATGTTTTTCTCTCTGATTCATTTTCATGCCTTTTGAATAAAATCCTTCATAATTTGACTTAAAAAACCCGTTTCTGCATTTTTTCTTCTTTTTTCCTGCAAAAACTTTTTAAAATAACACTTTTATTAAATTTATGTTTATTTTTCGATTTTAAATTGCATCGACAATTTATCCTGTTTTCTGACCGCTTATTTCTCCAAAAATCTTTATTTTATGGTGTTATTTTATCTTTTTTAGCATTCTGTGAGTTATATAACATTTCTTCTTCACCCGTGATATGCCTGATACCATTGTTGAAATACGAAGAAGGACCATGTCAGTTTTGAGTAGTTTGCCCCCGTCGCCGGACCTGCATCTCCGGTCCTGATATACTGTCTGATCATGTCCGAAACATATGCCGCGTCGAAAATATCCTGCCGTTTCAGATAATCATAACTGCTGTAATCCATCAGCTGTTCCCGCAGCGGTCCACGCAGCCATTTATCCAGCGGAACCCCGAATCCCACTTTGGGACGCTCCAGCAGCTCCTTCGGAATATAATCATAAGCGATATCTTTCAGGATGTGTTTCTTATCGCCGCCGGCATATTTATATGCATGTGGAATCCGGTAAGATAATTCCATAACATCTGTATCCAGAATCGGACAGCGCGTCTCCAGAGAATATTTCATGGAAGCACGATCCACTTTACAGAGAATATCTCCCGGAAGATATGTGTCCATATCGAGAAGCATTCTCCTGATCTGCCAGTCCTTCACATGATAGGAGCTCTCCATCGGATAGTGAACAGGCAGCGGCTGTTCCTGCACGGCTGTTCCATTTCCTGCCCCCTGTGCGGCTGCCGGATCTGAAGAATACGCCCTGACCATGGCCCGTGCTCTGGCCGGATAGTTACCTGCACCGAACTGGGTCTTACTCTCTTTATCCCGGTTTCCCGCGATGACGCGTACTCTGAAAGGCAGCCTGTCTGCCATATGCATCTGCTTTAACCCCGGCAGCCTGCATACGCCGTATACAAGCGCTCCCAGCGCATCCAGCTTCTGCGCCTGCGCTACATTCTGATAGATATTATAACCGCAGAAGAACTCGTCGCCGCCGTCTCCCGACAGGGCTACCGTCACCTGCTCGCGCGCCAGTCTGGAGACCATCATCGTAGCGATCTGCGAGCTGTCCGCAAACGGCTCATCATAGTACGCCGGAATGCTTTCCACCAGATCAAACATATCCTGCTCGCCGATGTAAAGTTCCGTGTGGTTCGTCCCCAGATAATCCGCCACGGCTCTGGCATATCCGGCCTCATTATACTTTTCTTCATGAAAACCGATGGAGAAAGTCTTCACGGGACTGTCCGAACACTCCTGCGCAATGGCAGTAACCAGCGAAGAGTCGTAACCGCCGCTTAAGAAAGAACCGAGCGGCACATCCGCGATCATCCGGGCCTTTACCGACTTCTTGAGCGCCTCTTTGAGACACGCCTTCGCCTCCCCGTAATCTTTGAACAGGTTCTGCAGCGCCGCATGGTATACTTTACTAACATCCCAGTATTTCCACGTGTCGATCTGTCCCTGTGCATAGCGCAGAACCGCCCCCGGTTCCAGTTTATATACATTCTGATAGATGCTCTCCGGCGCATTGATATACTGCTGGAAAAGATACCTTGACAGCACGCGCCGCTCGATCCTGCCCGTAAAGCCAGGGTACTTCATAATCGGTTTTAACTCCGAGGCAAATACCAGGTTCTCATCTTCATACCAGTAATAAAGGGGCTTCTTGCCGATACGGTCACGCACCAGATAGACCTCGTTCGTCTCCCTGTCGAATAATGCAATCGCAAACATGCCGTTAAAACGTTCCACGCACGTTATGCCCCATTTTAAATAGGCGGCTATAATGACTTCCGTATCACAGTTGGACCGGAAGGGATAGTCCGCCAATTCCTCTCTTAGTTCCCGATAATTATAGATTTCACCGTTGTAGACCACGCTGACCCGCTGATTGGCCGAATGCATGGGCTGATGCCCCAGCGCCGACAGATCCATAATCGACAGCCTGCGCTGCGCAAATCCGACCTGCCTGCCGCCCGTCATCTCATAGAACTCCACGCCGCTGTCGTCAGGTCCCCTGTGATACATCGTATCGTTCATTTCCCGCAGCTGCTCTAATGCAATACTTCTCTTACTGATATAACCGCATATTCCGCACATATATTCTCCCTATGTTCTTGGCCGCACTGCTCAGCGCACATTCTTCTCACAGAAATACTCCCTGTATTCGCCGAAATCTTTACATTCATTATCCACGGATTGTACCAGTTCTATGTACTTCTCCTGCAGCAGATCCCTGTAATTATCAAAGTTGCCGCACCCCTTCTTACTCCACGCAAAAGGATGTGTCAGAATCTGCACCTTATCATAACTTGTGATATTTTTCTCATCCGGATATCCATAACGCCAGATATGATTTGCATCGGACATATACTTTACCTGCAGCGGGGTTTCTTCGTCAATCTGGTCTGCAAATGTGAAGAAATCATCCTGATAGGCATTCAGAATGCCGTCCAGCCTGATATTCTCCCGCAGCACGTCCTTGGATGGTCTGTGCACCGAGAACTCCGTAACCGCAAACCCGAACATCTCGCTTAAGATCTCTATCTCCTTCTGCACGCGGCTGCGGATCTGCTGCATATCCGTCATGCCGTTCAATGCAAAATGCAGACCGATGTGCTGTCCTCTCTCATGCATATCCTTGATCATATCCATATTTCTTCTGGAAAGAATATTATAGGTATTATTCGTCCACTGGAAGAAATACGTAGAGATAAAGTCCATGCTCTGCTCCACTTTCGCCAACTGATAGGCACGTTCCACGCTGTATTCCACATCGTGCCGCATGATCACGAACCTGTCCCTGTGAAGCGCTTCCGCGTAACTGCAGTGTCTCCCCGTAGACTGTATGATTCTGATAATCTCCTTGTAATCATCGTATGAAAACATAATAACCCTCATTTCCGTGCAGCCTTTCAGTGCACAACTTGTAAAATCATGTAAGGCTGAACTGTTGCCACAATTTCTCTTTTATTATATACGCAACCGGCGCGCAGGACAAGTTTATACTTACTCCATCCGCCGTCTGTTACCTTCCCCGGTCATATTTCACGCACAGTTCCTCGATATAATCCCGCCACTGTGCAAAAACCGCCTCTCCGTTCGCCCGCCCGGCAATCCGCCTCGCCCTGCTGCCAAGCCGCTCGGCCAGCGCCGGGTCCTCGATCAGACGGTTGATCCCCTCCTCTAATGCCTGCTGGTCCTTAATCGGAATCAGCAGCCCGTCTTCTTCGTGCGTCATAATCGTGCGCGGTCCGCCGCAGGGACAGTCCGTCGCGACGATGGGAAGTCCAAGCGCCATTGCTTCCATAAGTGCATTGGGCAGCCCCTCCCAATCCGAAGTAAAAGCAAACAATGCCGCATCTGCAAGTTTCTTCTCCAGATTATCGCTGGCGCCCATGAGATGAATATAATTCTGCGCCTGAAATTCTTCAATCAGCCCTTCCAGAATTTCTTTTGTACCATCAAAAGAATCACCCCCATATATCTTCAGATCATAATCCGGATGCTTCGCATGTACATTGACAAAAGCGCGAATCAGCATAGGCTGGTTCTTGAAATCCACCAGTCTGCCCGACTGCACCACCGTCTTAGACCTTTTCTCAGGCGCCGGCACACCGATATATTTGTCATGAATGGGGTTAAGAATGATGCGGGAGCAATCCTGCAGTCTGGGTGCAAAGAACTCTCTGGCACCCTCTGTCTGAAAGACACAGCCGTCCGCCCGCGGAAACAGAACCGGAATCTGAATCCTGTCAGACCACTCCTCATAGTGTCCCGCCGGATCGGTACGAATAGAGATCAGTACCGGTATTTTGATAAAATACGCCGCCATAAGGCCTCTGTAGAGCGCTTTGCGCGCAAACGGAATCAGGATATCCGGTTTCTCTTCCTTCAGAAATTTTCTCAGATACTTCACGCGGAGCATAAACTGCACGAGACGGTGTTTTCTCTCGTCACCCTCTCGCAGTCCCACATGAATACGTCTCACCTTGGAATCTATCTGAAATTCATTCTCACCATACCATTCCGTGGCGATAATGACCTGATAGCCTTCCTGCGCAAACTGATTCGCCAGATTCGTAACCACGCGCTCCGCGCCGCCCTGTTCCAGACAATTTAAATGAAATACAATTTTTCTCATACCTCAGACCTATCTTTCACCAGAAGTCCGCATACATTACACAAAACCTGTCTGAAATTCCTTCTTATCCTGCAGTCAACCGGCTATTTTCTCAGAAGCTCTGGTACATAAACACAGCCGTATCATATCCGCCGCCATATATACCTGTTACCAGCAGCAGCAGTACGATCCCGTAATAAAATCCCCACCGGAGAACTGCGGGTCTGCACGCCAGATATGTCCGCACATCCTCCCCGCGCTCTTCCAGCACGGATACCATAAGCCAGATCAGAAGCACTGCCGCCAGCAGTATAAAATCAGATTTGTTCAGCCCGTAAGAAGTGATTTCCCCGGACAGGATCGTCCCCGGCTGCAGCCGCGTCAGGAAAGCCTTGTAAACAGCGCCTGCCTGTGCGAGACTCTCACTTCGAATCAGTACATCCGCCATAAAGACAATGATCCATGTCCGCGCCATACAGATGAAGGACCAGACGCTGCCGTCCTTGATATGAAGCTTCGTTTTCCATGCGGCATACTTCTGTTCCAGAAGCAGTGATACGCTCATAATCACGCCATAGTATACGCCCCACAGCATATAAGCAAGCGTCCTGCCGTGCCACATTCCAGTAAAAAGCCAGACAAGCATCGTCCCGATGATGGGCGCCGCCTGCCTTCCCGTACCGTTCCACTTATTCTTAAATGTTTTACTGATTTTACGTCCCGTCCCCGACATCACAAAGGAGAACATGACATAGTCCTTAAACCATGTACCCAGCGTAATGTGCCATCTGCGCCAGAATTCCGCCACCGATTTCGCGAAATAAGGCCGCTTGAAGTTCTCGGGCAGCACAATGTCAAAACTTTCGCTGACACCTGCCGTCATATCGATATACCCGGAGAAATCCGCATATAACTGCAACATATACAGAACCGTGGCCAGCGCATAGATACTGCCCGCCGCCGCGGATGTCTCGCCTCCGTACACTCTGTCCACGAAGATGCCGATCCGGTCAGCAATCACAAGCTTCTTAAATGCACCCCATACAAAACGCTGTATGCCGCGCAGCATTCTGTCATACCGAAATGCATGTTCCTGCTCAAACTGCGTCTTCAGCGCCGCAAACCGGTTGAAAGGTCCCTGTGTGACCGCCGGAAAATACGCGAGAAACAGGAGTATTTTAAAGAAGTTCGTCTCCGCTTCACAGTTTTCTCTGCCGGCATCCACCACATAACTGATGGCGGTCAGCGTATAGAAGGATATGCCAAGCGGCATCATCACCTGCTCCAGGAAACCGGTCTTAAGCCCTGTCAGTGCCTCCATAAAAGGCAGCATAACCACCGCATACTTATAGAACAACAGCATTCCCAGATTGCATACGATATATAAGATCTGAATCCTCTTTCTCTTCCTCTGAAACGATGCCTTCAGCGCTTTTTTGCTCTCTTTATCGGAACAGATATGAAGCGACGCTTTCTCCTGCCGCAGATTTTCCTTCAGATATAATCCGCAGCCGTAAGTGGTAACCGCCGTAAACAGCAGCCCCAACGGGAATCCCCGCAGACCGGCCACATAGAAGATCACACTCGCCGCCAGCAGAATATACTGCTGATATTTCTTCGGAACCAGATAATAAAGCGCAAAAGTCAGCATCCAGAGCGCCACAAAAGTGTAGGATATGAGCTGCATTTATTCCTCCAACAATTTCTGCACGAGAGCAATGATTGCTTCCTTGTTCCTGAAGTTTTCCGCCACTACATATTTTGCGTCAATTTCAATATCAAATTCATCCTCCAGATCACTGATCACGTTGATGACGGTAAACGAATCAATAACACCGTCCTCCATCATGCTGTCGCCATCGTAGGACAATGCCTCCTCACAGTGCTCCTCCAGAATATCCAGGATTTTTTCTTCCATATTTTCCTCCATTTCCGCGCTGCTTTCTGCACACGAACGAGTCTCCGTCACGCTTGTAATGCTTTCTGCGAAGTTTCGCATATTATAATTTATCCTCTGTAAAATGGTATTTCATCTTTAACAGGCTTTCTTCTCCCAGCGGCAGATATACAAATCCGTCGTCCTCTTTGCGCTTATCAGCAGTTATTTTACGGTATCTAAGAATCTCCGCCTTCCGCCCATCGATGACCGTCCGCAGCGGCGGAAAAATATCGTTCTTGCCGTAATCCACACTTCTAAGCAGCCGGTAAATATCTTCCGGTCTGTCCGTCAGTTCAAAATGTCCGTCTGCGGGCACCTCGTAAGAACGGTACATACGGCGCTCCGGGTCAAACCCCTGCTCCCGCACCTTCGCACGCTCCGCCATAATATCTGCGAAACTCTCTCTAAAAGCCTCTCCCGCCAGATCCATCAAGGTTTCCGTCAGTTCGTAGGCCTTTATATCCGCGCCGATCTCACACTGCTTCTGTATGATAATATTGCCTTCATCCACGCCTGCCGTCACATAGTGCCATGTGATACCGGTCCACTTTTCACCCGTATAAATCACCCATGTGGGCGCATTTCTGCCGGGATAATCCGGTAAAAGGGCATTGTGGAAATTAATGATCGTAATATACGGCTTGTCCACCAGAGACGCCGGAAACAAGAAGTTATTGCTGGCGCTGATGATCAACGTTTTCTCCGTAAGCTGGTCCAGCAAAACGGCAAGCTCCTTTTTATCCGTGATCCGCCGGAAGTCAATGCCGTTCTCCGCACAGATTTTCTCCGTAGTGCCAAACGGGTGTACTTCATGTTCGATAAAGATCAGATCGTAGCCGTATTGCTTTTTATTGTCATATACATACTGTAATACTTCGCCTGTCACCTTGCCGTAACCTATGACGACGACCTTCTGAAATAAAGTATTCATTGCGGGATACATGCCTTTCTTTTACAGCCATTCCTTCAGCTTCACCCGGTCAATCTTACCGTTGGCATTGATCGGCATATCCGGAAGCGTGACCACCTTATTCGGCAGCATATACTCCGGTACCAGCACGGAAATCTTTTCGTTGATGTACGCCTTATCCAGATCCTCCTCGATAAACAGCACGATCTTCTGCCTCTTCTCATCATACAGACAGCAGCACATCGCGATCTCCTCCAGCGAAGAGACTGCCGTCTCGATCTCTCCCAGTTCGATCCTGTGTCCCATATGCTTGATCTGGAAATCCTTTCGGGACAGATAGATGATCTCGCCGCGTTCGTTGTATTTCACCAGATCCCCTGTGCGGTATATCGTCTCCGGTACATAAGGATTCAGCGGATTCTGTACAAAAGCCTCCCGCGTCTTGTCCGGATTATTGTAATATCCCATGGAGAGCGATGTTCCCCTGACGCAAAGTTCGCCTGTCTCGTCGCCCGTAACCGGCTCATTCTTATCATTCAGGACGATAATATCCGTGTTTGCCATGGGAATCCCGATCGGAAGCGGCTCGTCGTCCGCAAATTCACGATCTACAATATAATATGTACATGCGTCCGTAATCTCAGTCGGTCCGTACAGATTCGCATACAGAACGTCCGGCAGAAATTTGCGCCACGTATTAAGCTGCCTGTTCGGCATGACCTCGCCGCAGAACAACACCCTGCGCAGCGTATCGGACAGATCCACATTACGGAACGCCTTGAGTTTCGCCACCACGATCAGCGCTGACGGCACCCAGAAGATCGTGTTAATCTTCTTATCCAGCAGATATTCTAACAGAGGAACCGGCTGCGCAAACAGATTCTTCGGAATAATATATGTTGTCGCACCGCTCTTGATCGTGCTGTAAATATCAAGAATAGAATTGTCAAAGTAAAAAGGCGCCTGATTGCCGAAGCTGTCCGCCTCCGTAATGTCAAAAGTCTCTGTCACCCAGTCAATATAGTCAATCACGGACCGGTGATTGATGGTCACACCCTTCGGCACCCCGGTAGAGCCGGAAGTGAACAGCACATACAGCAGGTCCGTGTCCACGCCCCTGCTTCTGACAGTTTCAATGGCCTCCACATCGGCCGGCGACTCTGTGGCTTCCTCGAGCAGCAGATACCCGCCCTGATATGCAAACTGTTCAAACACGGGCTGCAGTTCCCTGTTCGTAATCACAAGCGATGGCTGCAGCACTTCAAGGATCTTGTTCACACGGCTTGCCGGCATATCCACATCGATCGGTGAATAGAAATTGCAGCTGTAGGCGGCGCCCATAAAAGAAACCAGTACATCAACCCCTTTTTCCAGATAGATGACTACCGGTTTCCTGAATAAGCTGCTCCTGATCATACATGCTGCCAGCGCCATGGCCTGACGCCTAAGCTGCCCGAAGGTAATCTCTTTATGTTCGTCCGCGAAGGCTGTCTTATCAGGCAGCCTGCCCGCGGTTTCGTCCAGCCAGTAAGTAACGTTTGCTTTCATGCTTCTCCATACCCTTCTCTGTTTCCATTCGTTTTCCGGACCCTGTATGTCATCTCAGCCCGGTCTTTATCATCACGGCAGATTCACCGGATAGAATGTATCCGGCATTTTCTCTGTTTTCACGTGATAGATATCGTACAGATCCGTCATTTCGAGTCCGCACCCCGCCGGATCATATGATCCGTACAGCGCTGTCCCCCGTCTGGCCGCCATCTGTCTGATCTCTTTCTCCACCTGAAAAATGATGTGAAACTGCTCCTCAGATTCTATGTAATTATACATCATGGGAGAATATGGTGGCAAGTATAACATGACTTCCACCCCCTGCGCCTGCAGATAGCCGATCAGCCCGTCCAGCAGCGCCATGCTCTCCCCGTCGATCTGCGCATAGTCCGTCAGGCGGTAGACCACATGCTCCTCCATAGACTGTCTCGTCAGTTCCTCCACTTCGCCCGCATCCACATCCCGCAGACTCTTCTGGTATGCGATACTGCCATCATAGTGCTTCAGATACTGTTCCGTCTCCCAATCCTGTGTATACGCGACCGCAAAGCGCTTATGCGGTCTAAGGAGCGTAACATTATAGCGAAAATAGTCTAAAGACAGCCATTTACTGTGATTCCTGCCGGTATCCGGCGGCTGTACCCCCGCGTCTTGCAGATTTCCATACACCGCGCTGCCACTGTCAGGACGGGCTTTTACATTCGCCGCATCCGCTATCCGGTTCTCCATGTAATCGACATATGTCTCCAGTTCTTTCCAGCGGTCATTATTATGGCTTGTATTAAAGAGAAAGGCGTCCACCCCGATAATCATCCGGTCAGGCAGCTGCCCCCCCCCACAGTCCAGAATGCCTGCCACCGCCAGGAGATCATAGATCGTGGATTCAGACAATGCAGTGTTATAGAAAGAATCCGTACCAAACATCGTGTGATCAAAGTTCATAACCCTGCTGGAACCCGCAACGATCAGCTCTTTAGGCGCATCCTGTCGTTTCAGGCAGGCGCACAGCAGCTTTCTGTCGTTAAAGTCTGACTCCTGAAGTCCCGCCACATTCATGGAATGCTCCACCATCTGACTGCTGATCTGATCATAACTGACCCGCAGGTATGCATAAGAATCCACATACCAGTTGACTGCCGCTACCATACACAGGAGCGGCAGCACGAACAAGACTGCCTTACACCATTTCTTCATCTGTATCCCTCTTCATACTTCACTTGTGTGTCTCCGCCGCATGATTGCCGCACCGGTCCGTCCACAGACCGCGTCCGTCTCCTTCTGTAAAACAATCGCTGAGTAACATCGGCAATGCCGCAAACAATCCGTATGTATACCGGAACTCATTGTACACCGGCGTCGCCAACATAAGCGTGATCAACAGCATAATAAAGGGCACATGGATCATGATACTGCGCCGCCGGTATACCGTATACGCCATTGTAAACACCATAAGCCATGTGGTTAGTCCCAGACTCCACACTTTATTATACAGATCCTGACATCCCATCAGAAAATCATGCAGCGCAAGCTCCGCGTCATATGTAAAAATTTTTCGCTGTGTTGTAATGCCGAACGGATTATCCACCATGTAGTATTCGCCGTACACATACTCATAATCCTTCACATCATACGCCCAGTAGCCCGCCGTCTGCCTGACCTCCGCCACCACATACTGCAGTGGATTGCGCAGACCTGCTCTGAACCATAATTTGAAATATTCCCATTTATGATCTGCTATGACCTGCTGGTTACCGTCGCTGCGGATAAAATTCTTAACGATATCAAAAAGCCAAGGATTATAATATTCCCCCACCTCTTCTGCCGGCACAACGCTGTCGATCATCGCGACCTCTTCCTCCGTAAGTTCGCCGCCCTTTAAATACGCGCACAGAATATGCTGTGTCGGCATAGTCAACCCCTCGATGGTATCCGGCGGCTCCACATGCAGCGCCTGAAGCACCGGACCATGATAGAGCAGATAGCACAGTATGACTGCCGCCGCGCACAGAAACGTCCTGCACGGGAAATGTCTCTTTTTCATTTTGACAATCAGCAATATTATAACCGTTCCCGCATAGATAAAAATACCGTTGCTCCGCAGAACGCAAAGCAGAAACCCTGCCGTGAAATATGCGGTCCACCTGCCGGCGCTGTGCTTACATAATGCCGCGCCCGGCCGCATATCCGCATCTGAACCCGGCCCGGCCGCCTCCCCTTCGTCCGGCGGCGCATCCAGGTCATACTCCGCCGTCATCCACATAAAGAAAAGCAGAGCAGCCGTAAAAAACTCGTCCTTGCCCATACAGATCGTCAGCAGCGCATTCATCGGCAGAAAAGCGTAGAACAATACTGCCAGCGCCAGCCATGCAATCCGCGTTCCTTTTACGTAAAGCTGATATAAGAAAAAGGCGAACACCATCGCCATAACAAGCACCTGACAGAAAGTATAGAAAGCAGCCCCGCCCGTGTAACTGCCAGAAAGCCGGTAACCGGTCATAAACAGTGCTTTCAATATCAGTGTGTGGAAATAAGGGTGATGGTTCGATCCTGCCGTCCAACCTAAAGCCTGTTCGATCTGCCACACCGCATCATTGTTCAGCCACGTGGGATAATACATCAGATAGTAGGGCAGACTGCCCATCAGGCAGACTGCTGCAAACAGCACATATATGTACCATTTGCCCTCCCGTCTCTTCCGCTCCGGCAGACGGCTTATAAACGGGATCTTAGCGGCAATCACGACTCTGTTAGACAGGAGCAGACATAGTCCGATCAGTGCCGCGTAACTTCCTGCCATCCAGAGAGCACCGCGCACAAGATTATGCAGGATGCCAAGAGACGCCGCCTTCTCCAGAGCGCCGAACATCCCTGCCGCCGTATAGAACAGGGCAAAGGGAATCAATATGAGAAACTGCCGCTTATCCGGTATTCTGATTTTATTTACTGTGTGTACTTCCATACTATATTTCCGCCCACGCCCGTATCTTCTCAATATAGGATTCCGCCGTATAGTCAGCGGCACGCTTAAGCGCCATATCCTGATAATGTTTCATCTTATCCTTGTCTTCCAGAAGTGTCATGATCTCCTGCGCCAGACTCCGTTCTTCCTCCGTGATGTGCTTCGGATCGAAATCCGCATCGGGGCACATATTCGGAATCAGAATGCCGTACCGGTCCTCCAGAATCTCACGCGGACCCGTCATGCAGTCCGTGGCAATCACAGGCAGCCCCATCGACATTGCCTCCACCATGGCATTGGGGAATCCCTCATAGTAGGATGTCAGCACATACATAGCGCCCCTTTTCAGATAAGGATAAGGATTCTTCTTAAGGCCTGTAAAATAAACGGCATCGTCAATACCCAGTCCCGCCGCCAGTTCTTTGTATGCCGTAAATTCCCCTTTACCGATGATCATAAGCTTCACATCCGGCAGCTTCTTATGCACAAGTGCAAAGCTTTTCAGAAGATGCCAGAAACCCTTGACGGTATCCTCACGCCCCATGGAGATCAGCAGCCGTCCCTCGTTCCAGGGAATCTCCGCCTCCTCCCGCTCAGACAACTGCTTCACTTCCTTCATATCAAAGGGATTCTGCAGCGTCACCGCCTGATCGCAGCGGTACTTCTCCCGCACTTCACGGCAAATCGTCTCCGAACAACAGATAACTCTGTCCGCGCTCTTGCAGAACAGCCTGATCTGCCGCGGATTTCCCATATCCATATAGCTCCTGATGCCGAGCCATCTGCACGTACCTCTGCCGGAGGCAATATTCGCAAGATTCGCAGTCGGTCCGAAGCTGTAGGCTATATCGATTCCCTCCCGCTTCTTCAGGCTGCGCAGCCTCCTGCCCCGTTTCCATACATTGATGATCTTGCCGAGCTTGTCTGGACGACTGGGCAGCCGCAGATCCGCCACAGGTATTCCCTTGATGTCATACGCTATATTGCGGGAATCAAAGATCGCGATCTGCACGTCAAAATACGGCTGCATGAGTCTCGCAGTCGCCGCGCACACTTTTTCTAATCCGCCCTGATGCAGGGACGGCACAATCAATAACAGTTTCTTCATAAGTCAGATGGATCTCCCTTCGCAAACTCGAGTGATTTGATACCTGGTTCAGTCGAATCCGGAACAGTCTCCTGTAGTATAGAAGGCATGATATGCCGCTGCCTGTGTCTGCACATCGAAACCGGCTTCGCGCATGATCCGGTATGTATCCTGCCGTGTATAATCCGCCGCCTCCGCTATGCTTTCCGCCCAGATCTCCGCCGGCTGGTCGATACTCAGATACGTTACCAGACCGGTCGCAGCCGCTTCCCTCGTGACCGTATCGGACACGAAGCACTTAAGTCCCGCCGCCTGCGCCTCCACCAGCACACCCGGCAGCCCTTCAAAATATGAAGGGAGCAGGAATATATCCATCGCCTGATAATATTCCTGCGGCCGTCTCTGGTTGCCGAGAAATCTGACCTTGGCGCCGATTCCCTGCTCATCGCACTTCGCCCTTATGTGCTCCTGGTCGGGGCCCTCCCCCAGCAGTAACAGCACCGCATCCTGTCTGATCTTACACAATGCCGCAAAGATATCGATCAGGTAGGGATGATTTTTCTGATAATTAAAACGTCCGACATGCCCGATCACGAACTCTTTCGTCAGCCCGAGCCGTTCCCGTACCCCTGCACGCAATCCGGCATCATACGCAAAAGACGCTGCTTCGATGGCGTTATGAATGATCCTCACCCTGCCGGTCCGTACCGCCTCTTCGCCGAATACGTCCTCACCCGCAAGCACTGAACAGGCGAAACAACAGTCCGCTTTCCGCGCCAGCCCACGCCGGAAGAATCTCGTCGCGATTCCTTTCAGTCCTTTCTCCACGCCCGCATTTCTGGCATGCGCCACCGTAACGGGAACACCGTACCGCTTCGCGGCCGGCAGATAAATCCCGGCCGTACTGGTCATATGCCCCTGTACCACCCGAAACTCGCGGTGCTTCCTGAAAAAATCCCGCACCGCCCTACGGTAAGTCAGGTAATTATATACTTTGAACCTGGGAAGCACATAAATCTGCCCGCCAAGCTGCTGAATCTCCTCATCGTAAAACTGCGGTTTTCTGGCACCCGTACCACTGCCGGCAGTTCCTTTCGCAGCAGTGCTGTGGACTAAGAAGTCGAACTGGATTTCCTTTCGGTCCATCTGGCGGTACAGATCCATAATACGGCTCTCCGCGCCGCCCAGCCCGACACCGCCAAGCACATGTAGAACCCGAATTGTTTCTGACATATTAATAACCATGCCTTTCCGTGTGAATGGTATTTTCCTTTACGCTATTGCAGCACATCCCCCACGCTGATCTGTCTCTCACTCTCATACCTGTCGATCAGCAGCGAGCCGTCCACCGTGCGCACTACCGGTTTGCCGTCGAATATATCTATCACCTCTCCAGGCGCATAGGCCGAGAAGTCGATCATCTCATCAAACGGATGAGCTTCCCACACCGTCACCCGCTTCTCTCCGGTCATGGCATAGGCGCCCGGAAAAGGCGCCGCGACACCGCGGATCAGATTATAAATCTCTCTTGTTCTTGCATGGAAATCAATTTTACCGTCTGCCGCCGTCCGCTTATTGTACCATGAATCATAGTCCTTAGACTCCGTGCGGATCACAATATGATCCTCCTGATATGCCTTAAGCAGCCTGCGGATCAGGTTCTTGGAACAAATCATATTCTTATACTGCGCCGTCCGTATATCATCGTGAGGCGTAATGGAAAACATCTCCGTCGCAAACACATTCGGACTGTCCGCCTTCTCATCATAGCGAAACATATTCAGATTAAATCTGGTATCCCCGAGAATGATCGACCAGTTAAGCGGCGACCGTCCTCTTCCGAAGGGCAGATAGCCGCAGTTTCCGTGAAATCCGTATATCCCGTACTTAAATGCATCCAGAACCGACGGCGGGATCAATCTCTGCCATCCCATAGAGATACCGATATCAAACTCGTTCTCCCGTATAAAATTCTGCGTTTTCTCATCCGTCAGGAAATAACTGTCCGCCTCATGCACCGGAATACCGTATTTCTCCGTCAGAATCGACAGGCCTTTGTACCCCGACACCTGATTCTTCCTGGTCACTTCCGGGCTGATCGTAATCACCAGGTCCACCGGACAGATCTGCTCCTGTATGAAGTTCACAATATTCTCCGAAGTGTCTTTTACCCCGAATACAACTACTTTGTATCTCATCCTGTTCCTCCCGTATTCTTTAATTCTTCAAATGTCTCCATATTGCCGCCGTTATACTCCTGATTATACCGTACCCCGACAATATACATGTCCTGCTTTTCCTGCGCAAAAGGCACTTCATACAGGATATCTGTTATTTCAAACACCTCAAAATGATATGCATCCAGAATTTCCAGCTTTTCTTCTGTGTTATTACCGGGCAGTGGAACATATATTTGATTATTTAATACATTGTTCCAGTAGATCTGCTGCGCCTTTTCCGTTTCTCCTGTAGCAACACCATACTCCAGATGAACGATTCTGTCATCCGCAGACAAAAGCTGCGGAACCAGACTGTCGCCTCCGACCGCGCCCCATACTCCGTCAATATCATAAGACAATTTGTCTCTGTCTTTCCCCAACATCATAAACGCCCGCCTGATTCTTAATGCATAATCCGCCTTCTGCGCTGTTCCGCTTTGTGTCCTGGCAGGTATAAGATAAAACGCATACCATCTTGGTGCACAATGTCTGCAATACTGCACCCCGCCTGCCAGAGCGGAAACGCTTATGACCACAATACACACAACTTTTCGGCACGTATCCTTGTTCATGATTCCTTCCCACAAAATCCATATAACAAATATCATCCCCAGCACCGGTATGATCCCTGCATAACGGATATACCCAATTATAAACTTCCCCCATACGAGACAATCATACAGCACAATGCAGGACAGGCACCACTTTCTTTGATCAATATTTCCTGTTTTACGCATACGGACATACAGTCCCTTTACGAAATAAATCAGCGATAAGATATAACCGGCCGCAAAGGAAGTATTTGTCATCCCGATCCGAAATTCATACGCCTGGCCGGGATGAAACAAGATATAAACCGGCCAGATCAAAAGCTGCCATAAATGATCCGGTCCCCACCGTAAATCACGCCAGTCGTTTCCGGCAAAATAAGCCGACTGAAATATACTATTATAATATGGGAAAACAGGACTTCCCGTCTGCCTTATTGTATCCGCTCCGTAAGGCAGCAGCGGTATGAGGAAAAACACCACTGCAAATATATAATCAAACCATCTTAAATCTCGAAGCTTTCTATAATTTTTTACAAAAAGTAAAATAATTAATCCTGCCAAAAAGATCGCATTTGTGTATTTAATGCAGGTAGTGATTCCGGCAAGTAACGCCAGGTAATACAACTGCGCCCTGTTTTCAAAAAGATTTTTCTCATCAGCCATAGCTGCATAAGTAAACTCCAGTATAAGCACAATAGAAAAATTATCAATATAATAGGTGCCCGTTTGCTGTAATATAATGAATGTGCATAATGGCACCATAGAAAAAACAGATAAAAACTTCTGATCCATCCCCGGAGCCAGAAGACGGAGCAGCTTCTTTACTCCGTAAAACATGGGAATCAGAATCAGATAGGAGGGCAATGTTCCCAGGCGATAACCCAATGCACCCCGAAACAGGTAAAATACCCTGTCCGCAAGTGGATATATAAATGAATTCATTGTCCTTCCCGGAAAAAAATCTTCATATATTTTATCCGTAAACGGATTCTCCTGCAAATATATGTGATAGTTATATGTGTCATAACTTTCATCGGCAAATCCTATGGTCAGAATGCAGACTGCTACGAGAATCATCCAAAACAGCAGATCCCATCTGCAATATTCGTTTGTAACCCGTATGATCTTCTTTTTCAACAGAAAAACAAGCAGAATGATTTCACTGACAGCGGCGACGGCATTCGCCGCTATATATCCCATGGAGCCAAAATATATCATGCAGTCTGACAATATGACATGTACCAGGATAGCCGTCAGTACCACCATACTTAAATTCTGTCTAAGGACCTTTTTCATTTTTTCTTTCCTTCCAGACCTGCACAAGTCCCGTGCTTGAAAATTCTGGTTTTCCGGCTTATTCCTTCTGCAGATAGTGCTCGTACAGATAATCCTGCATATTCACATATTCCTGCACCCGCGCATAGTTATCCAGCACCGCGGGCAGCTTTGCCTCGTAAGTCTCCTGCGTGCACTCCCTGATCCTGCGCTTCGCGGTCTCGATATCAGGCTTTTCCAGAAGAATCATACCATCCGTATTAAAGAAATCACCGATCTTCCGCGCTCCCAGATACACCGGGATCGTCTGCGCCGCCAGACAGCTCGTAAGGCGCTCCGAGAAATAATAGTCCGAAACGTCATTCTCAATAATCAGTGAGAAACGGTAACGATCCAGCGTCTCGTCCACACTCTGCACATAATCCCCGCCGTCAAATCTGCCGTATGTATCGGCCAGCTGTTCTTTCTTACACGTTCTGGCGAGTTCCAGACGAAATCTGTGCAGTTCGCACATGGTCTTGTCCGAAGACAGAATGGACAGATCGCGGTCTTTCTTCCGGTACAAGCCTTCCTTCATCTCCCGGTTCCAGATTCCTGCCGCAATCGGATAGAATCTGGCGTTGTCAATCTCGTTCAGAATCCGCTCATCATACGTAAAAATATAGCAAAACTCCCGCTCCAACCCTCTGTGCTTATGAAAGATCTCATAGTCCTGCGGCACGATCGTGCGGGATTCCGTCAGCATACCGTACTTGACCGATGGTTTGCCAAGCGGATGCGCCATGGATTCCGGTCCGTAGAAATGCGTATCCAGCCCGTAGTTATACCGGTCCCAGAAGAAATATCTGCCCTCATGCCCAAAAGGGGCATGCCTGGAATGCCTGTTCTTAATGAAATAGGTCTCAAGAAGCTGCCCCTCAGCATTATAGATTCTGGGCATAGTTCCATCTATCGCATACTCTCTGGCTATCTGTATGCGATAACTTCCAATTTTAAACTCCATACATTTCTCCTACATAAGGTATTCTTTATACCAATCGATGGCCAGTGTGATCCCCCTCTCGAAATCATACTCCGGATCATAGCCCAGCAGTTCCCGCGCCTTGCTGATATCCGCATTGGAATCCCGCACATCACCTTTGCGGGCAGGTCCGTACTGCGGCTTCACCTCTTTCCCCAGCGCCTTGCACAGATAGTTATAGATATCATTCAGGAACAGTCTGCCGCCGGCGCCGATGTTATATGCCTGTCCGGCTGCCTCGGAAGAAGCCTTACAGGCGCGCAGGTTTGCTTCAATCACGTTATCGATATAAGTAAAGTCTCTCGACTGCATACCATCACCGTTGATGGTGGGCACTTCGCCGTGAAGCAGCTGTTTAATGAACTTCGGTATCACAGCGGCATACATGCCGTCCGGATTCTGTCTGCGTCCGAATACGTTGAAATACCGCAGTCCGTAAGTATCCAGTCCATACAGTTCCTTGTACAATCGTCCGTATTCCTCGTCCACTTTCTTGGTCAGCGCATAAGGAGAGATCACATTACCCTCCTGTCCCTCTTTCTTCGGAAGGGTGGTGGAATCACCATACACAGAGGAGCTGGAAGCGTAGACGAATTTCTTTACGCCGCACGCTCTCGATGCCTCCATCATATTCAAGGTGCCCCGTATATTGATTTCTTCGTATAAAAGCGGCATCTCGATGCTGCGCGGCACGCTGCCCCATGCCGCCTGATTGAGCACATAATCCACGCCGCTCACAGCCGCCTTACAGGTCTCCAGATCCCTGATATCCCCTTTAATGAAGGTAAACCTGTCATTTTTCGTCAGCGGCTCGATATTCTCATACTTTCCTGTGGACAGATCATCCAGACAGCGCACGGTATAGCCCATGTCGATCAGCGCCTCGCAGATATTCGAACCGATAAAACCCGCTCCGCCACCTACCAGAAACACACTTTTCTCATCAAACTTCACATCACGATATCCCATTTTCTCCTCATTTCTGCGTTGCCTTCATCATATTTATATCAAAAGGTGTATTGTCGAATTTGCGGCAGACAACGCGCAGACGCAAATCCTGTCCATAGTCACCCTCACACCCGTCCCCGGCTTATGCTCCATTTCTCTCTGACTAACAGAAACATAGCCGTATAAAAAATAGAAAAGCCATAGATCATATACCGCGACAGACACATGATCGTTATCGATGTGGCACATACATTTGCCACGATAAAGAGAAGCGCTGTCCCCATCACCCATGCGGCATCCTGGCTGCTCCTGCCCTGCACACACCCGGCATCCTGGCTGCTGGCGTCCGTCACACACATATCCGACCGCCGCTTGCCGTGCAGCGCCCGCTGCACGGCAAGTCCGACCGCAAATGCGTACAGAACCGCCGCGATCCAGTTTACCACCGGATGCACCACTGCGATGCTTCTGATAAATCCATGGACACACAGCAATATATAGTCATACAGCCATTGCCCGAAACATGCCGGAAGCAGCCCGGCAATCATGCGTCCTGCCAGCTCATCCGACATACTGCTCTGCTGATAGTAGTCCACTTTACCAAGACTGAAAAAATAAGCTGACAGATCTGCCTCCAGCACCCGGAATTTCAGTTCGTCATGATAGGCCTCCAGATGCGCCGCACGCTCCGCTAACGTACTGCCGCCGTATTTATAGTTCATTTTTCCGGCATCCGCCTCCGCATAGAAGCGGTCGAAGAACTCCCGCTCGAGGCTTCCCGCCGCAAACACCTCTCCGTCCTCCTCATCACAGGCATAGATCACATTCGTCAATGTATTGACCTGCGCATAGGTATTTCCCATAAAGTACCCCGTCACACCAAAATTATACACGTGAATCGTCAGACTGCGCAGTCCGAACGTCAGTAAAACCGCTGCTACGGGTATAAGTAACATGCGATATTTTTTCTGTCTTAATATTTCCAGGCATACGATCACCATCCACATCAGGATCGTAGTCATCATCTGTCCTCTGGTCATGGACAGCAGAAATGCAAACAACAGGCTTAAGACCGCGTCCCGTCTGCGCCGCCCGAACAACATACGCAGCAGAAAATACAAGAAAAAGTGGAAGAGCGGAATACACAGCGCCTCGCTCATCACAGAATTTTCCAGAAAAATATGCAGTGCGGACACATACCGCGTCATCAGATGCGGAACAAGCTGCAGCAGGACCACCAGCAGTTCTTCCCACAGCCGCAGGTGAAAATGCGCCGCGACATACCCGGCAAACAGCCAGATCCCAACCGCCGTCAGCACATTCTGCACGGCAGCAGCGACAGTCAGATACCCGTCTGCCCATATTGTGCGGAACAACGCCAGAAACAGCGGGTACAGCGGTTCCCGGTGAATGTGCATCGTGATATACTGCTCGGAGTCATTATAGACTCCCACCCCGCAGGCTGCCAGCATTCCCAGAAAAAATACAAGCAACGCCAGAAGTATGCACCCTGATTTAATTACACGCGTTCTATTTTTTACAGTCTCCAATACAGATAATCCTCTGTCAGGTATTCCTTCCTGTCTAACAGTCCCTTAATATCCAGCAAAACTTTACGCTTATGCGACGGCTCATAGAATGCGGCGATCTGCTCCCTGTCAAGCTTCAGGAAATCTTCATGCGCTACCGCAATGATCACCGCGTCCATACCCCTGACCTCTTCCATTGTCTGGAAAGTTATCCCATACAGCCGTTCCGCCTCATCCGCATCCGCTGCAGGGTCCACCACCATGGGGGCGATCCCGTATTCTCCCAGTTCTTTATAGATGTCGATCACTTTCGTATTTCTCGTATCGGGGCAGTTCTCTTTAAACGTGAAGCCCAGGATTGCCACACGGGCGCGCTTAACCGGAATATCCGCCTTGATCAGACTCTTCACGAGACTCTCCGCCACGTATTTACCCATATCGTCGTTGATCCGGCGTCCGGACAGGATGATCTGGGAGTGATAGCCCAGTTCCTCCGCCTTATAAGTCAGATAATACGGGTCTACACCGATACAGTGACCGCCCACAAGACCGGGCATGAATTTCAGGAAGTTCCACTTCGTTCCTGCGGCATCCAGCACCGCCTTAGTGTCGATATCCATCTTGTGAAAGATCATGGACAGTTCGTTCATAAATGCAATGTTGATATCCCGCTGGCTGTTTTCAATTACCTTCGCGGCTTCCGCCACCTTGATGGATTCCGCGCGGTATACGCCCGCCTCCACCACCAGTTCATATACTCTGGCTATGGTATCCAGCGCCTCCTCGTCCATGCCGGATACGATCTTCGTGATAGTCTCCAGTCTGTGAACCTTGTCCCCGGGATTGATCCGTTCCGGAGAATAACCGATCTTGAAATCCTCCCCGCATTTTAGCCCCGACTCCTGTTCCAGAATCGGCACACAGATCTCCTCCGTAACGCCGGGGTAGACCGTTGATTCAAATACGACGATCGAACCCTTCGTCAGGTTCTGCCCCAGAATGCGGCTGGCGCCCTCCACCGGCGACAAATCCGGCGTATGATCGTCATTGACCGGCGTCGGTACTGCCACGATATGAAACTTCGCCTCCCGCAGTTTCGCGGGATCTGCAGTAAAGTCTACCTTCGTGTTTCTGATTACCTCATCGCCCACCTCGTTGGTCGGATCAATCCCGTTCTTATACAGTTCAATCTTCTTCTTATTAAGGTCGAACCCCACCACGCCCGTCTTTCTCGCAAAAGCGACGGCAATCGGCATACCCACATAGCCGAGTCCCACGAGAGATATTTTTTCTTCTCCCTTTACAATCTTCGCATATAAGTCCATTTTTTGCTCCATTTCCGCGCTGCTTTTGTCTCCACTTTGTTAAGACAGCGCATTGATTTCATATATGTTTCTCTATTGTCTTATCCGCTCTATACGTCAGCAGTTCGCTCGTAGAATAACACGTGATATCATAATAACATTACTTTTGTCCGAGAAGCTGCTTCACCTCATCCATGTATTCCTCTGTCACAAACTTACGGTCGAACTCCCGTTCCATCTTCTCCCTGCCCCTGCGCCCCATTGCGGCACGCGCATCGACGGAAAGCGCCAGGAATTTCTGCATCGCCCTGATCAGTTCGTCCGCATGACCGGGTGTAAAGCCAAATCCGGTCTTTCCCTCCTCGAAAGCCTCCAGACAGCCGCTGATATTGGAAGCAATCACCGGTCTTCCCGTAGCCGCACCTTCGATCAGCGCATTGGACATCCCTTCATGAAAAGACGCTACCACGATCGCACCCGCCGCCGCCAGATAGGGATGTACCTCTGTATGAAAGCCGATCTGGCGTACTATGCCTTCCTGCTCCAGCGCATCCAGCATATCCTGATAATCTTCGTCACAATACCCCATGATATCAAAGAAAACCTTCTCGCTATGTAACGCTCTCGCCGCTTCGATATACTCCAGAATACCGCGCTCCTTCATCACCCTGCCTACATAGAGAAAATGCGTCTCGTCACCATCCGGATATTCCTCGTACCGGTGCCTGTCCAGATTCACGCCGGAGCCCATGACCATGCGCGTCTTCTTCGCCGTAATGCCGAGTCTTTGAAAAATCCCCCTGTTCTCCTCATTCTGGAAGAAAACACATGCCGCTTTCCTGAGTCCTGCCCGGTACATGGTAACGATCACCTTCAGGAGAATCCCCGTCCGGTCAAAAGCCCCGCCCAGCCCCGTAATCGTGGCAATATACGGAATCTTACGCCTCGCGGCGGCAAATCCGCCGTATATATTCGGTTTGATCGTGTATGTCACCACCAGATCGGGCCGCAGTTCCTTCATCAATCCGCAATACGCGCGGTGCAGCTTCAGATCCTCCAGCGGATTAATGCCCCTGCGGTTGATCGCCGTCTTAATGATCCGGCATCCTTCTGCCGTCAGTTCCTTCTCCTTCACATCGTCCGGCATGCTGACATACACCTCATGCTCCGCCAGCATCGCCTGCACGAACTCGTTGCGGAAATCATACAGTCCGCCGGAAGAATTTGTCAAAACCAGTATTCTGCTCATAATTATCTCCCATTACATAACGATTTCTTCCCCGTTCATGTCGCGGACCGCGATCTCATTATATTTCATCATACTGATATTTTCCGGATAATTCCCGATATCAACCGCATTCTCCTGCCCCTCCAGATTCCGGATCACCGATGCCGCCATATTGACGCCGCAGACATGCGCATGCGGGTAACCGCCGCCGAAGCGGGGATTAACCTCGGAAATGTAGTAAGTGCCGCCGATCTCAAAGATATCGATATCGATCATCCCCCGGAATCCGCATTCCTCTGCAAATCCCCTGATCAGCTCAAACAGCTTCTCCTCTTTGCAGGACACGGATTTGTCCGTCTCCCCGGCGCGCATCCTGATCTTCTTCTTGATAAAGATCGAAGTACATTTACCGCTTATCATATCAATATACACATCCGCGCCGTATTCCGGCCCGTCCATGTACTCCTGTATCATCAGATCATCGTAAAGATCATACAGCACCTCGATCTCCTTACGACCCTCCACCTTGTTGATATGCAGGCTTGCGCTGCCGCACACCGGCTTCACAAACACCGGATAAGAGATCTCTCCCTCTTCCACCGCCTGATAGAAACATTCCTTGTCAAGATAGCATCTACCGGTCGGAATCTGCATTCTGCCGAGCAGTTCATACATCCTGTCTTTATGAAAACAGGTTTCCACCAGATCATAATCCGATACGATCGGTGTGGTGCCAATCGCCACAAATCTATCCCGCTCCTTCGCCAGCATACTCAGTTCCGGGTCAATCAGTGAGAAGACACCCGTTATTTTTTCCTTCCTACAAATATCCAGAATCACTTCCACATAATCCGGCGCCGTGATGCGCGGTACCAGATAAAAGGCATCCGCATCATAGACAGCCGGTGCCAGATTACTGCAGTCCGCAGCGATCACCCTGCCTCTGCCGGCTAATTCCTTTTTGAAATACTGTACGATCTTATTCCGCGTGCCCGCGCTCAATATCAATATATTCAATCTGACACCTGTGCCTTTCTCTGTTCTTCCATTCTCTTCCTGCGGATCTCCGCAAAATTGCCCTCCACCGCATTGGTATCCTCCGCCACCTCGTCGGTATGTCCAAGCACCGTCTTCACTGTCAGCCACAGTACTTTCACATCCATCCCGAAAGTAAGGTGCTCCACATATTCCACATCCCTGGCAAGCCGCCTGTCCCAGTCGATATAATTGCGGCCGCTGACCTGCGCTAAGCCCGTCAGACCGGGACGCACGCTGTGCCGAAGTTTCTCACGCTCACTGTAATAAGGCAGATACGATACCAGAAGCGGTCTCGGCCCTATGATGCTCATATCCCCTTTCAGTATATTAAACAGTTCCGGCAGTTCGTCCAGACTCGTCCCTCGCAGAAATCTGCCGAACTTCGTCAGCCGAACCGCATCCGGCAGCAGCCTGCCGTTCTCGTCTTTTTCATCCGTCATCGTACGGAATTTACACAGCGTAAAGATCTTTTCATTCTTTCCCGGGCGCTCCTGCCGGAACAAAACCGGACTTCCCAGCTTCACGCGCACCAGAATACAGAGTACCAGCAGGATCGGACTGAGCACTATAATACCACACAGTGACAGCAGAAAATCTAAAGCTCGCTTGATACATTTCTTATACATATGCTATTCCTCATTTCTGCGCACGCTCTTTGCGCATCAACGAGTTTGTGTCAAGTGTACGCAGACACAAATCTCGCGTGTGAAAAATTTATTTTTCACACTACTCCTCTTTATCTCACATCCCGGTACAAAGCATAATAATCCGTCTCCATGTTATCCGCGTATTTCTCAAAGAAACGCTTCGCATCCTCCAGCGCCTTGTTATATATTCTGTTTCCCAGCATCTCCTGAAAAAAATCAAGTACTCTGCCGGTTCCGATCATCCCCAGATCCAGATCATGCTCCTCCTTAAAAAAATGAGCAATCTCTTCACACATCAATTGTTTCTCTTTGTCCTCAAAAGAATACATGACCCTCTCCGTTCAACCTGTTATCCTCTACTCGTTTCCGAAACACCTGCGCACCGTGCGGATGATCAGTTCCATATCTTCCTCTGTGTTCTTGATATCGCTGGGCAGACAGAGTCCTCTGTAAAACACATCTGTCCCCACACTGCTGCCGTCCTCGTGATAGGCAATAAAATCACATTTCTCAAAGACTGGCTGCAGGTGCATCGGCTTCCAGATCGGTCTCGTCTCTATATTTTCTTCTGCCAGCGCATCCATTAACATATCAGGTGTTACGTTACACCCGTTCTCAATTGTCATGCATGACAGCCAGCAGTTTGCGTCTCCATCAGGATTCAACGGATTCATGGCAATCTGCGGCAGATCCGCGAAAGCTTCCCGATACTGCCTGTAGATTGCCTGTTTTTTCGCCTTATGCTCCTCTATATGAAGAAGCTGCCCTCTGCCGATCCCCGCCGTGACATTGCTCATGCGGTAATTATATCCAATCTGAGAATGCTGATAATGTCTGGCCGGATCTCTCGCCTGTGTAGCCAGGAATGTCGCCTGTTTTGTCGCTTCCTCGTCGGCCGACACCAGCATGCCGCCGCCGGAAGTCGTAATAATCTTATTGCCGTTAAAAGAATAGATTCCGTATTTGCCGAAAGTACCCGTATGACGTCCTTTGTACGTACTGCTTAAAGATTCCGCCGCATCCTCGATCATCGGTACATGGTGCTCTTCACAGATCGCCATGATCTCATCCAGTTTCGCAGGCGTACCATAGAGGTGCACACAGATTACCGCCTTTGGATGCGGATATTTCTCAAATGCCCTGCGCAGCGCTTCCGGAGACATGTTCCAGGTATCCGGTTCCGCATCGATAAACACGGGCGTCGCAGCCTCATATACAATCGGATTACAGGATGCTGAGAAAGTCAGATCCGACACAAACACAATATCGCCGGGTCCCGCCCCGATCAGTTTAAGCGCCAGATGGATCGCCGCCGTTCCCGCACTTAGCGCCGCCGCATGACCGCATCCCGTATAATCCGCGATCTCCTGTTCAAAAGCGCTGACATTAGGGCCCAGCGGCGCCACCCAGTTCGTTTCAAACGCTTCCTTCACATACTTCTGTTCCTCGTCGTGCATAGTCGGACACGATAAGTATATCCTTTTCTTTTCCATAACAGACACTCTTCCTTTCTGTTCCTGCCAAACCTCTCCGCTCTGTATGCCATACCCTGATCAGCCGCATCCCTCTATCGCATTACACCGTTTCTTTCAGTACCTCATCGCCCTGACTGTGATAAGTTGGAACGATCCTCTTGATCAACGGTCTGATATCCGAATTTTCAACCTGACACTCATCCTTCAATTCTTTTAACTGCGTAAAAAATTCATGCTCATCGAGTTCGATCGGTTTCCCGATATGAATCATCCTGTTTGCGGTGTCCTTCATGCCCTCTTCGTCCATGAGCAGTTCTTCATACAGTTTCTCGCCGGGGCGAAGTCCCGTAAACTTGATCTTAATATCATCTCCCACACGGTAGCCCGACAGTTTGATCAGATTATGTGCCAGATCGAGTATTTTCACGGGTTCTCCCATATCCAGCACGAAAATCTCGCCGCCCTTCGCATAGGCGCCGGCCTGCAGGACAAGCGAAACCGCCTCTGGGATCGTCATAAAATAACGTATGATATCCGGGTGGGTCACGGTAACCGGACCGCCCGCCGCGATCTGCTTGCGGAACAGAGGAATCACGCTGCCGTTACTGCCCAGCACGTTTCCGAACCGGACTGCCACAAATTCCGTCTCATAATGCTTGTCAAAGGTCTGTATGATCATCTCACAGATCCGTTTGCTGGCTCCCATGATGTTCGTCGGGTTTACCGCCTTGTCAGTGGAGATCATGACAAATCGCTGTACACCGCTCATGGCAGCTGCCTGCGCGGTCTTAAAGGTACCGAACACATTATTCTTGATCGCCTCGGTAGGACTGTCCTCCATAAGCGGTACATGCTTATGCGCCGCGGCATGGTATACGATATCCGGCCGATATTTCGAGAAAATATAATTCATGCGGTTGGTATTGCGCACGGATGCAATCAGTACCACCAGATCCAGCTCCGGATATTTCGCCTTCAGCTCCTGCTGTACATCATAGACCGTATTCTCATAGATATCTACGATAATAAGCCGTTTCGGTCTGTGTATCGCGATCTGACGACACAGTTCACTGCCGATGGAGCCGCCGCCGCCGGTGACCAGCACCGCCTTGCCCTGCACATAACCGAGAATGGAATCCAGATCCACGCTGATCGGATCTCTGCCCAGCAGATCCTCCACCTCCACGTCACGCAGTTTACTGACATTGACCTCACCGTTCACAAGCTGATACATGCCCGGCAGGGAACGCAGCTTACAGTTTGTATCTTTACAGATTTCCAGAATGTTCTTAATCTCCGCCCTGCTGGCTGACGGCATCGCCACGATAATCTCATCCACATCATAGATATCGGCACACTCCACGATCTTGTCACGGCCGCCGACCACCTTGATGCCCTGGATAAATCTGCCCCACTTCCCCTTATCATCATCAATAATGCACTTGATGACCATGGTCGAGAAATTGCTGTTGACAATCTCCTTAATGATCAGATTGGCAGCCTCCCCCGCGCCGATCACCATCACGGCAATCCGGTTCTTCTTATTCTGCTGCTTATGTTTCAGCCCGCGGAAAAAACGGTAGGAGAAACGGCTGCAGAAGATACATGTGATCAGCAGGAATAAATAAAAGAAATAGTAACTCTTGGGTACCGCTCTGGACGAGGTTCTGAAAAACTGCAGGCAAACGCCATTTACAAGCGTAGACAGCGCGCAGGATACCACGATGTTCTGCAATTCCGTCTCCCCTGCAAAAGCCCACAGACTGCTATAGAGGCGGAATAGATAGAAGATCCCCAGCGTCACCACAATATTGAGCGGCATCACATGCTCGATCGGGCTCATGAAATGCTCGGGTATCTCATCCACCCGGAACTCATAGCGCATCACGATCGCCAGGTAGCTCGCCAGAACCACACTGATAATATCATATACGATCAGGCAGGTTCTCCGGTAAAAAAGCTTTACATTAAAAGGTTTTCTCTCTTTTTTCATAGTTCTTTTCCTACGCCGCTTCTTTCCTGTCAATCAGGAGCGGTGCCATTGTCAACAGTAAACAGAATGCAATGGAACTGCATGGATGGAAGATCCATTCCGTCAGCCCCGCTACCGCGAAGAGAATCAGCAGGGCAAGCGGCAGCGCCGCACATACTCTGTCCTCTTTGCGTCTATGATAGTACACTGCCGCCTGCACCAGCGTGCCGACGCCCAGCAGAATAAATATCACGCCCACATAGATGCCGTGATCATAAGCAACCTGCAGATAGATATTGTGCGCATGGACGTTATAATGACCGTTCGGCTCCATAATACCCATATCGTCATGGCCGGCCTTGTTCAGATTATTATAATACAGCCTGAAAATTTCTAGTCTTCCGTTTGTGTAGGAATATTCTTCCTCCTGCTCCTCACCGTCATTACCTTTTGCCTGCGTATCCGCAGATGCGAGATCTATCGCGCCTTCCTCCGAGGCAATCCTGTTTTCCACAGACGCATTCCTCAGACCGGCCCCCGTATCCCTTGCCGCAGCCAGAAGAATGTCCTCACCTTCCGCCGTCACGAGTCCTCCTGCGCACTCTTCTTGTGCATCCGCAACCATATAGATCGCCCGCAGGCTCTCCACCTCCGGTATGCCCAGCACTTTCATCTGAAACACCTGTATGAACCGTTGAATCGTAATATAATAATAGGAATCCATGTCCCTGCCGTGCACGATCTCCACAGGCAGTTCCTCGATCTCATGCATTTCCGGTCTGGCGGTCACGGCGGGAACCATTCTCTGTGCCGTAAAGACCACCGGAAAACAGATGACCGCCGCAAGCAGCATCATAGCGCCGCTTCGCAGCATACTGCGCCATCGGTTCTTCATGGAGAAGCATGTTACGGGAATCATCACCACCGCCATGACCATAACTGCCAGATACCCTGTTCTCGACAGCGTCAATAACAGATACACAGCCGACACGCCAAACAGAAACAATTCTTTATATACAGCCGCAAACCGCCGGTTTCTCCCGTATGCATCCAGAAACTTTACAAACGCGGCACACACTACAAGCGCCAGGTATACCGCAGACATCGTCACCGTGTGGAAAATAAACGGATATCTGTAATATCGGAAGAACATATACGGTCTGTGCAGCAGACAGTACAGCACCATGATGCCGAAGTGCACCAGGATACCGTTACAGATATTGCGAAGCAGAGACGCCTTGCCCTCCCATGCCGCCATATTCACATAGAACAGCACAAAAGCACATACCAGATAAATAGGCCATCCCCGTGTATTACGATACAACATGATCGCCGCAAAAAACACCGCCACCAGAATTCCATACGCAGCGCTTATGCCCTTAACCTGTCTCCGTACCAGAACCCGTATCGTGCCAATCACTACCAGTCCCGCAAGAATCCCCGCCCAGACGGTGAGTTTCACTGTAAGGATCTCCATCTCCTCCGGGTCCGTCAGTGCCGCCATGGCGCTGTGATAATAACGCTGTGCAAGGAAAGCCGCCGCAATCAGATACACCAGATTAATAATATTAAAAATGTCTTTTCGCTTATAAGTCACAATGACCGCCAGCGCGAAGAAAATCAGCTGCTGCCTGTATGCTGCGGTATGATGGATCTCATACAGACCGTTCATGTAATTACAGCATGCCCAGAGTGCTCCTGCGATCGCAGCAGACTGCAGACCGTTTCGCATGTTCGCTTCCAGGACGTCAAATATCGTTCTGTCCGAAGCACAGCCTGTCCGGTCATGATTGACTGCATAGAGCAACAGCACTGCCGTCAGCAGGATGCTCCCCTCATAAAACAAAATCGACACGGTATTGGTCGTAAACAGTCTGCAGGGCCATACCGCCGCGCATGCCACGACTGCTGCAATCACAATAAGGGGATTGCACACTGCTTTGACAGTCTGTTCCACCGTAACCAGTATATTTCTCTCCGGCCGTCTGCCATAATACTTTCCCGTCAGATAAGTAACGGCAACAGCAAACAACACAAACAGGGCAGCACACAGCAGTGTCTTGCCCTTGCGAAGCGGTACCTCGTACTCATACGCGGCAATCATACAGCGCTGCGTGTCTTCCACATTGCCGTAGTACAGTGTACCGTTATAAATATTATCTGTCTGCGATGTATATTGATATGCAACCCGAAACGGTTCTTCGATCCCCTGCAGTAGGAAATAATATTCCCTTCCTACCTGCGTATCGATGTTGACCTGCACCGTGCAGTATCCCGGAATGTGCTTCATATCTTTCGTGTCGATCACCTGCTGCATGATCACCTGCATGGCTGCATCATATAATACGAAGTTAAATTCCTCTCCTGCCGTTCCCTCGTGGATATAAATATTAATATTTTTCAGTCTGTCATACTGGGCGATGAACATCTGCTGTACCACATAACCTGATGTGATCTCTTCAGATTCCATGAACGTCTCCGGAAGTGTCCTGCCGTTGGCAGTCACCGTTTCCTTAATCAGACGAACCGGCCATAGCGCAAGCAGCGCACACAGCACGATAATCCAGACCGTTTCGCAGATCGCCTCTCTTCTAGTGATTATTCTGTTCATTGTCGATTCCCGATCTTCTTCAAAATATCATAACAGTCCGGCCGCATATTATAATCAGCCGTCGGAATATCATTGCTTAGTATATCACGATTGTATATTTTTTACAACTAAAGGCAAGGCCGCACTACACCTCTTCCAGGAGCATGGCCGCAAACAGCGGCAACCCGTACCAGAAGATCAGCACATACCGGGGCAGATAGGTCGGTCCTAGCAGAACCGTAAGCCAGACCGTAAGCACCATCATATAGGGGATCACGATATTGTACTTGCGCCGGTACAGCATATATGCGAACACGAAGGCGATACACCAGAATATCCCGCCAGGAGAATAGAGCATGGAATAGATCGGAATTTTTTCCTGAGAAATCTCCAGCGCCAGCTTACGATATGCCTCGTCAAGCCATGGAATCTTGCTGTCCCTGAATCCCGGCTCCTCCACCTCATAACCGAAATAAGAGCTCTCCCCATATGTGAACGTAAACACGGTGTTACCGGAATAGACATCGATCACCGTATCGGGATACCAGAAGCCATAGGAGTTCACGAGCCATGCATTGATATAGGATAAAGGCTTCTTTAATCCGATCCGCAGCCAAAGTCCTGCATACTTCGACTTGTCCGCGGCAAATACTTCATTCTGAAAACGGACCTTCACCGGATCGGACAGCTTGGGATTGTATAACACCAGCGCCTCTTCCGGCAGGATCTCGTGCAGTGTGTCGATATCCTCCTGCTCGAAGGCTTCCCTGTTGAATTTATAGGTTCTTGCAAGCTGCTGGATCGGAACCGTAAGGATTTCCTGATTCTCTCCTCCTGTTGCATGAAACGCTACCGTCAGCCCTGTGTTAATTACGAAATAGGCAAGAAAAATCATACCGATGAGAAGTCCGGTTTTCTTCAGATTCTGTTTATGATAAACGAGCAGAATCGGCACCATCACGGCAAACGCGTAGACGCCGTTTTTGCGAAACAGCATCATGGCCACGGCACTCAGCACAAAGAAAAGCATTTTGCGGTTTGATGTAAAAAACTGCTGTTCTTCGCTGCCCATATCTAAAAGCGCCAGCAGCAGAAGTAATAATGCCACCGTAAACAGCGCATCTTTGGCGGAGCAGAGCGTAAACATCACGATCACCGGAAAGAAGGCAAAGTAGAGCAGCGAAAGCAGACGGACCCCGCGGGAAACCTTCCGCCGCCGCATGAAAGAAAGCAGATAGGTAAATCCGCCTGAAACAATCATCATCTGCACCACCATATAACAGGCAATCCCCAGATTATAGGAATCCGTCACTTTATGCACCGCACAGATGATGCCGCCCAGCATAAGTACATGGACCAGCGGATGATGCGTATTAAAATTTCTGGATGCCACCTGCAGCCATTCATCCTGTGCATCATAGACAAAGAATCCCGGATACACCGCAAGCAGTACCGGCAGCCAGCACACGATCATAAAAATAAATGTGAACAGGTTCGCATATTTTGCCGCGCGCTGTGGCGCCTCAGGCATCCTGATATGCTTCGCAAGCCTGTTCTTCCGCCCCTCCATGCCGCCCAGAAAATCCCAAAACTTTCTCACCAGAACGGTGAACAGACATGTCAGAACCGGCAGTGAAACCCACAGTTTCCAGTCCTTAAAATTCACGTTTCCCACCGCGTCGAGACGAACGCCGAACAGCATCGCCGCAGTAAACAGTCCGGACAGGATGCCCGCGATCGTCCACCCTCTCCGGTTATGCAGATCGATCGTCTGCAGAGAGCGGTTCACTGCACACAAACACAGCAGCCACATGAAAACCGCAAATATACTGTTCGTGAAGCCGATGGTATTCTCTTTCAGATTTAAAACCTGAGGAAAGCAGAGCGTTCCCGCCGTTGCCAACAGGAAAGCCACCGTACTCAGTTTCATTTTGATTCCAAATTCATTCTCATTCATCGCTTTGCTCCGGCTCGTTCAGGCACTCCCGAATCACATACTGGGGGGAGTTATTCAGTGATATATAGATTCTCCCGATATATTCCCCGATCAGACCCAGCATCAGCATAATCATGCCGCCGAGGAACACCAGCGCCGCCATCATGGCGCTGAATCCAACGGGTACATTCGGGTTCATGAATTTCTTAACGATCGTATAGATTCCGTACAGGAATCCCGCACATGCAGTCAGACACCCTACTGCCGTTGCAATCCGCAGCGGTTTGATGCTGAAAGCGGTAAATCCGTTAAACCACAATCCCAGCAGCTTGCCTATAGTATATCCCGACGTCCCCGTCTCCCGCTCTCTATGGGTCACTTCCACATTGGTGATGTTCCTGGTGGCACGAAGCACAAGCCCAATCACATACGGATACGGATTGTCATAGCGCAGCATCTCATCCACCACATATCTTCTGACCGCAAAATAACTGGAGAGATATAAGTCTTTCGGTTTCCCCAGCATCACTCTCGTCATCAGTTCATTGACACGGCTCCCGAAATTGCGGAATCCCGAATGCTGTTTATGCCCGTATCTGGCATATACGACGTCATAGCCTTCTTCAATCTTGGCAAGCAGTCTGCCGGCCTCGTCTGCAGGCGTCTGCCCGTCATCGTCCAGACATACCACCACATCTCCGTGCGTATGACGCATACCCGCCATCAGCGCCGCATGCTGCCCGAAATTCTTCGCCAGATCAATCCCGCATATGTCACTGCGTCCGGCACAAAGCTCCCGAATCACCCCGAATGTATCATCCGGAGAACTGTCGTTGACCAGCACGATCTCATAGTCATACGCCGGCATGTCTTTCATTGTGCTTTCGATCTCTTCCACTACCTTACCGATGGTCTGTGCCGACCGGTAACACGGGATTACAAAGCTTACAAGTTTCGTCATCGTTTCCTCCATATCCAAACTGCCCCTGACATAATCTCAGCAGCAGGCTTATTCTCCAATCTCCGCTTCATACATCGCCATAAACCGCTCCCTGTCAATCTCCATAAAAAACACTTCCCGCCTCCCCTGCTTCGTCATGACAGTCTCTTTCCTGTCCGTCATAACAAAACCGGCATGCTCATAACTCTTCCGGGCCGCCGTATTGTCCGCCAGAAAGCGCAGATAGATCTTCCGCAGAGACAGCTTCGTAAAAGCATAGTAAAGCGCCTCCCTCGCCGCCGCCGTACCGTAACCGTGTCCGAGCGCCTCCTCTTCCCCGATAAAAATTCCGTACTCGGCAGCGCCCTGATCCCTGTCAATATCACGGAAATAAACGCTGCCGATCTCCCGGCCGCCGGGCAGGCAGATGATGAACTGTACTACATGCCCCTTCTCCACCTGGTTCCGAATCCACGACAGATGTCCCTCTCTTGTAAAAGGCTCCTGATATATAAAGTTTGTCTGCACAAAATCCTTATTGCGCCACGCGACAATTCTGTCCGTATCTTCCTCTGTCATCAGGCGCAGGTCAACCTTATTCTGCATCGTTTTGTCTGTAAACGCTCTCCTTCTTCCGCTTTCTGATATATCGCAAAACATTTCACACTGCTGCCGCAGCGTGTATGCGTCGATTATCTGACTTCAATCCGGTAAACACGATATGTCCCGGCGTCTCCGATCACATCCGCCTGCTCTGCCGTCACCACGATATTATGCGCCGCATAATACGCCGTGATCCAGTCCAGTCCGCGCTCTGCCTGCTCAGCACTGGACATGATAAAATACACATGATCCTGCGTACACAGGGCCTCGTCTGCGTTGTCGATTCCCGACCGCCGCAGTTTCTCACGGTACAGCGGACTCTTACACATCCATCCGCCCATGATATCATAATTGGCATAGCCGTTGTCGGAATCGTCAAACAATCTGCGCGAAAATGCCACCGTGGAATACACGTCCTCAAAATAGAAATTTCCCTCATGCGCTCTGCAGTACGCATCGACCGCCTCCTGATCCTGATTGACCAGCTCCCTGCGCATCTGATCCTCCCGCGCTGCCGGGACACTGTCCATCAGTGCGGCTATAAGAAGCACGCCTGCCAGAACCGCCATGCCGCGCTTGATACCTTGTCCGAACATCGTATCGGCGCATCGCGCGTTTCTGCCAGCCGGCGCATGCCCCCGCACTGCACCGCCCATACTGCCGTCATCCGCCCGCAGTCTTAGTACCAGCATACCCATAAGCAGCGCAAACTCCGCAAGATACAAGGAATGTGTGATCCGCTCGGGATCACGTCCTCTCATGAGAATAAACATCCACAGCGCGCTGCGCACTGCAGCCAGTAATACCAGCTGCCACACGAAAGCATATCGTCTGCCTGTCCTCTCTCCGGCAGTCTTCGCATATTTCCGGCTCCTGTTATGCCCTGCCGGTCTTACAAGATTTCCGCCCTGTTCCGGCTTGTCCTCTGCTGCGGGCAGCCGCCACGCCGTTAAAATGCCCGTCACAAACACCGCCGCATACGCCCAGAGCACCATGATATTGTAAGGCGCGTCGCCGCTGTGCAAAGTCCGGTATCGGTAGAAGCCAAGCTTTTCCCGAAAAATGCCCGGCCAGTCCTTCGAGGCGCCGATCGTATGCACGGCATAATCCGCCAGTTCTGACAACAGCGCTGTGTCGATCGCTTCATCCAGTCCAAAATTGTAATTGCGAAGCAGCATCTGTTGATGCGGTGCTGCACCAAGTTCCGTAAGCGCGCCGCTGTAACTGTCATCGGTGATGAGTTCCGGGTAAAAGTCATAGACCGTCGTTCTGGCATCGAAGAATTCCCTGAAATCTTTCCACTGCGCACTGCTGTATGCAGCCTTGTCCGCCAAGAAAGACAGAAACATTCCAATTAGTATGATCCCCAGCACGCCGCCGTATTTGTATAGATTTTCTTTCAGGAATATCTTCCGCTCCTCCACGAGACGATACAGCCCCGCCAGACAGATCAGGGGAAAAGTGAGCAGCAGCATCTCAGAGCGTAACTGATAAGCCGTCACCACAAGGATAACGGAAGGAATATTTTTTACAACAAACCGGCGCGTATCTAACCCCGCCGGCGTGGTCAGAAATAAAAAGATCGCCGCCGCTGACAGCATCGTGCAGGTAATCGTATACTGTATATTGATCAGATGGGACAGGCACACACCCCATAAATACAGTGATAAGCCAAGAAGAACGGCACATTTACGCAGCAGGTTCCCGTCCCCGCGCTTTTGCCCCGTATACTCTGTTCTGCTTCCACACAGCGCACACAGCCTCATGCCGGCCAGATAAAAACTTCCGAACTGGCACAGGCACAGAAACAGTCCGTACCACGGTATCGTCCTGCACATTCTATAGCACAGCGCAATCAGCGCGCCCAGCGGATACAGCGTCTGCATGTTATGCCCGTCGGGTGTTCCGCTGTATATGCCCGCCATAATATCATGCATCATCGTGTCATCATTTAAGTCATAATAGAAGTCAAAGCAGATTCCCATCAGAATCACGTTGGCTGCTATGAAGACCAGCGCAAGTATGCAGTTCTCATATTTTCTTATTCCCCTGTCCTGTTCCATGGACTGCATACCCTCTGAATTCCTTTCACGGACGCTGTTTTGCCTGGTCCTATATGCATCCGCTTTTGTCAAAAGCGTTGTCGCACATACCATCATTCAGGCAGTACCTTTTTCGTCTCTTAACAGTAGAAATCCTTCACCTGCTCCGCAATGTACTCCGTCTCGTCCGCGGTCAGCGTATAGAACATAGGCAGGCGCAACAGTCTATCACTTTCCTTTGTCGTATACTTATCCTCCCCGTGGAATCTGCCGAACTTCATGCCTGCCGGCGCAGAGTGCAGCGGCACATAGTGGAATACTGCCAGAATATCCTTCTCCGCCAGGAAATTAATCAGTCTGGTCCGCTCCTCCATATCTTTCGTCTTAATATAAAACATATGTCCGTTATGTTCACAGTGCTCCGGCACATAAGGCAGTTCGATCTTCCCCGCCTCCGCCAGCGGTGAAAGCAGTTCCTGATACTGCTTCCATCTGTTAAGTCTTGCCTGCGTGATCTCCTCCGCCTGTTCTAACTGCGCGTACAGATAAGCGGCATTCATGTCGCTGGGCAGATAGGAAGACCCATAGTTCTGCCAGCGGTACTTATCTACCTGCCCGCGGTAATATTTGCTCCTGTCCGTTCCCTTTTCCCGATAGATTTCCGCCGCCTCAATATACTGTTCGTCCCGTATGAGCAGCGCACCGCCCTCACCCATACTGAAATTCTTCGTCTCGTGGAAGCTGAAGCAGCCAAAATCCCCGAAGGTTCCAAGCGGCCTGCCTTTATAGGAAGCCATGATTCCCTGTGCCGCATCCTCGACCACCATCAGGTTATGCCGTCTCGCAATGTCCATGATTGCGTCCATCTCGCAGCCCACACCTGCATAGTGTACCGGCACAATGGCTCTGGTATGCTCCGTCACGGCATCCTCGATCAGACGCTCGTCCATATTCATAGTGTCCGGTCTGATATCCACGAATACGGCCGTCGCACCGCGCAGCACAAATGCATCCGCCGTGGACACGAATGTATAGGACGGCATGATCACCTCGTCCCCCGGCTTGATTTCCGCCAGCAGCGCCGCCAACTCCGTCGCATGGGTGCAAGAAGTCGTAAGCAGGCACCGGGCCGTACCGGTCTGCCGCTCGATCCACTCGCTGCACTTTCTTGTAAAGGGTCCGTCTCCGCAGATCTTCTGGTTCTCGACGGCCTGCTTCATATACTCAAATTCTTTGCCCGTAAAAGGGGGCACGTTAAAGTTGATCATATCTGTAATCCTCTCTATATGCTGCTTCGATGATTTCTATAGTATACCACACTCTCACTCTGGTGTCACATATACTACATAGCGGGCGTTGCTGAAACTTTCCTGATAGGAATGTTCCTGCATGTATACCCCTAGGATCTGCAGTTTCTCGTCCTGATCCAGCTTCTCCGGGTCTGCGCCGAACCAGTTCATACCGTCCGCATCCCCGTTCAGATATGCCGCCACGGCGGAGGATACGATCACCACGGGCGGCTCTTCCAGCCGTGCCATATCCCGCTCGTACTCCACCATGCGGTAGGAGTCCAGATCCGGCCAGAACGTGGACAGCGCCGAGGGCATATCAAGCAGATATCCTAATCCCGGCACTTCCCCGTACAGGATCAGTTCCCTGCCTGCAAGCTGTGCCTGCCGCGCATATTCCGCCAGTTCCGTAAGCCGCGCCGCATTGTCCCGACCGGTGTAGATACCCGCCGCTTTGGCTGGCGCTGTCAGCAGTGTATCGCGCGTCTCCCCGTTTCTGCCGTCCTGAAAAGAAAAGTGCCTATGAAATCCCACACTTTGAATCAAAAGAAATATCACAAACAGGAAAAGCGGCAGCCCTACTACAAACTTCCAGTACCTGCCCTCTGTTCCGGACAATCTCTTTCTCCGGTCATCATCTTCCGGTTCACTCATTCCCCTGCCGCCTGCCGCCTTTTCACCCATTCCCTGCTCAACCGCATCTCTTTCACCCGCGAGCCGGTCATACGCGATCCACAGCACGAACGGCACTACGATAAACAGATTGTTGATGATCGGATACAGCTGATTATTGCCGCCAAGCGGCGTAACAAAAATCTGTACCAGCACCAGCACCGCCAGGATCTTCTGTTCCTGTCTTATGCTTTTGCTGCACAGACAGTATACCGCCGTGTAAATTGCCACGAGTAAGAACATCACTGCCGGATAATAGACGCTGCCGAAATCATAATAACGAAAATGGAATACGCCTCTGCCCCAATAGAACCGCAGAAGTACCAATAGTACCACCGCATAAACTGCTTTGCACAATACCTCTGCACCCTTTATCCCCGGAAACAGCTTCTTTGGCAGTGCAAAAAGTACAAGGCCTCCCGCCATGCAGATGACTGCGAAAGCCATCCAGTACAAACCCGTCTCGTAGTCCCCGAACATGCCCGTCAGCATGGCGGCCGGCTTATAGTCCGTCGCCTTCTCCGTCATGGCAAACATAGTCTGCACCATGGCGGGATACGCGTCGGCGCCGTACCGGATACAGATCGCCGCAAGCGGCATACCGAACCCGGTCACATATCCGGCCATACACCACAGTGTATCGCGAACCGCCTGCCGGCATGTGCGTCCGCAGACCGCCGTGCCGTACCACAGCGCCACGATGCACGCCGCCTGCACCACGTTCGGCATACGGACCGCCACGTTTGCGCCCAGACAGATACCGGCCGCGATATAGTATCTCCGGTCTTCCCTAAGAATACCACGGTAGAGAAGCAGTATCCCCGCCGCCATAAACAGATACGTCATGTAATTATATAAGACCGTGGTGGGACACCAGCACAGCCCCAGCGCAAGAAACTCCCCTGCAAATACAAGCGGCATCGGCATCCGGCCTGCAGATCGGTCTCCCCTGCGAAACGCCTCATATACCACAAGCGCCGTAAGTGACTGTATCAGCGCCGTATAGAAATACATTCCCGGCAGCGTATCGCCGTAAGGCAGATGCATGAGCAGACTGCCGAGCGCATTCGCCAGAAACGTCGCCACCATCCACGTGCCGTCCATGGACGCAAAATACTGGAAATTCGCCAGACTGTACGTCGTGTCCGCCACATCAATCCCCTGCCGGATTCTGAGTAACGGATATAAAATCAGAATGACCGGAAACACGACTCGCTCTATGAAGTTTTGATATTTATGATACACTTTTGCTACGCTTTTCATAAGTCTGCACTTTCCGTCTCCCTGTTATAGAATCTGCCCATTCCAGGTGTCTACGTTTCACTCCGGTCGGCGCTGAACAAACAGTTTCCGCACCCCGCGAAAAATCCATGCCCTCACACAATCGACCATTGTACCGACCGCATACACGATCAGCACACACCCGGCCATATGCGGAATAAACGCCCAGCTTCCCTGTACAGCATCCACATAAAGCCACTGCATCCACTGATACCGCATCAGGATATGCTCATGCAGCAGATACACGCCGAACGTATAGGGCGCAAGCCGCCTGATCCGTTCTGCCGCCCCGCCCTCCCACGGTTTCATATCCCGAAACAGCATAAACAGTCCCACCGACGCAAACAGACACAGGACATGGTTATACGTATCCGGCATGTCCATATAATAGGCAAGCGGCGGCAGCGCCTCCGCCAGGCTGCCCGATACCGCAGTGAGCACAGCCATGCCAAGGCACATACCTGCATATAGAAAAGCCGCATTTCTCTTCTTCTCGAGCCTCGGCAGCCCGTAGAGCCGTATATACGCCGCGATCAGAAAGAGAAACAAAAACCAGCCGTAGTCATAGCCGTATCGGTCCGTCGCCAGCTTCGCCGGCACGACAGACTTCCAGATACAGAAATAAAGCGCCAGCACGCCAATGATGGTCCGCAGTGTCTTCCGGTCTACGGCTCTGACCCCCGCCGCCAGAAGCGGCGCAAACAGATACAGAACCAGGTATGCCGTGGCAAACCAGTAATGCTCCGTCTCGACCGGCAGCACATAATTCAGCCAGTCATATACCGACAACTTACCCGGAGATACCACACCGGCACAGATCAGCACGACCGGAATCAGGAGCGAATAAAAAAGAATCTGCGCTGCCAGAGACACCACACGCCCCGGTTTCCAGACAGACTCCACCATAAAATACCCGCCAAGCAGCACATAACAGTTCACCGCGACAATACAGAATGCCTCTATGAGATGCGCCGCATAGTTCACCGCGGAATGATCCTGTGTATATGGCTGGATCAAGCCGCCCTTATTCAGATAGTGAAGGACAATGATCATCAGCATCGCCACAATACGCAGCAGTTCAAAATTCGCTTGTCGTTTCCCCCGCATAGCCTTTTCCTCTATTTTTCATGTCACTTTTTTTCCTTAAAGATCCATAACTTACTCAGAAAATAGTTTGCCAGAATCACAATCACCTGACACACAAACTTGGAGATAAACTCGTTCAGATGCGCGCAGTCCACCATCAGAAACATAAGCGCGACTTCCAAAAGCTCCGTTGCAACTCTTGCGCCGATGAACGAGACAAATTCCCCGAACAGGGACTTCGCATCTTTATTTTTGCTTTTAAAAACAAAAGTACGGTTTGTCCAATACGCAAACACTACCGTCAGCGCCCATGACAGCACGGTCGCCACCAGATAGTGCAGATCCATCACTTTTGAAAACAGATAATAGAGCGCATAATTCAGTACAAATGCAAGAAAACCGAAGATCAGATAATTGATCCCTTCCTCGTACTTCTTATACATGCCCCAGCCGAAATCCCATAATTTTTTCATGATTACCCTGTCCCTCCATTTCGAAGCGTTCTACTCTGATGAGCGCAGACAGAATCCGAAGTCTTCCGACGGAAATGCTCCTATCCTTCTCTGCAATTAATAGTTACATAAATTGCTCTCAGAGAATATATACACTCTCTTATATCCCTCTCTACTTTAGAACCGCCTTGCCATCAGCCACCCGGTAAACCATATCGCATTTCTCGATCGTCTGCAGCCTGTGCGCAATAATAATCAACGTCTTGCGCCCGTGCAGTCTGTTAATGGAATCCATGATGGCCGCCTCCGTCTCATTGTCAAGCGCCGACGTGGCTTCATCTAACACCAGCACCTCCGGGTCCTCGAAGAGCGCTCTGGCAATGCCGATCCTCTGCCGCTGTCCGCCTGACAGACGTATCCCCCGCTCACCGATGCTCGTATCCAGACCTTCCGGAAGTCCTCTCACGAACTCGTCAAGCTGCGCCTCCTTAAGTGCCTCCCACACCTTGCTGTCATCTATATCCTCGTCCGGACAGCCAAACGCCACATTTCTACGAATCGTAGAATCGATCATAAAGATCGTCTGCGGGATATAGCCGATATTCTTAAGCCAGGAGGCATAATGATCGCGCACTTCCACGCCGTCCGCAAGAATACTGCCCGTCTCGATCTGCAGCAGTCCCAGCAGAATGTCCACCACAGTCGTCTTGCCCGCGCCGGAAGTCCCCACGATTCCCACCGACTTGCCGACAGGTATGGTCATATCGGCGTGGTCGAAAATCAGCACGTCCGTGTTGGGATATTTATAGGTAATATCTTTCAGCACAATATCCCTTTTAATCTCCATCTTCTCCACGTCGATCTTTCTCTGATAAGCTTCCTCGTCGTAATCAATGTTCTCGTCCCGGATCTCCTCCTGCAGATTGTCGCTCACGCCCATGAAGAACGGCTCGAAATATGAGATGGAGGTCAGATGATTATTGATCCTGTTGGCACAGGGAATCAGCCGCATCGCCACCATGGCCAGCAGTGTGATCTGCGGCAGAATATCCATCGCGCCTGTTCCGCCGATGATCTGAACCATCAGATACAGCACCATGCTTGCGATCGCCATCGTCTCGATCAGCAGCCTAGGCGTGGCATTGTAGAGATTGTACCGCTGTACCGCGCCGACATATCCGGCACCGCATTTGGAATACTCGTTGATAAAATAATTCTCTTTACGGGCAATCTTGATCTCCTTGATTCCCATGACCGACTGATCGATCCATTTATAAAGCCCGCTGTAATAATCCTGATTCTCTTCTCCGGCTTTCTTCATGATCGGCTTTAGAATGCACATGATAACCAGTAATGCTACGAGAAGAACCACCGTCACCGTTATGCTCATCCAGACGTCCGCCACCAGACTTACGACCACCAGACAGACAAATACGATGCTTTCGCTGATCAACTGCAAAAGCGACAGGATCAGCCCGTACATGTTATTGACATCCGATGTGATATTGCGCTGGATCACTGCGGTATCGGCATTCAGGTAATACTCATAGGGACGCTCCATGAAATTGATCATCATTCTTCTGGAAGTGGCAAACTGATTCGTATAGACGAACTTAAGCTGAATCTTCTGCTGGAAAAAAAGGAAAATATTCTTGGCCGCAAACACCACAATCAGCCCGGTCATGACGATGATCGTCAGATCCCTGCTGTTGTCCGTATGAAAAATTCTGCAGATGACCTGCAGATACACATGGTTCTCGATCGCATTCTCCTCTAGCACCACGTTCATGACCGGATAGATCATGGAGACGCCCAGCGTCTCTAAAACCGCCCCGATCAGCATAAGAAAGACAAGCAGCACCATCTTGCGCTTCTGCCGCCCGTCCAATAGAATCATCAGTTTTCTGTATATTTTCACCATAACCGCCGCGTGCCCTTTCCAGATTCCAAGCGTCTGTGTGCAGTAATACAAAATATCATTATATTTTAACACAGGAATGGAAGAAATTGCAAATAAAGGATGCGCGTGCCAGCTCTGAAAGGTAAATCCATTTATCACCTCTCCAAGTTGCCTAAATTATAAAA
>CAJTPS010000005.1 GCA_910578555.1 uncultured Lachnospiraceae bacterium
TAATCTCCATTCCGGAGCGTTTACGCGACAAGTGGCATGACTTTGCTAACGCAAAGTCGCAAATATCAAATTTGCGTCTGCCATCACACAAATTTGTGGCGCTCCGGCACAAACTTGTGTCTGAACTTGTTCAGACAGTGAAATAATCAGCACATCAGTGTGATTTTTCACACTATACCTCTTTGTACTATAGTAATCCGAGTTCGCGCAGCGAAACTCGCGAAGTAAATTTGCGAAGCGGATACAACAACGTCCAAGTAATCCGAGTTCGCGCAGCGAAACTCGCGAAGTAAATTTGCGAAGCAAATTTACTTCAAGTATAGCATTATACAAATTGACCCACAAGAAGGATTTGCAAGTTTGCGAAGCAGATCCCCAATCTACTTTTTTATACATTTCGCATAATTGATATTGTAATTCGAGAGATAATTTAGTAAAATATACTTACAATTTGTGTTTGGGACTGCAACAAACAGAACAATCTGCCCAATCATAAGTGAATAACAGAACTGGAGGATTGCAAGAAATGAATATTTACACAACGGATAAGATTCGTAATGTGGTTTTGCTGGGGCATGGCGGCAGTGGTAAGACCAGTCTGGTGGAGGCGATGGCTTACCTGTCAGGTATCACTTCCAGAATGGGCAAAGTAGATGACGGCAATACGGTAAGTGATTTCGGCAAGGAAGAGCAGAAGCGCCACATATCTATTGCGACATCTGTTGTTCCGATTGAGTGGGAAGACGTGAAGATCAATGTGCTGGATACGCCGGGATTCTTTGATTTTGTCGGAGAAGTGGAAGAGGCTGTCGGTGCGTCTGATGCGGCGATTATTGTAGTGTCCGGTAAGGCAGGAGTAGAAGTAGGGACAGAGAAGGCATGGGAACTGTGTGATAAATATAAACTGCCCAGGTTTGTATTTGTAACGGACATGGATATTGATAATGCATCCTTCCGTCAGGTAGTGGAGGATATGACAAAAAAATATGGCAAGAAGATGGCGCCTTTCCATCTGCCGATTCGTGAGAATGAGAAATTTGTCGGATATATCAATGTCATTACCGAACAGGCATACCGCTGGGAGGGCAAGGAAGTTGTAGAGTGCGAGATGCCGGAGTACAGCAAGGCTAATCTGCAGCTTTGCAGAGATACACTGATGGAGGCGGTCGCCGAGACCAGTGAAGAGTTTATGGAGCGCTATTTTAACGGGGACAGCTTTTCAGAGGCAGAGATTAGGGCGGCGCTTCGCAGCAATGTCATGGATGGCAGCATTGTGCCGATGTCTATGGGTTCCAATGTATTATGCCAGGGTATTTATACACTGCTTGATGATATTGTGAAGTATATGCCCAGCCCGGAGAACCGTGAACTTGCGGGAATCGACCTGAAGAGCAATGAGATCTTCCAGGCGAACTTTGACTTCTCCAAACCGAAGTCGGCATATATCTTTAAGACGATCGTAGATCCTTTTATCGGTAAGTATTCATTGGTTAAGGTATGCTCCGGTGTATTGAAGAATGACGATACGATCTATAATGATGAAAAAGAGATTGAGGAGAAGATCAGTAAACTCTATGTAATGCAGGGCAATAAGCCGGTTGAGGTGAAGGAACTTCATGCGGGGGATATCGGTGCCATTGCGAAACTGACGGCGGCGAGAACGGGTAATACGCTGTCCACCAAAGCGAGAATTATACGTTACGGTAAGACGGAAATTTCTACGCCTTATACATATAAAAGATATAAGGCGAAGAATAAAGGTGATGTAGATAAGGTGTCGCAGGCATTGCAGAAAATGCGGCATGAAGATCAGACGCTGTGGGTTGTCAACGATGCGGAGAACAAGCAGACGCTGCTTTATGGTATGGGTGACCTTCACTTGGATGTGGTTGCCAGCAGACTGCTCAACGAATACAAAGTTGAGATTGAATTGTCAGATCCGAAGATCGCCTATAGAGAGACGATAAGAAAGAAATCGGATGTAGAATACAAATATAAGAAGCAGTCCGGCGGACACGGGCAGTACGGTCACGTTAAGATGCGTTTCGAGGCATCGGGCGATCTGGAATCTGCTTATGTGTTTGAGCAGGAGGTTGTGGGAGGAGCAGTGCCAAAGAACTATTTCCCGGCAGTGGAGAAAGGCCTGCAGGATTCCGTCGGAAGCGGACCGCTTGCGGCATATCCGGTAGTTGGTGTGAAGGCAGTGCTCTATGACGGATCATATCATCCGGTAGACTCTTCTGAAATGGCATTTAAGATGGCGACGATTCAGGCATTCAAGAAGGGATTTATGGAAGCAGGTCCTGTACTCCTCGAGCCGATTGCCAATTTGCAGGTAACAGTGCCTGATTCTTACACAGGTGATGTCATGGGTGACCTGAATAAGAGAAGAGGGCGTGTGCTTGGCATGAATCCGGCAGGAGACGGCAAGACTGTTATTGAAGCGGATATTCCGGTGGCATGTCTGAATGGTTATTGCACCGATCTTCGTTCCATGACGGGGGGACGCGGCATATATAAGTATGAGTTTGCAAGATATGAGCAGGCACCCAGTGATGTACAGGAGAAGGAAGTCGCTGCAAGAGCAAATAAGGTAGCAGAAGCCGGCGGTGAGGCATAAGGGGAAGTGCTTTACGCCGTAAGCTATAACCGACTGTAGATAGAGAAGGTTTTATGCATAGGAGCGGGGCGTGGACAACACGCCCTGTTTCTATGTTTTTCAGCAATTTGCTTGACAAATCGGTTAAGTATAATACAATATTAAACGTGGATAAAAAATTGTGCTTTGCATCATTGGGGATTTGAGGAAATATATTAAATATAGAAAGGCATGAACATACAATGGCAGAAATTTACAATCACAGAGAAGTAGAAACAAAATGGCAGAAGGCGTGGGACGACGAGAAGGCTTTTAAAACTTCCGACGATTATTCCAGGCCGAAGTACTATGCGCTGGTAGAATTTCCGTATCCTTCGGGACAGGGGCTTCATGTAGGACATCCGAGACCTTATACGGCGCTGGATATTGTTGCGAGAAAGAGAAGAATGCAGGGATATAATGTGCTTTATCCGATGGGCTGGGATGCGTTCGGACTCCCTACGGAGAACTATGCGATTCAGAATCATATTCATCCGAAGATCGTGACACAGAACAATGTAGCGCGGTTCAAGGGACAGCTTCATTCGCTCGGCTATTCCTTTGACTGGGATCGGGAAGTCAATACGACAGATCCGGATTATTATAAATGGACACAGTGGATCTTCCTGAAATTATTTAAGGCGGGACTGGCATATAAGTCGGAGATGCCCATTAACTGGTGTACCTCCTGTAAGGTCGGACTTGCCAATGAGGAAGTTGTGAACGGCGTCTGTGAGCGCTGCGGTTCTGAGGTTGTGCGCAAGGTGAAGAGCCAGTGGATGCTTAAGATCACCGAGTATGCGGATCAGCTGATCGAGGGTCTGGACACGGTTGACTATGTGGAGCGGGTCAAGGTTTCCCAGAAGAACTGGATCGGTAAATCGACCGGTGCGGAAGTTGACTTTATCATCAAAGGCAAAGAGGACAAAATGCGTATTTACACGACCAGATGTGATACGCTGTTCGGTGTGACTTATATGGTTATGTCTCCGGAGCATCCGCTTCTGGATAAATATAAAGACGATATTCAAAACTGGGATGAAATTGCGGCTTATCGCGAACAGGCGGCGAGAAAGTCTGATTTTGAACGCGCGGAACTGGCCAAGGATAAGACGGGCGTCAGGATTGAAGGGTTGACAGCGGTCAATCCGGTAAGTGATGTGGAAATACCGGTTTTTGTTTCCGACTATGTACTGATGAGTTACGGTACGGGTGCAATCATGGCGGTGCCGGCTCATGATGAGAGAGACTGGGAGTTTGCAAAGAAATTTAATCTGCCGATCATTGAAGTCGTTGCGGGCGGTAAGGATGTGCAGGAAGAAGTCTATACGGATGTAGCGACAGGCACGATCGTTAATTCCGGTTTTATAAGCGGTCTTAATGTGGAGGAAGCCAAAGCCAGAATGATTGCCTACCTGGAGGAAAAGGGCATTGGCTGTGCGAAAACGAATTTTAAGCTGAGGGACTGGGTCTTCTCCAGACAGCGTTACTGGGGAGAGCCGATTCCGATTGTGCACTGCGATAAATGCGGTTATGTGCCGGTTGAGGAGAGTGAACTGCCTCTGGAACTGCCTGAGGTGGACAGCTATATGCCTACGGACAACGGAGAGTCTCCGCTGGCGTTGATGACTGATTGGGTCAACACTACATGTCCGTGCTGCGGCGGTCCGGCACAGAGGGAGACAGATACGATGCCGCAGTGGGCCGGTTCTTCATGGTATTTCTTAAGATATACGGACCCTGATAACACGGAGGCGCTGGCCGGCAAGGAAGCGCTGGAGTACTGGATGCCGGTGGACTGGTATAACGGCGGCATGGAGCATACGACTCTGCACTTGTTATATTCCAGATTCTGGCACAAATTCCTGTATGATCAGAAAGCGGTTCCCTGTCCGGAACCATATGCCAAGAGGACTTCACACGGGATGATTCTTGGATTGAATCCGCATAATTTTGCCAATCTGCCGGCGGAAGAGCAGAAGAGTCTGCTGCAGGAGCATGGCAGCGAGAAGGCAGCGAGGGCGGCGCTGAAAGAGAAATATGGTGAGATGGCGGAACATCCGGTAGTTAAGATGTCCAAATCTCTTGGCAATGTCGTAAATCCGGATGATATTGTGACGGAGTACGGTGCGGATACGCTCAGAACCTATGAAATGTTTATCGGTGCATTTGAACTCAGCGCAGGATGGAGTGAAGACGGCGTCAAAGGCTGCCGGCGTTTCCTGGAGAGAGTCTGGAAACTACAGGATATTCTGACGGACGATATGGCGTACTCCGAGGATTTAGAGACGAAGATGCATCAGACGATTAAGAAGGTAAGTAATGATTTCGAGAGTCTGAAATATAATACGGCGATTGCAGCCATGATGGCGCTTATTAATGATTTATACAAGAAAAATTCTGTGACAAAGGGCGAATTTAAGACGCTGATTACACTGCTGAATCCGGTTGCGCCGCATATCACGGAAGAATTGTGGCAGAGGGTAGGCTTTGAGGGCAGGGTTTATCAGACTGCATGGCCGGAGTTTGACGAGGCGAAGACGGTGGAATCTACCGTGGAGATAGCGGTACAGATCAACGGGAAGACAAGGGCAACACTTGCCATCGGCAAAGATGATCCGAAGGATGAGGTCATTGCCAAGGCAAAGGAAGTGATTGCGGAAAAGCTGACGGGAACAATTGTAAAAGAGATTTATGTTCCGGGCAGAATTGTGAATATTGTACAGAAATGATTTTAGAGAAACTGCCGCATTTGACAATAGGATAAATGCGGCAGTTTTTACGGTATGGGAAACTGTATTTAATTTTTGCGTAATTTCATCAGCTTGTCGATTTTATCCAGTTCCTCCGGCGTTGAATATTTGCGTATTGTTGCGGTGATGGTTTCGACTTCTTCTTTCGAGAAAGAAATGTGGTTGTCCATACCTCTTTTGGCAATCGCCATAAAGAAAGGCATCATCTGTTCCCTGGAGAGCGACTGGCTCTCGAAGACAAGCGATTGCAGAAAATCAAGTTTCGCTCTGTCGATCTGCGCAACGGCAGGATCGTCCATCCAGTTTCCGGTCATGGTATCATCCTTTCTGCCGCGCGGTCATCATCTGACTCGTGCGGAATTTGTTTTTGACATGATTACGGTAATATTTGCTTTGAACTGTGTGAAGAAATTTACTCTGATTCCTGTGTGCCCGTATTTTGTTGAAACATTTCAAACATGGTTTTTTGCTCCGGAGTGAGCATGTTCATTAACATATCCATCATGGAAAACGGCTCGGTATGGCCGGAACCGGAAGATCTTTCCGAATCTGCCGGCGCGTCACCGTTACTTTCGGAGGCCTGGAAATCACCGAAAGACGAAGCGGCGGAAAGATCGGGAAATATTTCCTGCAGGGCGGACATGGTCTGGGACATTTCCTGCATGGTTTCCATTGTCTGCAGCATATTCTGCATCTGTTCTAACTGCTTGATTTCTCCGGGGGAAGAATAGAGACATAATTGCCGGCATAGTTCGCACAGATCCGGCTTTTCATCGAAAGAGATACTGCACCCGCTGATCTGAAAGGGATGTCTCCGGACATAGCCCATCGTGTATTGCAGTTCCATGTATTTAATATAGACCGCCAGATGCTTTTGCATGGAAGGTTCTATGTAGGGCAGAAGAACTTTCCACTTTTGTATCTGGTTGGTAGTGTATAAGGCATCAAATGCCATAACGTTTGCTGCCTCTTCCTTTTTAGCTGCCATAGGATATGCCTTTCTGATGCCGCGGTGCACTGATTTCCTCTACAGTATATGACACATGTGAGAAAAATAGGCTCTAAAGTGCAGAGCCTATTTCCCAGATGTGAAATCTAATAGATGTGTAAAAGGGGATCGTTTATCGGATTAGTTGCAGCAGCAGCTGGAAAGGATCAATAACCAGATCAGAGTGTTGCAGCAGTTGTTGTCGCCGTTACCAAACAGATTGAAACCGCCACCGTCGCATCCGCATCCGTCATTGTTGCCGCAGCAGGATAAGAGGATCAGAATCCAGATCCAGGACCCGCATCCGCCGCCGAAAAATCCACAGTTATTATTGTTGCATCCGCAGTGAGTTGCTGATAAATCGCTCATTGTTTACGCCTCCAAATGTTATTTATGGTTTATCTTATGAGCGGAGGCCATATGTGTTACAAAACTTGAAAAATGAAAAGAAGAATTTACAATAGTTTTGGTTTCGATTATAATAGAAGTGTATGAAAATATGTTGCTGCCTAAAGGCGGTTTATGAATAAGACACAGGATATACTTGAAGGATACCTGTAGTTCAAGGAAGTATTGTGAATCCGGAGGGAGAGTTGGGAATGAGAAGAGTATTGCGAAGGAAAAGCAGGAGAATTATGGCGCTGCTGCTGGCCGCGGCAGTCATGGCGGGCAGCATGGATGTCAGTATGCTGACGGTGCGGGCGCAGGAAGAGAACGTGTATGAGGGGCCGGATTCTGCAATGACAGAGACGCCGGTATCGGAGGCGGATTCGGAGATGACGGAGACCACTACGGTCGAAGTGCCGGCAGCTGCTGAACACCCGTTACAGGAGCTGACACCGGAAGTTATCTTGCCCGGAAACGAACAGGAGATTGCGAAAAATGCAGAGACATACGGCACGCCGCCGGCAGAGACGGGTGAACCGGCACCGCAGGCGGATGCCGGGGACGGCGGAGATACGACACCTGCAGGACCGCAGAGAGTTACGGTGTCCGGCATCATGGCTTCCAATAAGATATATGACGGTTCACCGGCCATAGCGAGCGGCACATTGAAAGCGGTTGTGCCAAAGGAGATATCAACGACGTCCAGAGAGGAAGACGTTACGTCGCAGGTTACGTTTAAGTACAGCGTTGCCGGTACGAAGGATGACGGATCGGCTTTCAATTCTCCGGAGAGTATTGTCCCAAATGGCAATATTGTGAACGGAATGCCGAAAGATGCGGGCACTTATACGCTTACGATTACGGTGGATGATCCGAGCGGAAAGTATGAGGGTTCACTGAGCACTCAGCTTAAGATCAATAAGAGAACGGTTACGATCAAGGCAAATGATAAGCTGAAGAAGATTGGAGATCCGCTGCCGGATTGTATTTTGAATCCTGCGAATGCGAAAGAGGGTACGGACTATACGGTAAATAATCTGGTCAACGGAGAGAAGCTTATAACACCGCCGACACTGACCTGTGATATTACCGATGAGACGAAGGATAAGACAGGAACGTATACGATCACGGTGTCGGGTGCCGATGCTGGGCCGAATTATAATATCAGCTATATGGAAGGTGTTTTGACGGTTTCGGCGAAGGAGACGGTTTCAATCACCGGTATTACGATATCAGACAAAGAGTATGATGCCGAGCCGATGAAATGTGATATCAGCGGCGTTAAAGTAATGGGCGCTGCCGGCACGGAACTTACAGAGCTGAAAGCGGCATTGCAGTACAGTATCTCCGGCGGACAGAAGGATGGAGAACTGTTTTTTTCCGATGAGATTGATAAAGAAGGCGGTACACCGACCGAAGCCGGAGATTATACGCTTAAAGTGACAGTGGTATCAGATAAATATGAAGGCGTTTTCAGGAAAGATTTTTCCATTACGAAAAAGCAGGTAACGCTGAAAGCGGATGACATGAATATCAAGCAGGGAGATGAGATCCCGACGAAGTTTACCTATACGACAGAAGGACTCCTGAACGATGATCAGATCACGAAGGAACCTGCGTATACCTGTGATATCTTCAGCACGGAGAAGACAGGAAAATATACGATTACCCCGCGTAATGCATCAGCGGGAGTAAATTATAAGATTAAATATGTTTCGGGCACATTGACTGTATTGGAGAAGGACCGTATTACGATCACGGGTATTACGACGGTACCTTCGCCGAAGGTATATGACGGCAATAAGGTAGTGTGTAATACAGATAACCTGAAGGTAGTCTTAAACCAGAGCGGCGCACCAAGTACGGATATCACGGATAAGGTTGATGTTGAGTACAGCATAGAGGGCACGATGGCAGATGGAAAGGGGTATTCGTCTTCCGACATTGTAAGCGGCATGCCAAGTGCGGCGGGAGATTATACGATTACCGTGACCGCTGCTTCCAAGCCGGGTGAGACGGATCAGTACCTCGGGACACAGGAGTTTTCCTTCAGTATTGCCCGGAGACCGATCGTCATTAAGGCAAATGATCTGGAGATCAGGACGGAAGATAAGCTGCCTGAGCGGAGTGATTATACTTATGAGATCGGCGGTATGGGATTGTTGGATGGAGAGGAACTCCTGGAGGAGCCGACATTTACCTGTGATATCCAGAATACCGATATGGTCGGACAGTATGATATTGTGGTTTCTGATGCAGATGCGGGACCTAATTATATGATTACTTATCAACCGGGTATTTTGACGGTGGTGGAGAAAGAGATTGTCAAGACGAGGAAGCTGCTGCGGATCGTCCCGCCCGCCTCGGTACTGAATGTAGAAAACGGTACGACGATCGATAAGATTGCACTTCCGGAGACGGTTACGATTGTAACGTGCGGGATCGAGGACGAGACTGTATCAGGTAACGATGGTGTGTTGTCTTCTTTGACGGAACAGAATGAGACCGTTGCGGTTGTGTGGGACAGAGTTGCGATCGACGGCACTTCGTATAGTGCGAGGAATGAGGAAGAGCAGAAGTTTAAGCTTGGAGGCACGGTGATGCTGCCGGCGGAAGTAGATGAAAACGCGGTATCTTTGGCGGTGAAAATTGAGGTCGGTGTCCGCGAGAAATATACGGCAAGAGAGCCGGTGGCGGTTCCGACGGCCAGTATTGCCAGCGGCAGCGGTGTGCGCCGCGGAACAACAATTAAATTGTCCTGCGAGACAGAAGGCGCTGAGATTTATTATACGCTGGATGGTACGAAGCCGGATCGGGGAAGTAACCGTTACGCCAATCCGATTGAAGTGAAGGTCAATGGATTCACGGTTATCTGGGCGTATGCGTACAAGAAAGGGCAGCCGGACAGCTCGACAGTGAAATTCTATTATTATATTGATACACAGTCGGGCGGAGAAGGGGATGAGCCGGAGGTCCCGGATGAGGATATTCCGGACGACGGGATTATTCCGGAAGGTCTGTGGATGACGAAAGTTCCGCAGTATACCTATACCGGCAAGGCAATCAAACCTGAAGTCAGGGTCTATGATTATAAGACGCGGCTTGTGGAGAAGAAAGATTATACCGTAAGTTATACGAATAACACGAAAGCGGCGGACCAGAGCGCGGAGAAGGCACCTTCGATTATTATTACAGGCAAGGGAAATTATGAAGGAAAGCTGACGAAACATTTTACGATTACACCTAAGGATATCAGGGATAATGATGTCAGCATAGATGATATTGCTGTCGTATATAACAGTAAGAAATCACAGAAACCGGTGCCGGCTGTTCTCTGGAACGGGAAGAAACTTGCGGTCAAGAGAGATTATACCGTGTCGGATGCAAGTTATACGGATATTGGTAATTACAGTGTGTCAGTGACCGGCAACGGTAATTATACAGGCGAAAGAACCTTTAAATTTACGATCACGGACGGAAAACTGGTATCGAAGCTGACAGTCGGTAAGATACCGAATCAGACCTACACGGGACAGGAGATCAAACCAGAGCTTACGGTCAAGGATAGGACCAGTGTTCTGACTTTGAACGAGGACTATACCGTAGTACGGTATGAGAACAATAAAAATGTCGGAACGGCAACGATTGTCATTGAGGGAAAAGGCAGCTATGTGGGAACCAGGAGAATAACCTTCAAGATCGTGGAAGTCGCTTCTTTATCCAAGGCGAAGGCGGAACTGAAATTTATCAATGCGCCGACTTATACGGGGAAAGAGGTTAAAGCTGACAGCGAAAGTGTGACCATCAGTCTCAAAGGGGAGACCGCGCCGCGTACGCTGGTGAAGGGGACGGATTATGAGGTGGTCTATACCAATAATGTCAAAGCAGGAACGGCAACGGCGACATTTACGGGCAAGGGCGCATATGGCGGTAAACTGAAGAGAACCTTTAAGATTGCTGCATGTGATATCAGCAAGGCCAGCATTTCTCTGAATCAGAAGTACAGCTATGTAAAGGGCGGATGTAAGCCGGAGCCGGTCATTAAGTTTGCCGGTAAGACCTTGAAAGCGGGTACGGATTATACACTGACATATAGACAGAATAATGCGGCTGGTAATAAAGCGGTTCTGACGGTCAAAGGTAAGGGTAACCTTAAAGGAAGCGTGAACAGGGAGTTTGAGATCACGCAGCAGGATATCGGTAAGTTGACGGTAACTGCGGCTGATAAGGTTTACCAGAAAAAGAAGAACATCTATAAGACAACTGTCCAGGTGACGGACACAAACGGCAAGAAGTTGTCTGCAGGCAGGGACTATGACAAGAATATAGAGTACACTTACGCAGAAAGGACGCTGATTGACAAGGTATACAAGAAAGCGGGAGATCCGGTAGAGCAGGATGATATTATACCGGAGGGGACGCGGATTACCGTGAAGGTTACAGCGGCGGGCGCTGATTACACCGGTACCGTGTCCGGCTCATACAGGATCGTGGCGGCAAATATATCCGGCGCCAAGGTTACGATACCGGCACAGTCTTATACGGGAAAAGCAATCAAACTGGATGAGAAGCTGATTCGTGTGGAGATCAAGGGAACGGTCTTAACGTATGGCAAGGATTATGAGATCTTAGAGGAAACCTACAGCAATAATATCAACAAGGGAACGGCTAAGGTGGTGATCCACGGGCTTGACAGTTACGGTGGTACCAAGAATGTGACATTTAAAATCAAAGGAAAAGGTCTCTTTGGCTTTTAACCAGAATAAAGCAGGACTCTTATGACGGGGGTCCTGTTTTCGTACACTGCAAATTGGAGAAATTGTTTAAATTATGACAAAACACTTGCATAAATCTCAAGATATAGTAAAATTATACTATATGCTAATGGCTCAAATTGGGTTGTCAGGCACATAGTATTATGATAAAGGAGCGATCCCCATGGAGGGATTTGAGGTTTCCGGCAGAAGATTCCGGACGGAGGCAGACTATAAGGCTGCCTTGCGCGACCAGAATAAGATCGAGAAGATTAAGGCACAAGTCAATATGGAGCAGCCGGGGGAAGTGATTACACTGTATGCCGAGATCGGAGCGGGTAAGTACCGTTTCGAAACGGTACTCGGTAATGACTTCGACGATGAGATCTATGAACTGGCGCAGGAATACAAGCGGCAGGGATATGATAAAGACAGCCGGCTTCCAACCGGAAAAAAGAAAAAAAGCAAGCCGGGGCAGACGCAAAAGCCGACAAAGAATCCGGGGAAGAAAGCTTCGGCGAAGGAGAAAAAAGTATCTCTCGAGGAATTTGATAAAGAGATGCAGAAGGAAATCCTTTATGAGTTGAAGAAGCGGGAAAAACGGCGTAAATTAACGGTTGTCATTTGCTCTCTTATTGCAGTCCTCTGTTTTGGCTATTTTGGGATCTATTATTATTTTTCAGACAGAACGCAGACAGAATATGAGGATCTGGCACAGCTTAAGGGGAACAGTACGCTGACGGGGACGATTTTTCGGGAAATCCATCACTCCGAGGATAAGACGATAGAGCTGGAGGTGCTTGAGGAGTATCAGACTTTATATAATAAGAACAAAAAGCTAATCGGATGGTTAAAGATTGACGATACAAATATAGATTATCCGGTGATGCAGACGGCGAACAACGAGTATTATCTGGATCATAATTTTGATCAGGAATATGATAAGAACGGCAGCCTGTTTCTGGATAAAGACTGTGATGTGGTACATAGAAATACCAATCTGATTATTTACGGACATCATATGAAATCGGGACGGATGTTTGGCAATTTAAATCAGTACAGCAGTGAAGAATACGGTAAGAAACATTCCTTGATTCAGTTCGATACGATCTACGAGAAGGGAACATATGAAGTTATGTACGTGTTTCGGTCGAGAATCTATAATGAGGATGAGGTTGTGTTTAAATACTACCAGTTTTTTGATGCCGCATCGGAGAAGGAATTTGAATCCAATATGCAGGAGATGGCGGCATTATCACTCTATGACACTGGCGTAACGGCAAGTTTTGGCGATGAGCTTTTGACGCTGTCCACATGTGATAACTCAGAGGCAGATGGCAGGTTTGTGGTGGTTGCGAAGAGAGTGCGGGAGGAAAATTGATTTTTTTACATAAATAGAATGTGTAAGGGAATGAGGAAAGAGCAATGGCAAAGAAGACAGCATTGAAGAAATCAAAAAGAAGATTAAAGAGAACGGTGAGACGTAGCATAGCGGCGGTGCTGATGGTTACAGCGATCGCTGTTGCGGCGATTCCCGTACCGGAGAACCTGGCGGATGAACCCGGTAATGATACGGAGGGAGATGCCGGTATCCAGTATGTGGATGCGACACAGGATGAGTTCGTGGATAATCCCGGTAAAACAGTCAATAAATACGTAAACTCCGAGACTGACGAGCTTGTGGCAGAAGTGGAGAAGGGAGATCTGGAGCAGACGGAGATCGTGGTTCGCGACGGACAGTCGCTTGTTCTGACATGGCAGTTTCTATATGAGCCGATCAACGCACAGTTCGGTCGTTTGTGCAGATACAACAATTATTTTCCGAGAGAAGTCGTAAACCTTGGTCTGCAGCCGAATAAAAATTATTTTGTCGTAAAGGCAACGGAATTTAATAATTATTTCGGCGCGAACGGAGATCCGAAAAGCTGCGGTATTAAGTATATGGATAATCTGACACCGAGCAATCAGTTTTATCCTACCAACACGCTTACATACAGTTATCTGGACTATGATCAGTATTCCGATGCCGTAATTCTGGATGAGAAAACGGCGGCTTTCTTTCAAAAGTATTTTGAGAGAGACTTTAATACGAAGACCGAAGAATTTAGGGCATACTATGCAGCATTGAAAGACAATCCTTCTTTAGATCCGCCGGAGGATATGGTAAGAAGACCCGCGGATCTGGACAGTGACCAGCAGATCGAGTTTTTCTGTGAACACAATAATATTCTGAAAGGCACGAAGTACAGACTGACCACAGCCACTGATCAGAGACTCGGACAGAGTAACAGTGAGCTTGTCTATGTGGCGTACAGTACTGAGAAATCAGAAGAGTTACCTTATGGTTATGTAGACGTGGACGGCTATCTGGTACTGTTAGATGTGCGCTATATCAGCACGATTGCCGACAAGGCGTTCTATAATGTGCAGAATGTCGGGCAGATCGACTTTTCCGATAAGGTACAGTATATTGGAGAGAGCGCTTTCGAGAACTCCGGTATCACGAGCGTGGTGATCGGTAATGCGGATATGATTGGCAATCGCGCTTTCTACGGCTGTCAGAAACTGACAGAGATCAAGTTCACGGATACGGCGGATACTTATGCGATCGGTGCGGAGGCTTTCCGTTTGTCCGGTATTAATACGACGCTGACGCTTCCATGGACACTCAAGACGATTGGACACGGTGCTTTTTCAAGCTGTCTGAGTCTGGGTGAGATCAGGTTTGACGACAGAATCAGTGAATGTGAAATTGGCGATTACGCATTTTTTGACGATACCAGACTGACGACCGTTAATTTCGGTACTGCAAAGATCAAGAATATGGGTAAAGGCAGTTTTGCAGTGCAGTCGCCCAGCGGAGATTCTTTACAGAGTTTTTCCTTTCCGAGTGAGGGATTAGGCAATCTGGATGATTATGTCCTTGCGAACCACAGGAATCTGACAGAAGTCAATATCCAGAACTATACCAAGAAGATGCCGGAATCTACGTTTTATAACTGTTTCGGGCTGAAGAAAGCGGTATTCTCCGAAAAGTGCGGCACGGCGTCCTTTGATGCGGGCTTGTTCCGCTATGTGACAGATCCGGATTTCTGTGTGTATGGTCCGGAATTGTATGCGGACGGACCGGCATTTCCCAGAAGCAGCACGTGGGATGCGGTCAGAAATGACGGTCTCGGTATTCCGTACGTTTATGAGAGCGGCGGTAAGACCTATTATGAGATGGCGTTAGAGAGTGAAGATGGCACCCGTTACCGCTATGGCGCGGGCAATGACGGAGAACTGATTTCCTGTGCATTGATTGATTCCAACGCGAAGTTTGTTGATATTGTTATCCCGAGCAAGATTGGTAATTTTGATATTAAGAGCATCGGTTCGGAATGCTTTTCTAATAAGGAACTGCGTGAGAAGATCAGAAGCATTACGATACAGAACAGGTCTGTCAGCACGATTGCCGACGGCGCATTCAGGGATCTGCCGGCTTTGATCAAGGTACGGATCGGTGATTCCGTGACGAATATCGGCAGGGATGCGTTTGCCGGATGTAAGAAATTATATGATGTTTATTTTACGAAGCCGTCAGCCGGATACGAGGCGCTGACAATGGATGACAGCGCATTCGTCACCACAGGCAGCCAGCTTACGTTCCACGGCGATATTGCGGAAGGCTATGCGCCTTTCGAGTGGGCTACGAATCCGGCACATGTACTGAAAGATCAGGATAATGTCAATGTGCCTGCAATTAACGTATGTTATCAGAGCCTTTGGGACAGTGAATCCGGCACACATCTGACAGTCATGTGTGATAAGACAGGGGAAGTAACGCTTCTCGATTATCCGAAATACAGCGATCTGAACGTTGAGAACGTGAATGATCTCGACGAGGAACTGCGGGATTACTGTAAGGACATGGAGAACTATTATTACTATACGGTATATGACAGCGGCGAAGCAGTGGAGCAGATGCGTCGGGAGTATGCGTATATCTGGGATGCAGTGCAGGAAGGCAGGGACAGCGTTGTTCTGCCAAGCGGGCTGGCGATCAGCGCAACAGATTTTGAGACTGAACTGGCGAAACGTTACGGTCCGTGGATCAATCCCAACTACTGTGAGCCGGGATTCTGGAAGAGTTATCTGCAGGCAGGTGCAGGTACAGATACTTCGAAGGCTGGTCTGATCGACTTGCTATTTGAGCCGATCGTCGTAGAAGCTGCGAAGAATCCGACGCCGTATTTTAAGGCGAATCCGTATAATTTTATGAAGAATTACCAGAGCTATCTGAACGATCCGGAGTATGAGTCATATCCGGATTATAAGAAAGTTCCGGATAAGGTGTGGACATTTATCAACGCGACGCAAGAGATCGTGGTACCCGCAGGCGTGGACTCTATTGATGTCAGCGCGTATGCGACGGCGAACGGCGACAATTATGACACTTATATCAGAAAGAAGAGACCGGCGGCAACCAATAATATGTACACGCGTAAGACAAACGGCGCAACGCCGGGACTGTTCAGCGGTTATTATCTGGATTATAAAGAAGGTGATCAGCGTGAGGAGAATCCGAACGGTAATGATCATATCAGAAGTGTCATCCTGACGACGGTCAAGAAGTTGCCGGACTATGCTTTTGACAGTTGTGAGCAGCTGGAGAGAGTTGTGCTGGGGAACATTGAGAAAATCGGTGCACTGCCTTTCAGAGGCTGCGGTAATTTGACGAATGTGGTCGGCAATGAAAAGTATCCGGCGGAGAACGGCATCGTTTATGCACAGGATGAGAATCATGCCGGAAAATATAAGATTATTGAATGTCTGATGACCAGAGGCAAGCCGAATACGGGAGATGAGAATCTGGAGAAAGCTACTATAGCTGCTCCGGAACCCGACAGACTGATCAGCAGCGTAACCGAGATCGCAGAGAGCGCATTCGAAGGATGTGACGGTATTTCGGTGGTTGACTTATCTACGGCAGAAGGACTGGAAATCATTCCGGAGAACTGCTTTAAGGATTGTAAGAGCCTGATTAATGTGAAGCTGCCGAGAACCGTTACGAAGATCAGAGATGATGCGTTCAGTGGAATCGCAGATGCGACACATCCGCTGGCTGTGACGATTCCCGGAAGAGAAGTTGATATCGCCGATATGGCGTTTGATCCGAAACGGAATGTGACGATTTACACATATGAAGATTCCGCAGCATATCGTTATGGAAAACGGTATGAAAGTCAGGGCATGAAGGTAGAAGTACTGAATGCTTTCCGCGTTATGTTCTATGACTATGACGGCGCGCAGGTTGGTGCGACCCAGATCGTAGATCGGGATACGGGCGGCAGCAAGGCCACTGCACCGCCGGAGGAGGCAGCGTTAAAAGAGGCAGGTCACAGACCGGGCTATACGTTCAGTCATTGGGAGACGACAGGCGGTAAGACGCTGGATGATCCGATTACAGAAGATATGACTGTCTTTATCGCACAGTATGAGTCGGATGGGTCCATGATCAATGGTAAGTATGTTGTAGAATTCCTTGACGGTATAGACGGACACCGGTTGAGCGGACGTAATTCCAGTGATATTGACGGTAAGTATTATGTACCGCCATATATCGATAATGATCCTGCCAAGAAGAGCAGTTTTGCCGCATTGGAATGGGAGGCTCCGACACCTGCGGATCACTCTAAGGAAGGTAAGGAGTTCTTACAGTGGAGCAATAACTGGACGGAAAATACAACGATCGAGAGCAACATGACGATTATTGCACTGTACCGTGATGTTTCGACCAGCGGCGGTTCCGGAAATACCAGCGGCGGCTCCACTAACACGAGCAGAGGCTCTACGAGCAATGGCGGTACGAATACATCGAGGAACAGTACGTCTAACTCATCAAGCAATACATCGTCCTCGTCCAGCAGTTCGACGAGTACGACATCGTCCACGTCCAATACCTCGTCGTCTACGGCGGCCACCTATACGGTGACGGTTGTGAACGGCAGCGGAAGCGGTACGTACGCGCAGGGATCTACGGTTGTGATTGCAGCGAACGAACCTGCAGCGGGTATGGTATTCCAGAAGTGGACGACAGAGTCTAACGGTGTTACGTTAGCGAGTGTCAGCATGACGGCGACTACCTTCACGATGCCGGCAGGTAATGTGACAGTTACGGCGAATTATGTTGCGGCACCGGCACCGGCGACCAATACGGGTAATAATGGAAATAATAATGGCGGTGGCGGCGGTGGCAGCACCGGCGGAAGCGGCAGTACCCGCGTAGATATTACGAAACCGGGGATATCCAATAAGGATCTGGCCAATGCCAATGCGAACGGTACGACCGATAACTTTATTGTTAAGATTACAGAGACTGATGAGGCGACCAGAGCGGTAGCAGATGCTTTGACGAACAAGTATGGCAGTCTGGATAATATTCTGTACTACGCGATGGACATCAGCCTGTGGGATTCCACCGGAACCTATCAGCTTACAGGTGACCAGCTTGCGGGAATCACGGTAGATATTACAATACCGATTCCGGATGCGCTGGTTGCATATGGCGGTAACAATATGGCCGGTGCGGTAGTGAACGGGAATCAGTTAGAGAATTTGAATGAGAACTTTACAACGATAAACGGTGTTCCCTGTATCAGATTTACGGCTTCTCATTTCTCGCCGTATACGGTCTATGTAGACACGGGAAATCTGACAGAGGGTATGCTTGATACAACGCCCAAGACCGGAGATCCGATTCATCCGAAGTGGTTCTTATCCATTGGTCTGGCATGTCTGTCCGTGATTCTGTTTATGAAGCGGGATAAGGCAGCGAAAGCAAAAACGGCATAAAGGAAATCCTATGGGAAAGAAAGTAAGAAATCTGATTGGTATACTGCTTCTTATTACGGCGATAGCAGTTACACAGATCCCTGTATCAGATGTGGAAGCGGCTCCGACCTCTTCCGCATCTGATTTTCAGATGGATGGAACAACATTAGTGAAATACAACGGCACGGCTGAGGACGTGTCTGTTTCCAATTATGTTGAGCGCATAGAGGCTGAGGCATTTGCAGGAAACGAACATATCAGACATGTGACAATAGGTGATGCCGTGGAGGTCATAGGTTCCGGCGCCTTTACGGAATGCAAGAATCTTACGAGCGTTTTGATTCCTGATTCCGTAACAACGATCGGGAATGCGGCATTCAGCGGTTGTCCGTCTTTAAGAGAGGTAAATGTCGGAGTCGGACTCGTTGAGCTGGGCAATGGCGCATTTGCCGGAGATTATAATCTTTCGGATGTCCATTTTGACAGTAGTAATACAAAATTTACATGTGATGACGGAGCTATTTATAATAAGAACGGCAGAAATACGCTGTATCAACTGCTTGCGGGCAGGAGAGGAGACAGTTATTCCATGCCGTCTTCGGTTGTTAAGATCAAACCGTATGCCTTCTGGGGCGATTACAATCTGGAGAAGGTGAGTATCAGCAACAATGCGAAAGAGATTTCCGCATATGCTTTTTCCAACTGTAAGAATTTAAAGGAGGCTGACATTCCCTATTCCGTTAAAAACATTGATATGAAGGCCTTTGAGGATTGTGTCAGACTGCGGGAGATCGAGATTCCTCCTTCGGTCGGTACCATTCACAGCACGGCTTTTGACGGTTGTACAAAACTCGAGATCAAGGCGGATGCCGGTTCGGTGGCGAGCAGATTTGCACAGACGCTTGTGCTGGAAGATATTGAGGTGTCGGAGTATGAGGAAGCACCGGGATCATCAGGCGTGAGCGAAAATGATATAGACGATGATACGGTACCGCAGATCGTGGCGCCGGTAGATTATTATCATGAAGTGTCGCACATGAATGCGATGGAGGCGGAAGAGGATGATTCTGTAAAGGGCAAGACGAGAGTGATCGGCCGGGAGGCCTTTATACTGATTGATAATGCAAATGCTACGATCAATGTAGGCAGCACCGGCGAAACGATCGGCGGTGTTCCGGCAGATGATACACAGCAGTATACGGATACCGTACCGGGGCTTGCGGGTTCAGGAGACGCGAAGGGCGGCTCTTTCCCAAAATATACGGTGGTGAATGGATCTGTCATCGCGGCGCAGGCATATTATGATGATGCTATGACGTCTTTTGCGTTTCCGGAGGGAATTGTCAGAATCGGAGAGTTTGCTTTTGCGAGATCTTCCCTGCAGTCTGTTCGGATTCCGGATGGTGTGGAGGACATCGATTATGCGGCATTTTATCATTGTGATGGATTGACTGATGTGGTCATTCCAGGCAGTGTGCGTAACATTGCGGCTTCGGCGTTTGCTTCGACACCGTGGCTGTCACAGTGGAAACAAAGCGGCAGCGGAGATTTTCTGATCGTTGGCGACGGTATTTTGCTGGCGTATAAAGGAAGCGGCGGCGTGGTTTCTGTACCGGCGGGGGTCAAACAGATCGGCGCGGAGGCATTTCAGAATAATACTGCGGTGACGGGAGTCATTCTTCCGGACAGCGTGGAAGTGATTGGTGAAGCCGCTTTTGAAAACTGCAGCAATCTGACATCCGCAGAGGGTGGTAATAATATAAGAGAAGTCAGGGACAGAGCGTATGCCGGTTGTCCCCTTGACACGGTGCATATTCCGGCCACAGCGCAAGGAATCGGACTGCGTGCCTATGACATTACAGGGGCACAGAAAGCTGTGGGCGGCGATGTCGTTGTGTTTGCAGGAGAAGAACTGCCGAAGTTGTCCTATGAGGCGGCTTCGATGAAGCTATACAGAGAGGATTATCGGGATCTGGCCCTTAGGGGCAGGAAGATTGCGGTGATTCCGGAGAGCGTGAGCGATCTGAAGGATACGGTGCTGGATGGCGCACAAGCCGGATTCGAGGGCGTGATCTGTAAAGTGACGAAAGAGGCGGCAGGCGGTGAAGACGGGACGCTGCAGATCGTGGCTAGGCATGGCGTCGGCAGTCTGCCGGCAGCCGGAGAGACCTGTAAGATAGATGGAATGACATACGTGCTGGAGGAAGGCACGGAGAATCTGGGAAGCGAGGTGCCGCAGGAAGAGATTCGTGAGGGGATCGATGTGCGGGTCAACAGTTATTCGCTGCCGCAGGATGGCATGGCCAGTGCGGTTATGGAAGGCTCAGAGGAAAATTACGTGTTAACGATCGCGGACAGTGAAGAGGCAAAGTCTGCAATTGGTGATGTGTATAAGAAAATCTACGGGAATAAACTGCCGCATAATCTGTGCGCTTATGAGATTGGCATGACGGAAGCCGGGACAGGGATTCCGATTACCGGACTGGGCAAACAGAGTGTGGAAGTTACGATCCCGATTCCGAAGGGCGTAGGGGAAGAGAACCTGCATGTAGTTTGTCTGGATGCGGATGGACAGCTGGAAGAGGTGGAGAGCAGAGTAATATCTGTGGACGGCATAGACGCGCTTACTTTCTCTGCGAAGCATTTTTCGCCCTATGGGATCTATAATTATGGCAACAGTATGGCAGTGGCGGACGTGAAAGACGGGCAGGCCGTATTTGCTTCTCTCGGCAAAAAGGATGCTTCACCGGATACCGGTGATTACAGCATTCATCCGAAATGGTTCTTCAGTGCGGGGTTGATTTGCACGGCGATGGCTTTATTCTTTTACCGGGGCGGGAACCGCAGACGTAGAAAGAAAAAGGCGTGACAGAATATGAAGCACGATAAGGAAATATATCGGTAACAGAGAAAAACAGCATAAACAAACAGGACACTGAACACGGTAAGACTCCCGGCATAGAATAAATCTATAGTCGGGAGTTTTTTCGACAATCAGGATGAAATATGGTGGTATATGTCGTGAATCGTGTCAGAAAACAGGTTGGGTGTACTGATGATATACAGAGAGATATTGTGACGCAAGATCTTGCCGTGGCAGTATTGGATACGGGGATAGGCGCACATCCGGATTTCAACGGGCGTATTGTTGAGTTTGCGGATTTTGTAAATAACCGGCAGGGATGTTATGACGACAGTGGCCACGGAACGCATGTGGCGGGGTGCGTGGGAGGGAGCGGGTACGCTTCCCACGGCGTATACAAAGGAATGGCGCCCGCCTGCCGCCTGTGTATAGGAAAAGTGTTAGATCAAAACGGGGAGGGCAGTATAGACAGTATGCACCGGGGCATCGTATGGGTTATGCAGAATCGTCTAAGACATCGGATACGTGTTCTCAACGTATCGCTGGGCATTGGAACAAGCGGGGAGAGAGAACGCATGAAGGAACTGGTTGATCTGCTGGATGCAGTATGGGACCAGGGGATCGTGGTAGTGTGTGCCGCCGGCAACAACGGACCGAAGGAAGGCACGATATCGCCGCTTGGAAGCAGCCGCAGGGTGATTACGGTAGGCTGTCATGAGGGCGGATATTTCGGTGCGCGCAGAGATCTGTGTGAGAATTATTCCGGCAGAGGAAGCCGTGCTATGATGTACCGCAAACCTGATGTGGTGGCGCCGGGGACAGATATTGTATCATGTAATCTGCAGTTTCTGGGAAACCAGAGGAGCGGCTATCGCAATGCTTATATCAGAAAGAGCGGCACTTCCATGTCTACGCCCATTGTATCCGGTGCGGCAGCGCTCTTTCTGCAGAAATATCCTGATGCGGGAAATGAGGAAGTTAAACGCAGGATGATCTACAGCGCAAGGGACATGGGCGATTCATGGAGTAAGCAGGGGTGGGGGATGATAAATCTTGAAGAAATGTGCAGTTCGGGTTGACATAGATGGTATGATTGTATACAATTATACGTGGTATACACCCATGTGATGCCAGAAAGGTACGTGACAGCTATGTATGATGAGAGAACTTTTGCAAATCGACCGGTTACCATGAACGATCACAATAATCTTCTGGAAATAGAAGAGCATATGTATATTCTGGATGATGTTGCGAAACCAAATGTATTCCGGAATATGTTTCCGTATTCCGAAATACCGAAGATTCCATTTAATGACAGGACTGTGCCGCATAATATGCCTAAGGATATCTGGATCACGGATACCACATTCCGGGACGGTCAGCAGTCCAGAGCGCCCTACACGACGCAGCAGATTGTTACAATATATGATTATCTGCATAAACTGGGCGGACCAAACGGCATGATCCGGGCCAGCGAATTTTTCCTGTACAGCAGAAAAGACCGGGATGCAGTTTATAAATGCATGGAGCGGGGGTATCAGTATCCGGAGATCACAAGCTGGATTCGTGCCAGCAAGGAAGACTTTAAGCTGGTAAAAGAGATTGGCATGAAGGAGACGGGGATTCTGGTAAGCTGCTCGGATTATCATATATTCTTAAAGCTGAAGATGACGAGAAAACAGGCAATGGATCATTATTTGAGTGTGATCCGGGATTGTCTGGAAGAAGGAATCAGTCCAAGATGCCATCTGGAAGATATTACGCGGGCAGATATTTATGGATACGTGGTACCGTTTTGTATGGAACTGATGAAGCTTATGGAAGAGTACCGGATTCCGGTTAAGGTACGTGCCTGTGATACGATGGGGTACGGGGTAAATTATCCGGGAGCGGTTATTCCCAGAAGCGTACAGGGCATCATTTATGCATTACATACCCATGCAGGCGTGCCGCATGAACTGCTTGAATGGCACGGGCATAATGATTTCTATAAAGCGGTGTCCAACTCTACGACGGCATGGCTGTACGGGTGCTCCGGTATCAATACATCACTGTTCGGTATCGGTGAGCGGACAGGCAATACGCCGTTAGAGGCGATGGTGTTTGAATATGCACAGCTTCGCGGCGGGCTAAACGGTATGGATACGACGGTGATCACGGAACTGGCGGAATATTATGAGAAGGAAATCGGCTATGACATTCCGCCCAGAACGCCTTTTGTCGGTAAGAATTTCAATGTGACGAGGGCCGGCATACATGCGGACGGACTGCTTAAGAATGAGGAGATCTACAATATATTTGATACGGATAAGTTCCTGAACAGACCGGTTCTGTGCGCTGTGTCCAACACATCGGGACTGGCGGGGATCGCACACTGGATCAACACTTATTATCATCTGCCGGAGGAAAAACATCTGGACAAGAACGGGGATCTCGTGAGAGCACTTAAAGTCTGGGTCGATGAAGAATACACATCAGGGCGTGTGACGGTGCTGACGGATGAGGAACTGGTCACGCAGATCAGGAAGATTTGTAAAGAGCTGGAACTTCAGCTTCCGGAAAAGTGAGGAAACTGAAAGCAGTGTCGGGCGGACAGATGTAAAGGAGTGAAAACGGAAAAAGAAATGGCTAATTATGATTTGAAGAATGAAGTCAACGATAAGTATTCCCTGCGGGGAAGGGTATTTCAGAAGCTGCGGGAGGATATCTTAAGCGGGAAGTATAAGGAACATGAGGAACTGAAGGAAGTAGCGATCGGGGAAGAACTGGGCGTCAGCCGTACACCGGTCAGGGAGGCATTTAGACAGCTGGAACTGGAGGGGCTGATACAGATCGTACCCAACAAGGGAGCGTATGTTACAGGGATCACGGCAAAAGACGTGAAGGATATCTATATGATCCGTTCGCTCCTCGAGGGGTTGTGCGCAAGACTGGCGACGGATAAGATGACGAAAGAACAGATGGAGGAGATGGAAGAGAACATATACCTGGCTGAATTTCATGCATCCAAGGGGCATATGGATCAGATGGCGGAACTGGACAACCGGTTCCATGATATTCTCTATGAGGCATGCGATTCTAAAATGCTGGAGCATACACTGCGGGATTATCATCAGTATGTGCTTCGCGTCAGGCAGAAAACCCTATCCACGAATATGCGGGGGCGGGCTTCCAACGACGAGCACAGACAGATTATGGAGGCGCTCAAAGCAGGTGATGCCGACAGGGCAGAGCAGCTTGCGAATAAACATATGTTGAATGCATATGACAATATGGTGAAGAACGGATTGTATGAGATTTATGGAGAGGAAGGAACGGAAAATGGAAAAAATTAAAATGACAACGCCCCTTGTAGAGATGGACGGGGACGAGATGACAAGGATTCTCTGGAAAATGATCAAGGATGAGCTGCTTTGTCCCTATATTGATTTAAAGACAGAATATTATGATCTGGGACTGGAGCATCGCAATGAGACGGATGATCAGGTCACGATTGAATCCGCAGAGGCGACGAAGAAATACGGCGTGGCGGTTAAATGTGCGACAATCACGCCAAATGCCGCAAGAATGACGGAATACAACCTCAAGGAAATGTGGAAGAGTCCCAACGGAACGATTCGTGCGGCGTTAGACGGCACGGTATTTCGTGCGCCTATTGTGGTCAAGGGGATAGAGCCCTGCGTCAGAAACTGGGAGAAACCGATCACACTGGCACGTCACGCGTATGGGGACGTGTATAAGAATACGGAAATCAAGGTACCCGGAGCCGGTAAAGCGGAACTGGTATTTACCGCTGAGGATGGCACGACAATCCGGGAGACCATACATGAATTCAAGGGTTCCGGAATCCTGCAGGGCATTCATAATACGGATGAATCAATCACGAGCTTTGCGAAAGCATGTTTCAATTATGCGCTGGATACGAAGCAGGATCTCTGGTTTGCAACAAAGGACACGATCTCCAAAAAGTACGATCATAATTTCAAGGATATCTTTCAGGAGATCTATGATGCGGAATATAAGGAGCAGTTCGAGAAAGCGGGTATAGAGTATTTCTATACGCTGATCGACGATGCGGTGGCGCGTGTCATGAAGGCAAAAGGCGGATTCATCTGGGCATGTAAGAATTATGACGGCGACGTGATGAGCGATATGGTTTCTTCCGCGTTCGGTTCACTCGCCATGATGACTTCCGTGCTGGTATCTCCCAGCGGGGTCTATGAGTATGAAGCGGCGCACGGAACCGTACAACGGCATTATTATAAGCATTTAAAAGGGGAGGAGACTTCCACCAATTCGGTTGCGACGATCTTTGCATGGACGGGAGCGCTCAGGAAACGTGGAGAACTGGATCATAATCAGGAGCTCATGACGTTTGCCGACAGACTGGAGCAGGCGACGATCCGTACGATTGAATCAGGTAAGATGACGAAAGATCTGGCACTGATTACATCTATGCAGAATGTGACTGTTTTAAACAGTGAAGACTTTATCAAAGCGGTCAGAGAGACGCTTGACAGAATTTAAATTCGCAGGGCGAATTTAAATTGCGAGCTTTGCTTCGCAAACTCGGAAAACAATATATGAGGAGCGGCTCTATTCGGAGAGCAGCTCCCATTTTTCATACAGATCGGACAACGCCGTGTCATTGGTTTCTTTTTCGCGGTTTAATTCCTGCAATTTTGCGACGTCGGTACAGAAGTCGGGGGAAGCCATGAGAGAATCGATTTCTCTGTTACGGGTTTCCAGTTTCTCGATCTGTTCTTCGCATTTCTTTAATTCGTTCTCTTTCTTGCGCTGTGCAGCCTGTTGTTCCTTGCGTGCCAGCCAGTCCTGTCTGCCATCGGTAATAGAATCGTTTGCGGTTTGGCTTACAATCCGGCCGCTGATACTGCGGGAGTCTGACGGCATATCAGAGCGTGCCGCATTTCCGGAAGATGTGGCTGTCTCTGCCTGTCTTTTTTCCAGATAATAATCGTAATTACCGAGATATCCGGTCAGGGTACCGTCCCTTAAGTCCAGGATTCTGGATGCAGTCCGGTTGACAAAATAACGGTCATGCGACACATAGAGCACTGTGCCGGTGTATGCATTCAATGCATCTTCCAGAATCTCCTTGGACATGATGTCCAGATGGTTCGTCGGCTCATCAAGGATGAGGAAGTTGGCTTCCGACAGCATGAGCTTTGCGAGGGAGACGCGTCCGCGCTCACCGCCGCTTAAGGACTTAATCTGTTTAAACACATCGTCTCCCGTAAACAGAAATGCGGCGAGGGTATTGCGGATCTCTGTGTTGGTGAGAGTCGGGTAGTCGTCCGAAATTTCCTCAAACAGTGTTTTATCCATATGTAGGACATGGTGTTCCTGATCGTAGTAGCCGACTGCTACATTTGCACCCAGCCGGATTTCCCCGGCATCCGGAGGAAGCAGATCGTTGATCATTTTCAGGATCGTGGTTTTGCCGGTACCGTTGTCCCCGATAATTGCGACATGTTCACCCTTCCTGAGGTGGAAACCAAGAGAGGTAAAGAGTGTGAGAGCACAAAAACTTTTTGACAGATTTTCGATATGAAGCACGTCGTTTCCACTTTCGTATTTCGGCTCCAGTCGAAGGTGCATATCGGAGCGTACCGTGACCGGTTTGTCCAGTACTTCAATTTTATCCAGCATTTTTTCACGGCTTTCGGCACGGCGAATCGACTTCTCACGGTTAAAGGATTTCAGTTTCTCAATAACCGCTTCCTGATGATGGATTTTCTGCTGTTGTTTTACATAGGCATTATATTCCGCGGTACGCAGGATTTCTTTCTTGGCTGCATAGTCAGAATAGTTGCCCGTAAAGACGGTCGCTTTGGTGTTGTCGATCTCTATGACTTTATTGACGATCCGATCGAGAAAATAACGGTCGTGGGATACGATGATTACAGCACCCTTATAGCTTCGCAGATAAGTTTCCAGCCAGGTGATGGAAGATATATCCAGATGGTTTGTCGGCTCATCGAGAATGATCAGATCCGGTTTTAACAGGAGCAGTTTACCCAGAGCCACACGGGTCTTCTGACCGCCGGAAAGGGTGGAGACAGATCTCGTAAATTCGTCTTCCGTAAATCCAAGACCCTTGAGTACACCGGTCAGTTCGCTTTTGTAAGCATAGCCGCCACCTGCTTCGAACGCATGGGTCAGATCGGAGTAGGTGTTCATCAGTCGCTCCAGTGTCTCTTCGGAAGCCGTCTTCATCTGCAGCTCCGTGGAGCGTATCCTGTGCTCCAGATCAATCATATCCTGTTTCATGGAGAGAAGTTCGTCATAAATGGTGTTTTCTCCGGATACCGCTTCATGCTGTGAGAGGTATCCGATTGTTTTATCCCGGGAGAATGTCACGATTCCGTTGTCCGGAGTCAGATCTCCCATAATAATGCGCAGCAGAGTCGTCTTGCCGGCACCGTTGATTCCGACAATAGCGGCTTTATCATGCTCTTCGATATGGAAGGAGATACTCTTAAGAACCGGTATTTCATTAAAGGATTTATCTATATTACTGACAGAAAGTATCATACGTACAACACCTTTCGTTATATTCACGGACCGGAATGCCAAAGAAGCCTGCCCAAATTGCGATTGCCTGCTATAGACGGCGATCATTTCAGAATCAGTTTACCGTCAGAACAAAGAACTGTCAAGCCGCCGTTTGGACGGCAGCATGCAGTTGCTATCATTAAGCTGTTTGACAGTTTTTTAACACAGTTGTATACTTATCATATTACAATACAGGGGGTGCGGCAGGGTGGAAGACAAAGGAATTTCACAGGCTGTTATCAGCCGTCTACCCAGATATTTCAGATATCTCGGCGAATTGAAGGATGAGGGGATCGAGAGAGTTTCATCACAGGAGTTAAGTGATATCATGCGGGTGACTGCTTCGCAGATCAGACAGGACCTGAATAATTTCGGCGGGTTCGGACAGCAGGGATACGGATATAATGTGGGATATCTGTATGATGAGATCGGCAAGATATTAGGACTTCATAAGGAGCATAATCTGATTATTGTGGGGGCCGGACATTTGGGGCAGGCTCTTGTAAATTATACGAATTTCGAACGCAGAGGATTCATATTCAGAGGGATATTTGATGCCGATGAGCAGATCCAGGGCACCCGGATACGGGGGATTACGGTACGGCCGATGCGGGAACTGGAACGGTTTGTAAAAGAAAACGACATTGATATTGCGGTTCTTGCAATCCCTAAGAGCGGTGCGGCTGAGGTGGCAGAGCAGCTGGTAGCCTGCGGGATCAGGGGACTCTGGAATTTTGCGCATGTGGATCTGCATGTGCCGGATGATATACAGGTTGAAAACGTGCATCTTTCAGACAGTCTGATGAAGCTGTCCTACAATCTTGCATCGCGTGATTGATAATATTAAGAAAACTTATGTAATAGAGAGGCAGAGAAGATATGTCCAGAACAGACGAAATATTTGAACCGGCGCTTGCAGGAAAGAAAATACCGATCCTGACACTGGATAACAAGTGGCATAAACTTTTTACGCAGAGGGAATACACTTCAGAGATCGGGCGTATGGAAAGTGATATGAATAAGCTGCTGAAGCGGCAGGCTAAGGTGAATGAAGAGAGCCGGGAAATCAAGAAACTCAAGAAAGCGAAGATGGATGAGATCGTAGTGCTTGCGGATGAGATGGGGAAGGCACCGTCTAAGAAGCTGGAGAAAAAGCTGGAGGAGTGCAGGGAGACTGTCACTGCATGTAATGAAAAGATAGAGGCCTGCGAGGAGGAGATGCTGGAGCTTCCCCGGCAGATCAACCGTTTGAATCAGAAGCTGATGCTCGCGACAATGGAAGTATGTTATCATAAACTTCAGAAAAACACGGAGGAATTGCAGGAGATCGATGAATGGATCAGCAGTATCCGAAGAGAATTAAAGAAAAAGGTTGTCCGCAAGCAGGAAAAAGAGGCGATGAATCATCGGTTGTATTCCTATATGCATGATATTTTCGGTGCGGATGTCATTGAGATTTTTGATATGCAATATAATCCGGAAGATAAGTACGGCAATAAGAAAGAGTCGGATGAGAAGAGAGATGATTCGGGTGCCGGTAACAAAGAAGGCGGTGAAGATGCGTTGAAATCGTGAGATTTTGACGCTTCTTTGCTTAGGGAAAAACGTGGACACAGGAAACGGAGGGGAATATGCGGCAGTATCTGGTGACGGCTTGTGAGATGAAGCGGTATGACGGGAATACAACGGAGAAATATCAGATTCCGTCCCTTGTGCTTATGGAGCGCGCGGCGCTTGTGACAACGGAGGAACTGCAGCGGGCCCGCGGTACGGCACCGTGCAGAGTGCTGGTTGTTGCGGGCGGCGGCAATAACGGCGGGGACGGTCTGGCAGTCGGGCGGCTGCTTATGCTGCAGGGCTATGATGTGACCTTTGTCCTGCTTGCACATGAGAGCCGGTGCTCTGCACAGACAGTAAAGCAGACGGGTATCCTGCGGGAATATCAGGCGCGGATTTTTAGCACAATACAGGATGGTGAATATGATATAGTGATAGATGCGATATTCGGGATCGGCCTGTCACGGCCCGCAGAGGGAATCTATGCGGAGGCGGTTGCGTGGATCAACCGGAGCGGCGCTTATGTATGCAGTGTGGATATTCCGTCAGGCATACGAGCCGATACGGGTGAGATTATGGGATGTGCCGTGCGAGCGGATCTGACCGTGACATACGGATTTCTTAAAATCGGACAGATTCTGTATCCGGGTGCGGAATGTGCCGGCAGACTGGTCTGCAGACAGATGGGAATCGATGCGCACAGTTTCCTGGATGCGGAACCGTACTGGTATACTTATACGGGACGACATACAAGAGTGCTGCCCGCAAGACAGGCTGACGGGAACAAGGGTACGTTCGGTAAAGCACTGGTGATTGCGGGAAGCGGGCAGACTGCAGGCGCTGCCATGATGGCTGTAAAGAGTGTATTACGTGTCGGCGCGGGTATGGTTAAAGTGGTCACGTCGCAACAGAATAAAGAGGCGGTGCAGCAGTTTGTGCCGGAGGCCATGCTGCTTACTTATACAGGGATAGAGGATTTTGGGCAGGATGCGCCGTTTGCACAGCGGTTAAAAGAGGCTGAGGAGTGGGCGGACTGCATCCTGACTGGTCCAGGCATTGGTATGGATCGATGTGCCGCTAAGCTGCTCTGCTTCAGTATCTTGGAGAGCAGGCTGCCGTTAGTTATCGACGCCGACGGTCTGAATCTGCTGGCGCAGGATCATGGGCTGCAGGAGGCATTAACGGAACAGGGTGCAGGAGGCCGGTCGGTCATCCTGACGCCGCATCCCGGAGAGTTTGCGAGACTGTACGGGTGTACGGTGCCGCAGGTGAAAGAACATCTGACGGATTATCCGCAGCGGCTTGGCGACAGGCTTCACTGTACGGTAGTCTGTAAGGATGCGCGCACGGTGGTCGTGCGGCACGGAGGACGGCACGGATATCTGAACACGACAGGGAATGACGGCATGGCTACGGCGGGCTCCGGCGATGTGCTGGCGGGCATGGTGACAGGGCTTATGGCACAGGGAATGCAGGAGATGGAAGCTGCCGCAGCAGGCGTGTATCTTCATGGTATTGCGGGTGATCTGGCGGCGGAGCGTGAGACGAAAGTCTCCATGACAGCAACGGATATCATAGATTGTATTAAGGATGTGATCCTGCTGCAGCAGGACGGAACGGAGAAAGAAGCATGAGGGAAAACTACCAAAGAGTATACGCCGCGGTTGATCTGGATGCGGTCTGCCGTAATATGGAAGAGATGTACCGGAATCTGTCTCCGGATACGAAAATGATCGGTGTCATCAAGACGGACGGATACGGGCACGGGGCGGTACAGATCGGACGTGAACTGGAAAAGATGGAATACGTATTCGGCCATGCGGTCGCCACTGCGGAGGAAGCGCTGATTCTTCGGCATGCAGGACTCGTGAAACCGATTTTGATTCTTGGTTATACATTTCCCTACTGTTATGAAGAACTGGTCAGACAGGATATACGGCCGGCGGTATTCCGGGAAGACACCATAGATGATCTGTCGGCATGTGCGTGCAGGCTGGGTAAAAGCGCTAAGGTGCACGTAAAGGTTGACACCGGTATGACACGGCTGGGGATCAGACCGGATGAGAGCGGTCTTGCCTTTGTGGATAAAGTACTTCATACGGCTGGCATTGAACTGGAAGGGATGTTTACTCATTTTGCAAGAGCAGATGAAAAGGATAAGACCACGGCGATGGAACAGCTTAAGCAAATGCGCGATTTTACGGAGCGCGTGGAGCGGGAACTGGGGTATCATATTCCCGTGAAGCACTGTGCCAACAGCGCCGGGCTGATTGAGATCCGTGAGGCGGATATGGACGTCGTCCGGGCAGGAATCACGCTGTACGGTCTGTGGCCTTCTGCAGAGGTATCCCGGGAGATTGTGAAGCTGCAGCCTGTTTTGTCCTTGAAGAGCCATATTGTATATATTAAAGAAGTAGAGGCGGGGGTGCCTGTCAGCTACGGAGGTACTTATGTGACGCCGGGGCGGATGCGCGTGGCGACGATACCCGTAGGATACGGAGACGGCTATCCGAGAGGATTATCCGGCAAGGGCAGTGTGCTGATCCGGGGCAGGAGGGCGCCGGTCATCGGCAGAGTCTGTATGGATCAGTTTATGGTCAGCGTGGAGGATATACCGGATGCGGCAGAAGGAGATGAAGTGACGCTGATCGGAACTGATGGCGGCATACAGATCACGATGGAGGAACTCGGGGAATTATCGGGAAGATTCAATTACGAGCTTGCCTGCGGTCTCGGTAAGCGGATTCCCAGAGTCTATCTGAAAAACGGACGGATCACAGCAGCCAGGGACTATTATGAGGACTACCGGTAGGACTGAATTTCCCTGTTTTTTATATATTGTTTACGATGAGTCAATTATCATGTATACCCTTAGAGAAACCGGCAATACTATTGCTGGAAATATGAAACAGTATAAGGATAATATAAGGAAGTGTATGATAATGAAAAGAGGAGACATTTATTATGCGGATTTAAGACCAGTGATCGGTTCCGAACAGGGAGGAATCCGACCGGTGTTGATTATACAGAATGACATCGGGAACAAGCATAGCCCGACTGTGATCTGTGCGGCGATCACCTCTAAGATGAATAAGGCGAAACTGCCTACCCATATTGAATTAAATGCAAGCAAATATGATATGGTGAAAGATTCCGTGATTCTGCTGGAACAACTTCGGACGATAGATAAGAAACGCCTGAAGGACAGAATCTGCCATCTTGATCAGGATATCATGCAGGTAGTCAACAACGGACTGATGGTCAGCCTCGAGTTAAATACATAAGGCTGACATGAATTTGACACGGGTTCCATTCCTTGTTATATTATAGAACAGATAATAAATCATAAAGGAAGGGATTCAGAATATGGATGATGGTGGCTCGGGCAGTATAATATGGTTCATCGTGTTACTGCTGCTTGAAATGTTATTTTACGGTTTTGGTTCTGCACTACAGAACAGAAAGGGTGCGGATAAAGAGGAGACGGAGAAAGAAGAGTCCGGCGGACTGAGCGCGAAGCAGCTTCGGCTGGCATATCTGATGGAACATCACGCGCAATATGCAGGCGCGATTCAATTAGGAGCGGTGACGGTCAATCTGCTGATGGGAGCCCTGTATTTATGCCGGTTAAACAGTTATTTCGGTTATATTGTTTATCGGGCGGCAGTTTATAATATAGGGAATCTGGCAGAGTGGCACATCACATTGTTTGCCGTTCTTACGGCAATACTGGTTACGCTGTTTCTGCTTTACATAGTTTTAACGTTTGGCATATCGATACCGAAGAAATCCGCCTCGCGTAATCCGGACAGATGGCTGGGTCTTTTTATCACACCTGTCTATTATTATGTGCGAACCGTTTCTCCGCTTACGGCGCTGATCTCATTGACAGCTAACGGCATCTTACGACTGTTCGGTATCAATGCATCGGGCGATAAGTCGGATGTTACGGAAGAAGAGATACTGTCCATGGTCAACGAGGGGCATGAGCAGGGTATACTGCACGCCAATGAGGCGGAGATGATCAACAATATCTTTGAGTACGGCGACAAAGAAGCCAAGGATATTATGATCAACAGAAATAATATGATCGGGATCGAATGTACAATGACACTGCAGGAGGCAGCGGCATTTATCGTGGATGCGCACAACAGCCGTTTCCCGGTCTATGACGGTACGATCGATCATATTGTAGGGATTCTGCATCTGAAGGACGTCATGCGCATGCAGATGAACGATAAGATGAAGAACAGACCGATCGGCAAGATTAAAGGACTGCTTCGGGAACCCCGGTTTATCACGGAGAAAAGAAAAATAGACGATCTTTTCAGAGTGATGCAGACAGAGAAAATACAGATGGTCATCGTGATCGATGAGTACGGGCAGACCGCGGGACTTGTGGCACTGGAAGATATACTGGAGGAAATCGTAGGCAATATCGAGGATGAGTACGACGAGGAAGCGAGCTATATCAGCCGGAACGGTTCGGATGAATATATCATTCAGGGCAAAATGCCGCTGGAGGAATTAGAGGAACCGCTGGGAATCAGTTTCGAGGAAGAACCCTTTGATACGGTCAATGGATTTGTGATATCCAGACTGGAGCGTATTCCGGAAGAAGGAGAGGACTTCGAGTTTGATTATGCGGGGTACACGTTCCGTATTCTGGAAGTGAAGGACCGTATGATCCAGACGGTATCGGCGCGTGCGAAATCGCCGGAGGAAGAGGAATCATAAACAGTACAGACAAATAAGACAAAGGAGATAATAAAATGTCAGGACATTCAAAATTTGCAAACATAAAACATAAAAAAGAGAAAAATGATGCTGCCAAGGGCAAGATTTTTACGATTATCGGCAGGGAGATTGCGGTCGCCGTGAAAGAGGGCGGCCCGGACCCGGCTAATAATTTCAAGCTGGCGCAGGTTATTGCCAAGGCGAAAGCCAACAACATGCCGAATGATACCATCGACAGAGGTATTAAGAAAGCGGCTGGTGAGGGCGGCAACGTCAATTATAAGTATGTGACATACGAGGGATACGGACCGAACGGCATTGCGATCATAGTGGATGCACTGACAGATAATCAGAACAGAACCGCGGCCAATGTGCGGAGCGCTTTTACGAAAGGACAGGGGAATGTAGGCACACCCGGCTGTGTCTCCTTCATGTTTGATAAGAAGGGACAGATTATTATAGATAAGGAAGAATGCAGTATGGAGGCGGATGATCTGATGATGCTGGCTCTGGATGCAGGCGCAGAAGACTTCTCGGAGGAGGAGGACTGTTTTGAGATCTATACGGACCCCGACGGGTGGAGCGAAGTGGACGCCGCATTAAAGGAAGCCGGCGTGGTGCCTGTTTCTTCCGAGGTTACCATGATTCCCCAGAACTGGGTGGAACTGACCGACGAGACGGCAGTCAAGAATCTGCAGAGAACGCTTGATCTGCTGGAAGATGATGATGACGTGCAGGCCGTATATCATAACTGGGATGAATAATTGTTGATAAGCAGGGTAATGCAGATGGATAATATGCAGTTGGATCAGATCACCGGTATGTTTGAACAGGCGCCGGATCGAATCTCTGAGTTTAAGAAAGAAAGCTACGCCGCATCTTTTGAGAGGCACCTTGAGGAGTATACATCCGTGTGGTGTGCTTTGACGGCGGCATGGAGTGAGGATACCCCTGACAGGGGACAGCAGCGCATGCAGGCGGCGGAATGTGCGGCGGCGACGGCACAGAGTATGCTGGAAGCGGCAGGAGGAAGAACGAAGCGGCAGCAATTGCAGTACAATCTGAATCTGTATATGGTATCCTATTTCCTGCCGGCACTCATTGCCTACCAGAGACGCCGCGGCGTTCCGGAGGGAGAGACACACGAGATGACAGAGGCCATATGCGGCAGCTGGAACACACGGTTTGATCAGCACATACAGGCAGCTGATTACGAGTCGATACAGGCGGGGTTTAAGCAGAAACTGTGTTTTGTGACTACGGCAGTGTGCTGCGGACTGCACAAGCCGCAGGACTGCAGGGAAATCGCATTGATGAAGCGGTACCGGGATGAGTATTTGTTTGGGCAGGATGACGGGCAGGCAATGATTCAGGAGTATTACGATATTGCACCTACGATCGTGAAGAGGATCGCCAGGGAGGCGGTTCCCGAGGAAAAGTATCTGTATTTGTGGGAGCATTATATCAGTAAGTGTGTTACATATGTCGAGCAGCAGGAGAATGAGCGCTGCAGGCAGCTGTATGAGATGATGATGTCGGAACTGAAACAGGAATATATGGTGACGGACCGTCATAAACAGGAGGGGGTATTACATAGAGATGAGTAGACAGTATCAGAAAGAGACTATATGTATTCAGTCGGGATGGCAGCCCAAGAACGGTGAGGCGCGCGTGCTGCCGATTTACCAGAGCACGACATTCAAGTATGAAACCTCCGAACAGATGGGACGGCTTTTTGACCTGGAGGAAAGCGGGTATTTCTACAGCAGGCTGCAGAATCCGACCAATGATTGTGTTGCGGCCAAGATCTGTGAACTGGAGGGCGGCGAGGCGGCCATGCTGACGGCTTCCGGCCAGGCGGCGTGCCATTATGCCATATTTAATATCTGCGAGACGGGAGATCATGTGGTATTGTCTTCAACCGTGTACGGAGGGACTTTTAATCTGATCACCTGTACCATGAAGAAGATGGGGATCGAATGTACGATTGTGGACCCCGATGCAGCACAGACAGAACTGGCAGAGGCTTTCAGGCCGAATACCAAATGTGTATTTGCTGAGACGATAGCCAATCCGGCGCTGGTGGTGCTGGATATTGAGAAGTTTGCGAAAGCGGCGCATGATCATCATGTACCGTTGATCGTGGACAATACATTCGCGACGCCCATCAACTGTAATCCGATCAAATGGGGCGCGGATATCGTGGTTCACTCCACAACCAAATATATGGACGGACATGCCATGTCATTAGGTGGCTGCATAGTGGATTCCGGTAACTTTGACTGGAGCGCTTATCCGGATAAGTTTCCGGGACTGTGTACGCCGGATGAGTCGTATCATGGCATTATCTACACAGAAAAATTTGGCCGGGCGGCTTATCTTACCAAGGCGACGACACAGTTGATGAGAGATCTGGGTTCCACGCAGTCTCCGCAGAATGCTTTTCTGTTGAATGTTGGATTGGAAACCTTGCACCTTCGGATAGAACGGCACTGTTATAATGCACAGAGAGTCGCGGAGTATCTGGAGGGACATGAGAAAGTGGCATGGGTCAATTATCCGGGACTGCCGGGCAGCAAATATTATGAGACGGCAAGGAAATATATGCCGAAAGGAACCTGCGGTGTCATTTCCTTCGGTTTGAAGGGCGGCAGAGAGGCGGCAGCCAGGATGATGGATCATCTTGAACTGGCAGCGATCGTGACCCATGTCGCGGACGCCAGAACGAGTGTGCTTCATCCGGCCAGCCATACGCACAGACAGATGAATGAGGAACAGTTGAAGGAGGCCGGGGTGGCTCCGGACATGATCCGCTTTTCTGTCGGGATCGAGCACATCGATGATATTGTCGCTGATTTAGAACAGGCACTGGCAAGAATATGATGTAAAAGGATAATCGATTATGACTTATCGTAAAACGTGGTTTAGCTACGTGTTGTGGATATTGTATACCATATTGTGCGTCATATTGCTGGCAGTGCTCGCAGGGGGTGTATGGACGGCTTATCTCGCAGGTATACCGTACGGTAAAGGTTTTCCGGCGCCTGCGTTTACTCCTCTTAAGGGGATGTCTGACGGCACGCGGACCCTTCTCGGGCTGCTGATTCTTCCGGTTACGGTTCTGCTGTACTGGGCAGTCAGGAAGATATCCGGAGCAGTCAGAAAGAAATGTAGCTGGAAAGAGCGCACGATGCTTGCATGGGAATGCATTGTTGTCATTCTGATCCTGGCGGGCGGTGTGTTTCTGCGGGTCATGTATATGCAGTATACCTTCTCCATGGCGGAGCATGAACAGTTCCTTGCCGAACAGGTGAGCGGTATGGATTATTATCATATGGCGCTGTCACCGGAAGCGGGTACGGCGGTATCGCTTAACAGGATCTCCAGTCTGTATGTGCTGTGTCTCTCGGTGGTATTATCTTTTCTGGGGCATAAGATCGCATCTGCGATCGTGTTGCAGATGATTCTGCAGATTGCCGGAATGCTGCTTGCCTATGTGGTGACGAGGAAGATTGCAGGACGACTGCCGGCATGTATCGTGCTGTTGTATCTGGCATGTTCATACTGCAGCCTGAGAATGCTGATCTGCTTCGGTCCGGAATGGCTTTTTTTTGTGCTGTATATGCTGGGGATGCTGCTGACCGCATGGTTTATACAAAGTTACTGTGACAACCGCCTGAGTAAACCGGCCGCACTCTTCGGGGCTGTGGCGGCAGGCGCCGTGATCGGTATGCTTGCATGCATTGAACCGGCGGCTGCGCCGCTTATGCTTATGTTTGTCGCAGCGGCTACCGGGCGGAAGAAAAAGCAGGATTCGCTGCCGGTGCACCACTCGGCCGGAATGAATGCCGCGGTGATCGCTGCAGCGATGATTACATATGCGGCTATGCAGCTTGCCGCAGTCTGGTTCGCAGCTTCCGACGGGCAGTTTGATCCGGGTAAAATAAAGTTATGGTATTCGTACAGCGAGGGATTTATCATTGGGAAGCCGTATTTGTACGATGTTTACGTGGTGGGATTACTGCTTATTCCCGCGGCTTTTCTCGTATTTGAATTTTTCCGGAGCGGTAAAGAACAGAATTATATGTGGTGGATTATGCTGTGCATCATTGTGGCGCCTACACCCATGGCGGTGATCGGCGATAATCATTTCGGACTGCTGTCGTTTTATATATGGGCGGTACTGGCCGGACTGGGGCTGCAGAACTGTATATTCGGCGGAAGGGCCAAGGTCGTGCAGGCTGTGATCGAGCAGATCAATGCCGAGGCGGATCGGGAAGCCGGGAGTGAACTGACGGAAAATGACGGTACGGAAGAAATGACGGAAGTACCGGAACAGATGTCAAAGCCGCGCTTCATAGAGAATCCGCTGCCGCTTCCAAGGAAGCATGTGAAGAAGGAAATGGACTATCAGTATCCGGTTGAGGAGAAGGATATGAAATACGATGTGGAAGTTTCCGAGCGGGATGATTTTGATATTTCATAGAATCTGCAGGCACTTTTTTTGGGCATAATTGATGTATAAATCATTATAAATAACGCAAACTAAGGGAGGATCACGCTAAGCGGCGGCGGTTCTTCCTTTTTATTTTATAGGATTCGAAATTCACCTTTTGATTCAGATTACCACAAAAAATAACGGACGGAGGTTTGTGATGGGAAATAAGGACAACAAGAACAACGGCAGGGATCATAAAGAGAACAAGGATAACAAGGCAAATAAAAACGACAGGGACGAGAAGCGAGAGGAGCAGGAAAAACAGCAGGATAAAGAAAAACACAGAGACGAACGGATCAGTGAGGTCGGGCAGATCACGTTAGATGAGAACGAGGCACATCACAAGATACATTTGATATCCATTATCGGCGAGATCGAAGGGCATGATAATTTGAGCAGTACATCCAAGACAACCAAATATGAGCATATTCTGCCACAGCTGGCGGCGATAGAGGACAGCGGAGAGATAGACGGTGTGCTGATTCTGCTCAATACGATGGGCGGAGATGTGGAAGCCGGACTGGCCATAGCGGAGATGATCGCTTCCCTGAGTAAGCCGACGGTCTCCTTAGTGCTGGGCGGCAGTCATTCCATAGGCGTTCCGATTGCCGTAAGTACGGACTACTCCTTTATTGTGCCTACAGGCACCATGGTAATCCATCCGGTACGTTTAAACGGCATGGTGATCGGGGTGCAGCAGACCTTTGATTATTTTCGCCAGATTCAGAACCGTATCACGGGATTTGTCTGTGAACACTGTAAGATATCCAAGACAAGACTGGAGGAACTGATGATGGAGACCGGTGTGCTGACGAAAGACGTGGGAACGATTCTGGTTGGAAATGAAGCGGTTCAGGAAGGGATCATATGTCAGGTGGGCGGAATTAAAGATGCCATTGCACAGCTCCACGATATGGTGGATAAGAAAAACGCAGCTACAAAATAAGGGATGACAAGCGAAAATGAAAATGCTATACTATATTGAGTTATATAATCAGGAGGAGTGTGTTCAGGAGGCATTATCATGGCAGCAAGTCAGGGAGGAAACCGTTCTTCCGCAAAGAAAAAAACGACAACTTCAAATAGAAATACAGGCAGGAGCAGACGACCACAGACAGGGAAGAAGAGTACGGGAAGCAGGGAATCCCAGCCTATGGATGCCGCGATCCGCAACGAGATTCTGCTGCTGGTCATTCTTGCACTGGCGATTATCCTGTTTCTGTGTAATTTCGGTATTGTAGGGAAAGCCGGCAATGCGGTCAGCGGCGTGATGTTCGGCATATTCGGGCTGACGGCATATATTGCGCCGGTGATCATTTTTCTGGCGATTGCTTTCGGTATGTCCAATACAGGAAATAATATTGCGACCAGAAAACTGGTGGCCGGCATTGCGTTGTTTGTACTGATCGGTATGGTATGTGAAGTGTTCGGCACAAAACTTGCGCAGGCGGAGCAATATCAGATCAAGGAGATTTATCTGCGATGCAGTGAAAACAGGAACGGCGGCGGAATCATTGCCGGATCACTGGCCTATCTGTCCTATAAATTTCTGGGACCGGCAGGCACGGCGCTGGCGCTTCTCGTGCTGGGGATCATCTGCATGGTGGTGGTCACGGAGAAATCTTTTATCGGCGGCGTGACCAGACAGGGTAAGCGGATGTATGAGCGTTCCGTGGAGGATGCCGCATACCGCAGGGAACGTGCACAGGAAAGAAGACTCGCCATGGAGGAGAAGCGCGCCAGGGCAGAAGAACAGCGCAGACAGCGGGAAGAAGAGATCGAGAATGAAAAGATTCTGCGTATGGACAAAAAGGTGACCGGCGTCATGGCGGATACGACGCTCGATAAGGGGAAAGAGAAGGAGAACGCGGAAAAGATCAGGGATGATATCCATGAGATTACTTTACATATATCCGGGGAAGATGAGGAAATACAGGAGAAACAGCCGCCTGTGAGAGAAGCTCATTCCTATCACTATATCGAGAATGAGTCGGACGAACTGGACGAGATCCACATTCACGGTGCGGCAGAAGAGTCAGAACCGGAAGATGACATCGGAGAATTGCAGATCCATAAGGAAGGTATGACTCTGTCCGGCAGACCGGAACGGGTATCGGGCAACGCTATGCCGCAAGGTCCGGGCAGAGAACGTCCTGCCGCATATAAGAGCGAGGCTGGCGGACTGAGACAGGAAGCCGTTACGGAAGTAACCCGACCGGCAGACAGCGGAGAGAGCAGCCGGCAGTCTGCGGGCGCAGAGGCGAAACCCATGAGACCGTATAAGTTCCCGCCTGTAAATCTGCTGGCGAAGGGCGACGGTAAGAATAATGGAGACTCTGCGAAAGAATTAAAAGAAACTGCCATGCGTCTGCAGCAGACACTGAATACCTTCGGTGTGAGGGTGACTGTAACGGATATCAGTCAGGGACCGTCCGTTACCCGTTACGAACTGCAGCCGGAACAGGGTGTTAAAGTCAGCAAGATCGTGGGTCTGGCTGACGATATCAAGCTGAATCTGGCGGCTACGGATATACGTATCGAGGCGCCGATTCCGGGGAAAGCGGCTGTGGGCATAGAAGTTCCCAATAAAGAGAACAGTGCCGTCTCATTCAGGGAATTAGTGGAAGCCAGGGAATTTAAAGAATTTAATTCCAACCTTGCGTTTGCGGTAGGTAAGGATATCGGCGGTAAAATTGTGGTGGCAGACATTGCGAAGATGCCGCATATGCTCATTGCGGGCGCTACCGGATCAGGTAAATCAGTCTGCATCAATACGATTATTATGGGAATCTTATATAAGGCGAAACCGGAAGACGTGAAGATGATTATGGTTGACCCGAAAGTGGTAGAACTCAGTGTTTATAACGGTATACCGCACCTGCTGATTCCTGTCGTGACAGATCCGAAGAAAGCTGCAGCGGCGCTTCACTGGGGAGTGGCGGAGATGACGGACCGATATAAGAAATTCGCGGATTTCAATGTCAGAGATCTGAAAGGATATAATAAAAAGGTAGAGAGCATGAAGGCATCGGGTGATCCGGAAGCGCCAGCGAAACTGCCGCAGATCCTTATTATTGTAGACGAGCTGGCAGATCTGATGATGGTGTCGCCGGGTGAAGTGGAAGAATCCATCTGCCGTCTGGCACAGCTTGCGAGAGCCTGCGGGATTCATCTGATCATTGCGACACAGAGACCGTCCGTGGATGTCATCACAGGTCTGATCAAGGCAAATATGCCGAGCCGTGTGGCGTTTGCGGTTTCCAGTGGTGTGGATTCCCGTACGATCCTCGATATGGTCGGGGCCGAGAAACTGCTTGGTAAGGGCGATATGCTCTTTTATCCGCAGGGGTATCCGAAGCCGGCACGTATCCAGGGTGCGTTTGTCTCTGATAAGGAAGTGTCGGATGTGGTAGACTTCCTCAAGAATCAGGCCATCGGTAATGTGTACAGCGACGATGTGGAGAACCAGATCAGGAGTATGGGAAGCGGTGCAGGAGGCGGCAGCGGTACGCCGGGAAGCGACGGCGGTTCCGAGTATGATGAGTATTTTACGGAAGCAGGAAGATTTATTATCGAGAAGGACAAGGCGTCCATCGGTATGTTACAGCGCGTCTTTAAGATCGGATTTAACCGGGCGGCCCGCATTATGGATCAGCTGTGCGAGGCGGGTGTCGTCGGTGAGGAAGAGGGAACCAAGCCACGCAAAGTGATTATGACGGCGGAAGAGTTTGAGCAGTTCGTAGAAGAAACCATCTAAGAGCCGCATAGGCGCGGGATTATGAGTCCAGACAAAGAAAGGCAGGGAACGGATTTGAAGACAGATATTGAAATTGCGCAGGAGGCAGTCCTTCAAAATATTACGGATGTGGCCGGACAGATCGGAATGGAACCGGATGATCTAGAACTGTACGGCAGATATAAGGCGAAGATTTCGGATGAATACATAGAACGTATTCAGGATAATCCTGACGGCAGACTGATTCTTGTGACAGCCATTAATCCGACACCCGCCGGAGAGGGTAAGACTACAACAAGCGTCGGACTGGGGCAGGCTTTCGGGAAATTGGGCAAAAAGGCGGTGATAGCCCTCAGAGAGCCGTCGCTGGGACCGTGCTTCGGCATAAAAGGCGGCGCGGCAGGGGGCGGTTATGCGCAGGTAGTTCCCATGGAAGATCTGAATCTGCATTTTACCGGAGATTTTCACGCAATTACAGCGGCGAATAATTTGCTTGCCGCGATACTGGATAATCATATCCAGCAGGGAAATGAACTGGACATTGATCCGAGACAGATCGTATGGAAACGATGCCTGGATATGAATGACAGAGCGCTGCGCAACGTGATCATCGGACTCGGCGGCAGGACAGACGGCGTAGTGCGGGAAGACCATTTTGTCATTACGGTGGCATCCGAAATTATGGCGATTCTCTGTCTGGCATCGGATATGTCCGATCTGAAGGACAGACTGGGGAAGATTATCGTCGCATATGATCACCAGGGGAGTCCCGTGACAGCTTCCGATCTGCAGGCGGTAGGCGCAATGGCGGCGTTATTGAAAGACGCCATGAAGCCAAATCTGATCCAGACACTGGAGCATACGCCGGCGCTTGTACACGGAGGACCGTTTGCGAATATTGCACACGGATGTAATTCGATCCGCGCTACGAAGACGGCGCTTAAAATGGCGGATTATGTGATCACGGAAGCAGGATTCGGCGCCGATCTCGGCGCGGAGAAATTCTTTGATATCAAGTGCCGTATGGCAGGACTTAAGCCCGATGCGGTAGTATTAGTTGCCACAGTACGTGCATTGAAGTACAATGGAGGAGTGGCGAAGAGTGATCTCGGCACGGAAAATCTGACCGCACTGGAAAATGGTATTGTAAATCTGGAGAAACATATCGAGAATCTGCATAAGTATGGTGTGCCGATCGTAGTGACACTCAACTCGTTTGTAACCGACACGGAAGCGGAGATCGAATATGTGCGCAGATTCTGTCAGGACAGAGGCTGTGAGTTCGCAATATCTGAAGTGTGGGAGAAGGGCGGCGCAGGCGGTGTGGCGCTTGCAGGTAAAGTTCTGGAGACTCTGGAACAGAAGGAAAGCCGGTTCAAACCGCTGTATGAAGATCATATTTCGCTGCGGGAGAAAATTGAGACGATCGCTTCAGAAATCTATGGAGCAGGCGGCGTGTCCTATACGCCGGCGGCAGAGAGACAACTTAAGAAGCTGCAAGACATGGGGTTTGGAGACATGCCCGTATGTATGGCGAAGACGCAGTATTCCCTGTCAGATGATCCGGCGCTTCTGGGCAGACCCGTAGGATTTAATATGAACGTACGGGAAGTTTATGTGTCTGCCGGTGCAGGCTTCGTAGTTGCATTGACCGGAACAGTCATGACAATGCCGGGACTGCCTAAGAAACCGGCGGCTTATCAGATTGATGTCAGTGGAGATGGTGTGATCACAGGGTTGTTTTAAGAAAGGAAGGTGGGCGGCATATGCCACAGATCGTAGACGGTAAAGCAATTAGTGCAGCAATCAAAGAAGAATTGAAAGCAGAAGTGGAACGGTTGAAAGCGGAGGGGATATCTATCTGTCTGGCGGTGATTCAGGTCGGAAACGACCCGGCTTCCGCGGTCTATGTCGGGAATAAGAAGAAGGCGTGCGCCTATATCGGAATAGAATCTCTTGCATATGAACTGCCGGAGGAGACGACGCAGGAGGAACTGCTTGCGCTGATCGGAGATCTGAATGGGAAAAAGGATGTGAACGGGATTCTGGTACAGCTTCCGCTGCCGGCACATATTGATGAAGACGAGATCATACGTGCGGTCGATCCGAAGAAAGATGTGGATGGTTTTCACCCGCAGAGTGTCGGGGCACTCTGCATTGGACAGCCCGGTTTCGTATCCTGCACCCCGGCCGGAATCATCCAGCTGCTGAAACGTTCCGGAATCGAGATAGCCGGCAGGGAATGTGTTGTGGTCGGAAGAAGCAATATTGTAGGGAAACCGATGGCGCTGCTGCTTCTGCGTGAGAACGGGACAGTGACGGTTGCGCACTCCAGAACCAGAGATCTGAAGGAAGTAACCGGAAGAGCGGATATTTTGATCGTTGCGGTCGGTAAGCCTAAGATGATCACGCGGGAATATGTGAAAGAGGGTGCGGTGGTGATTGATGTGGGCATTCACCGCAATGAAAATAACAAGCTGTGCGGCGATGTGGATTATGATGATGTGGCGCCTGTCTGCAGTGCCATTACGCCCGTACCCGGAGGCGTGGGACCCATGACAATAGCAATGCTCATGCATAACTGTGTGGAAGCCGGAAAAGCCCAATAGTTTGAGGCGGCCGGTAGAAAGGGAACGGATTATGAAGTGTCCCCATTGTGGAAATGAGTTGAAGGAAGGATATCTGATCTGCGAAAAATGCGGGGAAGAGATCCGGATCGTGCCGGACTTTGAGCCGGAGATAGAAAACAGAATAACGGAAACCTTGTCCACACTTGCAGCGTTGCAGGAAGGGGAAGACACACAGGAGAGAGTGCAGGAAGACGAGGAGACGAAAGAACAGAAGGAACAGAGGCATGGTGCGCCGGACGAGGATGGCAGGAGAATATGGGTTATAGCCAGTCTTGTCGTCATATTCGTAGTGGCATTGATTGCGTACGGTGCATATGCTTATCATATCAGGACAGTGGAATATCAGATCAGCAGGGCGAAAGAATATGCCGCAAAGGAGTCTTATGGTGAGGCGATTGCATGTCTGGAGGCGGCATATGCCAGGTACCCTGATGTAGCAAAGCTTCTTTTCATGGAAGCAGACTATTATTACCTGGAGCAGGATAATGATTCGGCGCTGCGGGTTCTGTACCGGATTATAGAACAGGGTGACTTTCCTTATGAAGATCTGGAGGAAGCGTACAGTAAGATTGTGACGATCTATGCGAATCAGGGTATGTATGCGCAGATCAACGAACTTCTGCAAAACTGTCAGGAGGATGAAATCGTCAATATATTCCAGAGCTATCTTGCCATGGAGCCGGAATTCAGTTATGTGGAGGGCAGCTATGCCGAAGTGATTCCGCTGAAATTGAGTTCCAATACCGCGGGAACCATTTATTATACAATGGATGGATCGAAGCCGACGAAGAACAGTATGATCTATACGGCGCCGCTTTTTCTGGAGGCGGGAGAGTATACGATCAGCGCTTTTTTTGTGAATGATTACGGGATAGAGAGCGGAATCGTCAGTAAAAAGTATACGATCAATCTGTCGGTACCTAACGCTCCGGAGGTAGAACTGTACAGCGGAGAGTATACGGAACCGACGATGATTGCGGTAGAGGGAATCGAAGGATGCAGGATCTATTATACGACGGATGATTCCGAACCGACGGCGGACAGCGTACCTTATACCGGACCGATTCCCATGCCGCTCGGAAAGACCAGATTTAAATTTGTCAATATCAGTGAAGAAGGCGTATCCAGTGAAGTGACGCTGCGTACATATACATTGACGCTGCGGGGCGCCATATCTACCACGCAGGCGGTATCAAATCTGGTGGACCGGCTGGTGGAGACCGGATATCTGGAGGATACTTCCGGACACAATAAGCGGCAGAACGGCACCTTCAGCTATCAGTTCAGTTCTGTGCTGCGAGTCGGAGAGGCGGATGATTATTATACGATCTATGAGTATTATGATGACGGAACAGGAATCTTAAGCCGTACCGATAAAGTCTTTCTGATTCAGATCTACACGGGCGAGGCGGCGCAGCTCGGTTATGACGAAGAAGGAGAATTTGTGGCGGTTCCCGTCTGATGCGGCAGCCGCCAGGTGTCTGCAGGCAGCCGCCTGGCTCGTTGTCTGCGGAAATAAAAGGTTGCAAAAGTGAGGAAGTTCCTATATGATAGTCAGGGATATCAGGTGAGGAGGATAAGTAGAGAATGTACAAGATAGTTAAAGCGGAAGAACTTGCTGCGAATATTTATCTGATGGATGTTGAAGCACCGAGAGTTGCTAAATCCTGTCAGCCGGGACAGTTCGTAATCGTGAGAATGGATGAAGATGGAGAGCGCATACCGCTGACCATATGCGATTATGACACAACGGCAGGCACTGTCACGATTGTATTGCAGGTTGTGGGTGCGGCGACAGAAATGATGCGCGGTTTAAAAACAGGAGACAGTTTCCAGGATTTTGTGGGACCGCTCGGGTGTCCTTCCGAATTTGTGGAAGAAGATATAGAGAGCCTTCGCAGGAAGAAGATACTTTTTGTGGCGGGCGGGCTTGGCACGGCGCCGGTCTATCCACAGGTGAAGTGGCTGCATGAGCGCGGTATTCAGGCAGATGTGATCATCGGCGCCAAGACGAAAGATCTGCTGATCATGGAAGAAGAGATGAAGGCTGTTGCCGGTAATCTCTATATTACGACGGATGACGGTTCCTACGGCAGAAGCGGCATGGTAACGAAGGTAATCGACGATCTGATTACTGAGGAAGGTAAATCTTACGATGTCTGTGTAGCGATCGGACCGATGATTATGATGAAGTTCGTATGCCTGACAACGAAGAAATATGATCTGCCCACAGTGGTCAGCATGAATCCGATTATGGTGGACGGTACCGGTATGTGCGGAGCCTGCCGTCTGACAGTGGACGGAGAAGTAAAATTTGCCTGTGTGGACGGTCCGGAATTTGACGGACATAAGGTTGATTTCGATCAGGCGATGAAGCGTCAGCAGATCTATAAGACGAAGGAAGGAAGAGCATTCTTAAAAGCACAGGAGGGTAATACCCATCATGGCGGATGCGGAAATTGCGGAGGTAATGACTAATGGAAACAGATGTATTAAAGAAAGTGCCTGTCCGTGAACAGGACGCCAGGGTGCGTGCGACGAATTTTGAGGAAGTATGTCTGGGTTATGATAAAGAGGAAGCAATGTGCGAGGCGTCCCGCTGCATCAATTGTAAGAACGCGCAGTGTATCAAGGGATGTCCCGTTGCAATCAATATCCCCGGATTTATAGAGAAAGTAAAAGAAGGCGATATAGAAGCAGCATATCAGATCATCAGCGAGTCCTCCGCACTTCCGGCGGTATGCGGACGCGTCTGCCCGCAGGAGAGCCAGTGTGAAGGCAAATGTATCCGCGGTATTAAGGGGGAACCGGTTTCGATCGGTAAGCTGGAACGGTTTGTTGCTGACTGGGCGAGAGAGAACAATGTAAAGCCGGAAGGCGCGAAGGAGAAGAAGGGCAAAAAGGTTGCCGTGATCGGTTCCGGTCCTTCAGGACTGACCTGTGCGGGCGATCTTGCCAAAATGGGATATGATGTCACGATCTTCGAGGCATTGCATGAACCGGGCGGCGTGCTTGTGTACGGGATTCCCGAGTTCCGTCTTCCCAAGAAAGACGTGGTTGCCAAAGAGATTGAGAATGTACGGCTGCTGGGCGTTAAGATTGAGACCAATGTAGTGGTCGGCAAGTCCGTTACGATCGACGAACTGCTGGAAGAGGAAGGCTTTGATGCCGTATTTATCGGTTCCGGCGCAGGTCTGCCGAAATTCATGGGGATACCCGGTGAACAGGCGAACGGCGTGTTCTCTGCCAATGAGTATCTGACGAGAAGCAATCTGATGAAAGCGTTCGATGAGAACGCTAATACACCGATCATGAGAGGAAAGAGGGTTGCGGTCGTGGGCGGCGGCAACGTGGCGATGGATGCTGCCAGAACGGCGCTTCGCCTCGGTGCGGAGGTACACATTGTATACCGCAGAAGCGAGGAAGAACTTCCGGCCCGTGTGGAAGAAGTACATCATGCGAAGGAAGAGGGCATTATCTTTGATCTGCTGACGAACCCGACGGAAATTCTCGAGGATGAAAACGGATGGGTGTGCGGCATCAAATGTGTGCGGATGGAGCTGGGCGAGCCGGATACTTCCGGAAGAAGGCGGCCTGTAGTGATTGAAGGTTCCGAGTTCACCATGGAAGTGGACACGGTTATCATGTCGCTGGGCACATCGCCGAATCCGTTGATCTCTTCCACAACAAAGGGATTGGAAGTCAATAAGTATAAGTGTATTGTCGCGGAGGAAGAATTCGGCAAGACTACGAAAGAGGGCGTTTATGCAGGCGGTGACGCCGTGACGGGAGCAGCTACCGTAATTCTTGCCATGGGAGCCGGTAAAGCGGCAGCAAAAGGCATTGACGAGTATTTGTCCAGATAGGCAGGGTTATGTTTTAAATCGTGTATCAGGCGATACGCGCAGATGATGTTAAAAAGAAGAGTCTGTCGTGACGGCGGACTCTTTTCCCGTAAAAGTAACGAAATCTTAATAATTTATATAGTTGTTTATTAAGGATTGGCAAGTATAATAAAATTCACGGAGCAATGCTCCGGCATGGAGGTAATGATGGTAAATCATATCGTATTATGGAATTTGAAAGCAGAGTTATCCGAACAGGAGAAAAAAGAAGCGGCAGAGCGTATTAAGAGAGAACTGGAAGGTGTGAAAGAGCAGGTGTCGGGCGTCATATCGCTGCGTGTCGTGACATCACCGATTACATCGAGTAACAAGGATATCGGATTGATTTCCGTGTTCGAGAGCAATGAGGCTCTTCAGAACTATCAGGTGCATCCGGCGCACGTAACTGCGGCAAAATATGTCGGGTCTGTGACAGAGGGCAGGGTTTGCCTTGATTATGAGGCATAGCCGGAATTATCGTCCGGTTCGCGAATGATCGAAAACGGGAAAGGCAAGTGGGCATATGAATTTGATGGAACGTAATTCTCATACGGATCAGAATGACTGGCGTGAGGATATCAAGTCAGAACTACATACGGAACAAAGCGGGCAGGATGTGCTTCCGGTCGAGGATCTTGATCAGGAGTATACTGAGGAAGCGGAAGAAGCAGAGGGCGGGTTATCCGAGAGGCTGCGGAAACCGTATATGACGCCGATCCTGCTTGGAACGATCGCGGTACTCTTGATTTGTATCATTGTGCTGCTGTTTCTGATACCGGCCGGAAAGAAAGCGGCACAAACCGGAACCGATAATCTGCAGCAGGATATTACACAGTATGCGCAGGAACAGAAGCAGAATGATTATGTGTCAGGTCTGTCCGGGAAGACGGTTTCGGTTGATTCGACAAAGGAGCAGGAGAAAACGGAAACACAGCAGGAGAAACCCGTGCAGGAGACGGAACCGGAAACTGTACTGACCGCAGCAGACGGCGACAAGACGGCAATCGTTGTCGATGTGGAAGATGAAAATGACGTAGCTTACAGCAAAGAGTACATCTTAAATGAGGCGCTGCCTTATTTTGCGGATAATAATCAGGATGCGATCTGGGATCTTGCACATTTGAAACGATATGTGAAACTGTCCGAAGAACTGAAGGGAACGGATCAGTATTATTATAACGGGGATGTGAACAGTGACGGTAAGCCGGACGGGCAGGGGCTGGCAATCTATGAAGACAACAGTTACTATTACGGCGGCTGGTCTGACGGTGTAAGAACTGGTAACGGCACGTGGTTCCGGTTCTATATCGGCAGGAAGAATAAGACAAACGCCATGGGGAAGTATATCGCACACAGCTACAGCGGTGAATGGGTGAATGATCTTCCGAACGGCCAGGGTGCGGAACATTATGAGGTAGATATTACTAAACTGCAGGTGCGGGAGAGAATCTTGCAGAATGTGGTAGGTAATTTCACGGACGGACTCTATGACGGTGAACTGTATATGAATACCGTGGACTACACGGGAAACGTTGAGGAGTGGAGCGGCGTTACGGAAAAAGGTGTATTTACGTTGTGGAGAGATATGAGTGCGATCGGCGAGTGTTCTGTATGGCGTAAGAACGATGATCCATCTCTCTGTATAGATATCGATAAGTCCGAGAATAAGAATCAGGGGCTGCGGGAATTGTTGAAAGCGGGCTCGTAAGGTGTATGTAAGCGCGGGATATCCGGTTTTCGGGTATCCCGCTTTGGTATTGCCGCCCTATGTATCGGGTGCTGCGGTGAAGCTCATGGTCTAACCGTCATTCTATGTCAGATTGCGTGTAGGAAAGGGTTGCAATTCGTGCAAAATGATTATAAAATAAGGATGTGCGTTGGAATTTTTAGGCAGTTTTGCAAATCATGTGATAAGGAGTGTGACACGTATGCCCTGGTGTCCGGTGTGTAAGAACGAGTACAGAGAAGGAATAGAGCGCTGTGCGGAGTGTAAGGTGGAACTGGTGGATCATCTTGAGGACGAGAAACAGACAGCCGAGCGGAAAGAACAGGAGAAGCTGGCGGTCATGCAGGCGATGCTTGCAGCCGAGCGTGATCGTGCGAAGCAGGATGACGAAGAAGAGATGCCGGAGAAGACACCAGTTTATCATACATATCAGAACAGTGCAGCGAAAGCGGAAGATAACCGCTCCTCGGCTTACACGCTTTTGTTCGTCGGCATTGTAGGATTTATAATAGTATTGCTGATCTTTGTGGGAGTGATACCTCTTTATCGTGGCGTCAGCACGACGAAATATCTTATATGCGGTGTTATGGGGGCGTTGTTTGTCCTCTTTATTGTGTTCGGCATCGTATCCATGCGTAACTCTAAGATCCTGTTTATCAAGGCAAAATCAGAAGATTCTCTTTTATCAGAGATGACGAAGTGGTGTCAGGAACACTTGAGTGCACAACAGATTGACGACGGACTTTCCACAGAGGAAGCATGGGACGTGACCGCCGAGGAACAGAAATATTTTAAGCGGACGGATAAGATGAAGAAGATCATCAGCGATAAGTTTATGAATCTGGATGAAGCGCTTTTGGAACATTTTGTGGACGAGTACTATCAGGAGTTATTTGAGAAGAAATGAAGATTACAGTGATTGCGGTCGGCAAGATCAAGGAGAAGTTCTACAGGGAGGCGGCAGCGGAGTATGAGAAGCGGCTTGGACGTTACTGTAAGCTGGAAATCGTACAGGTAGAGGATGAGCGTACGCCGGATAAAGCGGGAGCGGCTTTAGAGACGGAGATCAAACGCAGAGAGGCGGAGCGCATCATGAAATATATCCGGGAGGACGCTTATGTCGTGACATTGGAGATTCAGGGCATGATGTTTGATTCCGGGGGATTTGCAGACAGGATCGAGGATCTCGCGACGCGGGGGAACAGCCATATTCAGTTTATCATCGGCGGTTCCCTCGGACTGCATGAATCAGTATGTAAAAGGGCTGACCTTGCGGTCAGCTTTTCTAAAATGACTTTTCCGCACCAGTTGATGAGAGTTATTCTGTTAGAGCAGATATACCGCGCTTATCGTATTATAAACGGGGAACCGTATCACAAATAGAGATTGGAATATATATGTGGAATTATCATATATTTACAAAGCCAAAGGAGAGCAGGAGGTCGGTTTATCATGAGAATGTATGATTTGATCATGAAGAAACGCAACGGCGGGAACTTAAGCCGGGAGGAAATAGAGTATATGATTGCGGAGTACACGGCGGACCGGATTCCGGATTATCAGATGTCAGCCATGATGATGGCGATTTATTTTCAGGGGATGAGCGCTGAGGAGACGGTGGCGCTGACCATGGCTATGGCGCATAGCGGCGATATGATGGATTTAAGTGCTATTGCGGGGACGAAGGTGGATAAGCATTCTACCGGCGGCGTGGGAGATAAGACGTCGATCGCGCTTACGCCGATGGTGGCGGCGTGCGGGGTCAGGATTGCCAAGATGAGCGGCAGAGGACTCGGGCATACCGGCGGAACGATTGACAAACTGGAGAGTTTTGCGGGATTTACGACAGGAATAACGGAAGCGCATTTTGTCAGACAGGTCAATGAGATCGGTGTGTCGATCATGGGACAGACGGCGGATATCGCGCCGGCGGACAAGAAACTGTATGCCCTTCGGGATGTGACTGCCACAGTGGATAACATGTCCCTGATCGCCAGTTCTATCATGAGTAAGAAGCTGGCTTCCGGAGCGGATGCGATTGTGCTGGATGTGAAGACAGGGAGCGGCGCTTTTATGAAGCGGGAGGAGGACTCGTTTGCGCTGGCACAGGAGATGGTCACATTGGGCAATCTGGCTGGCAGAAAGACGATTGCCGTGGTATCCGATATGGATCAGCCGCTCGGGCTTGCAGTAGGAAATGCACTGGAGGTAGAGGAGGCAATTGCGACCCTGCGGGGAGAAGGACCGGAAGATTTCACACAACTATGCATGATGCTCGGGTCCTATATGCTGATTGCAGGCGGCGCCGCGGCCGATGAGCAGGAGGCTGAACAGAAACTGCGCGCTGTGATCGAGGACGGCAGCGCCCTTAAGAAGCTGGCGGATTTCGTGCAGGCACAGGGAGGCGATGCGGAAGCGGTATACGATACTTCACGTCTGCCGAGAGCGGCTATTACGGAGGAAATCGCAGCGCCGCAGGGCGGTTATGTGAGCAGGATCGACTGTGATGAGATCGGAATCTGTTCGCTTCTTCTCGGCGGCGGCAGGGAAACGAAGGACAGTGCGATCGATCTGGCAGTCGGCCTCATACTTCACAGGAAAGTCGGCGATCCGGTAGAGGCGGGAGAATCACTTGCCACGATCTATGCCAATGATTATGATAAGCTGGCGGCTGCAAGGGAGCGGTTTCTGAAGGCATATCACTTTGCGGAAGAACCGGTGCATAGAACGGAACTGATCAAGGGTGTGGTGCAAAATGAAAGAATCCAGTCATGAATTTCTTCGCCGAAACATATAGTGAACTATGAGAAGGAATAATAAGAAATTACCGATATCTGCACTGTCAAATCCAAAAGAACTGATCGTGGAATCCCTGAGGCTTCCGAAGGATACGATGTTAGGGGCTGCGATCGTGACAATCACGGGTAAACAAGAGGCTTTTATAGAAAATTATAAGGGAATATTAGAGTATACCACGGAGTCTATCGTGCTGCAGGGCAAGAACTGCAAGATCTGCTTCGAGGGACAGCGGTTGTCAATTGATTATTATACCAATGAAGACATGAAAATAAGCGGCAGTATCGACACTGTCCGATATGTTTAACGGAGGAAAGGATGCTTCACTGGGTACAATATATCAGAGGTTATGTGACGATCAAGGTGTGGGGATACTCCACGGAAAGGCTGCTTAATCTATGTGGCAATCACAATATTCTGGTATGGGATATTGTGGATCATGGAGACTATAATACGATGAATGTCAGCGTACAGGGTTTCTTTGCGTTAAAGCCGCTTCTTAAGAAGACCGGAACGAAGGCATCCGTTCTGAAAAGATACGGGCTGCCTTTTTTTATGTCTAAAATGGGACGACGCAAAATATTTGTTGCAGGCTTCCTGTGCTGCATGCTCTTCTGGATGCTGACATCGGGGTATATATGGAATATCAGATTTGAGGGCAACTATGTGCTGACTGACGATGTGCTTCTCGATTATCTGGAAGAAAAGAATGTACGCGTTGCCATGAAGAAGGAACAGCTGCAGATCGAAGAACTGGAGACCGCGCTCAGGGAAGATTATGATGTGATCACATGGACGTCTGTTCAGCTGAAAGGGACAACGCTGCTGATTTATATTAAAGAAAACGAGATGCCGGATTATGAGCAAGACAGGCAGACAGCAGAGACACAGGGCATGGATCTGATTGCCGAAAGAGACGGCACGGTATCTTATATCATAACGAGGAGCGGTGTGCCGCAGGTGGCATTAGGGGATACGGTGCAAAAGGGTGACGTGCTGGTCAGCGGCGCTGTGCCCGTATACAATGAGGATACGACAATCAGAAAATATCAGTATGTGGAGTCTGATGCGGACATTAAACTCCGCTATACGGAATCGGTTTCTGTCAAAAAGGACATTCTATATGAGGAGAAGATCTATTCGGGCAGACAGAAAGTAATGTTTACGCTGGGAATCAATGATCGGGAGATCAATCTCAGACTCGGCAGGATTCCGTACGCAGAATATGATGTCAGCGGGGAGAAGAAACAGGTTAAGCTGCTCGATCATCTTTATTTGCCGCTTTTCTATGGGGAAAAGACAATCCAGGAGTATGAAATGGTGCGGCAGAAGCATACCGAAGACGAGATGAATATGATGATGCAGGATGAGTGGCAAAAAATTATGACAACTTTAGACGAAAAAGGGGTACAAATTACCAAAAAAAATGTTACAATAAAAAAGAATGAAAAAAACTGGGTGTTAAATGCCAGATTGCAGTTGGAGGAATCGGCAGTGCGGCTTGTACCTACGAGTACGGAACCGGCCATGTCGGAAGAAGCGGATTCTGAGGCTGATTCTCAGCATGGCGGAAGTCCTGATGGTGCACAGCAGGAGAATCCGTCAGGCGGGGAGAACGCTGCACAGGGGGAGATCGTGGATTGACGGCGGCGCTCCGGTCTGCAGGAAGATTATGTAATAGACAGAGAGACGACAGGTATATGGGAGAATTTACAGTCAGTATAGAGACTTGCGTGGAACATATGCGGAACTTATTCGGAGAGCGGGATGCCCATATCCGCAAGATTGAGGATGATCTGGGCGTCGTTATTGTAGACAGGGACGGTGCCGTTAAGATAAGCGGCGACAGGTCATCGGTTATGAAGGCGTCTCATGTAGTGAGAGAGCTTCTTGCCCTGTCAGAGAGGGGAAATGCATTGGAAGAACAGAACGTGAATTACGCCATAGAGATGGAAGATGAGAGCGGCAAAGACGTGCTGCTGGAGATAGACGGTGACTGCATCTGCCACACGGTAAGCGGTAAGCCGATCAAACCAAAGACGCTGGGACAGAAACAGTATGTGGATGCCATCAGGGATCATATGATCGTGTTCGGAATCGGTCCCGCCGGAACCGGTAAAACTTATCTCGCCATGGCGATGGCAATCACTGCTTTTAAAAATAATGAAGTGAGCAGAATCATTCTCACAAGACCGGCCATCGAGGCGGGAGAGAAGCTGGGATTCCTGCCGGGCGACCTGCAGAGTAAAGTTGACCCGTATCTCAGGCCGCTATACGACGCCTTATATCAGATCATGGGGGCGGAAAGCTTTGTTAAGAATACGGAGAAGGGGTTGATCGAGGTGGCTCCGCTTGCGTATATGAGAGGACGAACGCTGGATAACGCATACATTATTCTGGACGAGGCGCAGAATACGACGCCGGCGCAGATGAAGATGTTTCTGACGCGTATCGGCTTCGGGTCTAAAGTGATCGTCACGGGAGATGCCTCGCAGAAGGATCTGGCGCCGGATGCGAAGTCAGGACTTGACGTCGCGATGAAGGTTTTATCCAAGATCGATGACATCGCATTCTGCAGGCTCACAAGTAAGGATGTGGTACGGCATCCGCTCGTACAAAAGATTGTCAGGGCGTACGATGACTATGAATCGAAAGAGAAGAAACGTACAGAATCAAAACAGAGAAACAGGAATTACGAACGTGGAAAAAAATAAGAGACAGACTTTAAAAAGAATTATTATATTTGGATTAATGTTTATAATTGCCGGCATCATTGCGCTGGCAGGCACATTGCTGCATAAGGGTGAAATGGAGGAAATGCTTCGCAATACGGTTATGGTTATGACCGGTACCGGCATGGTGATCTTTTCTTTTGCAACGGAGGAGATCAATGAGCGCTTCACCTATCGCAATGAGGGAAGATACGGCAGATTCTCACTGATGTATCTGGGAGGTCTGCTGGCGGCGGTATTTCTTCCGTATCTGCCGGTATCCGGCTGGCCGTTTCTTGTGATCTTCGTACTGCTCGGTGTGTTCAGCGACGCTGCCGCGGGCATGATGGCGGGAAGTGTCTGCCTGCTTTTAGCGGTTCATTTTGCCGGGGGCGATTTCGCGATTTTTTGGCTGTATTTTGTCAGCGGTGTAACGGGAATCCTGGTTTTCAGTACGTTGACGGAAGAGTTTCGGGTCATGCTGCCGATGTTTATTTCGCTTGCGGTACTGATGTTATGCCTGACTGCCAATGTAATACTGTTTGCACCGGGGAAGCTGGCAGCGCCGCAGTTTCTGATTCCGGGGGTCAATCTGCTTGTATGCTGTATTCTGCTGCTGATCAGTCTTAAGATCTTCAGTTCTGCGGTTATCCATAGAAACCGGGAGAAGTATATGGAGATCAATGATCCGGAATTTCCGCTTCTGGTACAGCTTAAGGATATGTCCAAGGAAGAATATTATCACGCGGTACATACGGCGTATTTAAGTGATCGCATTGCCAGACGGCTGGAACTCGATGATGCGGCAACCAAGGCGTGCGCTTATTATCACCGGATCGGCAGGCTAAGGGGTGAAAACACATGGGAAAACGTTGCTGCGATCTGTAATGAGTATCATTTTCCCTCTAATACGAAGAAAATTCTCAAGGAATATGTAGACGAATCAGAAAAAGTAGTCTCAAGGGAAACGATTATTGTACTGTTTGCGGACTGCATTGTGTCCTCCATCTTGTATCTGTTTGAGAAAGATCCGGCGGCACAGCTTGATTATGCACAGCTGATCGAGACTGTATTTCAGAAGAAGCTCGAGACGGACGAGCTGTGGTGCAATGAGATCTCACTGTGTCAGATTCGTGAGATGAAGAAGATATTTATTGAGGAGAAATTATATTATGACTTCTTACGTTGAGAATGAAACGGAAGTTAGATTTCCTTTTGATGTACAGGAGATTCTGGGCAAGGTCATGGAGGCGGTCTTACAGATGGAGAACTGCCCTTATGAGACGACGGTGAATCTTCTGATTACAGATAATGGGGGAATCCGCGAATATAATAAAAATTACCGGGAGATAGACCGGGAGACGGACGTGCTGTCTTTTCCGAATATTTCCTTTGACACAGAGGGTGACTTTACACAGGCACAAGAGTCGGCAGCCGATTGTTTTGATCCCGACAGCGGGGAACTGATTCTGGGGGATATTATACTGTCCGCGGATCGTGTGCTGTCGCAGGCGCAGGAATACGGACACAGTGTTTTGCGTGAGTTTGCTTTTCTGACGGCACACAGCATGTTTCATCTGTGCGGATATGATCACATGGAAGCGCAGGAAGCGGCCGTTATGGAGGAGAAGCAGGAGGCGGTCTTAAGGCAGCTCGGGATTACAAGAGCACAGGAAGCGAACTAGACTAAGATTGACAAAAGGGCATGGTATTGCAATGAAAATACGGAAGAGAGATTCTGACGGTGGATTCTTTAACAGAATGATCAAAAATCCGATGGTGCAGTATGCGGGTATCATATCATATATGATACTTCTCATTATGCGGATTCCTTTGTCGAAGGCAATCGGAGACGCGGGGGTCGGTTTGTTTGCACCGGCATATGAGATTTTTTTTCTGATCACGATCTTCACAGCCTACAGCATGACCAAAGCGATGGCGGCGCTTATCCGGTATCGGGTAAAGAGAGAACAGTATAAGAACGCGAAGACGGCATTTCGCGCGGCATTCAGTATGAACCTGTGTATCAGCGCCGCCGCTGCATTGCTGTTATTTGTGACATCCGGGTTTATAGCGGGTATTCTGGTTCTGGAGCCGTTTTGCCGCATGGCGGTTATGACGGTTGCACCGGTGATTGTTTTTGCGGCTTTTATCGGCATTTTTCGAGGGTATTTTGACGGATTCGGGCTCGGTGTTCTGACGGCGCATTCTCAATATATTGAAAGCGTTTCCATGGCGGTCTGTGCGTTCTGCTTTGGTGAGATTTGTTACTTATACGGTACGAAGGTTGCGGCTCTCAGGCAGGACAGTGTTTACGGTTATGCATACGGCGCGCTGGGAGCTATGCTTGGCGTACTGATCTCGCAGATCATTACGATGGTGCATCTGCTGGTTGTGTATGTGGTTTACTCGGGCACACTGCGCGGTAAGTTCGGGATGGACGGGAGCAAACGGTTAGAGGCGCAGTCTTCTCTGCAGGGAATGGTATTGCGCGGCAGTCTGCCGCTTGCCGTATCGGGAATCCTCTTTAACCTGTATATGATAATTGACCAGCGCATGTTTAACTACTGCATGAATAAGCGGGATCTCGGGCAGGAGCGGACGGCTCTGTGGGGGTGCTATTACGGCAAGTATGCCGTTCTGATCGGGCTTGGCGCTGCGCTTGGCGTATGGAGTGTTTACACGGCTGCGGGCAGAATCAGCAATGCGTATGAGCGGGGAGAGTACCGTGTCATGCGGGAAAGGATCGGCAAGGCGGTAAGCAGACTGTGCATCATTGTTTTCCCGATAGCCATTTATCTTGCAGCGCTGGCCGGCGCGGTCTCGGCATGTCTGTATAAGGGCGGCAGCGATGCTCTGACTGCATGGGTGCAGAAGGGAGCCGTTATTATTATACTGTACGGTATTTGTTTTCTCTTCGGACAGATCATGTACAGGGTTCATATGATCCGGGAACTGCTTTTTACGACGGTGATTTCTCTGGCTGTTCATGTACTGACAGCGTATATTCTGGTACAGAAGGCGCTTCTCGGGGCGGACGGCATTATCTATGCGATGATTTTGTCCTTTGCATTGTGCGGCGTGTCGAATTTTCTTCTGGTCAGCAGAAATTTGAAATACAGACCGGAATGGCTCGGCGGAATTGTTTTTCCGGCGGCGGCGGCCGGTGTGTCCGGTGTGGTGGTCGCGATATTGAGCCGGTTTCTGCTGGAGCCGCTGGGCGGTATGCTGACAATATTGATCGGCATATTGGCAGGTTTGTTTTTCTATATAACATTTCTGATGGTTCTGCGGGTGATCGGGGAAGCGGAACTGTCCAGAATGCCGCTTGGCTTTTTCTTTATTATGCTGGGCAAGAACCTTGGCGTACTGTGAGGTAATCTAACAAAATATTGATATACTGCATAAAATTTAAGAAATGACTGATACTGATTACAGGAAATCCGGTAAGAAAGGCAATTGGAAGGATGAAATTTTTAAGACGTATCAGTCTTTTTCTTATGTTATCAGGAACTATGCTCGGAATAGGGGGATATACTGCGCTGAAGGCGGAACGGTTCTTCTACCCGAACCGATATCCTGCGAAAGAAAGCAGGGAACAGGACAGACAGATCATGCCGGAGGCGAGCGATATAGAGGAGCAGGTGATAGAAGCGGCCGCCGCAGAGGTACCAGTGGTAACGGCTGACACGACATACCTGATCGAAGAAGTGGACCTGACAAGTGGAATCGTCAATGAGAAAGAAGAGAATGTGCCGGTGAAATATATCGGCCTGGACAGGGACGGTTTGCTGCAGGAACTGGAATCCTATGACCGGAATCCGCCGCTGACGGAACTGGAGCAGGGATTTGAGACGATTGAACTGACTGCTTTCTCCAAAGACAGGGTAGTGATCTGTAAATATTACAAGCAGGAAGAGAATACGGGGTATTACCTTATGGTGGCGGATCACTTTATTGTTGTCTGTCTGGAGGATAAACAGACTCTGTATATGAATACGGATATCCTGCTTGCCAGTTTAAGCGATGGGCTGCAGGCCGAAATCATGCAGGGAAAGTATATTGAGACGGAGGAAGAACTGTATAATTTTCTTGAATCCTATTCGAGTTGAGGGTATGATATTAGCGTGAAAAAACATTAACCAACTCTAAGGCAGCGAAGAACGCAGCCTAAGAGTTGCTAAATGTTTAAGAGAATGCCCAAAAACGGAGCATTCTCCCAGACAAGCTTGGCTGTCCACGGTTTATGAGATTTCGCGGAAAGAGGGACATTATGTACAGGAAAATTGCTGTAGTCGGCGGCGGCGCGGCCGGAATGACGGCGGCCATTCATGCGGCGCGGCTGGGTGCGCAGGTAACGATCTATGAGAGAAACGACAGAATCGGCAGGAAGATTCTGTCAACGGGGAACGGCAAGTGCAACTTTTCCAATGAAAAAATGGGTTCGGACTGCTATTACGGCAGCGGGGTAGCACTGGTCGATGCACTGTATGAGAAGGCCGGGGTTGCGCAGGTCAAAGATTTCTTTCAAGGGCTGGGTATGAGGCTGAGGAGCAGGAACGGCTATCTCTATCCTGCCAGTGAACAGGCTGCCACGGTCTTGGACGTTCTGCGATTTGAACTGGAACGGCGGGCAGTGCGCGTACATACGGATCAGCAGGTGACTGATCTGATCAGGCAGCCGGACGGGCTGTGTGTGGTAACGGCGAAAAAGCACAGGGAGCGGTATGATGCAGTGATCCTTGCCTGCGGCGGCAGGGCTGCTCCGGCGACGGGATCGGACGGCGCAGGATTTGTTCTTGCGCAGAAGATGGGGCATCGGATCACTCCGACAGTGCCGGCGCTTGTGGCGCTGCGCGGCAGGGAGGACTTCTATAAACGAGTGGCGGGAGTGCGGTGTGATGCTGGGGTGACATTGCGAATAGACGGCCGGCCCATACGGAGCGAGCGCGGCGAACTGCAGTGGACGGATTATGGAATATCAGGCATTCCTGTTTTTCAACTCAGCAGGGAGGCGGCATATGCGCTGCAAGGGAAAAGTCGGGTCACAGTTGAGATCGATCTGATACCGGACGGCGCGGCGGCTGTGAGCAGCGGGACATACGGGGATAGTATGGAAGGCTGTCTTGACGAAGATAAAGGCTTCTGGCAGGACAGATGGGACAGGCAGAAGAATCAGACAATGGATCAGTTTGTGACCGGACTGGTCAATAAGAAGGTCGGACTGCTTCTCCTGAAACTGGCGGGTATCAGAGAAACGGATCGGGCCGCAGACATCCCAGCGGCATGCCGGGAGAAGCTGGCGAGGCTCTGTCGTGCTTTACCGTTGGAAATCAAGGGTACCAACGCTTACGAACAGGCACAGGTGTGTGCGGGCGGTGTGGACTGCTCAGAAGTCATGCCGACACTGCAGTCAAGACTCGTGCCCGGTCTGTTCTTTGCAGGAGAGATTCTGGATATAGACGGGATTTGCGGCGGGTACAATCTGCAGTGGGCATGGAGCAGCGGCATTGTGGCAGGACAGGCAGCGGCGGGAGAGAAAGAAAACGGAGATTAGATTCCAGGTCCGGCGTGGAGTGAATATAAAGTTTTGAAATGAGGACTATCATGAAAGTGGTTTTGAAGGATTTAACAAAAAAATTTCCCGGCAGGGACAGAAGGAATCCGGGCGATGTGATTGCAGTCAATCACTTTAACTTCGAGATTCCGGACGGTAAACTGATCGGTCTGCTGGGACCTTCGGGATGTGGTAAGAGTACGGCGCTGAATCTGATCAGCGGGTTATTACAGCCGACGGAGGGCAGGGTTTACTTCGGGGAAGAAGATGTCACGGATATTCCGGCAGAGCACAGAGGAATCGGACTTGTGTTCCAGAATTATGCGCTCTATCCTCATCTGAATGTAAAACAGAATATTCTTTTTCCGCTGCAGAACCTTAAGGGCAAGGATAAACTGTCTAAAGAAGAAATGATCGAAAAGGTTATGGAAGCGGCAAGACTCGTGCAGATCGACGGACTGATGGAGCGTAAGCCCCGCGAACTTTCCGGAGGACAACAGCAGCGGGTGGCGATTGCACGTGCGCTGGTGAAGAGACCCAGAGTGCTCCTGTTAGACGAACCGCTCTCTAATCTGGATGCACGGCTGCGTCTCCAGACGAGAGAAGAGATCAGACGGATTCAGAAGGAAACCGGCATTACAACTGTTTTTGTGACGCATGATCAGGATGAGGCGATGAGTATCTCTGACCGGATCGTCGTGATGAAAGAGGGCGTCGTGCAGCAGATCGGAGCGCCGCAGGAGGTATATGACAGCCCGACGAATCTGTTTGTGGCCAAATTCCTTGGGACGCCGCCCATCAATGTCTTTGCGGGACAAATCAGAGAGAATAAGCTCTATATCGGAGCCGATATGGTTATGCAGACCGGCGGTGCTGCCGACAGAGACGTCTATGTCGGAATCAGACCGGAAGGATTTGTCCGAAACGATGCGGGAGCTTTGCGGTGCAGGCTGGATCGGGTGGAAGTCATGGGACGGGACATCAGCCTGATCTGTACAAATGAAGCCGCCTTAAGTCCGGTGGTTCGTGCGATTCTCGGCGCGCAGAGCATTCCGGAAACGGAACACAGGAAAGAAGGAGATTTTGTCACATTTTCTCTGCTTTCCCGCAAGGTGTTTTTGTTTGACCGGAAGACGGAAGAAAGAATCTATTTCGGGGAGAGAAGCTTATGATAAAGACAACAGAGCGAATAGGTTCCTATGCAGGAGCTGCTTCCCGGACTCGTAGAAAAAAGCTGATGGGCTGGCTGTATTTGATACCAGCGTTATGCTTTCTGGGGATATTTATGGTGTATCCACTGATCGACGTGTTCGTCTATTCCTTTGAGGAAGGATATAATTCGGCATCCCAGACGTACTTCGGTGTCGGCACGTACAATTATGCCTATGTTCTGCGAGATCCTTATTTCCTGCAGGCGCTTAAGAATACGCTGATTCTGGCAGCGATCACCGTGCCGCTTTCCACGGGAATTGCGCTGCTTATTTCACTTGGTCTAAATGCAATCAGGTCATTGCGGGAACTATTTCAGACGATCTACTTTCTGCCTTATGTGACCAATACGCTGGCGGTCGGCATGGTGTTTATGATTCTGTTTAAGAAGACGGCGTATTCCGACGGATTGATCAATCTGCTGATCAGAGCTTTTGGCGGCAGCAGTGTGGATTTTATTGACGGACCGTATTGGGCGAAGATGTTTGTCCTTTGCCTTTACACGATCTGGGTCGTTATGCCTTTTAAGATTCTGATCCTGACCAGCGCGCTTGCCTCGGTAGACCGGCAGTATTACAACGCGGCGAAGGTGGACGGTACGTCGAAGTTCAGGACTTTTGCAAGAATCACACTGCCGATGATCTCACCAATGATTTTCTATTTGATTATCACAGGGTTTATCGGAGCCTTCAAGGCATACAGCGATGTGGTCGCGCTGTTCGGCACGGACCTGAATGCGGCGGGTATGAATACGATTGTCGGGTATGTCTATGATATGCTGTACGGAGACAGCGGCGGATATCCCTCTTACGCTTCTGCGGCGGCGATTATATTGTTTACCATTGTGCTTACGCTTACCTGCATGAATCTGCTGATCAGTAAGAAGAAGGTGCACTACTGACGGGATGTAACAGTAAAGCCGAAGCTGAACTGCTTTGAGCGGAGGCAGGCAGTGAAACAGGATCGGCTGCTGCAGAGGGCAGACGGAGAGAAGAGTATTTTGGAAGGCAGTCGATTGAAGGACGAAAGTGTGGAAACAGGAGCAAGAAGGACAGGGGAAATATGGAAGAAAAGAATATACTTGCAGAAAACGGAATATCGTATCAGGAGGCGGGTGCAGTGAGCCGCAGGCGCAGGAAAGCAGCGCAGAATGTCACATATATATTGCTGTCGGGGTGGGCGCTTATCGTGCTGTTTCCTTTTTACTGGATGGTTCTGACCTCCGTCAAGAGCTATGGTGCATATAATTCCGAATATATTCCCAGGTTTTATACACTGTCTCCGACATTGCAGAATTACGTTGAGGCTTTTACTGCGGTACCGCTGGGACGATATATGCTGAACACGCTTATTTTTACGCTTGTAACGACGCTGATCATGCTGGTGGTGATCACGCTGGCGGCGTTTGCTTTTGCGAGGCTGACATTTCGGGGTAAAAATATTGTATTTGTTATTTTTCTTTCCATGATGATGATTCCGAATGAACTGGTAGTCATTACGAATTTTATGACGGTTACAAATCTTGATATGCGTAATTCCTTTGCAGGACTGATTCTGCCTTCTGTCATGTCGGTATTTTATATTTATCTGCTCAAGGAAAATTTTGAACAGATACCGGACAGCCTGTATTATGCCGCAAAAGTGGACGGCACTTCCGATCTGCGGTATCTGCTCAGAGTCATGATACCGATCTCTAAGCCGACGCTTATTACAATTACAATTCTGAAGATGATCGAGTGCTGGAATTCTTATGTGTGGCCGAGACTGATCACGGATGACGCGGATTATTTCCTTGTGTCCAACGGGATTCAGGAGATCCGGGAGAACGGATTCGGGCGGGAGAATATACCGGCGATGATGGCGGCGGTAGTGGTGATCAGTGTTCCGCTGATCGTTTTATTTCTGGTATTTCGCAGGAAAATCATGGAGGGCGTTTCCAGAGGCGGCATGAAGGGATGAGATATACAAGAGCCGCAAAGTGGGAATGGCAAAGCAGATTCGAAACCTGCCTTGTCGCCTTCGCAAAGAAATACTTTGGCATGGTGGAGAACAATGGATTATAAAATATCAGTGATAAGAATTTTTAAGAGATTATTATGGCCGGCGGTATTGTGCGGATGCGTATCCCTGTTATCAGGCTGTCACGGCAGGGAAGGCCTTGCGCCCTTCGAGAGGCCGGAGCAGTTCGATGATACAAGAGAATACGAGATCACTTTCTGGGCGAAAAATGATACCAATAAGACGCAGACGGCGATTTATGAGAGAGCAATCAAAGATTTCGAGAGTCTGTACCCGAACATTACCGTGAATATGCGTCTCTATACGGATTACGGCAAGATCTATAACGATGTGATCACTAACATTGCGACCGATACGACGCCGAATGTCTGTATCACCTATCCGGATCATATTGCGACGTATCTGACGGGAACCAATCTCGTGGTTCCGCTGGAGGAGGTATATGCCGACGAGGCATATGGTCTCGGCGGAAGAGAAGTGCGGTTTCATTCGCCGAAGGCCTCGGAGATTATTCCGCAGTTTATGGAGGAATGTTCTTTCGGCGGGCACTGCTATGCGCTTCCTTATATGCGCTCTACGGAAGCCTGTTATATCAATAAGACTTATGTGGAAGCGCTGGGATATACGCTTCCGGAGATTCTTACATGGGATTTTATCTGGGAAGTTTCCGAGGCTGCCATGGCAAAAGATGCGGACGGCACATATCTTGTCAACGGGCAGAAGGTGCTGATTCCTTTTATCTACAAGTCTACTGATAACATGATGATCCAGATGCTTAAGCAGAAAGGTGCCGGATATTCCACGGAAGACGGTGAAATACAGCTTTTTAATGACACTACGGCAGACTTTCTGCAGGAGATAGCGGCATACGGGGAAAGCGGTGTGTTTTCCACATTTAAAATATCGAGTTATCCGGCTAATTTTCTGAATGCGGGGCAGTGTATCTTCGCAATAGACTCCACGGCAGGCGCAACATGGATGGGCACGGATGCGCCGCTTTGTGATATCAGCAAGGATAAGATCGTCGAATTTGAGACAGAGGTCATGATGATCCCGCAGTTCGATCCGCAGAATCCATGGATGATCTCGCAGGGACCGTCCGTCTGCGTGTTCAATAAAGAAGATCCGCAGGAGGTCATGGCGGCATGGCTGTTCACACAGTATCTGCTGACAGATGAGGTACAGACAGCTTATGCGGAGACGGAGGGATATGTGCCGGTAACCATAACGGCGCAGGAGTCGGAAGAATATCGGACATATTTGTCTGCGTGCGGCAGCGACGAAGCGCATTACGATGTGAAAATCAAGGCTGCGGAACTGCTGTTAAACCATGTAGAGCACACTTTCGTCACATCGGTGTTTGCCGGTTCTGCATCGCTTCGGGATGCCGCCGGACAGCTGGTGGAGAATACCGTCAAATCTGTCAGAAGAGGGCAGACGGTCGATGAGACATATATTGATGAGATGTACGAAGATATCACCGCGCTGTACCGATTGGATCAGATCGGGATGAGGAACAGCAGGGTGTCTTCTGATAGGGAAGAGATGGGAAAACTTCCGACAATATCGGTGCTGCTGCTGGCTGTGCTGGCGGTAGTGTGGTCAGGGATGATTCTGTATGCTGCAGGAGCCGCCTTAAAGAAAAGACTGGCTTTGGACAGAGAGACGAAACGTTAATTTGCTATTGATTTCCTGTGAAATTCATGTATACTTAGTTTGGTCGCTGCACAGCGGCCGATGACATACGGTTCATCATATGCTGCGTGCATTCGTATGGTACGGATACAGACAGGCAGATTCAGAGAAAGGCATGGTATAGAAATGAAAAAGAAGACATTGTTACTGGCAATATCGGCACTTGTATTTTCACTTGCGGGCTGCGGCTCTAAGGAGGGCACAGAGACAGATGCGAACCCGGAAGCGGTGCAGGCGGAGGTAAAATCCGAAGGCGTGATGACTTATGACGAGTATGCGGCCGCGGCGTTAGATACAGAGGTCGTGATCGAGACTTATGTACAGGCAAAGCAGGCCTGGTGGGAGAACCAGGCAACTGTATATACGCAGGACAGGGACGGCGGATATTTTCTGTACAACATGGCTTGTTCTGAGGAAGATTATGAGAAGCTGACACCGGGCACTAAGATTAAGGTGACAGGATATAAGGCAGAGTGGTCCGGCGAGGTTGAAGTCATAGATGCGACATTTGAGATCGAGGACGGCAGTTATGTGGCCGAGGCGGAGGATGTGACGTCTTTACTCGGAACAGACGAGCTCATCGGTCATCAAAACAAGTTTGTATCTTTTAAGGGAATGACGGTGGAGGCGGCCGGACAGAATGAAAACGGCGAGGACGTTCCTTTCCTGTACAGCTGGGACGGTTCCGGACAGGACGGAGACGACCTGTACTTTAATGTGTCTCTTGACGGCAATACATACACATTTACGGTGGAGTCCTATCTGTGCGACAACACGACGGATGTGTATGCCGCAGTGAAGGACTTAAAGATCGGCGACAAAATCGATATGGAGGGATTCCTGTACTGGTATGAGGGCGTGAATCCCCACATTACTTCGGTTAAAGCGGCAAAGTAAGTCTGTAATTAAAAAATACTCCCTTTTCGGAATTGTGCATTGAGAAATAGCTAATAAATATACACTGTAAATGGCTGATAAAGATTTTCTTATAAATATATCATCCGGAAGTTATAGGGGAAGAAATGATAAAGGCGATATATTTTGATCTATTTTTCACTTTGATAGTTCCTGCATATGAAAAAACAAACAACGAATATGAAATAATAAACTTGTCTGTTAGCGAGTGGGAACAATACGCAGAGAATGAAAAAAGTTCTAAAAATGATATCGAAAGAAGTATTAGATACTTTACATAAATTGAAATCAAAAGATATTAAATTAGGGCTAATAAGTAATGCGGATTGCATTGATTGTAAGTATTGGACCCAATCACCATTATTTAGATGTTTTAATGATTCTATCTTTTCGTGCAATGTAGGATTATTAAAACCTGACAGGCAAATTTATGAGTTGGCAATGCAGCGTTTGAATATATATCCCGAGCAATTATCATATTAAGCATATTAACGAACTATTTAATTGCCTGTAACAACAAATTCAGGTTCATAGAACCGTTAAGTTGTTGAAGATTATGTAATCTGTGTAGAACATACTTATATTTTATAATTTATGCACTGGGAACACTTTTCCGAAAAGGGCGAAAAAATAAAGCTCTATATAGAAGTTTATGCCGGCTATACTGCTGTAATGGAAGCAATATGACCGGCATATTTTAAGAAGTAGGCTTCCGCAGGGGACAGTCCGACATGCTGATCTTGTCTTTCAGGATATTCAGGCCACAGTCCTCCAGATAATCCTGTAAGATCGGAAGCGACTGGGATGAGGTGGGACCGATGATAATCTCGCCGACCAGATCCGACAAATGCAGCTTTAATCTGCCGCACATGCGGTTTAAATCAAGCGGATAATATTTTTTGATCCTGCCGCGTGCAATGTGATATTTCGGCTCCACGGCAAAATCATTAGAGATAAAGGGAGAGACTACCAGCCGGAACTCCCGCTCATTTGCAAAGGAAGGGTGCTTGAAGGCGGCCGATTCTACCCATGCGTCGCTCATAAGAGCCTGAAGACGGTTTTTGCTTTCTGAGGACTGACCGTCTTCCCTGAAAGCACGATAGAATTCATCCACGAGATGGTGCTCGCGCATATCGGCCTGATAATATACTTCCTGCAGGGAGACGACGCCGCCGACCATCTTCTTCATAAGCGCTTCATGGAAGGCGATACACACGCCCTGTCCCAGATGCCCGTAGCGTTCCCACTGTGCGGCATCATCCCGGTATCTGGAGAAACACGCTGCGTAGGCGGAGTAATGAAATTCCTGTTCCATTTCTTCGACGAAAAAGTTCTGTGCCTCGCGGAGCCTGTCAATATTTCCGTCAGTTCTTAATTTCTCTATGACAGCCTTAAAGATTCCGTTCATGAAAAGCGTCATCTCGGAAGCATCATTCATATTCAGGATATTATTGAGTCTCAGTTCCCCGCAACGGATAATCCCGTCGAATGCGGTGAAGTCGGTGTAGTGATAAAGCATGGGCGTCCTCCGTAAATGATTGTGATCATGTGTCTTAAGTATACCACAAAACAGGGAATTGTTACAGGACATTGCGGTCTATTCGTCATGGTGAGAGGAGGCAGGCAGGACAGTCTGCAGAGTATCAAAGTAATCCGCACAGCGAAAATCGATTAAGGCTGTGGTGATTCGGATTATGGGAAATTGGAACTTTACTTACAACAAAGAGTGAAGTATGATGGTAAAGATAGTGAGTGTAGGCCGGCGACAACATGCAGTAAGCGCATGGCGCGGGTGTAACGGTTTAAAAGTCATGGAAAAGGTTTCGATACAATGGTTCGGGTAAGTCAGATTAAGATGCCCCTGTCGCACAGACGGGAGGATATTTTCTATAAAACAGCAAAAATACTGCGGATTGCGCCGGAGAAGATTTTATCGTGGCAGATCGTGAAGAAATCCATCGATGCCAGAAAAAAGCCGGAGATCATGGTGGTCTATTCGGTGGATGTGTGTGTGGAGGCGCAGGATAAGGTGCTTCGGGCGTGCAGGAGCCAGCAGGTACAGGCGGTGGATGAGAAACCCTATGTATTTCCGGCACAAGGAGAGGAAGAACTGGGCGGCAGACCGATTATCGTAGGCACGGGACCAGCCGGATTATTTTGCGGCTATCTGCTGGCAAAGCACGGATACCGGCCGCTGCTCATAGAGCGCGGCAGATGTGTGGAAGAGCGCCAGAAGGATGTGGAGAGATTCTGGCGGGAGGGTGTGCTTGATCCGTCGTCCAACGTGCAGTTCGGTGAGGGCGGAGCCGGTACTTTTTCGGACGGCAAACTCAATACGCTGGTCAAAGACAAATACGGCAGAAACAGGGAAGTCTTACGGATCTTCGTGGAAAACGGCGCGCCGGAGGCAATTCTGTACGAAGCGAAACCCCATATCGGCACGGATATTTTGTGCCGGGTCGTGCAAAACATGCGGGAGCAGATTATTTCATGGGGCGGAGAAGTCAGATTCGGGGCACAAGTCACCGATTTATGCTGTCATGCAGGGCAGGTTACGGGCGTGGTCATAAACGGCGTCGAGGTAATTGAGAGTGATGCGGTAGTCCTGGCCATCGGTCACAGCGCGAGGGATACCTTTGAAATGCTTTATCATAAACAGATTCCCATGGAAGCGAAAGCTTTTGCGGTTGGGCTTCGTATGGAGCATCCGCGCAGACTGATCGACCGGATGCAGTTTGGAATGGAGGAACATCCGCTTCTGCCGGCGGCAACTTATAAGGTGACGGTGCAGACGTCGTCAGGCAGAGGGGTTTATTCTTTCTGCATGTGTCCCGGCGGTTACGTGGTCAACGCTTCCTCGGAGCAGGGAAGGCTTGCGGTCAACGGCATGAGCTACAGCGGACGGAGCGGCGACAACAGCAACAGCGCTATGATCGTCACGGTGACGCCGGCGGACTATGCGGACGATTCACCGCTTTCCGGCATTACTTTTCAGAGGAAACTGGAGGAAAAGGCATACCGGATTGGCGGCGGTGTGGTACCGGTGGAAACCTACGGGGATTATCGGCGGGCGGTGACGGGTCAGTCGGCGGAAGTGTCGGCTATCAGTCAGGAATATCCGGACTTTGCACCTGCAGTCAAGGGCGCCTGGCGGATGGCGGCGGTACATGATATTTTACCGGATACACTGAATCAGGCGCTTGTAGAAGGAATTGACCTAATTGGTCAAGGAATGCCGGGCTTTGCGGACAGCGGCGCATATCTTTCCGGAATCGAGAGCCGGACGTCCTCACCCGTCAGAATCACGCGGGATGAGACAGGGCAGTCTGCGCTGCGTGGGCTTTATCCCTGCGGAGAAGGCGCAGGGTATGCGGGAGGCATCATGTCCGCGGCGATGGACGGCATGCTGACTGCGGAGAAGATCGGGGCGCGGTATGGAGGATAAGATGGATTGGAATGGCGTCAAGACATGGGAAATGATGTTAAAAAAGATCCTCTGCCATAATGTGCTGGAATATGTATCGGACCGGGAGGAGATCATGCGGCAGTTCGCGAGACTGTTAAAGCCTGACGGATACATTTCCCTGGTCAAACATAATCGTGCAGGACGCGTTATGCAGATGACGGTGCTGTTAAATGATTTCGATCATGCGAACAGCCTTCTGGACGGAAGGGACAGCACGGCTTCCGAGTTCGGCACGATCCGCTATTATGAGGATATGGAGGTTGTCGGATGGTGCGATGACCTGTGCAGGAATACCGCGATATCGCCTTTTTCCATCATCTGATTATCAGGAAAAAGTGACGTGCCGGATTTGCCAGTAGTCAGGATGCAGTCTGCAGATGCGAATATTTTTGTCTGTTTAAGCAGTATTGCAGCAGGCTTGCAATATGCATAAGGGATTAATATGAAGCGATTTTACAGCATGAAGATAGAAAACGGAGAAGAACAATGACAGATATCAGAGAGAAGATGAAAGAGAAACAGAGGATCGTCATCAAGATCGGTTCCTCATCCCTACAGCATAAAGAGACAGGGGATCTGGATTATACGAAGCTGGACGTGCTGGTGCGGGAACTGTGCGACCTGCGCAACCGGGGCAAGGATGTGGTACTGGTGACTTCGGGAGCCGTTGCCGTAGGTAAAAAGGCGGTTATGATGCAGAATATCGGAGAGGATAATCCCACGGCAGTCAAACAGGCGTGCGCGGCGATCGGCCAGGCCAGGCTGATGATGACTTATCAGAAGATTTTTGCGGAGTATAATCAGGTGGCAGCGCAGATTCTGATGACGAAGAATACGATCATCGATAACTTGAACCGTTTTAATGCGCGCAATACCTTCGCGGAACTTTTCAAGCTGGGGGTAGTGCCGATCGTCAACGAGAACGATACGATTGCGACTTATGAGCTTGGCATCGGCGACAATGATACGCTTTCGGCGATCGTAGCTTCCCTGATCGATGCCGATATGCTTCTGTTATTGTCCGATATCGATGGACTTTACACGGACGATCCGCGTAAGAATCCCGATGCGAAATATATCGAGGTGGTGGAGCGGCTGACCGATGAACTGATGGAGATGGGCAAAAGCTCCACCGGAAGCAGCGCGGGAACCGGCGGCATGAACACCAAGCTGCAGGCCGCGAAGATTGCCAACAACATGGGCGTGGACATGGTGATCGCCAACAGTGCGGATATCAAGGTGATCCACCGGATTCTTGCGGGGCAGAACATCGGTACGCTGTTTCTGGCACATAAGGAGGATGGCTTTGATCTGCCGCTGTATGTGCAGCAGATGCATGACTAGGTCGTCCCGGCTTTGCATTATGTGCAGGGCAATGGAAGCCCGTCTTTTAAGCTGACATTTGATGAAATACAGAATATTGCGGGGATACCGATAGACCTATGTCTGCCGATCAAATTCACAGGTTATGGAAAGGTATGGTTATTCATATGAATGTAGAGCAGATGACAAAGAGAATCAACGAATTATACCACAAATCCCAGTCGGAAGGGCTGACGGACGCGGAGAAAGAAGAGCAGAAGCGGCTCAGGCAGGCATATGTCGCCAATGTGCGGGCAAATCTGAGAGGACAGCTTAATAATATTTCTATTGTGGAAAAGGACGGCTCCGTCACCGATCTGGGGGAGAAATTCGGGGATAAGAAAAAAGAATCGGATTAGAACTGCATGAATTGCAGCAAAACTTCCATACAAAGTGAAGTGTGCAGAATGGAGAAAATGGTGGAAGAGAGATCGGATATCACGCAGCAGAAGAGAATAATCCGTAAACAGGTTCTGGCAGTGCGGGGCGGGATATCCGCCGGAGACAGAGAACAATATGACGAGGCAATCAGGGAACATGTATTGACTTATTCGGTCTATGGTGAGGCACGGGTTATTCTTGCTTACGCAAGCTACCAGAGTGAAGTCGATACGACCGCATTGATCAAACGGGCGCTGGCGGATGGAAAGTATGTATTTACACCGAAGGTTTCCGGTGATGATATGGAATTCTGGCGGATTACGGCTATGGAAGATCTGAAGAAAGGATACCGGGGGATACCGGAGCCTGCGGAGAGCGTTTCTTTCCCCGCCTGGCTCGCGCGGCAATGCATTCCGGAAGCCGTGCGCGGCGATGTACATGAAACGGAAAATAGCGCCGGTACGGAGTCTATGGCAGGTTGCGGAAAGGGGATTTTCCATGTTATGATGTGGATGCCGGGCGTAGTCTTTGATCAGGCAAGACACCGGATCGGCTACGGCGGAGGATACTATGACCGGTACTTACAGCGTCTTGCATGTATGAGGGAGAAAAACCATGGAGACAGTGTGGACACAGGACGGAAGCGGCAGAGCATGCTTCTGACCACGGCGGCGCTTGCTTACAGCTGCCAGGTGCTTGCGCAGGTTCCATATGAAGCGCATGATATAAGGCCTGACATGCTGGTTACGGAGGAAGGAGTGCTACAGCAGGCTGATACGGAGGAATGGTAACAGTCCAGCTTTGCATCAGGCGTGACAATAACGCCGAAGGCTGGACTGTTACGAGGAATAATTTCCGGACAGCATTTTTGCTGTGGGAAGGAGATAACTGGTATGATCAATTTAATCAAAAGTAGAACGAGTTACAGAGGAAAATATAAGAAAATCCCGGTGCCAGGGAAAGATTTGACTGCTATTATGGAAGCCAGATATGCTGTAAAAAGGGATTTTGCGCAACGGGCATGGTTTAACGGATTTGACAGATAAACCGGAAAAGATAGAATGGAGAGGATACTGAGAGAAAGGTATGGTTATCAGTGTGAAAAATAAATTTTTCACATGCGAGATTTGTGTCTGCGCGCACTTGACACAAACTCGTTGTATGCGCTGTTTCAACAAAGTTGAAACGAGAGCGTGCGCAGAAATGAGGATTAAGATGGAATATTTAGAGAAATTAGGACAAAGAGCTGTCGCGGTAAAATATGAATTACAGAAGTTGACTAAAGAAGTCAAAAGCATGGCATTGCAGGAAACTGCCGCGGCTTTCGTAAAAGAGACGGATCGTATTCTCGCGGCAAACGCGAAAGATTATGAGATTGCAAAACAGGGCGGCATGGCGGAGGGGCTGCTGGATCGTCTGAAGCTGACGCCGGAACGGATAGAAGCCATGGCGGAGGGGCTGCGGCAGATTACGGCGCTGGAAGACCCGGTGGGGGAGATCATGGAGTCTTTTAACAGACCGAACGGGCTGCAGATCGATAAAGTCAGGGTGCCCATGGGGGTGATCGGCATTATCTATGAAGCGAGGCCCAATGTGACGGCGGATGCCTTCGGATTATGTTTTAAGACCGGCAATGCGGTCATTTTGAAAGGCGGCAAGGATGCTTTCTATTCCAATGAAGCGATTACCGCAGTAATCAGGGAGACTCTGGAGCGTATGCAGATCTCACCGGATGCGATACAGATGATCACAGATAATGACAGGGCGGTTACCACGGCGTTTATGCAGTTGAAGCAGTATGTGGACGTACTGATTCCGAGAGGCGGCGCAGGTCTGATCCGCGCCGTGGTGGAGAACAGTACCATACATGTGATCGAGACAGGGACAGGCAACTGTCATATCTATGTGGATGAGGAGGCGGACTTGGAGAAAGCGGTGCCGATCATTATCAATGCCAAGACACAGCGCATCGGCGTATGTAACGCCTGCGAATCCCTTCTGGTGCATGAGAAGATCGCGGATCGTTTCCTGCCCGCTTTGGGGAAGGCGCTGCGGGAGAAGAACGTGGAGATGCGCGGCGACGAGATGGTGAGGGCGCTGATTCCCGAAGCCGTGGAAGCGACGGAAGAGGACTATGGCACGGAATATCTGGACTATATTATCTCCATCAAAACCGTGGCTTCCGTGGAGGAGGCTGTGGCGCACATCAACCGCTATAACACGAGGCATTCTGATGCGATCCTGACGGAGAATGCGGCAAATGCGGAAATCTTCTTGCAGGGGGTTGATTCCGCCTGTGTCTATGTCAATGCATCGACCCGCTTCACGGACGGCTTTGAGTTCGGATTCGGCGCGGAGATCGGGATCAGCACACAGAAGCTGCATGCCAGAGGACCGATGGGACTGCGGGAACTGACCACATACAAGTATCTGATCCGGGGCAACGGGCAGATTCGATAGTCATTACATATCAGTTCACCCTTACATTATTCCGCGGCAAAATCGCTTTCTATGCGATTTTGCATGTTGCGGACGCGCTAAAATGCGACGGTGGCACAGGTTATGTGCATCAGGCGTGACAGTGAGGCCGAAGGCTGAACTGATACGAAGTATAAAATTTATTTGCTGCTGTTGTTGACATTTCAATAGGATTATATTATTATACATATGAACAAGTAATCATATGTATATGCGTAATCTGTTTGGAGGAGACGATTTTGACGGAGGAGAACAGAAGTAAAGCGGAGACTGACGTAAGGGATTCACAGCCAACGCGGAAAGATATCATAGACAAGGTGCTGACGCAGCAGCCGGATGATGAGATTTTGTATGATCTGGCGGAACTTTTTAAGGTGTTCGGGGATTCCACGAGAATCAAGATCCTGTATTCCATGTTCGAGCATGAACTTTGTGTGAATGATATAGCCGGATTGTTGAATTTAAGTCAGTCTTCCGTGAGTCACCAGCTGCGGATCCTTAAAACATCCAAACTGGTGAAGTTCAGGAGAGAAGGTAAATCAATGTACTATTCACTGGACGATGAGCATGTGCGCTCGATTATCAGTATGGGAATGGAGCATGTCGAGGAAGGAAACATGAAGTGATACGAAAGCGGTAAAGTGCGTTGTTTAAGTATCATTAAAAATGTGATGGAGGAATGAGGTATGAGCAAAACTTATAAGATTGAGGTGGACTGTGCAAACTGTGCGGAGAAGATGCAGGATGCGGCGAATAAGACAGAAGGTGTTGCCGAGGCCGTGGTAAGTTTTATGACACAGAAAATGAAGGTCGAGTTCGTGGAAGGTGCGGACGAGAAGGCTGTCATGAAGCAGGTGCTGAAGGCATGCAGGAAAGTGGAGCCGGATTGTGAGATCGCGATCTGATGATTGCATTTTACGGATGACAGGAAAAAGGAAGCAGATGAATTGTGCGCAAAGCGCAGGATATACGCCGCCGAATATAATATTCAGCGGCGTTTTGGTGTTTTGATATAATATTTTGATTCCGCAGGAAGCAGACAGGGCAGGAAGAGATGTAGCTGCAATGCAGGCAGCGATATTCTGTTCCTGTAAAGACTCTATTTCTTAGGCTGCGGATTAAAGCTGACGCCTCTGTTGACATCACCGCTCGGATTAGCACCGAAGGTGTATTCATTGCCGGGCAGAACCGCGTTGAGGATGATACCTGCCAGCGCTGCGATAGCGAGAGAAGTCAGTGTGATGGAAGTGCCGGCAACGGTAAAGGTAAGGCCGCCGGAGAACCCGAGTCCACACACCAGAATGACTGCTGCAATAATCAGATTCCTTGATTTTGTGAAATCCACCTTGTTCTCCACAACATTTCTGACACCGATTGCGGAGATCATACCATACAGGATGAAGCTGACGCCGCCGATGATGGCCGAAGGAAGTGAGCCGATGATGGCGGACATCTTCGGGATAAAGCTTAATACGATCGCATAGACAGCAGCCAGGCGAATGACCTTCGGGTCAAATACACGGCTCAATTCCAGAACGCCTGTATTTTCTCCATAAGTTGTGTTCGCCGGACCGCCGAACACTGCGGAGAGGGAAGTGGCAAGACCGTCACCGATCAGGGTACGATGCAGGCCTGGATCTTCCAGATAGTTTTCACCTACGGTTGCGGAGATAGCGGAAATATCGCCGATATGCTCCATCATGGTTGCCAGTGCGATCGGCGCCATGACGAGGATCGCCGTCAGGTCAAATTTGCACAGCTGGAAAGGCGGAAGACCTACAACGGAAGAGACAGCTACGCCGGAAAAGTCCAGAATAGCGCTGCCGTCCGCATTGGTAAGACCGATTGCGTTCATAACCAGCGCGACTGCGTAGGAGATCACGACACCGAGTAAGATCGGAATGATTTTCCACATGCCCCTGCCCCAGATGTTAAAGATAATGATCACTGCCAGCGCAACGATTGCCAGGAACCAGTTTGATGAGGCGTTGTTTACAGCGGAAGGAGCCAGACTTAAGCCGATACAGATGATGATGGGACCGGTCACTACGGGCGGCAGGAAGCGCATGACTCTTTTGATGCCCACGAATTTAATGACTAGAGCCAGCACCAGATACAGCAGTCCGGCAATCACGATACCGCCGCATGCATAGGGCAGTTTTTCACCGTAAGTCATGTCGGCGAAGATACCCGTATTCAATTCCGCCACTGTGGCGAAGCCGCCCAGAAAAGCGAAGGAAGAACCTAAGAATGCAGGAACCTTCAGCTTGGAGCAGACATGGAAAAAGAGGGTACCGATACCGGCAAAGAATAAAGTCACCTGAATCGATAAACCCTCTCCGTTAAAATAGCTGTTGACCAGGATCGGTACCAGAATCGTTGCACCGAACATTGCGAACATGTGCTGCAGACCGAGCAGCAGCATCTTGGGGACACCCAGTGTACGGGCATCTCGGATCGCTTCAAAACTTTTACTCATAATATATCTCCTTCCTCATTTGACATTTAAACCTAAAGAAATTATATAGATTCGGATACTGTTTGGCAAGATGAATCTTGAAAAGAAAGTATATTTGAGTACGTAAGTCAGATTGCAAAATATCTGTTACTGTTTGCCGGCAAATGTTTTTTGGCGTAAAAGTTGTTGACTTGAAGGACGGAAATCAGTAATCTATAAAGAAGAGATATTTTTAAGAACTTAAAAACAGTTTGCTGCTGATTCGGACATGCGCCCGTTGCAGAGACGGAAAAGAGGACGAAAGATGGAGAAAATAGAAAAAATGGACAACGTATTTGTCATGGATCATCCGCTGATCCAGCACAAGATCTCTCATATCAGGGATATCAATACGGGAACTTATGAATTCCGCAAATGTATCGAAGAGATCGCCATGCTGATGGGATATGAGGCGCTGCGCGATCTTCCGCTTGAGGATGTTGAGGTACAGACTCCGATCGAGACCTGTATGACGCCCAGAATCGCCGGCAAGAAGATGGCGATCGTGCCCATCCTGCGTGCCGGTCTCGGTATGGTGGGCGGTATTCTGGCGCTCGTACCCAGTGCGAAAGTAGGGCACATCGGGCTTTACAGAGATCCTGATACCCATGAACCGCACGAATATTATTGTAAGCTGCCTGAGCCGATTGACCAGAGGACGATCGTGGTCGTGGACCCGATGCTTGCCACGGGCGGTTCCGGTTCGGAGGCCGTTACCTTTATCAAACAGCATGGCGGCAAGAATATTAAATTCATGTGTATCATAGCGGCACCCGAGGGCATCGAGCGTCTGCACAGGGATCATCCCGATATCCAGATCTACATCGGACACATAGACCGCTGCCTGAATGAGCATGCATATATCTGTCCTGGTCTTGGTGATGCGGGAGACAGAATCTTCGGTACCAAGTAGCGGTTCGTGATCGGACGGTCTTACAGGTCATACAAAGTGCTTCTGGGGGAAAAAGATTTGAAAAAGGCAAGCAAATTATTGATATTATGTTTTGTGCTGCTATGCGGGCTGTTTTTGACAGCATGCGGCGAGGATGAGACGCTGACCGCATATCAGGATGATATGAATACTTTTTTTGAGCATATTGCCTCATACAATGACGGCATGAACGCGATCAATACTTCTGATGCGGATGCGAAAGAGCAGCTGCTTTCTTATCTGGATCAGCTTCAGGCTGAGGTTACGTGGATGGCGGAACTTACCGTGCCGGAGCGGTTTTCGGCGGTAGACAGTCTGGCGGATGAGGCGGATGAGAATATGCGGCAGGCGGTAGAACTTTATCACAGAGCCTATGAATCGGAGATTTTCGATGAGGGCGTTGCGCAGGCTGCCAGAGAATATTATGACCGGGCGAATATCCGGATTCAGTATATCATAATGATTCTGCACGGAGAGATTCCGGAGGGCGAGGGGATCACTTACACGGAGGAAAGCGGTATTCTCGGCGGCGGTTATCTGAACAGGTCTGAGGATGAGGAATCCGGGGACGAAGAACAGGAGAATGAGCCGGATACGGCGCCTTCCGGAGAAGAAGATGCCGGTACGGAGGATAATTTCGACACGGATGACACGGTGTTCTACGAGGAGCCGGCACCAGAAGAATAACAGGAGCGTATACAGCAGAATGAACAAACAGGAATTTCACGCACTCATCAAGGGAAACCCGATTCTTCTGGATGGTGCAACCGGATCAAATTTACAAAAACAGGGGATGCCTACAGGTGTATGTCCGGAACAGTGGATTCTGGAGCACAGGGACATTATGATAGCGCTCCAGCACGCTTTTGTCGATGCCGGAACCCGCATCGTCTATGCGCCGACTTTTACGGCGAACCGGGTCAAATTAAAGGAGTATGGATTAGAGTCGCAGATTCGGCAGATGAATCTGGAACTGGTGGCGCTTTCCAGGGAGGCCGTCGGGGAGAGAGCATTCGTGGCGGGCGATCTTACCATGACCGGCGAGCAGATTGCGCCTATGGGGCGGCTCGACTTTGAAGAATTGATTGATATATATAAAGAGCAGATCGGTTTTCTGGTGGAAGCGGGGGCTGATCTTCTTGTCGTGGAAACAATGATGAGCCTGCAGGAGACGAGAGCGGCGCTGATCGCGGCAAAAGAGGTCTGCAATCTGCCGGTGATGGCGACTATGACTTTTGAGTCAGATGGTCGTTCCCTGTACGGGACAGATGCAGCGACGGCAGCGATCGTACTGGAAAGTCTCGGGGCGGATGCCGTCGGTGCCAACTGTTCGACAGGTCCTGATAAAATGGCGGATATCATCCGCACCATGGCGGCCGTGACGACGGTGCCGATCATTGCGAAGCCGAACGCCGGGCTTCCGTCTCTGGACGGAGACGGCAACACGGTTTATGATATGGGTGCCGAAGAATTCGGCGTCAATATGAAAGCGTTAGTGGAAGCAGGTGCGGCGATCGTCGGCGGCTGCTGTGGAACGACACCGGAACATATCCGGTCGCTTGGCAGGCAGACCGGCGGCATGGAGATCACGCACAGGGCGGCACCGGACAGACGGTTTCTTACGAGCGAACGGAAGACGGTTTCCTTCGGGCTTTCCGATAATTTTATTATTGTGGGAGAACGGATCAATCCTACGGGGAAGAAGAAACTGCAGGAACAGCTTCGCGCGGGAAGCATGGAGATGGTTGCTGATTTTGCCGAGGAACAGGAAGCCTGCGGGGCAGGGATTCTGGATATCAATATGGGTATGAGCGGCGTGGATGAGAAGGAATTGATGCTTAAGGCGATCGAAACGGTCAGCGGTATCACCGATCTGCCGTTGTCTCTTGATTCCAGTCATGTGGACGTGCTGGAGGCGGCACTGCGCAGGTATCCGGGGCGCGCGCTGATCAATTCGATTTCTTATGAGAAGGCAAAAATGGAGGCGCTTCTGCCGATCGCGAAGAAATACGGCGCCATGTTTGTTCTGCTGCCGCTGTCGGACGAGGGACTGCCGAAGAGTCCGGAAGAGAAGACTGCCATTATAGAGAAAATACAGTCATGCGCCTATGAAGCAGGTATGCGCAAAGAGGACATTGTGGTAGACGGTCTGGTAGCTACCGTGGGCGCGAATAAGAGCGCAGCCGTCGAGACGCTTGAGACGATACACTACTGCAAGCAGAACGGCCTGGCAACGATATGTGGTCTGTCCAATATTTCATTCGGACTGCCGGAACGCAGCTTTGTCAATGCGACATTTCTGACGATGGCAATCCAGGCAGGTCTGACGATGGCCATCGCCAATCCGTCACAGGAACTGCTGGTAAGCTGTGCGTTTGCTTCTGACCTGCTCCTGAATAAAGACGGTGCGGATCTCAGATATATTCAGCTGATGGAAGCGGTGAAGGCCAAACGGGAAGCACTCGGAGAGACCGCTCCCGCGAATACGGGGATTCATGTGAAAACAGCGCCGGGTATGGAACTGGCAGCCGGCAGTATCAGAGATAAACTGTATGCCGACGTGCTCAAAGGCAGCGGCGCGGTTATCGTGGAAGACACGAGGAAGGCGCTCGCCGAAGGACATGCGGCAAAAGAACTTCTAGACGAAGTGCTGCTGAAGGCGATTAATGAAGTCGGGGAACTTTTTGACAAAGGGAAATATTTCCTGCCGCAGCTGATTGCCAGCGCGGAGGCGATGAAAGCTTCCATAGAATATCTGGAGCCGCTTTTATCCACCGGCGATACAGGAACGGAAATGCCTGTGGTGGTGATCGCAACGGTGGAAGGGGATATCCATGATATCGGCAAGAATCTGGTGGCGTTAATGCTTAAGAACTATGGGTTCAGAGTGATAGATCTGGGTAAGGATGTGCCGAAAGAGAAAATCATAGAAGCGGCCAGGGAACATCATGCACAGGTAATCGCCCTGTCGGCGCTCATGACCACCACTATGCAGCAGATGCGACATGTGATCGATTATGCCAGAGAGCAGAAGACAGAGGCGAAAATTATCGTCGGCGGCGCTGTGATTACACAGGAATATGCAGATGAGATCGGAGCAGACGGCTATTCCAAGGACGCGGCGGATGCAGTGAAACTGACGAAGCGGATTCTTAATTTGCATGATTAAGGGAAAAGATGAAATCAGAATGTACGGCGTGTACAGCCGCCGGAAACGGCTCTGAATATGGAGGTAAACTATGTTAGGTGCAGATGCAATGGTAAGATGCCTGGAAGAAGAGGGCGTGAAATATGTATTCGGTTATCCGGGTGTGGCGATATGCCCTTTCTATAACAGTATACTGGATTCTAAAATAGATACGATCCTGGTGCGCACGGAGCAGAACGCGGCACATGCGGCGAGCGGTCTGGCGCGGGTGACGGGACAGGTGGGAGTCTGTGCAGTGACTTCCGGTCCGGGGGCAACCAATGTGATTACAGGAATTGCGACGGCGTTTGCGGACAGTATACCGCTTGTGTGTATTACGGGACAGGTAAACAGCGAACTGCTCGGTTCGGATGTGTTTCAGGAGGCGGATATTACAGGAGCGGTGGAATCCTTTGTTAAATACAGCTATCTGGTACGCAGCGCCGACGAGATTCCGAGAATCTTCAAGGAGGCGTTCTATATCGCTAATTCCGGAAGAAAAGGACCGGTATTGATCGATGTGCCGATCGATGTCCAGAATGCGGCAGTCGGTAAATTTGCGTATCCGGAAGAAGTAAATATGCGGACCTATAAGCCTACGGTCAAGGGACATGCGGTGCAGATCAAGAAGGTTGTGAAAGAACTTTCCAGAGCAAAGCGTCCTATTATCTGTGCCGGCGGCGGTGTGCTTTTAAGCGATGCAGAGCAGGAACTGCGAGCATTTGCACAGAAGCATAAGGTACCGGTGGTATCTACCATGATGGGGATCGGCGTTATGCCCACGAAGCATCCGATGTATTATGGTATGGTTGGAAACAATGGACATCCTTACGCCAACCGCGCCATGAATGAATCGGATCTGCTGATTATGGTGGGGGCAAGAGTAGCGGACCGGGCGGTAAGCCAGCCCGATCTGATTACCGAGAATAAGATTCTGGTGCATATAGACGTAGATCCTGCGGAGATCGGTAAGAACGTGGGACCGACGATTCCGCTGGTCGGAGATGCGAAACATATTATCGCGGATTTTCTGGAAGAGGATTTTACCTGCGAACATGAAGAATGGATACAGGTGTTAAACGGTTACCGGGAAACGATGGGGCGCGTCAGAAAACCGGAACCGGATTATGTGGACCCGGCGGAGTTTATCCGGATGCTGTCGGAAGCCATGGAAGACGATGCGGTTTATGTGGCGGACGTTGGACAGAACCAGATCTGGTCGTGCAATTACCATATTGTCAAGGATGGCCGTTTCCTGACCACAGGCGGTATGGGAACGATGGGATATTCCATTCCCGCAGCCATGGGCGCGAAACTGGCTGACAGGAACAGGCAGGTGATCGCCGTATGCGGTGACGGTTCTTTTCAGATGTCCATGATGGAACTTGCAACCATGCGGCAGTTTGCCATACCTGTCAAAATAATAGTATTGAAAAACAATTATCTCGGAATGGTGCGGGAATATCAGCACTATACTTACAAGGACAATTATTCGGTGGTAGACCTGTCAGGCAGCCCTGATCTGGAGAAACTGTCGTCGGCGTATGACATGAAATTCATGAGACTTCACACGATGGAGCGGGCGGAGGAAGTAATCAGTGAATTCCTCACACATGATGAATCTGTGCTGCTGGAATGTCTCATTGATCCTATGGATCTGGTAAAGTGAACATTAAGAAATTCTAAGGCAGCCAAGAACGCTGCCTAAGAATTGTTGAATGTTCTGGAGAATGCTAAAAAGCGGGCATTCTCCGCTGGGTGGAATCATGGATGTCAGTGCGGAAAGGGAGAACAGAATGAAGAGGATATATTCGGTTTTAGTGGAGAACAGATCCGGTGTACTTTGTAAGGTTGCGGGGCTTTTTTCCAGAAGATGTTTTAATATTGACAGTCTTGCGGTGGGAGAGACAGATGATCCGTCCACATCCTGTATGACGATTGTCAGCAGCGGAGATCAGCGTACCATAGAGCAGATTGAAAAACAGCTGAATAAGAAGCTGGATGTCTTTAAAGTGAAGACCTTCGATGAAACGGCAAGTATCAGCAGAGAGCTTATGCTGATGAAAGTCAAATATAACAAGGGAAACCGGCGCGATATCATGGAGACCTGCGAGATCATGAAGGCGCAGATCGTGGATATGTCCAAGAAAACGATGATCATACAGATCTGCGATGTGCCGGAGCGGATTCAGCTTTTTATCGGTATGATGCAGTCTGTCAGCATAGTGGAGGTTGCAAGAACTGGAACGCTTGCGCTTCAGAAGTGCCTGGAGACGGATGTGCCGTAAACGAGACGTGGCACGGGGAGTGGGAAGTGACAATGGTGACGGTGGAACGGCAGGGCAGACAGCATGTTGACTTTTTACCCCTGAATTGATACAATAATTGACGGTATATGACAGGTGACGGACATACACGGAAAGGTTTGTATTATGCAGAAAAAAGTATTGCAGTTATTGGTAGATAATACATCGGGCGTATTAAGCCGCATTGCGGGTCTGTTCTCCAGACGCGGCTATAATATAGACAGCATCACGGCAGGCGTGACGGCTGATCCGCGGTTTACCCGTATCACGATCGTAACTTCCGGAGATGATGAGATTCTGGATCAGATCGAGAAGCAGGTAGCCAAGCTGATTGACGTCAGAGACCTTAAGGAACTTAGACCGGAAGAGAGTGTATACCGGGAACTGGCCATGATCAAGGTCAGAGTGTCCATGACACAGCGTCAGGACGTTATCGCGGTGGCAAGTCTGTTCCGCGCCAATATTATAGATGTGACGCCGGAGAGTCTGATGATCGAACTGACCGGTGACCAGGATAAGATTGAGGCGTTTATCAGGATGCTGGACGGCTATGAAATTCTTGAACTTGCGAGGACAGGCATCGCAGGTCTTGGTCGCGGCATCGAAAATGTGACTTATCTGGAATAATAAGGTAGAAATGATATCCGGTAATGAATGGGGATTTCCCTTGAAATTATATAGAAATACTGTAAAGCTACAGCAAAGAAGAAAATGGAGGAATAATAAAATGGCAAAAATTTTTTATCAGGAAGATTGTAACTTATCCCTGTTGGACGGCAAGACGATTGCAGTGATCGGTTACGGCAGTCAGGGACATGCACATGCACTGAATGCGAAAGAATCAGGCTGTCATGTAATTATCGGTCTCTATGAAGGTTCCAAATCATGGGCGAAGGCTGAGGCACAGGGATTTGAAGTTTATACGGCGGCTGAAGCAGCTAAGAAGGCAGACATTATTATGATCCTGATCAATGATGAACTGCAGGCATCTATGTACAAGAAAGATATCGAGCCCAACTTAGAGGCAGGCAATATGCTGATGTTCGCACATGGCTTCAACATTCATTTCGGCTGTATCGTACCGCCTAAGGATGTGGATGTGACAATGATCGCGCCCAAGGGACCGGGCCATACCGTAAGAAGCGAGTATCAGGCAGGTAAAGGTGTTCCCTGTCTTGTAGCCGTTCATCAGGATGCTACGGGCAAAGCGCAGGATATGGCACTGGCTTATGCACTTGCGATCGGCGGTGCGAGAGCGGGCGTCCTGGAGACTACCTTCCGGACAGAAACAGAGACAGACCTTTTCGGTGAGCAGGCAGTTCTCTGCGGCGGTGTATGCGCACTTATGCAGGCAGGTTTCGAGACGCTGGTTGAAGCCGGTTATGACCCGAGGAATGCATATTTTGAGTGTATCCATGAGATGAAACTGATCGTAGACCTGATCTACCAGTCCGGCTTTGCCGGCATGAGATATTCCATCTCCAACACGGCGGAGTACGGTGATTATATTACAGGACCGAAGATCATTACAGAAGAAACGAAGAAGACGATGAAGAAGATTCTGTCCGATATTCAGGATGGTACTTTTGCGAAAGACTTCCTGCTTGATATGTCTTCCGCAGGCAGTCAGGTACATTTTAAGGCGATGAGAAAGCTGGCTTCCGAGCATCCGTCGGAGGTGGTCGGCGAGGAGATCAGAAAGCTTTACAGCTGGAATGGCGAAGATAAACTGATTAACAACTGATGTGGGGTTAACCATGCAATCCAAAACCAATGTGGATCAGATGCTGGCTGAGAGCTTTAAGAATCTTGCGCTCAAGATGCCGATTGAGAAAATCACGATTCGGGAAATTACAGAGGGCGCGGGCGTGATCCGGCCGACTTTCTATAATCATTTCAGGGATAAGTATGAGCTTTTGGAATGGATGATCCATACGGAAATTCTTGATCCGGCGATCCCGCAGATGCAGAGAGGACATATTCGGGAGAGCCTGATCATGATCTTTGAGAATCTTATGGAGAATAAGAAATTTTATAAGAAGGTTGTCAGACTGGAAGGTCAGGATTCCTGCGAGAATATCGCAAAGAAATTTATTAAGGAAATTTTGTATACTTTTATAGATGAACAGACTGGAGAAAAGAAAGTTTCCGGAAGAGGACTGACAACTGATATGGTCGCGGAATACTATGCGCAGTGTATGGCATTTGTCGTGATCCAGTGGATGAAAATGGACATGAGTCTGGCGCCGGAACAGATGGCTGATCTTTTCGAGTATATTACGACTCATTCCATGGATGATGTCATTGCAGAGATGAATTAATGAAGGGCTTGTCTGATGATTCGGACAAGCCCTGTTTTTCTGGTTATATTTAATGCATCAAAAATGGAAGCAATGGGGCTCGAACCCATGACCTCTCGCGTGTGAGGAGAACGCTCATCCCGGGGATGACGCATTAAGGTAGCCAAAAGCAGATTTCCGTGGTATACTATCGGGAAAAGGGTTTGTTGTAATTCTGTTTTAATATAAGCGGAGAGCGCATTAAGATTCTGCGAAGGAGGAGAATACAGATATGGGAATGACAATGACACAGAAAATTCTGGCGGCTCATGCGGGGCTCGATCACGTGGAGGCCGGACAGCTGATCGAGGCGGATCTGGATCTGGTGCTTGGAAATGATATTACGAGTCCGGTTGCCATCAAGGAGATGGAGAAGATGAACGTGAACGGCGTGTTTCACAAGGACAAGATCGCTCTTGTGCCGGATCACTTCGTGCCGAACAAGGATATCAAATCGGCGGAGCACTGCAAATGTGTGCGCGAATTTGCACGCCGTAACGAAATCACAAATTATTTTGAAGTAGGAGAGATGGGAATCGAGCATGCGCTGCTTCCGGAGAAAGGTCTTACGGTAGCCGGAGACGTGATCATCGGTGCCGATTCCCATACTTGTACATACGGAGCGCTCGGCGCTTTCTCCACGGGCGTGGGCAGTACGGATATGGCCGCGGGCATGGCGACCGGTAAGGCATGGTTTAAAGTTCCGTCCGCGATCAGGTTCCACCTGACCGGCAGACCGTCCGAGTGGGTGAGCGGCAAGGATGTGATTTTACATATCATTGGTATGATCGGGGTGGACGGTGCCCTTTACAAGTCCATGGAATTCACAGGAGACGGCATAAAGAATCTGTCTATGGATGACCGGTTTACAATTGCCAACATGGCAATCGAGGCCGGTGGTAAGAACGGTATTTTCCCGGTAGACGATCTGGCGATCGCTTATATGAAGGAACATTCTGTGCGTGAATATAAGATATATGAAGCCGATGAAGATGCCGTGTATGATGAAGAGTATACGATTGATCTTGGCAGCTTAAGACCGACTGTGGCGTTCCCGCATTTACCGGAGAATACGAAGACAATCGATGAGATCAAGGATGAGATCAGGATTGATCAGGTGGTGATCGGTTCCTGCACGAACGGCAGACTGGACGATTTGCGGATCGCCGCGAAAGTGTTAAAAGGCCGTCATGTAGCGCCGGGCATGCGCTGCATCGTGATTCCTGCCACGCAGGCGATCTATTTGCAGGCAATGGAGGAAGGGCTTCTTAAAACTTTCATCGAGGCGGGCGCGATTGTCAGTACGCCGACCTGCGGACCATGTCTTGGCGGGTATATGGGTATTCTGGCGGAGGGAGAGCGCTGTGTCTCCACCACGAATCGTAACTTTGTAGGCCGTATGGGACATGTCAATTCCGAGATCTATCTGGCAAGTCCTGCGGTAGCTGCGGCAAGTGCGGTGGAAGGTAAGATTTCCTGCCCGTGCCGGTTATCATAGAAGGAGGTGCATTATGCAATCAGCAAAAGGAACAGTTTTTAAATATGGAGACAATGTAGATACGGATGTGATCATTCCTGCACGTTACTTAAATTCTTCCGATCCGGCGGAACTGGCGACGCACTGCATGGAAGACATCGATAAAGAATTTGTTAATCATGTGAAAAAAGGAGATATTATTGTAGCCACCAGGAATTTCGGGTGCGGTTCCTCAAGAGAGCATGCGCCCATCGCGATTAAGGCGGCAGGTGTAAGCTGTGTCATCGCTGAGACGTTTGCAAGAATCTTTTACCGCAATGCCATCAATATCGGGCTTCCCATTGTCGAGTGTCCCGAAGCGGCCGGAGAGATCGAAGCAGGGGATACGGTGGAAGTGAATTTTGATACCGGTGTGATTACGGATGTAACGAAGGGTACGACATACAAGGGACAGGCATTTCCGGAATTTATGCAGAAAATTATCGATGCGGAAGGACTTGTGAATTATATTAATCGCAAATGATCGAACGTGGATACATGGGATTTTGATATTGAGACCCTATAACGTAAAATATGAGAAGCTGTGCGGCGGATTGCCGTATAGCTTTTTCATATGGAATCTGCTATAATGGCAGTATGGTTAATAAAGTAGGCGGAAACGATTATTATGATTATTCAAAACTGAAGATGCCGGATGCGGCGGATAAGACAGGAACCGGAGAGAAGTTCAGCCTGAACTATCAGCGCGCGCAGGAGGAGACGACAGAACAGGACAAGAAAGATGAGTCCGGGGAATCCGAAGGCATAAAGAAAACCGGTTCACGCAATATTATGCAGGGCGGTGTTCGACTGGAATTGTCACAAAACAGCCGGTCGGTGTCCGGTACAGAACGACGAAGACCGGATTCTTCACAGGATTTTCAACAGAGCCTGATCGATACGGTCCGATCATGGATGCGGATACTGGTTCGGTCGCTTAAAGATATTGTCTATAAGATCTGGAATGACCCGGTACAGCAGGAGGATACGGCGGCCGGTCCGGAGCCGGCACAGGAAGCACAGGCACCGGAGCGTTTGACAGAGGAATATCTTGCGTGGAATGATCCGGAACATACGCACAGTGCAGAAGAAACCGTCAGTTACCCGCGGCAGCGGGCAGCGGACCGGGATAAAGAAATACGGCAATATCTTCGTTCCGGTAATCTGGAACAGGTGATCAGCCTGGTGACGGATAACGGGAATAAAACGATGGCAAAGAATTCGACGCTGCTGACTTATTATGACCGGCACGGCAGGCTGACACCGCTTAGCGCTTCCGATCAGGAGCGTATCCTGCATGGAGATAAGAATGTCAGAAAACTCTAGGGTCGTTGTATAGGAGGTGGGATTCATCACGTTCTATGCAACGACCATATTTTTACCGGTGCGTTTACCCTGATAGAGATTATAGTCCGCATTGGTTATTGTTGCCTCTATGGTGTCGCCTTCTTTGTAAACGGCGATACCTAGTGTAAGCGTACAGTGAATCCATTTATTATTCAGTTCAAAGACGTGGTTGGCAACATTGCGTCGGATGTTTTCAGCGATTCTGCCGGCATTTTCCTTGGCGGAACTGCTGACCAGGATCAGAATTTCCTCCCCGCCCCAACGGCAGACGTATCCGTTCGTGCCAACCTGCTGCATTGTGATTGCGGCTACTTCCCGCAGAACAATATCGCCGAAGTCATGTCCGTAGGTATCGTTGATCTTTTTGAAATTATCGATATCGCACATGATAAGTGAAAATCCGGAATCAGACTCCAACGCCTGATGCAGGAATACATCCATGCTTCTTCTATTATACAGGCCGGTTAAGGGATCGGTACTCGCCAGTTTATCAAGGATGGCGTTCTGGTGGCGAAGCTGTGTGCTGGACAACTTCATCTCTGAAATAAAGATCAGAGAAAATAAGATGAGAAACACAAAAGTACAGATCGAATTAAAAATATAAAGCGGCAGTTCCGCAGGAAGCATCCGGGAACTGTATATAGGAGTGGTGAAGAAGGACAACAGCTTACAGCTAAGAAAAGAAGCGGTTGCACAAAGTGCAGAAGCGGTGGCTATGACCATCTTGCGGCGTTTCGTATTCATGGTGTAGCAGATATAGAAGCCGACGGGGGTCAGCGCGATAATATATTGGGCAAACCCGAACTGCCAGCCGATACAGATCGTCGAGACAAAAGAGTGCAGAATGATTTCCAGGTATGTGATCCAGTATACCGGAAGAAGAAATTCTTTACGAATCAGCACTGTGCACGACAGATATGTTAGTACACTGAGTACATTAAAAATCAGCAGCGGATACACTTTGTAGTATCCGAAAATAAAAGCGAGAAAGAAATGAACGAGCGCAACAGAGTAAATGATGGCACGGAATTTCTGCTTCTCTGTGATACGTGCTTTTCCGGTCAGTATTTTTTTTATATGTGAAAGGTATTTATTTGCCATTATGATTCCCTCCGCACATGCAAAAAAGTCTGTTTTAAAACATAAGATAGTTTATTATATAATGAAGTATTCATAATGTAAATCTGTTTCGTGTCTTTTCGAAAAAAATCAAAACGCTTGTTCGATAAGGAAAAATCTGTTATACTAAAAATAAATTTGCTTCGCAAATTAACTTTACGAGTCCGCTTCGCGGCCTCGGATAAACGACGGAGAACGGATTGTGAACGGTTTGGACAGAGAGGCTTTTGAGCAGGCAAAACTGAAAGTTCTGCTGAAGCAGAATGACCCGCACGGATTCGGAACATTGCGGGAGAAGACGGTACATGCGGTGATGAAGCTGTATTATGAGCCCAATGAGGATTATCATGAAGTGCCGATTGAAGGATATATAGCAGATATCTACAAAGACGGGCGGATCATAGAGATTCAGAACGGGAATTTCAATAAGCTGCGGCCTAAACTTGCGGTGTATCTGCCGGTGTATCCGGTGACGGTTGTACTGCCGATCCCGCATCATAAATGGGTAGTCTGGATGGATGAAACGTCCGGAGAACTGTCCAAAAAACATAAATCTCCGGTTACCGGAAATATCTATCATGCTTTTCCGGAACTGTACAGGATTAAGCAATATCTGGGACACCCGAACCTGTCCTTTGCGTTTCCGCTGGTGGATATGGATGAGTACCGGCTTTTAAACGGCTGGAGTAAAGATAGAAAGAGAGGTTCCAGCCGCTATGACCGCATGCCGGTTGCCCTTTATAATGAAGTGCGGATCGAGCGGACGGAAGATTTCATGCAGGTAGTGCCCTGTGAACTGGAACAGGATTTTACGGTCAAGGAATTTGCGCGGGCGGCAGGGATACACAGGGATCTTGCGGCTTCGGTAGTGCCGCTGCTGATGCACATGCGGATTCTTGTGCGGACGGGCAGGCGGGGCAGAGAGTATTTGTATGAAGCAGCGGAGACATACAGATAGCTTGTCGGATCATATATAATATAAGGTTGTATGGGGTTTGGTTATGAATATAATGGTGGCAGTGCATGGAGCAGGCATCGTTGTCTGTTTTGTCATGGTTTCTCTGGTTTATGTGGCGAAACCTTCGCAGCAGCAGAAGATTCTATTTGCAGGTACGCTCTTTACGTTCATGGATGTTGCCGGATATTTCTTTGAACTGCAGAGTACAAGTCTGGAAGTGACGCGGCTCGCGGTTAAGATGGAATATATCGGTACAACAATGGGGCTTTTGAGTTTCCTCTATTTTGCATGTCTGTACAGCAATCATAACAATGATAAAAAGATTCGTTTTATCAAGGGCTTTTATACCGTTGATCATATTTTTATTCTACTGCTGGTATTTACGATTGATTATCATACACTGTACTATAAGAATATTACGTATTCGGTTGAAGACGGGATCTATCTGTGGGTCTATGAGTTCGGGATATTCTATTACTGGTGGGCTGCGACGACAGCAGTGCTCGGATGCGTGATTGCACTGATCATGATCCAGTCCGTATTGGAGCATAAGAGGCAGAAGCGTCCCGAATTATTACTGATCTTCGGCGCGTCCCTGCTTCCCATCGGTTTCTGGATCATGCGGCTGGCGGGCGTGGTAGGGTATTATGATCCATATCCGCTTTCCATGCTGATCACCGAATCGCTGCTTGTGCTGGTCATGTACCATTACCGTCTGTTTGATACGGTACAGAGCGCCAAGGACAGGGTGGTTGATGAGATACGGGAAGGCATTCTTGTGGTGGATGAACTGGAAAAGATCGTATATTATAACCATGAGGCAAATCTGATTTTCCCGAAGATAAACTGGCATGATAAAGCCGAAGTCGCCGAACAGGTATTTCAGTTTATGGAAGCGCATGCCGACGGCTTTCTGCTTATGGGAAGATTCTATAAGTGGCAGAGAAGCGAGATCTATGATGACAATCGGAGAAAGGTGGGTATTCTGTACCGCATTACCGATATGACGGACAACTATCTGTATACGAAACAGCTCATAGAACTGAAAGAGGATGCAGAGCGTGCAAATGATGCGAAGAGTACTTTTCTTGCGCGTATGTCTCACGAGATCAGGACACCGATCAATGCGGTCCTTGGTATGAACGAAATGATTCTGCGGGAAACGGAATCGGATAATATCAGAGAGTATGCGGCAAATATTTATAGCGCTGGCAGGACCCTTCTGTCTATTATCAACGATATTCTGGATTTGTCTAAGATCGAATCAGGCAGGATGGAAATTGTGGAGAGCGATTATCATCTCGGACGCCTGCTTAACGATATAGAAAACATGATATCCATGCGTGCAGAAGAGAAAAATCTTAATTTCAGACTGGTGGCGGACGGTTATCTGCCGGATCATCTTTACGGTGATGAAATGCGGATCAAACAATGTTTGATTAACTTGTTGACCAATGCAGTCAAGTACACAAAGGAGGGTTCCGTCACGCTGAAGATCGATACTGCCGGTTCGCAGACGGATATGATCGATCTCAGAGTAACGATTACGGATACCGGCATAGGAATTAAGGAAGATGAACTGCATAGGCTTTTTGACCCGTTTACAAGACTTGACTTGATGCAGAATAAAAGTGTTGAAGGAACCGGACTGGGACTGAGTATCACGAAGCGGCTTGTGGAGATGATGGGCGGCAGACTGACGGTAGAGAGCAGTTACGGTAAGGGGAGCAGCTTTTCTTTTGTGATTCCGCAGAAAGTAGTGGGAGAAGAACTGCTTGGAGACTATAAGATAGATATGATACGGACGGAAGTGTCACAGGCGCATGAGCAGCTGGCTTATACTGCGCCGGAAGCCCGGATTCTGGCGGTGGATGATAACCGTGTCAATATCACGGTAGTCAAGGGACTGTTGAAAAAGCTTAAGGTACAGTTTGATTCTGCCTTGAGCGGGCAGGAGTGTCTGGATAAAGTGCGGCATACCCACTATGACATTATTCTGCTGGATCATATGATGCCTGATATGGATGGGATAGAGACACTGCATGCCATGCAGCAGACGGAAGGATATATGCGGAATAAACCGGCAGTGATTGCGCTTACGGCGAATGCGATCGTGGGTGCCAGAGAGGAATATCTGAAAGAAGGGTTTGCAGATTACCTTTCGAAACCCATTGATTTTGTACAATTAGAAGAGATGATCCGCAAGTATCTTCCGGAGGATATGATAGAGTATCAGACTTGCGCCTGATTAAGCGCTGAGGACTACTACATATAGTAATTTTGGTTTGCAAAATACTAAATATATGCTAAAATATGATTCGTGAGAATTCTGATAATATGTTCTTTTTGCGTGGGAAATCCCGTAAATCGAAACTATGAGGTGTTAGGCAATGGCGAAGGCAAATACAGCAAATAATTATGATGCATCCAGTATTACCGTGCTGGAGGGTCTTGAGGCGGTTCGCGTAAGACCCGGCATGTATATCGGCAGCGTTTCCACGAAAGGGCTGAACCATTTGATCTATGAGATCATGGATAATGCGGTGGACGAGCATCTGGCGGGATTCTGCACGACGATCCGCGTGACGCTTGAGGCGGACGGTTCGGCAACGGTGTCGGATAACGGACGGGGTATTCCGGTAGGAATGCATGAAAAAGGGATCAGCGCGGAACGACTTGTATTTACGACGCTTCACGCAGGGGGAAAATTCGATAATGAGGCGTATAAGACCAGCGGCGGACTGCATGGTGTCGGTTCTTCGGTGGTTAATGCGCTGTCGAGTCATATGCATGTGACGGTCAGGACAGGCGGTTTTATCTACGAAGACCATTACGAACGGGGTATTCCTACGATGGAACTGGATAAAGGTCTCCTGCCTGTGGTGGGTAAGACCAGAGAGTCCGGTACTACCATTAATTTTCTGCCGGACGACACGATCTTTGACCGGACGAGATTTAAAGAAGATGAAGTCAAGAGCCGTCTCCATGAGACCGCATATCTGAATCCGGAACTGACGATCATCTATGAAGACAGGCGTAAAGAGGAAACAGAGCATATCGAGTACCATGAGCCTGAGGGAATCGTAGGGTTTATCAAGGACATGAATAAATCCAAGGAAACGATTCATGACGTGATCTACTATAAGGGGGAATCCGAGGGAATTACGGTTGAAGTCGCCCTGCAGTATGTCAATGAGTTTCATGAAAATGTGCTTGGATTCTGCAATAATATCTATAATGCCGAGGGCGGCACGCATCTGACCGGATTTAAGACCATGTTCACGAATGTGATCAACACCTATGCGAGAGGGCTGAACATTTTAAAAGAGAAAGATGTCAACTTTACGGGGGCTGATGTGCGTAACGGCATGACAGCAGTGGTCTCTATCAAGCATCCGGACCCGCGTTTCGAGGGACAGACGAAAACGAAACTGGACAATCAGGACGCGACGAAAGTCGTGAGTAAGGTCACGGGAGATGAGATCGTACGTTTCTTTGACCGTAATCTGGAGACATTAAAGAGTATCATCGGCTGTGCGGAGAAGGCGGCTAAGATTCGTAAAACGGAAGAGAAGGCGAAGACAAACCTGCTCAGCAAACAGAAATTTTCTTTCGATTCCAACGGCAAACTGGCAAACTGTGAATCAAAGGATGCAGAGAAATGCGAGATCTTTATCGTTGAGGGAGATTCCGCCGGCGGCAGCGCTAAGATGGCGCGCAACCGGATGTTTCAGGCGATTTTGCCGATACGGGGTAAGATTTTGAATGTCGAAAAGGCGAGTATCGACAAGATACTGGCAAATGCCGAGATCAAAACAATGATCAATGCGTTCGGCTGCGGATTCTCCGAAGGGTACGGAAACGACTTTGACATCAGCAGACTGCGGTATGATAAAATCATTATCATGGCGGATGCGGATGTGGACGGCGCGCATATTTCCACGTTGCTGCTGACCCTGTTCTACCGTTTTATGCCGGAACTGATCTACGAGGGGCATGTTTATATCGCCATGCCGCCGTTATACAAGGCAATGCCGTCTAAAGGCGGGGAAGAATATCTGTATGATGATAAGGCGTTAGAGAAATACCGCAAAAAACATAAAGGACCCTTTACCCTGCAGCGATACAAGGGTCTGGGGGAAATGGATGCGGATCAGCTGTGGGAGACGACGCTCGATCCTGATACCAGAATGTTAAAACTGGTAGAGATCGAGGATGCCCGCATGGCTTCGGAAGTAACGGAGCTCCTGATGGGTACGGAGGTGCCGCCGCGCAAAGAATTTATTTACAGACACGCGCAGGATGCGGAACTGGATGTGTAGATGTAGTAAATCCCTTCGGGATTTACTACGCGAGATTTGCTTCGCAAACTCGGATGCCCTTCGGGATTTACTACGCGAGATTTGCTTCGCAAACTCGGATGCCCTTCGGGATTTACTACGCGAGTTTACTTCGCAAACTCGGATGCCCGGAGGGGAGGATTAACTACCAAAAGGGGTATGAGTATGAATGACAGAATCATTAAAACGGAATATTCCGAAGTAATGCAGAAATCATATATCGATTATGCGATGAGCGTAATCGTTGCCAGAGCGCTGCCGGATGTGCGGGACGGGCTTAAGCCTGTGCAGAGGCGTACACTTTATGATATGTATGAACTGGGGATACGTTATGACAGACCCTACCGTAAATCGGCGCGTATCGTCGGGGACACGATGGGTAAGTATCATCCGCACGGCGACAGTTCCATCTATGAGGCGCTGGTGGTCATGGCGCAGGATTTTAAGAAAGGGCTGCCGCTCATAGACGGGCACGGTAACTTTGGCAATATCGAGGGGGACGGCGCCGCTGCCATGCGTTACACGGAGGCGCGTCTGGAGAAGGTCACACAGGAAGCTTTCCTTGCCGATCTGGATAAAGATGTGGTTGATTTTATCCCGAATTTCGATGAGACGGAGAAGGAACCAAGCGTACTTCCGGTGAAAATCCCAAATCTGCTTGTCAACGGTTCGGAGGGTATCGCAGTCGGTATGGCTACCAGCACGCCGCCGCATAACCTTGCGGAGGTGATCAACGCGACTAAGGCGTACATGCTGGATGAAAATATTACCACAAGAGAATTGATGCGCTATGTGAAAGGACCCGATTTTCCCACAGGCGGCATCGTGATCAATGAGGATGAACTGTTGGAGATCTATGAGACCGGAGCCGGCAAGATCAAGATCCGCGGCAAGGTAGAGATCGAGAAGGCCAAGGGAGGCAGAACCAATCTGGTGATCACGGAGATTCCCTATACGATGATCGGCGCCAATATCGGTAAATTCCTGATGGATGTGGCAGCTCTGGCGGAGACGAAGAAGACGCAGGATATCGTGGATATCACCAACCAGTCCTCCAAAGAGGGAATCCGTATCGTCATCGAGCTTCGCAAAGATGCGGACATCGAGAACTTCAAGAATATGCTTTATAAGAAAACCCGTCTGGAGGACACGTTCGGCGTCAACATGCTGGCGATCGTTGACGGCAGACCGGAGACGATGGGATTAAAGCAGATCATACGGGAGAGCGTTAAGTTCCAGTATGAGGTTGCGACCAGAAAGTATTCGAATCTTCTGCAGAAAGAACTGGAGCGTAAAGAGATTCAGGAAGGACTGATCAAAGCCTGCAACGTGATTGATCTGATTATAGAGATCCTGCGCGGCTCCAAAGACCGGGCGATGGCGAAGGCATGCCTGATCGAAGGTAAGATCGACGGCATCAAGTTCAAATCCAAAGAATCCAAGATCATGGCGACACAGCTTATGTTCACGGAGAAACAGGCGAATGCGATTCTGGACATGAGGCTTTATAAACTGATCGGGTTAGAGATCGAGGCGCTGATCAATGAGCATGAGGAGACGATGGCGAATATCTATCGCTATGAAGATATTCTTGCCAGAAGAGATTCCATGGCACAGGTCATCATCAATGAACTGGATGAGATCAAGGAGCAGTACAAGGCACCCAGAAAGACGCAGATCACGACGCAGAGCGAGGCTGTGTATGTGGAGAAGAAGATGGAAGAGATGGACATCGTCTTCCTGATGGATCGTTTCGGTTATGCCAGAACGATAGATACCCAGACGTACGAGCGGAATAAGGAAGCGGCGGATAGCGAGAACAGATATGCCTTTGTCTGCAGAAATACGGGTAAAGTGTGTCTGTTTACGAATACCGGACAGCTTCATACGGTGAAGATGATGGATCTGCCGATGGGTAAATTCCGCGATAAGGGAGTACCGATTGACAACGTCAGCAATTATGATTCCTCCAGGGAGAATATCGTATATGCGGCAAGTCAGAGTGATTTAAATCTCTACCGCGTGATTTTTGCCACGAAACAGGCGATGCTGAAGGTGGTGGACGGCGGGGAATTTGATGTTGCAAAGCGAACAGTGGCGGCGACAAAACTGGCGGAGGATGACGAAGTCATCAGCGTCGTAACGCTGATAGAACAGCGCAACATCGTACTGCAGTCTGCGGAAGGATATTTTCTGCGCTTTCCTGTGGAGGAGATTCCCGAGAAGAAGAAGGGAGCGATCGGCGTGCGCGGCATGAAACTGGGGGCGAAGGACAGTCTGGAAGCGATTTACTATACACGCAATGCAGTGGAACAGACCATTGAATATAACGGTAAGGAACTAGAGCTTAACAAACTCAAACTGGGCAAACGGGACAGCAAAGGTGTGAAAATAAGAGTTTAGACCACCGCAAAAGTATGGACGGAACAGCAGCGAAAGTATATTATGCCGGCGGGCATCAGATAGAAAGGCATGTAAATATGAGAGTCATAGCGGGAACGGCACGAAGTCTGCGGTTAAAGACGCCGGAGAATATGGATACAAGACCTACTACGGACAGAATCAAAGAGACACTTTTTAATATGCTGCAGCCGTATCTTGCAGATGCTGTGTTTATTGATCTGTACAGCGGCAGCGGCGGAATCGGTATCGAAGCGCTCAGCAGAGGAGCACGCCACGCTTATTTTGTGGAAAATAACAGAAATGCGCTTGCCTGCATTACGGAAAATCTGCAGTTTACCAGACTGATCGACCGTGCGACGATCTTAAAACAGGATGCGCTGAGCGCACTTTCGGGAATCCGTGAGAAAGAGGCGGATGTGATTTTCATGGACCCGCCGTATCACTGCGGATATGAAGAGCAGGTGCTTCAGATATTGTCAGGAGCGCCGTACGTGACGGAGCATACCTTGATCGTTATAGAGGCGGCGCTTACAACGGATTTTTCCTATCTGGATCAGCTGGGGTTTTGTATTACCAGGGAGAAATGTTACAAGACAAACAAACATGTCTTTTGTCGAAGAAAATAATATTTTTTGGGAAATATATATTATTTGTAAAGATAAGTAAAGACATTTTGGCAAAATTGTTTTATGATATAGGAAAATCCCTGTTTGAGAGAGGAATACCTGTTATATGAGTGCAGCAATTTATCCGGGCAGTTTTGATCCGGTAACATATGGTCATTTAGATATTATCAGGCGCGCGGCGGAGATTTTTGATGAATTGACAGTCAGCGTGTTGAATAATAAAACAAAGACTCCATTGTTTTCTGTAGAAGAACGTGTTAAGATGTTAGAAGAGGCGACGAAGGATATACCTAATGTTAAGATAGATTCCTTTAGTGGTCTGTTGATTGATTATGCAAGAGAGCAGAATGTTCATGTAGCGATCAGGGGATTGCGCGCTTTTACGGATTTTGAATATGAACTGCAGATCGCACAGACCAACAGGAAATTTTCCGGTGGAGATCTTGACACGATGTTTTTGACGACCAGTCTTGAATATGCGTATTTAAGTTCTTCGACAGTCAGAGAGATTGCCAGCTTTAACGGTGATATCTCACAGTGTGTACCGGAGTTCGTCGGCAGATTAATCTATGAAAAATATGGGCATAACAGGCAGGAGTAAGGATGAGCAGTAGAATCGAACAACTTATCGACGAAATTGAAGACTATGTTGACGGCTGTAAGTATCAGCCGCTATCCAAAACGAATATCATCGTCAACAAGGAAGAGATTGACGAACTTCTGCGGGAACTCCGCATGAAGACGCCGGATGAAATCAAGAGGTATCAGAAGATCATTTCCAACAAGGAAGCGATTTTAAACGATGCGCGTGCGAAAGCGGAAGCGCTTATCAAAGATGCAACCGTACAGACTACAGAGCTGATTAATGAACATGAGATCATGCAGCAGGCATATGCACAGGCAAATGAAGTTGTTCGTATGGCGACCATGCAGGCACAGGAGATTCTGAATAATGCCACAGCGGAAGCCAACGGCGTTCGTACCTCTGCCATGCAGTATCTGGATGATATGCTTGCGAATCTGGAGACCGCTATGACGGCAACGCTGGCGACAACGACGGAGCATTATGAGAGTTTCTATAACACGATCAACGGGTACAATGAAACTGTGAAAGCGAACCGTGCAGAACTGCGCCCGGTGCAGGTCGAGCAGATGCTCAAAGAGGCTGAGGGAGATGCAGAGCCCGTGAAGCTGGATCTGATGTAAGGTTACATAGTGGTAGGTATACCGATATATGATGAGATATGTGAGCCGGTTTCCTGGGAAGCCGGCTTGTTTCACTTATGGAGATTCAAATCTCTTTTGATGCCCACAATATATTAAGTAGAAAAGTGAGACGAGGTGTAACAGTTTGAAGCAATGCAATATTGCACGCAAGATTTATACAATTATAAAGTCCCTGAAACTAAAATTTTTATCCGAATCCTTGAAATCCGTATGTTTTCCGCTGGCAGTCTGGGTCTGTATGATGATGCTGCTTCCAATAGGACAGCACACGGTATATGCAGAGGAAGAGAGAGCGGATGTAAACGCCGGTAGTGATATGGAAGACGGACAGCCCGGGGAGGAAACCGCGCTGGCGGAGGATGATCCGATTATAGTCGTGATTGATCCCGGACACGGCGGGGAGAATCTGGGCGGTGAGTACGAGGATTACACCGAGAAGGAAATGACGATCGTCGTGGCAAATGCCATGAAAGAAGAACTGGAGAAATATGAGGGAATCACTGTCTATCTCACAAGAAACGGCGATCAGGATTTGGATTTGGAGGAGCGTTGTGAATTTGCCGAAAGTGTGAACGCTGATTTCATGTTCTGTCTGCATTTTAATCTGTCGGAATATCATACGCTTTTCGGCGCGGAGTGCTGGGTATCCGCATTTGGAGAGAATTATAGCAAGGGGTACAGCTTTGCCAGTGTAGAGATCGACATGCTGCAGGAGATCGGGCTTTATTCCAGAGGGATCAAGACGCGTCTGAATGATCAGGGGATCGACTATTACGGCATCATACGCCATGCCACCGAGCGGGATATTCCCTGTGTGCTGATCGAACACTGTCATCTGGATCAGGAGAATGATAAACCGTTCTATGACCATAATGAGAAACTGCAGGATTTCGGTAGACTGGATGCTACGGCTGTTGCCAAGTATTTTAAGCTCCGTTCGGAGATATTAGGGACAGATTACAGCAATTATCAGAATGTGCATGTGGATGTACCGTCTCATGTGGTTGCGCCTGACCGGACGGAACCGGATATCTGTATGATCGAAGTGACAGATCAGAATATGGAGAACGGCGAAGTAACCGTTCAGGTATCTGCGGCGGACTATGATAGCGGCATGCTGTACTATACCTACAGCTATGATAACGGAGAGCATTTCTCACAGTTACAGCGCTGGCCGGATAAGACCAAAGATACCTTCAGCTTTACCATGCAGGTGCCGCCGCACATTGTACCGCAGATCGTCGTCAACGGTTATAACGGATATGACCTGTACACTACCAGTAATATGATTTCACTGCCGTCCATGGATTATGAGACGGAGGAAGAGATTGCGGCAAATCAGGCGGTATTAAGAACGGTCGAGAGTATCTCCAGGGCAGTTTCTTCCTTCAAAAGGAAAGAAAAACCGGTAACCATCAGTGTGACCAGACGGGAACCGGAAGAAACTGAGCGGCGGGTGTCATTTCGTTATTTTATGACAGTGTGTATGGTATGTGCGCTGCTGGTACTCGGTATGACGTTGTCCATAATACTGATCCTGCACAGCAGGAAGAGAAAACGCCGGAGGCGGCGAAGACGTTAGCGGATCATCCGGGACAGAACGGTGACAAACCGACGGAGATGTCTGCTGCGGACGTCAGGGAATGCGCTGCGGGATAGGTGTACTAATATATGTACAGGACAAAATAACACACAGCCGTAATGGCGGTCTGAATGACTTTGTGAAAGATATACGGGCGCACGGATAAGTCAGTCTGCCGGATCATGCTGTATGTCTGGGCGATGCAGGAGAATCCGCCAAAGGGAAGCAGGATCAGGATGGGATAGAAAAGAGACTGACCAGAGTAGTCAATTCCGCTGGTGATCTCCAGAATACAGCGGTATACATTCAACAGTACAGCGTTGGTATGCTGAAAAGGTACGAAAACGATGTTGAGCAGATTGAAAAAGACCATGTAACCGCCCAGTCTGGCTATGCCCAGAAGCCCTGACAACACGGAGGCGTCGATCGCGGCAAGCAGCGTCGGGTGAGCCTGTTTGGGCGGTTGTGACGCAGTACACGGCTGCGGCTTATCACACTGGATGGATTTTGTATTATGTATGGAAAAAGGAATTGTCACGGCGTGGAATAGTAACGGGGCGCGCAAGATCACAAACCCGTATATTAATGGGATTCCGTACATGATCAAAAACGGGATCAGCGGCTTGTCGATGGCAAGGGTCGGCACCACATAGCTCAGGAAATAGATTGGTCCGATGTTATTGCAAAAATACAGGAGCTTTGCGCTTTCCGAACGGGATAATTTCCCCGATTCATAGAGCTCGCCAACAATCCTTGCACCCATGGGAAATCCGCACAGAAATCCCATAATGATGGTGTACGATCCGTTTCTGGACGTGCCGAATATGCAATGAAGCAGCGGGTGAAGGAGGCTCACGAAGCCTTCTGTCAGATTCATGCGGATCATGATGCCGGAGAGGATCATGAAAGGAAGCAGTGTGGGCACCATTTTCGTAAACCACAGGTTCAGACCGGTGGAAGCGTATTCTAAGGAAAGCGCCGGATAGCGCAGCAGTAGGACGATCAGGTAGAGCGCCAGCGCTGTAAATAGAAAACGGTAGAACTGGTCGATTTTATGCATACAGATTCCTTTCCATCATATGGTACGGCAGAAACTTGCATATGATTGAGAAATGCTTTGATTACGGGGTTTGTGAGGCGAATTGCGAAAGCAGGATTTGCCTGTTTTGTTCCATGTATATTCATAAATATGTTTCAGGGGACTGGATGATGATATGCGGTTAGATAAATTTCTATGTGACTGTAATCTGGGTACAAGAAGCCAGATCAAAAAGGATATCAGGGCCGGGCTTGTAACGGTGGGCGGCAGCGTTGTGCGTAAACCGGAGCAGCAGGTTTCCGAAGGGACAGACGAGATCACTTACAGGGGAGAGCGCCGTGTCTATGAAAAGTTCGTCTATTACATGCTTCACAAGCCGGCAGGCATCGTATCCGCCACGGAGGACAAGCGAGAACGGACGGTTCTGGATCTGTTTAGTGATGACTGTCGGGACGATCTTTTTCCGGTGGGAAGGCTGGATAAGGACACCGAAGGGCTTCTGCTGATCACCAACGACGGTGCGCTGGCACATGAGCTGTTGTCTCCGGCAAAACATGTGGAGAAGGAATATGAGTGCCATTTGGCGGCGTCCATTGACGAAACGCAGATCAGACAGCTGGAACAGGGCGTGGATATCGGTGAAAAAGACTTGACGAAGCCGGCGGCGGTACATATATTAGAGGATAAAAAGATAACGCTCACGCTCACTGAAGGTAAATTTCATCAGGTCAAGCGTATGCTGCATGCTGTGGGCAATGAGGTGGTTTATCTCAAAAGAATCCGTATGGGAAGCCTTACGCTGGACCCTGGGCTTCCGAGGGGAAGTTACCGCAGGCTGACGGCAGAAGAATGTGCGGGCTTGATGAACAACAGGAATTTGGAAAAGGAAAAGAACGGAGACACAAATGATTGAAGCGGTTATATTTGACTTAGACGGCTCCATGGTGGATTCCATGTGGCTGTGGAGGGCTCTCGACATAGAATATCTCGGCAGATACGGGATCACGCTGCCGGAGAACCTGCAGGCCTGTATCGAAGGGATGAGTTTCAGCGAGACGGCGGCTTATTTCAAGGAACGGTTTCAGCTGCCGGACGATCTGGATACAATCAAGGCGGAATGGAACCGCATGGCCTGGGATAAATATACTTACGAAGTGCCGGTAAAGGACGGCGTCACAGAGCTTTTGCAATATTGCAGAGCACACGGAATGAAAGCGGGGATTGCCACCAGCAATTCCAGGGAACTGGTGGAAAATGTGGTTCATGTACATGGGATGGACTCATACTTCGACTGTATTATGACCGGCTGTGACGTGGCGAAAGGCAAACCGGCGCCGGATATCTATCTGGCGGTTGCACGGGAACTGGATGTGGCGCCACAAAACTGCCTTGTATTCGAGGATATCGTTCCGGGAATCCAGTCCGGCAAGGCGGCGGGCATGAAAGTCTGTGCCGTCTACGATAAATATTCCGAATATCAGGACACGGAGAAACACAGACTGGCGGATTACTATACCTATTGTTTCAGGGAACTGATAGAAGAGGGCGTGCTGGCGTGAAAAAAGTTGGAATGGAGTGGAAGATGGGATTTTTACCGATTTCAAGAGAAGATATGGCGGCGCAGGGCATAGAACAGCTTGATTTTGTCTATGTGATTGGGGATGCATACGTGGATCATCCGTCCTTCGGACATGCTATTATCAGCAGGGTATTACAGGCTCACGGTTACAGTGTGGGGATTATTTCCCAGCCGGACTGGAAGGATGAGAACAGCATCGCGATCCTCGGCAGGCCGAGGCTTGGGTTTCTCATATCCGGCGGCAATATGGATTCCATGGTAAATCACTATTTTGTTTCCGGGAAACATCGTCCGACCGACGCCTATACACCCGGTGGAGAACCTTATAAAAGACCGGATCATGCCACAGTGGTCTACGGCAATCTGATCAGACGGGTTTATAAAGACGTTCCGGTCATCATCGGCGGGATCGAGGCGAGCCTTAGACGGTTTGCGCACTATGACTACTGGTCGGACAGCTTTAAACGGTCCATTCTGCTGGACAGTCAGGCGGATCTGATTTCCTACGGCATGGGCGAGAAATCTATCGTGGAGATCGCGGACGCGCTGGACAGCGGCATTGCAGTGAAGGATATCACTTTTATTTCTGGTACGGTATACAAGACAAAAGAGATTGAGGGCGTCTATGACGGGATACAGCTTCCATCGTATGAGGAGATGAAGGCGGAGCCGCGCGGGTATGCGGAGAGTTTTCAGATTCAGTACTGTAATACAGACTCGTTTACCGGAAAGACGCTGATCGAAGCATATCCGAATGGCGTCTATGTGGTGCAGAACCCGTCCCAGCCGCCGCTCACCACACCGGAGATGGATGCGGTTTACGATTTACCATATATGCGCACCTATCATCCGTCTTATGAGGCGGCAGGCGGCGTTCCGGCGATCGCGGAGGTGAAATTTTCGCTGGTCAGCAACAGAGGGTGTTTCGGCGGGTGTAATTTCTGCGCCCTCACGTTTCATCAGGGACGGACGGTACAGGTCAGAAGCCATGACTCTATTATAAAAGAAGCAGAATTGATGATACAGGACAAGGATTTCAAAGGTTATATCCACGATGTGGGAGGCCCCACGGCAAATTTCCGGCAGCCTTCCTGCCAGAAGCAGATGACGCATGGCGTGTGCAAGAACAGACAGTGCCTTTTCCCGGAACCCTGTCCCAATCTGGAGGCGGATCACTCCGATTATCTGGCGCTGCTTCGCAAACTGCGGGCGCTGCCGGGGGTCAAGAAGGTATTTATCCGTTCGGGAATCCGGTTCGATTATCTGCTGGCGGACCCAGACGATACTTTTTTCAGGGAACTGGTAGAACATCATGTGAGCGGTCAGCTCAAAGTGGCACCCGAGCATATTTCGGATGTGGTGCTCTCTAAGCTCGGCAAGCCGAAGAAGGAAGTCTACGAGCGTTTTGTAAGGAAATATTACAAGCTTAACGAACAGCTTGGCAAAAAGCAGTTTCTTGTGCCGTATCTGATGTCCTCCCATCCGGGTTCTACGCTGAAGGAAGCCATTGAACTGGCGGAGTATCTGCGGGATCTGGGATATATGCCGGAGCAGGTGCAGGATTTCTATCCGACACCCTCCACGGTGTCCACGGTCATGTATTATACCGGCATCGACCCGCGAAACGGGAAACAGGTCTATGTCTGCCGCAATCCGCATGAGAAGGCAATGCAGCGGGCGCTGATCCAGTACCGCAATCCGAATAATTATGAGCTGGTCAGGGAGGCGCTTGTGAAGGGCGGAAGAGAGGATCTGATTGGATTTGATAAGAAGTGTCTGATTAGACCGCGGAAAATGGCGGATTCGAAACATGGGCCAAAGCCAGCAGCCAGAGGCAGCGTGAAGAACCGCGGCAAGAAAAAGACAATCCGGAACGTGCACAGAAAGAAGAAATGATCGTGCGGATTGGTAGAGAGGAATTGGAAAGATTGTGTTCGCAATGAACCGGCAGCTCCTTACGGGGTCTGCCGGTATCATATCTGTTTTTCTTATTTATGAAGTGCGGGAGGAGCGGCTGACGGCAAGAAGCTTCTGGCGCATCTCATCCTCGATCCGGATAAGTTCGGTTTCCGCGCTCTGGCGTTTGGCGCGTCCGTCTTCCTGAATCTTCATGACTTCGTCCAGCGTGCTGATCAGCGTCTGGTTGGTGGCGGTCAGCGTCTCGATATCCACGATGCCGCGCTCGCTTTCCCTTGCGGTTTCGATGGTTGCAGTTTTCAATGCCTCCGCGTTTTTCTTGAGCAGGGCATTGGTCATGTCCGTCACTTCCTTCTGGGCTCTGGCGGCTTCGCTGGAGTGGTTTAACCCGATCGCGATCACCATCTGGCTCTTCCAGAGCGGAATGGTATTCACAAGCGTAGACTGGATTTTCTCCGACATGGCGGTATCGTTGCTCTGGATCAGACGAATCTGGGGCGCCATCTGCATGGCGATCGTTCTGGTCAGTTCCAGATCATAGATTTTCTTCTCGAAGCGTTCGCACATAGCCGCATAATCGTTGGCGGCCTGCGTATCCTCGGGAAGAGCGCTCTGTTCCGCCTTCTGCAAGAGTGTGGGGAGCTCCACGGTTCTGGCCTGCTGCAGCTTCTGCTTGCCGGCAAGGATATACATGGACAACTCCTTGAAATAATTCAGGTTCAATTCATACATTTTGTCCAGCATGGCGGCGTCTTTTAACAGCGTCACCTGATGATCTTCCATGACCTTACAGATTTTGTTGATATTCGCCTCCGCCTTGTCGTATTTGATTTTCAGGCTTTCCAGCTTATTGCTGCCTTTCTTGAAAAGTCCCAGGAAGCCTTTTTCCTCTTCCTCACCGAAGTCCTTCAATTCGGTGACCACGTCCGCCAGCATCTGACCGATCTCGCCCATATCCTTGGTACGCACGTTATTCAGGGCGCTTTCAGAGAAATCTGCGATCTTTTTCTGACTGCCAGCGCCGTACTGCATTACCATCTGTGTGTTGGTGATGTCAATCTGCGCCGCAAAGTCGTCTACCATTTTCTGCTCCTGCGGCGTTAAAACCACATCAGGGATCTTAGGTTCCGCCTCCGCTACGGGAAGCGGGGCGCTTTCCACGATTTCCGCCTGCTCGAACGGTGCAAGCGTTAGGGAAGGCGCTTCCTTTAACATTTCATCGAGATTGTTGTCCATTTTCCATTTCCTCCGTGTTATATTCCTTCAATTTATGTATCTTTGTGGCAGCATTGTTTTCAATATTGCGGATGCCATGCCCGTTAATAAGCGGACAGTCCGTTCGTGTAAAAAGTGTTATGTTCTGGAACGGGACTCCGCGGCCGTGATATCCATCTCGTTCATCAGCCCTTCCCGGGCCAGCATGGTTTTTAATACCTGCGCGTCGGTGGTGGCATCCAGCACCGCGTCCTGAAAGAGATTGTTCAGAAGTTCCGTGAAAGCCTGATTGATCGTATCCATCGTGTTCTCAATCTCTGCCTTGGCGGCGATGATCTCGTCGCCGGGAACGCTCACCCGATCAAATTCCTCATAGGCTTCCACCAGTTTCAGGGTGGTGGGAAGGTAGTAGTCCATCAGCTTGTGCATACGGTGCATCTGTTCGGGGTGCTCCCGCACACTGTCAAAAAGATCTTTTAACAGATTTTCCAGACGCGAAAGCTTGGAAGAAATCACTTCTCCGGGAATCTTGTCGTTCAGGTCACGGAGCTTGCCGACACATTCCATGCCCTCCGCAATCATGGCGTTTAATTCCGCTTCCTGTTCCGAAACCGCTGTTCCTTGTCCTGAAGCTGCTCCTGGCATGTCCGTATTCAGAGTATTTGGCTGTGTGGAGAGTCTCTGGCTTTCCGCCTCCCGTATCTTACGATTATTTTCTGTCTCCAGATATTGTTTATAGATATTGTCGTTCAGCATAAAGCAGGTCTTCTTTTCATCCAGATGACCTTCGGGAAACATGCCGATCCGCATCATTTGCTGTAAGTCTTTGATCACACGCCGCGCTTTCCGGCCTGTGCTTCCGGCCAGATGGGCGATTTCGCCGTACAGTTTGTGGCCGCACAGCGAGGCGTAACGTTCCGCCAGCTTAAGACGTCTGCGCTGTTCGATTCCCAGCCGGATCATGCCGGCAAACAGTGCAAGGAAGAGCAGATTGACGGTCCATCCCGCTATGCTGGCTGTGCCTTCTGCTGCCACCACAACAAGATGCATAAGGGTGAACAGAAGAGTGAAACCAAGTCCGATTCCGCCAAACACCTGATACAGGACATTGGATACGTTTCCCACCTTTTTAAACTGGGAGGGAAGGAGCGCTGCAGATTGCGGCGGCATGGGTACGTAGGGCGATGTCTGCCGGACAGGCTCCTGCGGCATGCTCTGAAAGGAGGCATTCTGCCGATTGGCGTTTTGCGCCCGCTGCTGATACATCTGCTGTGCCTGTCTGCGTGCCTGTTCCTGCCTTTGCGCCTTTTCCTGCCGTCTTGTCTGTTCCTGCGCCTGCCTTTGCGCCTTTTCCTGCCGTCTTGTCTGTTCCTGTGTCTGCCGGCGCACCTGCTCCTGTGCCTGTCTGCCAACTTCGTTTATGGCGTTCGTTACACTCTGGGAGACCAGCCTGTTCAGATCGCTGAAATCGCCGTTCTGCAAAGCATCCGACAGCGCATCTTTAATCTGTTCCCCTATATTGTGCTCATGTTGCTTGTCCATCATCTGAGCTAAAACCTCGCTGTACTAAAGTATTATATCAAGTTCTTTTTATTCCAATGCGGAGAATGCCGCTTTTCAGGCATTCTCTGGTGTGAGAGGAAGTTGCAAAGCAACTTCTAGAACTTCTTGGCGTCCCGTCCAATGGCGGGACGTCTTTAGAAGTTCTTCTCACACTATTATCCCACATTGCGCCTGGCTTCGCAATAAAATTCATTTTTTCATTCGTGTTGCGGTTTGTGTATTGAGATTTTATAATAAGATAGAAACTGAAACTGGTAAGACAAAGTTGATCTGGAACGTGTATAAAGAAATCTGCAAATACAGTCAAATCGAATGAGGAAGCAGAGATGAACATTGAACTGAAACCGGCATATGCCTGTAAAGACGAAGTGAAAACGCTGTTTTCTGAATATACGGACATGCTGATCGAAGGGGACAGTAGCTTTAGAAAATATCTGGATATTCAGAATTATGATGAAGAGCTGGAACATCTTGAGCACAAGTATGGTTTACCTTGCGGTCGGCTGTATCTGGCATATTATGAGGGAGCGTTAGCGGGCTGTATCGGTCTTAGAAAAATTGACGCGGAAAACTGTGAGATGAAGAGACTGTATGTCAGGCCGCAGTTTCGCGGAAAGCACATCGGCAAGTATCTTGTGGAGCACATTATCCGTGATGCAAAAGAAATCGGATATTCTTATATGTTGCTGGATACGCTGCCTTTCTTACAGGGCGCCATCCATATGTATCGGAAATACGGATTCTATGAGATTTCCAGCTATAATGACAGTCCGATGGATACGTCGATTTATATGAAGCTGGATTTATTTTGATTTTTACTTAGAAATTTTGTAACAAAACTGAAATTTACCCGTCTAACCAATGAAATCACATAAGAAGAGGTGATATACGTGGAGAAAGCGGCGTTTGAAAAACTGTATAAAACGTACTATATGCGGGTGTACTCTTATGTGATGGCACTGGCGGGAAAGACGCATATGGCAGAGGAAATCACGCAGGAAACGTTTTATAAGGCGTTTACCACAAGCGCTTCGTTTCGCGGGGAAGCAAACGCTGTGACATGGCTTTGTGCCATTGCCAGGAATCTGTTTATTGATGAAATGCGGCGGCAGGCAAAGCGCGCGGAAGCCATACCGCCCGATGCAGATGCCGACAGCGGTGTGAACATTGAGCGCGAAGTGGAAGATAAGGATACTTCTTATCAGGTTCATCAGGCTTTGCGTGAACTGGAAGAGCCATATCGGCAGGTGTTTGAACTGCGGATCTTCGGAGAGATGTCCTTTCGGGAGATCAGCGGTATCTGCGGCAGAACAGAAAGCTGGGCGAGAGTCACATATCACCGTGCCAAATGTAAGCTAATGGAAAGGATGGGGATTCATGAAACTGAATTGTGATGTCATAAAGGATTTACTTCCGCTCTATGCGGATCAGATATGCAGTGAGGAGAGCAGGGCGCTTGTGGATGAGCATCTGACGGATTGTAAGGATTGTTCCGTGCTTTTAGGACAGATGCGCAGCGAGGAGATGGAAAACAGTCTGGAAATAGAGACTGTGGACGTTCTTCACAGGCAGGCAGATTTTTTTAAACGGAAATCTGCCGTGATCGGCGCGGCGATCGCCGGTGTTTTCATGATCCCGGTTTTAGTCTGCCTGATTGTGAATCTCGCAACCGGCGCGGCGCTTGACTGGTTCTTTATTGTGCTTGCCTCGCTTCTTACAGCGGCATCTTTGAGCATCGTACCGCTGATGATGCCGGACCATAAACTGCTCTGGACACTGGGGACATTTACGGCAAGCCTGTTTCTGTTGTTCGGCGTGATCTGTATTTACACGCATGGGACATGGTTTTTTCTTGTATCGGCAACAGTGCTGTTCGGCCTGGCGGTCTGTTTTCTTCCGCCTGCAGTATATGCAGAACCGCTCAGAACGCTGCTGGGCAGTTATAAAGGGCTGACGGTGATGTCTGTCGATACGTTCCTGTATGTGCTGATGATGATCACTATAGGAGTTTATGTGAAATCGCCCGGTTTTGCGCACCTTGCACCGAAGATATCTTTTCCGTGTCTGATACTTGCATGGTTTGTGTTCCTGCTGATCCGTTATGCGAAGTGCAACGGATTCCTGAAAGCAGGAATCTGTACAACGCTGATCGGGGTTTACAGCTTTTTCGCCAATTATCTGATCAACCGGTGGATCGGGAAGGAGCGTTCCATTCCCGCGTTCAGACCTTTTGACTGGAGAGTGGATGCGATCGACGGCAATATCAGGTGGTTTGTTCTGCTATGCTGCTGTGTTACGGGAATTGCTTTGATAATCCGCGGTATCACCGTGCAAACGAAGGAAAAGCATTGAATGCTGAAAGTGTCACTCCAAAACGATTGGAGCGTGTATAGTAGACAAACTTCATATCAGTATATATGCTGTGTTTTGAAAACAGTAGGGAGGAATTTATGAAAACTCTGTATGTATCAGACTTAGATGGAACATTATTACGAAGTGATGCCAGAACTTCTGAGTACACGAATCAGGTGATTAATCAATTAACATCAGAGGGGATACTCTTTTCTTATGCTACGGCCAGGTCATATCTGACAGCTACAAAAGCAACAAAAGGACTGAATGCCAAAATACCAATCATTACTTACAATGGCGCTGTCATTTTGCAAAATGATACTTTTGATATTATTGCACAAAATGCATTTTGCCCAAATGAAAAAGAAGAAATCTTAAATGCATTACTGTGTCGAGACATTTATCCGATTGTTTACGTTTACAGATCAGGTAAAGAAAAATTCTCCTATCTTGTAAATAAATGCAATCGAGCTACAACGGAATTCTTATTGACTCGTAAGGGGGATGTAAGAGATACACCTGTTGCATCTGGCAGTGCGCTGGGATTTGGAGATGCATTCTATTTCGTTTGTATTGATGCATACGAAAAACTGGAACCACTATACATTCAATTTAAAGAAAAATATCATTGTATTTTTCAAACAGAAATCTATAGCGGGGAACAATGGTTAGAAATTGTACCCAAAAGTGTTTCAAAGGCAAATGCAATTTTACAATTAAAAGAGGACTTGGGAATTGAGTATATTGTCGCGTTTGGTGATGGGAAAAATGATATTGAAATGTTTGAAATAGCGGATGAATCATATGCTGTGGAGAATGCGGTAGACGAATTGAAAACAATAGCTACCGGAATTATAGAAAGCAATGATTCTGATGGTGTAGCGAAATGGTTATATAATAAGTTCTGTGCGATTACATGATAAATTCCGGTTGTTGACAGTATCGGCAAAGAACAGACTAAGACCTCCACAAAATTAATGTATGTGGAGTGCGCAACTGGTATTTGCTTTTCAGCACTTATCAAATTCTTTATTCTTATAGCCACATGCTATATAATGGCTATAAGGAGTGTGATTTTATGAATATGAATAATATATCTAAATACTTACAATTTCTGCGTAAAAGCAACAACTACACACAAGATGATTTGGCAAAAGAATTAGGCATATCAAGGCAGGCAGTATCAAAATGGGAAACAGGGACAGCGATCCCTGATTTAGCAGTTTTATTGCAAATTTCCAAATTATATGGAATCACGATAAATGAGATATTAGAACCAAAGATACTGCCACAGAGGATAACTGATTTTGAGCAGATTTCTACAATTTCGGAAAAGGAACTAAAAGAAGTGTTAGAGCAGTTTGACACGGATTTGCTTGTAACAGCTTTAATGGGGGCATCTCCCGAGACAAATAGTTTCTGTGAAAAATTGTTTCCTGATATAGATTTTGAAATGACAAGAAAGAGTATAGGCAGGATTAGAATTGAAACTGTTGAGGATGCACAGAACCAGATCATTTCTATGGTAAACTTACAGGCTATAGAGGAAAACAGAGGAATTGGACGCATAGCAAGATAAAACGAGCCGGCGGACAGCACCCATAAAAAATATTATGGAAAAACATTGAAACATCTCAACCCTTTACAAAACATGATTTTGGTGTAAAATAGAAAATATAAAAATGCGATTTTGCTATAAAAATCGGAAATAAAAAATGCGATTTTGCAAAAATGTAAAGATGGCAAGGTTTTATAAAAAAATCAGCATACCAAAATGCAATTTTGTGAGGAAGGACTATGTTTCGAAGAAAAATATACGAAAAGCTGCTTGAATGGAAAAAGACATCCAATGGAAAAACTGCGCTTTTAGTAGAAGGTGCAAGAAGGATCGGGAAGTCAACCGTTGTGGAGGCGTTCGGGAAAAATGAATATAAAACATACATTCTGATTGATTTTTCGATTGCCTCCACAACGGTGAAGAGGCTGTTTGAAGATATGTCCGATCTGGATTACTTTTTCCTGCAGCTGCAGCTTCAATATAAAACGGATCTCTATGAGAGGGATTCTCTGATTATTCTGGATGAGATTCAACTGTGCCCGCTCGCAAGGCAGGCTGTCAAGGCGCTGGTCAAAGACTATAGATACGACTATATTGAGACTGGCTCTCTAATTTCTATCAGGAAAAATGTAAAAGATATCCTGATTCCCAGTGAAGAACGCAAACTGAATATGTATCCCATGGACTACGAAGAATTTATGTGGGCGACAGGCGACCAGACGACAAACGCTCTGCTGCGAAAATGTTTTGAATCTGGCAAAGCGTTGGGAGACAGCGCCCATAGAAAAATACTCCGTGATTTTCGGCTCTATATGCTGGTCGGCGGTATGCCGCAGGCTGTCAATGAATATATAGAGACAAATAATTTCAGAAGAGTGGATGAAGTAAAGAGGGATATTCTGAATCTGTATAAAGAAGATTTTATGAAGATCGATTCCACCGGTAAAACCTCGCTTCTATTTGATGCAATTCCGGCCGAGCTGAACAAAAATGCTTCAAGATATCAGGTTTCCAGTGTCATTGAAGGTGTGCGGGCAGACTCCGTATTAGAACTGATCGCGCAAATGAAGGAATCCAGAACCGTTCTGGTGGCATATCATGCAAATGATCCAAATGCCGGACTTTCAAGCAACATGGATTTGGGAAAATTCAAAATATTTATGTGCGATACGGGACTTTTTGTTACCCAGATGTTTCGGGATCGGGAGTTTACAGAAAACGTGATCTATGATAAATTATTGAATGATAAATTATCGGGAAATCTGGGATACTTGTATGAAAACATCGTTGCACAGACGTTGGCCGCAAATGGTCACGGGCTATATTACCATACGATCATGAACCCGGTGTCAAGACATAATTATGAGATAGATTTCCTTTTGGCTGAGAAAAACAAAATATGTCCGGTCGAAGTGAAGTCATCTAATTATAAGGCGCATAAATCGCTGGATGTATTTACAGATAAATTTTCCGGCAGGATTATGCAAAGATATTTGATTTATACCAAAGATTATACAAAGGACGCGGATATTGAGTGTCTGCCTGTGTATATGACACAGTTTCTGTAGTAAGATTTTTGCATTTTGACAATATACTTCTGAAAGGAATGAAATACAACATGAACATCGCAATCGTCACGGGCGCTTCTTCCGGCATGGGAATGGAGTTTGCCAGACAACTGGATCACAGCCTGCGCAAGACGGATGAAATATGGCTGCTGGCCCGCAGAAGAGAGCCCATGGAAGAACTTGAGGACGCCATGCGGACAAGGGCCAGAACCATCGTCATCGATATGACAAATGAGAAAGAAATAGATCAATTTGCGGAAGTTCTTGCAATCAGCAATCCGAAGATCACCGTGCTGGTAAATTGTGCGGGAGTGGGGAGCCATGGCACATTTCTAAAACAGAGCGATGAAGATGTGGCGGCAATGGTACGCCTGAATATTATGGCGCTGACACAGATGACCAAGATCTGTCTGCCTTACATGCGCCGGGGAAGCAGGATCATTCAGTTCTCCTCGGGCGCGGCGTTCGTGCCGCAGGCGGCATTCGCGGTCTATGCGGCTTCGAAATCCTATGTCTATTCGTTAAGCCGGGCTTTATCCAAAGAACTGCGGGGAAGAGGAATCAGCGTCACGGCTGTCTGTCCCGGACCGGTCAACACACCTTTCCTGGAACATGCGTACGGGGACGCATCGCATATTAACGGACTAAGGAAGCTGACAATGGCGAAGACGGAATGTGTGGTGGCCAGGGCGATTGCGGATTGTAAGACGGGAAAGTCAGTTTCGGTCTGCGGACTGCCCATGAAGGCGCTTTATCTGATGACACAAGGTGTACAGAATGTGCTGCAGATGTTTATGCAGCGGGTAATGTGACAATATGAAAACATGGAACGCCACGTATTTATAATAAAATATGTGTAGTTATATATTTACAGGAAAAGATACGGTTTTACGGAGGAAAAATGGCAATAGAACGGGTAAAAGAGTACTTCAAACAATATAACATGGAGGCGCGGATCATCGAACTGGCGGAGTCCAGCGCGACGGTGGAACTGGCGGCGCACGCGCTTGGGTGTGAACCGGCGCGTATCGCGAAATCGCTCTCTTTTATGGTAAATGATACGCCGGTTCTGGTGATCTGTGCCGGAGATGTGAAGATTGATAATGCCAAATATAAGGCGAAATTTGCAACGAAAGCCAGAATGCTCACAGCCGAACAGGCGGAAATGCTGATCGGACATGCCGTTGGTGGCGTATGCCCTTTTGGCATTAACGAGGGCGTTGAGGTATATCTGGATGAGTCGTTAAAACGATTTACCACGGTATTTCCGGCATGTGGAAGCGCAAACAGCGCCATTGAACTGACCATTCCGGAGATGGAGCAGTATTCCGGCTATACGGAGTGGGTGGATGTCTGCAGGATACGGGAGTAGCCGGTGACAGTGAAGCCGAAGGCTGAACTGTTACGAGTAGCCGCGTAAAAACAGGGTGCAGTCTTGACAAAGTTGCGACAACGTGGCTCATAAATGGAGAAAAGCATGAAAAATATGATCATTAAAAAAGGTTCTTACGGCTATATTGAAAATCATAAGGCCGTTACGGCACTCAGAACCATGATTTTTGTTCTGGTATCCGTCGGACTGTATGTGATTGGATATGTGGAGACGGGAAGCAGTAAGAATCTGCTGACGGTCGTGGCGGTTCTTGTCTGTCTGCCCGCCTGCAAGAGCATGGTGAATTTCATTATATTTCTGAAGGCCAAAGGGTGCAGCGAGGCGCTTAAGAATGAAGTCAGCGTCTTTGATGAGAAGCTGACGGTCTTCTATGATATGTACTTTACTTCTTATCAGAAGAATTATCCGGTCAGCCATATGGCATTAAAAGGCAGCGTATTATGCGGCATCACGGAGAACCCGAAATGTGATTGTAATGCGGCCCAAAATCATCTGGAACAGATGCTCACACAGGAAGGAATCAAGAATCTTACGGTTAAGATTTTTTCTCAAAAGGATAAATACATTGACCGACTGAGTCAGTTGGCGTATTTAGAAACCGACGAGCACAGAAACCGGCAGGGGATCATTGACCTGCTGTATTCCATTACCATTTGACCGGGGCAGAACGGTTATGATTTGTATTTTGAATGAATCATAAGGAAAACGGAGACAACGCCATGTATCAGACGATCATCACGGATCGGGAAGCCGGACAGCGGTTCGATAAATATCTTCACAGGATTTTGCCCGGAGCGGGAAACAGTTTCCTGTATAAGATGCTCCGCAAGAAAAACATCACGCTCAATGGTAAGAAAGCTGACGGGAGAGAGAAGACAGCCGCAGGCGACAGTGTGGCCATCTACTTTTCCGATGAGACACTTGCGAAGTTCATGGACCGCGGCATCGGAGGAGATACCGCCCGGGCCGCATATGTGGCAGAAGATGCAGTGAAGTGCGGTATGGATGAAGCGGCGGAATATCTGTCTGCATATCACAGGCTTCCGGAGGTCCGGATACTGTATGAGAACGATCATATATTACTGGCCGATAAGCCGGTGGGCGTATTGTCACAGAAAGCGGCTAAGAAGGACATTTCCCTGAACGAATGGCTGATTGGATATCTGCTGCATAAAGGCGACGTGACGGCAGATGACCTTATTATATACAAACCATCCGTCTGCAACCGGCTCGACCGCAATACAAGCGGTATTGTACTCTGCGCCAAGTCTCTGAAAGGCGCTCAGATGCTGAGTGAACTCCTGAAGAACAGAACACTTCACAAATATTATCAGCTGTATGTAAAGGGATGTATTTATGAAGCGCATATGATCGAAGGCTTTCTGGTCAAAGATGAACGGCATAATAAAGTGACGGTCATACCGGCGGTTTCACCGGACATGAGCACGGGACGGCATGCAGGAGGAACGGAGCAGGGAAGCGAAGGCGCCTATATCAGAACCGCTTACAGACCACTTAAGCCGGAAGGTGATAAGACGCTTCTGGAGGTGGAACTTATGACCGGTAAAACGCATCAGATCCGGGCACATCTGGCAAGTATCGGGCATCCGTTATTAGGAGATTACAAATACGGGGATAAGGCGTGGAATGATATTTATCAGAAAAAATATCATATCAGTTCTCAACTTCTGCATGCTTATAAAGTCGTGTTCCCGCAGTTGGAAGAACCGTTTGCGGATATCAGCGGCCGGACCTTCTATGCTGAACTGCCGGATCTCTTCCGGCAAGTAAGCGGGCAGGCGGAACCGTGTGTAAAACCGTAACGAGGATACTGTAAGACAGATGCGTTAAATGAGGAATGGAACTTATGGCGACCTGGAACTCCCGCGGTTTGCGCGGTTCAACATTAGAGGATCTGATCAACCGGACCAATGAGAAATATCTCGAGAACGGGCTGGCGCTGATCCAGAAAATACCGACCCCCATTACCCCGATCAACATCGACAAGGAGAGCCGGCATATTACGCTCGCTTATTTTGACCAGAAGAGCACGGTGGACTATATCGGCGCGGTACAGGGGATTCCGGTCTGCTTCGATGCCAAGGAATGTGCCGTGGACACTTTTTCCCTTCAGAATATTCATGAACATCAGGTCGAGTTCATGGGGCAGTTTGAGAAGCAAAAAGGGATTGCCTTCTTCCTGATTTATTATTCCCATAAGGATATTTTTTATTATCTGCCCTACGAGATGCTGCGGTTCTTCTGGGACAGGGCGAAGGAGGGCGGCAGGAAAAGTTTCCGTTATGAAGAATTGAATCCGGCATATATTTTACCGAAGAAACACGGGATTTTAGTCCCATATCTGGATATGCTGCAAAAGGATCTGGACGACCGGGTTGAATGAGAAGCAAGAAAAAATTGACAAAGAGAATAAAGTGGGGTATAGTGTATGGAGTTTAGCTTGCTAGTGAATTAGAGAATTAGCGCTTTAAAGCGATAAAGTATTGTGCAGGAGCATCACTATTTTGTGTGATGGTCGACGCAAAGTTAAGATTTGTGCCGACCCATCGCGTAAACGCTCCAGAATGGAGAGCATTATGAGCAGAAAATTAGTACATACACCGGAAGGGGTAAGAGACATATATGGCGACGAGAAGGCTAAGAAGACAGTTGTGGAACGGCTTTTGCATGAGAAGATACACAGCTGTGGTTATCGGGATATTCAGACGCCTACCTTTGAATTTTTTGATGTTTTTTCCAAAGAGGTAGGTACAACGCCATCCAAGGAACTGTATAAGTTCTTTGATAAAGAGGGCAATACACTGGTTCTCCGGCCGGATTTTACACCTTCTATTGCCAGATGTGCCGCGAAGTACTTTATGGATGAGGATGTGCCGATCCGCTTCTGTTATCAGGGCAATACGTTTACAAACACTTCGAATCTTCAAGGAAAATTAAAAGAAGTGACCCAGATGGGTGCCGAACTGATCGGGGACGATTCTGTGCAGGCGGATGCCGAGATGATCGCCATGACGATAGAAGCGCTGTACCATGCCGGACTGTCCGATTTCCAGATCAGTATCGGAAATCTGGAATATTTCAAGGGAATCTGTGCTGAGGCAGGTCTGGATGAGGAGACGGAACTGGAACTGCGGGAGTATATATCCGGTAAGAACTATTTTGGGGCGGAGGAACTGTTAGACCGCATTCATGTGAAAAAGAAAAATAAAGAACTGCTTCTTAAGGTCGGCGATCTGTTCGGCACGGTGTCAATTCTGGAGGAAGCGAAGAAGGCTGTCTCCAATGAACGCTCCAGGAATGCGATAGACCGTCTTGAGAAAGTTTATCAGGTGCTCTGTGATTACGGTGTGGAGAAATATGTTTCCTTTGACCTCGGCATGTTAAGTAAGTATAATTACTATACGGGCATTATTTTCAAGGGATATACTTTCGGCGTGGGAGATGCCATTGTAAAGGGCGGACGTTACAACAATCTGCTCGGACGTTTCGGTAAAGACGCCGCCGCCATCGGCTTTGTGATCGTGGTGGATGATCTGCTGGCGGCAATGGGACGTCAGGGCGTGGTGATTTCCGGTATCGACAGTTATGTGAAGCTGTATTATACCGAAGCGGATTTCAGGGAGAAGCTTCAGGAGGCAAAACATCTCCGGGCATCCGGTAAGAATGTGGAACTGTTGCCGTCAGGGCAATCACTTCGCAAACGCTAAAAGACGAAGTGAAAAAGAAAAAATCATAAAACCGTAGAAAGAGTGCTTGGATAAAATGAGTGAAGACAGATATTTAACCTTTGCCCTCGGCAAAGGCAGGCTTGCCAATAAAACAATGGATCTATTTGAGAAGATCGGCATCACTTGCGATGAGATGAAGGATAAGGATTCCCGCAGGCTTATTTTTGTAAATGAGGAACTGAAACTGAAATTTTTCCTTGCGAAAGGTCCGGATGTGCCGACTTATGTGGAATATGGAGCCGCGGATATCGGCGTTGTCGGCAAGGATACCATCATGGAAGAAAACAGAAGGGTCTATGAGGTGCTGGATCTTGGATACGGCAAGTGCCGGATGTGCGTGTGCGGACCGGAGAGCGCCGGGGAGTTATTACAGCACCATGAGATGATCCGTGTAGCCAGTAAATATCCGAATATTGCCAAAGACTATTTCTACAATAAAAAGCATCAGACGGTAGATATCATCAAGTTAAACGGCTCTGTAGAACTCGGTCCGATTGTACAACTTGCCGATGTGATCGTGGATATCGTGGAGACGGGTTCAACGCTGAAAGAAAACGGTCTGAAAGTATTAGAAGAAATCTGTCCGTTGTCGGCGCGCATGATCGTAAATCAAGTCAGTATGCAGATGGAACCGGAGCGGATCAAGAAGCTGATTCATGATTTACGAAAACATATTTGAATCTTTTTCACACGCAAATTTGTGCCGGAGCGTCACAAATTTATGACTTTGCTTTAGCAAAGTCATGCTCCTTGTCGCGTAAACGTTCCGGAATGGAGATTAAGATGAGAACAGTCAGATTAACTGCGGAAACGCAGAAAGACATATTGGGCACGCTGCTTAAGAGAAGCCCGAATAATTATACGGAGTATGAGACCATCGTCGCCGATATCATCAAGAGTGTGAGAGAACAGGGGGACGGCGCGGTTTTTGAGTATACGAGGAAATTTGATAAATGGGAGATTAACGCGGAGAATATTCGCGTGACGGAGGCCGAGATCGACGAAGCTTTTGCGGCAATGGATAAGCGTTTCGTGGAGGTCATGAAGCACTCGGCAGCCAATATCGAAGATTTTCACCGCAGACAGCTGCGCAACAGCTGGATTGACACCAGACCGGATGGCAGTATTCTGGGACAGCGGATTCTGCCGATCGCAATATCCGGCGTGTATGTGCCCGGCGGCAAAGCTGCCTATCCGAGCAGTCTGTTGATGAATGTGATTCCGGCTAAGGTGGCTGGCGTATCGAAGATCATCATGACGACGCCGGCCGGCGCTGACGGCAGGGTCAATCCCGGCACGCTGGCAGCCGCCAGAATCGCGGGTGTAGATGAAATCTATAAAGTGGGAGGCGCACAGGCGATAGCGGCCATGACGTTTGGCACACAGAGTATCCCGAAGGTAGATAAGATTACCGGACCGGGTAACATTTTCGTGGCGCTCGCCAAGAAAGCGTGTTTCGGCTATGTAAGCATCGATTCGATCGCGGGTCCCAGCGAGATACTGGTGATTGCGGATGAGACGGCAAATCCGCGCTATGTGGCGGCAGACCTGCTTTCACAGGCAGAACACGACGAACTGGCCAGCGCGATTCTGATCACCACAGACGAACGTGTGGCGGAGGCGGTGAACCGGGAGATCGAACATTTCCTGCCGACGTTGTCCCGGGAGGAGATTATTCGGAAGTCTCTGGACAATTACGGATTCATTCTGCTGGCGGATTCCATGACGGATGCCGTGGCCGCTGCAAACGCTATTGCATCGGAGCATGTAGAGATTCTGACGCAAGATCCATATAATGTAATGACGAAGATTCAGAACGCAGGCGCGATTTTCCTGGGAGAATATTCTTCCGAACCTCTGGGGGATTATTATGCGGGACCGAATCATATTCTGCCGACCAACGGGACGGCAAGGTTTTTCTCACCGTTAAGTGTGGATGATTTCGTGAAGAAGACCAGTATTATATCCTATTCCGAAGAATCGCTTCATAAGGCACATCGGGATATCGAACTTTTTGCCGAAAAAGAGGGACTGACGGCGCACGCAAACTCCATCCGGGTGCGTTTTCAGGAGTGATCGGGCACGATTGCTGTTTGAACAGGATTTCTATATCGCATAAAATTGTAAGCTGAAGGATATCAGGGTGCAGAGGCTATAATATGACAGGAATGCCGGTATCAGATGACATTTCAGCAGAAAGAGGGTTTATAAATGACCAGAACCGCAAATATTAACCGTAAAACGAAAGAAACGGATATTGCGCTCTCTCTTAATATTGACGGAACGGGCGTCTCGGATGTGCATACCGGAATCGGTTTCTTTGATCATATGCTGGAAGGATTTTCCAGACATGGTTTTTTTGATTTAAAATTGAAAGTAAACGGAGATTTGGAAGTGGACGGACACCATACCGTGGAAGATACGGGAATTGTGCTTGGCACAGCGATCAGGGAAGCAATCGGCGACAAGGCGGGAATCAGGCGATACGGTTCCTTTGTTCTGCCGATGGACGACGCACTCTGCCTGTGCGCTGTTGACTTATGCGGGAGACCGTATTTTGCTTTTGACTGTGCATTTGATGTTGAGCGCGTAGGAGCGCTTGACACGGAACTGGTAAAGGAATTTTTCTATGCTGTCTCTTACGGCGCAGGCATGAATCTGCATATTAAGATGCTGAGCGGTGCGAATGCCCATCATATGATTGAAGCGATGTTTAAGGCATTCGGCAAGGCGCTGGATGAAGCGACGGCTTATGATGAACGGATTCGCGGCGTACTCAGCACTAAGGGCGCGCTGGCATAGTCCCTCGCGGCATGAGCATATCGGCGTATGCCCGCGGAAATATAAACAGAAGAAAGGTATCAGCACTTACTATGAGCTACAAGAAATTTATTCCCTGTATTTATTTATATAGAGGCGATGCAGTCAAAGGCTTCTCAGACCACACGATCATTGACACCAACCCGGTAGCACTGGCCAAGTTCTACAGCGACAATAATGCGGATGAACTCATTGTATATGACATGTCCGAGGGTGATGCAGAGCATGAAGAGGCGCTTGATCTCATTAAGGCGCTCTGCAATGAGGCGGAGGTTCCCGTAATCGGCGCCGGGAACGTCAGGCGTATGGAGGATGTCAAGAAACTGCTGTACGCCGGCTGTAAGAAAGCGGCGCTCAACTATTCCAGACCGGAGAATGTGGAACTTACGGAAGAAGTGTCTTTAAAATTTGGCAGGGATAAGATCGTGGCATGTGTATCGGATGCGGAGACGATCACGGATAATGCGTTCCTTCTGTCGCAGTATGTGGAGGAACTCATTTTAGTGAAAGAGAAGGGATTAAAAGAAGCGATCAGCGTATCTAAAATGCCTTTGATTGCTTCTGTGCCGGAAGTTTCTCTCGATAAAATACTGGAACTGCTGTCCAAAGACAACGTGCGCGGCATATCCGGCTACGCGATCAACCAGAATGCCAAGGAACTGCTTGCCATCAAAGCGCTCTGCCAGAACAACGGCATCGCGGTCAATACCTTTGAGCCCGAGATCCGCTGGGAAGAGTTTAAACTGAACTCCGACGGACATGTGACGGTAGTCGTCCAGGATTATAAGACGGATGAAGTCCTGATGGTGGCTTATATGAATGAGGAAGCCTATAATATGACGCTTAAGACGGGCAAGATGACTTATTACAGCAGAAGCCGTCAGGAACTTTGGGTAAAAGGAGAGACAAGCGGCCACTTCCAGTATGTGAAATCGCTCATGGCGGACTGCGATAAGGACACGATCCTTGCTAAGGTTTCCCAGATCGGGGCTGCCTGCCATACAGGTGCGCATTCCTGCTTCTTCAACGAGATCATGACCAAAGAATATGAAGAGACAAATCCGCTCAGAGTGTTCGAGCAGGTGTTTGATGTGATTAAGGACCGCAAAATACATCCGAAGGAGGGCTCTTACACAAATTATCTGTTTGATAAAGGCATCGATAAGATCTTGAAGAAACTCGGTGAAGAAGCGACAGAAATCGTAATTGCAGCCAAGAACCCTAACGCAAACGAGGTTAAGTATGAAATTTCGGATTTTCTGTATCATATGATGGTGCTGATGGCCGAGAAAAATGTGACCTGGGAAGAGATTACGACAGAATTGGCGCAAAGATAGCTCAACTATCTCTCTAAATAAATATAACGGTAGTTATGATAATCTGTTTTTATTGTAACTGCCGTTATTTTAATGTAAAGACAAAAATATCGGTTTTTTGCCATCAAATTATATTTTACGACAACGTTTTTGTGACAAGATTTTTATCTCAATAAATACGAAAAATAAACATGTAAATTTTTCTGATATAGTGTAAAAACATGACAAAAAATGAAAGCACAAGAAAATATGTTCCGAAAATTTGTTCATACTAAAAATGGCATAGTTGTCCTTATTGATCAGATAATTCGCAAAACTTGCATTACAGGTATAATTTTCCAGATGGGAAAATGTTCTTTGCAGGATTTCCTGCGTATAAAAATAAGAAAAGCTACGACGGGAAAATTTATATTTTAAAATAACGATTGAAATGTAATTTTTACTAAAATATGTATATCGAAGAAAACGTGAGATTGCAGACCTTAATTTTGATCGCAATAATGAATAACAACTGTGTTCTAAAATTTCACACCGTATATGGCGGATGCGGTATACTGTACATGCTGAAACGTTCTTTTTCACGGGGACAAAACATAAAATAGAGCAACAGAATCTGTAAATACGGGGTGAAAGATCGAAAAATGCAATTGTCAATCACGAGATTTGTGTCTGCGCGCTGCCTGCCGCAAACTCGTTTAATGCGATGTTTCGACAAAGTTGAGACAAAAGCAGCGCAGAAATGGAGAAAATAATGGATCATAAAGTTCCTTTGGAGAAAAAAATGGCTCTGGCCAGATACATAAGGGAGGAAAATCACGGGAACCGCATTAAAATCAGACAGCGGGAAAATATTTTATACGGCACAGACACACAGCCGCCGCTTTATGACAGGGGAAATTTACCGTCAGGAGAGCAGACCTACGCAGAACAGTCACAGGAAGGCGGCATGGTGCCGGTATATTCCATGGGTACGTTTAAATACCGAATGATGCTGGCGATTCTTTTGTTTGTGGGATTCCTGCTCTGCGATACAGGCGGTGATAAAATCGGGAAATATACCACGAACGATATTCACAATATGATTATGGCTGATACGTTCCATTTATACGACGGAGAGGGTAATGAGACAATGGAAGGACTGGCGGCATTGCTTGATTTTAAGTGATGCATCCTATATACTAAGACAAGAAGAATTTCTAAGGTGTCAAAATACGCCGCCTAAGAAATTCTACGGCTTGCTACGCAAGCCTTTCTTGTCGGGAAGAAAGCGTAAAGCGTGCATTCTTCCCGATGATTCCACTTTTACAAAAAAGGAATACGATATATGAGAAAACTGGCTTTAAGTGACGACATTTTAATGCAGGTGGAGAAGCCTGCGCGCTATATCGGTAATGAGGTTAATTCCGTGGTGAAGGACAGGGCGAAGGTGGCAGTGCGCTTTGCCATGTGTTTTCCGGACGTGTATGAGATCGGCATGTCGCATCTGGGTATCCAGATCATCTACAGTATGCTGAATGAATGGGACGATGTGTGGTGTGAACGGGTTTATTCCCCGTGGGTGGATCTGGATAAAATCATGCGCAAGAAGCATATTCCGCTGTTCGGTTTGGAATCGCAGGACCCCGTAAGAAACATGGACTTCCTGGGCATCACTGTCCAGTATGAGATGTGCTATACGAATATACTGCAGGTGCTCGATCTGGCACAGATACCGCTTCTGGCCGTAGAGCGCGGAGAAGACATGCCGATTGTAATCGGCGGCGGACCATGCACTTATAATCCGGAGCCGATCGCGGACTTTTTCGATCTGTTCTATATCGGCGAAGGAGAGACGCAGTACCGCCGGCTGCTTGACTGGTATATTGAGAATCGGAATCAGGGCGGTACCCGGGGAGATTTTCTTAAGGGTGCTGCGAAGATTCCGGGAATCTATGTGCCGCAGTTATATGAAGAGATATATAACGAGGACGGCACGATCGGCGGACGTAAGAAACTGTATGAGGACCTTCCGGACACCATCTTAAAAGAGATCGTGACAGATGTGACAGATGCGCATTATCCGTTAAAACCGGTGGTGCCTTTTATCAAAGTGACGCAGGACAGGGTTGTCCTCGAGATACAGCGCGGATGTATCCGGGGATGCCGGTTCTGCCAGGCGGGACAGCTTTATCGTCCCGTGCGTGAGCGGGATGTGGACAGGCTGAAAGAATATGCTGCACAGATGCTTAAGAACACGGGACATGAGGAGATTTCCTTAAGTTCCTTAAGTTCCAGCGATTACTCCCGTCTGGATGAGCTTCTGGACTTTCTGATTGAAGACTGCAGCAGGCAGCATACGAATATATCCCTGCCGTCGCTGCGTATCGATGCCTTCTCTCTGGACGTGATGAGCAAGGTGCAGGACGTGAAGAAGAGCAGTCTGACTTTTGCGCCGGAGGCGGGCAGCCAGAGACTGCGTGATGTCATCAACAAAGGTCTTACCGAGGATGTGATCTTACAAGGCGCTGCGCTGGCTTTCGAAGGCGGCTGGACGAGGGTGAAGCTTTACTTCATGCTTGGTCTGCCCACGGAGACCGAGGAGGATATTAAAGGCATCGGCGACCTCTCCAATAAGATCGCGGCGGTCTTCTTTGATACTGTGCCGAAGGACAGGCGTGTCAACGGGAAGGTACAGATCGTCACAAGTACGTCCTTTTTTATACCGAAACCGTTTACGCCGTTCCAGTGGGCACCTATGTGTACGAAGGAAGAGTTCCTCGAGAAAGCATATCAGACGAAACAGGGCATTATGGAGCAGTTAAACCAGAGGAGCATCAAATATAACTGGCATGAGGCCGACTTAAGTGTTTTGGAGGGCGTTTTTGCAAGGGGTGACCGCAAGATTGCCAGGGTGATTCTGGAGGCCTATAAAAGGGGCTGTCTGTTTGACTCCTGGAGCGAATATTTTCACAACGATGTGTGGTTGCAGTGTTTTGCGGACTGCGGCCTGGATATTGGCTTCTACACGACAAGAAAGCGGGCGGACGACGAGATTTTCCCGTGGGATTTCCTGGATTGCGGCGTAACGAAGGAATTTCTTCTGCGTGAGTGGAAGAAAGCGCAGACGGAAACAGTGTCCCCTAACTGCAAAGTGCAGTGTCAGGGCTGCGGTGCAAACCGCTTCGGCAGCGGAATCTGTTATGAGCGCTAATCAGCCAGACCTGCGCGGTAATTTCGAAATCGCGTATCACGAGCAAGATAGAGAAAGGTTAAAAGTAAGAGGTTAACCCTATGAAAATCAGAATTAAATTCGCCAAATACGGCACTATGAAATTCATCGGACATCTGGATATGATGCGTTTTTTCCAGAAAGCGATCCGGCGTGCGGATATCGATATCAAATATTCCGAAGGATTCAGCCCCCATCAGATCATGTCCTTTGCGGCACCTCTCGGTCTCGGTCTCGAAAGTTACGGGGAATATATGGACATAGAAGTGCGTTCCATGACTTCCACGGAGGATATGAAGCGCGCGCTTGGTCAGGTCATGGTGGAGGGTGTGGAGGTGCTTTCTGTCACCGTGCTGCCGGAGCAGGTCAGGAATGCGATGGCCAGCGTTGCGGCGGCTTCCTACAGTATTAAAATGAAAGAAGGATCTTTTCCGGTCGCCGGTCTTGAGAGGAAACTGCAGGATTTTTACAGTCAGGATACCATTCCTTACATCAAAGAGGCGAAGAAGAGCACGGTAGAACTGGATCTGAGACAAGGAATCTATGAACTTCACAGCGATGCTGACGGCGCGATCTATATGCTTGTGAATGCCAGCAGCAGCGGCAATATCAAACCGGCGATGGTTCTGGAAAAGTTCTTTGAATTTGCAGGCGTGGAAATTCCGGCGGCGGCTTATCAGGTGACCCGGCTGGAAACTTACACGGAAACGACTGCAGAGGGAGCGAAGCGGAGGTTTATTCCGCTGGCAGAGGTTGGATAATATAAAATAGACTTTTGTAATAAAATAATGAATATATTGTTTAGGGAACTTTTTGAGGATCAGAAGTATGAAAAGTTCCCTAAAAAAGTCCTGTCAGGAGAAATTTTTCTAAATTATAAAAAATTTCAGGAAAACACTTGACCTTCCACCTTGTGGAAGCCTTATTCTGACCATATCAGTAAACACTGCAGGTACAGCGGACGATCGAAGCCCGGTAAGCTATACAGGCGGTATAACGGGAAAGGAAACTGTTCCATGAAGATCAATGAGGTAGAACAGCAGGTAGGCATCACCAAGAAGAATATTCGTTTCTATGAACAGCAGGGACTTTTAAACCCTAAGAGAAATATGGAAAACGGATATCGAGATTATGCGGAAGCAGATGTTACCGAGTTAAAGAAAATCAAGCTGCTCAGAAAACTGTCTCTTCCGATTGAGGAAATCCGGAAAATTCAATCCGGCGATCTGTTGCTTGAGGACGCGCTGCAACGACAACTGATTGTTCTGGAACGGGAACAGATTAATTTGCAGGAGACTTCGAGGCTCTGTCATAATCTGATGGAAGACCGCTGTAAATACCCGAGCCTTTCCCCTGATGCATATTTAGAAAGGATGGTGGAGATGGAGAAGGAGGGAACAAAGTTTGCAAATGTGAGTAAAAATGATATTATTCAGAAGAAACGCGGTTCCGTCATGGCGGCAGGCATATTTATTCTTTTTATGATATTTCTGATCGGTGTACTGATTTGGGGATATCTGACAGATCCGATCCCTTTATGGATCTGGGGCGTGTTTGTCTTCGTGCCGGTGGCGGTGATTATGGCGGTGATCATCGCATTGATGCAGCGCATTAAGGAGATTGAAGGAGGAGAAGAAGATGTTGCTCGTAAATACTGATTATATTACAGGAAAAGAATTGGAAACATTAGGCATCGTGAAGGGAAGTATCGTACAGACCAAAAACTTCGGCAAGGATTTCATGGCCGGCATCAAGACGCTGGTCGGCGGCGAAGTCAAAGAATATACGGATATGCTCAATCAGGCACGCCAGATCGCCGTGAAGCGCATGGTGGATGAGGCGCAGGCGTTAGGTGCCGATGCGGTCGTCAATGTAAGATATGCCTCATCTTCTGTTATGCAGGGTGCAGCGGAAGTGATCGCATACGGTACGGCGGTGAAATACAGAAATTAAATATTTTATTATGAAATAATGGAAATACCCTGCTGATTATGGCAGGGTATTTGATTAAATGGAACAGGGAGATCACGATATGGACAATAAAATAACACCTAAACGCACTATTATATTCTGTGTCATCACCTTTGTGCTGACATGGGCGCTGGTATCCGTTATTCCGCTTACCGGAATGGCATACGGTGCCGGCCTGGAATCTATGCTGATCGTGTCGGCATGCATGTTTATGCCGACGATCGGCAATGTGCTTACAAGACTTGTGACGAAACAGGGGTTCTCAGACTTTAAACTGGCTCCTAAGTTCAAGGGCAACGGGAAGAACTATCTGCTTGCCTACTTTAGCTTTATCATTTTAATCTATCTGGGCGTTGTGGTATACTATCTGCTCTACAGGGAACAGTTCACCCTGTCAGGCGGTATTATGTATCAATCGGTTTCGACGGTAGAAAACCTGCAGGTTACGCAGCTTATCATCAGTATCGTTACTGCAACGGTAATCTCACCGGTGACTAATCTGATCCCGACGCTGGGGGAAGAAATCGGCTGGCGCGGCTACCTGCTGTACGGGTTGAAAAACTCCTGCGGGAGCGTGAAAGCAGTCTTATTTACGGGCATCATATGGGGATTCTGGCATGCGCCAATGATTGCCATGGGACATAATTACGGTACGGTCTATTCCGGTTATCCGGTTGTCGGCATTCTGTTGATGGTTGTCTTCTGTGTGGCGATCGGTATTGTCGAAAGCTATCTTACGCTGCGCACGGACAGCGTCCTTCCGGCAGCAATCTGCCACAGTGCAGTCAACGGACTGGCGGCGATCGGGATCGGTTTTATCAATACAAGTGAATATAATCCGCTTCTGGGACCGACGTATGCGGGAATCATACCGCTGATCCCGACGATATTGTTTGCGGGGTATCTTATGTACAGAATCAGGAAAGAAGATTTGTAAGGAATTATTTTCCAAATGTCTTTGTGTTAGAAACAGATATTTGGAAAATGGAAAACGCCAAAGACTCTTTTTGAAGTCTGGATATTCCGATCCTTCTGTAAAAGGAATGCAAATGTCAGGCATAATTGAAAAAGAGAGAAATCCGTGATATGATATTCTGTGAAAAGATAGGTAATTTGATGGTTCTCAAATACCAACGGAAGCAGGAAAACCATGTCGTCGAAAGGCAAGATTTTAATTCTAAAACTGAACGGGAAATTACTCTCACTGCTGATACGTGACAATCAGATTCTGTCGATACAGGTACTGAAGCACAATGAGTACGCCGTAGGGAATATTTATGTAGGCAAGGTGAAGAATATCGCTGAGAATATAGGAGCCGCATTCGTGGATCTTGGTCAGGGATATCTCACCTTTTTGCCGCTTACGGAGGCAATCTATGCCTGTGTCATGAACAGAAAACCTGACGGCAGACTGAAAACCGGGGACGAGATTCCGGTTCAGATCGTCAAGGAACCCATGAAAACAAAACTGGCAGGCGTGACGACGCAGCTTTCCCTGTCGGGACAGTATGCGGTCGTGGGGAGCAGACAGCCGGCATATTCGGATGGCAAGGGATCTGCGCAAGGGGCTCGGACTGCAACGGCCGAATCTGACGGCACCACACGGCAGGCAGCCGCTGACGGTGCCCTTGGACGATGCCACGTGCAGGTATCCTCCAAACTCAGCAAGAAACAGCAGCTGCGCTTCCGCAGTATAGAAGCGCTTCAGCAGATCGCCGCCCGTTACCGGCTGATCGTCCGTACCAATGCTGGGGAGCTTAGTGACGACACCCCGCTGGTCGAAGAGGCGAAGCAGCTGACAGAGCAGCTTGATCATATTATTCAGATTGCGGATAAACGCACCTGCTTCAGCCGTCTGTATGCGGGCAGACCCGATTATATTCACTTTATTGAGAACACTTATCAGACAGAGTATGATGAAGTGGTTACGGATATTCCTGAAATCTATGAAGTTTTGCAGGAAACTTTTGCAGGAACAGATACGCCTGTCAGATTATATGAAGATCAGATGCTGCCGCTTTATAAGCTGTATGCTTTGGAAACACGGACCAAGGAACTTCTGGACAGGAAAGTGTGGCTGAAGTCCGGCGGCTATCTTGTGATCGAGCCGACGGAAGCCCTGATTTCCATTGATGTGAACAGCGGCAAATGTGAACAGGGCAAGGACAAGGAAGAAACCGTCTGCAGGATCAACCGGGAAGCGGCGGAGATGATCGCCGTGCAGCTGCGGGCAAGAAACCTGTCTGGTATGATTCTTGTAGATTTCATTAATATGAAGGATAAAACCCGTGAGCTGCAGCTTGCGGAATATATGCGCAGTCTTCTGAAAAAGGACAGCGTGACAGCGGACGTGGTGGATATGACGGGGCTTGGACTCATGGAGATTACCCGTAAAAAGGTGAATCCAAGCTTTCGGGAGCAGTATGAGGGAAGGTCGCACACCTGATAGACAAGAAAAAGTATATATATAGTAATTAAAATCCACTGTTTTAGCAGCGAATTAAGCCGAAGGCAGTGATGAAATGGAGAAACTGATGAAACTTCTTGGCATGGAAAAAGTAAAAGACGGAAAATACTTAAAGAATTATGAGCTGACCTATCAAAATAAAGCTGGAAGGGAGAAGAAATACGAGATTGTCAGCCGCAGTGAAATCCCCGGTCCGGAAGCGATCGGGCAGCGTGTAAGCGGCGTGTCCATCGTTGCGTATCATGAAGATAAGATGCTGCTGCTTCGGGAATTTCGTATGGGCGTCAACCGTTTCGTATACAATCTGTGCGCCGGTATGATCAACGAAGGGGAATCTCTGGAAGAGTGCCTCCAGAGAGAACTCTATGAGGAAACCGGTCTTAGTGTAAAGAAAATCCGCAGTATTCTGCCGCCTTCCTTCGCGGCGGTAGCTTTTTCCGATGTGAAGACGCAGATCGCCTTCGTGGACGTGGAAGGAAACTTCGAGGATCATACGTCGGAGAACGAGCAGATCACAGCCGATTTCTACAGTAAAGAAGAGGTACGGGAACTGTTAGAAACGGAAGAATTCAGTTCCAGAGCGCAGATCGCGGCGTATTTCTTTGTCTCATAAGAAAAAATCGACATACCCATTGACAAATATCCCCAGAACAGGTATGATATTCGAGTATGCCGCATAGCGAGGTATAAGTATGTCCGTTTATAAGTCGTTTACGAGCGCTTTTGGGATCGGACATCACCGAAGCTAGCGAGTAAAATGAACTTCGGTTCATGAATAGGAGGTGCCATATGTACGCAATTATTGCAACAGGTGGAAAGCAGTACAAAGTTTCCGAAGGAGACGTCATCAAGGTTGAGAAATTAGACGCTGAAGTCGGAGCTTCTGTAACATTTGACCAGGTGGTAGCTGTCAGCGATCAGGAACTTAAGGTTGCAGGCGATGTCGCAAGCGCAACTGTTACCGGAACCGTTATGGATCAGGGTAAGTACCGTAAAGTTATCGTTTACAAGTATAAGAGAAAAACAGGCTATCATAAGAAAAACGGTCACAGACAAGCATACACTCAGGTTAAGATCGACAAAATCAATGCGTAGCATTTAGTTTTAGAGACAGGTGAGAGTTGTGCGAAGGTGATTGTAATGATCTGATTCAGACGACGAATCAGGGAATGCAATCAGGGTGTGAGATGACACAGATCACATTTTATAAGACAGCAGCAGGAGAATATCAGGGATTTACATGTGACGGTCATGCAGGATACGCGAATTATGGCGAAGATATCGTGTGTGCATCGATCTCTGTACTGGTCATTAACACCATTAATTCTCTGGAAGAGATAACCGGAGAGAAAATGGATGTGACGACTGACGGGGATTCCGGAACCATCCGGTGTCGCTTCGTGAATGTGCCTTTGCGGGAAACTTCCCGGGTTCTGATGGATTCTCTGGTGCTGGGGCTTACCCATATTGAGAAGCAATACGGGTCAAAATATTGCAAATTGACATTTGAGGAGGTGTAATACCATGTTAAATATGAACCTTCAATTTTTTGCACATAAGAAGGGTGTCGGTTCTACCAAGAACGGCAGAGATTCCGAGGCTAAGAGATTAGGTGCGAAGAGAGCTGACGGACAATTCGTCAAGGCAGGAAATATTTTATACAGACAGCGCGGAACCAAGATTCATCCCGGTGTAAACGTAGGGATCGGTGGCGACGATACGCTGTTCGCGTTAGTTGACGGCGTGCTTCGTTTCGAGCGCAAGGGAAGAGACAAGAAACAGGCTTCCGTATATCCTGTAGAGAAATAAGGCGGTTGATTCGGGCTTCAGACATTTAGGTGTTTGGAGCCCTTTTCAATCATATCCTAATGTTAGAGGCTTTAAACTGGACAATCTGGAGGAAATTATGTTTGCAGATCGTGCAAAAATTTATGTAAAAAGCGGCAAGGGCGGCGATGGACATGTGTCTTTCCGCAGAGAAAAATATGTGCCGAACGGCGGCCCGGACGGTGGTGACGGCGGTAAGGGCGGCAGTGTCTACTTTGAGGTGGACGAGGGCTTGAACACGCTCACGGACTTCCGGCATATTCGCAAATACTGCGCCGGAAACGGGGAAAACGGTAACAAGCGCAACTGTGCGGGTAAGAACGGGGAAGATATTACGATCAAAGTACCCGCCGGAACGGTCATCAAGGAGGCTGAGAGCGGTCAGGTCATCACGGATATGTCCGGCGATAACCGCAGATTTCTTCTTTTAAGCGGCGGGAAAGGCGGTAACGGCAACCAGCATTACGCCACCAGCACCATGCAGGCGCCCAGATATGCCCAGCCGGGGCAGCCGGCGCAGGAGCTGGAGCTTCTGCTGGAACTTAAGGTGATTGCCGATGTGGGGCTGGTAGGATTTCCGAATGTGGGCAAATCCACTTTTCTTTCCAAAGTGACGAACGCACGACCGAAGATTGCGAACTATCATTTTACAACGCTGAACCCTAATCTGGGGGTCGTGGACTTAGAGGATGCGAAAGGATTTGTTATCGCGGATATTCCGGGGCTGATCGAGGGCGCTTCTGAAGGTGTCGGACTTGGACATGAGTTCCTGCGGCATATCGAACGAACCAAGCTGATCGTGCACATCGTCGATGCTGCCTCTACGGAAGGCCGTGATCCGATCGAGGATATCTATGCCATCAACCGGGAACTGGCAAACTACAATGTAGAGATTGCCGGACGGCCGCAGATTATCGCCGCCAATAAGATCGATATGATCTATGCGGACGATGATCCCGTAGCAAAGATCAAAGCGGAATTTGAGCCTAAAGGCATTCCCGTTTATGCCATTTCCGCAATCAGCGGACAGGGACTGCAGCAGCTTTTGTACGCAATCAGTAATGAACTTGAGAAACTGGATACCAAACCGGTCGTCTTTGAACAGGAATTTTTCCCGGAGTTTCATTTTGATACGGAAAGCGAGCCATTTACCGTTGTCTACAGTGAGGAAGAAGACGCGTATGTGGTGGAAGGTCCGAGAATCGAGAAAATGTTGTCTTACACAAATCTGGAGTCCGAGAAAGGCTTCAAATTCTTTCAGGATTTCCTGAAGGACAACGGCATTCTGGAACAATTGGAGGCGCTTGGCATCGAAGAGGGCGATACCGTGCGCATGTACGGGCTTTCCTTCGATTATTATAAGTAAAAGGGAAGAGGTATATTATGACGAGTAAACAGAGAGCATATTTAAAGAGTCTCGCTTCGACAATAAATCCTATTTTTCAGGTGGGAAAATCCAGCCTGACACCGGAATTTACGGCTGCGATCGGTGAGGCGTTCAACACGAAAGAACTGATCAAGATCGCGGTGCTGAAAAACTGCATGGATGATCCGAATGAGATCGCGCAGGTGATCGCGGAGCGAACGCGCTCGCAGGTGGTGCAGGTGATCGGCAAAAAGATTGTATTATACAAACCTGACAAGAAAAATCCGAAGATCATTCTGCCTAAGGAAACAACAAAATGAAAAAGACTGGGATTATGGGCGGCACATTCAATCCGATTCATAACGGGCATCTGGCGCTGGCGCAGAGCGCACTGGAACAGTTTGCACTGGATGAAGTGCTGTTCATGCCATGCGGCGTACCTTATATGAAAGCGGATCAGCATGTAGAGGACGGGCAGATCCGTGCCGAGATGACAGCGCTGGCGATCGAGGGCAGACCGCATTTCCGGTTGTCTCTCATAGAATTGGAGCAGGAGAGTAATACCTATACCTACCAGACGCTGGAGCGACTCAAATCAGAGAATCCGGAGACCGTATATTATTTTATCGCAGGTGCGGACAGCCTTTTTCATATGACGAAATGGGCTCGCCCTGAGCGGATCTTTGCCGACTGCCGGGTTCTTGCCGCTGTGCGGGACGATAAGACGACGGAGGATATGGAGGCACAGATACGGTTTCTGGAACAGCAGTATAGCGCGAAAATCCACCTTCTGCAGACAGAAACCATGGATATCTCTTCTTCCGGAATCCGGCGAAAGGTTGCGGCTGGAGAGTCGATTGCGGATATGGTGCCGGAGACTGTCAGGATTTATATTGAACGGAAGAGGCTGTATCGTTAAACGCGGTGTGGGAATAAGTATTCTCCGCGCGGATTGAAATTTATATGTGGGAACGGGAGCGAGATGTGCAATGAATACGGCAGAACTTTACAAACTCAGAAAAGAGATGGAAAAAGCACTGGAGCCCAAGCGGTATGAGCATACGTTGAGCGTGGCATATACAGCAGCGAATCTGGCCGCCATACACGGTGTGGATATCGATAAAGCGCTTATAGCAGGTATGCTGCATGACTGCGCGAAATGTCTGAGCCATAAGAAACAGATGTCTGTCTGTGAAAAAAATCATATAAGCCTGACCGAAATGGAAACGGAGGAAAACTCGCCGCTGTTACATGCCAAGGCAGGAAGCGCACTGGCAAGGCAGGAATACAGGATCACGGACGTGGATATTCTGAATGCGATCCGGTATCATACAACAGGACGACCCGGTATGAGTCCCCTGGAGAAGGTGATTTACATTGCAGACTATATCGAACCCGGACGGAAACATGCAAAAAGAACATCGGAAGCGAATGATCCCTATATGCGTAATCTTACAGAAGCAAGGAAACTGGCATATCGTGACCTGAACAGGGCGCTGTACAGAATCCTGCAGGATACGCTTGCATATCTGACCGGAAAAGGCGGAAGAATAGATTTCATGACCAGAGAGACCTACGAATACTATCAGGAAGAAAAGCAGTAACTCCAATGGCTTATGGGTAGATTTTGTCCGGACACAAGAAATATAAATACAGGAACCCAATAACAGAAAGGATGAAAAACGATGAACAGCAAAGAGACTGCAAAACTTGCCATCGCGGCATTGGAAGATAAAAAAGCGGAAGATATCAAAGTAATCGATATCAGCGAAGTATCTGTGATTGCAGATTACTTTATTATTGCAAACGGCACAAATCGCAGCCAGATCCAGGCGCTCTCCGACAATGTCGAGGAAAAACTCGGTAAAGCCGGCGTTCCTTTAAGACAGATCGAAGGTTATGACACCGCAAACTGGGTACTTCTTGATTTCCATGATGTAATTATCCATATTTTTGATAAAGAAAATCGTTTATTCTATGATTTGGAGCGCATCTGGCGGGACGGAAAACTGATCGAAACGAAGATGATATCCGATGCAGATTGATTTTTTTCGAAAAAGAAGCCGGCAATGCCATCGGGCAATGTCAGCTTCTTTTCACTTAACAGGAAATGTTCTGAACATTGTCCTGTCAGGTCAAATAGTGTGCAGATTCATAACTATGAGTCGGCATGTCTTGTTTCGCCGCCTGCATACATATAGAATGTGATAATATATAGACCGGCGATACCGACTAACGCATAAATGATTCTTGAAAACCATGACATATTACCAAAAACAAATGCCACGAGGTCAAAACTGAAAAGACCGATCAGCCCCCAGTTAACAGCACCGATAATGGCAATCGTCAGGGCAAGGCAATCTAAACCTTTATTTTTCATGTTTGTTCCCCCTTTTTATCTCAAAAACTTAAAATAGTAACTGCCGATTCTATCTGACAGTTACTATTATTATGTCTTGCACCAAATGAACTATACTGGAAAATAAACCAATGTGAATTTGGCGTGAATAATTCATATACAATTTACAAAAAATATCAGTTCAGATGTAACATGTCTGAAATGTCCGGAGCGCCCGTAAAATAAGCCGTTCACACTATTGGCGGTACAGTCTGAATACACCGAACACCTTGCCGAGAATCTGACACTCATCAACGATAATGGGCTCCATCGTGTCGTTTTCCGGCTGCAGGCGGATATGTCCGTTTTCTTTATAGAATGTTTTGACTGTGGCAGAGTCGTCGATCAGCGCCACTACCGTATCGCCGTTATTGGCGGTCTGACAGCATTTGACAAAAATCTGATCGCCGCTGTATATGCCGACGTTAATCATGGAATCCCCCTTGACTTTTAATGCAAAAGATTCACCGCTCGGCACCATATCTGCAGGAACGGGGAAATAGCTCTCAACGTTCTGCTCGGCGAGAATCGGCTGTCCTGCAGCAACCTGTCCGATCACGGGAATGGAAACCATCTCCGTGCGTACCATCTGGAAATTATCGTCACAAATCTCGATTGCACGCGGTTTCGTAGGGTCACGCCTGATGTATCCGTTCTTCTCAAGCGTCTCTAAATGGGAATGTACGGAAGAGGTGGATTTCAGATTAACGGCTTCACAGATCTCACGAACTGCCGGCGGATATCCTCTCTTTAAGATTTCATCTTTAATATAGTCGAGTATTTGCTGCTGTTTTGCAGTAATCTTACCATAACCCATAAACAATAACCTTATCCTTTCCTGATAAAAAAGTCTGAACAATTTAAAAGATATTATAAGCATAACATAGCAGAGCATAAAAAGCAAACATATATTCAGAATATTTGTTCGATAATTTTACCGGAAAGTATTGACACTCGAAAATTTGTTCGATATAATACAGCATATAAAGAACGTTTGTTCGCAACATTTGTTCTGGTATGAAAGGATAGGTGGAAAAATGTACGCAAAACACATGAACTATATGAGAACCGAAGATATAAGAAGTGAGCGCAGAATCTGCAGGAACAGAGTCAGAAGGCAGCGGGAGATGATGAAGAATTTCCTGATACTCGCCATGACCGTATGCCTGATCGTTACCTGCTCAGTCGTATTAAGCGGTTTCCGTTCGAATGCAAAAGATGATTCTACAGAGACTTCTTACAAATATTATAAAAGCATTGTCGTATCCGGCGATGATACATTATGGTCGATTGCGGAAGAGCATATGGACGTGGAGCATTATGACTCCATCAATGATTATATCAATGAAGTCAAGGCAATGAACTCTCTTTCCGATGACGCTATACACTATGGTACTCATTTGATCATTCCTTATTATGACAATGTGTATACAGGCTAGCGGTTATAACTGTTCATACGGTGCAATGCGGTTTTAAAGTATTTACGTGTATCGAGTACGATCATGAATCCGGACCTTATTTCGCGGCGGACCTTACTCCACGGATTTGTCAGGTTAATCGGGATCACGCTTTTCACGCAGTTTCACTTTATCTGCGGCATAGCGGCGCCGCTCATCTTCTAATGCGGCATAATGCTTCCTGGTTGTGTTGACATCCTTGTGACCCAGGACATCGGCTACCAGATAGATATCTCCGGTTTCACGATACAGGGATGTACCGTATGTACTTCTGAGTTTATGTGGCGTAATCTTCTTAAGGCTTGTGACGGTAGAAGAGTATTTTTTAACCATATTTTCTACGGCACGTACAGAAATCCGCCGGTTCTGCAATGACAGGAATAACGCATTTTCATGGCCGGACTGCGGAATGATATGATGCCGTTCATCCAAATAGTCATGCAGGGCATTTTCTACTTCTTCGCCGAAATATATGACAGCCTCGTAGCCGCCTTTGCGGCGGATCTTAATGCCGTTATTCTTAAAATCCACATCCCCGAGATCCAGCCCGACGCATTCGGACACACGGATACCGGTTCCGAGAAGCAGAGTGAGAATTGCTATATCTCTGGTCTTTGTGACTTTGTGGAAGCGCTGCTGTGCTTTGGTCAATCTGGTACCATCCTCTACCTGATCCAGTAAAACGGCGACTTCATCCGCATCCAGACGGATAATTTCTTTTTCATGCAGTTTGGGGAGCGGTACGAGGATTGCGGGATTTTTTTCAATCAGTTCCGCCTGGAAAAAATAATTATAAAAGCTTCTGAGCGCCGCCAGTTTTCTTTTCTTGCCGCGTTCGTCATTGGTATATACTTTGCCGTCTTTCTCGTAATAGGAGAGATATTCTATATATTCTTCGATATCTTCCCTTGTGAGTTGTTCTAAGATCGTCAACGGAAACTGCCGAATCTCCATGCGTTTACAATAACTGTTATTGTCATGCAGATACTCGAAGAAGACTCTGATGTCATAAGCGTAGGCAAGTCTTGTCCGCGCGGAAGTATATTCACTGATGCCGCGGAAGAACTGTTTGCAGAAAGGCGGTAATGTGTCAAGAACCTCTCGCATTTTCTGTACATTGCTTATATTCTGCTGATCGTGATAGTTAGGATCTTTCGTACTCATTAAAACGCCCATCCTTCCAGTAGTCCGCTTTGAACAGCGGTAAACATTCTTTCCTTGACACCAGGAGTCTCCAGATTGATCTCCCGGATCAGATTCTTGATATATTCCCGCTTCGTGTGTCCGTCCGCCGGGCAGGGACTCTTCACAACGGGCACGTCATATTTATTGACAAAACCGATCACGTCTGCCTCGCTCATGTAGATCAGCGGACGGATCACCGTGATATCCGTGCGGTCCAGATAAGTGACCGGGCGGAAAGTATGGAATCTGCCCTCATAAATCAATGACATCATCATCGTCTCCACGACGTCATCCTTATGGTGGGCATATGCCACCTTATTGCACCCGGAAGCCTTCATTGCGTCGTTCAATGCGCCTTTACGCATTTTGGCGCACAGGGAACACGGATTGGATTCCTTGCGGTCATCGAAGATGATCCGGGCTATATCCGTCTTAATTACATGGTATTCCACGTCAAGAGACGCACATAGCGCTTTGATTTTATCCAGATTCAGATTATCGAATCCGAGATCCACCGTAACACCGCACAGGCTGAAAGGCTGCGGATAAAATCTTCGCAGTCCCTGCAGCGCATAGAGCAGTGTCAGACTGTCTTTGCCGCCGGAAATACCGACCGCAATCTTATCGCCGGCTTCGATCATATGATAATCATCTATCGCTTTACGTGTCACGCTGTATAACTGTTGTAATTTCATATAAATCCCCATCCTAGAATGTATTTTTAGCAAAGTCTGCGGAGAATGCATGCTTTTTTGCATTCTCCAGTATGAGAAGAAGTTGTATCACAACTCTTAGTCCTTTTTAGCAAAGTCTGCGGAGAATGCATGCTTTTTTGCATTCTCCAGTATGAGAAGGAGTTGTATCACAACTCTTAGTCCTTTTTAGCAAAGTCTGCGGAGAATGCATGCTTTTTTGCATTCTCCAGTATGAGAAGAAGTTGTATCACAACTTCTTCTCATACAATTATACAAAACAATCACTTTCTTAGCATTATTTTTTTAAAAATATAATGCAGATTGTGAAAAAAATGGTATACTTGATATATCGTACCTTTTCGGCTGTCGAGAGGGTGCTTCGTAAGAAATATATACATATAAGGCAGAGGAGTCGGGCTGTATGAAATTTAAATTTGAAAAGAAATATTTCTGTTGGGGTCTCACGGCATTTCTCGTAATTGTTGCAAGCATATTATTTTACTACATCCTTTTTCACAGATCCAATTTATCAAGCGGTATTGCAAAAATCATCGGGATATCCATGCCGGTCATAGATGGTTTTGTGCTGGCATATCTGATCACCCCGGTGCTCAATAAGATCGAAAAATGTATTATCAGGCCTCTATATAAGAAGGCGAATGTACCGGAGACGCCCAAGAATAAGCGGAGAATGAGAGTACTGTCTATCTTAGTGACGGTGGTCCTGATTCTGATTGTTATGTATGAGTTATTTGGATTGATTATTCCGGAGGTTATCCGCAGCATTCAGAGTATTATTTTCCAGTTCCCTATCTATGTCGATAATCTGAGTAACTGGGCGCTTGGGCTTATGAAGAATAATCCGGATCTCGAAGAAGTGTTAAACGGGCTGATTACGCAGTATTCCTCTAAGCTGCTGGGTTATCTTAACAGTAATCTGCTTCCGCATATTAATGATCTTCTAAAGACCTTATCACTTAGCGTGATTGGTGTATTTAAAGCTTTATGGAATTTTGTGATTGGCTTTATCATTTCCATCTACGTACTTGGCAGCAAGGAGCGGTTTGCGGGTCAGGCCAAGAAGATCGTCTATGCGCTGTTTGACCGCAAAGCCGGCAATGAGATTATTACAAATTTCCGTTTTATTCACAGCACTTTTATCGGGTTTATCGGCGGTAAGATCGTGGATTCCATTATTATCGGTGTCATTTGCTTTGTCTGTACGAGTATTATAGGCACGCCGTACGCCATTCTCGTCAGCGTAATTGTCAGCGTGACGAATGTGATTCCTTTCTTCGGACCATGGATCGGCGGCGTACCGAGTGCGTTGCTTGTTCTGATGGTTGATCCGATACAGGCATTGTACTTCATCATCCTGATTCTGGTCATCCAGCAGTTTGACGGCAATATTCTCGGTCCGAAGATTCTGGGAGATTCCACCGGACTTTCCGGCTTCTGGGTTATCTTTGCGATCACGATATTCGGCGGATTATTCGGGGTACTCGGTATGGTTGTCGGAGTGCCGATCTTCGCGGTATTTTATGCGGGAGTCAGAGCCTCGGTCAACAGGATGCTTCGCCGAAAGGAACTTCCTACAGATATACATCCTTATATGACAGTGGGGCAGATCGATGAAGCCAAAGTCTTTACGGAATATGTGCCGCCGGTCAGAAAGAAAAAGAAAAAAGAAGAGAGTAGTGACAATGAGATTTCTGATTCAAAGGGTAACTAGTGCAAATGTAACGATAGAGGACAGGATCGTCGGGGCAATCAACCGGGGATTCTGTGTTTTTGTCGGCATATCTGAAAGCGATACGAGAAAAATCGCGGATAAAATGATTCATAAATTGGTAAACATGCGTATTTTCAGCGATGCATGCGGAAAGACCAATCTAAATCTCGCTTCTGTGGATGGCGGATTGTTAATTATTTCACAATTCACATTGTATGCAGACTGCAGGCACGGAAACCGGCCGTCATTTTTAGAAGCAGGTAAACCTGAGCCTTCCAGGGAATTATACGAATATATTATAGCAAAATGCCGGCAGTCTGTTCCTGTAGTGGAGCACGGGGAATTTGGTGCGGATATGCAGGTGTCTATCGTAAATGACGGTCCGTTTACGGTCTGGCTGGATTCCGAAACATTATAATTACACACGCATGTGCAACGATTTTCAGTCTTATGATGTTGTCATAAGATGGGTTATTGGGTCGGAAATTGACGCTCGAAACAACAATTTGTGGTATTTTTTATAAAAAAGTTGTACGAAAAGTATTGACATATCGCTTTGTTACCATGATAATTAAAAACGTAGTATATAGATGAAAGGTCGGGTTTTTAAAGAAAGGGTAAACAGGGGTGTTTTTGTGACTATTGCAGAATTAAGAGAACGTATCGGTAAAAAACTTGCACAGACAAATTTCGGCGTATACATTACCGCACACAGCTATATTAACGAGTGTTATGACTGGTATCGGTCGTTGATCTATGAATCAAATTATACGCTTGAGGAAATCCGGGAACAGATCAAGGATGATGACCGCAAGCATCGCTGGGATTGGCTTCTGGCGCGTGCCAGAGCTACCCATACACACTGCACGCATGAGGAATTATGGGAAATGTTCGATTACCTTACAGCAGAAATTGAAGAATATGATAAGGAGGAAGCTGAAGCCGCCAGAGAAACTGACGAAAATGCTAACCAGGAACAGTCATAAGTCTTTGATAAAAGCTTCCGCGTAATGTTCTGTAAAATACCACACAACTATTCGTTAAACTTGTGTTTTGCGCATAGTTGTGTGGGCAAAGTATCCGGTCCAGGATTATCCGTTATGAAAACTGCAATCTGCGGCAGACTTTCATACAGTAATTCTGCAGGCCGCCATCACGGGCTGGTTAACGCAACATAACCGGTATCGGACACGATTTGTTGACCTTGCGGACCAGTCATCCATTCCAGAAACGGTTCTATATTTGGATTCGGGTTGTCGGCAAGTGAAACGGCATACAATTCTGTAGTAAGCGGATAATCTCCGGATCGAATGGCTTCGGTATCCGGATAGATACCGTCCACCGACAGATATTTGATCTGGTTTGTATTTGCGGTATCTTTTGCCATAATGGAGGCAAAATACCGGAAGGAATAACCAATGGCGGTATCCTTGTTCTGATATCTGGCCGTTCTGACGATCAGGTCGCCCATACTGCCGACATATTCTGTTTTCAGCGGCTGTTTGAGCATGGTGTCGCCCATAAAGTATTCCATCATTGTCTGTGATCCGGAATTTTCCGGGCGCTGAAAGGGAAGAATGCGTTTGTTCCTGCCGCCGAGTGTTTTCCAGTTGCTTACTTTTCCGGAATAGATGTCCCGAAGCTGTTCGGAGGTCAGCCCGTCCACAGGGTTTTCGCTATTTACAAAGAAGATAAAAGCCTCTTTACCGATCGGGGTCATTACGAGTTCTTTTCCGCTATGCCGGGCTGTCTTTTGCTGATCCGAAGATGGTTTGGCACCAAAAAAGATATCGCACTCCCCGTCAAGCAGACGTTCGAAAGCAATGACAGAATTGTTAAACGCAACCGGTGTGATGGCGCCTACATTTTTATAGCTGTTCTTCTTGGCATATTCCTGAATTTCATCAATATCTTCATAACAGGCATACGCAAAAGCCGCATAAACCGGATATGCCGCTTCTGCGCCGTCCAGTACAGGCATAGACGCAGAATCAGACACTGTATAGGTAGACGGTGTATTTAAGCGCGCCAGAATATTGTCTTCATTCTCAACGTAGTAAGGACTCAGGTCGGTGCTGGACAAACCGTCCTCATAGGCAAAACCGTATCCTTTCTGTGAAGGATCAACCTCAATGATATTCTTTCGTTTATAGAACCAGATTCCCTCACTTAACAATAAAACTGCAGCACAGCCGATCAGGATTCCAAATAGATATTTGCGGCAAAACGGTCTCCTGCACACCCCTGTCTTATGAAATGCAAGCCTCTCTCCCGCCGCAAAGCCGCCTAAAATTGCCGCATTATAGAGCCAGATCATCAGTTCTGTTGTCTGCAGGTTCATAGCGTCCAGCGCTAAAATGCCATATAAATTGAATGACAACAGAACAATAATCAGTGTCGTATTATTATCGCCGAATATATTAAACAAAACCCATAACAGGAACTGCCACGCAAAATATACCATGAACGGCAGATAGATTCCGTACATATGATCGGGTTTTGTAAGCTTAAACCGTCCGATACACAGATAGGAATACAGAAACATGATTGCCGCCGTCACAAATGGCATTGCGGCATAAACAACCTTTTCATCCAAAGGTATATTTATAATGCCTGATACATGGAGAATAACAGGCATAGCAAGCAGAATCTGCGGCAGAAATATCACAACAAGAATGGTAAACATATAATATGCATCACAATTCAGATTCTTTTTCATTTCATCTTCCTTATCTTGCCGTAACGGTAAGATTGAGAATTAAAGTTTCAGCGGTTTTCAAAGTCTTCCACAAACTGTGTAATCAGCTTTACGGAACCGTCAATACCGAGAACACCACTGTTAATGGACAGGTCATAGCTGTCAGAGCGACCCCATTTCTTAGAGGAATAATAATTATAATAACTCTGACGTGATTTATCTTTCTTATTCATCATATCAATGGCTTTCTGTTCTGACGTCACATCCTGATACCGCTCCATGATGCGCTTTACTTTACTCTGCTGGTCGGCATGTATGAACAGATGGAGACAGTTCTGGTAATCGTGCAGCGCATAATCCGCGCAGCGTCCTACAATTACACACGGCCCCTCGGATGCGATCTTCTTAATGGTGTCAAACTGTGCCAGAAAAACCTTGTGGCTTATGGGCATATCCACAAAGGAGGAAGAATTGTAGCCGAAAGAATACGTGTCCATTACCAGATTATAGAGAAATGAATTAGTAGGACGTTCGTCGTGTGTCTGTATCATCTCCTCACAGAAACCGCTCTCTTTCGCCGCTCTTGTCAGAAGATCCTTATCATAAAATTTTATCCCGAAATGCTCCGCGACTTTCTTGCCGATTTCACGCCCGCCGGAACCGAATTGACGACCGATTGTAATAATTGTATTCATAAAGTATCATCCTTTCTGCTATAAGTTTATTATCTTAAGAAGATAACTATATTTATATTATATACATTTTCCACATGAAAAGCAAATATTTTTCGCTGTTTATTATACAAAACAAATAAAACCAATGGTAATTTGCGCTATATGCAAATACATGGCATAAGTTTTGAAAATTGATATAATAAGTCATAATTGTATATACATTATATGAAAATTAGGATAGAATGATTTTATTGATAAGACACAAAGGAGCCCTCGTGATGAATGATATACAAGAGCACATCAAGAACTATCTGACCTACTGCAGATCCCAGAAAAGACTGGATGAAAAGACGCTGAAAGCCTATCGGATCGATCTTCGTCAATTTATATCCTGGCTGCAGAACCATGAACAACCGGAACAGAAAAAGGTGCCCTGTCCCGCCGTCAGGAAACCGGCAGAGGATACTCTTTCCCATATGCCGGAAATTACCGACATCACGCCTGCTGTCCTGGAAGACTACCTGGCACACCTGCACCAGACATACAAGCCGAAATCCGTCAAGAGAAAAATCGCCTCTCTCAAAGCCCTCTTCCACTATCTTGAATATAAGGAAATCATCGAACGTAATCCATTTGCCAAACTGCAGATCAAATTTCGAGAACCGATCATACTTCCCAAAACGATTCCCCTGTATACCGTTGAACAGTTTCTTGCCGTCATATACAAACAGCGCAGAGAGGCGCAGACAGCATATCAGAAGAAAACCGCTCTGCGGGATGCAGCAGTCATTGAACTGCTCTTTTCCACAGGTATGCGGATATCGGAACTATGCACCCTCGGAATCGGCGATGTCAACCTGTATGACGGAACGGTCCTGATTTACGGTAAAGGCGCGAAAGAACGACGGATACAGATCGGGAATAATGATGTGATCAACATACTGGAAACTTATAGAGATGAATTTCTTCCTGAAATGCAGGAATGCGGGCATTTCTTTGTCAATCTGTCCGGCAGTCCGCTGACGGATCAGTCTATTCGCAGAATGATACGCAAATACTGCGCGCTCGCTTCTATCGAACTGCATATCACACCGCATATGTTCCGGCATACTTTTGCCACCAGTCTTTTGGAGGCGGATGTAGATATCCGTTATATTCAGGAGATGCTCGGACACAGCTCCATCAACATTACGGAAATCTACACACACGTCGCCATGGCAAAACAGCGCGATATCCTCACCACGAAACATCCGCGCAGAAATTTCAAAATTTAGATTTGACTTGTGTAGTCAACATGGTTTTCTAATCCGGCTCGGAAACCCCCTCTATATAGATCCAGTCCAGATCATGCACATCGCATCTTGTGAAACCCGGTATCTGGTCGGTTATGATCTGCACATCGTCTGCCAGGTCATACAGATCCTGATAGTCTTTCTGCAGCTTCGGATCGTCCGGTGCTGTGTTCCTGTCGTCTGCGCTGTAACCGCCTTCCGGATATTTGGCATAGATCAATGCATATTCCTGATCGTCCTGTCTGTACACCCCCAGTACACGGTATGTTTCAGCGGCCTTGTTCCCATAAATGGTATAGGGAAGTTCAGCACGCCGTATATAGTCCAGAAATATCAGTTCTCCGCCATAATGTGCTTCCGCATTGTTTTTCTCATAGACAGCCAGCCGGTTCTCAAGTCTGTAATCATCAGATCCTATGGCGGCCGAGCGGCATGCCGGTGATATTTCCAATAAGGTTTTGCCTATCCAGGCTTCCGGCAGAATCAGCTGCAGTCCGTTTTGAAATCTCAAGACATTTGCCTCCGTTTCGCTTACAGAATCATCAAATTTCCAAAAATCAATATACGTACTGTCATCAATATAGTCGCTGTCAGACTGCAGGATGCAGAAAGTGTCTGTAATAACCGGCAGTCTTGCGCCTGCACCCTCTGTGGCATCCACCGGATAACTGTAGAATACCGCCCACACACAGTTTGCTTCCGCATATTCAATCAGACGGGCTCTTGTGATCATATCCCCGATCTGCCCTTCCAGTTCATTCTCTCTGCCGGATTCCATAACCGGAAGCAGCGCCTGTATTTCTCCCATTTCTTTGCGGACTGCTTCCAGACTGCGGTTATCATAACGGGTAATCCAGAAGCGGATTTTATCATTATGAACGAAATGCCACATATCAGACCCGTATTGCACCCAGTCTTCATCGGGCACATAGATGTAGTAGCCGTCGCCGGCATACAGTGCCGCCGTTTGTTCTTCCGGTTCTCCTTCCATGATATAGGTAAGTGTCGTGCTTTCCGGAAGAGCTGGCTCAGGGGACTCTGCAGGCGGATTTCCGAACTGCACGGTTGTTGATCCATCCGGTTCTGTTGACTGACCAGGTTGGTCTATTTCAGAAACAGAACATCCGATTAATAATCCACCACCGATCATTAAAGCAGCCGTAACGACCAGAATAAAAAAACCACTTTGCTTAACAGAACGACCCAGGATATTCCGAAATCTTTTCTGCATGATGTACTTTCCACCGTAAAACTGTGTGGATAAAGGATGTTTCCGGGTATATTTTTGCTGGAGCATGGTGTAAAGCGCTTCCGTGTACGCATGTTTACTCTTACGGTCCGCTCCTGACACTACTCTCTCGTCGCAGGATAATTCCATGTCACCGACTGCTTCTCTGTGCATGAACCATACAACCGGATTAAACCAGTGAACTGCATTTGCCAATACAAAAAGCAGCTTCCAATATACATCATTGCGCATGAAATGGACCAGTTCATGTTTCAAGATATAGTATAATGCTTCGTCGGAATAAGACTCTGCGGGCAGCACGAGAACCGGTTGCAGGAATCCGGTCACCATAGGACTGTCCGCCCCGGCATATTTGACGACAGATATTTTTTTCCGCAGATGCAGTTCGCCGCACACTTCCTGTAACAGCTTCATCACCACGGTATCATTTTGCACAGACTGTTTGCTTTGCAGATCTGTCCGGAGATTATTGATTCTGATTCCGTCACGCACAAGCAGTCTTTTATAGTGCAGATAACTGCATAGATGTATGCAGGCAAAGATCACGCTTCCTGCCAGCCATATACAGATCAGAATCGTAAGGGGTGTAATCTGCAGGGTCTCATCGGCGCTTATCAACGGTTCTTGCATCCCGGAAGGCATTTCCAGTACGATCCTTCGCGATAGCCGGGTGGCCTGCGGGGATTTGGGGGTCATAGGTTCCTTTGCGGAATCAATCTTCTCCACTGCTGTTTCAGGATCCGAATTCTGAAAGAAATCCTGTACAGCCGCCGGATCTATGGGCAGCACCAGACGCAGCGCCAGCAGAATCCACGCCAGATATTTCCATTTTGCCGCGTAGCGTCTGTCGATCAGCGGTGTAAGCACAGCAAGCAGCAGGATTACGAGGCTGACGGACAGCGAAGTGCTTATAACGGAAAAAAATGCATGTTCCATCATTACACCTCCTCCGGATCGGATTTGCTTTCCAGTGTATCCAGATAACTTCGAAGCTCCGCAAGATCTGATTCTTTAATCGCTTTGCTGTTATAAAGAGAAGCCACCATATTCTGTATGGAATTGTTATAGAGCTGTTCCAGAAAATGTTTGCCCGCTTTTGTCTTATAGTCGCTTTCTGTTATGACCGCACTGTATAAGTTTGTGCCTGTGGAGCGGTTGCAGCTTATAAATCCTTTATGCTCTAATCTCGATAAAGAAGTCATAAGCGTAGATAATTGCCACCTGCGTCTCCCCTGCAGCTCTTTCAGTATGTAATTAGACGTAACAGGCGGTGCGCTGTCCCACAATACCTGCATGATTTCCACTTCCGCCTCTCCAAGCTTTTTTATTATATTTGACATTATAAAAAACCTCCCTCGTTTCTGTTATACAGCCGTATAATTTATTATACAGTTGTATAACAGATGCGTCAAGAACTAATTGAGTGAACGCAAAAAAGGCTGCCGGTTTTCAATAACCGGCAGTCTTTTATCTGCACAATTTCATACAATCAAATGCTCTCGTTTTATAATTTCACTACGCTTCTTTCTTGCCCCACAGTACCTTACCGCCGTCAATCAGAAGGATGATTGCGAGAATGACGATCGGAACAATTATGACATCCTGCAGAACATTGGTAAAGATTGCCGTACCATCTAATCCGCCCTCGATTAACGCAACGAGATTGTTCTTGAATGAGAAGAACAAGGATACTAACGTCGCGCAGGACATGAAGATAATCGGAATATACAGCATCTTATTGTTTTTGTTATGCTTTTTCAGATAAGTGCCTACTGCAAGGAACGCCGGCACGGCTACTAACTGGTTACATGCACCGAACAGCGGCCATACTTTCTGGTATCCCGCCAGACAGAGCGCAAAACCGCAGATTGCCGTGATGATCGTTGCCACATACATATTGTCCAGTTTCAGTTTCTTGCCGGTCTCTGTACCTGCAAACAACTCCTGGAACATGAAACGTCCGAGTCTGGTACCCGTATCCAGGGATGTCAGACAGAAGCAGGAAACCGCCAGTGAAATAATCGTATAAGTCGCGCTTACCGCACCGTCCGGCAAACCAATGATTGCGAAGAAATCGGAAATCGCTGTTGCAAATACAACGGTCGGAGAACCGTAACCTGCATCGGCATACAGTCCGTCTACGGTTAATGTCGCTACGGCAATCAGGGAAATGACTGCCAGCACACACTCGATCAGCATGGAACCGTAACCTACCAGCAGGGCATCCTTTTCATTATCAAGCTGTTTGGACGTCGTACCGGAACCGATCAGTGAGTGGAAACCGGAAATCGCGCCGCAGGCAATCGTGATGAACAATGTAGGGAACAAATAGCTGTTGCCTACATGGAATCCGATGAATGCCGGAATCTCTACTGTCGGATGTGCTGCGAAGATACCGATGATCGCCGCAATCATCATAAAGTAAAGCAGGAAAGAACTCAGATAATCTCTGGGCTGTAACAAAATCCATACCGGTGTCACGGATGCGATCATAATGTACACAAACACAAAAATAAGCCAGAAGTTCTTAGGAAGCACGATCGGGAACGCAAGACCGAGCGCGACACACGCCGCCAGCAGGATCACACCGATTATGGATGCCACTGCCATCGGGGAATTCTTCCGGTATACGAAGAAACCAAATGCAATTGCAAGCGGAATGAACAGCATAGAAGCCGTCGCAACGGAACCGTTTGCGTCGCTTCCCGTAAAGGAGTTCGCCACGATATCCGCAAACGCCGCGATTACGAGCAGTAATACGAGCCATGCGAAAACGGTAAACAGAACTCTGCTCTTATGTCCGATGTTCTCCTCGATAACTTCACCGAGAGACTTACCCTCGTGACGGATCGACACGAAGATCGAACCGAAGTCCTGAACGGCACCGAAGAAAATACCGCCGATTACGATCCATAAGAAGCACGGAAGCCAGCCGAAGAACGCTGCCTGAATCGGTCCGTTGATCGGACCGGCGCCTGCTATGGATGAAAAATGATGTCCCATCAGAACCGGAGTCTTGGCAGGGCAATAATCAACACCGTCTTCCAACTCGTGAGCCGGTGTCTTGCGGCTTGGGTCAATTCCCCAAGTCTTGGCTAAGTATCTGCCGTATGTAAGATACGCTGCTACGAAGATCACAATAGCCAGTAAAATTAATACTACTGAGTTCACACTAATCCCTCCTATTTGATATATTTCTTTCGTGGTGCTTTCTTATATGAAATAGATTGCTCTATTCTATAAGCGTCCTTGATTTTCCTAAAGCATTTGCCGATAACCGGGCCTGTTATTCCTTACGTCCTGAAAGGTATCTCTGTACAGCTTCGCTGACTTGCGTCCCACATAGTTCGTATATACTTTCTCATCCTCCATCGTTGCACAGACAATGTGCGCCTGAGAGAATCCCCGCATGTTGAACTTATAACCTTTCTCATATTTGAAATGCTTCACGGCCCGCTGCATTTCTTTCGATAACCGCTGCCCGGCAATCAAGCTGACTGTCATGTAACTGTACATGTGCCCTTCCGCCGGCAGTTCGTTCCCCTTGCGCACAAGCACAGGCTCCATATAATCCTTTACGACGGAATAAGCCTCATCGATCAACGCCTGATCCACATGATCCGTCTCAATGAACAAAACATGTTCATAGCTGTCGGCAGACCACATATTTGCCTCCCGCACAAGAATGTATTTCTCCACATGTGAAAAAAAGTACCCATATGCAGGGTACTCTTTACCATGAATGACATATGGCTGATAGATATCAAATGTACCCGAGTATTTACGTAACAGTTGATCCAGATAATCAGCAGTTTTCATTCTCATACCCCTTTGTATTGCGCCTGACTCTATGCAGTTTGCAAACAGACATGTGTCGTCCCGCAGGGGATACACTTGCGTGCTTTACTCTACTAAAATTTATCACATATATATAAAAAATACAATATTTTTATCCTACAAAATATGCAGCAGATGTTCAAAATATTCCGGCAGCGGCGCCGTCACTTCCAGATATTCCCCTGTGGACGGATGTACAAATCCGATCGTCATGGCATGAAGCGTCTGGCCTTCCAGATGATAAGATGTCTTACGATTACCGTACACCTCATCTCCCAGCAGCGGATGCCCGATGCTCGTCATATGCACCCGAATCTGGTGTGTGCGGCCGGTCTCCAGCCGGCATTCAATATAAGTATAGTCCTGAAATCTCTGTAAAACTTCATAATGTGTGACGGCAGACTTTCCGTTTATTTCATTGACCGCCATCCGTTTGCGGTCTTTAGGGTCTCTGCCGACCGGCGCATCCACAGTGCCCTGATCGGATCGGATCACACCGTGCACGATCGCGCGATATCTGCGCGTAATGCTATGCTCTTTTAACTGCGCGGCAAGGCAGTTGTGAGCCTGATCATTTTTGCATATAATAAGTGAACCGGTCGTATCACGATCAATTCGATGTACGATTCCAGGACGCATGACGCCGCCGATTCCGGAAAGCTGCCCCTTACAATGGAACATGACCGCATTGACAAGCGTGCCGCTGTAATGTCCGGGCGCAGGATGCACCACCATTCCTTTAGGCTTATTGACAATCAGTACATCTGCATCCTCATATAAAACCGAAAGCGGAATGTTCTCCGCCGTGATATCAGGTTCCGCTGCTTCCGGTATATGAAAAACGATCTCGTCATCTACGCGGAGTCTGTAACTTGCCTTCTGCGGCTTCCCGTTTACAAACAGGGCATCACTTTTTATGCACTTCTGGATATAGGAACGGGAAAGATGCGGAAGTACGCTGCTGATCCACTTATCCAGCCGCTCGTCGTCCTCTCCCAGCCCGATCTGATAAGTAAATTGTTCCATAGCCTTCCTCAGTTTTCAAACGGATCTCTGTAGTGTTTCTGCTTAAAGCTGATAAAGCTCAGGTCGTTTTCCTTATATACAAAGAGCAGCAGAAATACGAGAACCGCGGTGGATACCGTCACATAGATATCCGCCACATTAAAAATCGGGAAATTAATCAGTACAAAGTAGATAAAATCCACTACATAATCAAACCGGATACGGTCAATCATATTGCCGATGGCACCGGCTGCAATCAGACTTAGGAGCAAATGCAGAATACGGTACTTCTTGCGTTCCGGTGTCTTAAACAGCACATAACCGATCACGCCGAGAATCACAACTGCCACAAAGATGAAAAAAGCCTTCTGATTCTGCAACATACCGAATGCCGCGCCCTTATTTTCCAGATAGTTCAGTTCGAGAACCCCGTTTATAATATTGAAAGCCGGTTTATCCTTCAAATGAATCACCGCGAGATATTTCGTGTATTGATCCAGTGCAACCAGCGCACAGATCCCCAACAGATCCAGGAATAATAACAGTTTCTTTTTCAGACTCATTCTTTCGCATCCTCATCGCTAAAATATATTTCACGGACCGCCTCCAGGATCTCCTTGTCTGTGATGGTCCTGTCGATCACCGCTTTACCGACCTTCTTCAGCAGAACAAATTTGATCTGCCCGCTCTCCATCTTCTTATCGGATTTTGTCAGATGAAGGATCTCTTCCGGATCAATGGAATCGATGCTGATCGGAAGATTGAAGGGAACGAACATGTCCCGCACTTCATAATATTCCTCCATGGACAGCCAGTTATGTTTCCACGAAATATATGCGGCGGCAACCATACCGAGTGAAATACATTCTCCATGCAGCATCTCGAAATGCATCGCCTTTTCGATGGCGTGTCCGATTGTGTGTCCGAAATTCAAAAGTGCACGATCCCCCAGTTCTTTCGGGTCTTTCTCTACTACCAGCTTTTTGATTGTACAGCTTCGCATAACCATCTCTTCAAGAACCTCAGGCTCCCTGTCATGGATGCCGTACATATTTTCAAGCAGCCATTCATAGAACATGGCATCCTTGATCAGACCATGCTTCATGACCTCTGCAAAGCCGGCATAGAATTGTCTGTCGTCCAGTTCCTTCAGAGCCGCAACATTCATATAGACCAGTTTCGGCATATAGAAAGCGCCCACCATATTCTTATAACCGTCGAAGTCTACGCCCGTTTTGCCGCCGATGCTGCTGTCCGACTGCGCGATCAGCGTCGTCGGAATCTGCACGAAATCCACGCCGCGAAGATATGTCGCCGCCGTATAACCGGTAACATCTCCCACAACGCCGCCGCCAAGCGCAATCAGCAGATCTTTGCGGTCAAAATGCGCGTCGATCAGCTTCTTATAGATCTCTTTGACCGTATCTAACGTCTTATTGGCTTCCCCGGCCGGAAATGCATGCATTAGAACTTCCTTACAATGCCCTTTAAGAACATCCTGCACGGTATGTCCAAACAGCTTTTCCGTATTGGAATCCATAATGACCGCCACTTTACGGTTCTCAACGTCAAATGCCTGCAGTTCGTCCGCAAGCAGATCAAAACTGTCGGTAAATACAATGTCATAACAGGGTTTCTTCTCGTAATTGATTGTAATACGATTTGTCATAATAATTTACACTAACCTCCGCGATTCCGCTCCGCGGAATCTCAAAACATGGGAAGAATGCTGCTTGCAGCAAGTCCGCTCTGCGGACGGTTCTTCCGCGTGAATGGTTTTTTCATTCACGCTAACCTCCGTACTCAAAAAACTTCCTGACCATACAGTCAGGAAGTCATCTCAATTAGTTACAATCCATTGTTGATCGGCACATCAAACGAACCGGATAAGATTTCCTGAAAATCACCGGAAATATCAACGCTCGCCGGCGTAATGATGAAAATATAATGTGATATCTTCTGCAGATTACCTGAGATCGCGAAACATGATCCTGATGTAAAATCTATGATTCTCTGCGCGATATCAACATCCAGCCCTTCCAGATTCAGGACTACGGTTCTGTTGGCAAGCAGCGTCTCCGTGATCTCTCTGGCGTCCTCCACCGTAGTCGGTTTGATGACACAAACCTCCATACCGGTTCCCGGCATTTTCTTCATCTGTCTCATCGGCGTTACTTTCGGCGTGGATTTCTTGACCGGACGATCATCATCCATAGCGGATTCTTCCCGCATCGAGCCCGGTTTCTTGACTGGTTCCGGCTCGTCATCATAGAAATCGTCATCGTAGTATTCGTCTTCCTCGTCGTTAAGCTTCATAGCGCTTATAAACTTGTCCATTACACCCATATGCAAAAGCCTCCGTCGTTTTGATTTCCTTCATAACTCATTAACTTATGTATACTAAACATTAAGATATTGTCTTTCTCCAAATATGCCGGTTCCGACTCGAACATAGGTCGCGCCCTCTTCTATCGCGACTTCATAATCTCCGGTCATCCCCATAGAAAGTTCTTCCATAAAAACATTATCAATGTTTTTATGTATTATGTCAACATATATTTGCATCAATTTTGCAAAATATAGTCTGTTCTCTTCCGAATTCTCAACATATGGTGCTATCGTCATTAATCCTTTTATCACAATATTAGGTAATTTGGCTATTTCTTCTACAAGAGAAACCGCATCCTGCGTCGTTACTCCGAATTTCGACTCTTCGCCTGCGACATTTACTTCCACAAGAATAGATACCTTCACGTTTTTTCGAACAGCTTCTTTGCTGATCTCCTCGGCAAGCCGCAAGGAATCCACACTGTGTATCAGCCAGACTTTATCCACAATATATTTTACCTTATTGCGCTGTAGATGTCCGATCATATGCCAGCGGATATCTTTCGGCATCTGTTCATACTTCTCTATCAGTTCCTGCACCTTATTCTCTCCGAAGTCGCGACAGCCGGCTTCGTACGCCTCCCACAGCATTGCGACCGGTTTGGTCTTGCTGACTGCGATTAGCTTCACGGATGTCTCACTGCGTCCGCTTCTGGCACATGCCGCTTTGATATTTTTCTGTACAACCTGAAGATTTTCCCGAATCATATATTATGTAAACCTTTCTGACTTCCGGCCAACCAAACAGTAACTGTCTGTATGGCAGTATGTCAACATAGATTGCTGCCTGTCAACAAACCGAAACCTATTCGTATATAAACTGATTATCATTTACCAGGGATGCATCCAGCACAATATGATCATAGACATTTAAACCGTATACCGTATTGGACCGCACGATCGAATATTCCTCGTTTTCATATAGGACGTTTACCTGCTTGAAGTCCGCGTATCCTTTATTAATATTATATACGCCGGTAAGAGAGCCCGTTTTGCTGATGGCAAATTTCTCCGTCGATTCCGGTTTCACGATATAATTTCCGGCACGCAGGATCGTATCGTCCAGATAATATTCCGTCTCTGTGGCATCATAGATCGTCGTAGGCACAAACTCTGTCGTGGCATTGCCTTCCTCGTCATAAGTTTCCAGCAGTACGCCGTCACTGTTGCTGTTGCCGCCTTTCGTCAGGTATTCTCTCGGCACGATAAAGAATTCCTTTTCCACAATGGCGGAATTAGGAATCTTAAGTCCTTTCTCATCTTCCAGCAGCAGCTCTATGTCGATAAACCGGTCATTACAGAAAGTGATCATGGAATTGGTAAATGTCAGTGAGACAAACGTGTCCCCGGCCTCGTTCGTGTAGGGGTCTACCGTTCCCCAGGAGGTGTACTGGTTCTTTAAAAACTTGACTTCTACAACTTCTTTCTCCACAAGCTGTTCGACAATGTCTTCATCCTCCACATAGATGACAATCGACCAGTCCTCGCTGGTAGATAACTTATATACGGGATCTCCCTTGGCAATGAGCTCATTGTTGACCAAATGCTGTTTTTCATACTGTTTCTGATCAAAAAGCTCTTTGGTCAGAGCCTCCGGCTTTAATCCTTCGAATCCATCGATATAGTATGTAACAATTCCGCTTTTGGCTGCATTGCGGTAATTGACAAACGAGGTGCCTGAAGCGCCGTTCAGAGCGCTGGCATTCTCCAGAATATTATAATTGGAGAGCTTTAATACGGTTCCCTCCACACTGTATTTAAAATTATACACATCCATAAACTGTGTCCGGTCAAAACGGCTTGTAAAAGCCGTGATCTCTGTCTTTAATTCTGACAGATCGTCATCCGACAAAGTGTTTTCGCCGCTTTCACTGGCATGGATATAATCTGAGAGCTTCCCCGTCTCATCTACGGTATAAATCAGATTGCCGACAGCAACACGCTCGCCTTCTCTTGCAAAATAATTGATATATCCCGCATCACTGCTCGTCACGATTTCCTCGGTGCGCAGCGCAATACCGGTATAGATGCTGTTAGAAGACAGAGAACCCTCCTTGACGCTGTAGCCGACAATATGTTCCGTCTTGAAATATGCCGCCACACCAATCAGCACATAGATAAAGATGGCGGCAAAGATCAACATACCGATATTCAAATTCAGCGGACGCCTGTATTTAGTTACCTTCCTTCCGTTGTCTGCCACGCTAACCTCCATGATTTTGCTTCGCGGTCACACTAACCTTTCATGTCAGAGCAGATTACTGTTGCGATCCACAACAATTATTATGACAATTTACGTACTGACATACAAAAACCCCGGCTGCCCGAGGTTTTTATGGAATTACACACTTATAGATTATGTATCGTTTATAAAGAAATAATAACCTTGGATTTCAATTCTTCGGGTAATGCACTCTCCTCAACGGAAATGCTCACTACAAACTCAACATTGAATTTTGTACCGATGGTTTCTAATTTTGCAATCGTAGCGCCGATTTCATTTTCATTCAGGCAGGCAATTTTTAAAAAGCTGTCAAAATACATATGCTGCAGATCATGATCCTGCGAGATGATCCCGCAGATAAAACCGATAAACTCATCGCTGTTCGTCACCAGATAATCGGAGACATCAATCAGTCTGATTTTATTGTTCAACTCGAACATATGCTTGGTACTCTTGTCGAGATAAACAACGTTTCCCTGTACACTTTTGATCTCCGCATTTACTTTATCCAATAAATGTTTGGTCTTCCCTTTCCCTTTATTGCCTACGATTAATTGCACCATGGCGAAACCCTCCTAAAGTAAATTATTATGATATCTTTGATATTACTTCGTCTATCCATATTATAAGGGAAAGACATTAAAAAAACAACTAAAAACTTATTTGACCAGTCCCAATAATTTTGTCATATCCGCGTACAGATCATCTCCGGAAGTGTCTTTCATGATAACCGATATATACGGTGTACCGTCACTGCTCCTGGATAACAGAATCAGGCAGTGTCCTGCCGCATTGGTGGTTCCCGTTTTTCCGCCGATTACAGTGACGTTCGGCGGCATCTCCTGCGTACCTTTCAGGTACCGGTTCGAATTATTCACCTCTAATGACTTCTCGGCCCCGTTTCTGTCCGTGTACACCGTCGAGTAGGAAGTCATCTGGATGATCTGGTTGAAAAGATCATATTGCAAAGCCTCCTGAAATATCAGGTACAGGTCATACGCCGTCACATAATGACCCTCCTGTGTCAGCCCGTTGGGATTGGCAAAATTACAGTTTGTAGCGCCGAGCTCGGCTGCCTCTTTATTCATGAGCGCAACAAACTCATCCACGGAACCGGCAACCCCTTCCGCAATCAGAATCGCCACATCATTGGAGGACTGAATCAGCAGAATATGTAACGCCTGATCCAGAGTCATCTGATCTCCCGGATTCAAACCGCTGAGCACCGCTCCAGGCTCTGTAACCTTCACATTTTCGGACGCAGTCAGCATCTGGTCGGTGGAACCGTGTTTTATCGCAACAAGCGCCGTCATGATCTTCGTCAGGCTGGCCGGATTCACCTGTGTATTTGCATTCTTTGCATAAAGTGTCTTTAGATTCTTGGTGTCAAACAGCGCAGCCGCGCCAACCTCGGATAAGTCTATTCCGACCGCTTTCACATCATCGCTCACAACGCACAGATCTGCTGCAAAAGGTTCCAGCGTTTCCTGATTCGTCGTATTTAAGAGTTGAAAACTGCTCACGTCATTATTCAGTTTATATGCCATATCGTACTTGCTGCCGCCGCAGCCTGTCAGAAGTATTAAAAGCGCAAGGAACGAGGCAGACAGTTTTCGTATGGAATTACTATTTGTACATTTCACGCCACTCAAGGTCTCCTCTGTCGAGTGATTTGATCAACAGTTCTGCTGAAGCCAGATTCGTAGCAAGCGGTATGTTATGTCTGTCGCACAGCATAACCACATTGTTGACATCCGGTTCATGTGATTTCGGATACAACGGATCACGCAGGAAAATAACGAGGTCGATCTGGTTATGCTCGATCTGCGCACCGATCTGCTGCGCGCCTCCCAGATGCCCGGCCAGATATTTATGAATCGTCAGATTCGTTACTTCTTCAATCAGCCTGCCTGTCGTTCCTGTTGCAAACAATTCATTTTTGCTTAAAATCCCCCGATACGCAATACAAAAGTTCTGCATCAGCTTTTTCTTTGCATCATGCGCAATTAATGCAATGTTCATAATTGATAACACCCTTCTTTGACTATATTATTTTTTGCACTGTAATCGTACATTCAGTACGAACCCTACCCCGATATACAGACTGACCAGCGAAGTCAATCCATAGCTGACAAATGGAAGCGGTATCCCCGTGTTCGGAATGACAAAAGTGGCCACTGATATATTGATCATTCCCTGGAACCCGATTAGCGCTGCCACCCCCGCGGCAATAATCGTCCCCGCCAGATCTTTTGCCCTCCTAGCTACCATAATACATTCAAATGCAATTAAAATCAATAAGACAATTACGCTACATCCTCCTACAAAACCGAATTCTTCCCCGATAACCGCGTAAATAAAGTCAGTCTGCGGTTCAGAAATAAAATTTCCGCTTTTTACGGAGGTAAATTCATTATTCTTGTATCCCTTTCCGTATAACATGCCGGAACCGATGGCTGTGACAGAATTATTCTGTTGATAAGCCTCCGCATTGGCATATTCGTCCGGATAGATAAATGCCAGAATACGCTTCTGCTGGTAGGAATCAATAATCTCCTGATCCGGCTGCAGCACAAGCGTCAGCAGAATTACAAAAGTCGGAACCGCCACTGCAATAGCCATAATGATATATTTCCAGCTGATGCCGCCAACGAACAGAATAATGCAGAACAGCAACACGATCATGATACTCGTGGACATATCCGGCTGTTTATAGATGAGCGCAATCGGCGGTATAAAGAATAACACACACATGCCGATCACTTTCAGGGAGCCCATCTCATCTTTATGCTTCATGATAAACTGTGCAAAGAAAAGCAGGAGCAGGATTTTGGCCGTCTCCGAAGGCTGAAACTGGATACCGAAAATATTCAGCCATCTCTGTGCACCGCCGCGTTCTACGCCTTTCTGCCTGACAAGTTCCAGAAGCACTATGTTAGCCGCATACATCAGCCAGTAAAACCGCAGAATAATCGAATAATCAAACAGGGACAGAACCACCATCAGAAAGAATCCCAGAACAAAACCTGCAATCTGCCTCGATTGAAGGGATTCCTGCGCGCTGCCGATCGCAAAGATTCCGATCCAGGTCAGCGCCGCCACCAGCGCAATCAATTTAAAGTCATAATCCCGTATATGGTATTGTCGTGCCATTGAAACGGCTCCTTTCCGGGCAGTCTGTCGTGTCCTTTACCGCCTGCCAGTCAGTGCATGCGGCTTAATCATGATTCAGATCCAGGATGGGTATATTGGCGTAGAGCGTCGGATTCTTTAAGCTGCGCCCTTTACTTCCTGTTTTTGTGATCTGTATTTCCATACTTTTCGTGTCGATCTTCATGTATTTGGAGATCACCTTCGCGATATCGTTCTTGATCATCTCCATCATCTCCGGTGAACAGTTGACGCGATCGGATATCAGAAGAATCTTTAACCGGTCTTTCGCGATCTCTCTGGAGCTTTTCCGTTTTAAAATATTTTTAAACACTGCAATCCCCCCTAACCCTTGTGAAAGATACCTGACACTCTCGCCCAGAAAGAAACTCCTTTTTCAAAATCAAGAAAAGGCACCTCTCTTCCGAGTACTCTGTGACAGATATTCTGATAGGCTCTGCCCGCCAGCGTATTATTACCGACCAGCGGTTCTCCCTGATTCGTGGCAATCACCACATTCTCATCATCCGGAACCATTCCGATGAGCGGTAAGGAAAGGATGTCCACCACATCTTCCGACGACATCATGTCCCCGCGCCTGATCATGTCATAGCGGATGCGGTTTATCACCAAATCTATCTTATGTATCTCATTAGCTTCCAGAAGCCCGATGATCCGGTCTGCATCCCGGATTGCGGACACTTCCGGCGTCGTGACGACGAGCGCCCTGTCCGCACCGGCGATCGCATTCTGGAATCCCTGTTCAATGCCTGCCGGACAGTCCAGTATAATATAGTCGAACTGATCCTTCAGATGGCTGATCATTCTGACCATCTGGGAAGGATTCACGGCACTTTTATCCCTTGTCTGCGCGGAAGGAAGCAGGAAGAGGGTCGGATATCTCTTATCCCGTATGATCGCTTGCTTGATGCGGCAGTTTCCTTCCACCACATCCACCAGATTATAGACGATCCGGTTTTCCAGTCCCATGACAACATCCAGATTACGCAGTCCGATATCGGTATCGATCAGTATTACTTTCTTCCCCATAGCTGCCAGACCTGTACCAACATTTGCGGTCGTAGTGGTCTTGCCTACGCCGCCTTTCCCTGATGTGACGACAATTACTTCACTCATATCTTCTCATTGACCTCCTGAATATGATGTATTATCGTCCCCTGACCAAAAGATAATTTCGCAGAAATTATCTTTACGAGATTTGCTTCGCAAACTCGGCATATTTGCTGCCGTTTCACGATCCCGTCTCTGTCCGGCATCAAACCGGCAGATCGTTCAGTAATTCTTTGGTAATGGGTTCTATTATGACTCTGGCGTTCTCTACATAAGCAATCTTCGGCTGAATCTTAGGTTTGATCGACCATTTGCTTTGTTTCTCTGAAGTCTTATATTTGAAATCACCGATTTTAAGCTTCTCCGGTGACATTTCAAGCGCAACGACAAAATGTCCCTCTTCCCCGTTGCCGCCGGCGTAGGCCTGTCCATAGAGCCCGCCGAGCACGACGATGTCCTTGTTTGATATGACGCTTGCACCCGGATACACATCCCCAAGCACGATCAGACTGTTTTCTGTTTCCAGAACCTGCCCGTCTTTCAGTGTTCCCTTATAGAACTGGCCGGCGTTTTCCATCGCCTGCTGATGATAAGAAACTTTCTGCAACGCTTTGACAAAATTTTTGTTTGTCTCATCATTTTTACCCATGATGCACACTACGTTTAAGGCGGAATTGGCGGTAATCGTGTTCACAAGCTGGCGTTCTTCCTGATCGGACAGGCTCCGTCCCTCAAAGGAAAGCACCATACTGGCATCTTTAAAGAAATGCGCAGATTCCCTGAACTTAAACGCAATCTCCTCCAGAAGCTGCGCAAAAGGCATCTCTTCATCCAGATAAATGGACAGCCCGTTTTGAAAACTTTTAATAACAACCGGATTTTTCATGATTCTCCTCCATCTGACGACTTAATCTGCGTTAATCGCACCGCCCTCTAATTCGCTGGCAGTTCCGGTAATGATTTCGCTCTCATCTTTCAGTCCGTAATAAAATGCATAGACATCTTTCGCAATCTGTGCGCTGTAATCCGAAGTATAGCCGTGCGCCACGCGTACCGTGACAGATATCTCCGGATCATCATAGGGTGCGTAGCTGATAAAGAGCGCATGGTTCGGACGGTTCCGGTCTTCCTGTGCCGTACCGGTCTTACCCGCAACATCCACGTCAAGATCATCGTAATATCTCTTTCCTTCTATTACTCTGCGCATACCCGTGTGTATCGCATTCCAATACTCGAAATCCATATCAATGGTGTTACGTACCTTCGCCTGATTATCTTCAATCAGATTGCTGTTGTGGTCTTCTATTTTGTCTACTAATGTTAAATTATAACATGTTCCGCTGTTGGCAACAGTTGTAACATATCGCGCAAGCCCGACCGTTGTATAGTTATTGCTGCCGTGACCGATCGCCGAACGGACACCGTCCTTATCGGATACCTCCGGGGCATATTCCTCAATCTCCACACCGGAGGTCTCTGTCAGACCATACAGATCTGCAGCCCTAGCCAGTTTGTTCAGTGCGACATCGCTGTTGTATGTGTCCCCGACAATCCCGAGACGATAGCCGACCTCGTAGAAGAAACAGTTACAGGAACGCTGTATGCCGCCGGTGACGTCCAAAGAGCCGTGTGCTCCCGGGTAAATATGACATCTCGGACTTTGCGTCCCGGAATCAATCTTATCAAAAATACCTGTGCAGGTGATTGTCTCCGTCGTCGAAATCACGCCTTCCGTCAGACCTACCGTAGCGGAAAGCGGCTTAAACGTAGATCCGGGCGCTGTTCTCTGTTGTGTCGCATAATTTAAAAGCGGATAGGACAGGTCTTTGTTCAGACTCGCAAAATATGCGGCGTTTACACCGTTTGCCATCTTATTATTATCATAACTCGGATAAGACACGAGCGCCAGTACATCTCCGGTTTTTATATCCGTGATTACAATAGAACCCGAATAAGGATCAAGTGCGAGCTGTGCAGGCGTAATATCCAGATTCTCGATGCGGCTGCACATAAAGGCATACGGGGTTATGCTTCCGGCTTCAAACTGCGCAAGTTCTTCCTCCGGCGGCTCGACTGCGTTCTGCTCAAGTAGGAGCTGGCAGATCTGCCGTCCTGTCACCTCGTCATTATTAATCATATAGCGGTACATGCGCTTATCAAAATCACTGTCTGTATCCAACTGTGCAAAGATATAATCCATGATCTTATGATAGATTTCGACGGAGTCGGAATAACGTGAGTCGATCGCAAGCGCAGACACATCGACCCAGTTCTGGGCAATCACATAATTCAGATATTCATTTAAGCTGATCACCTCATCCGTCGTCCACGCGATATAGGTAGGATCATTCCGGTCGATCGCGGAGCGCATGATAATCTCTTTTCTGTAAAGCATGGATACAATATAACTCTCGTAATTCTGATATTCTTCCGTCAGATTTTCATAAGGCGTACAGGTCTCTTCCATCTCGGCCCGCAGTGTAGCGAACACCCGCGATTTCTTATCCAGGTATGTTTCCCGGACGAGCCGCTCCGTCTCTCCGGCATGGGCAGAATCAAAATGTGAGGTGTCGATAACATTATTGTTGATACATGCAAAATAAACATCATAGATCGGAATCGGAATATTACCGCCGCTTCCGCCCTCCGGCGGACGATACTCTCTGATATTTTCAATCTTATCCAGAAGAATGCCGGCAAGCTTGGACTCCAGGATATGATAACAGGTGCGCTGCAGATCTGAATCAATCGTAAGATAAATATCGTTTCCGGCAATTGATTCCACTCTGTCATGGGTCTCGATCACCTTACCGAGGTTATCCACATAGACCGTCTCCGAGCCTTTCTGACCCTGCAGCTGCCGTTCCATGGAAGACTCGATTCCTGACTTGCCGACGGTATCATTCAGATCATAAGTCTCATCGATCTCCTGCAGTGCCTTTAATTCCTCCGTATCAACTTTACCGGTATAACCAAGAATCTGAGAGAAATAAACGCTGTCGTTATACTTGCGGATCGTGCCCTCGGCGATCGAAACTCCCGGCAGTTCATCTGCATTCTCCATCACCACGGCAACTGTTTTCTCTGAAACGTTGTTTGCAACCGTGGTCGCTATATATTTCTGATAATTGTTGGCGCTCATGGCATAGCGGATCGTAATGATCTTAAGCACTTCCTCCCTGGTATAGCCGTATCCGGCCTCAAAAGTAGAGGAGTCATCCTCCACTGTGCAGGCGCCGATGCCGTAACGGGAAGACGGTTTTGTGCCGCAAAGATATTTGATTACCTCATCCGCCGTGGCTGCCTTCTCGGCCGGTTCCAGTTCATCGATCGTGGGATAACCATAAATATCCGCCAGAAAACGCAGAAGCTGTGTTCCTTCCACATTAAACTGATAGTTGCCGCTCTTGTCCAGCACAATATGAAAATCACTGATGATCTGGTCACCGTTTTGCTCGATCATCCTGATCAGTCGGCTGATCGTATGATTCAGTTCGGCATTTTTGTTTTTACCGGACTCATACACATCCTCTATCGTGACCGAATATGCCAGTTCATTAAATGCGAGCAGGTTGCCGTTGCGATCCAGAATATTTCCCCTCGTGGGAAGAATGGTGCGTTCCTTCGTGATGCTCAGCTGGAAATTGTTATAGTACTCTTCCCCGTGGACGATCTGTAACTGGAAGATCGTGTAGATCAGATAACCGCCCATACCGAACAGCACACATACAAGCACAAGCAGTCTGGAGGTGATCATATTCATGAAGTTTTCTTTGAATTGTTCCAGTATATGGTCAAACAAACTTTTTGCCACTCCTTAGTTCACTGCGCTCCAGTCCGGTATTGATCCAGAGTATGAGCGGATACAGAAATATTGTTACAACGATCGTATACACGATCTCCGGTAGAATAATTTGCATAAAATAATAACCAAATTCAAATCTGCTGCGCAGCAGGAACATGATCACATAGCAGACCAGACCGTAGAAGCAGTCACTGCCGAGAATCAGTGCGATCGGCAGCTTAATATCCTGCGGATAAAAGATTGCGCTGAACTTGCCGTTCATATAGCCGATGTACATGTACACAAGTGCATAAAACCCTATGGTGTTTCCGAAAAAAATGTCTACCAGTATGCCGCAGAAAAAACCGATCAAAAGTCCGGTCTTTTCCCCGCGCATGAATCCGAAGGAAGCAGTCAGGACAATCAGCAGGTTGGGAACGATTCCGCCGAACGCCAGCGAATGAAACACCGTACACTGCAGCAGGAAACATATGAAAATCAAAACCGTAGTAATCAGAAAACGCTTCATGACACTCTCCTAATCGTAACATTTCAGCCTACGGCTTCACTGTCACGCCTGATGCACACAAAATGCTCCAAAGTCGCATTTTGGCGCCTGCACAACTCGCAAAATCGCACAGAGAGCGATTTTACTCGCGGAATAGTATAAGGCTTAACTGTAACCCCTAATCTTCTATGGACTGTTTCAACTGCATAATGACAAGCACTTCTTCCAGATGTTCAAAGTCTACTGCCGGCGTAACATATCCGGACTTCGTCAGATTATTGGCATCCTGATTGATCGTACTGATATAACCGACCAGAATCCCAGGCAGATACTTATCGCTGATATTGGAGGTCACGATCTTATCGCCCTCCACGACTACATTATCACTGTCTACCAACTGTCCGAATTCAATCACGCCGGAGGCGTAGAGCTTCAGATTTCCCGAAACAATCATATTGTCAGAACTCGACAGCACCATAGCGCTCACGTTAGAATCGTCCGCAATGATCGCCTTCACCTTCGACCAGTTCGGCCCGACATCCACAATACGTCCTACCAGACCGCTGCCCGCCATTACGTTCATATCAACGGCGATACCGTCCTTTGCCCCTTTATTGATTACAAAAGAATAAAACCAGTTGCCGCTGTCTCTTGCAATGATACGGGCGCCGGTCTTTTGATACTCGTCATATTGGGCATCCAGGCTGTACAGTTCTCTCAGATTCGTCAGTTCATAGCGATCCTGCTGCAGTCTCGTATTTTCAATCGTCAGTTCGTCCACCTGCTGCTTCAGATTCTCGTTCTCTGCAATCAAATCCCTGATCTGCACCAGTTCCTCGGAACGGTTCGCCAGCCAGCTCCCCACACTGCTGATGCCCTCCTCGAAGGGAACCACCGTGTATCCCGCCACCGCGCTTAAAGGTCCGCTGAACACTGTGGTGTTAAACGTAAGCAGTACCATGCCGGTGCAGAGGATTGTTAAAATAAAAAGGAGATATTTACCTGGTAACGTAAATTTCTCTCCTTTTCTCTTTACGATTGGACTCATTTACTCATTCCTTCTATTGCATAAGCTACGGATTTATAATTGTCATCGTTAATGATCTTCGCGAGCCCAAGCGCTACACTGGTCATCGGATTCTCAGACACATTGACTTTCAGCCCCGTTCCCTTGCTCATTAAGCGGGCAAGGTTACTCACCTGTGAAGCGCCGCCTGTCAGATAGATGCCGTGGCGGTAGATATCCGCCGCCAGTTCGGGCGGCGTACGCTCTAAGATCACCTTAATATTGTCAATAATCGTGTTAAAATACTCTGTCAGGCAGTCATCCACAAGTGCGGTAGGAATCTCGCGCTCCACCGGAAGTCCGGTGACAATATCCCTGCCGTACACAAGTGCGCCCAGACGCTGCTCTTCCAGATCAAGAAGCGATATTTTCACTACTTCCGCGGTTTTACCGCCGATAATCAGACTGTACTCCCGGCGAATCGCCGCTTTGATCGCATCGTCAAACTTACGTCCGCCGACCTTGATCAGCCGGCTGAGCACGATGCCGCCGAGTGACAGGATGGAAATTTCCGTCGTGTCAAATCCGACGTTCACGACCAGAACACCCTGTGAGTTCTTAACATCTATGCCAAGTCCCAGTCCATCCGCCACAGCCTTATCCACAACCATGACTTTCTTAGCCTTGACATTGGATTCCTTGATCAGATCCTTGAACGCGCGTTTCTCTACCTCGGTCACATCCCATGGTACGGCGATATAATAATCCGCCGGTTTTATGTTGTTCTTCATCAGATCGCCCAGAAAATATCTGACAAGCATCTCCATATTCTGGATATCCGCAATCACACCATTGCTCAGGGGATAGGATATGTTAATATTGCTCGGTGCCTTTTCGTACATCTCGAAGGCGGAATCCCCGTATGCAAACAAATTCCTTTTATTTTCAATGGCAATCATATTCTTCTCGACGAAGACCTCGTCGTCCGAGCGATTATATATTTTGATATTGCTTGTTCCTAAATCAATTCCAAATGCATTGTTAGCCAAGGCAGCTACCCCTCTCTTTCCTGTAATACACTTTCAAAGCATGACACATCTGTCATCAGATTGCTTTCACGAAAGCTGAAATATTTATTATCCCCTATGATAATGTGATCATAAAGCGGTATATCCGTCAGCATACCGATCTGACCGATCCGTTTCGTGACCCGTATATCATTCTCACTCGGCGCCGGATTCCCGCCCGGATGATTGTGCAGAAGCATGATACCCGCAGCCTGCGCCTGCAGTGCGTGGATGAATATCTCCCTCGGAGATGCTAAAGAAGCGTTCACGGTTCCCTTGGAGAGAATCCGCTCTCCGATCAGATGCAGTCCGGAATCCAGCAGTAAAAGCATAATATGCTCCACGCTCTCATGCCGGAAGCGTTCCATATAATAATCCGCGATCGAAGCCGGACTGTGAAAAGAAAGCTTATGCTTGGCTTTTGCCTGCGCCATCCGGGTGGAAAGTTCCGCCACCGTCTTAAGCTGGATCGCTTTCACCTTGCCGATCCCGTCAATCTTACACAATTCCTGCAGCGGAATGTGGTACAGTCCCAGCAGTCCGTTTCCGTAACGGGCCGTCTCCGACAATACCCTCTCACCCAGTGCACGCGCATTCATGCCGCGCGTACCGGTACGCAGCATGATCGCAAGAAGCTCTGAGTCGGTGAGAGACCTGCTTCCGTAGGAAATAAATTTCTCATATGGAAGATTCTGCATCCTGTAATACTCATTGTTCTCATACTTGCCTGATTTCATTCAACCTCTTTCCCGACAGCGTTTCTCTCCTTAAATGACGGGTTAAGAATCGTTAAATAAAACGATAGACCACGATCGCGACTGCAATGCCGATTATGCTTGCGATCGTAATTTTGATGGATAATCCGAACGTAATGCTGAGAATGCCCAGATCCAATATCAGCGGTGAAGACAATCCGAAAGACTGTCCGTAATTTAACCATGTATTCGGAAAAAGGCTTCCTATAAAACCGCCTATGACGATGCCCGCCAGAATCAGCAGAAAACAAGCCCAGTTATTCTTATGCATGCGATCAAGAATCTCCTTTCCCAACGCTCATTTTATCACAAGAGGTTTTTGATGTATACAAAAATTGGTAAATTTCATAAAAGAATCATAAACACAGAAATTATTTCAGATTATTGAAGATGTCCGTATAACATTATAATGCTGAAACACAACTATGCCCTGCAAAAATCCGACGTTATAATTTTCTTGTCCACAAGGTTCTGTAAGGTCTTGAGGATGCCGAGTTTCGCGTGCGGGAAGGTCAGGCCTCCCTGGAAATAAACCGCGTAAGGCGGGGCGATCGGACCGTCTGCGCTGAGTTCTATGGAGGAGCCGGACACAAAGGCGCCTGCCGCCATGATCACCTGGGAATCATAGCCGGGCATATCCCAGGGTTCCGGTGTCACGAAGCTGTCCACGGATGCCGCCGCCTGAATCCCCTGACAGAATGCGATGACGCCGTCCGGCGTTCCGAAGGTGACCGCCTGTATAATGTCATGTCTGCTCTCTGAGCCGTCAGGCACTACGGCAAAACCGGTCTTTTCGTAGACGTTTGCCGCAAAGATAGCGCCTTTTAAGGCGTTCGCGGTAACCGTCGGCGCTAAGAACAGGCCTTCGTAGAAAGAAGACAGGATGCCAAGCGATGCGCCCACTTCTTTGCCGAGCCCCGGAGATGTCAGCCGGTATGCGGCATTTTCCACACATTCTCTGGTGCCAGCGATATAACCGCCGATCGGCGCCAGTCCTCCGCCGGGATTCTTGATCAGGGAACCGACGATCATGTCCGCCCCCACATCAGTCGGCTCTATGGTTTCCACAAACTCACCGTAACAGTTATCCACCATACAGATCACGTCGGGTTTCACGCCCTTAATGAATTGAATCAGTTCTCCGATGCGCGCCACCGACAGCGTCGGTCTCGTCTGATACCCCTTGGAACGCTGGATCGTGACAAGCTTTGTCTTATCGTTTATCGCAGCGCGGATCCCCTCGTAGTCGAAGCCGCCGTCAGCCAGAAGATCTACCTGACTGTAGGAGATTCCGTACTCCTTCAGAGAACCCTTGGACTCCCTGATCCCGATGACCTCCTCCAGCGTATCATAAGGCTTGCCGACGGGGGACAGCAGTTCGTCGCCCGGACGCAGGTTGCTCATAAGCGCCAGCGCCAGCGCATGGGTACCGCAGGTGATCTGGGGCCGCACAAGCGCATCTTCTGTGTGAAATAAAGCCGCATAGACTTTCTCCAGCGTATCACGCCCCAGATCGTTATAACCGTATCCTGTCGTACCGAGCAGACACGCCTCGCTGACGCTGCACGTCTGCATGGCGCGAATCACTTTCAGCTGATTGTACTCCGCGACGGCATCGATCTGGCGGAACCGTTCCTGCAGCGAGGCGAGTATCTCCTCGCCGTAGGCATAAACTTCTTCCGATATACCAAATTGTTTGTATTGTTTCTTTAAATCAATCATTTTCTATCCCTTTGTCCTCGTGTTCATTTTTCACGGTATCTGTTCATGTTTTCAGACAATAATATTTCTCTCCCGTAATACTGACAGGATAAACTCTAACAGCAGATTATGGATCAGCGTCTCGTCATAGTCGACTTCCGGCTTCTCCAGCCAGATCACATCCCGCTCCCGTCGAAACCATGTGAGCTGCCGCTTGGCAAAATGTCTTGTGTCGCGCTTGATCCGGTATACCGCCTCCTCCAGCGTGCTTCGGCCTTCCAGATAATCAATGATCTCCTTATAGCCGAGCCCCTGCATGGACACCATGTCTCTTGTACAGCCGCGTGCAAGCAGTCCGGACACTTCCTCCACCAGTCCCAGTTCCATCATGACATCGACCCGCTGTTCGATCTTCTGGTACAGTCTTGACCGGTCATCGCTGATCACAAAATATATAAAGTGATACGGGGAGGTGTTTTCCCGCTGTAACTTATTATGCTCTGATATTTTCATACCCGTCTTTTCGTAAAATTCTATGGCGCGGATCACCCGCTTGACATTATTCGCGTGGATCACCTCGCAGGATTCCGGATCGATCTGCTGAAGCCGCGCAAAGAGCGCCTCGCTGCCCTGTGCTGCCGCGATCTGTTCCAGTTCCCCCCGCAATGCCGTATCTTCGTCATTCTCCGTAAAGTCAATATCATACAGAAGCGCCTGTATATAGAAACCGGTGCCGCCTGCGACGATCGGGATATGTCCCCGTCCGTAGATGCCCTGCAGTGCCTCTTTCGCCATCTTCTGAAAAAGGACCACATTAAATTCTTCCGTCGGTTCCAGTACGTCGATCAGGTGATGGCGTATTCCTTCCATCTGATCCGGCATAATTTTGGCGGAACCGATATCCATATGGCGGTACACCTGCATGGAATCTGCCGAAATAATCTCTCCGCCGATGCGCTTTGCCAGTTCGATGGAAAGTGCGGATTTGCCCGCGGCGGTCGGCCCGGTCAGGATAATCAGGGGCGGCCTTTCGCTCGTTTGTTTCTCCAAAAAGCTGTTTACTTTATCTTCCGGGTCGTTATTTGTTCCGACAGTCTGTTTCATTAAGTTACGATCCTCTTAAATTTCTTTTCAAGTTCATATTTTGTCATGGATATCACAGTTGGCCTGCCGTGCGGGCAATGATAAGGATTGTCCAGTGTCAGCAGTTCGTCTATCAGCTGTTCCGCCTCATCACGGCTCAGCCGCATATTGCCCTTGACAGCCGCTTTGCATGCCATGGTCGCGATGCGGATGCGAATACTCTCCGGCGTGCCCGTCACGGACTCATCCGCCAGTTCGTCCAGTATCTCCCGGAAAAATGCTTTCTCCTCATAGCCGTACAGATCAAGCGGAACGCCGCGGACCGCATAGTCATTACCGCCGAACTCTTCTATCATAAAGCCTAACGCCGCAAAGTCTTCGGCGTGTTTTAAGTAGCATTCCCGCTCTCTGCTGCTCATAGCCACCACGATCGGCGGATTGACCGTCTGGGAGGCAATGGTATGCTCGCGGAAACGCTTCATGAAGCGCTCGTACTTCACTTTTTCATGGGCGGCATGCTGATCCACGATCAATAGTTTATCCTCATAAGAGATCAGCCAGTATGTATCGAATAGCTGTCCGATTATTTTAAAATGCGGACGCGCCTGCTCTGACAGTATTTTATCTGCAAACAATTCCATCTGCGTCGGATTCTGTGCGGCTGCCTCCATGTGCGCTGCTGACAGATTCTCCGCAGACTGCACCGGTCCGGGTGTTTGCTCTTCCGGATGTCTGGTCCCGATCTGCCCGGTCTCTGGCGCGTAAACAGCGGTCTCTTTCATGCGGTCATGGTCCGGATGCTGAAAACTGTTCCGCCCGCGATCATATACATTGGCGTGTTTCTCCGGCACTGCCGTCTGAAGGAAACGCATTCCTTCTGCGGCGATTCTTCTTTGCTCAAAAGGTTCCGGTGCCGTTATTTTCGCCGCATTTGCGGTGCTGTCCGCCCGGTTGATTCGATCTGACTTTCCATCCGTGAGCGTCACCTGTGGGATCATTTCCGTCTCGTGAAGCGCCGAATGGATCGCCCGCATCACCGTATCATAGAAGGCTGGTCCGTCGGCGATGCGCACTTCCATCTTCGTCGGATGCACATTGACGTCGATCCGCTCCGTATCGATCCGGAAATGCAGCACACAGAATGGAAATTTATGCTGCATAAGATATTCTCGATAGCCTTCCTCGATCGCCTTACTGATCAGTGTGCTTTTGATATATCTGCCGTTGACATAGAATATTTCATAGTTGCGGTTCGCCCGGTTGATAACAGGTTTGCCCAGCATACCTTCGATGGAGACGCCGTCTTCACAAAACCCGACCGGAACCAGCTGTGCGGCAATCTCTTTACCGTAGATACGATAGATGATCTCATGCAGATTGTTATTTCCCGTCGTATAGAACTTTGTCTGCCCGTTCATGATGAATTTAAAAGACACGCCGGGGTTCGACATTGCGAGATGCTCCATGAGATCCGCCACGTAAGAACCTTCTGTCTGGGGCTGTTTTAAGAATTTCTTTCGGGGCGGCGTATTGTAGAACAGACTCCGCACGAGAACGGTCGTTCCTTCCGGCGCACCGATCTCCTCCTGTTCTTTCTCAATACCGCCCTCGATTACATAACGGATTCCCGTCAGTTCCTGCGGTGTCTTGGAGATCAGTTCTACCATGGACACTGCGGCGATGCTCGCCAGCGCCTCGCCGCGGAACCCAAGGCTGACCAGACTGGTCAAATCATCTGCGGAGGTGATTTTGCTGGTCGCATGGCGCAGAAACGCGTTACGGATCTGATTTTTCTCAATACCGCCCCCGTTATCGGTGACGCGGATCAGAGAAGTTCCGCCGTCTTTGATCTCCACGGTGACAGCGTCCGCACCGGCATCTATGGCGTTCTCTACAAGCTCCTTGACCACGCTCGCCGGGCGCTCCACAACCTCTCCGGCGGCAATTTTATCGATTGTCTGATGATCCAATACATTAATAACAGCCATATATTCTCATTCTTTCCCGCAAAGCCCGGATTTTTGCAGTAAACTCATAATCGGACTTGTTCGATTGATTATTTACCAGTCAAATTAATTTACCTGCCACCGGTTCTTCAGCTTATTCTGCAGCCGGTATAAGGTATTGAGCGCATCCACGGGCGTCAGGTTCCCGACGTCGATCTCCTGCAGTTCCCTGATGATGTCCTCGTCCTTTACGGTATCAAAAAGCGACATCTGCTCCAGGTCCACCTCATCATATTTCACGGCTTTGCGTTTTTCACTTTTGATATTGACTTCAATATTCTGTACTTTCTCAATAATATCGTTGTCACTCAGCTGCTCGACGATCTCTTTCGCACGGTCTATAACCATATCCGGCACCCCGGCCAGCTTTGCGACCTGTATGCCGTAACTCTTGTCCGCGCCGCCCTTGACGATCTTGCGCAGGAACACAATATCGTCGCCTTTCTCTTTGACGGCAATGCAGTAATTGTTGACGTTATCCATCTTGTCTTCCAGTTCCGTCAATTCATGATAATGGGTTGCAAACAACGTTTTCGCACCCAGAATCTTACGGTTGCTGATATGTTCGATCACCGCCCAGGCGATGCTTAATCCGTCAAAGGTCGATGTCCCTCTGCCGATCTCGTCTAACACTAACAGGCTGTTGACCGTGGCATTGCGCAGGATATTCGCAACCTCATTCATTTCCACCATAAAAGTAGACTGTCCGCTGGAAAGGTCGTCGGATGCTCCCACCCGGGTAAAGATGCGATCCACGATGCCGATGTCCGCTTTTCTGGCAGGCACAAAGGAGCCGATCTGCGCCAGCAGGACGATCAGCGCCGTCTGCCGCATATAAGTGGATTTACCCGCCATATTCGGTCCCGTGATCACCGCGATACAGTGCTTCCGATTGTCCAGATAGGTGTCGTTATCGATAAACATGTCATGGTCGATCATCTGTTCCACCACCGGATGTCTGCCGCCCTTAATGTCGATGATGCCTTTGTCATTGAGAGAAGGCCGTATGTACTGATTGCGCTCAGCCACATAGGACAGCGAGGCAAAGACGTCCAGCTTCGCCACAGCTCTTGCCGTTCTCTGGATACGCTCCATCTGCACCGCGATAGACTCTCTGATTTCACAGAACAGATCGTACTCTAAGGAGGAGAGCTTATCCTCCGCGTTGAGAATGGAGTCCTCCAGCTCCTTCAGTCTCGGTGTGGTATAGCGCTCCGCATTCGCCAGCGTCTGTTTGCGGATATAATCCTCAGGAACAAGATCTTTATAGGAATTGGTCACCTCAAAATAGTAACCGAAGACTTTATTGTATTTGATGCGCAGATTCCTGATCCCCGTGCGCTCCCTGTCTTCTTCCTCCAGCGCCGCCAGCCAGTTCTTACCGTCTGTCTTGGCGTTTCGCAGCGAATCGATCGTTTCGCTGAACCCCTCCTTTATCATACCACCTTCCCGGATCGATATGGGCGGTTCTTCTATAATCGAATCATCAATCAGATGATAAATATCCTCCAACGCATCCATGCGGTCATTGATTTCCAGCAGAAGCGCTGCATCGAGACCGCCAAGCACCGTCTTGATGGACGGCAGCATGGCAAGCGAGTTGCGCAGTGCGATCAGATCCCGCGGATTCGCCGTCTTATAGCTTACCTTGCCGAGCAGTCTCTCCAGATCGTAGATCGTGTTCAGGTATTCGCGCAGTTCGTCCCTGTCCACACTGTTGCGGCTGAGAGATTCTACCACGTCCAGCCTTCGTTCCATCTTCGTCCTGTCAATCAACGGCTGCTCGATGTACTTGCGCAGCAGTCTGCCGCCCATCGCGGTCTTCGTCCGGTCAAGAACACCCAGCAGGGAGCCTTTCTTCTGCTTCTCACGCAGCGTTTCCGTCAGTTCCAGATTCCGTCTGGTGGAACTGTCAAGCAGCATATATTTGCTCGTCAGATAAGGATACAGATGTGTAAAATGTGCCAGAGACGTCTTCTGCGTCTCATACAGATACTGCATAAGCACTCCGGCGGCGGTCAGTCCCGTCGGAAAATCTTCTATACCAAGCCCCGAAAGCGTGTTCACATGAAAATGTTTCATCAGGGTCTTACGACAGTTATCCTCATCAAAGTAATGTGCCTGCAGGGAATAGACCGTGATGCCCAGACGGTTCTTCAGATCGTCAATATCATAACCGCTGACAAGAAACTGTTCATTACAGATAATCTCAGAGGGTTCGTATTTCATAATCTCGTCCTGCAGCTTGCGGATATCTTCCACTTCCGTCAGGTAATAGTCTCCGGTGGTGACATCCGCCACGGAGATACCCGTTTTCCCGGGAAAATAAACAATACAGAGAAGATAGTTATTGCGGGATTCTTCTATGGTCTGCAGATTCAGATTCGTGCCGGGGGTCACGATCCGCACGACCTCCCGTTTGACGATCCCTTTAGCCGTTTTGGGATCTTCCATCTGCTCACAGATCGCTACTTTGTATCCCTTAGACACCAGTTTGCTCAGGTATCCTTCCAGAGCGTGATGCGGCACGCCGCACATGGGCGCCCGTTCTTCCTGACCGCAGTTCTTGCCTGTCAGCGTAATCTCCAGTTCTTTGGATGCCAGAAGCGCATCTTCGTAGAACATCTCATAGAAATCTCCCAAACGGTACAGGAGAATACAATCCTGATATTCTTTTTTGGTTTCCAGATACTGCTGCATCATGGGGGTTAATTCTGCCATTTATCTTAACCGTCTTTCTTTTACTCTTATCATCAATCGTCTTATCCTGTCTATAAATCCGCCACGCGATGACCAGCACAGTCGATCCCCTGTCGTTCACGCTTCGATTACATGACCTGTATAGTAGAATCCGTGGCAGGTATCAAGTGACACCTGTACAAGCTGTCCGATTCGTATATTACCTGCCGGAAAATGAACCAGCATATTATTGGAGAGCCTTCCGGTCAAAAGGGATGCATCCTGCTCATTCACTTCCTCCACAAGCGCTTCCATCACCTGACCCTGCAGGCGCGCAGCGCGCTCTCTCGCCGTGTCCTGCACGACTTTCAGAAGTTTATCAAAGCCTTCCCGAACCACTTCTTCCGGCACCTGGTTGTCCATGGCTGCAGCCGGCGTGCCTGTACGTTTGGAATAAATAAATGTAAATGCATTGTCATACTGCACCCTGCGTACCACATCGATCGTTTCTTCCACATCGGCCAGTGTCTCTCCGGGAAAACCGACAATAATATCCGTCGTGATCGCGATATCGGGCATCGCGGTTTTAATCTTGTCCACAAGGGCCAGATACTGGTCTTTGGTATATCTCCTGTTCATTGCCTTAAGGATCCGGTCAGAACCCGCCTGCACCGGCAGATGCAGATGACGGCATATCTTGGTGGATTGTCGCATTACCTCGATCAGTTCATCGGAGAGATCCTTGGGATGGGACGTCATAAACCGGATTCTCTGCAGTCCCTCGATCTGTTCGACTTCCCGCAGAAGCTGTGCAAATGTGATAGGTTCCTCCAGGTTCTTTCCGTAGGAATTAACGTTCTGCCCAAGCAGCATGACTTCCACCACACCGTCCGCCACAAGATGCTCGATCTCTCTTATAATTTCTTTCGGGTCTCTGCTCCGCTCCCGCCCTCTCACATAGGGCACGATGCAGTAACTGCAGAAATTATTACACCCGAACATAATATTGATTCCCGATTTATAGGGATATTTACGGCTGACCGGAAGATCTTCGACAATCTGATCCGTCTCCTGCCAGATATCGATGATCATCTCCTGATTCTCAAACATTGCCACCAGAAGCTGCGCAAACTTAAAGATATTATGGGTCCCGAAGATCAGATCCACGAACCGGTAGCTTCGCCTGATCTTCTCAATTACGCTGTGCTCCTGCATCATACAGCCGCAAAGGGCAATTTTAAGATGGGGTTTTTTGCGTTTTAGACTGTTCAGGAATCCCAGTCTGCCGTATACGCGCTGATTGGCATTATCCCGGACGGTACAGGTATTGTATATGACGAAATCGGCCTCTTCCTCACTTTCGGTAGATACATAACCGATCCGCGTCAGGATACCCAGCAGCTTCTCGGAATCTCTGGCGTTCATCTGACAGCCGAAAGTCGTCACGCAACACAGAGGTCTGCGTCCAAGCTGTCTTGACAGCTTATTTACATAGACCTCTGCCTCTTTCATATATTTATTCTGCAGGACTGTCTCCTGCTCATCACTTGTAGACGCACATTGCGCCGTTGTATGTCCTGACATGTTTATTCTCTCTATAGTAATAATTTGGGTTCCTCACTTGATACGGGAAATGTTCCGCTTATCAGAAACAATGGAACAAAGCTCGCAATTAAGTCAGGCTCATCTTCTTACAGCAGGCAACCGCAAGCGCTCCGGGTCCGATGTGACAGGCAACACTCAGGGAAAGCGGATCGACGTGGATTGCAAACTCCGGGAACTGCGCCTGCACTTCCTCCTTGAGCTGTGATACCGCTTCCGTATCATAAGTATACGCGATCTGCAGCCAGATGTTATCAGGAGAAACACCGCCGAATCGTTTCTCCATATCGCTTCGGATCGCATTGATCATAATGGACTTACCCTGTGAAACGGTTCTTGCTTTGGCAAAAGCATCTAATTTATCTCCTTGAATCTGCAATACAGGCTTTAACCGCAGAATCGTACCGAGCGCTGCGGCCGCAGGCGTGATTCTGCCGCCCTTCTTCAGATAATAAAGCGTATCCAGCATGATATAGATACTGGAATTGAATTTATCCGCTTCCAGCGCTTCTTTGATCTTATTCGCATCCATTCCCTGTTCTGCCAGCATCAGTGCGTCTAACGTCGACTGTCTCTGGGTAACGGAAATCCGCTGGTTATTGACCACCTCTACCTTGCCTTCGTAGTCCTGTGCGAGCATAATCGCGCTCTGACAGGAACCGCTTAAACCGCTCGACATGGGAATATGAACGATCGCATCATGATTCAGCAGCAGTTCATCCCATAGATTCATCACAGATTCCGGTGTCGGCTGGCTTGTAATCACATCAGCGCCCTCCGCCAGACGACGGTAGAACTCGTCCTGTGTCAGAGTGATGTCCTCATAATAAGTCTCGTTGTTAATCATAAAAGGCATAGGCAGCACATAGATGCCGAGTTCCTTTGCCTGCGCCTGTGTTATACCGCTGTTGCTGTCTGTTACAATCGCAATTTTCTGTGCCATAACTTCTTATTCTCTCCGTTTCCGATTCGTCAGGGATATATGAATATACTCCCCTAACCATATTACTTTTAGATAGTTCTAAAGTCAACCTCATTTATTGCCGCACGTTCTATGTGCGCTCGCAGCGAAGCGTACTGCGCACCGGCAAGCGCCGTATCCTCCGCCATGATTCTGTCAGCCCGTTCACTGGCGCGCTGCAGTATCCCCGCGTCCTGATAGATGTCCCCCAGGGCGAAATGAAGGTCGCCGCTTTGCCTGATGCCGAACAGATCACCGGGACCCCGCAGCTTCAGGTCCTGTGAAGCAATATAGAATCCGTCATTGGATTCATTCAGAATTTTAAGTCTTGCCATAGTTTCGGTTTTCTGCGACCCGCTCATAAAGATACAGTAGGATTGTTCTTTGCCGCGGCCGACACGTCCGCGGAGCTGATGCAGCTGTGCCAGACCGAACCGCTCTGCATTTTCCACCATCATCACCGTGGCATTCGGCACATTGATCCCGACCTCGATCACCGTCGTGGATACCAGCACATCGATCTGACGTGCGGCAAACGCTTCCATGATCCGCTTTTTTTCCGCCGCTTTCATCCTGCCGTGCAGCGCTGCGATCTGTACAGAACTGTCCAGTGTCCCTTTTAGTTTCGCCGTATAGGAGACGACATTTTCCAGTTCCTCCGCCTCTCCCTCATCCACCATGGGACAGATCACATACACCTGATGTCCGGCCGCCACCTCTTTCTCGATAAAACGGTAAGCGGTGTCGCGATAGGACGTATTGACCACACAGTTTCTGATCGGCAGACGATTGGCCGGCAGTTCGTCCAGCACGGATATATGCAGATCACCGTAGAGAATAATCGCCAGTGTCCGCGGAATCGGTGTCGCACTCATAACCAGCACATGTACCGTATTACCCTTCTGCGCCAGACTCTCCCGCTGTCTCACCCCGAAGCGATGCTGTTCGTCCGTAATCACCAGCGCAAGATTATGGTAGATTACCTTATCCTGAATCAATGCGTGTGTTCCCAGAATCACATTGGCCTCTCCGCTCTCGATCTGCGCATAGATAACTTTTCTCTCCTTTGCGGGCGTGGAACCAGTCAACAATACAGGGCATATCGGCAGATCATACTGCTTCTGCAGCTGCGTGAGCGTCTCGAAGTGCTGCGCAGCCAGAACTTCCGTAGGCGCCATCATTGCGCCCTGATACCCGTTCGCCACACACATAATAAGCGCAAGAAAAGCCAGAATCGTCTTTCCCGACCCGACATCTCCCTGAATGAGCCGGTTCATCGTGTGATCCGAAGTCAGATCTGCCTGAATCTGTGACCACACGTTCTGCTGTGCCTGTGTCAGCCGGTAGGGAAGCGCCTCGATCAGCCGCCCGGTCTGTGCAACGCAGATCATCGGATACTGGTTGCGAATCTCTTCGTTGCTTTCCCGCATTCTTCGAATCATAAGAATAAAAAGCAGAAACTCGTCATACACAAGCCTTTCCCTAGCTTTTACCAGCATTTCCCGATTATCGGGAAAGTGCATCTGCCGCACGGCTTCCTCCAGACTGCAGAGCCCTTCTTCTGCGCGGATAAATTCCGGAAGATAATCCTCTGACAGATCTGCCGCCGCGATCGCCTGCCGCATTGCCTTAGTGATTGCGTTGTTGCTCAAACCTTTGGTGGTCGAATAGCGGGGGAGCATATGATCCGCCATCTTTTGGTACTCCTCCGGCTTATACATCCGTGCCTGCTCCATCGAGAGACGGTTGCCCTTCTGCTGTAAAATACCGCGAAATATATAGGTCGTATCCTTTTTCAGACTGTTTTTCAAATAGGGCATATTGAAATACGTCATGTGAAGTGTCCCGCCGCCTGTACAGACCGCCTCAAAGGATGTGATACTTAAGCCCCGGACATGTCTGGTCGCGATATTCCCGCGAATCTGTCCAGCTACCGCCGTCATTTCGTTCGGATCAGCCTGGGATAGGTCCACCGGATCAGAGAAATATTCATAATCCCTCGGATAATAATGCACCAGATCCTCCGCCGTATACACCTGCAATTTATGAAAAAGCCCCGCTGTCTTTTCCCCGATCCCCTTCAGCGCCGTAATTTCCATTGCCCTATAGTTTTCCTTTCTGCTATTTTCGTTTATATGAAAACACACTTTTTATGTGCATGTTAAAAGGTGCTATCTGGAAAACGAAAGGGCATATTACACAAGATCGATAAAGTATCTTTTGACACCCTGACATTCTCTTGAAAAATCCCCGACAATAATACACAATTATTGTCAGGGAATGATTAATATTCTTCCGCATATCCGAGTACGCGAAGCGAATCTCACAAAGTTAATTTCTCCCGCTTATCCGAGTTCGCGAAGCGAATCGCGCAAGGTTAATTTTTCCGCTTATCCGAGTACGCGAAGCGAATCTCACAAAGTTAATTTCTCCCGCTTATCCGAGTTCGCGAAGCGAATCGCGCAAGGTTAATTTTTCCGCTTATCCGAGTTCGCGAAGCGAATCTCGCAAGGTTAATTTTTCCGCTTATCCGAGTTCGCGAAGCGAATCTCGCAATCGAACTTGTTCGATTTGTTATTCGGCAGACACAATATAATAGTAAATCGGCTGACCGCCATACTGTAACTCGATATCACAGGAAGCGTATTTTTGTTCTACCTGTCCGCGCAGATTCTCCGCATCCTCTTCCGTAATTTCCGAACCATAATAGATGCTGATCAGTTCCATCTCATCTGACATCATCTCGTCGATCATACCCATAGTCACCTCAGATATGGCCGTACCCACAGAGAGAATACCGGAATCACCGATCCCCATGAAATCCCCCTGCTTGATTTCCTTGCCGTCTATGCTTGTATCTCTGACTGCATACGTTACCTGACCGGTAGCCACATTGGCGATCTCATCCGTCATGGTTTTCGTATTTTCTTCCACAGTCAGATCCGGCACATAGTTAATCACTGCCGTAATGCCCTGCGGAACAGTCTTCGTGGGAATCACTACGATCTTCTTATCCTTAACGAGTGATTGCGCCTGATTCGCCGCCAGTATAATATTCTTATTATTCGGCAATATGAAAATCGTATCGGCATTGACCTGATCAATGGCATTGAGCATATCTTCCGTACTCGGGTTCATCGTCTGACCGCCCTCGATGATATGATCTACGCCGAGGCCTCTGAAGATCTCGTTGATGCCGTCTCCTACGGAAACTGCAATAAATCCGACATCCTTCTTCGGCTGCTCCGCCGCGGCAGGTGCCGCCGCTGCCTTCTGCGACTGCTTGAACAGCTTCTCCTGATGCTCCAGACGCATATTATCTATTTTCATATTTGACAGTGCACCATACTTTAAAGCTTTCTGGATAGCAAGCCCCGGGTCGTTGGTATGTACATGTACCTTTACCACGTCCTCATCCGCTACGACTACGATGGAATCCCCGATCGATTCCAGATATGCCTTGAAATCCATCTCCGTCTTAATATTAAACACTTTATTCAGCATGATAATAAACTCGGTACAGTAACCGAATTTGATATCCGCATTCGCCTGCGCCTCCAGGCTGGCTCCCGCAGACTGACCGCCCGTATGGGATCTGTGTTCTGCGTTGAGCGTCAGATCAATCTCTTTGCCAAGATAGGCATCATATACGCCTTTTAATACCTGCATGAGCCCTTGACCGCCCGAGTCAACCACTCCTGCCTGCTTCAATACAGGGAGCATCTCCGGTGTCTGTTCCAACACTTCATCCGCCCGCGCGATCACCTGCGCCAGAAAATCCGCCATATCCTCCATGCCGCTGTCTGCCAGTTCACGTGCTTTGATCGCGGCGCCCTTCGCCACCGTCAGGATTGTACCCTCCTTCGGCTTCATAACCGCTTTATAGGCTGTCTCCACAGCCTTCTCAAACGCGGAAGCGACCACGGGAATCGTAATCTCGTCACATTCCTTGACAACTTTGGTAAAACCGCGGAACAACTGTGACAGTATAACGCCGGAATTTCCTCTTGCGCCTCTTAAAGAACCGGAAGAAATAGCCTTGCACAGCGACTGCATGTCGATATCACCCATATCGTGAAGCGCCGCCACTTCTCTCGCCGCAGACATGATCGTCAACGTCATATTCGTACCGGTATCTCCGTCCGGAACCGGGAAAACATTTAATTCATTGATCCATTCTTTCTTACTTTCAAGATTCTTAGCTCCTGCCAGAAACAGCTTCGCCATTGTCTCGGCATTAATCGTATTTGAAACCACTACAATGTCCTCCCTTAGTCAATCACTTTGACACCTTCTACGAAGATGTTTATTTTTTCTATTTCAATTCCGGTAAATTCTTCCACTTTATATTTTACATTACTGATCAGATTATCCGATACCGCAAGAATACTCACGCCATAAGACACGATAATATGAAAATTAAGCGTCAGCTTATTATTATTCAAAAGCACCTGAATTCCACGTGTCATACTGTCCTTCCGGAGCAGTCTGACAAGTCCGTCCCTGACATTCATAACCGCCATGCCGACTACGCCGAAACATTCCATCGCCACTGTGCCAGCGTACTGTGCAACGACTTCCTGATCGATCGAAATATTCCCCATATGAGTGTCCATTGAAGAAACTTTCATAAGTTACCTCCTTATTATTCTGAATATACATTGATATTATAACCCGTTCTATTAAAAAATGAAACAAAAATATCCAGAATTTACCGCCGGCTTACTTTTATCTCCAAAATATGTATTTTTTGCTTGCATTCCGATTTACTTTCTGCTATTATACAAATGTTGTGTGAGCATAAATCAGACACGGAATGCTTTAGATAAAGCAAATAAGAATCGATTGTATCGTTAGGAGGTGCAAAGATGGCTAAATGTGATATTTGTGGTAAAGGCGCTCATTTCGGGAATAACGTAAGCCATTCTCATAGAAGATCTAACAGAATTTGGAATTCTAATGTCAAGAATGTTATGTGCAAAGTGAACGGCGCAAATAAGAAGCTGCATGTCTGCACACGCTGCTTAAGATCCGGCAAAGTTGAGAGAGCTTAATCTCTTCCGGACAGATCATACGAAAATATGAAAGAGTTTGTCGCGAAGACAAACTCTTTTTTATCTTATTTCTTTCCGCTTCTCCGAGTTCGCGAAACGAATCTCGCAATCGAGCCACGCTCGATTTGCTATGCCTGCTTCGAGCCTTCATAATTTCCTTTCAGACACTCATACTCTCTGTTGATTCTCTGGATGATCTCCTTATCTCCCGCCAGGTTATCCGGATGAAAAATCTTGATCAGATCCTTATACCGTTTCTTTAAGGCAAGCGGATTGCTGACACCCTGAAAGAAGACCGACACATCCAGTCCGCTCTCGTAGACCGCACGCTCTCCCATGATCTCCCGCTCAGCAGCCAGTCGCGCCCACTCCTTGTCCAGCCGGCGTCTGTCAATATCCAGCTGGCTGAAGCCGCTCTGCAGAATCTCCATCTTCTTTTCGAAGAACTGGTTGTCCTCCTTCAGTCGCTGCCGCTCTGAAGAAATCTTATGATTCAGAAGCTTCATCTCCTCCTGAAACTGTATTTTCTCCTTCAGGAACTGTTCCTGCATCCGCTCCAGTTCCTTGGCCGCAGTAACCAGACGTATATTCTCACGAAAAAGCCATGATTTCAATTCCTGTAATTCATCTTCCGCTCCATGTACAAGCGTTTCTTCAAAGGTTTCCTCAAAATTTTTCATTCGATCAAAACTCCTGCTGTGTCAGCTTACGTCAATCACAGCAAAAAAAATTATAACCAATCAGTAACAATAAGACAATAAGAACCAGCCCTACAAACCGATTCACCAGAAAAAGCATAAACAGCATACCCGCGGCAATGCAGAAAGCTGCAAGACCTATCAGTTTTTTCATATGCGCTCCCTCTGCCTATGCTTCTTTGTACAGTATATGCTGCGTCATGCAAATTTGTTCTTAAGATTCTCCTTCCGGAAAAGCAATATCCACTGCCTTGTCATCCTCAATCATCTCTTCCTTGGGTGCCGTGAATTTGTCCACAATATCCGGTATCATATCAAGTACTTTGGTTATGGTATCCTGATTCTTGACATTGACCAGTTTCGTGGAACCGTTCTTGATCACAAGTACTGCGCTGGGTGACATCTTCGCGGTAAATCCGCCCGCACCGCCATTCTTCTTATCGGCAGCGCTTGCGCCGGCACCGACGCCGAAGCTGACATCCACAAGCGGCAGAATGATCGTATCACCGATCTGTGTAGCATCCCCGACTACCGTCTTCGTACCGATCACGGCGTTCATACCTTTCATCAATGATTCAACAACACCGGTAAAGTTATTCTCTGCCATTTACACAGCCTCCTTCTTCAATAGATTAATTAAACTTCTGATATCTTTATTCCTGTAAACCCGTATCAATACCCGTAAAAATGTATACGCTCTGATTCTGCCCTGAATATACAGTTCACCCTCGATATGTGTGCCTTCGCACGCAAAGTCTCCGACAAGCCTCACATGTTGCCCGATCAACGGGTACAGCATACCGTATAATGCAAGAATCTGTCCTGTAGCCGCCGGATCGTCCATACCGACACTAAGATCCGCCTCGAATTTATCCGGCTTCAGTTTCCTGAACACATAACCGAGCTCACGCTTACTCAGTTCCAGGGATCGCTTGAAAGAATCGCTCTCCAGCACTTCCCGATAATACTGTATATTATCCAACGTAAATCTTATTTTATCACAGAACTTTCGGATTGTGTACTGTATATTTTCAAAGAACGCTTTTATTTTATCGACCGCATATTTGATCTTCTCTATAATTCCTTTTATTTTTTCTATGCATTTACGGATCATGCGGAACAGCGAAAACCCTCCGTCGTCTTCCGATGACCCTTCGCCATCCTCTCCCGGCTCCGGCACAGAATCCTGTGGTGTCAAGCTGTCCGTGCTCCCCGTCAAGGAAGGTGTAAAACCGTCGTCGATTACAGTCTCTTCGTTTCCGGCCTCCACTTCGTCGTCCTGACTGCTCTCATTTTCCGCGCCGGTTTCATTCTCCGGTTCATTTGGCTGTTTCCGCTTCTTACGGTTCTTCTTTTTTCTTCCGGTATCTTTTGTCTTCCTTTCTTTAACCGGTATACGGAATATCGTAAAAACAAAAATTCTCACCCGTACGATCACCTCTGCCGGATAGCGCACAAGGATATTTACCAGATGCAGCAGCCATGTGATCCTGACATGCGCCGTAACGGGCGGCTTTCCTTCCCCCTCTTCTCTGGACACCTTGATCCGGTACCTGACCGGGACAAAAAGCCCGCAGAGAACGGAAAGAATCAGAAATCCCAGAATACATAACAGGACGATCCCTATGATTTTTAAAATGAGTAGAATAATATGTAGCATACGATCCGTAAATGCTTCCTTTTCCGATTTCAAATATACTGTTATGATGCATTGCCAACGGTATAAAACACAGGTCGTTTAGCGGCTCCGGCCGCGGAACAGATAGGCAATCAGGTCTGCCGTACCTGTCTTTTGTAAGGCTTCCTCCGTGATCCGGCAGATGAGTTCCTGCGCTTCGTCCTTACTGCCCGCAATTCCGATCACATACGGCGGATTTTCTTTATAATTATATTGCTGCAGCATGAGGCTGTGGAAAATTTCGATTCTCCTGTCCTTCTCCACATATGCGATTACATAGACGTTCGTGAGTTTCGCATATTTCTTCAGTTTTCTTTTTATTTTATCGGGATCACTGATAGTATCCCCGATATACAGGTTTTTATAAAATTTCATGGCAGTTTCCAACCGAATTAAGTCATTTATTCAACAGCTTAAATCATTTTAACATACTTTGTGTAAAATAAAAAGAAATAAAAGAATTGAGTTTTCCCATTGAGTTTATCTCTTAACTGTTCTAAAATAGAGTTCATAGATGAAATTGAAGGTGTGCATATGATGAACTTATTTTCCAAAAACAACAAATCAAAACATGAAACAGCCGTCGTCCAGAACCGGAATATTGATGTCATTCTCTCCACTGTGGATGCGGTAAAATCCTCCAGCACGGACATTGTAAACGAAGTGACGGTAGTCCGCGATCTCGCTGACGAAAATAAACACAGTGCAAACACTGTGGTGAATAATATGGAGGAGCTGACCGGACAGAACGCGGTCCTTTCCGAGAAGACCGATTCCTCCATCAGCATGACCAGCGATATCCAGAAACAGGTGGAGAATATCGCTTCCATGATCTCACAGATGGTTCTGCTGGTGAATGAGACCAACACCCATGCCGGTGAAAGCTCACGCGAACTGGCAGAGGTGGTGGAATCCACACATACTATGGCGGCACTATCCAATGATGTGAGCAGCATCGTGAAAGAATTCTCCGAAGAGTTTGCCATGGTAAAGGAGGAAACCGTCTCCATCGAGAGCATCACTGCTCAGACCAACCTGCTTTCCTTAAACGCATCGATTGAGGCGGCCAGAGCCGGAACCGCGGGACGCGGCTTTGCCGTGGTAGCCGATCAGATCCGCAAGCTGAGTGTTGAGACCAAGGCCTCTTCCTCCAGTATCATGGAGGCGCTGAACCATCTGGAAGAAACATCCGCCAGAATGACGAACGCCATCGAGAAAGTGATCGAGATCATTCAACTGAATCTGGAGAAAATCACACAGGTGAATACCAGCGTAGTCAGTATTTCTGATGATTCCCAGACATTGAACAGCAATATCTCCCGCATCGACGATGCCATCAAGGAAGTGGAACAGTCCAATCAGAATATGGTTGAGAATATGCAGCAGATCTCCGACGCCATGTCCGTGATGAGCAATTATGTGGAAAACGCTTCCGACAACGCCAAGAGCATGCTGAAGAAATACGAGCAGACCACCGTGAATGTTGGAAAAATCGAAGCGTCTGTGGGTAATCTTGTGGTACAGCTGGGAGAAGGCGGATTCATGGGCATTCAGGATGCCAAACCGGGCTGTAAAGTCTCTATTATCGCACTGGATAAAGACGGCGCGCCCGATAAAGAATATTACGGTCAGGTCGTGCGCCAGCAGGGTGCGGAAGTTGTGGTAGATACCCGTCCCAAATCCATTCCGGGCGGCTCGGATACATCCGCGCAGTATCATCTGCAGATGATTCTCGGAAACGTTCTGTATCACTGGACGGAAGTTACTGTCTCCGCGGTATCGGAAGGCGGCGTTACATATTATCGCGCAGTGACGGGCGCCAATCCCAAAGTAATGCAGCGCAAGAAGAACCCGCGTCTGGAAATCCACTGTCCCTGCGAGGTATCCATTGACGGCAGTCCGAGAACATATCATGGAAAGATGCTGGATATCAGCGAAAGCGGTATGGCATTCACTGCCACGGATGCGGACTTTGAAGCGGCCGAAAAGAAAATGATCACCGTCAACATACCCCAGCTTCCGATTCCGAAGGCACGCACGGTGCAGGCATACATCATGCGGTGTAAGAAGGGAGGAAGCGGCTATATTATAGGCTGCCGGCTCTCAGAAAACAATCTTGCTATCCAGCAGTATATCGAAACACAATAAAAAATCGAGCTGCGCTCGATTGTGAGATTTGCCTGCGGCAAACTCGGATAACCGGAGGAATGTCCTATAAATTCAAAGCATCCGATACTTAAAGGAGGGATCCTATGAAAAATATAGCACGCATGGCACTTGAAAACGGAATGGTAATCGGAGAAGACGTCTACAGCTACCAGAATAAACTGATTTATCCGAAAGACACTGTCGTGGATGATTCCGTGGTTGCACGGCTCGCCCGCCACTCCATTATGTGTGTATCCATTATGGAAGAAATCGATTATGCCACCACACATTTCGAGAAAGTCCGATTAAGTTCCGAGTTCAAGACTTTTGAACTGACATACAATAACTGCATGGCGATCTACCGTAAGATGATGAAAGGATTTGTGGAGCAGGGCGCTCCTGTCAAGATGGGCAGTCTGATGGAACTGTATGTCAAGATCTCTTCCCGCGCAAGAGGCGGTGAACAGCTTCTGGATTTCCTCTATAACATGCTGCCCAGCGAAGACGACATGACCCATGCGCACTGCCTGAATTCCGCGCTGATCGCCGGTGTGTTCGGCACATGGCTCAATCTTTCCAGGGAAGATATTGTCCTGCTGATCCAGTGCGCTTTCTTCTATGATATCGGCAAGCTGAAACTGCCGCAGGATCTGTTGTGGAAATCCGGAAAACTGACCGATCTGGAATTTACGAAACTGAAAACCCACACGATGCTGGGCTTTGATATGCTAAAGGACCGCGGCATGGATGAACACGTGCTGAAAGCAACGCTCATGCACCATGAACGCTGCGACGGTTCCGGATACCCTTCCAGGCTGCGATCCGACAAGATCGATATTTACGCTAAATACATAGCGATCATAGATGCCTACGAGGCGATGACTTCCGCCAGAACCTACCGGGTATCCCTGAATCCGTTTCAGGTGATCGCCAATTTCGAGAAGGACGGCTATGTCAAATTTGACGAAGATATCCTCAAACCGATTCTGTCCCATATTGCTGCAACACAATTAGGATTCACGGTGCGGCTGACAGATGATACGGAAGGTAAAATCGTCCGCATCAATCAGGATAGTCTCACCAGACCGGTTCTTGACATCGGTGAGACTGAGATAGACCTTGCAATGAAACCGGATCTCGATATTGCCGCGATCTATTAATACTGATTTTTACATCCCGAAGTATTCGTCAAAGATACGCCTGGCGATGGGAACCGCATAATCTCCGCCGCTTCCCGCCCCTTCGATAATGATGGTAACACACACTTCCGGATCTTCGGCAGGCGCAAATCCGGTAAACCATGCGTGAGAATCTGTCTTAACACTATTGTATTCCGCTGAGCCGGTCTTTCCTGCCGCCGTGTAGGTCTGACCGGTCAGTTTCGTTCCCGTCCCGCTTGTGATAACCTCCTGCATAAGGCTGTTTAACGCCGCCGCTTCTCCTTCCGACATCAATTTCCGGTAGGTGTCCGGATTAAACTGTTTAATCACATTTCCCTCTTCGTTCTTGACATAATCCACCAGATACGGCTTCATGAGTACACCGTTATTGGCAATCGCGCACGTGATCATATTCAGATGCAGCGGCGTGATCTGCGTCGTTCCCTGTCCGATCGCCGCCTGTATGATATCGGAGTCGGTAGTAGACTCATCCACGATAAGTCTGCTCTTATTATACGCAAAAGCAACCGGCAGGTCTTTATTAAACAGCAGACTATTCAGCGTATCGCCAAACTGCTTACGGTCGAGCTGCATGCCGATATTGGCAAAAGAGGCGTTGCAGGACTTGGCAAAGGATCTGGCAAAATCCTCATGCCCGTGAACCGACCCGTGATAACAGTTGATCGTATCCTGCCCGGACGTAAATCTGCCGCCGCATTGATAAGTGTACTGATCGTAAGTATCGGGATTCTCCCGGATATATTCAAGCGCCGTCACGATCTTGAAGGTGGAACCCGGCGGATACAGACCCTGTGTTACACGGTTTAACAGCACCGTACTTTCCTTGTCTTCCAGAAGATCGTCCCAGATCGCATCGATCTCATTCGGATCAAAGTCCGGCTTCGACACCATGGCTATGATCCTGCCGGTATCGGGTTCCGAGACAATAATCGCGCCTTTATAGATTCCCAATGACTGGAATGCAACCTCCTGCACGCCTACATCCAGCGTAGTCACCACACTGTCAGCCGGGTATTTCTCTCCAGCCACATCGCTTGCCACTTTATCTGCGAGCTTCGCATTGGAATTGATCAGATAATAATTGCTGAGAGACTCGATTCCGTATTTTCCGTTGGAAGCATAGCCTACCGCATGTGCAAAAAGGTTCCCATACGGATAGACTCTGGTCTCACTGCCGTCTTCTTCCGTCTGTGTCTGCGCCAGAATCTGGCCGCCGGCCGCATAAATCGTTCCTCTCCTGTTCTGTGATATAAGCAGTTCCTGCCTGCCGTTATAACTGTTGTTGATCAGCACCTGCCTGTTGGTCGCGGCATAATGACATGTATATCCCATCATACACAGAAATACCGCCACAAAGAGATAAGTCACTGCCAGAATCTGCCTATTCCTCTTCTGTCGCTTCCTGCTCTTCCCGGAACTCTTCCGATTCCATTCTTCTTGGTCTTCTCTTCTTCTTGACACGTTTGGCTCCCTCTTCCTGTCTGATAATATACAGCCCTTCTATAATAAAAAACATCACTAAAGTAGTCAGCACCGAACTTCCGCCGTAACTGATAAACGGCAGCGTTATGCCGGTCATCGGTATAAATTTCGTGCCGCCGCCGATCGTCAGGAACACCTGGAAAATGTAAGTGACGCCCAGCCCGAATGCGGTCAGCTGGTAAAATTTATCCTTTAACCGCAGCGATATATTCATAAACATGATAAAGCAGCTGATACAGATCAGAATCATGCACATGGAGAACACGATGCCCAGTTCCTCCGCCACCGCAGAAAACACGAAATCCGCTTCCACAAAAGGAATGGAATCCGGCGTTCCCCGGAACAGTCCCAGACCGAACCAGCCGCCGCTGCCGATGGCAAAAAGCGACTGCGTGATCTGATAGCCCGCATCGTCAATACAGCTGAACGGATCTTTCCATGCCTGCACACGTACCTGCACATGGCTGAAAAGCTGATAGGCCATCACCGCCGCGCCGCTGCCTCCCGCACAGCCTGCAAGCAGATAGATCCAGTTGCCTGTGGCGATAAACACCATCATGACATAGACGATAAAGAAGATCAACGCGCTGCCGAGATCCTTAGATGCCACTAAAATCAGCACATGCGCGCCGGCAATCACTGCCGTAAGCGCAATCCGCAGCAGATCATGCGATTCACATAGCGCCCCGGCCAGGAAAAACACGAAGATAATCTTTACGAACTCCGACGGCTGAAAAGTCACACCTGCCACGGAATAAGATATTTTAGATCCGTAAGTGACGGAACCGAGTATCAACACGATTCCGAGCGCCGCAATGCCAGCCGCCGCATACGCCCAGGTAAAATTCCGCAGAAATTTAAATTTATGAATCAGAAACGGTATCATCATACCGATGATTATGGAAACCGTCACGATAAAAAACTGTTTGATGGCTTTCTCAAAAGAAAGTCTGCTGAGGATAATAAATCCGATGCTTAACAGCATACACATGTTGTTGATGATCAGCCGGTTACCATTTGGATAGATCATGGAAAACAGAACGATTGCCGCAAACAACAGGATCTGCTGCAGCACATAAAACAGCAGATATTCCAGTTTGCCCGTCTCAAAGCAGATGACGAGAAAGCACGAAAAATGCACCAGAAACATCAATAGATTCTGGCGGAAATAAATTCCGCGGCGCCGTTCCTCATCCTGAAACCGGAATACGAGGAAACATTCCAGCGTATATAGTGCGATAAACAGTGTAATAAAATACTTGGAAAGCTCGGTAATATATAATTCCATAGAATACTACTCCACGCCTCTTCTTAAATGTCCCGTCGTATAGGCTTCATACGGGAAAGATTCTCCGGCAAGAATCCGCCTGCAGTCTTCGGCGGACTCCGTAATAAAGTCATAACGCCTGACATCCGCGCCGGTCCGCTTCACCTCGTTTTCCTGCAAATGCAGGGAATATGGAACGGAATTGTATATGATATTATAGCAGTGCAGACAGTTCGTCTCCACCGGAAAATCCGTCCCATAGCGGTCTCTGATCCGCAGTCCGGAATGTGAGCAATCATCATTCCATGCCTGACAGCGTCCTGCCGTCTCACGGATACAGTTCGCCGTTACCATAAGCGGAATCGTACCGTATACGATCATAACCGTGCGCAGACCACACTCTCTCGCCGACCGCACAAGCCTTCCGGCTTCTTTCCGGTTCAGTTCATAAGGCAATGTATACTCCTGGCAATTGTCTGACCAAAAATGAAGACTTTCTTCGTTAAACGTATATAAACCGGCATCCGGAACCAGTTCATAAGATGTTCCGAATGATCTGGCATAGGCAAGTCCCTCTAAATTGCGAACCAGAAAGCCGCAGATCATCTTATCGCTTTTCTGTGCGGAGGTATCGTCCGACACATGCTTCCTGCTGTTTTCACAATCAGAGTTGACCAGTTCAGTCAATTCTTCCAGATACGATTTATCCCGTATCCGCAGCACATAAGGAAGCGCCAGTGCATACTGCCTGTCCTGATATGCAAGCATATGTGATACTACCGTATCGTGCTCTTTCACATAGAGATCACTGTCTATATAGACCCTTCTGCAGGGAAATCCGGCTGTAACAGCCAGTTGTTCACAGTCAGACACAAGAATGTCAGTGCATATTTCACAGGGCGGTTTAAGTACCGCGTCGTTTTGGCAGACGACATCTCTATTGCCGGATCTACTCATATAATTTTCGCATTGACCGCCGTCTCCCGGTTTCCATTCTTTTATATTCGCATCCGGGCTGCGCCCCGCAGACAGACCCTGTGTGAGAATAAACTGTCGTTCATATGCCTCCACGCCCTTACGGCGCAGTTCATTCAGCGCACGCACCGGAAGAAATACCTCATTGCGCATCACAACTTCACACGTAGATACCGTCACGCCGCTGTTTCCGGTTTTTCCCAACTGTTTTGTTACGTCAGCCGGCTGCAGCGGCATCTTCTTCGCCGCCTCCGCCACCGCGCCGTACACGGTAACCGAAACTTCCGTCTCTGCACCGGACTGCTCCACAGAAATACCGCCGTGCCCTGTATCCGCAGTTCCCGAACCGATGATCTGAAGACATGCCGGTTCGCCTACTGCCAGTGTAACCTTCATTTTGATCGGCTGCTTTACCGGTTCCCGTATATATTTTGCGGCAATCTGTTCCAGAAGCTTCTGGTCACTCCCGGCATAGCTCGGTTTGTGCAAAGTGATCATCTCTCTGCCGTTATGCCGTTCATAGTAACCTGTCTGGATCTCGCTGCGGATATACAGACTGCGCAGCATATCCATATCTTCCTTCGACACATGGTATGCGTCTGCTCCATTTCGCATATACCGATCAATATATTTGCGGTATAGCGCCGTAACCCCGGCAGCGTACTCCGGTTTCTTCATACGCCCCTCTATCTTAAAGGAATCAATGCCCGCCTCAATTAACTGCGGAAGAAAAGAAATCGTACACATATCCTTGAGACTGAGCGGATAGTCCACCCCCGTCACCTTCTCTTCCCCGTCAAGAATCTGATACGGCAGGCGGCAGGGCTGCGCACATCTGCCCCGGTTGCCGCTTCGGCCGCCCAATATACTGCTAAAGAGACATTGTCCGGAATAGCAGTAGCACATGGCACCGTGTATAAAGCATTCAATCTCCAGCCCGGTCTCTTCCTTTATGCGCCGGACTTCATCAAGGGACAGTTCCCTTGCGGGTACGATTCGCTCCACTCCCAGCCCGCCAAGCAGTGCAGCGCCGCCGCTGCCTGTCACTGCCATCTGTGTGCTGGCATGGAGTGCCAGATCCGGAAAATGTTCTCTGATATAGCGCAGCACCCCGAGATCCTGCACGATCACGCCGTCAGCCCCCGCTTCATAAAACGGCTGCAGATAAGTGCCCAGTTGTGCAAGTTCCGCATCCTTTAACAGTGTATTCACGGTAAGATATATTTTCCGCCCCATAAAATGAGCCGTGCGGATGGCACGGCATACTTCCTCTGCGGAGAAATTCTGCGCATATGCTCTGGCACCGAATTTCTCTCCGCCCAGATACACCGCATCCGCGCCTGCATTCACAGCACCCAGAAATGCTTCGTAACTTCCTGCCGGAGCCAGTAATTCAATCGGTTTATTCATATATTTTCTGTGTCCTGCTTTCCCTGTTACATGAAAAGCCCTGTAGATTTCTCTGACAGGGCTAGGTTTCCTACTTTTTCAGTTCTTTCAACTCTGTTTCCAACCGAACGATTTTCTTGGCATTCTCATTGGCATCATTTTGAAGTGCGCGAACGCTCTTCTCCGTACTCTCCAATTTGATTTGTGATGCGATCAGTTCATGCTTCAGATCGTACATCTCCTTGTCCTTGTTCTGTATCGTCTCTTCCAGATCGCTGATCTTCTCCTTCGCTTTAAAGTAATCATCCGCTATATTAAGCTGTAACAAAACATTCTGCGTATCGAGTGACTGTCTCTTGAAGCTGTCAACCTTATTGTATTCCGCCACTTTATTATTTATGTACGAGGCAACCTTCTGTAAATACTCTTCACTCTCATAACCGCTTAACGTAAAGACCTTACCGGCAATGATTACCTCTGTATCTGTTTTCGTTGACATAGGACTTTCCTCCCATACAAAATATGCCACCCGGTAAAATATGTACTACAAAATCTATTATATACAGCTTGCTACGGAATTTCAACCTTTTTTTGCGACAGGCAGAAATCCCGGTGCTTATCAGAGTTTGCGAAGCAACCCCCGCACTGCGCACAGATTAATTTTTTTATTACATTTTTATGCAGGTACATGACATTTGCCGTTATGAAATTGCTCCGTCTGACCGATATATTGAATATACAAAAATCGGGTCTTGCCCGATCAGGTCACAGACTTATAGAAAAAGGAAACGGATTTCCTGCTTTGTTCACGGATCGGACGCTCTATAAGAAATATTTTCTTCTGCAATAATCGCTTCTGCTGCGGTTAGTGCAGTTCTTCCGTTTATCAGCGAAATCCGCAATATATTCTCTGAACACTTTAATGCCCTGTTTTCTTGAAAGCCGGTTTACAACATAGTGATTAGTGAAAGACAGGGGATGATGTGAAAATGAATTTTTTCACACGCGGGATTTGTGTCTGCGCGCACTTGGCACAAGCCCGGTATATGCGCTGTTTCAACATAGTTGAAACAAAACGTGCGCAGAAATGAGGTCTCATATGAGTATGACAGTTGGAACACACAATTCAGATGTCGTCAAAATAGATATGTATAATCGGGACGGTTCTTATGCAGGCACGATGACTGTTTCAAAACCGCGCAGCCAGACCGCTTCCAAAACCAGAAGCATATCCATGCCAAAAAAGAAAAAAAAGAAAAAACTGCAGTATAATTCCAAGCGGCTCTCCAATCAGATCATGCGAACCAAAACGTCGATCAATGCAAAACAGGTTACGACGAAAACCAAATTCCAGATCGCCGATCTGCGCATGAAACTGATCAGCGGCGATTATGATTATGTGGAGATTCATAATGCCCTCACCCATGCCGAGAAAATTGCACGGGTTGCCAAGAAACGCTTAAAACATCTGCAGGAAGAAGAAAACCTGGAAAAGACCGGACGACAGGGTCTGACAGATCCCGAGGAAATGCGGACGGAAAAAGAGGAAGAAGACGAGATCCTCGATACCACCGGCATGACGCAGGAAGAATTGAAACAACTCGTTCAGGAGCTTCAAGAAGAACTGGAAAAGATTGAAGAAGACCTGGAAAAAGCCATGGACGAGACACAGAACCTGATGGAAGAATTTACACAGGCAAGCAACCATGAGATGGAGCCGCACGATCTTGAGCAGTTGAAAAAGAAACACCGTGCCGACGAACTGCGCGATATCATGAAGGCTGATATGGAATATCTCAAGGCTCTTTTTGATAAATTATCGAAAGAAAAGGCGTCCGGCGCAAGCGGTTTCGGAGACGGCTCCTCCGATTCTTCCGACTCATGCGAATCTTCCGGCGGTTCCGCCGGCGTATCCTTGCAGATCGGCGGCGTGGATATTCCCGTTAACGGTGTGGAAGCCCCCCTGGAAGTGGCCGGTATGACCGTAGATGTGATGGCGTAAAAATTTAGCTTCGCAAAGTTTCGAGTTCCGCTTCGCGGACTCGAATAAGCTGAGAGATTTCTTATATAACAGGAATCTCCAGCCCTAAATGATGATAGGTATGCTCCGTGACAACTCTGCCGCGGGGCGTTCTGTTTAAGAACCCGTTCTTGATCAGATAAGGCTCATAGACATCTTCTATCGTACCGGCATCTTCTCCGATGGCTGCCGCCAGAGTATCCAGACCTACCGGTCCTCCTTTAAACTTATCAATCATCGTACACAGGATATTTCTGTCAATGTGATCTAATCCCATCTTGTCCACATCCATCAGATCGAGTGCAATATTGGCAACCCCCAGGGTAATCACCCCGTCGTATTTTACCTGTGCGAAATCCCTTACTCTCTTTAGAATACGATTCGCAAGCCTCGGCGTGCCGCGGCTTCTTCTCGCCAGTTCCAAAGCGCCTTCCTCATCAATCTTTACGCCCAGGATCACCGCCGAATGTTGAATGATCACTTTCAATTCCTCAACCGAATAAAATTCCAGCCGGTGGATCACGCCAAACCGGTCCCGCAGAGGCGCCGTCAGAAGTCCTGCCCGCGTGGTTGCGCCTACCAGCGTAAAGTGCGGCAGATCCAGACGGATGGATCTGGCAGAAGCTCCCTTGCCGATCATAATATCGATCGCATAATCTTCCATCGCCGGATATAATACCTCTTCCACCTGCCGGTTCAACCGGTGTATCTCGTCCACAAACAGCAGATCGCCCTCCTGCAGGTTGTTCAGGATCGCCGCCATCTCACCGGGTTTCTCAATCGCCGGCCCGCTGGTGACTTTCATGTGAACCCCCATCTCATTGGCGATAATACCCGCCAGCGTCGTCTTACCAAGGCCCGGCGGTCCGTAGAAAAGAACATGATCTAATGCATCATGGCGCTGCTTCGCCGCCTCTATATAAACTTTAAGATTTTCTTTAATCTTGGATTGACCAATATAGTCATTTAAGGTCTGCGGACGAAGAGAACCTTCGATTTTGATGTCCTCCTCTATTAGGTTTGTCTCGATCATTCTGCCGCTCATCTACTTCCTCATTTCTTAATATAATAACAATATGCTTACGATTCCCAGTTGTTTTCTTATTCGTGATCGCTCAAATATTACTTAAAACATATATTTTAAAGCGGCTTTCAGGATACTCTCCACAGTTGTGTCCTCTGTCACTTCCACTTTCTTCACGGCAGTTGCGGCATCCGATGCAGAATAGCCGAGTGCAACCAGAGCTTCAATCGCCTCTTTCTTCATCAGATTATCCTGACTTCCGCCAGATGATAAAGCCCCGTTCATAGACGGCGCCGATTCTCCGAGCCCCCGCAGCGTATCCCCCAGCGATATCTTGTCCCGCAGGTCGAGAATCACACGTTCCGCAGTCTTACTGCCCACGCCGGGCGCTTTGGCAATCGCCTTCGCATCCCCTGCCATAATCGCAAACCGCAACGCATCCGCACTCATGACAGATAGAATCGCCAGTCCGCCTTTTGGTCCAATGCCGTTAACGGTAATCAGCTTGCGGAAGATTTCCAGATCATCTCTCGTCATGAATCCATAAAGCGAGAAAGTATCTTCCCGCACAAGCGTATAGGTATATATTTTCACTTCATTTCCGAGCGGCGGAAGCAGATCCGCCGTGGTCGTGGACACTTTCACGTTATAGCCGATGCCCCCGGCCTCGACAACAATGTTGTCCTCCGCCATTTCCTCTAAAGTTCCTTTTATATAGGCGTACATAATCCTCTCCTGTTCTTCATTCATATCCGCCCGCCGCTTTCCAGACGGACGCTTCCTGCCTGTAGACGCCTTTACGCCGTACGGTTTCTCCACAGATACGGCATAAGTTCCAGCGCCGCCACTCCCAGCACTGCGCCGGTCACCGTACCTGATATGATCAGGAACGGTATGTAGTACCCGACATAAATTGTTTCCACCACAAGCATCGCAACGATGATCTGCCCGATATTATGGAACACACCTCCCAGAACACTCACACCGATCACGGAAAAACATCCAAGCCGTCTGCCGAGCAGCATCGCCGCAAAACTGCATACCGCGCCTGCAAGCGCATACAGGATCGTATACAGATTGCTGAACAGAAATCCCGACAGGATAATGCGCAGTCCATTCACTAGCAGCGCATCCCTGATACAGCTGTTCACTGTCTTATTGCCCCGCACGAAAGCGCCGTGCCCTGTATGCTGGTCAGGCCCTGTCATGTCTTGTCCTGTCTGTGTATTCTGCACCGTCATACTCGGATTTATCTGTGTCGAACCATTACTGTATAACAACATGACAACGATTAGATTCGGCAGTCCCAGCTTGATCCCCGGTATACCGAAAGAAAAGGGGATCAAAGATTCCACATAGGCAAGAATCAGTGCGAGGGCAAGAAAAAAACCTAATGCAACTGTCTTCCTGATCATCGCGTCACCCCGTCTAACTGCCCGTCTTCCATACCCGGCAGATTGCCTTCCGTCTTCCGGTCCCATGCCGTTCCCGATTGTCTGTCACTGCCTGTTATTTCAACCACAAGCTTATGCGGCAGGCAGATAATGTTCTCCCGGTCAGATGAAATCGGTCTGTGACGTACGCAGATCTGATCCCGGCAGTCCGCCGCTTCCATCGTCACCCTGCCGTCCGCAACGGAAATAAGATTATAGCTTCCCGTTTTCGGAAGTTCCGGTCTCTTCTCATAATAGATCACTTCTGTTTCTACCGCATCTTCCGTATATATTTTTGATGTCTTTTGTTTATGCTGACGATCTGTGACCTTGTATTTAATTAAGAAATATATAGCCTGACTATCCCGATCACCATCATGCAGGGCAATCTGTTTCAGTTCTATGCCGTCGCGCAAGACACGTACCGTACTGCCCCCTGTACGATGTAGCGCAAAAAAAATACCGAGCAGCAACGCTGCAAACAGACAGCCGATGATCAGGATTCGATCCGCCTTTTTCAGCAGATCATTCATGATATTCTTCCCGCCCGTCGTCCATCCCGAGATCCTTCATATGTCTCCTGCCCAGATCCTTCCCCATACGCGCACCCCAGTCAGATTTCAGTGCGAACCCGAACCCGCCAACCAGCGTAACGATGATGAGGATAGCGATAATATCAAAGGTCATAGGAGTCCCCCTCTTCGATCAAAAGTCCTACCGTAATCATATATCTAAAAACCGGCTTTTGCAATCACGAAACACCGCCGCTTTGTAATACCGCTTGTAAATGGTTCTGCAGGAAATTATCCTGTCGGTCGGACAGACCCTGTGCATTTAACTCCTGCACAATAATATTGCAGACCGCTTCAATAATCAGGATTCTGCCGTCTTCGGTATTCAGATTGTAGACATAGTCCTGCGCTGTAACCCCTTCCCACGCCGCGGCGGGATCGGGAATCGTATAGAGCAGATCAAGCATATCTCCGATCTCTGCACACTGAGACAGTTCTTTCATTCCCCGACGCAGCCATTTATCATAAGGTGCATAGCGTCTGTTTAACAGATAGACGACTTTCATGCTCTCCCGCACAAATTCGGAAAGAGACAGTTCCGCCGCAATACGTTCCCCACGTTTCATGGCGCGCGCATAATTATACTGTCCTGTCTGTGCCGCCTTAGCAAGGCTCTGCGCCAGTCTTCTGACCCATACCATGCGCGGATAGTACTGCATAAGATCGTTGCGAATCTGGGTGAAGCTGCCGCTTCTGTCCTCAAAGACCATTCCGCTTACTGCCGTTGCCAGATTCTCCTCCGGGACTGTCAGCCATTCCTGCTCTGTAACCGGCGCTCTATCATAGCCTAATATTCCACGGTAGAAATCTTCAAGACACAACACGCCCACTCTGCCCTGTCCCTGTTCCTCGCACACCCGGCCGGAAAATCCCATAAACTCCTGCGGCAGCGCTTCATATGCCGCCTGCATCCGTGCTCCGTACTGTACATATACTTCCCGCGGCAGCCAGATGCAAAAAGACGGACCATAATCATGATCCATCGATATCTCATCATCAAATCCGAGACATTCGGAGCCGGCGCCTGCCAGTCCGGCAGCAGTCTGATCTGCAATTTCACAAAACCGCTCCTCGATCATCGCTCTGCCATATGCTTCATAATATCTTTGTGATAACTCCAATCCTTTCATGTCTAAGCCTTTCCATGCCAGCCCTTATAGGAATCCTCATCTGCACATACTCCAGCACTCCTTAACGGGACAACTCCTGCTTCACTTTCGCCGCCTGCCCCAGATAAGATTGCTGTTTTGTTGTCTCGCCCAGCATCCCGCAGACCGCCGCGCAGTTCTCACACAGAACCGCATAGCTCATATTTTCCCCGAAATGCGCTTTCACTTCAGCGAGCGCCTTCTCATAATATGTCAAGGCTTTGCCATAATCCTGCATACGATAGTACGCTTCCGCCACACCGGCCAACGCCCCGCTGTAATGGGCATCCGTATTCCCGCCGCCTCCCTCAAATAGAGTAAGCGCGCGCTCCAGCAATGCCTTTGCCTGCTCCGGATGCGATACCTTGAAATGTAACAGCGCAAGATTGGTCAGCGTCGTCGCCGTCTCCATCTCGCCGCCTTCCAGTGTCTCGATGATTGCAAGCGCCTGGCTGGCACAGGCGATCGCCTCATCGTTCTGATTCATTTTCTCCAGCAGGATGCTCATATTATTATACAGTCCCGCGTACCGGTAATCCTGCGGCTGCAGAATGCCGTTATAGATTTGCAGCGCCTGTCTGTAATATCGCAGCGCGGTTTCATACTCTCCAGCCGCACGATAAGCCGTGGCCGCATTCAGCAGCGTTGTGGCGAAATGCTCCGTATGCTCCATCTGCAGTTCTTCCATAAGCAGGAGCACGTCCTCCGCCGCCACATAAGCTTTTTCGAATGCGGAAACACTGCGGTAGAAACCGATCATCTCATTACAGATCGTAATATAAGCGCCGTAATCCTGCTCCTCTTTTGCCTGCGCCAGAGAAGATACGAGAAAGGGATCGACCTGTTCGATCTCCTGATTCGCAAAATAAGAGTCCAGCGTCTCTAAAAATTTGTCTACATTCATCGTATGCCGATCCCTTTCTGTCTGTATATGTGAAATAATCCTTCCGGTATCATTGTATCGTTAAACATGTAGCAGAACCCTAATACTGGCCGTTAAAGATCTGTGCCACCGGTGAATCATCCGACAGAATCACCGTCTTATTGTCTCCGGTAATGCTTGCTTTGACGGCATCCAGCGCACGCACGAAAGAATAGAAGTCCATTTTCTCCGGATTCGCATAGGCGTCCGACAGAATACGCATATACTCCGCCTCACCTTCCGCCACCGTTGCTTCCGCCTTTGCCTGCGCGTCAGAGAGCATGATGGACACCTCTTTGTCCGTCGTATTCTCGATCATCTTCGCCTCTGATTTACCTTCTGCCGTGTACTGAGCCGCAATGTTCTCACGCTCGGAGATCATGCGGGCATATACTGCCTGTTTATTATCATCAGGAAGATCCAGCTTCTTAACATCCACCACCACGATTTCTATACCGTACTGCTCTTCCACATGGTTGATCTGTGCCATGATCTCTTCTGTCAGGGATGTGATTTCGATCACTTCCTGCTTCTCTTCCGACAATACCAGATCGTTGCCCGTCACATCCGTCTCGCTCTCATCTACGGTGATCGTCATCTTGCCGTCACGGCTGCGGATGACCTCGTCCTGCTTCATATTGGAAATCGTGTTTTTCGTCGCATTATACACAATGGCATCGATACGTCCTTCCGCATTGGTAACGGAACAACTCAGTGTCTGGGCAAATTTCAAAGGGTCCGTCACATGCCAGAGCACATAGCTGTCCAGTATCATCGTTTTCTTATCTGATGTAATGACATCCGACGCCGGCAAATCATAAAGCAACAGTTCCTTCGGAATCGTGTCAACGGATTCCACAAAAGGAATCTTGAAGGTAAGTCCCGACTGCGTTACGACGCGCTGCACCCGCCCGAATTGTCTGATCAGTTTGAACTGGTTCTGCTTTGTGACCACCATCGAATTACCCAGTACAAACAGCGCAACGACTGCAATCAGCGCTGCCATGATTCCGAATGCGGAGCCTTTCTTCTTATCCTTTTTATTTTTCTTCTTCGTGCCGTCCGAGTTAAAATGCTCGAAAGGCGTTGATGTATTGTTCGTCTGGTTCATATTCTGATTATAATCCACCCTGTTATCCTCCACTCTATCATCTGAACATCATTTCCAAATCAGCCGGATTCCTGCAGGCTTATAGCTCCGTATGTCGCGCCTGCACCCGGTGTACGCAGCTGTTACTGATTATCCGTCGTCGAATCATTCCCGGTATCGTCTGTCTGCTGCGCCTCACTCCTGCCGAAAGCATTACCGGTAAAATCCGCAGACACGAAGCTGTCTAACGGCAGAATCGTGTCCGTGCTGCCATCCTTGCCCTGAATGATCACCTTGATCTCCGGCAGAACATCTTCCATTGCTTCATAGAACATACGTTTCTTCGTCACTTCCGGATATTTTACATATTCCTGATACATGGAATTAAAACGCGCCACCTGACCGTTCGCCTCATTGATTCTCTCCTGCTTGGCAGCCTCCGCGTCCTGCAGAATCTTATCCGCCTCAGCCTCTGCCCCCGGGATCTGCTCGTTGCGGTACTTATTGGCATTATTGAGCGCCGTTTCCTTCCCCTGCTTGGCTGTCTCCACTTCCTTAAATGCATTCTCAACTTCCGCCGTCGGCGGTGTGGCATCCTGAATCGTGATATTAACGAGTTGTATGCCGATATCATAATTCTCCAGCTTATCCAGGATCATCTGCTTGATATTCGACTGGATCTCATTCTTACCGGTCGTGAGCACACTGTCTACGCTATAGGAACCAATCGTCGTCCGGATACAGTTCTGTGCAATATTTTTGAGTATCAGTTCCGGGTCCTGCGAAGCATACAATGCCTTGACCGGATCAGTCACTCTATATTCGGCATAGAAATCCACAAAGATAAAATTATAATCTGAGGTAATCATCAGGGCATCCGCCTCCTCGCCTGTGGCGTGGTACCCGATGGAAAATCCCTGAATCGTCGTATTGACCTTCGTCACCGTCTGGATAAACGGGATTTTGAAATGCAGTCCCGGTGTCGTGACCGCCTTCGGCGATCCGAAAGTACATACCACTGCCTGCTCCTCCTCCTGAATGGAATAATAGGATTCACTCACAAGCAGCAGCAGGAGGACCACCACAATCGTCCCTATGGCAATGTTCTTACCCTTCCCGCTGTTTATCTTATTCAGCGCCCCGTTCGTTTTCTTTTTTGCACCAAACATAACTCTTCCTCCGTTCTTCTGTGCAGCCCATATACCGGCAGTCAGATCTGCCTTCCCAAACTTATGTATAACAGGCCATATAAATATGCAAAAAAATATTTCTTAATATACAATACTTATGTTATTATATACTAGAATAAAGCGAAACACTAATTAAATTTTACTAAAGTGGGAGGCGTATTATGAGAATTATATTTATCAGACACGGAGATCCCGATTATGTGAATGACGCTCTGACGGACAAGGGAGTCAGAGAAGCAAAACTGTTATCAGACAGAATCTCTAAATGGAATACGGATCAGATAGATTTCTACTGTTCTCCGCTCGGCAGGGCGCAGCAGACAGCCTCTTACAGCTTAGAGCGCATCGGCCGTACTGCCGTCACATATGACTGGATGCGGGAGTTCTATTACCGGGTCGATGATCCGACTACGGACCGTTTCGGCGTCCCATGGGATTTTATGCCGGAATACTGGACAGAAATACCGGAAATCTATGATAAGGAAGCATGGAAGAAAACGGAAGTGTACAGTTCCAATCCCGATCTTGTACCCGCTTATCAACAGACCTGCAGGGATCTCGACCGTCTCATTGAAACATACGGCTATAAGAGATACCACAACTATTATATCAACGTAAATACTGCCGCGCATACCTCTGTGCCGCAGACTAAAGTGTCGGCGGATCTCGATGCCGGCATGCATAATGCATCCGGTAAAAATGATACTATTGTAATCTTCTGCCATCTTGGTATCACATGTGTGATGATGAGCCACCTGCTGGGCTTCTCTCCTGCCCTGCTGTGTCACAATTTCTATCTGGCGCCCACCTCTGTGACCATTCTTGCCACGGAAGAACGGCAGAATAATATTGCATATTTCCGCGCGCAGGTGATCGGTGACACAAACCATCTGTTACAGGGCGGTGAACCGATCTCAGGCGCCGGATATTTTACGGATGTATTTCAAGGATAAAAAATCGAGCTACGCTCGATTACGAGATTTGCCTGCGGCAAACTCGGATAACCGGAAAAATTTCCTATACCATAAAATATCGAGCTACGCTCGATTACGAGATTTGCCTGCGGCAAACTCGGATAACCGGAAAAATTTCCTATACCATAAAATATCGGGCTGCGCTCGATTACGAGATTTGCCTGCGGCAAACTCGGATAACCGGAAAAATTTCCTATACCATAAAATATCGAGCTACGCTCGATTACGAGATTTGCCTGCGGCAAACTCGGATAACCGGAAAAATTTCCTATACCATAAAATATCGGGCTGCGCTCGATTACGAGATTTGCCTGCGGCAAACTCGGATAACTCAAAACTTACCGGATTCTTTCCGGGAACCCTACCTTTTTCTGTACTTTGCGGAGAGTCTTCAGGGCATAGTAATTTGCCTTCTCCGCATTTTCTTTAATAATCCTGTCTATATAATCCTTATTTTTCGTCAGGTCTGCGAAACGTTCCTGCAACGGCTTTAATACGCCGACCACCGCTTCTCCGACCGCCATCTTGAAATCGCCGTAGCCCTTTCCTTCAAACTCCTTCTCAACTTCTTCCGGAGTCTTGCCCGTACACACACTGTAGATATCAATCAGATTCCGTATTCCCGGCTGGGCTTCCGTATAGCGCACACACGCCTCGGAGTCTGTCACCGCTCTCTTGAACTTACGTATGATCGTATCGGGATCATCCATCAGATATATGCTGGCGTTCGGATTCTCGTCGGACTTGGACATCTTCTTGGCCGGATCCTGCAGGCTCTTAATGCTGGCCCCCGTCTTACCGATGTACGGTTCGGGTATCGTAAATACATCGCCGTAGATCGCGTTAAAGCGCTGCGCAATGTCTCTGGTGATCTCAAGGTGCTGTAACTGGTCCTTGCCGACAGGCACAACATCCGCCTGGTACAACAGGATATCCGCCGCCATAAGCACCGGATACGTAAACAATCCCGCATTGATATTGTCCGCATGCTTGGATGCTTTATCCTTAAACTGCGTCATGCGGTTCAACTCACCCATATAAGTAAAACAGTTGAGAATCCATGACAATTCCGCATGTCCCGACACATGGGACTGATAGTATAAACAGTTCTTCTCCGGATCGATCCCTGCGGCGATATATAATGTCAGCAGATTTCTCGCACGTTTGCGAAGTTCTGCCGGGTCCTGTCTTATGGTAATGGAATGCAGATCCACCACAGAATAGAAACACATATATTCATCACACAGGGTAATCCAATTCTTAAGCGCGCCCAGATAATTGCCCAGTGTCAGATTTCCTGTGGACTGCATACCGCTGAATAACACTTTATTTCCGTCTATCATTCTTATCCTCCGATCCGAAGCCGATGACCGATGCGTACAAACGAATCGGACAGTGCTTCCTGGCTTGTACCAAAATTCAGTTTATCATTGCCCTTTCCTTCCGTCAACCAAAAAGAAAGGGCAACTGCATAACAATTACTTACCGTCGCATCCGCATCCGGAATTGTTAAACGGTCTGGAATCAAAACGTGGTTCAAAGCGGGAGTCATTATTGCAAGAGCACGGATTTCTGTCCGCGTCACAATCTCTGCCGCGATCGCAGTCACAGTCTCTGTCTCTGCCGCGATCACAGTCACGGTCCCTGTCTCTGCCACGATCACAATCACGGTCACGATCCCTTCCGCAATCACAATCACGGTCGCGGTCCCTATCACATTCTCTCTCTCTTTCTCTCGGTCGGCAGGGAGGTGTCGGAGGTTCGCATCCGCACTCCGGTTCCTCAATACATCTACAACCGTTCTGATTACCGGAAAGTAACAATAAAAGAATAATCCAACAATTCATAAGCTCTCATCTCCTTTTTGTCATACAATATCCTATGCAAAAAGGAGTGCGCGGGTCACTCATCTTCTATGTTTTCGTAATATCCTCGTTCTGACGTATCTGTATGTCTTCTCTTCTCCGTAATCCGCCAGCATGTGCAGCAGGAATTCTAACTGCCGCTTCGTCCTCGGGTGCAGAGGCGGGGGTGTCTTAGAAGACCGGTAGTACAGGAGCGGGTCCTGATCCGTGTATGCACTTTTATGATAAACTTTGCAGGCGGCAACCCGGTCCATAAACATTTCCACCACATACCGCTGCGGCATAGGTGCAGGTGCCATACCACCCTCGATATCTTTTGTGCTGTAATCGATCCAGTATTCATAATGGTGCTTATTGCGTCCCTTGTGATGCAGCCACGCGGAAGAATAACCGATGTCCTCACGCTCCGCATTATTCGGGCTTCTGTTACCCTGCCAGTATCTGGCGCCCACCAGAAATTCTGCCGGACTGTATTTGGACAGATCATGCATAATACCCTGCCGGTACAGTCCCACTTTAAAGCACCCCTCCATGACCAGTCTTTTGTGATGCGTAATCGTCTTAAAATGTTCCCATGCCTTAATCATGAACTCGCTTCCTTTGTTTTGATATGGGCTGGCAGTTCTTCGCCATATAGACGGCTATTGACCGCGGTGAAACATAAATTTCCTGTACTGCCTCTGCCGTCTCGTCTTCGGATGCTCTCACAGTATCTTCCACGGAATCAGTCAAATCTTCCGGAAGTTCCGTATCCGTATAGAGCACCCACTCTTTTCCCTTCGGAAGCTGCGGCAGTCCCAGATAGTGCCCCCTCCAGTGAAAGTTGATGCCGATATAAAAAAATGTATCATCCTGCTTTCCGTCGATTTCACCGTAGTACCCGCAGTACATGATCCCTATGCTCCTGCTGGCCGGGCTCGTATCCGGCCGCCATGCCTCCCTGCCGTGAAAAGAGATATCCGGATACCCGCAGGATAGAGAATCCATTCCCCGCAGCGGGTCTCTGCCGTGCAGAATCGGATGCGCCTTGCGCAATGCAATCAGCGCCCTGGTATATTCCAGAAGCGGTCTGCCGCTCTCCATCTGGTTCCACTTGATCCACGACACGGCATTGTCCTGACAATAAGGGTTATTATTGCCTTCCTGTGTATTGCCAAACTCGTCTCCACTATACAGAAGCGGCGTCCCCTGCGATAATAATACAAGCGATAATGCGTTTTTCATCTGCTTCATGCGCAACTCCGCGATATATTTGCGGCGGCTCTTCCCCTCTGCGCCGCAATTCCAGCTGCAATTGTAATCTGTGCCGTCCTGATTATTTTCTCCGTTGTTCTCATTATGCTTGCGGTCATAGGACACCAGATCACGAAGACGCATACCTTCCCACTTCGCAATATAATTGATGATGCCCGTATCCGTACGATTGTTACGCACATGATAGATCAGCTGGTTGATCAGATTGTCATCGCCCTTGAGCGCCCGGCGCATATCATAGAGAAATCCCTCACTCAGCCAGCCAAGCCGTCTTGCAGGCATGATATAATCCGTTTCCTTCGGACAATACTGCTGTGTGGTCAAAAGCTTTGTATCAGCCAGGAGCGGTTCTTTCGCAAACAGATCGATCGGCAGATCCGCTCCCAGTACATGGAACCCGTCTATATGGTACTCCAATACCCAGTACTTCAGAATCTCCAGCATCTCCATGGGACTGATCTCCGGCGGGAAATAGAACTGCATAAGCACCTCTATTCCGTTTCCGTGCAGTGCCTTGACCATATCCTTATACTCTGCATCCGGATCTTTACCGTAAGCATAACTGCTCTTGGGAATATAGTATAACCCCTTCTGATACCCCCAGTAATTTACTCTGCGTGTTTTGTCTTTGAGACACGTCTCCTTTATCTCCTGTCCTGTACCTTCCCCTGCCGCCGCCTGCTCCGGCAGCTGCCTGTAGGAGGCTGCCGCCTGTTCCATCGTCATGACTGCCAAGGCCGGCGCGCGTTCCATGATTTCCTCAAACTCATAGGATGGCATCAGAAGAACGGATGTGATCCCAAGTTCCTGCAGATACGGTATTTTCTCTACGATTCCCGCATATGTTCCACGACACTGCACGCCGGACGAACTGTGCTTTGTGAATCCGCGTACATGCAGGGCGTAGAGGATCATATCCTCATAGGGCAGTCCGATCGTTCGATCCTCTTCCCAGTCATAGTCATCTGTCCTCACCATGCAGCGCGATATACTTTTTCCAGGCACACCGTAACGATGCGGCTTCTCTATTTTCTTACAGTACGGGTCCTGCCAGATCCTGTCTCCCTGATAGAACAGATAACTGCAGGACTTATCATGGTAACCCTTGAGCAGCATAGCACGTATGCAGCCGGTTCCGCTTCCGTTTGGAAACGGTATCCGGATACCGTTTCTGTGCTTCCTGTCATATAGGATCACTCCGGCTTCCGAAGTGCCGTTATTATTCCGCCTGCAGTCACACACTGCAGCTATATGCATGCCTTCCGGCATAAATTGAACACCCAAAGGATATGCTTGTGTCATTATCACTTCAAATTCTCTGTGCATCTAATCCTCCGACTAATAAACCTTCACAATTGTTCTATAAAGGTATTCTAACATAGAAACGCATTTTTCTAAATAAAAAGTTATTTCAACATTGAATATCCGGCTCTTTTCCTTTAAAATAAAACTATTCCAGTGTAAAAGGAGGCTCCCAAATGGACAAAATCAGCAAGCAGGATACCAACAACGGCTACGATGCGGAAGAAATGACCGTCGAACTTGATTTAGAGGACGGTACTTCTGTCACATGTGCCATCGTAACGATTCTGTCGGTCGGCAGTCAGGATTATATTGCGCTTCTGCCGCTTGACGAGAACGGCGACAACGCAGACGGCGAAGTCTGGTTCTATCGCTACCGCGAGAATCCCGACGATCCGAATGAGGAGCCGGAACTTATCTATATTGACGACGATGAAGAATACGAAGCCGTAACAGATGCGTTCGACGAGTACCTGGACTCGGCAGAATTTGATGAACTGGTATCTGAGGACGACTGACACAGACATGTTAAGAAGCGGGAAGGGACATCCTTTCCGCTTTTTCCCTTATATGCCATAAGGTATAACTCCCGTCTGGCTCTGGTCATCGCCACATAGAACATACGGCGTTCTTCTTCGATCTCCTCAGCTGTCTGCGATCTGGCGGAAGGAATCCTGCCCTCCTGGCAATCCGGCAGATACACCGTATCAAACTCAAGCCCCTTCGAAGCGTGCATGGTCATAAGTCTGATTCCGTTCTCTTCTCTATCACATGTCTGTATGGTCTGCAGCCTCTCTTCATATTGACTTATATAGTCACTGATTTCCGACACGGTACGGAACCCTTTTGCAAATTCCTGAAATGCCGACGCAGCATCAAGAAATTCACGCGCCTTATCCGTGCCGTACTTATCCAGAAGATAACTGTCGTAACCGATTACTTTGCGGACATAGTGAATCTGCAGATACGGTTTCATCGCGCACAGGCATTTCAGATCCCCGAATAATTTCCTTATCCGCTCCTGCAGCATCGGTGTATCCTTATAATAGTCCGTCAGTGCTCTCTCACTGATTCGTTCCCCGGAAGCGGCTTCTCTTCTCAGATACCTGACCGGCCGGTTCATAATGCGAAGAAAATGCTTTCGTACAAGTTCCCCTTGCGCTAATGCCAGATATGCCATGATATCCTGTATCACGAAGTGCCGGAACCGGTTTTTGGGCGCCTCTTTCATGATAAACGGTATCTTTTGCCTGCGAAGTGTCTGTGCCCACATGGCGCAGTCATAATTCGTCCTGCATATTATCGCGCATGTATCAAGCAGTTCCTGCTTCTTTTTCTGTGCCAGCGCTTCAACCAGCTTCTCTTCCTCTTCCGCCGCCGATGCGAAGATCTGCAGCTGCACACCCGCACCATCCTCATGCGCCGCACGAACCTGCTTGCCAATGCGGTTACGGTTCTCACCGATCACTCTGCCCGCCGCATCCACGATCTGCCTGCTGCAGCGGTAATTGACATCCAGAAAGATTCGGCAGGCCTCCGGATAATCCTGCATAAAATCCCGCATAATGCCAGGACTTGCCCCGCGGAATCCGTAGATAGACTGATCGTCATCTCCCACAATGAATAAATGATTCTCCGGCGCAGCCAGCAGCTTAACGATCTCATACTGCTTCGGCGAGATGTCCTGAAACTCATCGATCAGAATATACTGAAACTGCGTCTGCCAGCGGATAAGAATATCCGGCTGTCCGGTCAGCAGAGCATGACAATGACACAGAATATCATCAAAATCCATCTGTCCGAATTCCCGCAGATATGCAGTATACTCCTCTGTCAGAAACACAATATCCTGTTCCGTGATTTTCTGCACCGGCAGCTGCTTTATAACCGAAGACGTCTTACAGGCGCTGACAGAAGCCGTCACACTGTCCATATCTTCTTCCTGCAGACAGGCAAACCGTTTATGCATATGTATGATCTGTCTGATTAATTTCCTCCTTTCAGATTCTGTGATGATGACATAATCGCGATACTGCGCGGATTGTTTCAGAATATGATAGAACACGGCATGAAAGGTGCCGAACCTGACCGGTGGTCTCTCCGGTTCCATGAGACGAAAGAAGCGTTCCTGCATTTCCAGCGCCGCCGCTTTCGTAAATGTGATGACAAGAATATGTGAAGGGTCTATCCCCTGCCCTGTAATGAGCTGTCTGATACGGTGTACGATAACGTAAGTTTTACCGCTGCCGGGACCCGCAAAGACCTGCGCCGCCCCGGCAGTGTGCCTGATTGCCCGTTCCTGACCCGGGTTTGCCATGCATTCAGGCATTTTGTAATTTACCGATTCCTTTACGGATTCTGTTAAGAGACTCCTCTTTGCCGAGCACTTCCATGATTTCGGTCGCACCTGCCGGCGTCATCTGCTTGCCGGAAACAGCCGTCCGTATCGGCCACATCACGTATCCGTTCTTACAGCCCTTCTGTTCTACATAAGAAACAAGCGTCTGGTACAGCGCGTCATTGCTGTAATCCGTCTGTGCCTCCAGAAGCGGCAGAACCTCCTGCAGCACTTCCAGCGAAGTCTCTGCATTCGTTTTCATCTTCTTGTGGGTATACATCTCCACATCATACTCCGGTAATTTCTCAAAGAAATCGACCATTTCTCTGATATCCGGAAAAATCTCTATTCTTGTCTTAACCATTGCCGCGATCTTATGAAGATCCAGATCGCCGGAGAGTGCCTCTTTCAAATACGGTTCCGCCATCTCATAAAACTGTTCGGCCTCCATCGCCTTGAAATATTCGCCGTTCATCCATTTCAGTTTCGTATAATCAAACACTGCCGGCGATTTGGACAAATGATGATAATCAAACTTGCCGATCAGTTCTCCCAGTGTAAAGATTTCCGTATTATCCTCCGGACTCCATCCGAGCAGCGCCACGAAATTAACCACTGCATCCGACAGGAATCCCTGTTCAATCAGATCCTCATAAGAGGAGTGTCCACACCGCTTGGAAAGTTTCTGGTGATTCTCGTCAGTGATCAGCGGACAATGCACATATTCCGGCACCTCCCAGCCAAATGCTTCATAGAGACGGTTATATTTGGGTGATGACGACAAGTATTCATTTCCTCTTACCACATGGGTGATCCCCATCAAATGATCGTCTACTACATTGGCAAAATTGTAGGTCGGATATCCGTCCGATTTGATCAGGATCATATCATCGAGTTCTGCGTTATCTACGCTGATATCCCCGTAAATATCATCATGAAAAGTTGTTGTCCCCTCCGTCGGATTATTCTGTCTGATCACGTAAGACTTACCGGCGGCAAGATTTGCCTCCACCTCTTCCTTAGACAAATGCAGACAGTGTTTATCATAGATATTGATCTCCTTGCCGGCCACGGTACGGGTCAGAGAGGCCAGACGGTCCTTATCACAGAAACAGTAATATGCCTCGCCCTTATCTACCAGTTCTTTGGCATATTTCAGATAGATGCCCTGCTTCTGACGTTCACTCTGCACATAAGGTCCCACACCGCCGTCCTTATCCGGTCCTTCGTCATGAAACAGTCCGGTTTTCTCAAGCGTACGGTAGATGATATCCACGGCGCCCTCTACATAACGCTCCTGATCTGTATCCTCTATTCTGAGGATAAAATCCCCGCCCTCATGTTTTGCGATCAGATAAGCATACAATGCCGTTCTGAGATTGCCCACATGCATGCGTCCTGTAGGGCTTGGCGCATATCTTGTTCTTATTTTCTGACTCATGATTTCCTCCCTGTATCCGGTATTTGTCTGTCTGCCGATGCTTTGAACGCGCTGACCGCCTTCGCCGCCGCCGGTACCGCAATGTTTGTTCCGGCACCCGCCACACAGCCGCCCGGACATGCCATACCTTCGATCAGACAGCCGTTCTTCTTGCCTGCCTTGGCAAGCATCAGCATCTTCTTACACTCCGCCAGACTCTCCGCATGTTCGATATTAACCTCCACATCCGGATAATATTCGCGCACGCATTCCTCAATGGCACTTGCAACGCCGCCTGCCACGCCGTAACCACGTCCCGCACCGGTCGCGCCTTTCAACTCGTCCATCGCCTTGATCTCGTCCAGCAGAATGCCCCGTGCCTCGAAGATTCCCGTCAATTCCTCAAATGTAATGACAAAATCCACATCGGAACGAATCGTTCTTCTCGAAGCTTCCAGCTTCTTGGACGCACATGGTCCGATGAAGACTACCTTCGCATCGGGATGATCTTCTTTGATGATTCTGGCCGTCGCCACCATCGGCGTCAAAGCGTTAGAGATCTTGTCTATCGTTTCCGGAAAGAAACGCTTTGCCAGCACGGACCAGGAAGGACAGCAGGAAGTCAGACTAAACGGCAGCTTGCCCGTCGCAACTTCCGTGGCATAGTGCTCAGCCTCCGCGACCGCTCCCAGATCGGCGCCGATCGCCGTCTCGTAAACATCATAAAACCCTAATTCCTTCAATGCTGTCTTCAGCATATCCGGCGTCACATCCGGTCCGAACTGTCCCGCAAAAGCAGGCGCAACCTGCGCAATGATCTTATGCCCTGACTGCATGGCGCGGATCAGCTGGAATATCTGGGATTTATCCGCAATCGCGCCAAACGGACAATTCACCATGCACTGACCGCAGGAAACACAAAGATCATTATCAATGACCGCTCTGCCCTTCTCGTCGTTCTTGATCGCACCCACACCACAGGCTCCAGCGCAGGGGCGCACCTGATGCGATATGGCATCATACGGACAGACCGCCTTACACTTACCACACTTGATACATTTATCCTGATCGATCACGGAACGGCCGTTCTTCATGGATATGGCGCCGCGGGGACACACCTCCCTGCACGGATGTGCCACACATCCCATACAGCGGTCCGTCACCATATAGCAGTTCTCCGGACAGGCGTTACACGCCGAGGGAATGACCTGCATAAGGGGCGGCTCATAATATTTCTCGGAAATATTACTCTCCTCCAGTCCCTGTGTCAGATGTACCAGCCGATTCTCCGGTCGTAAGGACAATCCCATAGCCAGTCTGATCCGTTCACGCACAATAGCACGCTCTCTATAGATACTCTCATACTCCGATTCATCGTAATCGACGATCTGATAGGGAAGCGCCTCCACATCATCAATCAGATTCTCTGAATGATAAGCGAGATTAGCCACTTCTTTAAAAATGCGACGTCTGTTCTTGCGAACCTGCGTATCGATTCCTCTCATAGCTTCCTCCGTCACTTATATGTTAATTATTTCACAATCTTTTCGCATGTCTCACCGGCATAATACGCTTAACGCGGGAATCCCCGTAAGTCATCATGTCTATTTTTACATAAACTTACGGGGAAATCAAGCCTATTTACCAATCTGCTTACAGTTCAGCCTTCGGCTTGCAATATATACGTTTTCGTACGGACTTAGCAATAAATGCTAAGTACTGTGTGAACAGTAACTTCGGCTTCCCTGTTATAAACTGTTACGCCGATTTATTTTCTGCGGCGGCCGAGCCAGATCAACAGCCCGTTAATCAGACAGAGAACCGGAAGCAGAATCACCGACACAAATCCGGCGGCATATACCGTCTGCGCATTGAATGCCAGATATCCGATCGCATAATACTTCACCGGAATTGCCAGCGATTCCTCGTGATCCGCAAGACCGGCGATCACACTGCCAAAAAGCTTTAAATTATATCCCGGTACGATCTCATCCGCCAGACCGGTAAATATCTGCTCTGACGCCACGATAACCGCCTGTGATACCGCGCCGTTCTCCGTCGGTTTCTCTACTTTCAGTCCGATCACAAAAGGTCCGTCGATGTCCGCATCGCCCTTTCGGTAATTGTCTGCGTCTAACATGTCTGTTTTACTAAACGAGTTGTCACTTGTCATCAGAAACGGCTGATAGCGAATATTCTCCGCCTCCTCCGGATAGCGCAGCCCCCTCGATAAAGGTGCAAAAACCGTGCCGCCTGCCACCTGATCCGTCAAGTCTCCCTCCACGATCTCAGGAAACAGATTATAAGGATTCTGGTAATACCGGCTGCGGTCTCCTTCCGCAATCACCCCGTCCACCACAGATACGTCATAGTACCCCATGATTCGTTCAAACTGTGTCATGTCCGTACCCGTCCATGTGGGAATGATCAGCGCATTACCGCCCTGTTCCAGATATGCCAGCAGTTTCTCCGTATCCTCTTTCGCATAGTCATTGACCGGCGCGTTCAGTATCACCCCGGCCGCATCCTCCGGAATCTGATCCACCGTGTGAAGGCTTAATGCCTCATAAGTCACATTTTCCTTATCCAAAGCATTTAAGAACTTCTCATCAAAAATCAACTCGTCATGACCCGATATCATATAGAATCTGGCTGTTTCATCCATTGTCACACGCATGATGGCCGCAAGAATCTGTCCCTCGCCATCATAGCCCGTGACCTCATAGCTGTATGTCGTATAATTCGGTTCATACGCATAGATATCATTATAATCCACAACCATATCGCCGCTCGGACCGACCACGATCAGACTATTGCGCGTCGGTTCCGTATCCGTATATTTATAATAAAACTTCGGATTGGCAACCGGATCGACATACTCGACCTTAATATGCTTCGAGAGTCCCTGCATCTGCTGCAGCGTCCGGTCAAGATCTGTATCCTTGGACGACGTATCCGACAGCACATGGATTGTGACATCCTGTGACAATCCACTGACTGTATTTATGGTGTCTTCCGTGAGTGTATACAGTTTATTAGCCGTCACATCTATGGACGTATATTGATCCGGCACATAATTCAGCCCAATATTGACTGCGATAGTCACCACTGCCGCCGCCAGGATATTGACGATACTGTACGCGCCCAGTTTAATGCCTCTGCCCGCGACTGCGTATCTGCGCTTCTGTATGGACTGGGTCGTACAGAACAGCACAAACGCTGTGGCTGTCACGTAATATGCTACGGATTCCATCTGAAAATACCCGTTGCACAAGGAATCAAACCGTCCGACCATATCAAAACACAGCAGAAATTTCGCAATATATTCCGCAACCGCCGATGTCCCCGAGGACGCTATGACATTGCTGAGTCCCGACATAATATATCCCAGAAACATAGCCGCAAAAGACAGCACTGCTGAAATCACAATGCTCTCGGTCAGCGAAGACAGGAATAGACCGACTGCCAGCCCCAGACATCCGTACAGAAAGAATCCCAGCAGCGCCGTATAAGATGTGCCTGTCTGAAATTCTCCCGCACGCATAAGAAAAACCGGCGTCAGACCGATCACAAACATCGGAATCGCAGACACCGTCACAAGCGCCAGATATTTACCCATTACGATCTTCCAAACCGGGACCGGCGCCGTTAGAATCAGCTGATCAGTCTTGTACTTCCGTTCCTCCGCAAATGTACGCATCGTCAGGATCGGAACCGTAATGAGCAGCAGAAACACAACGCTCTGTAAAACATACGAAATCGTAGGATATCCGGAAAGCATATTGAGCACCATAAAATAAATACCCATCATAAACAGCATGACCGCCAGATAGAGCCAGCCGATAAAAGAATGAAAAAACGACTTCAATTCTTTCTTATAAATCGCTGTCATCGTCCGTTTCCCCCTTTTCTACACTGTCCTCTATAAAATCCCCTCGCTCCCGATCCTGTTCAGGGCTGTTCTCATCCGCGCCAGCTTCCTCCATCGATGTCTCGTCGGTATTTTCCGTCAATTGCAGGAAAATATCCTCCAGTGATTTCTCCACACGGTTCATGGACAGAATCGGCATACCAGCCCCGGTCAGAGCCGTTGAAAGTTCCTTCCGGATATCCGCATCGTCTAAAGCCTCAACATGAAGCGCCACAGTGTCCGTCTCCTGCCCCGCTTCCACTGTGTATGAAGCGATCTGCTCCATACCGCCTAAGATTTCTTCTGCCTGTTCCTTCGTGCCGAAAGCTGTCACTGCAAGCACCGCTCTGCCGCGCATCATCTGCTGCAGTTCCTCAGGGGATCCGTCCGCCATTAATTTACCCGCGGAAATAATCATAATATGATCGCACACCGCGCTCACCTCGGACAAGATATGGGAGCTTAGAATCACCGTGTGCTCCTTCGCCAGTCCCCGGATCATATCGCGCATCTCTATGATCTGTTTCGGGTCCAGGCCGACCATCGGCTCATCCAGTATGAGCACATCCGGATCGCCAATCAGCGCCTGCGCCAGACCGACGCGCTGTTTATATCCCTTGGAGAGATTCCGGATCAGCCGCTCCTGTACTTCCTGCAACTGGATTTGCTCTATGACTGCCTCCACATGCGCCGCCCGCTCTCTCCTGCCTACCTTTTTCAGCTCGGCTGCAAACATCAGATACTCCCGGACCGTCATATCCGTATATAACGGCGGAACCTCCGGCAGATAGCCGATGCATCTTTTGGCTATCTCAGGCTGCTTTAAGATATCATACCCGTTTATCGTCACGGTACCGCTATTCGCCGCAATATATCCCGTCATAATGTTCATCGTCGTCGATTTCCCGGCTCCGTTAGGTCCCAGAAAACCATAAATCTGCCCCTTTTCCACCGTAAAAGACAAATCATCCACCGCTGTATGTACACCGTATCTTTTTACCAGGTGTTCCACTTGTATCAAAACAAATTCCTCCTTGATTTTTTCATTCTTCCACTAAATTTACAAAAAAAATGTGTTCCGATTTTTATGAAATTGTGAAAATTGTGTGTTCACTTTCCTTCTTCACAAAATCGCATAACAAATGATTTTACTGGCGGAATCGTGCAAAATAGTATTTGCTCCTGCTATAATATCGGTTCAAACCAACGAAATTCATCTGTATTTTCATCCCGTATTACCTTATATGCCTGATAACATCCATTGTCATACTTTTCCGCTGCATTCGATAAACCGTCAGCAAAAAACCAATAATAGCTATCATAAAAGTCATTATTTACGCCGTATAGGACAACATAGTCAAAACTAAATTCAGCAATAATATCCTTCATTTCGCGCTGATAATTTTCCTGTATTCCATAGATATTGATAAAATCAAAATCCGGAAATAAATAATATTTTAATTGCGCAAGCTGATCCGGCATCAGAGCCTCTTCTCTGTTACCATATGTAATCCATAAATCGGGCATGTCACCGGAAGCATCGACAGCTATTTCCGGCATACTTTCCAGAATCTTGTCTCTCACATCATTAGTCTCTCTGATTTCAGAATCAATTTCTTTCAGAAAAGTATTTCTATTGCAGAACCCCAAAACATTACATATGAAAAAACAACCAAAATACAAGTATTGTACTTTCACAGTGCCAACATGATTGACAAAAGCAAAATAGAGGCACAACACGAACCATCCCATAACGTATGAACCGATATATCTGTCATAGCATACAATCCCAACTGCCTCACCTTCCGACATCGTGGTTAAGTAAGTCCATAACAAAAATAAATTACTCAAACTTCGCACTTGAATAAGCGCCTATGCACCTTGAAAATCCAATAAAAACTGGCAATAAAATAGCATGAAACACTCTGTTTTTGGTATAATTGAATTGTCCAGAAAACAACATACCAACGGAGGCTCATGCTATGAATAACAGTATAACACAAGACAACCAGAATGATAACCAGATTTCTAAAACTATCAAAAGATTTTTCGCCAGATTCCATGTGACGTCTGCCCTGAAAACGGCGGGCGCTTATCATAAGAAAGGTACACCTGTGACACAGATTTTTCAGTATCTGTTTCTCCTGATCTTTTCAAACAGAAGCATGTACATGAATCTGCTGTCGGGAAGAAACACGCCGGCTTTTGCTAAAGATACGGTATACCGCTTTATGAAATCAACACAGA